>NZ_DAMBRK010000012.1:0-118239 GCF_032055105.1 Epilithonimonas sp.
AAAAATGAATAGACTTAAAATTGAATTAATTTAATAATGCACTACGAGTTATACTATTTATTTTGACCTGTTTCTCTATAATTTTTTAACGCAAAGTCCGCAAAGTTTTTTTAATTACTAACTGTTTTTAAGTTCACAAAGGCGTAAACTCAGCTAAGAACACAAAGATTGTTTCATTTGCAGGGTGTTTTTAAATTATTTTGAGAAATATACAGGAATTAATTGGATTTCGCCATCCAAACCTGAAATTTGTACGTTCCAGTTGGTAGCGTCGAACGGTTTGTAATCGATGTTTACAAAATTAATTTCGTGGTAATTTCGCCATTGAATTTTATTTTGATCCATATAACGGATTCGGTTGGCCATCAGGTTGGAAACTTCAATCTTAATGGTATTTTTTCAAATATTTTCCATCGTTGATTTCATATGGAAGGCTCCACACAATTCCTGCATCTTGCCCGTTGATGATGACTTTTGCACTTTCATACAATTTGTCGAATTTCAGTACAAAATCGTCTGCTTTTTTCTTTAATTTAAATGAAGTCGTGTAAACTCCTGTTCCCGAAAAACTCTGCGTTGAAGCATCTTCCGTGAAATTCGTCCACGGTTGAAGTTTCTCTAAAGTTTTTGATTTCGGAATTTCGGGCTCGCCTTCTTTGAAAGCAAGCTGCCAAGGTTGGTTTAAAACAATCAGAGCTTCGATTTTCTCAATATAGTTCCATTTTGAAATTGAATTATCTGGAGTTTCTGAAGCTTTTATAATTAAAGATTCTCCATATTTCAAATAAACTTTAACTGAATTATTTTGTGTTTCGGTAACACCTAAATCTCCGTTTTCATCAAAGCAATTTGGAAAAGAATTTCGGTATCTTCTTCCAACTCTGCCTTTATAATGCTTTTTTCGTTATGCATTCCGCCAAGAAAAGACATAATGCAACTTTCGCCAGCTTATATGTAGTATAGAAGAATCTCTCTCCCATCTTCTTCCGTCCGCATCACTTTCATCATCCCCTTCATTACAATCGGAATAGAGCGTATTGAAGAGTTTTCTTCCAAAATAATATCATCCTCATTATAGCTTTTTGTAACTCCTCTTTCGTAAAGCTTTTCCATCAGTTCTGATGACGAATTAAATTCAGATTCTAAAATTGATTTTTCCATTTAATTTTAGCTTGCGAAATTAATTTCTAATACATGATAGTTTTCTCAACAATTCAACACAGAGTTACAAAATTCAGAAATTCTTCCAAATTCAATTTTAACTTTGTATAAATTTTACAGTTTGTATTTAATAATCACAAAAAAATAAATTCATAAATTTGTCAAAGTGAAAAATTGGAGCAGACATATCACTTTTATTCTATTTCTATTCTTGGGATTTTTCTTGACTCCCAACTTAAGTTACGCCTGTTCAAAAATTTCAATTAAAACGGAACATCAGAAAGTTTCTAAAAATCATCACGAAAAAGCAGAAAAAAAAGACTGTTGCAAAACCAAATCTTGCGAAAATCATCACAATGAAAATGATTGTAATGGCAAATGCAAAGACAGCTCTTGTAGATGTGGCAACTCATCATTTAGCCTTTTCCTACCAACTGAGTTGAAAATAAATACTTCTTTTGATGTCATTGAGAAACATCAGTTTGAATTCACACAATCCTATTATTCTTTAGGTCACTACTCTATCTGGCAACCTCCAAAAATAGGTTAAAAATATTGGCTAACAGCCATAATTACGTCTTGTAAAAACCGAACTTCATTTTGATTTAAGTACATACAATCAATTTTAAAATTAATCAGAAATGGATGCTCAAAAATCTGTTTCTCAACATACAATTCTTATGAAATCAATATCAAAAATATTGATGGTTATCACCGTATTGCTATCATCAATCAACATATTCGCTCAAATTAAAAACGCAAAAACGGAAACCATTAAAATCTACGGCAACTGTGGAATGTGCAAATCGAATATTGAAAAAGCGGGAAATCTAAAAAATATAGCCCAAGTAGATTGGAATAAAGACACTAAAATGGCAACCATCATTTATGACGAAAAGAAAACCAATCAGGATGAAATTTTGAAACGTATTGCCTTAGCCGGTTATGACAGTGAAAAATTTTTAGCTCCTGACGATGTTTATGCCAAACTTCCGGAATGTTGCCTATACAAACGCGAACTAAAACCAATTGCAGTGGTAAAAGATTCTGGAATGGATATGAAATCTGAACACGGTAATCATAACCATAATGAAATGATGATGGGAAATTCAACGCAAGAAAATCAATCACAATTAAAATCAGTATTTGAAAACTACTTTTCTCTGAAAGATGCTTTGATAAAATCTGACGGAAGCAATGCGTCTGCTAAAGCTTTAGCATTGACAAAAGCGATACAAAACGTTGATATGAGCAAACTTTCAACCGAAGAACATACCGTTTGGATGAAAGTAATGAAAGACCTTGTTTTTGATGCAGAACACATCTCAGACACAAAAGATGTTTCACAGCAGAGAGACCATTTTACATCGCTTTCTGGGAATATGTATAAATTAATGAAAGTTACAAAACTGGATACTCCAGTGTACTATCAACATTGTCCAATGTTTAACAATGGTAAAGGCGCCAATTGGTTAAGCAAAGAGGAAGCTGTTAAAAACCCTTATTACGGCTCACAGATGTTGACTTGTGGAAGTACGGTTGAAACTTTAAAATAACAGAAATATGATTAAACTCAAAAATAATATTTTACTATTATTTCAGGCTATTTTCTTCCTGCTATTTTCACAATCACTTTTCGCACAGAAAGTCATACGTTATGAGCTGTTTGTAAAAGACACCTTAGTTAATTATGCAGGTAAAGAAAAAAGAGCCATTGCCGTGAACGGACAAATTCCGATGCCTACACTTACGTTTACTGAAGGCGACATCGCAGAAATTGTTGTTCATAATCAATTGAAAGAAAGTACTTCTCTTCATTGGCACGGCGTATTTCTGCCCAACAAAGAAGACGGCGTTCCCTGGCTTACCCAAAAACCGATTGCGCCAGGCGCAACTTACACGTATCGTTTTCCAATCATACAAAGCGGAACACACTGGTATCATTCCCATTCGGGATTGCAGGAGCAGATTGGGATGTACGGCAGTTTTGTAATGAAGAAAAGAAAGGACGATAAAACATTTAGAAAAGGCATTGATGATTTACCGGAAGTTCATATTGTTTTAAGCGAATGGACCAACCTTAATCCAAAAAATGTTGACAGAATGCTGCATAATGCCAATGATTGGGCTGCGATTAAGAAAAATGCAACACAATCTTATGCAGAAGCCATTCGGGAAGGATATTTTAAAACCAAGCTCAAAAACGAATGGAAACGGATGTTGGCAATGGATGTCAGTGACGTTTATTATGACAAAGTATTAATGAATGGCAGCAATGCCACAGATTTGAAAACCATCGATGGCAAATCATTGAAAGCAGGCGATAAAGTCAGGTTAAGAATATCCAACGGTGGAGCTTCTTCGTATTTCTGGTTGCGTTATGCAGGTGGAAAAATTACGGTAGTCGCCAACGACGGAAACGATGTAGAACCTGTAGATGTTGACCGATTAATTATTGGGGTTTCTGAAACCTATGATGTGATCGTTACGATTCCTTCTGATGGTGTGGCTTATGAATTTTTGGCAACAACCGAAGATAGAACGCAGTCTGCAAGTTATTTTGTGGGTAACGGTATCAAACAGTTGATCTCCCCACTTCCCCGCCTCAAATATTTTGAAGGAATGAAAATGATGAACGGTATGATGAAAATGAACGGCGACCTAGATGATATGGGAATGAAAATGAGTCTGAACAAAATGGATATGAACGTTGTAATGTATCCGGAAATTACCGGACAAGCTGGAAAGAAAGGAGACCACAGCCAACATACTATGGATATGAAATCCGGAATGAAGATGGACGACGACCCAAATCGATACAACGCCAATGCTTTGGGAGACATTACAACGCTTAATTATTCAATGTTGCAGTCACCATACAATACGACATTGCCTAAAGATGCGCCTGTAAAAGAATTGAAATTTACCCTTACCGGAAATATGAACCGATATGTTTGGAGTATGGATAATAAAATCCTTTCCGAAACAGATAAAATTCCTGTAAAAAAAGGTGAAATTTTACGCATTACCATTTATAACAATTCGATGATGCGTCATCCGATGCACCTTCACGGATTTGACTTCAGGGTAATTAATGGAAAAGGAGAAAAATCGCCACTAAAAAACGTTTTGGATATTATGCCAATGGAAACCGATACCATTGAATTCCTCGCAAATGAAGAAGGAGATTGGTTTTTCCACTGTCACATCCTTTATCATATGATGTCGGGGATGAACCGTGTTTTTGCTGTCGGTAATTATCACAATCCTAATTTGCCGGACAAAAAACAAGCCTACAATATGTTGCAAAGAGAAAGCAATATGCCTCATTTTATGGCAGAAAATGATTTTGCAACCAATGGAAACGACGGACAGGCAATGTTACAAAATACCCGATGGAGCGTAGGTACAGAATGGCGATTGGGCTACAACAGTATGCACGGTTATGAAGTGGAAACTCACCTCGGTAGATACATCGGAAAAATGCAGTGGCTGATGCCTTTTATTGGATTTGATTGGCGATACCGCAAAATGGGAATGGATCAGCAGGAGAAAAACCTGTTTGGGCAGACCAACGAAAAAGATATCCGAAGAGCCTTTAGTTTAGGGATAATGTACACTTTGCCGATGTTGGTCAATTTTCAAGCGGAAGTTTATCACGATGGTATTATAAGATTAGCCTTGATGCGTGAAGATATTCCGATTTCTAAAAGATTGAGAGGAGGATTTATGGTGAATACCGATAAAGAATATATGGGCGAACTCAAATACATCATTAATAAAAACATCGGCATCCGAGCTCATTACGACAGCGATATGGGTTGGGGAGCGGGAATTTCGATTGTTTATTAAGATGATTAAAATCTAAGCCTTTCAGAACTTTGAAAGGCTTAATATCTTTGAAATTCTGGGAACTTTATCAGATAAAGATCCAATCAAATCTAGTGGACCGGAAATAAAACAATATACAAACAAATCACTGAACGATACTTTTTTAAGCAAATTAGTTTTCAATATATTGACCATTCTATTCCTTTTGATACGATTCAGAATTTTTTATTTTTACATTTAAAAGAAAATAAATAGCAGATGTTCGATTTCAGATTGAAAGTATTTTTTACCGTAGCCAAAAAGGCTCAATTTTACCAAAGCTGCGAAAGAATTGTACATCACGCAGCCTGCCGTTACTAAGCATATCAAAGAGATTGAACACCATTTCAAGGTTAAACTTTTTGACAGAAACGGAACAAAAATAAAACTAATGCCACCCGGCGAATCTTTACTTCAGTATGCGGAATAGGTATTTTTAATCTACCAAAAATTGGAATTTGAACTGAATGCTTTTACTCAAAACAAATCAGGAACGCTGATTATTGGTGCAAGTACAAAGGCTGCACAATATCTGTTGCCACCTATGTTGGCGGCTTTTCATCACAAGTTTGACAATATAAAAGTACAGTTGGTTACGGGAAACAGAACAGATTGAGCAAGCTTTTCAAAATAAAAATATCGACCTTGGAATTATTGAAGGAAAATCAAGAAATACAATATTTAAATATACTCCTTTCGTTAAAGATGAATTGGTACTGGTTGGAAAATCAGGACATCCTCTATCAAAAAAATCATCTGTAAAAGTAGATGATCTAATAAAGTATATTTTTCTTTTACGCGAGCCGGGTTCTGGAACACTTGAAGTCATTGAACGCGTCCTCAAGCAGTCAGGTATAAAAATAAGTGATCTCAATTTAGAAATGCAGTTGGATAGTTCGGAAAGCATCAAAATATATTTACTCAATTCTGAAGCCTTGGCTTTTCTTTCCATATATACTATTTTTTAAAGAACTTAAAAATAACGAATGTGCAGTTATTGATGTGAAAGGGCTTACTATCGAGAGGGAATTCAATTTCATTCAAATACAAGGCGACAGCGAAAATCTTTCCGATCTATTTATAAGATTTGCACTTAACTATAACTTTAAGTAATGGAAGATTATTTATTTTGATTTCTTTTCTACTGATGATTTGATGGATTTTGTACTATAAAATTAAAGAATCATATTATGTAAGATCATCAAAATAATACAGAAAAAAAGTCTTTACGAAGATTCTTAGAAAAAAGTATAATAGTCAGAGAAGTTATTTTTTTCATACTCGTTGTGTTATGTCTTTCTCCTTTTGTATCGCCCCTTATTGCATTGCTTTTTGGGCTGATTGTTTCACAGTTCATCGGCCATCCTTATCTCCATCTTAACCACAAGGCAACGCATATTCTTTTGCAGGTCTCAGTCGTAGGATTAGGCTTTGGAAGAATGTAACCAGCGCAATGAAAGCAGGCAAGGAAGGAATTGTTTTTACCATAGTTTCCATCATAGGAACTTTGGTGATCGGATATTTGATGGGAAAATTCCTCAAAATTGACAAAAAGAGTTCCTATCTGATTTCTGCAGGAACAGCTATCTGTGGAGGCAGTGCCATTGCAGCCAATTCACAGGTTATCAAAGCCGAAGAAAAGCAGATTTCTGTAGCGTTGGGTATGGTTTTCATCCTTAATTCAATTGCATTATTCATTTTCCCAATAATCGGTCACGCATTGAATTTGTCTCAGACCCAGTTTCGTTTATGGAGTGCTATTGCTATTCACGATACCAGTTCAGTATTGGGAACAGCCAGCAAATACGGTACACAGGCTTTGGAAGTGGCAACTACAGTGAAGTTGGTAAATGTCATTTAGCACCTTCAAAATATTATCTATATCTGCTAATAAATGGTTTTGATAGAGTTCTGTCGAGTTCACAAACGCCAAAATAGTTCCAATTTAATCCAAATTGGTTTTTTTGCTTTTGGTTAGATTAATATCTTTTTTGTTTTATTAAATTTAAGTTCAAAATACAAAAAAATAATAATTTTCAGTAAATAATAATTCTTGCAAATCATTAGGACTTTCTTGGTATATTAAAGCACATCGTTACCTAATTTTTGGAAGCAAGATATTTGTTGGTATATTCAAATATCATGTTTTCTTACTCATTTTTTATTAATCCGTCTTCTAACTTAAATTATTCTCACTGCGAAAGCTTGGATTTTGGTTTAAATTTTTCTTATATTTAGGCTACAACTTAGCTCTATGAAAAATCCAATACTTTTAATTTTCCTCTTATTATTTCTTATAAATTGCGATAACAAAGACAAAGCAAATGACCTAGCCTTGCGAGAACAACAGCTATTGGATAAAGAAAAAATATTCGCACAGAAAGAAGCAGAATACCAATCTTTGCTTAAAATGAGAGACAGTATTTTTAGCAAACAACATTCAGACTCCATTAAAATTATAAAATGGCCAGATGAAATTGCAGGTTCTTGGACAGGAAAAGTAATCTGTACAGAATCTAACTGCAGCGATTATGTTGTAGGCGACCAACGGACAGATACTTGGGAATTTGCCAGCGATTCTCTACAGCTTTTCAGCAAAATCATTAACAATAATAATTTGGTACGGTTATACTCAGGAAAATTTGAGAATAATGAAATCAAGCTGAATTTTAAAACAGATTCCACCGCAAAAAAACAAGTGGACATGAATGTTCTTCTGAATGATATTTCAGAAACAAAGATGAAAGGAGTAAGAACCATTGCCGTTGATAACTGTATGGCAAAGTTCTCCGTAGAATTGGTACGTTCTAAAAAATAACACAAATGACTTTACTAAGCATACACAACCTCAGTCTTCCGATTGAAGACCCGGTACTGAAGTTTCTTTTGGTGCTCATCATTATTTTGGCAGCACCACTTTTACTCAATAAAATCAAAGTTCCGCATTTGTTGGGATTAATTATTGCCGGAGCAGTGATTGGCCCAAACGGATTCAATGTTTTAGCCAGAGACAGCAGCATTGTCGTTACAGGAACAACAGGATTGCTCTACATTATGTTTCTTGCAGGTCTGGAAATTGACATGGGAGATTTCAAGAAAAACAAATGGAAAAGTCTAACTTTTGGGCTATATACTTTCATTGCTCCTTTTGTTTTAGGTTATCTCGGTGGAATTTATGTTCTTGGCTTTTCGGTATTGACTTCGATACTTTTTGCAAGTTTATTTTCCTCACATACCTTAATAGCTTATCCTCTAGTTAGTAAATTAGGTATTGCTAAAAATCCAGCAGTCAACATTACGGTTGGAGGAACGATGATTACGGATGTTTTAGCATTATTGGTTCTTGCTATTATTGTAGGAATGTCTCAAGGTGATGTCGGAACAGAATTCTGGTTAAAACTTTCTATTTCATTTATCGTTTTTGCACTGGTTGTTTTATTCATATTCCCGATAATTGGAAGATGGTTTTTCAAAAAAGTGGATGATAAAATTTCGCAGTATATTTTTGTATTAGTGATGATTTATCTGGCAGCACTTTTAGCAGAATTTGCAGGTGTTGAAGCCATAATCGGAGCTTTCTTTGCCGGGCTAGCTCTAAACAGATTGATTCCGCATACCTCTTCATTAATGAACCGAGTGGAATTTGTTGGAAACGCCATTTTCATTCCGTTTTTTCTGATTAGCGTTGGAATGTTGATTGATTTTAAAGTATTTTTTAAAAGCTGGGAAACTCTGGAAGTTGCAGGAATTATGCTCGTTGCATCCATTGGGGGAAAATATCTTTCAGCAGTAGCTACACAAAAAACATTCAGACTGACTAAAGATGAAGGAAAACTTATTTTTGGCTTGAGTTCCGCTTCGGCAGCAGCAACTTTAGCTTCTGTAATGGTGGGTTACAACATTATCCTTTCCGAAACTGAAACCGGAGAACCCATCAGATTATTAAATGAACACGTTTTGAACGGTAGTATTTTATTAATACTTGTTTCATGTACGATTTCATCATTTATTTCCATGTCGAGTGCACAGAAAATTGCAGAACAGGATAATGAAGAGACCGTTTCAGGAAACAGCCACGAACAGGAAAATATTCTTTTAGCTTTAAATCACGAGGGAACTGTTGAAAGAATGGTCAACCTCGGGATTTTAATTAAAGCCCATTCCAACACTGAAAATTTATTTGCTTTAAATGTCATTAATGAAGATAAAAATGAATCTTCGGTAAAAAATGCGGAAAAGCTCTTACACAACGCAACAGATGCAGCCGCCGCAGCAGATGTGAAAGTTCAGTCTTTAAAAAGATATGACAATGATGTCATTAATGGGGTTAATAATGTCATCAAAGAACAAAATATTACCGATTTGATTATCGGTTTAGAAGATGAAAAAGGCTTTTCCCCTTCTTTCGCTTATAATTTATACAACGGCTATCTGCAAAGTGATGATGTGAATGTTTTGGTTTATCACGCTGCACAACCTCTATCAACCATAAAAAAATATGCTGTAATGATTCCTGAAAAGGCGCATAAAGAAGCAGGTTTCTTTCACGCTTTATTGAGAGTATGGAATATTGCGAGAAATTCAGGCGCTACGACTACATTTTATGCCTCGGAAGAAATTATCGATATCCTGCAAAGAATTATTAAGAAAGCCAATATCGAGGCAGAGTTTATCATTATGAATACCTGGAAAGATGGTGAAAAAACAGCAATTCAGCTAAAAGATGATGAAGCGCTTATCGCATTTATGGCAAAAAGAGGAATGAGATCTTATATCCCACAAATGCGATTGATTCCAGAGTTGCTCAACAGGTATTTAAATGATAAAAATTATTTGCTAATTTTTCCTTTTTCTGAGTTTGATAAGATCAATTCTGAGAAGCGTTCGGTAGGAAATCACGATGATTTTATGGAAATCGGAAATATCATTAAAAAGATTTTCAGATAACTAAAACATCCAAAAATAATCTCAATATTTATTAATTTCAAATTTCTAACTATAATTTATAGGTATAATGAAAAATTGGATATGCAAACAAAATTTCCAGTATAAGTTAAGCTACATTTTTATAATTTTTTTTTGATTGTTAAACTCTTCAATAGTTTGATAATTCAAGGTACTATGGCGTCTTTTTTTGTTATACCAGATTTCAATGTATTCAATTTCCAACTCCATCTTTTCTTTTTTGATGAACTTGTTTCCATAAATGAGTTCTGTTTTCAAAGATTTGAAAAAGCTCTCCGCCACAGCATTATCCCAACAATTTCCTCTGCGACTCATACTTCTTGTAACGCCATAAAATTCCAAAGTATTTGCAAATTTCCGGCTTGCATATTGAACGCCTCTGTCGCTATGAAAAATTAGACTTTCCCCTATTTTTCTGTTCTTGACAGCCATTTTCCAGGCAGCAAGACTGGTCTCTTCGGTGCTCATTCCGTTGCTTAAACTCCATCCAATAATTTTTCGATCATATAAATCAATCACTGTTGTTAAGTATAAAAATCCTTCTTTGGTCTGAATATAAGTGATGTCTGAAACTCAAACTTAAGCAGGTTTTTCGGTTATAAAATTTCTGTCCAACACTTTTTCTACCACCAAATAATTGTGTTTAGAGTTTGTAGTCACTTTAAATGTCTTGCTTTATTTACTTCTCAAACCAAATTTTTTCATATATTTTGCAATGGTTATTCTGGAGATCTCATAGCCTAAAGAATTCAATTCAAAAGTAATCCTTGGGCTTCCGTAACGCTGTTTTGATGAAAAATATATTGATGTGATTTGCTGTTTTACTTTTTCTTTCAAAAGCAATTTCTTGCTAATCGGTCTGCTTTTCTACTTATAATAACAGCTGGAGCTCAGTTTTAAAAACTGGCACATCTTTTCAATAGGGAAAATAGATTCATTATTTTTTATGAATTTATATTTCATCGACCGCTCTTGGAAATCGAAGATTCGTGAATTCCTTTAAAATAAATTAAAAATAATGAACAAAAGATGCCGATTGCTTTTTTTAATATATCGCATTCCAGTTCTGCATCTTTCAGGTTTTTTCCAACTCATGAATCTTTTCCAGCTCCCTTGCGAGTTCTGACACATTAGTTCGTTCTTTGCTTAGCTGAACAGCTTTGATTTTAAAAGCAGGGTCGTAGATTTTTCGCTCTTGTTTTATAAGTTAAAATTAAGGTTTATGCTTAACTTTAACTGGACACTAAATTAGTACATCCATTCCGATATGGTGGATGTATATTCCTTTTTCTCTTAAAGAATATATTGATAAAGTCTTTACGACTGGGCATCGAAAAGGTATGTATTACAGTGACGGAAGAAAAACAGACAACCCATCCCACAACTATGGAACCGGAGGATTGATGCATGGAAGAGAATATCTCATCACCAGCACTTGGAATGCACCGGATACGGCGTTTACTATTCCCGAAGAATTTTTCCAAGGCAAAAGTGTTGATGATGGTGTATTTTTCCCATTTCACAGAATGAACGCATTCTGCGGATTAGAACCTCTTCCAAGACAACATTTTCACGATGTCGAAAAAAATGGGTCACCTGAGCTGGTTGCAAAATTTAAAGAAGACTATTCCAACAAAAAAATCCCCCGAATATTCGAGGGATTTAATATAATTAAGATTAAAATCTTAAGCTTCAGATGAAGGATTTTTATTTTCAGGTTTGTTACCTTCCGGTCTTGGACCTCTCTGTTCACCTTCTTTCTTTTCTGGTCTTGGTGGTCTTGGCAACAAAACTTTTCTAGAAAGCTTCATTTTCTTACGGTCATCATAACCCATAAATTTCACCTCAACTTCGTCCCCTTCTTTGTAAGGCACTTTATCAAGTCTTGCCCACTCGATTTCTGAGATGTGAAGTAAGCCTTCAGTACCTTTAGCAATCGCTACGAAAGCTCCGAAATCCATTACTTTCACTACTTTGCCTTGATAAACTTCACCTACAACAGGTACAAAAGTAATCTCGTTGATTTTCGCAACCGCTTCATTGATTTTCTCTCTGCTGATACCGGAAATTTCGATTCTTCCGATTTCTCCAACTTCTTCGATAGCGATAACCGTATCGGTATCTTTCTGCATCTGCTGAATGATTTTTCCACCAGGCCCGATGACAGCTCCAATGAAATCTTTAGAGATTTCCATCATCACCATTTTCGGAGCGTGAGGTTTCACATCTTCTCTTGGCTCAGCAATAGTTTCAGTGATTTTATTTAAAATATGAAGTCTTCCGTCCCTAGCTTGTAGAAGCGCTTTCTCCATAATATCCATAGAAAGACCCTGGATTTTGATATCCATCTGGCAAGCTGTGATTCCGTCTTCAGTTCCAGTTACTTTAAAGTCCATATCCCCTAAGTGATCTTCATCTCCTAAGATATCAGAAAGCACAGTGAATTTCCCCGTTTTAACATCAGTTACCAATCCCATTGCAATACCAGAAACCGGCTTCTTGATTTGAACACCTGCATCCATCAATGCTAAAGTTCCTGCACAAACAGTCGCCATAGAAGATGATCCATTAGATTCAAGGATATCAGAAACTACACGGATGGTATAAGGATTTTCTTCAGGAATCATATTTGCCAAAGCTCTTTGAGCTAAGTTTCCGTGACCAACTTCTCTTCTAGAAGTTCCTCTTAAAGGACGAGCTTCACCCGTTGAGAATGGAGGGAAGTTATAATGAAGGAAGAATCTTTCGTCATAATTTACCATTACGCTGTCCACCATATTTGCATCTTTCACAGAACCAAGTGTTACAGCCGTTAAAGACTGAGTCTCCCCTCTTGTAAAGATTGCAGAACCGTGCGCTCCCGGTAAATAATCGATTTCGCTCCAAATCGGGCGAATTGTTTCAGGATCACGACCATCAAGACGGATTTTATCATTCAAAATCATCTGACGCATCGCTTCTTTTTCCACATCGTGGTAATATACTTTTACGAAAGGTGTTACTCTTTCCAATTCTTCAGCATTTTCAACATATTGAGCTAAGAATTCATCACGTACTGCTTTGAATTTTTCACCTCTTTCTTCTTTGCTTGAAGGCGTTTTTGCTACTTCGTAAACTTTATCGTAAGTTTCTTTCCACACTTTCTCACGGATGGCTTCATCGTGATTTTCGTGGTTGTATTCTCTTTTAGGGAAAGATTTACCAACTTTTTGAGCTAGTCTTTCCTGAGCTTCTACTTGTTTTTTGATTTCTTCGTGAGCAAAAGTAATCGCTTCAAGCATTTCTGCTTCTGTAATTTCTTTCATCTCACCTTCCACCATTACGATAGAATCTTTTGTTGCTCCAACCATAATATCAAGGTCAGATTTTGCAAGATCTTCGAATTTTGGATTGATAGAAAGTTGACCATCGATTCTTACCACTCTTACTTCAGACATTGGTCCGTTGAAAGGAATATCAGTAATTGCGATCGCTGAAGACGCCGCCAAACCTGCTAAATCATCAGGAATCGACTGTCCGTCATAAGAAATTAATGAAATCATTACCTGAACTTCCGCGTGGAAATCTTCAGGGAACAAAGGTCTCAAAACTCTGTCTACCAAACGCATTGTAAGGATTTCCTGATCTGAAGGACGAGCTTCTCTTCTGAAAAAGTTTCCAGGGATTTTACCACCTGCATAGAATTTTTCTCTGTAATCAACTGTTAAAGGTAGAAAATCTACACCAGGATTGGCTTCTTTGTTGGCTACAACTGTTGCTAAAAGCATAGTTCCGCCCATTTTTACTACTACAGATCCGTCAGCTTGTTTTGCCAATTTCCCTGTTTCGATTGTGATTTCTCTGCCGTCTGCAAGAGTAATCAGCTCTGTAATTGCTTGAGGTGCACTCATAAATTGTTTGTGTTGCGCTCCGTATTGAGCACTTTTTAATTAATGTATTTCGTCTAAAATTTGTTGCAAAATTAGTCTTTTTGTTTTAATTTTTTGAAAATCCATCGAAATATAGATTTTAATACCCTATTTTTACATAACAATTAATCAAAAGAGGTTTATGAATCTCTTTAAATCAAGTAAAAATCCTACATTTTACTTCTCGAATATTTCTTATGAAAAACGAAACTTCTTTTCTCAAAAATCCATTTTTTATTTCTTGGATTTTAGCACTACTATTTTACTCTTTAGAATATGCTATTCGCTCATCACCTAGCGTGATGATTGGTAATCTTCAAACAAATTACGACACCAGCTCTACGGAAATAAGCTCTTTAATAAGCGCTTATTACATCACTTACTCCATCACCAGTCTTGCTGCCGGATTATTCCTCGACAGGTACGGAGCCAAAAAACCAGTTTTTTTCGGAATATTGGTTTTAGCTATAGGCTGTTTACTTTTCGGAGGTTCTTATTATGATATTGGATATGCTGGTAGACTGATGCAAGGCATGGGTTCTGCTATGGCTTTTCCTGCTGCAGTTTATATTGCGGTTAAAGCTTTCTCGGGAAAAAATCTTGCTACAGCTATCGGAGTCACACAAACTTTGGGGATGTTAGGTGGGTCTGCAGGACAGAAATTAAGCAACAGTTATTTATCTGGTGGAAATTCTGTAAATAGTATTTGGATAATTTTTGGTGTGATTTCTTTGATTCTAGCTTTACTAGCATTTGTATTTATCCCTAAAACAGACACTAATACAAATTCAGAAAAACAAAAGAATATTTTTGATAACTATAAAATCATCTTTAGTAATCCGCAGAGTTATTTATGCGGATTGATTTCGGGTTTTTTGTTTGCTCCAACAACGATTTTCGCAATGATTTGGGGTGTTAATTTTTTACAGAAGACAAGAAATATATCTCTGGAAAGTGCCACTGTAGCTTGTGCTTTAGTTCCTATTGGATGGGCAATTGGATGTCCACTTCTAGGTTGGATTGCCGACAAGATAAAACGAAGAATTCCTGTAATAGTTGGAGGTGCAATTTTGATGGCTACTAGTCTCTTACAATTATCTTATTTACCAGATTTGGTTTCAGAAAATATCTCGTTTTTATTTTTAGGAATTGGTTCTGGTGCAGCAATGATTCCTTATTCTATCATCAAAGAAGTAAATCCTGACAAAGTAAAAGGAAGTGCAGCTGGTGCCATTAATTTTTTAACTTTTGGAGTAACCACACTTTTAGCACCTTTGTTTTCAAAATTATTTGGTTCTAAACTTACAATTGGTTTAAATGATAATTCCCTGCTTCAGCACTCTTTACTATTTTTCGTTATTGGGATTTTTGGAACTGTTATTATTTCATTTTTCTTGAAAGAAACTGGTAATGTAAAACCAGCAGAGACTAATTAATTCTAATCATCATTTAATTAAGCAATAGCTTTCTTATAAGTATTCGGTTTCTTCTTTTTCTTTTTTCCAAACCAAATAGTAAAACCAGTTATAGGCAACGAAACTCCTATAAGAGTAACAAGAAAATAAATTAACTTTCCGATAAAGCCAAAAGCACTCCCTGTGTGCAAAGGTTTCATCCAAGATTTGATCTGTGAATTAATACTAATTTTTTCATAAGAAGCGTCTCTAAGTAAAGCACTTGTTTCCGGATGATAATAGAAATCATCTTTACCTATAGAAACATTGACATAATCTTTTTTCTTATCCGGAAGACCAATTGTTACATTCTCATTCCTTGCTTTCAGGTAATATTCCTGAGAAAGCATCTCATAAGTTTGAGCACTTATTTTGTGGCTATTTGTATTGAACTTAATATCATCATCGGATTTAAATATAGGATAACTCCAAGTGATTCCTGTAAGACACATTAGCATTAATAAAGGCGCTGAGTAGATACCTCCTACTGCGTGAAAATCCCAATTCAAGCGTTTTGCACTGGCGTCCCATTTTATTTTAGTCCTTTGCTTCAGTATATTTTTATTTTTTGGCCACCATAAGATGATTCCCGTTAAAATAATCAAGATATAAGCAATGCAACAGATGCCTGTTATGGTTTTACCTATTTTTCCCATGATGAGTTTTCTATGAAACTCTTCCATCCAAGTAAACAGATTGCGGCCAGGCTTTATAACGTTTTGGACTTTTCCATTATAAGGATTAACGCCAATAAAACTTCTCTCCAGACGAGAACCTGCTGTAACAAAAAGAACATTCCCTCCTTTCCCCAAATCTTTGGTAAGAACTATTCGTGCGATTTTTTTATCTTCAGAATGTTGTTTGGCTGACTCCAGTAAGTTTTTGATTGGTAATAATGCATTAGTATTACTTCCATCTTTTGCAAAATAGAACTCAGGATAAATGACAGGTTCAAGCTCGTCTTCAAAAGACAAGACCGCACCACTTGCTGCAACAAGAACAAAAACAAGACCTACAACCAAACCAACCCACAAATGAACCGTAGAAACCAGCTTTTTGAAGAAAGAAGGTTTATTCTTTTTTTTCATGATTATCTTTTAAAACGTGTAACCTACAGATAGCATAAAGTTACGTGGAGCTCCTGGAAATAATCGAGCATAATTAAATCCACCAACCCAGTAGATTTTATCAAAAACATTGTTGACATTAATTGCCATACGGAAATGATCAATCTGATAGAATACTGCAGCATTAGCAACTACATAAGCAGGTAATTCCAAAATAGATTCGTTGGTAAGTCTTTTGGTTGCATAATTAGCACCAGCAGCAAAGCCTATCCCATCTAGAAAACTACCGTGTTTAAAACTATATCTTGCCCAGATATTCCCTTGGCTTTTTGGAGCATTAGGCATAATACTTCCCACTTCTGCAGGGATATCACTTTCCGTTATTTTAGCAATGTTATAAGAGAAAGCAGCCGTTAAACTTAGATTCGGAAGGATACGTCCATTGATATCCAGTTCTACACCTTTTGCCTGCTGTTGTCCAACTTGTCTTAACAAGTCTGGATTAGTAGTATCCAAAGCATTGATAAGAATATTATTTTGTTCAATATAATAAGCAGCTGTTGTAAGAGAAAGCATTTTTTGGAATAACTCAAACTTAGCCCCAAATTCTACCATTTTACTTTTCAAAGGGTCAAAAGGTCCACCGAAAGTTTCAGGACTACCTATTGTTCCGGCACTTTGTGGCTGATATCCCTGATTGTAAGTTCCATAAACGCTTATATTATCTGTAGGTTCGTAAACAATTCCTAATCTAGGCGTGAATGCCTTTTGCTGAATATTCTTTTCCGAATTGGTAGTGTAACCTTGAACATCTGTGTAATATTCTTGTCTCAATCCAATCAAAGCTTTCCATCTTCTCCACGAGATCTGATGCTGTACATAGATACCATTTAGAAAATATTTTGATGGCATTTCTTCTTTACTAACATTAATATAATTGGATATCTCTGAAATAGAATAATCCGGATTTGCTAAATTAAAATAAGGTACGTTAGGAACAGGCATATTGTCCTTGATCATATATTTTTCAGGATGTTTGGGATCGTATTTTGAAATAACACTTTTACCATCAGCAGACAGAAAACCTGAAGCATTATAAGTGGAATTACCTTTAGGAAATATCTCCTGAATATGATCATAACCAACCAAAGTTTTATGGTTGAATTCTCCTGTTTTATAATCAAAGGTCAAATAACTTGTAAAATTATCTATGTAATTCTTACGAAGTCTTTTAATGGTCTGCATTCCCATCAATGTAGGAATTTCATTACCTGCAACATCCACAGCAAAATTATTAGACGTACGATGTTCCAAAAGATCTTCATCATACATCGATCTCAAATAAGAAGCATTGAATGAAATATGTTCAGTGAACTTATGTTGCAAAGAAACTGTTGTGAAAATACTTAGTTCTTTTTGATAGTCATTTTTCTTTCCAATAGCAAAGGAAATTGGTACAGAATAAAGATTTGTTCCTTGAGTTGCACCAAAAATAGGCTGTCCACGATCCAATCTTCCATCGGTATATTGATACACGAAATCAAAATTGACACTGGTTTTTTCATTCGGGATAAAAGAGAATGATGGCGCTACAACATAAGCGGTCTGATCCTGAAGAATACGAAAAGACTCAGTATCCTGATAAGCCAAATTTAAACGATACAATAAGGTTTTCTTTTCATTCATAGGACCTGTAAAGTCTCCCAAAATTCTATTCGTTTTGAAACTTCCGGTAGAAAAATTAACGGAGTTTCTGACTTCCTTCAAAGGTTTTTTGGTTACAGTATTGATTGTACCACCTGGATCTGTATTCGCGAACAATGCCGATGCTGGACCTTTAATCACTTCTATCCTTTCCACATATGGCGTAAGATTTTGTGCCCAACCTCTGGTAGAGATTCTTTGCCCGTTAATCAACGTGTTGGAAGCTCGGAAACCACGCAAAACAAAATCATTATTATTATAGGAACTTTGATTCACTCCACTGATGTTCTTCACTGCATCACTTGTCTTGAAAGCGGCCTGATCATCAAGCGTTTCTTTCGTAACATAATTAATAGACTGAGGAACATCCATAAGATCCACATCTGTTTTTGTTGCACTAAAAGTTTTGGTGTTCTTATAACCACGTTCTTTACGACCAATGATCTCAACAGTGTGAATCTCAAATGTATTATCGTCCGAAGAGTGGTTCTTTTTTACATTCAAATTAGTAGCTTCATTTTTTACTGAAGCAATAGTATCATTAGTTGGTTTGTTTTGATTAGTTTCTTGAGCTGAAAAACGCTCTGAAGCAAAAAAATAGAAAGCTAAAGCACTTAGTAAAGTGATTTTTTTATTCATAGAAATTAAATGAGAACTTTTAGTACAATATTTTTGAAAAGGAAATTAATTTGAGTAACTTTCCGAAGTCATAATAAGATACAAAAAGCCTACTCAAGACCATTTTCAGTGCAAAATTAAAACTTAATTAGATTAAATAAAAATAATAAAGTTTAGTTTTTAACTAAATTTAACATTACGTTAAAATAGACTAGTAATCTCTTAATATTGAGTTAACAAAAGTGTAGAATAAACACTTATCCGAAATTATTTCCTAGCAATTCTTAATAATAATACTGCAACTAAAACAACAGAAAGTAAAAATCCTAGAACAGCAACCAGAGACATCTCTCCAATTCTAGGTCCGGACTCTGAAACAAAAACAATCGCTGTTGCAATAATATTGGCTCCTAAAACCATTGCTAATATTAGATTAATAATACTTGATTTGATAAGTTGATTAGTCTTCTCAATATTTTTAATTTCACTCGAGATAGTGAATTTATTATCATCCAGCTTTTGAAGAACAGATCGCAATTCTTTTGGAATCTCATCCACATTTTCAGTGAAATTGATCATCTTATCCATTCCGTTCTTGAACAGTTTTTTTGGACTAATTTTTCTCGTTAATATCTTTTTAGTGTATGGACGAAGACTCTTTACAATATCAAGGTCAGGATTAATGCTTCTCCCAACACCTTCTATCAAGCCAATTCCTTTAAATAAAAGATAAAAATAATCTGGCATATAGATTCGATTATCTTTTAAAACATCTTTCATTTTATTAATGATGATATGAGGATCGATGTCTTTAAGAGAACTACTGTGAACAAAATTCAAAACGTCTTCTACATCGCTTTCAAATCTTTTTTCATCCGGAATTTCATAACTAACCGCCATTTTTTTGAGATAACGAACAATCTTATTAGAATTTTTCGCAACGAAAGCAACGATAAGACTTTCAAGAATATCCTTATCATTCGGCTGAATTTTACCAACTGCACCAAAATCTATAAAGATCACTCTCCCATCTTTTTTAACCAAAATATTGCCAGCGTGAGGATCAGCGTGGAAAAATCCAAAATCCAAAATCTGAGAAACAAAAAGCCTTAAACCAACTTCAGAAATTTTGATTGGGTCGATATTGTTATTTAAAAGTTCTGTTTTGTCTGTAACCTTTATTCCATCAATAAACTCCATACAGAGGACATTATTATTGGAAAATTCGTCATAAACAATCGGAACATAAGTTTCTTTATTATTTTTAAAATTTAAAGCAAATTGTTTGATATTATTTCTTTCATTTACCAGCGAAACTTCTTCTAACAAAGACTTTTCAAAAGTGGCGATAGCTTGTTTCAGATTCAGTTTTGAAGCTATTTCGGAATATGTTGAAATTAGTTTTATTAAATCTTTAATCAACAATAAATCGTCTTCAATGACTGATAAAACATCTGGTTTTTTGATTTTAAGAATCACTTCTTCGCCAGAAATCAAAGTCGCTTTATAAACTTGGGCAATAGAAGCCGTCGCCACAGGTTTTGTGATAATTTCTGAAAAATGTTCTTTGACAGAAATATTGAATTCGTTTTCAAGAATTTCTTCAACATTCATTTCGACAACTTCCACTCTATCCTGAAGTTTCTGCAACTCCTGAATCAATTCTGCTGGCAACAAATCTTCCCGATTACTGAATGTCTGACCCAACTTTACGAAAGTCGGCCCTAACTCTTCCAAAACCAATCTGATCCTTTCATAAATTGTACCTTTCGAAACAATTTCTTCAGAATTCACTTCTGGCTTTTTCCCCATTCTTGCAATCAAATCCTTGAATCCATATTTGCTTAGAACAGAGATTAATTTGGCAGATCTTTTCAGTTTTCGTTGTTGTTTGTCGAACATATTGATAAATATAAAGGAGCTACAAAGTAACTCCAAAAATTATTCCTACTGTCTAGAAAATCATTTAACCACAAAAGTCTCAAAAGAAAATCTAAAATAAAAATCTGGAAAAGAACAAACAGCCAACTTAAAAAAAACTTTTTTGAACTTTGACAAAACTTAAGAAAGATATGACTTTATGACTTTTGTGGTTAAAAAAATCTAAGTAAGCTCTGTTTAAAACCTCTTCTTTTTTGGATTAAGAAAAGTTGGAAAAACCATCACTTCGGGACCAAATTTTTGTGCAATTCTTTCCTCAAGATTGACCAATTCGCTTTCCATAAACTGATCGCGTATCTGATCATTATCAAACCATAGAAAAAGATTGGTATTTTTCCCTTCATTGATCATATCCGAATGAACTTCCGATAGGATGTATTTTTCTACATCTATCAGATTTTTAACCATCTGGTGAAGATCATTTTCGACGTAAATGTCCCACTCTTCTATTCTATCTTCGATCGTATGAAATGTTATACTAAGGATGCTCATATTTTTAATTTTTTATGATTAATGTTGATAAATTCAGAATGCAAAAATCGTATTTTTTTTGTAAATTAGCCCGTTACAAAAAACAGAAAAACTCAACGAGTCAGAATTTAATATAATTTTCTGATTTACAATAAATTAAAAATATTTATGCAAAAGGAAGGAGAAAGGTTAATACCTATCAACATTGTTGATGAAATGAAAACCTCCTACATCGATTATTCGATGTCGGTAATTGTATCAAGAGCTTTACCTGATGTAAGAGACGGCTTAAAACCCGTTCACAGACGTGTTCTTTACGGTATGTATGGTCTCAATGTATTTTCAAATAGAAAACATTTGAAATCTGCCAGAATCGTTGGAGACGTTTTAGGTAAATATCACCCACACGGTGACAGTTCTGTTTATGATGCAATGGTGAGAATGGCACAACCTTGGAGTTTGCGTTATGAGCAAGTTGATGGTCAAGGTAACTTCGGTTCTATGGATGGTGACCCTCCTGCAGCAATGCGTTATACAGAAGCAAGACTTAAAAAAATCTCCGATGAGATTCTTGCCGACCTAGATAAAGAAACAGTTGATTTTCAAAATAACTTTGATGACTCTTTACAAGAACCAACTGTTCTACCAACAAAAATCCCAAATCTTTTAGTTAACGGAACTTCCGGAATTGCAGTTGGTATGGCAACGAATATGGCGCCACACAACTTATCTGAAAGTATTGATGCAATCTGCGCCTATATCGATGACAGAGACATCACAATTGATGAGCTAATGAAGCACATCATTGCTCCGGATTTCCCAACTGGTGGAATCATCTATGGATATGATGGTGTTCGTGATGCTTTTCACACAGGAAGAGGACGCATAGTTCTAAGAGCAAAAGTTGGTTTCGAAGAGATTGGAAATAGAAATGCAATTATTGTAACTGAGGTTCCTTATCAAGTGAACAAAGCTGAGATGATTGCAAGAACTGCAGAATTAGTAAAAGATGATAAACTTCCTGGAATCTATGAAATCCGTGATGAATCTGATAGAACTGGTTTAAGAATTGTTTACGAATTAAAGAATGATGCGATTCCAAATGTTGTATTAAACCTTTTGTATAAATATACTTCTCTACAAACCTCGTTTTCAGTTAATAACATCGCTTTAGTTAAAGGAAGACCTGAACAATTAAATTTAAAAAGTCTAATTCATCATTTCGTAGATCACCGTCACGAAGTCATTATAAGAAGAACAGAATACGAACTAAAAAAAGCCAAAGAAAGAGCACACATTCTTGAAGGCTTTATGAAAGTCATAGGAACTCAGGATTCTCTTGACAGAGCAATTGCAATCATCCGTCACAGTGAAAATCCAGCAGCTGCAAAAGAAGGTTTGATTACCGAGTTCGAATTGTCAGAAATCCAGGCTCAAGCTATTCTAGATCTTCGTCTAGCTCGTCTAACGGGAATGGAATTGGATAAAATCCGTGCGGAGTATGAAGAGATAATGGCTTTAATCAAAGATTTGGAAGATATTCTTTCTAATGAACCAAGACGTTATCAAATCATCAAAGACGAACTTCTTGAAATTAAAGAAAAATATGGCGACGAAAGACGTTCCGAAATCGATTATTCTGGTGGAGAATTCTCTATCGAAGACATCATTCCTGATGAAAAAGTTGTTTTGACGATTTCTCACGCTGGTTACATCAAGAGAACTCTTTTATCGGAATATAAAGTACAATCCAGAGGTGGTGTTGGAAACAGAGCCGCAACTACAAGAGATGAGGATTTCCTTGAATATATCGTAACAGCAACCAACCACGAATATCTTCTATTCTTTACAGAAAAAGGGAAATGTTTCTGGCTGAGAGTTTTCGAAGTTCCAGAAGGTTCCAAAACCGCAAAAGGAAGAGCTGTTCAGAATTTGATCAATATCGAACCAGATGATAAGATCAAAGCCTATATCAGAACAAAAGATCTTAAGAATCAAGAATACATCAACCAAATGAATGTGGTGATGATTACCAAAAACGGAACCATCAAGAAAACGTCTTTGGAAGCTTATTCTAGACCAAGAACCAATGGTGTGAATGCTATTGAAATCCGTGATAATGATGCATTATTAGGTGCAAGATTAACAGACGGAAATTCTGAAATAATGATTGCGACCAAAAACGGAAAATGTATCCGTTTCCCTGAAGAAAAAGCAAGAGCAGTTGGTAGAAGTTCTATTGGTGTAAGAGGTATTTCTCTTGAAGATAACGACGAGGTTATCGGTATGATTGTTGTAAATGACTTGGAAAATGATACTGTTTTAGTAGTTTCGGAAAGAGGTTATGGTAAGAGAACAGCAGTTGAAGATTATCGTATAACAAACCGTGGCGGAAAAGGTGTAATTACGCTTAACATTACGGAAAAAACGGGGAATCTAATCGCTATTCAAAGTGTAACAGATGAAGACGGATTAATGATCATTAACAAGTCCGGAGTTGCTATCAGAATGAATATGAACGAAATGCGCGTGATGGGTAGAAATACTCAAGGTGTGAAAGTGATCAACCTTAAAGCTAAGGACGAGATTGCTGCCATTGCAAAAGTTGAAATGGACAGAGATGTAGAAGATGAAAACGAAGAAGACCTTGAAAATGAAGACAATAACACTGAAACAATCGTCAACCAATCTCAAATAGAAGAAAATCAGGACAATTCTGAAAACGAAAACAGTGAAGAATCTTCTGACAACAACGAATAAAAATTAAAAGTACTTATAAAATGAAAAAATTAGTTTTAAGTTTAGCTATCTTATCTGCAACATTTGTTTTGGCGCAGAAAAAAGAAATTGCTAATGCTGTAAAAGCAGTTGACTCTGGAGATCTTTCAACGGCTAATTCAGAAATTTCAAAAGCTGAAGGTATTTTTGGTGATAAAACTTATTTATTAGAACCATCTGTTCTTGAGCAATATTATTATGCAAAAGGATTATCACTAATCAAAGCAGGAAAAAATATTGAAGGAGCAGAATATCTTTCAAAAATTAATAGCCTTAGTTCTGCAGCTATTTTCACAGGAAAAGATGCGGGAAAAAATAAGGTTTATTTTGTCGGAAAAGAAGCAGCTGATAAATTCGGAGCTGGATTATCTTTGAAAGAAGAAAAATATTCGCCTTCTTTATCCGAAAAAGTTAGAAGTAACGTAAACGCTCTTCTACAAACGGCTAGTACCGAAGCAACAAAAGAATACGGAAATAAAAACTATGACAAAGCTGGAGAAAAATTCGCTGAAACGTATTATCTCTTAAAAGCAGGAGGCCAAGATAATAAAACCTATCTATACTACTCTGGTATTGCTTATGCACAGTCAACCGACAGCAAGTCTAAAGGAGCAGACATTCTTGTATCTTTAATCAAAGACGGATACACTGGCGAAGAAACGGTTTATACTGCCAAAAATACTAAAACAGGCCAAGTAGAAACGCTTGACAAAGCAGCTTTTGATCTTTATAAAAAGACTAAGGATTATACGGATTTCAAAACCGAAAAAACACCAAGCAAACAAGAGGAACTTTATGAGGTTGCGGCATCATTACTTTTTGAACAAAAAAGATATGACGAAGCAGGAAAATTGGCAGAAGAAGGACTTAAAAAATTCCCTAAAAACCAATCTCTTTCGCAGACACAAAGCAATTCTTACTTCAAATCTGGTAAAACAGACGAGTTTATAAACAACTTAAAAACAAAAATTGCTTCTAATCCAAACGACAAAGAAAGCTTGTATAATCTTGGAGTAATGTTGAGTAAAGATCCTGCAAAACAAGCTGAAGCAGAGGCTACTTTCAAAAAATTAGTTGATATTGATCCAAAATTCCCAAATGCAATGAACAATTTGGTTTTTGCAATTCTTGGAGAAGATGAAGCTGCAATCAACCAATACAGAGACTTGAAAAAAGCTGGAAAAATAGATGAAGCGAACAAAGTTCTTGAACAAAGAAGAGCTAGATTCCAAAAAGCTTTACCTTATGCAGAAAAAATGTATGCAAACGATCCTAACAACAAAGAGGTTGTAACCCTTCTAAAAGGGATGTATATGACAACTCAGAATACTGCAAAGTATAACGAGTTCAAAGCTAAAGAAGCTGCAATAAAATAATCTAAAAGGAGCCAATTGGCTTCTTTTTTTGCTTCTATCTCACAAACTAATAATGTATATTTGCTAATAATTTTTCAAAAAACTTAATATGAAATTTTTTATCGACACAGCCAACTTAGATCAAATTAGAGAAGCTCAAGATTTGGGAATCCTAGATGGCGTTACAACCAACCCTTCTCTTATGGCAAAAGAGGGAATCTCTGGCAAAGAAGCTATCAACAAACATTATGTTGATATTTGTAATATCTCTGACGGAGATGTTTCTGCAGAAGTTCTTTCTACAACCTACGAAGAAATAATCAAGGAAGGCGATGAATTAGCTGCTTTGCACGAAAGAATCGTTGTAAAAATCCCAATGATCAAAGACGGCGTGAAAGCTCTTAAATATTTCTCTGACAAAGGAATTAAAACAAACTGTACTTTGATTTTTTCTGCTGGTCAAGCTTTATTAGCGGCAAAAGCTGGTGCAACTTATGTATCTCCGTTTCTAGGAAGATTAGATGATATTTCTGTTGATGGTCTTAATCTAATTGAAGAAATCAGAACCATTTATGACAATTATATGTTTGACACAGAGATTCTTGCAGCATCTATCAGAAGTCCTATGCATATCATCAATTGTGCTAAAATTGGAGCAGATGTTATCACTTCTCCTCTGCCATCAATCCTTAATTTATTGAAACATCCATTAACGGATTCTGGACTAGCTCAGTTTGTTGCTGATTCTAAGAAATTAGGATAAAATCATTTAAATAAAAAATAGTTGGTTAAATTTAAACCAACTATTTTTTTTGTTTCTATCTTTTAAAGTTTCTAAAAAACTCCTTCCAGCGAAGATTTCGGATGAATTTGATTTCTTCTTTACTTAGATTTCGTTGTTCTTTTTGTTTCAGAAAAGAATTGATTGTGATAAAAAACTCTTTTGCAGAACGATTTTTGAAACTGGATTTTGCTGAAGAAATCATTGCTAAAGGCAAACTCAAACCGATATTATAAAAATACTGACCAAGTTTCTCAGCCTTTTGAGATTTGTATTTGTAAGCAGTCGGACGAAGATGTTTTACCCAAAGTTCTTTGATTGTTACAACTTCCCATTTGCTTTTTTTAGCTAATAAAATATCGAGATTATCCCAGCCAAGAACTGCTCGCAAACCGTTCATATCTTCGAAACATTCTTTTCTATAGGCTTTTATCGGACCACGAACGTGATTTTTGGAAGAAAGATTTTCGAAAACCCATTCCTGATTTTTATTGCTGAAATCTTTCCAATTTTCATTCGGATTTCTGAGGTTTTTGATTTCAGGATTTTGTTTGTAATTTTTGATATAAACTAAACCTGAAACAATTCCAGCTTTTGGATTTGTCTCGAAAACTTGATTAATTTTTTCTAAATAATTTTGAGGAAAAACAATATCTGCATCATACTTACAAATCACATCAAAGTCTTTCCAATCAACAGATTCCAAACCACTATTAAAAGTTCTCACGACTTTTGCACCAGGAGAATGTTCAGATTTTTCTAAGTCCAAAATCTTAAATCTTGAATCATGAAACTTGAAATCATTAATAATTTCAGAAGTTCTATCAGTTGAACCATCATTCACAACCACACAAACAAAATCCTGAAAACTCTGATTTTTCAAAGATTCGAGACAAAAAGAAATGTTACTTTCTTCGTTGTGTGATGGAATTATAATAAGGAATTTCAAATTAATTATTAAAACCTGAAAGTTACAGATTTTTATAGAATTTTCTGCTGATTATTTACTCCGTCTATAAAAATTTATTAATTTATTAACTGTAAAGATTCTTACTAAGAAGCCTATAAGAAGTAATTTTGTATCTTTTAATTTAATGTTATGGATGCAACGATTGGACAAAGCAAGAATTTCTCATATTCCGTTATTTCCTACGTCTTTTTCACGTTTATAGGTTATTTCATCATCGGATTATCATTATCTGTCTTACCAATTTTTATTAGCAAAGGTCTCGGATTTAGTATGTTGGTTGCAGGAATTGTGATTAGTTTACAATACATAATGACTTTTTTAATGAGAGCCTATTCCGGAAAAATTATCGATAGCAAAGGTCCTAAACCCGCTGTTTTAGCAAGTATGCTGAGCTTTGCTTTTACAGGATTGGTATTGATAATGGCTTATTATTTCAGATTCTCTCCTATTGTTAGTTTGTTATTTCTAATTGTTACAAGACTTTTTACAGGAGGTGCGGAAGGAATGGTTGGAGCAAGTCCAATTAACTGGGCAATTATGACTTTCGGAGAAAAATATACAGCGAAAATCATTTCTTATAACGGTGTTGCTTGTTACGGAGCTTTGGCTTTAGGTGCGTCTTTAGGTGTTACGATTGTAAAATATTTCAATTTTTATGGTCTAGGAATTCTGATTGTTATTTTAGGATTAATCGGATTTTTCGTGGCAAGAACAAAAGAAAATAGAACCGGAAAACATTCCTCTGAAGAAGAACAAAAATCCTTCTGGAATGTTCTTGGAAAAGTTGCTCCTTTTGGACTTTGTTTAGCTTTAGGAGGATTAGGATTTGCTACTATTTCTACATTTATTACACTTTATTATGATTATTACCATTGGCAAAATGGAGCAATGTGCTTGTCTGTTTTCGGAATTTTATTTGTTGCAGGAAGATTAGTTTTTAGCAATGCGATAAATCGATTTGGCGGAATCAACGTTGCGATTGCAAGTTTGGTTGTAGAAACCCTTGGATTAACGATTATAAGTTTGTCTTATCATCCTTACTTTGCTTTGATTGGTGCAGGCATCACAGGTTTAGGATTTTCATTAATTTTTCCTGCTTTGGGAGTTATGGCAATGAAAACCGTTCCTTCTTCCAACCAAGGTTCGGCTTTGGCTGGTTATGGATTGTTCATTGATATTTCTCTTGGTGTTACAGGTCCATTAATTGGTGGTGTTGCCGATGCTTTTGGATTGCCATATATTTTCCCTTTCAGTATTGGGATTGTGATGTTAGGTTTAGCCCTAGCTTATTATCTGAAAATGAATCAATCAAAATAATAATTAATTCTACTATTTTCGCATTTTAAATTGATATGCAGAAAGTTCTCAATCTTTTTGATTTCTCTCAAAAAGTAAATTATAAAAACGAAATCTTCGCTGGATTAACCGTCGCAATGACTATGATTCCAGAATCTTTGTCGTTTGCCATTCTCGCAGGGTTTTCTCCATTGACAGGTTTATACGCCGCATTTATAATGGGATTGGTGACAGCGATTCTTGGTGGAAGACCTGGATTGATTTCCGGTGGCGCAGGTGCAACTGTTATTGTCTTGATTCCATTAATGATGTCTCACGGCATCGAGTATGTTTTTGCAACCGTCATTTTAGCCGGAATTATCCAAATCATTATCGGAATTTTTAAATTAGGGAAATTTATAAGATTAGTTCCGCAGTCTGTGATGTATGGTTTTGTGAATGGATTGGCGATTGTGATTTTTATGTCGCAGATTAATCAGTTTAAGGTTCAAGGAACGGAGAATTGGTTGTCAGGAAATCCACTTTATACAATGATTGCTTTGGTAGCTCTGACGATTTCTATCGTATTAATTTTTCCGAAGTTAACGAAGAAAATTCCTGCTTCTTTGGTAGCGATTGCTGTCACTTTTGCTTTGGTAATGATTTTCGGAATCCAAACTAGAACTGTTAACGATATTGCTAATATTGCCGGAGGTTTCCCTCCATTTCATATCCCTAATGTGGAATTATCTTTTGAAGTTCTGAAAGTCATTTTTCCATTTGCTTTAATAATGTCAACGGTTGGATTAACGGAAGGTTTATTGACTTTAAACTTAGTTGACGAAATCACAAACACCAAAGGAAACAGCAACAGAGAATGCGTGGCACAAGGAACAGCGAATATCCTGAACGGTTTCTTTTTCGGAATGGGCGGTTGTCCGATGATTGCTCAGACTTTAGTAAATCTATCAGCCGGAGCAAGAGCCAGATTATCAGGAATTATTGCCGCTTTGGTTATACTTTCCATCATTCTTTTTGGTGCGCCAATTATTGGAAAAATGCCAGTTGCGGCTTTAGTTGGTGTGATGATTATGGTTTCTGTTGGAACGTTTGAATGGGCAAGCTTCAAAGCTATTAAGCGATTTCCTAAATCTGATATTTTTGTAATGGTTGTTGTGACTTTGATTACTGTTTTCCTTCACAATCTGGCTTTGGCTGTTTTGATTGGTGTGATTATTTCAGCTTTGGTTTTTGCTTGGGAAAGTGCAAAAAGAATCCGAGCAAGGAAATTTGTTGATGAAAATGGTGTGAAGCATTACGAGATTTTTGGACCATTATTCTTTGGTTCTACAACTGTTTTTGCGGAGAAATTTGATGTAATGAATGACCCAAAAGAAGTTGTCATCGATTTTAAAGAAAGCCGTGTCGTAGATATGTCTGCGATTGATATTCTGAATAAACTGACTGAACGTTATCACACTCAAGGGAAAATTGTTCGTTTAAAACATCTTAGTCCTGATTGCAGACGATTGATAAAAAATGCGGAGAACGTAGTTGATATTAATATTATCGAAGACCCGGAATATGGGGTTTTGAAGAATTAAAGTTTTTATCGCAAAGGCGCAAGATTTTTTATTTCTTTAAAAGGCACAAAATAAATATTGAGGTTTTATAAGGAATTTTATTTTTTATATGTCTTCGAGAGCTTCAGACAGACATTTTTTAGCGTTTAGTTTGTCATTCCGTAGGAATCTAAATTTCACTGTCGAGATTGACTTCATCGAACCACTCCGCTAGGTTTCCTACGGAATGACAAAGATCGTGGTTAAGCTTTTATGCTGATTTGGAAGACAAACCCCCTAGCCCCGATTGCAGTGGCATCCTTTTTTGTCTTAACCGGAAAAGTTGTTTGGATAACAAAAACTTCTGAGACAAAAAAGATATAGCACTTCGACAAGCTCAGTATAAACTAAAAGCGGGAAATAGCTCCTAAAATAAAGGTTTGAAATAATTCTCTCGCAGATTAAATTGATTTAGCAGATTTTCCATTGGGTTTTCAATCTGCAAAATCTGAGTAATCAGTGAGAGTCTTAAATTAATATTCGAAGATTTTCTTTTGTAAAAACTCGATTTTCAAAATCCAACTAAAATCACGATTTTTGCAATCTCAAATTTTATTATGTCTTTACAACAAGAAATCAGCAAAAGAAAAACTTTCGGAATCATCTCCCACCCCGATGCGGGAAAAACCACGCTCACGGAAAAACTCCTGCTTTTTGGAGGGGCAATTCAGGAAGCTGGTGCTGTAAAATCCAACAAAATCAAAAAAGGAGCAACTTCTGACTTTATGGAAATCGAACGTCAGAGAGGGATTTCTGTGGCGACTTCGGTTTTGGCTTTTGAATATAGAGACCACAAAATCAATATTCTGGATACACCTGGTCACAAGGATTTTGCGGAAGATACTTACCGAACTTTGACTGCGGTTGACTCTGTAATTGTTGTAATTGACGTTGCAAAAGGGGTTGAGGAACAGACGGAAAAACTAGTTCAGGTTTGTAGAATGCGAAACATTCCGATGATTGTTTTCATCAACAAATTGGACCGTGAAGGTAAAGATGCTTTTGATTTGCTGGATGAAGTGGAACAGAAATTAGGTTTGACGGTTTGCCCGCTTTCTCTACCGATTGGTATGGGAAGTGACTTTCAAGGGATTTATAATATTTGGGAAAATAATATCCAATTGTTTTTGGAAGAGAAAAAACAGAAAGTTGGTGAATCTCTGAAAATTGATGATATCAACGATTCTCAGATTGATGAATTGGTTGGTGCAAAAGCGGCGACAAGTTTACGTGAAGAATTGGATTTGATTCAGTCTGTTTATCCGGAGTTTAATCGTGAAGATTATATGAATGGCGATTTACAGCCGGTTTTCTTTGGTTCTGCTCTTAATAATTTCGGAGTTCGTGAGCTATTGAATGCTTTCATCGATATCGCTCCAATGCCTCAACCAAAAGAAAGTGAAACCCGTTTGGTAAAGCCTGAAGAAAATAATTTTACAGGATTTGTGTTCAAAATCCACGCAAATATGGACCCGAAACACAGAGACCGTTTGGCGTTTGTGAAAATCGTGTCCGGAACTTTCAAAAGAAATGAAAATTACTTGCTTGTAAGAGAAGGTAAAAAAATGAAGTTCTCCTCTCCTAACGCGTTCTTCGCTGACAAAAAAGAAGTTGTGGACGAGAGTTTCCCGGGCGATATTGTCGGACTTCACGATACGGGAAGTTTCCGAATTGGTGATACTTTGACAGCTGGTGAAAAATTGAACTTCAAAGGAATCCCGAGTTTCTCTCCGGAACATTTCCGTTATATTAATAATAATGATCCACTGAAAGCAAAACAATTGGCAAAAGGTGTTGATCAGCTAATGGATGAAGGTGTTGCTCAGTTATTTACATTGGAAATGAACAACAGAAAAATTATCGGAACGGTTGGTGCGCTTCAGTACGAAGTTATCCAATATCGTTTGGAACACGAATATGGTGCGAAATGTTCTTATGAGCCAATCAGCATCCATAAAGCGTGTTGGGTGGAAGCGGATGAAAAGTCTGAGGAATTCAAAGAATTTGCAAGACTGAAACAGCGTTTCTTAGCAAGAGACAAATATGACCAATTGGTTTTCTTAGCCGATTCGTCTTTTACGATTACAATGACTCAGGAAAAGTTTCCGAATGTGAAACTGCATTTTATTAGTGAGTTTGCTAATGATTAAAATATATAATCCGCAGAGTTTTCTGCGGATTTTTTTTGTTTGAGCTGTTTTGAATTAATATTATCTTTAACAAAATTAAAATAATGTGTTTATTAAAAGTTTACAGTGAAAATAAATCATTTAAATCTTTTGTAGAATCAACAAAAATTCCAATTTGTAAAATCTTTGAAAAAGGTGATTTTAAAAATGAATTACAAAAATCTAAATATGATGATTATGGAATCTTTTTTAATATTTCTGATAAAAAATGGAACGATTTAGAAGCTCAAATTAAGGATGTTATTGAGTTTATTGAAAGCAATTTTAATGAATTAGAATTATTAATGTCTAATTATCATATCAAATATGCATTCTTAGATTTTCCATTAGATTCTCGTTTTAATAAAAATGTAGCTGTACAAACCAATCATTTACCTCCTAGGTTAATCAATTTAGTTAGCAAATTAAATTTAGGAATTGAGTTAGCGATATATGACAAAAATAGATTTTACTAATTTCATTAGATAATAATATTAAATTTTTAATTCTTTTAAATTGGATACTTTTCTTTTCAATTTCTTGTAAATCATTTGTAAAATCAATTTAAATATTTGATTTTCGTTAGATTAAAATATTACAAAAATTATCGGATTCATTTACAAATCATTCTTTCGGTTGTTGGATAGCTTTACATCATAAAATTATCCCAATGAAAAAATTAATATTGACCGCCGTTATTTTGAGCACACTTACGATGTGTAAAAAAGCAGAATTAGAACAAGCTAATAATACAATCGCCAACGCAGATTCTTTGATGGATAAAGCTTCTGAAACTGTAAATAATCTTGATACCAATTCTGTTTTGGATTCAGTCAATCTGAAAGCCAAAGATTTGATTAAAAATAAAGAAGACATCGAAAAAGCTTTTGAGAATAGCAAAGAAAAAATCGATTCCATTTCTGAAAATGTTGAGAAATTCAAAAAAGATATTGAAGAGAAGAAAATCAGTTCTAATATCGATTCGATAAAGAATCAAATCACAAAAGAAATTCCAAAAGCCACAAAAACGCTCACTAAAGTTATCTACAAAGACAAACCTTCAAAAAAGGAAAATGCAGTTCCAGAACCTTCTCCAATGGTAAAAAATGGCTCAGTGGAAATCAATGTCGATAATATCTCCCAAGCCAAACCATCTCTACGAGAAATCATCAGAAAATATGACGGAACTGTCAAAACCGAAAACCTCGTAAGTAATGATGAATTCCAAACGTTTTATTTGACTGCAAAAGTTCCATTTGAAAAATTCGATTATTTGGTTGAAGACCTTCAAAATCTTGGAATGATTCGAAATAAAAATCTAGAAGTGAAAGGTGAAAATTACAATCCGAATAAATTAGGAAATCTGGAAATCACCCTTTATGACAATCATTTGAAACCTCAGGAAAACGAAAAAGATAAAACTTTCGGAGAAAAATCTGCAGACGCCATTTTATCAGGCTGGAATGTTATTGGAAGTATTTTGTTATTCCTTCTACCCTTTTGGCCAGTGTTTTTGATTGCAGGGATTGGTTATTATTTTTACAAAAAGAAAAATCAGGATAAGAATCAGAACTCCTCAAAAGAAGAAAATAATCAGAATGAAAACTTGTAGTTTTATCGCAAAGGCACAAAGTTTTTAAATTAAATCTAATGATTTAAGGTGCAAAGATCTCAACTTCTTTGAAATTGATTTGAATCTTGCAAAAAATAAAAGACGCTTAAATTTAGCGTCTTTTCTATGATTGAAACATTTGATTTTAGTTCATCAAGCTTTTGCTTAGGTTAAGCGCATCTTGATTGGTACTGTCATATTGCAGAGATTTTGCAACATACTGTTTCGCTTTTTCAGGATTTGTGTCTTTATCAACAAATGCGATAAAAAAATAGGCGTAAGCTAGATTCTGCTTATTAGCTTCTACTTCTTCCGGTTTTACTTTTGCGATATATTGGTCGTAAGCCGCTTTTGCTCCTTCATTATTTTTTGCTGCTTGATTAGCATATCCTATACTGTAATAAGCTGGTGCCCAATCTGGAATTAAGGTTGTAACCTGATTCCAAGTTGCAATGGCAGACGTGTAATCTTGAGCATTTTGGTACTCTGTCGCAAGAGCTACAAGAGATTGCGTATCTTGCGGATTGGTAGCAATTTTTTGTTTAAGTGCATCTATTTGTGGATTAACTGATTGACTTTGAGTTGTTGTAGGTGTTTGTGTTTCCGTAGTTGTTTGGGCATTTGCATAACCGACTGTTACTAATGATAATCCAAACAATAGACTTTTAATTTTCAATTCCGTTTTCATAATCTTTTATTTAAAGTTGAAATTTGAAAGGCAAGTACAATTCCATAAAAGTTAAAAATTTTCAAACTTTAATTTTTTTTTGATTTTTTTAAGAATAAATAAATAAGATTTAAGAAAATTTAAAACACTTGTTTGAATTTTATTGTATTTAGATTATTTACCTTTTATTAAATAAGAATGCAGTTAAATTTTTTTCTTGATAGAAATAGATTTTGGCACAATTACAGCTATATAAAGAACTGTTAGAACAATTTTGATTCTGAAAACACATTGAAGAGTTATTCTGGTGACATTAATGGATTCAAAAAATGAATTTATGACAATGAAGTCTAAAGAATAAAATCAGTTACGGATGAACCAGTTTGGGAAGGTAAAGAAAATGGAAAAAGTCCAGAAAGCATTATCAGCACCCTTGTTGGTTCACCTTAACCGATATGCAAAAACTTACTCTAAGTCAGCCATATCCAAGAAAATCTGCAGGCATTCTTATCATTAATATAGAGAAGCAAATAAGTAAAATTTGTAAATCGATTAGTATAGTGACTGGAAACATCACTTATCAAGAAAAAATTGAGCTTATTAAAATTCTGGACAAATTAAACAAATTCCATAATCCTATTTTATCCAAAATATAGACTGTTCTATTCTTACAGATAATGTTTATGAATAATATTCTTTCGACAAAGATAAACGCTAAAGCGAAACAACGATTATAGATTATTGATTTTCAAGCTAAACAAATTTTCAAGAAGTTTCTCCAATAACTTGAAAAAAAAATGCAAGCACAAGAAGTTTCAAACAGACTTAGCACACAATTATGACGTTTTTCAGAAAGTGAATTATTTGTTAACAAAACTTTTTGGTAATTCAGGAAAAGCTTTATTTTTAGGCAAAACAAAAACAATGTCATATTACCCGTTAACAAGCATACCAGATTATTACTCTATAGACGCTCTTTTGACCGAAGAACACAAGCTTATCCGCGGTTCTGTAAGAAGCTGGGTGGAGAGTTTTGTAATGCCACAAATAGATGAAGCAGCACAAAATCATACCGATATCCCGGGATTGATGAAAGAATTGGGAAATATCGGGGCGCTTGGCCCATACATTCCTCAAGAATATGGCGGCCCTGGATTGGATCAAATCTCTTATGGATTGATAATGCAGGAATTGGAAAGAGGCGATTCGGCAGTTCGTTCTGCAGCTTCTGTACAGTCTTCTTTGGTAATGTTTCCTATTTTCGAGTATGGTTCTGAGGAGCAAAAAAGAAAATACCTTCCGAATTTGGCGTCCGGTGATATGATTGGATGTTTTGGTTTGACAGAGCCTAGCCACGGTTCCGACCCTTCTTCTATGGAATCCAAATTCACAGATCAAGGCGACCATTATCTTTTGAATGGTGCCAAGATGTGGATTACCAACTCCCCCGTTGCAGATATCGCAGTAGTTTGGGCAAAAGGTGAAGACGGCAAAGTAAGAGGAATGATTCTAGAACGCGGAATGGAAGGTTTCACCACACCAACGACTCATAACAAATGGAGTCTTCGAGCTTCAAAAACCGGAGAATTGGTTTTCAATAATGTGAAAGTTCCGAAAGAAAATCTTCTTCCTAATATTGAAGGATTGAAAGGACCTTTATCTTGTCTTAATTCAGCTAGATATGGGATTTCTTGGGGTGTAATTGGTGCTGCAATGGACTGTTATTGTACTGCTGTTCAATATACTAAGGAGAGAAAACAATTTGGAAAACCAATTGCTTCTTTCCAGCTTCAGCAAAAGAAATTAGCGGAATTCTTGACTGAAATTACCAAAGCCCAATTGCTTTGCCTTCAATTAGGAAATCTTAAAAACGCTCATAAAGCATCGCCGGCACAAATCTCTATGGCGAAAAGAAACAACGTCAAAATTGCAATCGATATCGCCAGAGAATCCCGCCAAATGCTTGGTGGAATGGGAATAATGGGAGAATTCCCGATGATGCGCCACGCTGCCAATTTGGAGTCTGTGATTACTTACGAAGGAACACACGATATTCATCTTTTGATTACGGGAATGGATATTACAGGCATCAATGCCTTTGGATAAGACCAAATCAATCTTATATATTTTTAACAAAAACCTGCGGAATATTTTTGCAGGTTTTTTCGTTTGAAAATTATTAATCCTTCGAGAACCTCAAGATAACAACTTTTTAATTAGATGGTTGCAATGTCAGGCTGAGGCAAAGTTTATCCTGAGCTTGACGAAGGGAAGCCCATCATAAAAAGATAATCCATAAAAGATGAAAAAATATTTCGCCATTCTCTTCTTTGTTTCCATCACCATTTTTGGACAGAATTTTCAAACGAAACTTTCCAATGCTGCCATTAATTTGACCAAAGACAAAGTGGTTTACGACCCAACTTATTTCGTTTTGAAATATCCAAACGGCGATGTTCCGGAAGGAAAAGGTGTTTGCACAGATGTAGTAATCCGTGCTTATAGAGCACTGGGAATTGATTTGCAGAAGGAAGTTCACGAAGATATGGCGAAAAATTTCTCCAAATATCCAAAGAAATGGGGACTGAAAAGACCAGACAAAAACATAGACCATCGTAGAGTTCCAAATCTACAAGTATTTTTTGCAAAATTCGGGAAAGTAAAACCGATTACGAATGATGCAAAAGATTATGTTCCGGGCGATATCGTCACTTGGGATTTGCCTAAAAATCTGACCCATATTGGAATTGTAGTCAATAAAAAATCAGCCGATGGAAAACGTTATTTGATTTCCCATAACATTGGCGCAGGACAGGTTTTGGAGGATTGTCTTTTTAGTTGGACAATTACGGGACATTATCAATATCAGAAATAGAATTTATTTTAAGTAAATTTGAGGCATTATGAAAAGGATTTTCCAATTATTATTTCTGTTTTTTTGTCTAACATCTCAAGCTCAAAACCTTAAAATCATTCAAAAACCGATTGATTATTCTAAGGACAGAATGAAGCTGAGTCTAGATTATATGAAAGAACATCACAATCTAACCCAGAAAACCCCGAATATCACTCCGAAAATCATTGTTCTTCATTACACAGCAGGTGGAACGATAGAATCTAATTTTAGGTATTTTAATAATTTATATTTAGAGAATCAAAGAGCAACGCTTAAGAAACAAAGTTCTCTGAATGTTTCTGCCCATTTTCTGATTGACAGAGACGGAACCGTTTATCAATTGGTTGACCCGGAATTATTTGCCAGACATACGATTGGATTAAATTATTGCGCCATCGGTGTGGAAAATATCGGAAGTAAATTCCAACCTTTGACCGATAAACAAGTTGAAGCTAACGCAGAATTAGTCAAATATCTTGCAAAAAAATATCCAATAGAATATCTCATCGGGCATTCGGAATATGGTGTTTTCAGGAATTCTAAACTTTGGAAAGAAACTGATTCGAAATATTTTACGGGCAAAGAAGACCCAGGTTCTGCTTTTATGAAAAAAGTAAGAATGAAACTGACGGATTTGAAGTTGAAAAGTCAACCTTGAATCAAAATCAGATTAAATTCAAAATAACATTTTCAATCTCTTTTGCTTTATTAACAGTCATAAAATGTCCGCCATTTTCAATGACAAAATCAGCTTTCACATTTTTAATTGGAATTATTCTGTCTTTATTTCCGTGAATATGAAAACTGTTTTCAGGATAGATTTCATTTTTCCAATTCGCGATTTCATTGATTGCCCAAGAGAAAAAATCAAGGTCTGTATCTTTTAGAATACTTTTCAAAAGTTGTTTTTCCGAATCAGATTCGATTCCGAAAATCCAATTGGTGATTGAGTTTTGTTGTTTGAAAATCTTTTTTGGAATTAATTTGATGAGATTCAATTTTCCAAATAATCGATAAATGAATGGAAGTTCAAATTTATTTTTTGCAGAAGCAATCAGAATGACTTTTCTTACTTTAATGATTTTGGAAATTTCAGCAGCTAACATTCCACCAAAAGATAAACCAATCAAAATTGGATTTTATAAATGATTTTCTTCGAAATTCTAAGCGCATAACTTTCCAGACTTTCATTTTCTAAAGGTTGAATCCAATCTATAAATTCAACATCCAAAGTTCCAAAGTCAATATTATCAAAAACTCTTTCATCAACACCCAATCCACTGAAAACATAAATTTTATTCATATTTAAATATAAAAAAAGACTGAAAAATTTCAGTCTTTTAATTTATAACATTTTCAAATTGTTCACTTCTTGTTCCGTAAGGATTCTCCAGTGTCCTCGCTTGATGTTTTTCTTAGTCAATCCCGCAAACATAACTCTGTCAAGTGCTTCAACTTCGTAACCAAGTTTTTGGAAGATTCTTCTGATTACTCTATTCCAACCGATATGAATTTCAATTCCGATTTCGTTCTTAGGTTTCCCTTCGATGAAAGAAATGCTGTCAACTTCTGCAACACCTTCTTCTAAACGGATTCCTTCACCAATCAATCTCATATCATCATTAGTCAATTTTCTGTCCAGCGTAACGTGATAGATTTTTCTCATATTGAAAGACGGATGCGTCAACTTCTTCGTCATATGACCGTCATTCGTCAAAAGAATAACACCTGTCGTTTGTCTGTCCAACCTTCCGACTGGGAAAATTCTGTATGGAGAAGCATTCGCAGTTAAATCCATTACTGTTTTTCTCGCTTTATCATCTTTAGTTGTCGAGATATAACCTTTTGGTTTGTTCAATAGAACATAAACAGGTTTTTCCGGCGTGATATTTTGTCCGTCAAAAACAACTCTGTCAGTTTTCTGAACCTGATAACCCATTTCGGTTACCACTTTTCCATTCACTTCTACAAGACCTTGTGTGATGAGTTCATCCGCTTCTCTCCTACTGCAAATCCCAGAATTCGCAATATATTTATTAAGTCTAATGCTATCTTTGAAAACTTCTTTGCTTATTTTCTCGAATCTTCTTCTTTGAATAAAAGATTTCGTTTTGTCTTCATCTTTTTCGGCTCTGCTAAAAGGTTTTTTCGGCCCAAATTTTCTCTCGCCATTTTCGTATTTGTCACGGCTGTCAAATCGGTCTGCACCTCTTTTGGTTTTAGGTCCACGAGAGTGCCCAGTAGGTCTTCCACCTCTGTTATCGCTTGAGCTACGGGAGTTTCCGGAAGGTCTGCCACCTCCAGAAGTTCTTGGTTTTCTATTTCTACCTGATTGATTTCCGTCTCCGCTCATTCTATAAAATTTTTGCAAAGATAGTGATTTAGTTAAGAGTTACGAATTCTTAGCTAATATTTAATAAATTTGAGAATAATGTAAAACTTTATTTTATTCTAAGATGGCAAATTATGAACAAAATATTTACCTCATAGGCACATAATTCTTTCAGAAAATATAGATTAAATAGTTTTTAAAAGTCTATTTTATCTTATAATAGAAAAGTATATCATTTTCTATGTGTCTATGTGGTTTGAAAATTTAATTATTATTTCCTTTTGTAAAAAATATAATCTGTATTAATCGGTTCCAATCCGACTTGCTTCATCAACATTGCAATCTGACCGCGATGATAAGTCGAATGATTGATAAAATGGAACAAAATCTCCAGAATCGAGTTTTGAAAATCATCCCCTTTTGAATTTCTGTAAGCGATGATTTCATCAAGATTTCTTTCGTTCAGAATTTTGATGCTATTTTCGAAATTAGATTGATTGATTTCCGAAAGTTTTTCATCAGGATTAATTTGCCAAACTCCGAATGATTCTTCAATAATAATTCTGGAATTCCAGATTTGTTGAGCATTGAGAATGTGATTAAGAAGCAAAGTCATTTTTTCATTAAAAGAATCTTTGTTCTCAAGATAAATCTTAATCAACAACTGATTAAAATGAGAATTATATTCTAATAAATCAATGAATTGCTCTTTCATTACTCAAACATTTTAGCCAAACGAACTTTCTTTATTTCATCAGCATTATAAAGTTCATCTATTGATTTTGTGGCATCTAATTTTGGATAAAGATTCACGCCAATCAATTTGATTTTGCCTTCTTCTACCCAACTTTGTTCTTTCACAGCGTGTTCAAAAATCATTTTCTGAATATCACCAGATTTTAAAAGTTCAAGATAACCTCCTTTTTCTTCGATTTCAAGGAATAATTTCCAAGATTTCTCAGCAAATTGTTGTGTAATATCTTCCACGAAATAACTTCCTGAAGTTGCATCTTCAAAAACATTAATGATACTTTCGTAAGCTAAAACAATCTGTTGTTTAAAAGAAATTTCTTTTGAAAGTTCTGACGAATTATCGAATTTATAATCATTAGAAAAAACCGCATCAGCTCCGCCAATCATTGCAGAAGCCAATTCCAGAGTTGAACGAATCAGGTTATTATCTGCGTCATTTTTAGCCTTATTTCTAAATGAAGTTTCAGCGAAAATGTATGGAATCAAATCTTTATCAAATTCCTTAGACAACTGATTGAACAGATATTTGAAAGCTCTGATTTTAGCAATTTCGAAAAAATAATTAGAACCAATAGCAAATCGGAAAACCAATTTTTCAAGAATCTCCGAACCGTATTTTTCTGTTAATTCTTTAGATTTTGCTAATGCAAAAGCCAATTGCTGAATGATTGAAGCTCCGGCATTTTGATGTAAACTAATATCAACACAAATCTGTCTTTCGAATGATTTTGACAATAACTCTCCGACCAAATGTTCATTGATTTCAGCATTTTTATCATCAGAAAAAACATCAATCAAAGAAAAATATCGATTAGATTCGTCAGCTAAAATATGTTCAGCTAAATCTGAATTATTGACAAAAATTGCTTTTTCTTCAAAGCCTTCAACATTCTCATTTAATAAAAATGCGAAAGCTTGTTCTTCCAAACCTTCTTGAAATTCGGCAACAAGATGTGTACTTTCTTCAACTTTTGGAAGGATTTCAGTCTCAAAATTATTTTGATAATATGGTTTTACAATAATGTTTTCCAGATTATCTTTAGATAGAATTTCATAAATATTTTCTGTTTTGAGTTGCTTTTTCACAAGCTGTTCCCAATCTTCCAACGTATTTTCTATGAAACTCATTTTGTATTATTTTTTAGCGATTTTAGAACTGTCAACTACCAATATAAAAATCTCCTCGTTCGGTTTTTTCATAAAGTAATTTTCACGAGCGTATTTTTCTTTTTCTTGTTTGTTATTCATCAGTTTACGGTAGAATTTGTCATTCTTTTCATATTCTGTTTTGTAGAATTCACGTTGGTTTTCGTAACGTCCGATTTCACCATTCAACTCATTGATAACCAGAAAAGATGTGCTGTCAAAAAATATCATCCAAATCAAAAATCCGGTCAATGTCAACACATATTTGTTGAACACATAAGTCTGGAAAAACTTAAGTGTTGGTGATTTTTTCTTGATATCTTTGATTAGTTCTTTCATAAAATAAATTTTTAAAACATTGATTTTAACTCTAAAATCTGATGTCTAACTTCTAACATCTATTTTTAATGAACCTTTTTAAGCGAATTGTTAATCACAGTCGTTAAGAAATCAATGGCGACAGAATTTTGTCTCATATTTGGAACAATCAAATCAGCTTCATTTTTAGAAGGTTCGATAAATTCCTGATGCATCGGTTTCAAAGTCGTTTGGTAACGGTGAAGAACTTCCTGCAAATCTCTTCCTCTTTCTTGTGTATCTCTGCGGATTCTTCGGATTAATCTTTCGTCAGAATCTGCGTGAACAAATACCTTCAGATTAAATTCTTTCAGTAATTCTTTATTCGTCAAAACCAAAATTCCCTCTACAATCAAAACGTTTTTTGGTTCTACAATAATATGATCTCCTGTTCTAGAATGTGTTACAAAAGAATAAATCGGCTGATCGATAGGCTGGTGATTTTTAAGTGCTTTTACGTGCTCCAGCAAAAGTTCGAAATCGATGGATTTTGGATGGTCATAATTCAGAACTTCTCTTTCGGACAAAGTTAGATTCTGATTATCGTGGTAATAATTGTCTTGAGAAAGAACATTCACGCCTTCTACATTCAGTTGTTGAAGAATTTTGTTAACCACGGTTGTTTTTCCGGAGCCGGTTCCTCCGGCAATTCCAATCACGAGCATCTCTACATTTTTTACAAAAATAGTATAATTTTTTTTTCGGACTCAAATTAAAAATTGATTTCACAAAAAAAGCTGTGATTTACAGCTTTCTTTATTATCGTCTTCCCGAATTGTTATTTCTAATCTGCGGTTGCGATTGTTCCCGATTCTGAGGTGTAACTCTGATATTATTTTGTGTATTTCTGGTCGGTTGAACTTGATTGTTATTTTGTTGAGTTCTCGTATTCGGCTGAACTCGAGTGTTATTGTTTTGTTGAGTCCTAACATTCGGTTGAACTCTGACATTGTTATTTTGCTGAGTTCTTACACTATTCGGTTGAACTCTGATATTATTGTTAGATTGAGTTCTCACATTATTTGATTGGATTCTTGTACCATTATTGGATGTAGAACGACCGTTATTTGGAAGTTTATTCTGCAAAGAACTTCTTCTTGGAGAAACAATTACAGTATTTCTGCTTCTATTATTATAATTGTAAACATTACCATTTCTGTAATAACTTCCGTTATAATCGTAATAAACTACATTTGGAGCGTACCAATAACCATCAGGCGATTGATAATAACCGTCTCTATAACCATCTGAATAACCTTGATAATAAGGGTCATTATATCCATAAGAATCTGTTGTTGCAACACACGAGACCAAACTCATTGCAAAAACTGTCATTAATATTTTGATTGAATTTTTCATTTCTTCGATTTTTATATTTTCCATAATATAAATTACAAAGAATCTGCCAAGATGGAATTAATTGTAAAATCATAGAATTATCTATATTATTTTCATCCAAAATACAACTTTTGTGAGACACTTTTTTAATAGACTATACAATTTTTAGATTTATAATAATATCCTAAGTCTTTTACTTTTGATAATGTTCTATTCTTTTGTACGGATACGATAAAAGCTTCTTTCGATTCAGGACAACTAACGTATTTGTTTACTTTAAGTTTATAGCCATAATCATTCCCTTTTGAAGACCGAGAATCAATATCATAATCATTAATACGAGCAATTAAAAAAGCTTCTTTTTCATTATCTATTTCTGCAATAAAATTGCTTAATTCTTCTGTATCTTGAACATAATACCAAAACTTATTTTTCAGATACAGAATTCTGTAATTACAATAACTTGGCTGACATCCTGAAAAGAATCCGTTTCCAGTTCTAACTTCGGGAATTGGAATTTGTTTTGCAAGTTCTGCATTACCCTTAGAAAATATTTTTTTAGGAGAAAAACCATACACATAATCAACTTGCCAATATTCCACACTTTTATTTGGAATTATAAACTTCAATAATTCCTCATCATATGTTTCTTGTTCTGGTAATTTGGTGAAACTTTCATTACAAGAATTTAGAAAAAATATTAGAGTTAATATGGAAATTACTTTATACATTAAAATCTCTTATTCCTCAGGAGAAATTCCCAACACATAATAAAAAACTGCCAAAACTCTGGCAAAGAATTCACGGGTATGATTTCTATAGAAACTCTCATTTTTGCTGACATCCTGCGCATCAAATCCAAGCGCGTTCATTCCGTTATTTCTGGCAAAAAACAAAGCTCTTAGATTATGAAAACCTTGTGAAACGATGATGACATTCTTCTGTTTGTAAATGTTTTTACAGCGAAGAATACTCTTATGTGTATTGAAACCTTTCGGGTCTTTGATAATGATATTTTCTGGAACGCCTTCGTTATAAACAAGAAATTTTGTCATTGCTTCCGTCTCATCATAATTTTCACTTTTCTCTCCGCTGACAATGATTTTTTTGATTTTTCCGTGGTGATAAAGCGTTCCAACAGCATCCATTCTCGCCACAAAATAAGGATTGGCAACACCTGAACGCATTTTCGGAGAAGTTCCTAAAACCAAAGCACAATCTCTTGGCGGAACTTTACTGATTTTCGTATATGTTCGTCCGCTCGTAAGGGCATAAACCCAGAAGTTTGCTAAAATCATCAGCAAAATTCCGAGTTCAAATAGTTTTAAAACTATTTTCGTAATATTTATTATCGCCTTGAGCATTTAATACAAATCAAAATCTAAAGATACATTTTTGCTCATTGCAACGGAAACGCAAGGCAATATTTTTCCCTGAAGTTTTTCACTTTCTGTCAAATATTCGTCTTCTGTCATATCTACTTCCCCATTTTTCAAATAACAAAGACAGCTTCCACAGATTCCCGATTTGCAGGAATATGGCAGTTTGTAACCCAAATCCAATAATTGCTGAAGGATTTTTCGTTCGTTATTTTTCAGAATAATTCCGTCTTTTTCAATATGATTGAATTTAATTTTGACATTTACATTTTCAATTAATGGAAACTCTTTTTCAGTCGGATAGATATCTTCATTAAAAGCTTCGAACAATTCAAAATGAATATTTTTTTTCGGAATTCCGTGATTGTAACAAGCATTTGCAACAGATTTTATCATTGCGCCGGGACCACAAATCAAAACTTTATCAGTGCTGTCCCAGATTGTAGATTCTTCATCATCTTCATCCAAATGCAGAATTTGATTAATAATAAGTGAAATCTTTTTTTCATCCAATCGTCCTTGGAATAATTGGTCTTTTACTTTTTCCTGAGACAAAAAATAAAACACTTCGAATCTGCCAAAATTTTCTTTCTGCAAATCTTCCAATTCCTGTTTCAGAACAACATCTTCGTAATTTTTATTTCCATAAAAAAGAAAGATTCTTGTGAATTGTTCTTCGTGAAGAATATTTTTAATATGACTAAAAATAGGTGTGATTCCAATTCCAGAAGCAAAAGCCAAAATTGTACGTTTTTCGTTTGGTCTTGAAGGAATGAAAAAACGTCCGAGAGGTTCGCTCACAGAGATTTCATCACCAATCTGATAACTTTCAAATAAGAAATTAGTTGAACTTTCGTCTCCATTGATTTTGATTGCTAACTCAATTTTGTTTTCAAAAGGAGCTGATGTAAACGAATAATCATTCTGAATTTCCTTTTCATTAAAATGATATTTCAACGTCACATATTGTCCTGCTTGGAACTGATAATGAGATTTCAACTCCTCGGGAATTGCCAATTCCAATGCAAAAGCATTTTTGGTCAATTGTCGTTTTTTAGCTATTTTTAGCCTGTGAAACTGAGGTTGATTCGCGATAGTTAATTGATTCTCCATTGTCAAAAATCAAATTTAATGAAAATTGAGAAAACAAAAAATCTAAATAGTCAAGCTTTACTTTCATTTTTAAATAAAATAAAACTATGAGAAAATTCCTGATATATTCCGTTTTGTCAATCAGCCTTTTAGCTTGTAAAAAGAACGATGAAAAAGTTGCTGAAACTGAAGCAAAAGAAGATTCGATACAAGTTGAACCTACAAAATCTGAAGCCGACGTTGCTGAACTAACAGAACTTTCTCCTGAAAAAATCTCGGAAGTTTTGAAATCTAATCATTCTGACACGCTTTATGTGACGAACTTTTTTGCAACTTGGTGTGGACCGTGTATGCAGGAGATTCCGCATTTCAGAAAAAAAATGGATGAATTGACTAATCAACCTGTAAAATTCACTTTCGTAAGTCTTGACAACAAAACAGATTGGGCAACCAAAGTCAGTGATTTTGCAGACGAATATGACATCAGAAAAAACGTAATTCTTCTTGACGGAATGCTTTTGAAGCAAGAGTTTTTCGCTCAAAATTTCCAATCTTGGAACGGAGAGGCAATTCCGTTTACCTTAATCAGAAAAGGCGATAAATCTGACGAAACTGTTGGTTCTATGACCGAAGAAATGCTGAATCAGAAAATCGATAAACTTTTGGCCGATAATTCTTCTGCAAAAGCGATTGATAATAAGGAAAAAGCAATGATTGCTAGTCCTAAAAAATCTTTGAAATAATAATTAAACCTTGATGAAGCGTTTTCCCGTTTTGGTAATTTTAATAGTCCTCTTTGCGATTATTGCGTTTTTCATCAATCTCAATATTGGTTTTGCAAAACTGAATTTTTCTGATTTTTTCAATTCCGAATCTGATAATTTTCAAATCGCTGGATTCAGAATTAATCGTGCTTTAGCAATGCTTTTGGCAGGAATTGCAATTCCAACAAGTGGATTTCTTTTGCAGGAATATTTCAAAAATCCATTGGCTGGACCAGATGTTTTGGGAATCACTTCGGTTTCCAGTTTATTTGTCGCATTTTACATTTTCTTTTCACAGAATATTCTGATTCCTGATTTTCTACAAAATAGTTTTATAAGCTTATCATCAATCGTTGGAAGTATTATTCTGATGATGATTTTGCTTTTATTTTCGAATCGATTTCGGGATAAAAGTTTCATTATTATTTTTGGGTTTTTGATTTCGGCTTTGGCTGGAGCTGTTGTTTCTTTTCTTCAGTTTTATGTGGAAAGTCAAAGTTTGAAAAATTACATTCTATGGACATTTGGAGCAAATAATCAAGCGAGTTTGATCCAGATTTCGATTCTTACAGTTTTGATTATTATTGGTTTGATTTTCACTTTCAAATCCATAAAACCATTGATTGGAAATGCTCTTGGAACAGCTTATGCACAAAGTTTTGGAATCAGTCAATCCAAACTAAAAATAAGCATTATTGTAGCTTCTTCCCTGCTTTCTGCTTCTGTTACAGCTTTTTTAGGACCGATTTTATTTATTGGAGTTGTCGTTCCACATTTTTGTAGAATGATTTGGAATCCTGCACAACTTTGGCATCAATGGATTCTGAATATGATTTTGGGTGTTTTTATAATGCAGGTTTTTTCGATTATTTCTGAGTTGAGCCAATTCCCAATTAATATTATTACGACGTTTTTTGGAATTCCTGTGATATTGCTGATGTTGATGAAGAAGGTTTAAAAAAGATTAAAACATAATATTGTCATTCTGAAGAATCTCAACAGTTTAGATTCCTACGGAATGACAAAAAGAGAATTAATACGATGAGTAATTTCTTAGAAATAAAACAAGCAACAATCGGCTACTCCAATCCTTTGGTTTCGGAGATTAATTCTTCTTTGGAATTAGGCGAAGTCTGTCTATTAATGGGAAATAATGGAATCGGAAAAACAACTTTAATCAAATCTATTCTTGGTCAAAATAAACTGTTGAAAGGCGAAATTTCTATCAACGGAAAATCGATTCAAAAACTGAATTCGAACGAAATAGCTTCTCAAATTGCAATCGTTTTTTCAAAAGCTGAAATTCCAGATAATTACACGGTTACAGATTTAATTTCGTTAGGGAAATACATTCATTATCCTTATTATTTTAAATTGAATGAAACTGATAAACAAGAAATTTCAGAAATCATCAATAAACTTAATCTAACAGAATATCAAAATAAAAAACTCACCGAATTATCAGACGGAAATCTCCAAAAAGCCTTTATTGGAAGAGTGTTGGCTCAGAATTCTCCATTCATTATTTTGGATGAACCAACAACGCATCTTGATGAAGAAAATAAACTGATGATTCTCTCACTTCTCAGAAATCTCGCCAAATCTGAAAACAAATTAATTCTTTTCTCTTCCCACGATTGGCGATTGGCAAAGGAATTTTCCGATAAAATCTTGTGGATAAAAGATAAAAAACTCATCAGCGGAATTTCAGAAGAAGTTATTCTAAACAATCCCGAATTGATTACACCAAAGATTTTAGAATTTAACCAAACCTTTCACGCTCCTGAAATTGATGCGCCGAAATTGGAAAAAGAAATGATGTTTTCTTATCTCCAAAAAAACTTCTCTCAAGATTTACGAAAAATCAAATTGACGTTTAAAAATGATTTTTGGGAACTAAATTCGGAGGGTTTTTATGATAATTATCATAATTTATCCGAAATTAAACAGTCTCTGCAAACATTGATTAAAACAAGCAATTTTAACTAAATAGATTTTTATCAATTTTATTTAATAAGATTTGCATAATAATTAATCAATTATAAATCAACAAATTAAACAACTCAACAACAAAATACTATGCATGCATAGTATTTTTTTTATATTTGTAAAAAGCACTTCAATATGCTAGTTATGGAAAAGAAAAATTCAGAAAAAGTCGAAAGTGTTGACTTGATGTTAAAGTCGGCTTGGTTAGCGGTCTCGAAGATGTACTCGGACCAAGCTTCCCTGTACAATTCAACTGCAGTTCAAGCACTTACATTACTTAAAATTGACCCAAAAGAAGGAACAAGAAGTACGAATCTTGGTCCCAAAATGGCAATTGAACCTACTTCTTTGACGAGAATCATCAAACTACTCGAAGACAATGGTTATATCTACAAAGAAAAAACCACAACTGATAAACGAGAAGTGATTATAAAACTGACGGAAAAAGGAGTCAACTCCAGAAATCTTTCAAAAGAAGTTGTAGTTAATTTCAATAAAAAAGTGGTTGAAAGAATTGCTCCAGAGAAATTTGAAGTTTTCAAAGAAGTAATGACAGACATCTTAAAAATCGCGAACGAACTTAATCATAAGAAATAATTATCAAGAAAGATAAACTCTCGCTGATTAAGCAAATAAATCTTTGAGAGAAAAACTCTTCTGTAAAATATTAAATCATAAAATAATTCTAATAATGAACAGAAAAATAAAACACGTTACAGTCCTCGGCTCCGGCGTGATGGGTTCCGGAATTGCTTGTCATTTAGCGGGTAACGGCATTCAGGTTTTGATGTTGGATATGCCTCCGAAAGATTCGGAAAACGCCGACAAAAAAACAAGAAACAGCGTTGCACAAGGTCATCTTAACAACGCTTTGAAAAGTAATCCTTCACCAATCTATGACAAATCTTTCGCTTCCAGAATTACAGTTGGAAACTTTGAAGATGATTTGGAGAAAATCAAAAATTCGGATTGGGTCATTGAAGTGATTGTTGAAAGATTGGACATCAAACAATCGATGTTTGAGAAAGTGGACAAACTTCGTAAAGAAGGAACTTTGGTAACTTCTAACACATCAGGAATTCCGATTCACTTGATGTCGGAAGAAAGGTCAGAGGATTTCCAGAAACATTTCTGTGGAACGCACTTCTTCAATCCACCGAGATATTTGAAATTATTTGAAGTGATTCCAGGTCCGAAAACGGATCAATCTGTGATTGATTTCTTTATGTCTTACGGCGAAAAATTCCTTGGAAAAACCACCGTTCTTTGTAAAGATACACCGGGATTTATAGGAAACAGAATCGGTGTTTACTCGATGGCAAAGATTATGGAATTGACTGAAGAAATCGGTTTAACGATTGAAGAAGCCGATTCTTTGACTGGAGATTTATTGAATCGTCCAAAAACCGGAACTTTCAAATTGGGAGATTTGGTTGGCTTGGATACGGCTTTCAATGTAACAAAAGGACTTCAAGCGAATCTTAAAGACGATGAAATGGTTCAGGCGCTTATAGATTCCAAAACTTTGAATTTCCTTATTGAAAATAAATTCCTTGGCGATAAAACTAAAAAAGGATTTTATTATAAAGAAAAAGATGCCGGTGGAAATGTGAATCGTTTCGTACTTAATTATGAAACGCTTGGCTACGAACCGACAAAACAGCCGAAACTTTCTATTGTTACAACTGCGAAAGAAGCAGGAAGTTTGAAAAACCGTTTACCGATTTTGTTGAAAGACCAATCCAAAGCCGGAGAATTGATTAGAAAACATTTCGCTTCATTGTTCGCTTACGTTTCTCAAAGAGTTCCGGAAATCACGGATGTGTTCTACTCTATCGATGACGCAATGAAAACCGGTTACGCTTGGAAATATGGACCATTCGAAAACTGGGATTTCGTTGGAATCCAAAAAGGAATTGACTTAGTTGAAAGTGAAGGTTACAAAGTTGCAGATTGGGTAAAAGAAATGCTGGCTTCTGGAAACGAATCTTTCTACAAGTTGGAAAACGGGAAACAATTATTCTACAATCAGAATACGAAAACTTACGAGCCAATTCCTGGTCAGGATGCTTTCATTATTCTTAATAATATCAGAAAAGAAAAAACAGTTTGGTCTAATTCCGAATCGGCTTTGATTGACCTTGGCGATGGTATTTTGAACTTCGAATTCCGTTCAAAAATGAATTCTCTTGGAGGAGGCGTTTTGGAAGGGCTTAATAAATCCATTGACATTGCTGAAAAAGATTACAGAGGTTTGGTTGTAGGAAATCAAGCTGATAATTTCTCAGTCGGCGCTAATCTAGCAATGGTAATGATGATGGCAGTTGAACAAGATTGGTACGAATTGAATATGGCAATCGCAATGTTCCAGCAGACTTCTATGAAACTGAGATATTCATCAATTCCTGTAATCGCTGCTCCTTTCGGAATGACACTTGGCGGTGGCTGCGAATTCTCTATGCACGCAGACAAAATCGTTGCTGCAGCAGAAACTTACATCGGTCTGGTTGAAGTCGGTGTTGGTTTGATTCCTGGCGGTGGCGGAACTAAAGAATTTGCACTAAGAGCCTTGAAAGGAACACTTCCTGATGATGTTAAAACCAATCATTTGAGAAATTACTTTATGAATATTGCAACAGCAAAAGTGGCAACTTCTGCTCACGAAGCAAAGCAAATGGGAATTTTGACAGACAAAGATATCATAGTTGTAAACAAAGACAGACAAATTGCTGAAGCAAAACGTCAAGCAATTGTTTTAGATGAATTAGGATACACACCACCGGTTCCTGAGAAAGTTAAAGTTCTTGGAAATGAAGCAATGGGAATGTTCTATGTTGGAACTGACCAAATGGTTGCAGGTGGTTACGCATCAGAACACGACAGAAAAATCGCTAACAAAATCGGTTATGTTATGACCGGCGGTAATCTTTCTGAACAGACAGAAGTTTCTGAACAATATTTATTGGATTTGGAAAGAGAAGCGTTCCTTTCACTTTGTGGAGAAAGAAAAACTTTAGAAAGAATCCAAACGATGTTGACAACAGGGAAACCGCTTAGAAACTAAGGATTTGTAAAAAGTAAAATGTATTAACGTAAAAAGTATTATGCACAATTTCAGAGAATTAGAAGTTTGGAAAAAATCAATTGCTCTTTGCAAAACATATTATTTTCTTTCAAAAAACTTCCCAAAAGATGAGCTGTTTGGAATTACTTCGCAATCAAGACGTTGCTTGTATTCAATACCTTCAAATATTGCAGAAGGAGCTGGAAGAGACACAGATGCTCAATTTTCTAACTTTCTAAATATAGCTTTAGGTTCTTCTTTTGAATTTGAAACTCAAATTATTATTGCAAAAGAGTGTGAATTCTTTCCATTAGAAAATTTTGAAATTGTGCTCAAAGAAATTCATCATATTCAGAATATGATAGCCAAATTAAAACAAGTTTACGGTAATAAATAAAAATACATTTTACATTATACTTTAATACAAAATACAACTAAAATGAACGAAGCATATATAGTAACAGGATACAGAACAGCAGTTGGTAAAGCTCCGAAAGGTTCTTTGCGTTTTACACGTCCGGATGATATGGCGGCAACTGTAATAGAACGTCTGATGAAGGATGTTCCAAATCTTGACCCAGCTCGCATCGATGACTTAATCGTCGGTTGTGCAATGCCGGAAGCAGAACAAGGACTGAATGTCGCAAGACTGATTTCATTAATGGGATTAGATACTGATAAAGTTCCGGGTTTAACAGTGAACAGATATTGTGCATCGGGTTCAGAATCAATTGCGATTGCAGCAGCAAAAATCAAAACCGGAATGGCAGAATGTATCATCGCAGGCGGTGCAGAAAGTATGTCTTATATCCCAATGGGGGGGTACAAGCCGATTCCGGATACGGATTTAGCTAAATCAAATCCCGATTATTATTGGGGAATGGGATTGACAGCAGAAGCGGTTGCTAATGAGTTTAAGGTAAGTCGTGAAGAGCAAGACCAATTTGCATATAATTCTCATCAGAAAGCAATTAAAGCGATACAGGAAGGAAAATTTGAAAATCAGATTGTTCCAATTGATGTGAAATATAATTTCCTTGATGAGAAGGAAAAAATTCAGACCAAAGAATATGCATTCAAACAAGACGAAGGTCCAAGAGCTGATACTTCAATCGAAGCTTTGGCAAAACTTCGTCCGGTTTTCGCAGCGAATGGTTCTGTAACAGCAGGTAATTCATCTCAAACTTCTGACGGCGCGGCTTTCACAATGGTAATGTCCGAAAGAATGGTCAAAGAATTAAATCTGACACCGGTTGCAAGACTTCTCTCCTACTCAACTGTCGGAGTTCCGCCAAGAATTATGGGAATTGGACCAATGTACGCCATTCCAAAAGCTTTGGAACAAGCTGGACTTAAACAATCGGATATCGATTTATTTGAATTGAATGAAGCTTTTGCTTCTCAATCCGTTGCCATTTTAAGAGAATTGAACATCAATCCTGAAATCGTAAACGTAAACGGAGGAGCAATTGCACTTGGACACCCACTTGGTTGTACAGGAACTAAATTAACTGTTCAACTTCTTGACGAAATGAAACGCAGACAAAACAAATACGGCGTTGTGACAATGTGCGTTGGAACAGGTCAAGGCGCAGCAAGTGTATTTGAATTGCTTTAAGACTAAGAGATAATAGACTGATAGAAAATAGACAAACATTGATACTTCAAACTATTCAACAATGTCTATCATCATAAATAAAAATTAAAAAATACAACAAATGAATGAATTCAAAAGACACAATTTTAAAAAGCTTAAGATTTGGCAGATGGCTATGGAATTATCAAAATTGACATTAGACCTAACTGATACTTTTCCAACTTATGAAAAATATGGTTTGAAAAGTCAAATGGACAGATGTTCAATTTCAATTCCCTCAAATATTGCAGAAGGTTCAAACAGAACAAACAAATCTTTCAGTCATTTTTTAGATATTTCTTTAGGTTCATCATTTGAATTGCAAACTCAAATTTTATTAGCAAATCATCGAAAATATTTGTCCGACGAACAAAGTGAAATCTTCGAAATAAAAATTGAAGAATTTCAAAGAGCAACAATGGTATTTCAAAACACTTTAAAAGACTAAGAGATGATAGACTGATAGAAAATAGACAAATTCAGATTTTAAAGGTCTATCATCTATCCGTCTATTATCTATAATCTCAAATAAAAATTTAAAATCACAAAAATATTATGTCAACAGATACTAAAACATTAGACGGCGGAGAATTCTTGGTAAAGGATATTTCTTCTCAGGAAATTTTCAGCATCGAAGAATTGTCCGAAGAACAAAAGATGCTTCGCGATTCTGCAAAGGAATTCATAGATAAAGAAGTCGTTCCGAATAAGGAAAGATTCGAGAAAAAAGATTACGCTTACACGGAAGAAGTAATGCGTAAAATCGGAGAAATGGGATTCTTGGGAATCGCTGTTCCTGAGGCTTACGGTGGTTTGGGAATGGGATTCGTGACCACAATGCTGGCCTGCGATTACCTTTCCGGTTCTACAGGTTCATTGGCCACGGCTTATGGCGCGCATACCGGAATCGGAACGCTTCCTATCCTGCTTTACGGAACCGAGGAACAAAAGCAGAAATATCTTCCGGACTTGGCTGCCGGAACTAAATTCGGAGCCTATTGTTTGACTGAGCCGGATGCAGGTTCGGACGCCAACAGCGGGAAAACAAGAGCTAAACTTTCCGAGGACGGAAAACATTATATTATTAATGGACAAAAAATGTGGATTTCCAATGCAGGATTTGCAGATACATTTACTTTGTTTGCTAAGATTGATGATGATAAAAACATTACAGGATTCGTTATCAACCGTTCTGAATTAGAAAATCCGGAAAGTCTGACTTTCGGAGAAGAAGAACACAAATTGGGAATTCGTGCGTCTTCTACGCGTCAGGTTTTCTTTAATGATATGAAAATCCCTGTTGAGAATCTTTTGGGCGAAAGAAACAACGGTTTCAAAATCGCGCTTAATGCGCTTAACGTTGGTCGTATCAAATTAGCGGCGGCTTGTCTGGATGCACAAAGAAGAATCCTGAATCATTCTTTGACTTATTCAACAGAGAGAAAGCAATTCGGCGTTTCTATTAATACATTTGGAGCGATTCGTAAGAAGTTGGCGGAAATGGCAACGGGTGCTTTCGTGAGTGAAGCCGGTTCTTACAGAGCAGCGAAAAATGTAGAAGACAAAATCGAAGAATTGGTTGCCGGAGGAATGAACCACGAACAGGCAGAACTGAAAGGTGTGGAAGAATTCGCGGTTGAATGTTCTATCCTGAAGGTTTTCGTGTCAGATTTAGCACAACATACAGCAGATGAAGGCATCCAAATCTACGGTGGAATGGGCTTCTCAGAAGATACACCAATGGAATCTGCTTGGAGAGATTCAAGGATTTCCAGAATCTACGAAGGAACCAACGAAATCAACAGACTTTTGGCAGTTGGGATGTTAATCAAACGTGCGATGCAAGGCAAAATCGATTTGTTAACGCCTGCGAAAAACGTAGCTAAAGAATTAATGAGCATTCCGTCTTTTGACATTCCTGATTATTCAGAATATATGTCTGAGGAAAAAGAAGTGATTAAGAACTTGAAGAAAGTATTCTTAATGGTTTCCGGTTCTGCGCTTCAAAAATATATGATGGACATCGAGAAACAGCAGCATTTGCTACTAAACGCGTCCGAAATCCTGAACCAAATCTATATGGCAGAATCAGCAATCCTAAGAGCCGAGAAACATTTCTCAACAGATTCTGTGGAAGCTGCAATGGCAAGATTGAACCTTTACAAAGCAGTTGAAATCATCACAACCAACGCCAAAGAAGGTATCGTTTCTTTTTCAGAAGGCGACGAGCAAAGAATGATGTTAGCAGGATTAAGACGTTTTACAAAATACGTAAACACGCCAAACCCAATTGCGTTGACAGAAAAAATTGCCGCTCATTTTATTGAGAAAGGTTCTTACTAAATAATCAATTTAATTGAAATAATAAACCCTCTGAATTTTTCGGAGGGTTTGTTAGTTTAAATAATACTCAGATTTTTTCGGGAGTTCAGCTATTCTTGGATTACTGAAGAAAAATTGTTCTCGACTTGGATGTAATCTTTGATAATTAGAAAAGTCAGAGACTTTTTCTTTTGTATGAATTAAATACATTGTATTTCTCCTTTGTTTATCATAGCTAACCCCTATTGTATTAGTTGTGTCAATTTCTGCTTTGTGAGTTTTTATTTCATAAGAACTTATATATCCAATCTCAGTTAAAAGTGTTCCTTCAGATATAGTTAGAAGTTTTTCTGCTATTGATTCTGCTAACTGAAAAAATTCATCTTCTAACTTTCTAAAAAAAGTAAGGTCTAAGTTTTTTTCGCTCAAAATGAAACCGTTTTTTCCACTCTCAAACAAAACGTAGAAATAGCTTTTGCCGTCGAATTTATAGTTTGTCATTTTTTATTGATATTTTAAGGAAAACAACATTAATATACTCTGTAAATTATTTAGATTTATTAAATAATACTATTTTTAATTGTTTCTTCTCTATATTTTCTTTCTATATATTCAGTAACGTCAACGCTTGTCCATCTTTTTTCCACTTTAAGACTGTATTCTTGAGTATAGTTTTGAATAATTTTACTAATATATTTTGAATTTTTAGTATATCTATTTATTAAATATGCAATAAATAAACAACAACTTAAAGGAGATGTAGCTATTTGATTTTCTGAAAACCTGATAATAATCCAATTTTTTGCTTTAAAAAATAAATTTCTTTCCAACTCTTTCATATCATTTTTACAATGTATCGGTTTTAAATCGGTTGTATATGGCTCATCGATTTCGATATCAATGCAAATATTTTCATCTTTAAATATGAAATCCGGAATATAATATATGTGTTTCCACTTTTTCTCAAATTTATTAAATGTATAAAAATCATCATCGCTAGAAGTTGACAAATCTACGCAGTCATTAATATAATTATCATTGTGTATCATAAAATTAAATAATTTATTATATTTTATTTTATCCTCAAAAATGAGACATAACAATGTTTTGAACTTCTCCTCAAACCTACCATTTTTTATCTCAAAATTATAGTTGATATACTCTTCATCATAAATATGTTCGGAAAGAATTTTTAATATTAAGTCATTTTTATATTCCTGAATTTTATTTTCTTCTTTTAAAGTTTCAAATAACGTTTGTCTTTTTTTATTTTCTTTAATTATTTTTTGCTTTTCTAATTCGAAGGTTTTAAAATCAATTGTGTTTTGTCTTTTTCTTTCTATTGTAAGTTTAATAGTTCCTTTAATAAAATGATAAAAGAATAAAATTCCTAAAGTAAACACAAGGTAAGAAATTGTACTTTTCAACAAATTAAAATAATATGATGAAAACAAAAATGATAAAATTAAAAAACAAAAAAAATAATCAGAATAATTGAGAGTTGTGAATTTGGGTTTTTGAGGTATATCTAAATTTTCTAAGTCCGTCAAATATCCTTTTTCTATATTTTCAATTTTGTTTGGAAGAATTATATATGGATAAGTATCTTCATTCTCAACATTTGAAAGGAAATTCTCTTCAATTAAATCGATTATATTTTTAATACCTGATGATTCTTTTTCAGATTCTTTAATTATAAATTCTACAGTTTCACTATTGTCAGAAATATGATTTGCTATTAGCAAGTTATTAAAGAAAAATCGTACTATCAATTCTCCCGCTTTGTAGTTTGTTGATATTTTTTTTTCAAAATATATGTCTTTACTATTTCCTTTTTCAAAATATACAGTTACATATGGTCTTTTGTTTTCATCTTCTTTAATTCTATTATGGACAGATATAATTTTATTTTTCAGAAAATATTCTTTTACATCTGTTGTCGTTAATAATTGCATATTAAAATTGTCAATATTTATAATTAAAACTCAATCCACACTTATATTTATTAATCTAAGTTCATTAAATACAAAAATACAAGGATAAATTCGATTAAAATTATGTAAATCCGTATTTTGAAAAAATCAGATTTAAATAAATGTTCTAATTGTATTAAAAAAAAAAACTTATAATATCAAATCTTAATACTCAATTCCAATCGTCCACCAAACCCAAGTTCAACAATTTTTTGAAGCGTCGTGATTCGGGCTTCTTTCAGATTATTTTCAATTTTAGAAATATAAGATTTGCTTGTTCCTACTTTCTCCGCCAATTCTTCTTGTGTCATTCCAAGTTCTAAACGTGTATCGTGGATAAGTGCTCCAATTTTAAAATTGTCATAACCAGCTTCCAATTCATCGCGTTCTTTTGTACCACGTTTGCCGTAGTTTTTCTCTTTAAACTCTTCAAGAGTGGTTAGATGTTTATTTTCTGTCTTCATATTTCAATCTGATTTTACACTCAGTATTTCTTCTACATTATAAAAATACAAAAGTTTCACTAAAGTGAAACAAAAAGAAAAGAATGTTTTAGATTATTAAATCAAATTACTGAAAATCAAAACAAACTCAACTGAATCCCGTCATTAGGTTTCGGAGGTTTTGCATCGCCAAAAACTGTTTTCCCACCAAATCGCCAAGAGTTTTGTCGCTCCTCTTCTATCACTTTTTCAAGATTAAAATCCGGTGTAAAATTCTCTTCGGTTCTCACTGCAATTTCGTGTAGTTTTTTAATCGCAAGATTCTTATCCGTATTCCCCAACTTAGCTTTCTCGATGCCGGTTCTTAGGATAGAAATTGTTTCGTCATAAGTTTTAGTCGGAACAGGAAACGGATGACCGTCTTTCCCGCCGTGTGCAAAAGAAAACCGCGCCGGGTCTATAAATCTGGAAGGCACCCCGTGAATCACTTCGCTTACCAAAGCCAGAGATTGCATCGTTCGCGGACCAACACCTTTCAGCATCAGCAAATCTTCAAAATTCTCTGGTTCGTTTTCCCTGGCCAGCCAAAGAATATTGCCAAGTTTTTTCATATCAACATCACTCGCCAAAACTTCGTGATGAGCCGGCAATATCAAACGCTGAAAATCCTGCATCCATTTCTCGGAATCGGTTTTGGTGATGTCAACGATGCCTTTTCGATTTCGTTCCGCTTCGGAAGAAGTCAGATTAAGAATATTCCCACGGTTAACGCCGGAGATTCCCGTGTGAGGCTCATTCACAAAAGAAGTGACATTTTCTGACAGCCAATGGTAGCGTCTCGCCGTTCCGTCAGAATCGTGCATCCCTTGCTGAACGACCGCCCAATTCCCTTGGTCGGACAAAATAAAATTATGCAGATAAAGCTGATAACCATCCTGAATCGCCGTGTTATCAACCTTCGCAGACAACTTACTGCAACGCACCAGTTCATCACCATTCAATCCGGTTGAATCTGCAATTTTCAAAAGTTCATTTGGTGCATCTTTGGAGAATTTTCCTTTTCCTCCGGCGATATAAATTCCAAGAGATTTAGAATTCGGATTGATGGCTCGTTTTAATGCACCCATTACAGACGTTGTGATACCTGAAGAATGCCAATCCATTCCCATCACTGCTCCAAAACTCTGAAACCAAAACGGGTCTGCCAATCGTCGCAACACTTCATCTTTTCCGTAATCTGCAAGAATCACTTCCACAATCGCCAGCCCAAGTCTTGACATACGCTCATACAGCCAAGGCGGAACCTGACCGTAATGAAGTGGCAAATCTGCAGTTCCGGAACGTTTCATATTTTATTTTTTTAAACCACAAAAGTCACAAAAGAATGATGTGGAATTTATCTTTTTAAGATTACAAAAGTCAGAATTATCAGTTTATTTATTCTTTTAACATTAGAAAAGCATCTAAAACTTTTGTAACTTTTTGTGGTTAAAACTATTTCTCAAAAAAAGCATTCAGATTTTCAAGATTCTTTTTATCACTTCCTGCAAAAACTTCGTTATCTGTGATGAAAACAGGACGTTTCAAAAAACTATAATGGTCAAGAATCAACTTCTTAAAATCCTTTTCTTTCAAAGAACTCACATCAATTCCTCTTTCTTTGATTTGCGTCGATTTTTTACTGAAAAGCGCTTCATAGGATTTAGTTTTGTCGTACATCTCTTCCAGTTCAGCTTCAGTCACAGGTTGAGATTTTATTTCTCTCAATTCCCAATCAGAAAGGTCAAGAGGTGTCATTATTTTCTTGTTGGTTCCGCAGGTTTTGAGATAGAATACTTTTTTCATTGTTGTTAAAATCAAGAGATTTAAAATAGAATTTAAGAAAGACAAATTTAGTGCAAATGTCAAATAAATAAAAGGTTGTAATCTAAAAATTCTTCCCTATTTTTGACTCTTAATAAGAATAAAATGGAAAATAAACCGATTACGTTTCAGTTCATTTCTGAACCGACAGACGTTAATTTTGGAGGCAATGTTCACGGGGGAAGCGTGATGAAATGGATAGACCAAGTCGGTTACGCTTGCGCGAGTAATTGGTCGGGAACTTATTGTGTGACGGTTTATGTTGGTGGAATTCGGTTTTATCAGCCTATCAAAATCGGTGAAATTGTAAAGCTAGAATCTAAGGTCATTTTGACGGGAAACTCTAGTATGCATATTTCGATAGATGTATTTTCGAGAAATGTAAAAGAAAAACAATTCGAGAAGAAAACGCATTGTATCATTGTTTTTGTAGCAGTTGACGAAAACGGAAAAGCGATGGAAGTTCCAAAATGGATTCCTACAACCGAAAAAGAATTACAAATGGAGCAATATGCAATAAAGCTAAAAGATCTGAGAAAAAATATCGAAGACGAGATGAAACCTTTTTTATAAATTTTTCAAAAAAAATAGTTGCAGAATTAAAAATCATTTCTAAATTTGCTCTTATGAAACGACAGTTACATCTGTCAGATAAAAAAATAAATATTCTCAGATGAAATTAATGAACACAAAAAACTGGTGGTGGCTTTCAAACTCTTTGTCGGGTCTGAAAGGATTATCGGTGTTCTAAATTGTGAACTAACTATAACTCAATCATAATAGACTTTGACAAATTTTGTTGAAGTCTTTTTTATTTTTAAACCAATCTTAAATGAAATTAAATAACATAATCAATATAAAAACCTCTGTTAAATCCCGTTTAGCAGACCTTTATACGCCAATTGGGATTTATCTCCGTCTTCGCGACCAGTTTCGTGATACGATTCTCTTGGAAAGCGCAGGAAATCAGAATTCTGAAAATTCGTTTTCATTCATTTGTGTCAACGCAATTGCAGGAATTGAAATCCGAAATTACGACGAAGCAGAATTGAAATTCCCGCTTGAGAATCCTCAAAAAATCAATTTAGAAAATGAAAAATTGTCAGATTTGATGCAGGAATTTTCCAACTGTTTCAAATGCGAAAAACCCAACCACGAGATTGGAAAACAAGCGCAGGGATTTTTCGGATATACAAGTTATGATGCGATTCCGTTTTTTGAGAATATTAAATTCAAAGAACAATCGGAGGAAAATAAAATTCCGTTGATGCGTTATCGTATTTATCAATATGTGATTGCAATCAATCATCATAACGACGAAATGTTCTTGATTGAAAATAAAATCGATGTTTTAAAATCAGAACTTTCAACATTAGAAAGCATCATCAATCAAAAAAATGCACCGGTTTTCCCTTTCGAAATTACATCAGAAGAAACTTCAAATCTGACTGATGAAGAATATCTGGAATCTGTAGAATTTGCGAAGAAACATTGTTTCCGTGGCGATGTTTTCCAATTGGTTTTGAGCAGAAGATTTGAACAGAAATTCCAAGGTGACGAATTCAATGTTTATCGTGCTTTGAGAAATATCAATCCCTCTCCTTACCTATTCTTCTTCGATTATGGCGATTATAAATTAATGGGTTCCAGTCCGGAAAGTCAGTTGATTATCAAAAACGGGAAAGCCATTATTCATCCAATTGCAGGCACTTTCAAAAGAACCGGAAACATCGAAAAAGATTTGGAATCTGCAGAAGAACTAAAAAAAGATCCGAAAGAAAATGCAGAACATACGATGTTGGTAGATTTGGCAAGAAACGATTTAAGCATTCACGGGAAAAATACAACCGTTTCGAAATTGAAAGAAATCCACTTTTTCTCCCACGTGATTCATATGGTTTCCGAGGTTGTAACGGATGTCAAAGAAGACCAAAATCCTTATGAAATGATTGCAACAACTTTCCCACAAGGAACTTTGAGTGGTGCACCAAAATACAGAGCAATGCAATTGATTGACGAACACGAGAAAACTTCCAGAAGCTATTACGCAGGTTGTATAGGTTTTGTAGGTTTTGACGGAAGTTGTAATCAAGCGATCATGATTCGAACTTTCTTGAGTAAAAACAATACTCTATTCTATCAAGCCGGAGCAGGAATTGTTGCAAAATCTATTGCAGAAAATGAACTTCAGGAAGTTAATAACAAATTGGGCGCTTTGAAAAAAGCCATTTTAAGAGCAGAAAAATTATGAAAATATTAGTGTTTGATAACTACGACAGTTTCACATACAATCTCGTTCAAATCATCGAACAAATTGTTGGCGAAAAAGTAGATGTTTATAGAAATGACCAGATTTCTTTGGAAGACATTGAAAAATACGATAAAATTATTCTTTCTCCGGGACCGGGAATTCCGGAAGAAGCTGGGATTTTGCTAGACGTGATTAAAAAATATGCACCTACTAAATCTATTTTCGGAGTTTGTTTGGGGCAACAAGCGATCGCGGAAGCTTTTGGTGGAAGTTTGATTAATTTGTCTGAAATTTATCACGGTGTTGCGACTGAAGCTACTCAAACCAAAGAACATAAGATTTTCAATAATTTACCCGAAAATTTGGAAGTTGGAAGATATCATTCTTGGGCTGTAAATCCTGATGATTTCCCTGCTGAATTAGAAATCACAAGCATTGACAAAAACGGAATGATTATGAGTTTGAAACACAAAACTTACGATGTTCACGCTGTCCAATATCATCCTGAAAGTATCTTGACACCTTATGGAAAACAGATTTTAGAAAATTTTTTAAAGTCGGAAGCTGGAAGTCAAAAGACCGAAGAATAAAATTTAACGCAAAAAACTTCCGACTTCAGACTTCTGACTTCGGACTAATATTATGAAACAAATCCTACAATATCTCTTCAATCATCAGACTTTGACGAAAGCCGAAGCCAAAGCCATTTTGATTGAAATTTCACAAAATAAATTCAACGAAAGCGAAGTCATTTCTTTCATCACAGTTTTCCTAATGAGAACGATTACTTTGGAAGAACTTGAAGGCTTCCGGGAAGCTTTATTACAATTAGCGAAACCTGTCGATTTAGGAACCAAAGATTTGGTGGACATCGTTGGAACTGGTGGAGACGGAAAAAACACATTCAATATTTCGACTTTAGCGAGTTTTATTGTTGCAGGAACCGGACAAAAAGTAGCCAAGCAAGGCAATTATGGAGCATCTTCTATTTCTGGTTCGTCCAATGTTTTGGAAGAATTGGGATATCAATTCAAGGATAATTCTGAGGATTTGAAAGCCGACTTGGAGAAAGGAAATATCTGTTTTCTTCACGCACCGTTGTTTCATCCCGCTTTGAAGTCGGTGGCGCCTCTCAGAAAACAATTGGGGTTGAAAACTTTTTTCAATATTCTTGGACCTTTGGTGAATCCTGTTCGTCCGGATTTCACAATGATTGGTGTTGCAAATCTTGAAATTGCGCGCGTTTATCAATATCTTTTGCAAAAACAAAAAAGCGAGTTTATGATTGTTCACGCTTTGGATGGTTATGACGAAATTTCCTTGACTGGTGACACAAAAATCATCAGCAAAATTGGAGAAAAAATCTATTCCGCGGAAGATTTAAAATTCAAAAATGTATCTGCTGAAAGTATTTTTGGAGGTGAAACTAAAGAAGATGCTGCGAAATTATTTATTAAAATTTTGGAAGGCAACGGAACTGAGGAACAAAATTCAGTAGTTCTAGCTAATGCTTCAATTGCTTTGGAAAACACTGGAAAATATGGGAATTATGACGATTGTCTGGCTTTAGCAAAAGAAAGTTTGGAAAGTGGAAAAGCGTTGAAATCGCTTCGCTCAATTATTAATGATTAATTGTTAATGATTAATTATAAAGTATTATTAAAAATGAACATTCTCGATAAAATAATAGAACGAAAAAAACAGGAAGTTGCGGAAGCAAAATCAAAATTTTCTATTGAACAAGTGAAAGATTCTGAGTTTTTCGGAAGACCAACTTTTTCGTTGAAAGAAACTTTGAAATCCAAATCCGGAATCATTGCAGAATTTAAAAGACAATCGCCGAGCAAAGGCATTATCAATGGTAAAGTTTCGCCCTTAAACGTGGTTTATCAATATGAAAAATTCGGGGCAAGTGCAGTTTCTATTTTGACAGATAACAATTTTTTTGGTGGAAGTTTTGAAGATATTTTGAGCGTTAGAAATCACATCAATATTCCGATTTTGAGAAAAGATTTTATGATTGATGAATATCAATTTTACGAAGCAAAATCAATTGGAGCAGATATTATTTTGTTGATTGCATCTTGTCTTTCTCCAACTCAAGTCTTGGAATTTACAGAATTGGCTCATTCTCTCAATCTTGAAGTTTTACTAGAAATACATTCTGAGGAAGAATTAAAACATATCAATAAAAACGTGGATTTTGTTGGAATTAACAACCGAAATTTGAAAGATTTTAAAGTGGATTTACAACATTCTGTAGATTTGAAAAATCAACTACCAGAAGATATTTTCTCGATTGCGGAAAGCGGAATTTATAATGAAGAAGATTTTAAATTCCTGAAAGAAAAAGGCTTTGACGGATTTTTAATGGGCGAATATTTTATGAAGAATGACAATCCTGGAGATAAATTCGGAGAATTCATTTCAAATGTATCAATTTAGTAAAGATGGAAAGTCAATTTCAAGTTAAAGTCTGCGGATTAACAAAACTCAATCAGATTAAAGAATTAATTGATTTGAAAGTCAATTTTCTGGGATTTATCTTCTATGAAAAATCTCCGAGATATGTTCTGAATTATTTGAGTTTGGAGCAAATTTCAGAAATCAATCATCAAGCAAAAGTTGGTGTTTTTGTGAATGAAGATTTAGAAAAAATTATAGAAATTTCGGGACAAGCCGACTTAAATTTCATTCAGCTTCACGGTGATGAAACTGAAGATTTTGTTTCAGAATTAAGACAAAAACTGAATCCGGAAATTGGAATTATTAAAGTTATTAGAATAGGAAGTCAGAAGTCGGAAGTTATAAATGAAATTCAAAAAATCTCGAATCTCAAATCTCAAATCTCGAATCTTCTTTTTGACACCGATTCAAAAGCATTTGGAGGAACAGGAAAAACCTTCGACTGGAACATTTTAAATGAAATCAAAATTCCAATTCCTTATTTTTTAAGTGGCGGAATTTCATTAGAAAATGCAGGAGATTTAAAAAATATTAATCAAAAACCAATTGCTCTTGACATTAATTCAAAATTTGAAATTGAGGCTGGAAATAAAGATTTAGAAAAAATAAAAGAATTTATAAAACTGTTAAAAGTAAAAAGTTTTAAGTAAGATGTATTGAAAATTATGAATTCACGTATTTCTTTTCAACAACTTTTCACATCTTACTTATAACATCTCGCAAAAATTAAAATTTATGAACTTTCAAAACCCAGATAAAAACGGTTATTACGGCGATTTCGGTGGTGCTTTCATTCCCGAAATGCTTTATCCGAACGTTGCCGAATTACAGGAAAAATATTTGCAAATCATCGAGTCTGACGAATTTCAAACAGAATTTCAGGATTTGTTGAAGAACTATGTTGGACGTGCTACACCACTCTATTTTGCAAAAAATCTAAGCGAAAAATATCAGACTCAAATTTATCTGAAAAGAGAAGATTTGAATCACACCGGAGCGCACAAAATCAATAATGCTTTAGGACAGGCTTTGCTTGCAAAAAAACTAGGAAAACATAGAATTATTGCAGAAACCGGAGCGGGACAACACGGTGTTGCAACAGCAACAGCTTGTGCTTTGCTTGGTTTGGAATGCATTGTTTATATGGGCGAAGTCGATATCCAAAGACAAGCGCCAAACGTTGCTAGAATGAAAATGTTAGGAGCAACTGTTGTTCCTGCGACATCAGGTTCAAAAACCTTGAAAGATGCAGTAAATGAAGCTTTGAGAGATTGGATTAATAATCCTTCCACTACGCATTATATTATCGGAAGTGTGGTTGGTCCGCATCCTTTTCCGGATTTGGTGGCTAGATTTCAATCAATAATTTCGAAAGAAATCAAAGAACAACTGAACGAAAAAATCGGAAGAGAAAATCCTGATTATGTGATTGCCTGCGTTGGTGGCGGAAGTAATGCAGCAGGAACTTTTTATCATTTTGTGAATGAAGAAAACGTGAAAATTATTGCGGCGGAAGCAGGAGGTTTTGGCGTTGATTCAGGAAAATCTGCGGCAACAACTTTCTTAGGAACTTTAGGAATTCTCCACGGAAGTAAAAGTTTGGTAATGCAGACTGAAGATGGACAAGTGATTGAGCCACATTCTATTTCTGCAGGTTTGGATTATCCAGGAATTGGACCGATGCACGCTAATCTTTTCAATCAAAAAAGAGCAGAATTTTTCAGTATTAATGATGATGAAGCTTTGAAATCTGCTTTTGAACTGACAAAAATCGAAGGTATAATTCCTGCTTTGGAAAGTGCTCACGCTTTGGCTGTTTTGGACAAAAAGAAATTTGAGAAAAATGATGTTGTTGTAATTTGTCTTTCTGGTCGTGGCGATAAAGATATGGAAACGTATTTGAAACATCTTTAAATCTGTAAAATGTAAAACGTATTAATGTATTTATGATTCTCAATCGTTAATACATTCTACGTCAATACTATAATACATTAAAACAAAATGAAAAAACTAAACATATATTTTACAGCAGGGATTCCATCTTTGGAAGACACTGGAAAAATTGCCAAACTGATTCAGGAATCGGGAGCAGATATGATGGAAATCGGGATTCCGTATTCCGATCCTGTTGCGGATGGACCTGTGATTCAGGATGCCCATTCTTTGGCTTTGAAAAACGGAATGTCAATCAAAAAACTATTCGAGCAATTGGCAGAAATCAAAGATTCGGTAACGATTCCGAAAATATTAATGGGTTATCTGAATCCAGTTCTTCAATTTGGATTCGATAACTTTTGCCAGAAATGTTCAGAAGTTGGTGTTTCAGGATTAATTATTCCTGACTTACCTCCTATTGAATTCGAAAATAAATATGGCGAAATTCTAAAAAAATACAATCTCAATCTCACATTTTTGGTAACACCGGAAACTTCGGAAGAGCGTATCCAATATTTGGATTCTTTGAGTTCAGGATTTTTGTATGCCGTAAGTTCTTCTTCCACAACAGGAAACGAAAATGCAGTTTTAAAGAATGAAAATTATCTTGACAGATTAGCTTCATTACATCTGAAAAATCCAGTTTTCATAGGTTTTGGAATTAAAAATAAGTCCGATTTTGAAAACGTAACCGAAAAAGCACAAGGCGGAATTATTGGAACAGCTTTTGTGAAAATCTTACTGGAAAATCAAGATTGGAAAGAGGAAGGGAAAAGCTTTATCCAAAGTGTAAAAAATTAATAAAAAAGCAGTCTTATTTTTTTAGTAAGGCTGCTTTCCGTTTTTTTAACAAAAAACGGAAAATCTAAAATAATAGATCCCCCGTTAATATGAATTATTTTAATTGAAATTTTATTTCAACGCGCTGATTGCGTTTTCGTAATTTGGTTCTTGACCAATTTCCGAAACTTGTTCTGTGTAGATAACTGTACCTTTTTCGTCCAAAGCAACTACAGCTCTACTCAACAATCCTCTCAATGGAGAATCATCCAAAGTCACTCCGTAATCTTCTCCAAAATTCCCTCTAAAATCAGACAAAACTTCTACATTATCAAGACCTTCAGCAGCGCAAAATCTGCTCAATGCAAAAGGCAAATCTCTAGAAACATTGATAACAACTGTATTTTCCAAAGAACTAGCTTCTTTATTGAATTGTCTTGCAGAAGCTGCACAAACACCTGTATCAATGCTTGGGAAGATGTTCAACAATACTTTTTTGCCGGTATAATCAGCCAAATGTTTTTCTGATAAATCTGCAGCAACTAATGTAAACTCTTGAGCGATAGTTCCAACTTCTGGCAAAGCTCCAACTGTATTGATAGGACTTCCTTTGAATGTAATTTGTGACATTATTTCGTATAATTTATTTCTTCAAAGTTAATGGTTGATTTCTGAATTTTCAAATTTTAAAATTGACTTTAATAAAATTTAACTTTTACTAATTTACAAAGAGTAATTAATTATCTATTTGAATAAAAATCATATTTCTACTATTAGAAAATTATTATAAAAACACTAAATTTGTATGTTTTGAAAAAACAGTAAATAAAATCAACTACTATAATGTCAGAAAAATCAAAAATCATCTACACGCTTACGGATGAAGCGCCAATGCTTGCAACACATTCTTTTTTGCCTATTGTTAAGGCTTTTACTTCGGTTGCAGACGTTAACATCGTTCCAAAAGACATTTCACTTTCAGGAAGAATCTTGGCTAACTTTCCAGAGTTCTTGACTGAAGATCAAAAAATCGGTGATGCTTTAACGGAACTTGGACAATTGGCTACAACTCCGGAAGCAAACATTATTAAATTACCAAACATTTCTGCTTCTGTTCCTCAGTTAGACGAGGCTATTGCAGAATTACAAGCTAAAGGTTTTGCAGTTCCAAATTATCCTGCTGAACCAAAAACTGAAGAAGAAAAAGCAATCAAAGCTAAATTTGCTAAAGTTCTAGGTTCTGCCGTGAATCCTGTTCTAAGAGAAGGAAACTCAGACAGACGTGCGCCAAAAGCTGTTAAAAATTATGCCAAAGCTAATCCACATAAAATGGGAGCTTGGGCATCTGACAGCAAAACGGATGTGGCACATATGGAAAGTGGCGATTTCTACGGAACTGAAACTTCTACAACTGTGGAATCTGATTCTAAATTCAAAATCGTTTTCTTTGGAAATGACGGTTCTGAGAAAGTTTTGAAAGATTTCGCAAATCTTAAAGCTGGTGAAGTTATTGATTCTTCTGTAATGAATCTTAATTCATTGAAAGCGTTTGTACAAACTGCAATTGATGAAGCAAAAGAAAGAGGTGTCATCCTTTCTGCGCACTTGAAAGCAACGATGATGAAAATCTCTGACCCTATTATTTTCGGGGCAATTGTTGAGACTTTCTTCAAAGATGTATTTACAAAATATGCTGAGACGTTCAAATCTCTAGATATCAATCCAAACAACGGATTACAAAACCTTTACGATAAAATCGCTGGAATTCCTCAAGAAGCAGAAATCAAAGCAGACATCGATAAAGCGCTTGAAAACGGACCTAGAGTTGCAATGGTAAACTCGGATAAAGGAATCACGAATTTCCACGTTCCTTCTGACATTATCGTTGATGCATCTATGGCTGCATTAATCAGAAACGGAGGAAAAATGTGGGACAAAGTTGGTGCTGAAGATGATACAGTAGCGATTATCCCAGACCGTTCTTATGCAGGTTTTTACCAAGCTGCAATTGATGATATGAAAGCTAACGGAAAATTAGATCCAACAACAATGGGTTCTGTTCCAAACGTTGGTCTAATGGCTCAAAAAGCTGAAGAATATGGTTCTCACGACAAAACTTTCCAAGCAGAAGCTGACGGAACTGTTAAAGTTCTTGATGAAAACGGAAACGTTCTATTGGAACAAAAAGTTGAGAAATCTGATATCTTCAGAATGTGTCAGACTAAAGATGCACCAATCCAAGATTGGGTAAAATTAGCGGTAAACAGAGCAAGATTATCTGATACACCAGCTATTTTCTGGTTGGATAAAGCAAGAGCGCACGATAGAGAAATCATCAAAAAAGTAGAAAAATATCTTAAAGTTTACGATACAACTGGACTTGACATCAGAATCCTAGATGTGAAAGATGCAATGACAGAAACGCTTAAAAGAGCAAGAGAAGGAAAAGACACCATCTCTGTTTCTGGAAACGTTTTGAGAGATTATTTGACTGACCTATTCCCTATTTTGGAATTGGGAACTTCTGCGAAAATGTTGTCTATCGTTCCTTTGATGAATGGTGGCGGTTTGTTCGAAACAGGAGCCGGAGGTTCTGCGCCGAAACACATCGAGCAATTCATCGAAGAAGGTTATTTGAGATGGGATTCTCTTGGAGAATTCTTAGCATTGCAGGCTTCTTTGGAGCATTTAGCTCAAACTCAGAATAATCCAAAAGCTCAGATTTTGGCTGATGCTTTAGATGAAGCTAATGCTAAATTCTTGGCTGAAGATAAATCTCCAGGAAGAAAATTAGGAACAATCGATAACAGAGGTTCACATTTCTATTTGGCAACTTATTGGGCAGAAGCTTTGGCAAACCAAACTAAAGATGCTGATATTGCTGCTAAATTTGCGCCTGTTGCAAAAGCATTGACAGAAAACGAAAGCAAAATCAATGAAGAATTAATTGGTTCTCAAGGTAAAGCTCAGGAAATTGATGGTTATTACAGACCAGATTTCGCAAAAACTGATTCTGCAATGAGACCTTCAGTAACTCTTAATGAAATCGTCAACGGACTCTAATCTGATTCTTGTTAAAATTAACATAAAACCCTCGACAAATGTTGAGGGTTTTCTTTTGTTTAATTAATTTGCAGAAAGAATTAACAATCAATTATAATTAAGCTTTTTGATATGAGAAAATCGTTTATACCTTTTCTTTTTGTAGTAGGAATGATGCAGTTTAAAGCGCAAGACAAGATAGATAAAGCCATCCAGAATCTGGAACATAATTATACTCAGGAAAAAGTCTATCTTCTTTTTGATAAAGACCAATATGTTGTTGGCGATAATATCTATTTCAAATCTTTTGTTCTTAATGGTTATAACCGCTCACCTATTTCCAATACTTTGTTTGTAGAGTTGTATGACCACAACAAAAACCTTATTGACAAAAGAACGATTTTCCTAAAAAATGGTGAAGGCGATGGAAGTTTTGTTTTGACTAATGCTTTGAATGAAGATGTCTATTTTATTAGAGCTTATACAACTTGGATGGCGAATTTTTCTGAGGAATTTAATTTCATAAAAGAATTACCAATTTACAACCCTAATTCTGAACAGAAATTAGTTCTCGATAAAAATACCAAATGGACTTCTAATGTGTTTCCAGAAAGCGGAACTTTCATAGATAATATTCCAACCAAATTTGCTGTAAGACTATTTTCGCAGGGAATTCCGCCAACTTCTTGGAGCGGTTATGTAATCGATTCGGAAAAACCTAATGAGAAGTTAGCCACTTTCAAAAACTTAGATCAGAATGTAAGCACGTTTACTATCACTCCAAAACTTGGAAAAACTTACAAAGCGATTATTGAAGATAATAAAGGAATAAAGCAGACAGTTGCTTTACCTTCAGTTTCGAATTCTGGAATCAATCTTCAATTAACGAATGATGAGAAAGGAATCAATTATAAAATAAAAGGAACCAATCTTTCTCAAGGTTTACAAGGTTACAGCATTATTGGAACAATCAATAACCAATTGGTTTATAGAGCTAATATAAAAACACCTGCAAGCGAAGCTTCTAGTACAATTCCTACAAAAGTCAGTAATGATGAAACTGCAGTTTTGCAGATTACAATCTTTGATGAACAACAAAATCCGGTAGCGCAACGATTGTTTTTCGTCAATCCAAAAAAACTAAATCTTGAAAAACCTACTTTGGCTTTCTCAATGAATAATGAGCCGAGAGCTTTCAATAGTTTTGATATTGAGCCTGATGATGATTATAAAAGTTATACGGTTTTGGTAAAGGAAATTTCGCCGTCAGAAACGAAAAATGAAAACACACTTTTAAGTGCACAATGGTTGACCGGAGATTTCACATCTCCAGTTTTCAATCCGTCTCAATATTTTGAAAAGAATGCTAATCCCGAAGCTTTTGATGCATTACTGATTTCTGAAAAATGGAAACGTTTTGATTGGGAATCTTTATTGGCTGGAAAAACTCCAGAATTTAATTATAAACCGCAGAAGAATTTATCATTCCAAGGAAAAGTGACTAATAACGGACGTTTTATTCCTAATAAAAACATTAATCTTTTACTTAAAACAGAAAACTCTGATAAAAATTTTGTTCCGGCAGTTACAGATGACAAAGGTTTTATTTATCTAGATAATATTTATTTTGATGAACCTTTGACCATTTCTTTTTATCTTAATAAAGACAAAAAAGAAGTTTCTGAAAATGATAATCTGAATATTAGTTTTCAATCTTTAGTCAATAATATCCCATATAAAAGTGCTCTTCCTGTTACAAATTACCACTTAGTCAACGATAAAAATACAACACCTGACCCGAGTATTGCAAAAGCACTTCAGAATAGAAAAAACAGACAAGGAATAGATGACTTTAACAAAGAAACTCAAATTGAGGAAGTGAAAGTAACTGCAAAAAAGGTAGATAAAAAAGCAGAATTGGACAAAGAACTTTCAAGTGGAAAGTTCACTGGCATGAACGCTACCATCTTTGATTTAGTAAATGAGAACAAAGATGCACAATCGTCTTACAACATCTTCCAATGGCTACAAGGAAGAGTTGCTGGAGTTACTTTTACCATGGATAGTTCTGGAAATTACGTGCCAAGTATTAGAGGTTCTCAGGCAAGTTTGTTCCTGGATGAGATGCCAATAGATGCAAGTATGATTAATTCTCTACCAGTCAGTAACATTGCTATGGTAAAAGTTTTGAAGAACGATGGTTTGGTTGGTAATACTATCGCAATCTATACTAAAAGAGGAAATATGATTTCTGATGAAGATAAAACAACCGAAAAAATCAATAAAGTTGTTTTAAGAGGCTATGATAAATCTGTGGAATTTGAATTGCCAGATATTACAAGTGATGCCTACAAAAAAATCAAAAACGACACTCGAGAAACTCTATATTGGAATCCAAATCTTTCGGAAGATGCAGGATTAGCGCCAAGAGCAAAATTTTTCAACAACGACAATGCAAAAAACCGAGAAATTACCATTATCAGTTTTGATAAAAATGACAGATTGCTTTATTACAATGAAGTGAAATAATAAAAAAGACTTTCCAGATTTGGGAAGTCTTTTTTTTTATTTCACCAACTCATTTTTTCTTTTTCCTCAAAAGGAATTTCAGGATTCAGGATTTCAAAAATTAAATTTCTGATGGAGTCTTCTACTTCCGAATCTTCGATGTCAATAAAGTTTAGTTTTTGTGGACCATTGTTGACTTCTGCAAAAGACCAGATTGCAGTTTCTATATGATCTGGATTGATATTCAAAACGTTCTTGATACAATATTTATAAATAGAAAGCTGTAAAGCCTGTTTGTAATCATCATTAAAAAATAATTCAGGAAGTTTCTCTTCCTTATTTTTCCCAAGATTAACGGTTAATTTTTTAGGTTTTGCAGTTTTATAATCAATGACTCTTGTGATTCCGTCCAGCCTGTCGATTCTATCAATGAAACCATAAAAACTGATTTTATTATTTTGATTTTCATCAAGGAAAAAATCACAGTTGATTTCTTTTTCCAAATCCAAAATCTCAAAAGCAGAACCATTTTTGACTAACTCCAAATCATACTCAACAATATTACGAACGACCCTTTTGGCAATTTCTTTGTGGATGTAATTCATTCCACGTTCATAGAATTCCTGCTGATGTTTTAGCTTTTCAATCGCAAAGTCAATCGCTGAATCTGTTTGTTGAAGTAAATCTTCTAAATCATTAACCGATAATATTTTACCTTTAATTGGTTCATGTAAAAATTGCAATGCATAATGAACCAAATTCCCATAATTTCTTTGCGAAAGTTCTTCTTCAATTTCGTTAGTTTCTCTGGTTTTGAGAAGATTATTAAGATAAAAATCAATCGGATTATAAAGATAAGTCACAAGATGCGAAGGAGAAACTCGGTTTTTCCATTCGTTCAAAAGTCGCATTACTTCTTCATTTTTATCGATTTTCATCAGTTCCTGAGCAATTGGCTCCGAGGAATTATCGATAATAATGTGTTCAATCTTGTGTGAACTTTCCATTTCCAATTGGGTGATGAAACGGCTTTTTTCGCCTGTATTTACGCCCGAACTCAACGCATTGTAAAGCAAATGAACGTTTTCTGAATTCTGGATTAATCGATAAAAGTGATAAGCATAAATACTGTCATTTTCAAGAAAAGTATTCAAACCAAAATTCTTGCGAACATCAAACGGAATGTAAGTGTTTTGAGTGTTTCCTAAAGGTAACTTCCCTTCGTTGACAGATAATAGAATGATATTTTTAAAGTTCAAAAGACGCGTCTCCAAAAGTCCCATAATCTGGAATCCAGCCAACGGTTCTCCCACAAAATCAATACTTTCTGAATTGACCAATTGATTGATGAGAACTTCCAAAGTTTCTATTTTGACATCAATCTGATAAGGTAATAATTGATTTTTGATGATTTTGAAAACATTCTCAAACAATGCAATATTTTCGTACTGAATATCATCTAATTCTTTGAATTTGAGTTCGTAACAGAATTTAATTAATAAATCTAAAAACTGTTGAGAGCTTTCCGGTTTTTGTAAAAGTTGGAAGTAACTTAGATTTCCCAGTAATTCCTGTAATAATGACTTAGAAATATAAACAATGTTTCTTTCCTCAATTGTTGCGACAAAATTCCGGATAACTTCAGAATCTTTTTTGTCATTCGGTAATTCTTCCAAGATTGGTAAAACATCGGCGTAATAATAGCTAGATGATTTTTTCTCTTGTTGTTTTTGTAGATAAAACAGTTTTTTAATCGCATTACTGAACGAGAGATTCTTCAATGGAAATCCCATTGTAATGTTGACACTTTCAACAACGTTTAAACTGTCTAAAACCGCCGGCAAAAGATTTTCATCCAGCAAAACCAAAGCCGTTTCTGACAATTCATTTTTCGGAATTTTTTTTAGGATTTCGGGAAGGAATTTCGCTTGAACGATATTTCCCGAAACCTCGTAAGTTTTAATATTTTTTGGTTGATCGAATTGATTTTCAATCCATTTAAAATCTCTGCTATCATTAAACTCTTTCCATTTCAAAGTTTCTCGCAGGAATTTTCCGGACTCTTGTCTTTCGTCATCGATGTAATATTGGTCGGCTTGGAAATAAGTTTCGGCTTTGTTCCATTGCAAAAGTTGTCTTACCAATTGCTCTTCTACTCTAGACAACGCATTGAAACCACAAAAAACAAATTGACGATTGGTTTGTTTGGCAAAGTTTTCAATCTTGGAAAATGCTTCCTGATATAACATTCCGGAAGTAGCGAGATTTTCTTTTCTGAGTTCTGATTTCAGAAGTGGTAGAAACTCGTTCATTTTTCTCCAAAAATTCAGGTTTCGTTTTCTTGGATTATCATCGTCTCCGAGGTTTTCTCCCCAGTTTTTGATTCGTTCTTCGTCTAACATCCAAAGCAGGATTTTCTGATCATCATCGGAAAACTTCATCATATCGTCCCAATCTTTCTGTAAAGTCGGAAACCATTTTAGAAAACCAGAAAAATCTTCGGAAGAATCAATTTTGTTATAAATACGGAATGAGAACAACCAAAGTGCAATGCCTTTGATTTCTACATTTTCAGAAAGTTCGGCAATTAGCTCATCGATTGTAACGAAGTTGGGTAAAAGCCCTTGATATTGTTTTTCCTGCAAGATTCTTTTGATGAAAACCATTGGTCTTTTTCCAGGCAAAACAATATCCAACTCGGAGATGTCCTGATGATTTTCTAATAATTCTGAAATGATCTTTTGAAGAAATTGCATAAAAAAGCCTTTAAAAACTTAAAGGCTCAATTTAATTATTTTTTTGTTGATTTGAAATATTTATCAAATGTAAAATCTAGAATAATTTATTATAACAGAAAATACACTAAATTCTATAATATTAAATTAGAACGGATATCCAATCGCAATATTCAGAATCAGATTATCTTTTCTCCAAGAACTGTCTCCGAATTTGATTCTATCTAAAACCCAGCGGTCGCCTTTTTCATAATAAGGAACTCTCAACGGCATTGCAAGATCTAATCTTAAAATCAAAATTGAAAAATCCAGACGCATTCCAATACCAGCTCCAACCGCTAATTCATTGAGGAAATCTTTTGAGAATTTTCCGCCCGGTCTAGTAGAATCTTCGTTCATAAGCCAAATATTTCCTGCGTCAACAAAAGCAGCAACATTTAGAAATTTATAGATATTGGCGCGGTATTCTGCATTCATTTCTAACTTAATATCACCTGACTGGTCAAAGTAGAAACTCGCATTCTGAGTTCTTGGATCATAACTTCCCGGTCCCAATGTTCTTGCTCGGAAAGCTCGGATACTGTTACTTCCTCCAACAAAAAACTGCTTGGAATAAGGCATCAATTCTGAGTTACCATAAGGATAAGCAACTCCTGCAATAATTCTGGAAGCAAAATTAGTTTTCTCACTGAACTTGTGATAGAATCTGAAATCATTTTCCATCTTCAAATATTGGCTGAAAGGAACATTGAAAATTTCTTTTTCCTTCCCATTTTTAGCATTGGCACCGGTTACAAGACCTGTGATATTTCCTGCTAAATCCAGCATTCCTTTGTAATAGATAGTATTAGTTTTTGGAGAAGTTGTGTTGGTATAAGTATAACTATACGTTGGTCCAAAAATTAACTGTTTCGCTACAACTCTTCCCAAAGTTGGATTAGGCGGAATACCTTTTTCGATATTTCCATCAATCTGTTCTTGATATTTTGCAGTCACAGTTTGAGGCGCAACCATCGTAATATCAATCACTTTTAAATCGTGTTCTTTTCTGATGTTTTCTTTCCAAGCATATCCAAATGACGCATTGAAATTATGAAGTGTATATAACTGTGTTCGGCTTTGATATTCGTAACCAAGAGTAATATTAGTCCTTGGAACATACTCGCTGGAAGAATTAAAACGAAAAGGCGCAACAATTCTCGGGATAGAAAGCTGTGTATTTGCACCAACTCTAATGATGTTGTTAGCATCTTTTGCTCCTCCCATCTGCACATCAAATGCTCCATAAATTGAAGCTTTCAACTGTTCTGCTCCTCGGAAAATATTTCTGTGAGTCCAGTTCAAATTAACTTCTCCTCCACCATAATTTGCGGAATTGGTTCTTGCCAAAGTTTCCAATCTTAAAGACTGAATCTGTCTTGGCGTCAACAGATAATAAGCATCAAATTTATGATTCAAAGAATCTGAAACTACAAACTCATTTTTAACAAATTTGAAAACTCCTAAACTAATCAATCGACTCAAGGTCAAATTATGATCTGCACGATTATACAAATCTCCCTTTTTAAAGTACAAAGCACGATCAAAAATCTTCGGTTTGAACTTATGATCCGGATCAATGACATAAATATCGTCGTGAGCATATTTAGCAAGAGAATCGGCATTCATAGGAACGCTGTACTTTCCTTGTTTTACATCTCTGATATTATAATTGGGGAATACAACCACTTTATCAATAGAAAATTGCTGTGTTGCCAGATCTGGCGTTTCATCTTTTAATTTGACATTCAGTTCCACTTTATGGTTCTTGGAAACCGTACTATCAGCCTGAACGATGATATTGTCCTGATGAAAATAATAGAATCCTTTTTCCTTCAAACCATTATCAATTCTTTCTCTTTCAGCTTTGATAACATCAAGATTAAAAGGATTTCCGACCTTAAGCAGAGATTTATCTTTTAAATTTTGGATCTCTTTATTAACCAGAGTTGAGTCTTCCTGAAATTTAACCTGGCTAATCAAATATTGATTTCCGGGATTAACTCTATAAATAACCTGTGCTTTTTTATTTTTTGAAATTGTGTCGTAAGTTGCCTGCGCATTGAAATAGCCTTGATTTTCGGAATAATTAACCAAAATATCTTTATTAAATTCTCTATCAACATCGCCTAGCAAAACCGGTTTTTCTCCAAATTTATATTTCAGCCAATAGTTGAATCCTTTGTCTTTTTTAGGTTCTTTAGCAATGTTGTAAGCGTACAATTTTGGACGTAATCCTAAGAAAGTCGAGTTGGGTTTCGGTGTAAGATTTTCCTCAAGTTCGACTTTTAGAGCTTTCTTTTCTTTTTTAGAAATACTATCATTTTCGATTTTCACTTCGGCGCCTGTGTAGAGCATTTGTCCTTCTTTCAGAAATTTCACATTACTACACGACGACACAATTGCTACAGTTGAAATCGCAATTATTATTTGGAAATGATTATTAATCCTAATCTTCATTATTTAAAATCTACAATTTCTTTGTTCTTATTTTCTCTTTTAGTTCTGGACTTTTCTCTTTTAGATTTTTGAAAAATCTCACGGAATTTATCATAATCCAAAGTGATAATAAAACCTAATCCCGTTTCGATAATCTGACCTTGAAGCGCAACCTGATACTCATCTTTTCGATAGGCTCTCAGCATATATCTTCCATCTTTAGACAGACTATAATCTACAGTTACATCACCAGCAATATTGGTTGTGTTTTCATTTTGTCTCGCATCACCTTCTACTCCGAAATTACTTCCTACAGAAACTTTCAGACGGTCGTTCAATAATTTTTTACTGATGTCAACATTCAGGTCTGTTCGGGTATTTTTTGTTCCGGTTGAATAATCTTCGGAAGATTCTAAACCTAGATTAAGGTCAACGCCTTTAATCAATCCAGAAGCGAGATTGTTCAATTGCTGAGACAAAATTTTGCTCACACTCTGTCTTGCCAGAGCTTCTGCAGAAAGCCCGGCATTACTTTCAAAAGGGTTTTCACCTATGAAACGATTCAGTAAAAGTAAAGCAAAAACCTGCTTGTTCATTTCATTTTCATCGGTTCTCAGCTGAGCTAATTTCTGATCCACAACATCTTTGACATTGGTAGAAACCGAATTGTCCTTTTCTGCTGTAGTAATATCAAAAGTGATAACTGGTTTTAACAATTCTCCATTCATTTTAAGCAAAGTATTGAACTCCATTCTTTGTTTATACTGATTAAGTGTTGAAGCACTTTCTCCACTGATCTGCTGTTCAACCAAATCCAGCGGTGCAGTCTCCGTTTTATAAACAGCAGTAATATCCAAAGTTGCAGAAGTTGGTTCTCCATTCCAAGTAATCGTACTTCCTTTTTGGATATCGAATTTCCGCTTCAAAAGACTCACAGTCATATCATAACTTCCCTGCTCGACTTGGTAAATACCTACAAGAGTTGTCTTTCCGGAAGGATCAATTCCACCTGTTAATTCTGCTTCACCTTGAAGTTTTACAAAATCACCATTGGCTTTATCAATAATAATAGACATTTTCGCTTCTTTGCTGACTTCAATATTCACACTCACATCCATTCCTTTGATCTTATTTTTAGCAGCCAAAGAATCTGCAACGATAGTTTTGTTGAGAGCAATCTGATCTTGGTCAATGAACTCCACAATCCCGTCTCTTTCCTGTAATGAAGGACTGGACTGAGGCAGAACAAAAGTAAAATCCGTATCATCGGAAACGGCTAATCTTCCGTCAACTTTTGGTAAATCGAGATTCCCTCGAACGTGTAAACCTGCATCAATGGCTAGAATCCCGTACATCATTGCATCATTTGATTTTTCCGAATTCACGACTTTGAAATCTCTAGCATTGATATCCAGATTAAATCCAAAATCTCTGTAAGTCTGTGTCAAAACCTGACCGTCAATTTTAAGCGAATTCCCGTCCTTATCATTGATCTTGAAATTATCAAACTCAATTCCTCGGTTCGTAAACGAAATTTTATCATTAATTTTTCTAAAATCACTTCCGGTTTGTGATATCATCAATCCGACATTATTCATTTTTACATCACCAAGAATTTTTGGTTCAGTTGCAATTCCTGTAATTTTCAAATCGCCAGAAAGATAACCTTCTGTATTCGTAATTGCGTTCATAGAAAAACCTTGGAGTGTTTTCATCTGAAGCTGATTCATTGCCAGATCAAGGTCAAAACTACTGGCTGAAGTATTGTAATTTCCTGTGATTTTAACATCATTATCGTTCCCTGAAAGTGTAATATCTGCGTTGATAACATCCGCTGAAGTATTATTAGCTTTCACAGAAAGATTTCCAACTGGACTTCCGTAAACAAACAGATCTGAAACATTGATATCTGCGTTGAAATTCATTTTCTTATTCAAGTCTCGAAGTTGAGCAGTTCCGTTGATAGATCCTTTTGCTAAAAGTGAATCTTTTTTGATAATTTCTGTAATCGTTTCGATTTTGAAATCTTTCAAAGTGACATTCAAAGGACTGTTGGGAGAGTTATTTTCGGATTGTACCAAAATTTCACTTCCAGAATTTGACAATCTAAAATTATCTGCAAAAATACCTTGGCTTCCAATCTGAATTTTATTTCCTTCCGCAACCGACCAATTCATATAATTCAATTTTAAACCACTAGGATTTAAGGAAATTTCAGTAATGTCATTCATAGATTTGGCATTTCCGGCAATCAGGAATTGCGTCTGATCTTTCGCATCTTTTGTTGTGATATTATAATTAATGACATTATTCGAAACATCTCCATTGACATTGACTTTATTCAAAGCAAAACTTTCACTTTTCAAAGCTGCAACATCAAGATTATATTGTAAAGCCTGATTTTCATTCGTGATTTTTAAATTGGTATTTTCAAGCGAATTGGTTCCATATAAAACCTGTGGAATATTGGCATCGAGTTCTATTTTTTGAGAATCAGCGTTGTAATTCCCTGTGATATTAATGGTTTCAAAGCTTTTCAAATCAGGAACAAATTTCCTGATCAAATCATCATTTTTGATTTTTGCATTCAAAGTAAAAAACTGTCCAGCATCAATTTTTGAGTTCTTTTTAGGTTTTTGGAATTGATAATATTGATTCACAGTCTGCGATAGAGCTCCAAAAATCTGAGTTAGTTTATATTTTCCATTCAATTCTACATCGGCAATCTGGGAATTGAATTTGATCTGAGTAGAATCTTTTCTAGAAAGCGCATTCAAATTAATCTCCTGAATTGGATAAACTTCCTTAGTATCAGAAATCGCAAAGTTTTTCAGGTTCAGATAACCATTCAGATTATCCGGATCAAGACTTTTGAAATCACCGTCAATCGCACCAGCCAAAATCATTGGAGAACTGTAGAAACCTAATTTATTAATATCCAATTTTTCGATACTTCCATTGACTTTCACAGTTGGATTTTTATCATCATAAACTCCGGAAGCTGTCAATTGCAGATTAGCATTAGGGTCTTTGGAATTTAATTCAATATCGTAAGCGCCACGATTGATTTTCCCTTTCAGATTCATATTCTGATAAGTGTAACCATTGTAAGTTGCAGATTTCACATTGCCTGCCAATTGAGCTGACATTATTTTAGGGTCAAAACTTTGTCCTTTTGCTGTAATCTGAGCAGTGATTCCACCAATATCTTTATTCTGAATCAGTTTTCCGATCTGTAGATTTTGTAAATTAGCTTTTACATCAAACAATTCACGGTTCTTTCTTCGCATATCAACTTTTGCAATGATTCCAGCATTTCCTAAAGTTGAATGTAAATTCAAATCCGTATTCACGACTTTTGTTGTTCCTTTTGCAAAACCTTTGATGCTGAAATGCGACGGCAGAGAAATATTAGATGGAATCGTGCCTTTCGGAACCAAATTGAAAATAGTTTTTCCCGAGGAAGCTAATTCGCCAATTCTTAAATCATAATAAAGTTGATCCGGATTCATCGCATTTTTAATTCTTCCTGAAGCCGAAACCCGCAATTGGTCCAAGCCAGAAACCTTCAAATCATTAATCATAAGATCATTTACCAAACCTTTTACATTGGCATTGACATTTAGAATTGCATTTGGATATTTGTTGAAAGGAGCTGTATTTCGTAAAGTCGGAACTAGATTTAAAATGTCAGAAAAACCAATTTTAGAATTTTCAATATTGGCTGAGATCTTAACAGCTCCTGGATTTGCTGATAATTGCTCAATCGAATTATAATTAAGGATCACTTCGTCTCTCAAAACCGTTTTTGGCGTTTGAAGATAAAGGTCTTTCAAATATGCTTCTTTCTCCGAATAAACAAAATCCGTATTGAACTTTTGAATATCCAAACCTCGTTTCTCCTGAATTTCTGCTGATTTCACAGTTCCTGCAAAACCATTATTCTCCATTTTGAAATCTCGGACATCAACATTTAATTTTCCAAAATTAAGATGATTGAAATCCATTCCTGTTTTGGTTGGAGCAATTGCTGTATTGTTATAAGCAACTTTTACATCTTCAAAAATCAGTTTTCCGAGAAACACTTTCATTGCTTTTTCTTTCGCTGAAGCTGTTGAAGTTTCAGAAGCTTTTTCATCTTTCGGATTCGCATTGGAAGTTGGTAAAAACAAATTAGCAATGACATCTGCGCCTGTAAAATAAACGTTTCCAACATCATAAGAATTATTTTGCAAATCAAGGTTATTGACTTTCGTACTTAATTCTTTAAATAAAACTTTAGCAAAAGTCTTGGTATTATCATCGCCATAATCGATATTGAAATTGGTTAGTTTAATTCCGCTCAAGCCCAGTTTCATTGGTTTTTGCTGATTCAGAGAATCTACTTTTTTCTCGACATTTTTGGAAACTTCTTCTATCAGATCTTGTTTCAGTTTTAGTTTCAATCCATCAAGATTGATATCATTAACAGCATAATTGTTATTTTGAAGATCAAAAGTTTTTACTCTTGTATCGAATGAATTGAAGTAAACTTTGATGTCATTCTTAGACTGTTGATCGTTGAAAGTGACACCGATATCTTGTAATTTAATTTTATCTAAAGAAATAATAAACGGTTTTGACGGGCTTTCTTCCTTTTCCGAAGTAGCGAATGCATCAATAATATAATCAAAATTGAATTTGCCTTGCGGATCTCTTACAACATTTGCGTGAACACCTTCCAAATCTATCGATGTCAAATCAGCTTTGGAGTTGATCAATTGCCACATATCCAACCCAACATCGAATTTCTTTACAGCTAATAATGTATCTATTTTTTGACCTTTTAAATACAGATTTTCAATAATTACACTATTTGGAAAACCAATGTAAATCTTTTCCAAGCTTACCTTTGTTTTGATTTTATCTTCGAGATAAGTGATTGCTTTATCCTTAATAAAATTCTGAACAAACGGCAATCTCAAACTGAATATCAGCAAAACAAAAAAAACCAATATGGAAATAATGGTTATTAAAGTACGTTTAAGAATCTTTCTTTTATTGAGTTTTTTCAAATCTTAATAGTTTACAAAATTAGCTATAACAAATACTGTACTATAAAATAATTTTGTTAGAAATTAATTTACAATAATCGACTTTCAATATACAAATAATTATTTTCATCAAATTATCTATTTAAATTTAAAGAATATAAAAGTTCATAATTTGAATAAATACCCTGATTTGTTCATTAATTTCGACATCATCACAAAAAAACAATAAAACACTAACTAACGACACTTTAAAGAAAAACCTATTTTATTTAACATTTAAAATTAAGTATTTATTTGGTACTTATTTTTAAAATGTTATAATTTTGCTAACACTGTTAGAAATAATAAAAATGGACTTACACGAACGTCGTCAAAGAGAAAAAGAATCTATACGCGCCAATATTTTGGATGCGGCTTTTTCTTTGGCTAAAACGGACGGTTGGGCTTCCCTTTCTATCAGAAAGATTGCCGACGCTATAGAATATAGTGCTCCTGTGGTTTATGATTATTTCGAAAATAAAGAAGCTATTCTCTTCGAAATTTCTTTGAATGGTTTTCATAAATTACACATCGAACTTCTAAAAGCACAGAAAAAACACGATACTCCAGAAGAGCAAATTGTAGCAATTGTAGATGCTTATTGGAACTTTGCTTTCAAGAATAAGGAATACTACCAATTGATGTTTGGGCTAGGAATGCAGTGCAGTGGAAAAGGATTGATGAAGGAAGAGTTTTCTTCTTTCCAAGAATTACTTTTTGATTGTACATATGAAATTATCAAGAAAAAAGGTTCAAACACGGATAATGCTTGCCACTCTTCTCACGCTTTGTTTTCAGCTCTACACGGCTTGATTTCTATTATGATGATGAGAAATGCAGACATTTCTTCTACTATGAATAAAACAACACTGGACGAAACAGTTGCAGCTTTTATAAAATCATTGTAATTTTTTTTTGAACTTGAAATTAACATCGTTAGGAAAATTAACATTAAATTAAACCAAGATTATTCTAATTTCAATTTTTTTAGTACAACAAAAGACAAAAACTGTTGGGAAAGTGATATGGTGAGAATCACTCACTCACACCAGCAACACATTTATAACTTTTCAGGACAAAATACTTTGGATAGTTTGTAACGGTTCTGTTTGGTTTTGATGGTTATAATGCGCCAAATAATAATGGTCATTATAACGTTCCAACGAATATTTATAACACAGAAAATAATCAATTACAATCCAATTATTTGACATCCAACCAGAAAATCAATATGATTACAGTTTTAATTCTTATCTGGTTTTTGATAAAAAATTGGGAAATCATAATCTGACTTGGACCAATAACTCGAGTACAAAACGCTTCAAAGAAAGTCAGGATGTCGCCACTTTATTGAATTTTGAAGGACAACCTGCAACTAATAATAGATTCGCGAACAACAATATTCAGGATATTTCGCTTTATGCAACGCAATTGGATTATCGATATTCTAATGAAAAATTCACGCTGGAAAGTGGTCTGAAATATAGTTTTGTAAAGAATAAAAACGACCTCGATTTCTTTGACGGAACAAATGGAACTTTGATTCCTGATTTGACAAAAAGTAACCTGTTTAATTATAAAGAGAATATTTTGCTGGTTATATCTCCTCAGAATACAAATGGAAAAAGTGGGAAATTAAAGCTGGTTTGCGTTCGGAAACAACATTAATCAAAACCAATTCGGACAATCCTCTTGTGGAAAACAAGACGACAAGAACCGGACTCTTCCCTACTTTTTATCTGATGTATAACTTAAAAGAAGACCAGCAATTAGGATTCTCGTATGGAAAAAGAATCGACCGTCCAAATTATGATTTCCTGAATCCTTCGAAATCTTATTACAACTTGTATTCTTACTTGCAAGGTGATGCTTATTTGAAATCGACAATTATTCATAACATCAGTTTGACTTACACTGTAAAAGATTGGAATTTTGAAACTTACTACAGTTATATTAAAGACCCGTCAATGGAAATTTCTGTTCAGAATCCGCAGACTTTTGAAACAGTTTATAATTATACCAATATCGACCACGGACAAAATCTGGGCATCAATTTCTCCAAAAGCTTTTCTATAAAGCCCTACTGGAAACTGAATGTTTTGGGAGCAGGAGAATATCAGGAGAATTATTTTATGGGAACAGATAAAATTCTGTACAAAAATGATGTATTATTTTACAATGCAAATGTTTCCACACAAATCACTTTGGACAAAGAAAAAACTTGGGATCTCAACTTGTCTTATGTTTATAATTCAAAGACGATTCAGGGCTCTTTTGACATCAGTTCTTCTCAGAGAACTAATGTTATCATCAACAAGAAAATGTTTGATAAAAAACTGGAAGTAGGTTTGGTTTTTAATGATATTTTCCGAACGGATAAGAACACAATCTCGACAAGATATGCAGATCAAAATCAATACTTCAAAGATTATCGAGATACACAGTATTTTATGATTAATTTGAAATATAATTTCGGAAATCAGAAAGTGAAAGATGCTAAAGCTGGACAAAAGACAGATGAACAGAATCGTTTGTAGTTTTTATAATCTTAAAACAAAACACTATCAAATTCCTATAGTGTTTTTTATAACTTAGACAGTAGATTTCTGTTCGTATTTCATTTTATTAGAGATTGGATTGGCATACATCTCTAAAAAATGTTTTCTCAATGTTTCATCAGAATCTTTGATTCGCATTTCTAGCCTGCGTTCAAAAAGTTGTTTCTCTTCCTCGGTATAAAGGTCAGAAAACAGATTGGTTTTATAAAGTAGATCGTAAGCAATATACTTGGTTGGCCAAAGTTTATAATTTCCGATGATAGATTTATCAATAATCTGAGCGATAGCTTGGAGTTGCTTATTTTTATTTTCGAATTGATGAGCAATGCAATCTAATTCTTGATTCAGAACTTTGCCTGCGTGTAGATGGATTCTTCTCTTCTGCCCCAATACTCCACTGATAATGGTTTTGAAATCTTCATTTTTGTTCTTTACATAGACTTCATTTTTAGACTTTGCTATCAGTTGTGGCATTTTCAAAGCGTCTGTAGGATCATATTCGTAAGAGATAGATAAGGGAACAATTTTTAGGTTTTTAAAAAAATCTATCAAAGAAGAATCACCAGCTGCCATTGCCAGCATTTTTAGCACACCTTGTTGTGTCACATCATTTCCGTCTTTTGTACGCCCTTCACTCTGAGCCATCCATACAGATCGGTTTTCTTCTGTCAAAAGTTGATAGATATAATCTGATAATGTTTTTGAGCTACTAAGTTGTTCGCGAATAGACACACTTCTCTGAACCAAAAAATTACGATTAAGCTTAGCAATTATATGAAGGATTTTTTTACCCACCAGATTATCTCCAATAGCAGAAGAAGTCATAATAAGTTCTTTCTCAAATAAAACCAAATTAAGCAGAGATGTATCCAAAACGATGTCTCTATGGTTTGAAATGAAGAGATAGGATGTATTTTTATCTAGCTTATCAAAGCCCGAAGTACTTAATCCTTCCGAACTTTTTTCTAAAATCTGAAGAACAGTCTGATAAATTACCTTACTTTGAAAATCATAGATAGAATGTACATTTTCTAGTTTTTCCAACCAGAAACTATCATCTCTATCCGGAAAAGTAAAACGCATCAACGCTTTCATCATCGGATGTTTGGACACACTTTGCAGCGCATCATTCACTTCTTCATCATAAAAAGGTCTGATATCATCAAACTTGGACATAACTCTATTTTAATAAGATTTTGCAAAACAACGAAAAATTATTGAACTTATCCCTTGATTATGATAATAATCAAAAGCAACAAAAACAGATCATCTAAATAATTTAATCAGTTGTTCAAAGTTTTCTTTTTCAATTGATATTGGTCAAATTTCTTTTGTAATCCTGTTGCATTCACAATCACAAAAGCAGTAATACAGAGATACATTGATATATAGATCATCAACATCTTGAGTACAGAAACACCCATAAACATTAGTAATATCTGAGAAACAAATCCTAGCAACCAACCTACTGTAAAAATAAGAACGACAGAAAAACCAAAAATTCCTAAGTTTTGAATCGGCTTATAAATCCCAATCTTCTTCAAAATCCACAATGCAATAATCAATAACATCAAGGCAAAAGAATGGAAAGCTGCAAACGCGATCAAAATCCCTGGTTCTTCTTCGATATATCTGAGAATCTCTATGATACTAAAAGGCAATTCCATCGTATTTTTTTTCTTGTTCCGATATTTTCAACAATTGTTTTTCCCCGTACGACATCATTTTTGCTAAGATAAAATTTGGGAACTCCTGAATGCCGATATTGTACATTGTTACAGTCTCATTATAATATTCTCTTCTGTCTGCAATAGCGTCTTCTATCCTAGAAAAACGGTTTTGAAGCAATTGAAAATTCTGATTGGTTTTGATATCAGGATAATTCTCGGCGACAACGAAAATGGATTTCAGTTCATTTTGCATTTGACTAGAAATTTCTACTTTTTCGTCTGCCGAGTTAGAATTGAGGAATTGCGTTCTCAGTTCTGTCAATTTTGTCAACATAGATTCTTCAAACCTCATAGATTCTTTGACTACCTTTATGAGATTGGGGATTTCATCTGCTCGTTGTTTCAAAAGCACATCAATATTCACAAACAATTTATCTACATTATTCCTTAGCATTACAAGTCTGTTATAAGTCGAAATGATAACATTTAAAAGACCAATAATGACCAATACTAAAATGACATAAGCAAAAATTTGTATCATAATTTTATTTTTTTTAATTATTATTTCGGTGCTTGTGTTACTTCTGAACTATCGGCCTCTTTCTGGTAATCATTCTCAACATCATTTGATTTTTCGTAACTATCGTAGATATTATCATAAAAATCCGATACAGATTCTACAGGTTTTGAGTTTTGAAAAGGTAAATCAACATTGATTTTTCTAAAAATCATATTATTTTTAAGTGAAATAAGTGTCAGAAAAATAAGCGCAATCAAGATTACCCAGAAGTAAGCAAAATAGCCTGCAGATTGTAAAATCGGACGCAAAGTATTATAGTTTTCAACACTTGCAACAGGCGAAATCCCGAAGACATCTTTGATCTCTACTTTCTGAAAAACAGCTTCATTATTCCCCCCAAACCTGCTTTTCCAATCAGAAGAACTGCCATTTTATCTTTCAAAAGATATTCCGTATATCGTTTCATAAAAGATTGGTATTGCTCATCAATCTCAAAATCTATGAATTCAATTTCGTCTGTAACAACTTTGATTTGTCCAGATTTATCCTGAACATAAAATTGTTTGCAGATTGTCTCAGAATATTCATAGTGTAAGAATCTTTGCCGTCGTCATCTGTGGTTATATTTTCAATTATGTGGAGAAATTCTATGCATTGCTTACTCCCAATCCGGGAAATCATTGGTTCAATTGTCATTACCTTTCCAGAAATCTCTGCCAATCCCATCGCAACAGAACAGATATTGGAAATTGGAAGTATCCTTTGGAATTTGTAAAATCGTTTTTTGTTATTCGGTTTTAATGACGTCAAAAACGGTAGAATGATGAATACAAAAATGATGAAATAAGGAATTCCTAAAGTGAATACAAATCCAAATAACAATAATCCTGAAAGTGTATAAAGAATCTTTTTCCAAACTGGAAGTGTTTCTTTTCCCATTTTTCTTCGGCGTGCATCTTCATCTTTTGAACTTTGATAACCACTTCTGACGGCCGAAACAATCATCCCAATAATTCCCAGAACAAAAACAGAAAGAAAGAGAATAATAGCAACCAAAGCTCCCAATCTATTGTCAGACAGTAAACTTTGCCAAATTAATAAAGGATTCAGGACAAAGAAAAGCCCTTTTGGTTTTAGGTTGATTTCGTATAGTCCAATGGTAATAATGGTGTGAAAGATAGCAACAAAAACACTCATAATCATCAACATAACCAGAAGTCCATTATCAATTTCTAGATTATTGTAGAACTCATAAAATTCACTCATATATACAAACCTTGATTGTAAATTACAAGAATCAATTAAAGTACCAAAATCCCAATAATTTTAATCCTACAGATAAAAACAAAAAGAGCTATCTTAATCATAAGACAGCTCTTTTTACATTTTTTGTCAACAATTTTTTTCTTAATCTTTTTCAAAAATCGTTGTAAAAACCGATGTCACAAGTGATAGCAAAATACTGAAAAGCAATGCCCAAAGGAAACCATCGACTTGCATACTACTCATAAAATAATCTGTCAAAAGAATAATCAATGCATTGATAACGAACGCAAATAATCCTAATGTAAGAATGGTAATAGGTAAAGACAGGATTGATAGAATTGGCTTCACAAAGATGTTCAGTATTCCCAGAACAATAGCGAAAATAATGGTAGAACCAAATGATTCAAAATGTACTCCCGTAAGGAATTTGCTAAGTAAAAAAGCTGAAATGGCTGTGATCAGCAAACGGATAATAAAGTTCATAGTTTAAAGATTTATTTGATTAAAACTTTCTATTCAAAAAGCAGACCTAATTCTTAGATTTCTGATAAAATTTCAATTCTTTGTACTGCCAGTCTTTTTCATTCTCCAATTTATCCGGAATCAAAATCCCCGACAGATGGTCTATCTCGTGCTGGAAAATCACCGCAGTGAAGCCTTCTACCATTTCGTCGTGCTTCTTGTTTTCAAGGTCATAATATTCCAATCGGATAACGTGGCTTCTGTAGAAAGCATCGCGAAAATTCTCAATAGAAAGATCGCCTTCTGGTCCTTTATTTAATAGTTCCGAACGCCAAACGATTGTTGGATTGATAAAATATTCCACAGGAAGACCCGTTTTATCAAAGCGCTGAACAAGAACCACTCTCCTATTAATCCCAACCTGAGGCGCAGCAATTCCAACACCACCGCCTGTTTCAGCCAAAGCCAACCTCATTCTTTCAATCAAAATCGGCAAAGTTTTATCTTTGGGCGAAATCTCCTCGGACTGAGCCAGCAGAACCTTGTGTTGGTCATCATTATCCGTTTGATAAATAGGCAAAGCAGTTTTTACATCGCCAGCTAAGATTAATTCTTTTTCTTCTTTAGAAAACTTCTGAGAAAACCCGTTAAAACTTATGAATAGTAATAATATTAAAGCAAAATTCCGCATAATTTTAATTTTAAATCAAAGATAAGAATTTGAATAATGTTTTTATGATTTCCGTAGTTCATCGTGAGCTTGTGGAAGGGCTCCCAATTTGTCACTCTGAGGCTCTCGAAGAGTCCGCTCAAGTCGGGGTGCGCTTCGCTTAATAGAAATTGACCAATCCGAATCAACTTTCAACCAAATCTAAATTAATCCAAAGTTCAAAAAATGATCTTTGTAAAGTCCGATGAATAGAAAATATGTAGAGGACATCAAAAACGTCGAGACTTTTTGGGTAGAATGTTTCGACGTTTTAGGTGAAAGATAAGGGCGTTTTCTATAATCTATAATTACAAATAAAACGTTCCTCAAAGAAAATCTTAGAGGAACGCCAATAATAAAGAGAAAAATGTAACAACTATAACTCAAATTAATATTGAGATTCTTAACTCTTAATTTATAACTTCATTCTTTCTTCTATTGAAAATCCAGAAAATAATAGGGAAAATCAAAAGCGTCAAAACGGTTGCAGTAATTAATCCACCAATGATGACTATTGCCAAAGGTTTCTGAGATTCCGAACCAATTCCTGTAGAAAGCGCCGCAGGAAGCAATCCAATCGAAGCCATCAAAGCAGTCATCACAACAGGTCTGGTTCTCACTTTCACACCTTCCATTATGGATGAATCTAATGACAAACCATTCTTGACATTCTGATGAAACTCCGAAATCAAAATCACCCCATTCTGAATACAAATCCCAATCAAGGCAATCATTCCAACTCCGGCAGAAATCCCAAAGTTCATATGCGTCAAATGAAGCGCGATGATAGCTCCAATCAATGCAAATGGAACGTTTGCCAAAACTAAAAGAGAATCTTTCATATTTCCAAACAAAATGAACAACAGGAAGAAAATCCCCAGAATACTGATTGGAACAACTTGAGCCAATCGTTTCGTAGCTCTTTGCTGGTTTTCAAATTGCCCTGTCCATCCGATTCTGTAGCCTTCTGGTAATTTGATTTTTTCCACTTTCTTTTGAGCATCGGCAATCGTTCCTCCAAGGTCACGGTCACGGATAGAAAACTTAACTCCGATGTAACGTTTAATATCATCTCTGTAAATGAACGCAGCACCATTTTCTTTTTCAATCGTACTGATTTCCTTCAACGGAATCTTCGCACCGTCTTGAGTCGGAACCATCAAAGAAGCGATATCTTCTTCACTCTTTCTATAATCTTCCGCATAACGCAGTCTGATTGGGAATTTTCTTTCGCCATCAAACATCTCAGACGCTGTTTTCCCACCGAAAGCCATTTCCAAAACGGCTTGTGCATCGGCTGGTAAAACACCGTAAGCTGCCATTTTATTTCGGTCAAGAACTACACTTATTTCGGGCTGACCAATATTTTTGATAATTCCAGGTTCTTTTACACCTTCCACATCTTTGATTGCTACCAAAACTTCTTCAGCTAATCTGTCCAATGTATGAAGGTTATCTCCGTAGATTTTGATTCCGTTTTCTGCTTTGAAACCTGCAACAGCTTCGGCAACGTTATCGGAAATCGGTTGGGAATAGTTGAAGGTAATTCCCTGATAATTCTTCAGTTTTTTATCAATCTCTTCTACCAATTCATCATAAGTGATTTTTCGTTTCCATTCTTCTCTTGGTTTCAGACTTACGGCAAACTGCACGAATCCAAATCCATTCGGGTCAGTTCCATCATTACTTCTACCCGTCTGCGCTAAAACACCTGTCACTTCTGAAAAACTCATAATATCTTTTTTGAGAACATCAGCCGTTTTCAGAGATTCTTTAAGCGATGAACTCATCGGCATTTCTGCAGTTATCCAGAGCGAACCTTCATTCAATTGAGGTAAGAATTCTGTTCCAAGGAATTTAGCTGAGAATAATGTAATGGCTAGAATTACAGTTGAAACTAAAAGACTTATTTTCTTATTTCTAAAAGTGAATTTGAAGCCTTTCATTACACTTCTGTCCCAGAAATTCACAAATGGGTTGTTCTTTTCTCTTACATTTTTCTTTAATAGTAAATGCGACATTACAGGAACTAAAGTCAGTGTAAATATCAATGCCCCTAACAAAGCAAATCCTAATGTAAATGCTAATGGAGAGAACATTTTACCTTCCACTTTCTGGAAAGAAAAGATGGGTAAAAGTGAGGTAATAATAATCAGTTTTGAGAAGAAAATTGCTTTTCCTAATCCTGTTCCGGTTTGTTTTATCCAACCTGCTTTCGCCATTTTGTTGAAACGTTCCATTCCGTATTTATGAGCTTTGTGGTCGAGCATTACGAATAATCCTTCGACCATTACGACGGCTCCATCTATGATAATCCCAAAATCGACGGCTCCTAATGATAATAAGTTAGCACTCATTCCTGCCATCCTCAGACAGAAAAACGCAAATAATAAGGATAATGGAATGATAATAGAAACAATCAAAGTAGTTCGCCAATCTGCCATAAAAATTAAGACAATCACGGTTACCAAAATGATCCCTTCCAAAAGGTTATGCATTACCGTTTTGGTGGTGAAATCCATTAGATTTTGGCGATCGTAGAAGGTTTTCATCTTCACATCTTTCGGAAGAATCTTTTTATTCAGCTCATCGATTTTAGCTTTTACAGCTAGAAGAACTTCCTGCGCATTTTCACCTTTTCGCATTACTACAATTCCTTCAACCGTATCTTTTTCGTTATCTAATGAAGCCTGACCAACTCTTGGCAAAGAACCTTCGTGAACGTCAGCTACATATTTTACCAAAATCGGGTTTCCACCGTCGCTGTGAACAGTAATATTTTCTATATCTGAAATCGATTTTACCAAACCAATTCCACGAACAACATAAGCTTGTCCACTTTTCTCGATTACATCTCCACCGACATTCAGGTTGCTGTTGGTTACAGCATCCAGAACTTCGGAAGGTGTGAGATTATATTTGTCTAATTTTCTTGGGTCAATACTTAATTCGAAAACTTTATCCTGACCTCCGAAAACGTTGATATCAGCAACACCTGGAACACTTCGAAGTGCTCTGTCAACCACCCAAGTCTGTAATGTTAAAAGGTCTCTGGAATCTCTGTCTTTGCTTGCGAGCGTATATCGAAAAATCTCTCCCGTTGGTCCGTAAGGCGGTTGAACTTCTGGGTCGATTTCCTCAGGTAGACTAACTGTTCGTAATTGGTTATTAACCATATTTCGAGCGAAAATGTCATCCACTCCATCTTCGAATAAAATCTTGACAATGGAAAGTCCAAACATTGTGGTACTTCGGACACTGGTCTTTTTCTGAACAGGACTCATTGCCAGCTCTATTGGTGTGGTAACGAAACGTTCTACTTCTTCTGCACTTCGTCCGTTCCATTGGGTAATGATGACAATTTGGGTATTGGTCACATCAGGAAATGCTTCAATAGGCATATTTTTGAAACTGATAAATCCCGAGACCGCCAAAATCGCTACCCAAATGAATGTGAAAGCTTTGTTCTTGAGTGAGAATGCTATGATGTTTTTGATGAATTTGTTCATACGTTTTTGTTTTTGCCATAGATTGTATCTACGGTTATTGATATTGAACCCTTCGGGTTCTATTTGTATGTTGAATTTTGTTCCATAGTTTTACCTACGACTATCCAAATTGAATCCTTTCGGATTCGTATGAAATGTTGATTCTATCCATAGGTTTCACCTACGGCTACTCAAATTGAATCCTTCGGATTCTTTCGATGAATTTTAAAATTAATTATGAAGATATCTTTAGAGATAAAAACAAAAAAATTGTAGGTCTTTTATCTTTTCTCTATCATCTTTCATCTCATTAGTTATTCAAAGAGCGATAAATCAATAATTGATTGTTGGTTACGATACTTTCTCCTTCGGAAAGTCCCTCTGAAACGTAAGTTGTCTCCGAGTTTTGTTTCAAAATCTTAAGTTCTTTGACCTTGATATCGGTCTGCGATTTGTAAACCACAGCAAAATATCTGTTGTCGTCAAAAATCACGGCTTTGGAAGGAATTGCTAAGGCTGTTGTGTTCTCGGATTTGGAAACTTTTATCGTCGCTTTGCTGTCGGGAATCAACAATCCCTGCGAATTATCCAACACTACTCTAGCCTGCATCGCATTGGTGTCTGGGTCTATAATTTTGAAAATCTTATCGATTTGTCCATAAAAAACCTTGTCAGGATAAGACAATGTAGAAACCTGAGCTTTCATTCCCAACGTGATTTTATCGATATCTGCTTCATTAACGTTCATTATTGCCCAAACATTTTTGGTATTAGCCACATCAAAAATATTCTCGCTTCTGTCGCTTCTCAACTCCATATCTTTGTTGATGTCCTTGTGAACGATGTAACCGTTAATCGGTGAAATAACGCTGTAGATATTACCTTTTTTCACATTGTAAACTGTGCTTACATCATTAGATCGTCTGGCTGCATCTTTGGCTCTTTTAACTTCGCTTTCGGCTTCTAGAACGTCTTTTTCTGTGTTCAATTTTCCTGCGTAAAGTTCTTTTGCAACACGAAGATTATTCTCTGCAACTACCAAATCGGTTTTGGAATCGCTGACATCTTTCTGAACTTCTGCCAACTCTGTACTTCTAATCGTTGCTAAAACCTGACCTTTGGTGACATAATCTCCCAATTCTACATTCACGCTGAGAACGTTTCCGCCAACCAAAGGGAAAATGTCAATATATTTATTTTTATCAGCAGAGATTTTACCGTAAAAATTGAATTCGTCTTCGATATATTTCTTCTCAACTTTCGCAAATGTTGTGGATTTTAACATCGTTTGGCTGAGTTCAAAACCTTTTGTTTCCTCTGGTTTTACTTCTTCCTGTTTGGAACAAGACAGCAAAACTGCTGAAATGATAATGGGTGTAATAATTTTTCGCATTAATAAAAGATTTTGGTTTGTACTAATTGGTTCAGGTCTTCTGCAGAAATCATAATCTGCTTTTTCATCTCATAAATCTGTAAAACAGTCTGTCTGTAACTCTCCATAAAATCGGTGAACTCTATCAAGCTTACATTACCATTTCGGAAGTTTTTGAGGATTCCGTCATAAACAGATTGCAGGTCTTCCAAATCGATTGGCTTCAATTCGTAATATTGGTCGTATTGATTTTTCCAAGTCTGATAAGCCGATTCTACTTGAGTTTGGAGATTCAGTTTTTGATATTCTAAGTTTTTTTCGTTTTGCTGAATCGCATATTTTGCTTTTTCAACATTACCTTTATTAACTTTCCAAAGCGGAATTGGAATGCCGATTTTCAGATTAATTTCATTATTAAAAGTTCCAGAAGCTTGGTCATACTCGGCACCGAGATTAAGATCTGGTGTGTTGAGCGATTTTTGCCATTGTGCGTAAAGCTTGCTGTTATCAATCAATTTCAAATTATAGAGATAATCTGCATTGTTTTGCAACGCTTTTTCCTGAAGGATTTCCAAATCTCCGAATGGTTGAGAAATCAGGATTTCGTTTTCTTCTGGTTTTGAGAAATTGGCAATGGTTTTTGCCTGATTTCCAGTCAGAACTTTCATCGTTTGTTGGAATCCAAGAATATTATTATTGATTTCAATTCTATCATTATTCAATTGAATTACAATACTTTGAAGTCTTACAAAATCCTTAAGCGAAATATTCCCTTTATCTGTCTGAACTTTGTAAGCAGCCAAAAGTTCGTTCATATATTTCAACTGCGCATCAACACTGATTTGCTTTTTTTGCTCATAAATCAAGTTATAATATGTACTTCTCAATTGCGAACGAAGGTCAACCAATAATTGATTAAACTGCAGTTGCGAAAGCTCTTTACTTGACTTTGCAAATTGGATTTCGTTTTTCTTTTTTCCGCCTAAGTAAATCAATTGCGTGATTTCAACTCCTTTGGCTTTGCTAACATCGAAAACCTTTTTGTCTTGAGGATTCACGGCATTCACATAGCCTTCTATCTGAGGAAGTTCCCAGATTTTTGCCTGAATAATATCGGCATCCGCCATATTGATATTGTATTGTGCGGCGAGGAGCTGGAGGTTGTTTTTTTGAAATGCTAATTCGCAATCCTGAAGAGACATCTGTTGTTGCGCAGAAAGACCAACAAATGCCGAAACGGATAACACCAGCGTTGTAATTTTGTTCATTCTTATCTCGTTTTGGTTTTGCAAAAGTGGCTTTATGAGATTAAAACGGACTTAAATAGGACTTAAAAAAAGCTTAATTGTTGGTTGAGATGAGAGATAATAGACGGATATTTGATAGATTTTGTACACACTTTGTCATTCTGAAAGAATCTAAACTGTTAAGATTCCTACGGAATGACAAAGGTTGTGTTTAAGCTTAGAATGTTGAATCTATGCGAATCTGCAGCCCGACTTGAGCGGAAATCCTTTTTTGCAAACCTTAAAGTTCTACTTATTCTGAAATCTTCGAGCAAAAAATATTGGGAGCCCTTCGACAAGCTCAGGATAAACTACAGGCGGATTAAGCTGCCCTAAAAAAAAAATTACTTATTGAAAATCACAGTAAAAAGATTCTCTCTATCAGAAAGTGATGAATAAGTGATTTCGGATTTGTGATATTCCAAGATACGTTTTACAATACGTAAACCTAGACCAGAACCTGTTTTGTTATGAGAATTACTTCCTCTTTTGAATGCTTCGAAAAGTCTTTCTCGTTCTTCAATAGGAATGGTAGAACCCACGGAATAAACCTTAACAATAATTCTAAAATCAGTTTCTTTGATAGAAATATCAACTTCTTGATTATCCGAATACAATGCAGCGTTTTTAAACAAATTAATGAAGGTAATCTCCAGCAAAGACTTCACGCCTTTTACCGTTAAAACCGAATCATCAATACTTTCTTCATCAATCTGAAAATCCATTTTGAATTCTGGAAAGTTACGATGAACCGATTCAAAAGCATCGAAAACCACTTCGTCAATTCTCACTTCTTCGTAAACTGTTGCAATGCCTTCTTTATCGAATTTGGAAAGCAAGAGCAATGATTTTGTAAGGTCAGATAATTGATAAACATCCTGCAGCATTTGTTGTAACGTAGATTTAGTTTTATCAGAATGATTTTCTAACTGAATCAGATTTTCCAACTGAAAAGCCATTCTTGTGAGCGGTGTTCTCATCTCGTGAGCTGCACTGGAATTGAAATCTTTCTGCGATTGGAAAACGTCATCCAAACGGCTCGTCATCAGATTAAACGATTTTGCTAAAACACCTATTTCGTCTTCGGTATTTTTCACAACAACTTGTGAAGTGAGCTTGTGAACGCTGATATCGGAGATTTCTTGTTTTAAAAATTCTAAAGGTTCAAGGAACTTTGAAACTAAATAATAACTAAAAAACCAAATGAGTAATATGCTTATAAAATAGGAAAAAATCAATGTGTACTTTAGAAAATCAAGTTTTGACTGACCTGTAACATCCTGAGCGCTAGTTAGAATGTAATAGTTTTCGCCTTTGATGTTTCGTAAAACCGCATAGATTTCTGGAACAGAACGTTCGTTATAAATCGTCTTTTCTACATCCAATCGTTTTAACAAACCTTCATCCCAAGTTATTTTTTTATCTTTTAAAGTACTGTAAACCAAATTCTTTTCAGCTCCAAAAATCATAATATTCTCATTCAAAAGAACATTATCAGAGTTTTCATCAAAGAAAATAGGTGCTTCTTTTTCAAAATCGCCTGACTTTTCAATAAAATTAACCGTGAAAACCAAACGTTTCTGAAATCTTTCTTTAAACTCATCTCTACGAAAATCATTGAAAGAGACGTAAACCACAAACATCATAATCCCAAAAATCAAGGAAAGTGCGATGCTTAAACTGAATGCGATTTTGCGTTTCAAAGACATTTTTAGAATGATTAATTATAAATGATGAATGATTAATTTTAAAGTGGACTTAGGTAATATCCGAAACCTGGTCTTGTGTGGATGAGTTTAGTTTTGAAGTTTTTATCAATTTTTTTTCTTAAGAAGTTAATATAAACTTCGATGGCATTGTTTGTAGATTGGAATTGGTTTTTCCAGACTTCGTCAGAAATATACTGTTTAGAAAGTGTTCTTCCGTTGGCTCTGGCTAATAAAACCAATAACTGAAATTCTTTTACAGTCAGACTAATTTCTTCTCCTGAACGGAAAACTTTGCTGTCTTCCGGATAAATAATTAAGTCATCAACAACGATTTTTTCTTTCTCTTCTGTTTTTGGCGAGAGTCTTCTCATTTGAGAATTGATTCTAAGCAACAATTCTTCCAACAAAAATGGTTTCACCAGATAATCATCCGCTGCTCTCAAGAAAGCTTCTTTCTTTTCCTCGATTCCGTCATAAGCAGAAATAATGATAATCGGCGTTTCGGAATTGGTTTCTCGAATGGTTTTACAGATGTCTAATCCATTGATTTTCGGAACATTGATATCCAAAAGAAAAATATCATAAGGTTTGGTTGAAAATATATCAAGAAACTTTTCTCCGTCTTCCGCTTTATCGGTTTTGATGGATTTGGATTCTAGGAAAAGTGCAATTTCTGAAGACAAGATTGCATCGTCTTCTAAAAGTAAAGCCTGCATTTTGTGATGATTTATTTTACAAATATGGGAAAAAGTAATTTGGGAAGAGAGACAAGGAGAAATATTTTTCAATTCTTTAATTAAGAATATTATCTTTGAGGATATTTTTTAATGATGAGAAAAAAACTATTAATCTTATTACTTTCAGTCTTTTATACATTTTTATTCAGCCAAAATAATTATGAGAATACTATAAAAAAAGACTTAACTTCTTTTGTACAAAATATGAAGTCAAAAGATATGGACAAAGCCGTTGAACATATCTATCCAAAATATTTTAATGTTGTTTCAAAAGAGCAAATGAAAAAAATTTTGAATTTCACTTATAACAATCCAGCTATTAAAACAACAATTTTAGATTTTAAAGTTCTTGATGTTGAAAAACCAGAAAAAATTAATAATGAATTTTTCTCATTTACAAATTATGGATTCCAAATGAATCTAAAAATTGATTGGACTTCTTTTCCGAATAATCAACAAATAAAAGCACAAATTAGTGATGGTCTTTACAAAAAGTTTGGAAAAGAAAATGTAACTTATTCTTCAAAACAAGATGATTATATAATTAATGCTAAAATGAAAGCTTGCGCAGTTTCTAGTAATGGAAACGAATGGAAATTTGTAATAGTTGAAAAAGATTATAAGTCTCAATTATTAAAAGTTCTGCCTAAAAAAATATTAGACCAATTCTAATAAGTCTTCGTCATATCACTCGGAATCACAAGGTTAAATTCTGTCGGAATAAAATCTTTCTCAGGTAAAGACAAATCCGGTTTTTCAGATTCAAAAACTGAAATAACTGCGATTTTAAGATTTGGATTTTTCTTTTTTAAGTACCAATAGATTCCGCCGTATTGCTTGCTGTGATAATCGCCATTGTAATGGATGAAAATCTTTCCGGACTGTAGATTTTGGAAAATCGATTCAGCCATTGTTGCATCTTTTATGGCTTGAGCTGAGACAAAATTCATTAATTTCATTTCGTCAACGTGGTCTCCCATCAGAGATTTCATTTCTTTGTAGCCAGGCGTTTCAAAGGTCACTTCTATCGGCAATTTCGCAATGAATTTCTTTTCTGCTTCTGGTAGTTCATTCAAACTGCTAATTCCGTTTTTGGAAGTTTGGGAAGCGTATTTTCTAGGAACATTCGTTGCAATGAAACTGAGTTTTTTGTCTTTCGCAAAATCAACCAAAGGTCTGTAATCGGTTTCGTAATTTTTCCAAAGTCTTAAAGAATCTTTCAGATTTTTGGCTTCAATTTTTCCTGCTAAATAAGAATTCAAAGCTTGTTGATTATCTCTTTCGAACATTTCTGCTCCTAAAATAATCAGCCCGTTTTTCTTTTCGAAAAGAGCTTCTGTAATTCTTTTTTCCAACCAATGGTTAATAGAATTATCGTGATGTTCGCCAATAAAAACAACATCATAATCCGCCAATTCTTTAATTAAATTTTTGGAAGAAACCTCTTTTGATTTCTTGTTATAGAATTTAAATGCATCAAAATTTTGTGCATTTATATTACTTAAACTTATTATAGCGATAAACAATAATAACTTTTTCATTAGCAATAAAATAAAGAAGTCGTTCTAAAGTAAATTAAAGCTATAAAACGACTTCAGATTAATAATTATTTCTTATTTATAAGCCGGCAACCAAGTCTTTCCATTCCTGGAGTTCTGGATTTCCCGGCTTTCTTTTTCCAAAGAATTGAACGATAAATTCACCGTCTTTGTTGAATACTTCTACCGAAGTTACTTCGCCGTCTTCAGTTGGTTTTTTCGTAATCCAAGTTTCACCAATTTTGGTTGTATCAAGGTGTAGGTTAAAATCCGGATCCATTACATTGAACCATTGTTGATGCCAAAGCGTCTTCTTAACTTCGCCGGTATGAATCTGAATAATTCCTCTGTTTCCAACAAAAACCATAATTGGAATGTGTTTTTCAGAAGCATCTTCCAAAACATTAACGACTTTAGAATTATCGATTTTTTGAGCGAAACCTTCCGGAGCCAATCTCAACGCTTGCGTTCTGCTAACCCCGAATTTCTTAGTCATCATAAAGAAATCGTGTGTGTCCTGTAAATCTTTCCAAGCTTGTTGAAAACCTACTACATCGATTTCAGAATCTGCTTTTTCTGCAGGTTTTGAAGCAATTGGTTCTGTTACAATTTCGGAAGATTGTTCGTCAGCTTTATATTTTTCTGTTAAAGCATCAAATTCTGCTTCGTTGCTTTTGTTTGTCAAATAGATTTTATGAAGTGCCAATCCGTCTTTTCCGAAGAATTGGAAACTTTTTCTATCGCCTTCAACAACAGAAAAACCAAATTTCCAAGAGTTGATAAAGATTCTCAAATCGATGTCCTCTCCTACGAAAACCTGTCCGTGAGGATTGCTGAAATCAGGATTCAGATAAACACCTTTTCTTTCGTGAACACATTCGTCGTTTCTTGTCAAAGCCATTACTTTGTCAAGCTTTACAACTTCCTGCAAAAGCGATGAGAATTCTGGCTTAAGAACTGTAACGCCATTTCCGATGTTTGTTGCTAAAAGCTCTGCTTCGCTAACACCTAACTGTTCTGCGGCGTTTCTTATTCTAAGATGTGGATTTTCTGCTTTCAGAACTTCCCATTTTGACTTTAAATCATTTATTAATGTACTCATATTGATTTGTTTTTTGATTGTTTATTTTAAGTGCTTGCTTTATTTAACACAAAGCTCACAAAGATTTTTTATTATTAATTGTTTTAAGGTTCACAAAGGCGCTATCGCTTAGAAAAGTTGAAAATATAAGCTACTATTTTTTTTACTTTTTGATTGTTAGGACTTTGTACTCTCTTTTTACGAATGTTCCGGTTTTGCTGGTTATCCATTCTTCTTTATCGGAGCGAATCATCCTTTTGAAATTGGTTTGTGCGACTAATTCTTCCACATCTTCGTAATTGTAAAGCTTGAAATCTGCTGTAAAAGGAAGGTTTTTCATAAAATCTTTCTTTGCAAATGTGAGGACAAAACTTCCGTCTTTCTTTAAAACTCTGTAAATTTCATTAAAGAATTCCACGGGATTTTCCCAGAAATAAATTGTATTGACAGTCATTACTTTATCAAAGCTTTCACTTTCAAAAGGAATTTTGTTTCCGTCGTATAATTGAAAATTGGCTTGAGAAAGATATTTTGAATTGATACTTTCAGCTTCGGATTTCATTGTTCCAGAAATTTCTAAGCCTGTGTATTTGATATTTTCTGCAAAATCCAAAAGATAAGACAAGTGTCCCGCATTGCCGTGACCAAGTTCTAAAACGCTTTCGTTGTCCGCCAAATGTAAAGCTTTAATGCTTTCTTTGGTCATCGAAATATTGGTTTCGTTCATCATTTTCGCGACTTCTTTTCCGGTTTTTCCTTCCGGATTGGATAATTGCTGTGCTAATATTTTGAGTTCTTGTTCTGTCATTTTTTAGTTTTTTGAAGCTAAGATTTATTTTTCTCGCTGATTTTACAGATTAACCGTTGAATCACTCGCAGCCCGACTTGAGCGGAAATCCTTTTTACGCAGCGTAGCGAAGTGAAAAGATTGGGAGCGGAAGGCGGATTAAGCTGCCCAAATAATTCTTTTAACCAAATAAAATCATTGTGCTGTCGTTGACCGGATGTTTGCAAATGGTACACGGAAAGTTGTAAGCTCGGCTGATTTTTTCCTCCGTAAAAATCTCTTCCGGAGCACCGTAAGCTAAAACTTCTCCTTTTTCCATCAACAGAATTTTGTCTGCGAAACTGGCAGCTAAATTCAAATCGTGTAAAACAACGACTGCGGTGTTATTATTTTGAGTAAATTTTTTAATTAATTCTAATGTATTGTGTTGGTGTTTGATGTCCAGATTATTGAGTGGTTCGTCCAAAAACAAAAGCCTGTGCGCAATCTCGTTGTCCAACTGAGCAAGAACTCTCGCCAAATGAACTCTCTGCTTTTCACCACCGGAAAGCGAGTTGTAATCTCTGTCTCGAAAATGAATAATCTCTGTTTCCACCATAGCAATTTCCGTGGATTTTATATCATCCAAAGTCGGCTGAGAACCGAAGTAAGGATAACGCCCCATCATCACAACATCTTTCACCAAAAGCGGGATATCCTGAGCGTTGTGCTGGGAAAATTTGGCTTTATGTTTTGATAATTCTTCGAGTTTCCAGGCGTAAATTATTTTGTCTTTGAAGAATATCTCCTGTTTTTTATCGGTTCTGATTTCGTTGGCTAGAACGTTTAACAGACTTGACTTCCCTGCTCCATTTGGACCAACAATCGCCAGAAATTCTCCGTAACCGACATTGATATCAACACCTTTTAAGATACTGACGTTTTGACTTTGATAATTGATTTGGTGTCCTTTTATCATCTCAAAGTATTTTTATATTTGATAAGAATTGCAATGAAAATTGGACCTCCAATCAATGATGTTAAAATTCCGATTGGTAATTCTGACGGTGCAACGATTGTTCGACTGATTGTGTCTGCAAGCAATAACAAAATACTTCCGCAAATTGCTGATAAAGGCAAAATGAAATGATAATCTGAACGGAATAATAATCTCAAAATGTAAGGAACAATAAGTCCGACAAAACCGATTGTACCCGAAAATGCAACGCAAGTCCCTATCATTAATGAAGTTATCAATACGATTTGTTTTTTCAAAGTCTCAACATTGATTCCCAAATGCTGTGCATCTTTTTCGCCTAATAACATTGCATTTAACGCTTTTCCTTTCGGTAAAATAATGATGTATGAAAACAATAGAACAATTGATAAAATAATGTTCCTTGTCCAAGTTGCGCCTGCTAAACTTCCTAGATTCCAGAATGTTAAATCTCTAAGCTGTTCGTCCTTAGATATATAAATCAAAAACCCTACAAATGAAAAACCAATAGATGTAATGGCAACTCCTGAAAGCAGCATCATTACAACATTTGTTTTTCCTGCGCTTGTGGAAATTCTGTAAACAATAACCATTGCTAAGAATGCACCTACAAACGCCGAAACGCCAACTAATGAATTTCTTATGATTTCAGGAAGATAAGATTCAAAAGTATGTCCGAGAACGATTGTAATCGCCGCTAGTAAAGTTGCTCCCGATGTTAGACCAATCGATTCTCCCGTTGCTAAAGGATTTTTAAACATTCCTTGTAAGGTTGTTCCAGAAACCGCTAACATACTTCCAATTAAAACTGCCATTACAATCCGTGAAGTTCGAACATCCCAAATCACATATTTTTCACTTAATGATAATGAAGAATCATCGGTAAAAAACTTCCACAATACTTCATATGAAGAAGAACCTCCGAAGTCATAGACCCCGATATTTAAAGCTAAAATCATCATCATTATTAATAAAATAATACCGATGATGGCGTAAAATGTAAGACTTTTTGATTTCAAAACGCTTAATTATTTCTTTCCATAGGTTAGACCTACAACTATTAATGTTGAACTTTTAGGTTCAAAGTTTTATTTTGAAGACTCGATTAACAATCTGTTTAAACTTAAAGCAGCTTCTCCAACTCTTGGTCCGAAAGATGATAATAATCCGCCGTCCAATGCGATTACTTTTTTGTTTTTACCTGCATTGGTTTGAGGAACGCCTGGCATTTTAAGTGCACTTTCTATTCCACCTGAACTTTGTAAACCACTTGAGAAGAACAACAGTACATCAGGATTTGACTGCACAACCGCTTCTGGTGTTAAAGGTTTGAAATCCTCGAAATCATTTGCTGCATTTTGCCCTCCTGCAATTTCTATAATACTTGCCATTGGTGTATTTTTTCCGCCAACCATCATCATATTTCCTCTAGCGTAGATAAAAAGGACTTTTGGTTTTTTAGCGATTGGCTGGATTTGTTTTACGTCTACATCAATTTTCTCTAATAATGCTTGCTGATTTGTATTTCCTAAAGCTTTTGCAACTTGGTCAATTAACTTTTTAGTTCCATCAATAGAAAACTCTTGATTGAATAATTCCGTTTTGATTTTAGAAGCTTTGATTTTTTCTAATAAATCCGGATTGATGTCTTTATCAGAAGCTAAAATCAAAGTTGGATTAAGTTTCATAATCGGTTCAATAGTCATAGAACGAACGTGTCCTAATTCCTCAGCTGTAGTTTTCAAACTTTCCGGATACGTACTTGTAACATCAATCCCAACGATTTCTTTCTCGTGACCAAGCGCAGCTACAATCTCCGTAACACCTCCACTGATACTTACTATTTTTTGATTAGAAACCGGTACTTCAGTTTTAGATTCTTTCGGTTTTGCAACTTTAGAATCTTCTTTTTTACAAGAAAACCCTGCCAAAAGAAGCGCTGAGAGAACAGCTATTTTGATATTTTTCATATGTTTATTTTGGTTTGATTAAAGTGGTTTGTATTCGAATTGTGGATAGCCACGAACGCCATCGTCATTTGTCATTCTCAGAAACTTAATTTTGAAATAAAAACCTTCAGGATCCTTCAATACGTAAAATCGGTCTCCATAAGTTTCTAATCCGTTTGTTCCAACAGGATTTCTCCAGTTTGCACCGATTGTTCTTTGATCTGTATAATTAAATTTTGACATATCAATATCAGAAGCTTTGAAATTGTTATAATACTCTGTGGCATTAACATTTGAAGGAATTGTTACCTGATAAGAAGCCGCTCCTCCCATTATATTGTCCAATACAAAATCTCCATAAATGTAAGTTCCCGCTCCTTCTATCACATTAGTAAAGACCGTAAAACAAAGATCCCATTTTTCTTTTTGAGGCTGAATAAGAAGTTCTTTATTATTCTTCAGACTAAAAAAAGTATAATTATAATCCGTATTTTTAGCAATAGTATATTCTTTATAAGTTGTATCGCCCAAATTGGCATATTTGATTTTATACGCTTCGGATCCTGCTCTAGTTATTTGGATTTTCATCCAGCCTCTTTCATTACCTCCAGTAGTTATTGAACCTACAGGTACAGTTCCAGTGTAAATATCTTTTCCTAAATTAACAAGATATACTGCATTATCTGCATCATTAATTGCAATTTCTGAAATAGCAGTATAATCAGTAGGAAAATTACCTTTTACATCATCAACATAAGAAACATTGGTTGGATCAAAATTAGCAACCTGAACTTTAGTTTTAAGCTCTGCAACTTCTGATTCTTTTACAAGATTAATATCTGTAACGTTAGGAATTTTTCCAGCCGCCATCATTATTGAAGAATTGAGAACGACCTTAAATTGATCACCAGAATAGAAAGCCAAATCCCAATCTGTACGCACATTAAGCGTCTGTTTGGGATTACCTTGAGCATCAACATCACTTAAATCTACCCATACTTGATTTGGCTGAGTAGGTCCCGCAACGCTTGGATTAGCAATAGCTCCCTCTATTGGAGAAACGGCAATTGGATCTTCATTATCTTTAAGGCAAGATTGAAGTGTAATAATTGATATTAGTATGAACAATAATTTTTTCATTTTCTCAGCTTTTAAAAATTATAATTAACTCTTGCAAAATAGCTTCTTCCATAGAACAAATTCTGAGTATCAGCAGGACCATTGTGCGCATTGCCAGACTGAACAGTATTTCTAATACTAGTAACATCAAAAATGTTTTTAATACCAAGAGCTAGTTCAAAATAGTTGTTGAAGAATGGTTGGCTAACTGTAAAATTTAACATACTAAAATCTCCAATATCTCCTAATACGTATGTTCCTGTATCTGCAGCATCTTTAAACTCTAATGAATATAATTTGCTTTTGCCGGTATATTTGTAGTATAAGGCAAATAAAGTATTAGTTACTGGCAAGGTATAGTTTGCAGCAGCATTAATTTCCATATAATAATTAAAATTATCATCGGAAGTAGCATTTCCTGTATTTAAGTTTTGTGAAATTCCTAGTGTAGAAATCCCAGCATTGAAAGAAAAATTATCTTTTCTTGCACTGAAACTTCCACCAAATAGTATTGATTTGTAATTATCCACATTCAGATAGGTGTATCGTAATGGAACGTTACTTACAATTACACTTTCTATACGATCTTTTACATCCATATACATCCCACTAAGTCCAACATTAAGTTTCCAATTGCCCGAAGTAGCCGTTGCATAATCCCAAAAAGCACCTGCAGAATATCCCGTTTCTGGCTTTAGATTTTCATTACCTCTTATATCGTGATTACTATCTACAATGTAAGTGTAGAGCTCATCATACTTCGGAAAACGATTGGCGGAACCTAAAATAGTTCTGATATTTGAATTTTCCGATGTTCTGAATCTGGTAGTTAATGAGTAATTGTACTGTTCATCAAATTTATCACTCAAAGCCAATCTAATACCTGGACGAAAGGATAACCAATTCAAAGGATTCCATTCTGCTGAAAGAAAATTAGCGTAATTGAAAATGGTTCTGTTTATATTTTTGTCGTTATCTCCAATTTGATTTTCAAAAGTAGAAGAATTTGCAAAACCTTTTGTACGATCTAGCTCATAACCAATCTGAAAATTAATTTTATCACTATTTAAAAAGTTACTGAACATGCCTCTAGAATATAGAACTTCAGATTTATAAAAGGTCTCTTTTGGATCTGTAGATCTTACATACCTATTGGGTACATCATAAAGTTTATCTTGAGATTGTCTTTCTTGGATTTGATAAGAGAAATCTCCTGTATAATTAATGTTTGCGCCTAATTTAGTAGTCACATTTAGCTGATGGATCCATCTTTTTGTAAAATAATCCACATCATTTGAAGTAAATGTTCTTTCACCACCAGCAAAAGGTAAAACATTAGTATTAGGGTCATAGTAATTAATTTCTTCGATCAAAAAATTAACTTTATAAAACAATGTCGTCTTATTTTTTGCGTATCGCAATGCTGCATTAGCAATTAATAGATCTTTTGGTTGCCATTCATAACCACGTTCTCCATTTACGCTCTCATCAAAATGTTTATAACCTTTTTGTATGCCTTGAAATCCTTGAAAATCATTATGATTAATATCTGCGGAAAAAGTCCAATTATCTGATATTCTATATCCTAAATTAAGACTCTGAATATGTCTCCCGTTTCCTTTTTTGTACCAATCATAATTTTTCCCAACCGTTTCTTCTTGCAAAGAAGCGTTGATATTGATTTTCTTCTGATAATCCTTTTTGGTAATAATATTAATAACACCTGCCATTGCATTGTTACCATATTCTACACCCATTGAGCCTTTTACTATTTCTATACGTTCGATATTATTGACATTGATCTTGGTAAGATCAAAGATATTACCCATTCCTTGATCGCTCACTACAGGGATATTATCAATCAAAACCTTTGTATATTCTCCACTCAAACCCATAATGTTAGCTTGAGAATCTCCAGAACTTGCGCTTGGTACAATAAGAATATTAAGGTTTTGGTTTAGAACTTCAGCAGCATTGGTTACTGCCATATTTTTGATCTGCTCAGCATTGATTACTTCAACTTTGTAGATTGACTTGTTAACAGATTGAGCATTATATTGTCCTGTAACAACAACTTCTTCAATATTTTTTTGATTAATTGAGTCTATTTGAGCATAGGCAAAATTCAAAACAGCTATGGACAGAAGGCTCATCGTTCGCTTCTTCATTGAAAAAAATTTTTGCGAAGATAAGCTTTTATTTAGAATGATTAAAAATAAATTCATACTTTTGTGGAATAATTCTAAATAACAATTTAAGTTTAACAATATCTAATATGAAAGCAAAATTATTTTTGGCAGCATCTTTATTAGCGGTAGTTGCTAATGCGCAATTAATAACAATTAATGAAGATTTCAATAACTTCACATCTGGTAACACAACTTTCCCTCAAAATGGATGGTCTGTAAGTTTGCCTGGATTCACCTCAGCACCACCAGCTATGATGATTGTTACTGCAGGTTCTAATAAATATATCCAAGCATATCCAGGAATTAATGTTGCAAAGGACATGTTCCTTATCACTCCACAGATTGTAGCACCAGCTGGAGACAAAACTCTATCTTTCGACACAGCAATGGAAGCCGGTGGTCTTGGTACAACAGGAGTCGTACAAGTTGGAGTTGCAAGTAACCCTGCGGATATGACAACCTTTGTAGCTGTAGGTAATCCAATTGAACTTACAAGTACGACTATTCAAAATGTAAAAGTGGTAATCCCAGCTTCTACAGACACTTATCTAGTTATAAGAACTACTTCTGCTACTATGCATACACCTATCCGTATCGATAATGTAAAATATGGTGCAAACTTAGCAGTTAACGAAAGTGCTTTCAACTCAAGTAACCTGAAATTTGCTGTTTCTGCAGATAACAATTCTTTAAAATTCTCTACTACAGAGCAACTTTCTAGCGCAAAAGTTTATTCGGCTACCGGAGCAATTGCAAATGAAGGAAAAATAATTGATAACTCACTTGATATTACAAGATTGAAAACTGGTGTTTATTTCATCGTTATTGAAAACAAAAATGGACAATCTGTAAAATCTAAATTCATCAAAAAATAATTAACAATTATTTTAAAACTACCAGCCTTTTAAGTTTTCTTAAAAGGCTTTTTTTGTGTTACACAAAATCTAATCAGCTGATGACATTTATCATTTCATAAAATATTTTAGTTTTTAATAATTCTAAATAAGAATTAAATGTTAGTTTTGTAGAATCATTCTAAATAACAGAATTCAATTATAATTATGAAAACAAAACTATTTTTTGCAGCTGTACTTTCTCTTTCGGTAAGTCAGACTATTTTATCCCAAACTGATGAATTTGGTTACACACAGGTTGATCTATCAATGGGAGCTCAATATGCAAATAGAGTCTTTTTTGATTTTTCTGAAAACAAAATAGTTACTCAACCTGCAATAGGATGGGATATCGCTTTTTACAGAAATTCAGCGATGGGTTTTGGAGAAAAAATAAATGATGCAAAATAAATGTTTATCAAATCTCATCTAATCCAGCAGATTTTGACACTGTTGTTCCTGGAGATATTGATAATGCTGGAGATCCACTTTACAACCCTGATAAAACCGACTATCTTGAGGATGGAGCTTTTGATAATGCAACACTTCTACCACCGGGGCATCCAAACTACAGTTGGGGAACTTATGGTTCTGATCATCATATCAAAGGTAAAGTGGTTTTTATTTTAAAATATGGTAATGGCGACTTATACAAATTTTTTATAGAAGATTACTTCAGCGGTTACACCTTCAAATATGCTAAATGGAATGGTAGTGCTTGGGGAACTACACAAACCAAAACAATTGCTAACGGCTCTGATAATGCATACTTCAACTACTTCTCTTTCGCTACAGGTGAAAAAATTGAAAATCTAGAACCAGCAAAAGATGCATGGGACTTGATGTTTACAAGATATTGGACTTTTTATAATGGTATAATGATGTATCTGATGTCCGGAACTATACAATCTCCAAACGTAACGGTAGCTTATGTAAAACCAGAAACACAAAGTACTGCTACAAATACACTTCCTACAACCAATGCGTTCAAAAAAGAAATCACAACAATTGGTCATTCTTGGAAAGGAACTAGTGGTTTTACTCCTATTGCTTATGAAGATGTTGTTTATTATGTAAAAGAAGGGAACAAATATTATAGAATGTACTTCACATCAAACGGAGGAGCAACGACTGGTAATATGTATTTCAAATACAAAGATATTACAGGAGAACTTTCTGTAGCAGACTTTGGGAAAAAAGGAACTTTCGGGATCTATCCAAATCCAACAAAAGAAGACAAAAAAGTTAATATATTATTTGATGTAAAAGAAGCCGCTTCTAAAAATGGAAACATCGAAGTATTTGACTTCTCAGGGAAAAAAGTATATGAAACTTCGATTATTAATCAGTCTGGATTCTCTACCCAAGAAGTGGATCTAAACAAGCTTTCTACAGGAACTTATTTAGTTAAAATCACTTACGGAGGACAGATAGAAACTAAAAAGCTTATTGTAAAATAAGCTATATTTTCAGATTTTATTCTTTATAAGACCACCTTCGGGTGGTTTTTTTCGTTTATTGTTATTTGGTGAAATAATGAGTAATTTTGTATAATTAATTCAATTGAAGTGAATTCTATCATCAATAAAAAAGTCAAGTTTCAGGATTTAGGAATCAAAGATTATCAACCAAGCTGGGATTACCAAGAAGAATTACTGAAACAAAATCTCGATACTAAGAAGCACAACAGAGACAATCCGGAAGATCAGAAAGAAACTAATAATTATCTGTTATTTGTAGAGCATCCGCACGTTTATACATTAGGGAAAAGCGGTCACGAAGAAAATCTTTTAGCTAATGAAAATAAACTGAAAGAAATCAATGCGACTTATGTCAAAGTGAATCGTGGTGGCGATATTACTTATCATGGATTTGGACAGATTGTCGGCTACCCTATTTTGGATTTGGAGAATTTCTACACAGATATTCATCGTTATATGCGAGATTTGGAAGAAGTCATCATCCGAACTATTGCAGAATATGGACTGAAAGGAGAACGTTCGAATGGAGAAACAGGCGTTTGGTTGGATGTTGGAAAACCTTATGCTAGAAAAATCTGCGCAATGGGTGTCAAAGCTTCACGTTGGGTTACGATCCACGGATTTGCTTTGAATGTGAACACAGATATGCGTTACTTCGAATATATCATTCCTTGCGGCATTACTGACAAACAAGTCACTTCTTTGAAACGGGAATTAGAAAAAGAAGTAGATTATGAAGAAGTAAAAGTCAAAATCAAGAAACATTTTGCTGACGTTTTTGGCTGTGAATTAATATAAAAAAACTCGGAATATAATTTCCGAGTTTTTTTTATTTACATTGTCATTCCTATATCAATTCCTTTAATTTTTCTGTAAAGATCGGTTGCAAAATTATCCGTCATTCCGGAAACAAAATCAATTACGCCAAGCACTTTTTGATAATGTGTTCCTTCTTCGTAAAAGAATTGTTTTGGCAGAAGCTTTAATGCTTTTTTATCGTAAGATTTTCTTTCACCTACAGATTTCAAAATCGAAGGAATAAAATGATCCAACAATTCGTACATCACGTTGTAACCAGCATTTTCGATTTCAACAACCGCTTTATGATTGTAAATTTTTTCAATAGAAAAACTTTCAATATCCTGTAAAGTTTTGTTCTCAGATTTGTAAATATCCAAAAGTCCTTTGTCCAAATTACCTTCCAGAATTGTATTGAAATTACTTTTATAAAGTTCTACAGATTTATTGATTAATGCATTAATAACTTTGGCTCTCAGATAAGAGATTTGTTCATTTTCGTTACTGATAGAATTCAGTTTTTGCTCTACTCTATTGATATCATTGGTTTCAGACTTCACCAATTCGAAGAAGAGATTTTTACAATCCGCAGTAGAAACAATTCCCAATCTGTGCGCATCTTCCATATCAATGATGTTGTAACAGATATCGTCAGCAGCTTCTACCAACCAAACAAACGGATGTCTTTTAAAAATATAAGGATTTTCATTTTCTTGAATCATTGATGTTCCCTTTGCAATCTCAAGAAAAATATCTTTCTCATTCTGAAAAAAACCAAACTTCTTACGATGAATAATACCTTTCGTCTTAGCAATCGCCTCGCAAGGATATTTTGCAATACTTGCCAATGTTGCAAAAGTCAATTGAATTCCGCCTGCATCTTTGCCTTGCTGTTGTTGCGCAAGAACTCTGATGGCGTTGGCATTTCCTTCAAAATTAATAAGATCTGCCCATTCTTTTTCATTGAATTTTGATTTCAAGTCAGATTCATTTCTATCGAAATAACTCGCAATTGCATCTTCTCCCGAATGTCCAAAAGCAGGATTCCCAATATCATGACAAAGACAAGCTGCTGCAATCACATTTCCTAGATTATGAAGATAAAAATTCTTGGAATCTTCATTAAGATCATTGATGAAATTATCGTGGATAAACTCACCAATCACACTTCCTAAACTACGACCAACAGAAGAAACTTCTAAAGAATGTGTCAAACGATTGTGTACAAAAACACTTCCCGGAAGTGGAAAAACTTGAGTCTTGTTCTGTAGTCTTCGGAAAGCTGATGAGAAAATGATCCTGTCAAAATCTCGTTGAAAATCGGTTCTGGAAACTTTGGTATGCGGATTATTTCCTGTGCGTTGATTGGTAAAAATTGAATTCAAATCCATTCCGCAAAAATAAATAATTTACTTTTCAAATTAAGCCTATTCCTGCATTTGATTCGGACAAATTCAAAATATAACCGGATAATGATATTAATTGTTTAATTTTGAAATGAAAAATCTACTTTATAAATGAAAAAGCCCTTAATCAAAATACTTCCGCTCCTTCTGGGCGGAATTTTATTTGCACAAAACAAACAGGATTCTATTCAGTTCAAAAGAATATCAGACGAAATCCTAATCAACGAACAAGCCTATTCTAATTTATATGACCTTACCAAAAATATCGGTCATCGACTCAGCGGATCCGAATCTTATGAGAAAGCTACAAAATGGGCATTCAACAAACTAAAAGAAGCAGGTGCAGACAAAGTTTGGTATCAGGAAGTGATGGTTCCGGTTTGGGTACGAGGCAAAGAATCTTTACAAATCAAAACAACAAAAGGACAATGGAAAAAATTGAATATGCTGTCATTAGGAAATTCAGAAGGGACAAAAGGTCAAGATCTGACTGCAGAAATTATCCTTGTAAAATCCTTTGATGAGTTCAATAAACTGTCTGAAGCTGATGTAAAAGGTAAAATTGTTTTCTTTAATTATTCATTCAATCAGACATTTATTTCTACCGGACAAGCTTATGGTGATGCAGGAAAGTATCGATCTACAACCGCTTCTTTAGTTGCTAAAAAAGGCGGAAAAGCTGTAATCATACGTTCGCTTTCTTCGTCTTTTGATGATGTGCCTCACACTGGAATGATGAGATATCAGGAAGGAATAGAAAAAATTCCCGCTGTAGCAATAGGACCAAAAAGTGCTGATGAACTTGAAAAAACACTCAAATCTGAAAAAATATTGGCGAAACTGAATTCCAACTGCACAATGAAACCGGACAAACTTTCACATTCTGTGATTGGAGAAATCACTGGCAAGAAAGACCAAAGCGTGATTGTGGTTGGTGGTCATCTTGATTCTTGGGATGTTGGAGAAGGCGCTTCTGATGACGGAACAGGTATTGTACAAAGTATCGAAATCCTAAGAACTTTCAAAAAACTTAATCTTCAAAATAATCACACAATCCGCGTTGTTTGTTTTGCGAATGAAGAAAACGGCGTAAAAGGTGGAAAAAAGTATAAGGAAGAAGCTCAGAAAAATAATGAGAAACATCTTTTTGCAATAGAAAGTGATGGCGGAGGTTTTACACCAAGAGGTTTTGGGCTGGATATGAAAGAGGATAAACGCAGACAAATTCAATCTTGGGCAAGTTTGTTTTTCCCTTATGGCATTTATGATTTCACGAAAACATATTCGGGAACAGATGTAGAACCTCTGAATGAATTAGATGTTCCAACGGCAGAACTTGTTCCTGATTCTCAACGTTATTTTGACATTCATCATACTGCAGAAGATACTTTTGAAAAAGTAAATCGTAGAGAAATGCTTTTGGGTGCAGTTGCAATGGGACAATTAATTTATATGATTGATAAGAATTGGTAATCTAAAGTCCTTTCAAGAATCAAAAAGCTGAATCATTTCTGAGTGATTCAGCTTTTATTTTTCATCGATATAATATTTGAATTTTTCTAGAAAAGGTAATTAAGCCAAAAGGTTTAGCAATTCCATCAAAATTTATTTTAACGAAAACTTGTTTTAACAAAAAATCACAATTAAAAACATTTCATTATCAAAAATGATTTGATTTAAGTTTTATTTTGCTTATCATTGGCAAATTTTTAATTTATGAAGAACAAATACTTATTGATTCTATCCTTTATCTCGTCATTTTCATTGGCACAACAAACCATTTCTTTCGAAGCTTCCGAAGGTTATTCTGCTGGAAGTATTAACGCACAAAATGGTTGGGAAGTTACACTTAATAATGATGAAAATCCTATCAACAATCAAACGATTTCCACAGAAAAAGCTTTTGAAGGAACTCAATCTTTGAAAATAAGTGTAGATGAAGCAGAAGATTTTGGCTGGTTTCCAATCTATGGAGCTGCTAAAATGTTTGATAGAGCTTATAATTTTCAACATACAATCGTAGATTTTGATGTTTTTATTACAGAATTAGAAGGCTCTACATTTGAGTTTGGAACTTTTGGAGTTGTAGATACAGACGAGTTTATGCCGGTTTCTATCTACTCTTTCAACTATACAGGTAATCTAGAAGTAGTAAATGATGAAGATTATGGCTATGAAAGTACCGATTTTACTTGGGAAGCCAACAGATGGTACCATCTAAGATCTGAAACCAACAGCAACGAAATCAAATTTTACATTGATGGCGTATTAATCAAAACAATTCCGAATTTTGCTCAAACTAATATTACAGGTGTTAACTTTGTCCACGATAACTTTAGTGGAAGTGCTTATATTGATAATATAAAAATCAATGATCAAATACTGGCCGTAAATGATGTAACGAAAGCCAGCATCAAATTATACCCGAATCCTGTCAAAGATATTCTGAAAATTAATCTATCTGATAACGAAAACATAAATGAAATCAACATCTACAATGTAGCTGGACAAAAACTGAAAACGATTTCTAAACAAACAGAAATCAACGTAGAAAGTTTATCAAAAGGTGTTTATCTGATTGACATCAAAACAGATAAAAACAAAACTTACAATTCCAAATTCATCAAACAATAAAATTGAAAATCCTGCTATTCAGCGGGATTTTTTATTTAATTTTAATCGAAATATTAGTCCGATGAAAAACGTCATAAATCAAGAAACATTAAACTTCCTTTCAACATTAGAAATTAATAATAACAGAGAATGGTTTAATGAAAATAAAAACCTGTATTTAAAAGCAAAAGAGAATGTTGAAAATGTTGTGAATGAAATTATTTCCGAAGTTGCAGAATTTGATAAAAGTGTAGAAAGATTGGAAGCTAAGAATTGCATTTTCAGAATCTACAAAGACACAAGATTTTCCAAAGATAAGACGCCTTATAAGACCAATATCGGAGCTTCGTTGGTAGAAAATGGACCCAAAACTTTGAATCAAGCAGGTTATTATGTTCATATAGAACCCAACAAATCTTTCCTTGCTGGTGGTGTTTATATGACCGAATCAAAAAACTTGAAATCTATTCGAGAAAAAATCAGTTCTGAAGGCGAAGATTTCCTAAAAATCCTTAATAAAAAAACTTTCAAAGATGTTCTGGAATTACAAGGTGATCGATTAGTAAAAGTTCCACAAGGTTTTGACAAGGAAGATCCAATGGGAGATTATCTCAAGTTCAAGCAGTTCACGGTCTTTCATCCCCTTTCTAATGAAGATGTTTTGAATGCAAACTTTGTAAAGAATACCGTTAAAGTTTTTAAAGAAATATATCCTTTTAATCAGTTTCTCAACGAAGCTATTGGAAATTAAAATTTAAAATAATATAAAAACATTTGATTCTTTTGCTTCAGAGGTATTATTTGCTCTCTTGAAGTCTGTTTTATTTTATAATTTTTAAATATTTCAAAAAAATAATCAATCATTATGAACTGGAACAATAGCATAACAAAACTATTAAACATCTCCTATCCTATTATCCAAGCAGCAATGTTTGGCGTTACAACTCCAGAAATGGTTGCTGCAACTTCAAAAGCTGATTGTTTGGGTTCATTAGCTTTGGCTGATTTAGATTCAAAACAATGTTCAGAATTAATCAGAACGACAAAACAACTCACAGATAAAGCTTTTGCTGTTAACATTTTTGTTCACGAGATTCCAGAAATTACAGAGGAACTGAAAAAGAAGTACTCTAAAACTAAAAGTTTCTTTGAAGAATTGGCTAAGGAAAATCATATCGAAGTTGACCTTCCTGAAATTGATAAAATCAAAATTAATTCCTATCAAGAACAAGTAGATACAATTATTTCTGAAAATTGTAAAATTGTAAGTTTCACGTTTGGAAATCTCGACCAACAAAGTATTGAAAAATTGAAGAACAATGGAACAATCCTTATTGGAACTTGCACTTCGGTAAGCGAAGCTTTGATTTTGGAACAATCTGGGATAGATATTATTTGTGCTCAAGGCATAGAAGCTGGTGGACACAGAGGAAGCTTTACGAATGAAAATATCCCTCAAATTGGTGGTTTATCGCTTCTATCCCAAATCCGTGACACGGTAAAAGTTCCGATTATCTATGCAGGCGGAATTTACAATGCAAAAACACTTTTAGCAACAAAAATTTTAGGAGCAGACGGATTTCAAATTGGAAGTCTATTACTAGGTTCACAAGAAAGTGCTTTGAAAGATTTTGAAAAACAAAGATTAAGAAATGTAAACGAAGATGACATTATCCTGACCAAAAGTTTTTCAGGACGATATGCCAGAGGAATCAAGAATACTTTTATCGAAACTATAGAAAATTCGGATTTTATACTTCCATTTCCTTATCAGAATAAGTTGACAGGGGAATTGCGTAAGGTTGCGAGAGAACAAAATAATTCAGAATTTGTCAATCTATGGACTGGACAATCCATTAATAAATTGAGTGAAAAATCTACAACTTATAATCTGAAAAAATTAATTGAAGAAACAGAGAATAACTTTTACCAAAGCTAACTTTCAAAGATTAAAAAACTTGAAAAAGTAGATTTTTCAGAATGATATAAATATTAATGAGAAATAACATATCAAAAATTATAAAGTAAAAAATCAACGTATCGTTTTTTTTATTAATTTTAATTTAATATTAATTCATTATTAATGAAAACACTTTTACTCGTGAGACATGCCAAGAGTGATTGGCCAGTAGATGTCGAAGATTTTGACCGCCCTCTTAATGATTTGGGAATTACAAATGCACCTAAAATGGCTCATTTACTAAAAGAAAAATCGGTAGAGATAGACAGCTTTATTTCAAGTCCTGCGAAACGTGCTCTTCATACTTGTGAATTATTTTCGGAAGTTTTTGAGAAATCTTTTTCTACAGACAAAACATTATATAATCCTAGAGAAAGTAATTTTGAAAATTTGATTTATGGATTAGATAATTCTATCAAGTCTGTTGCTCTATTCTCGCATAACAATGGAATATCAAATTTTGCTAATTCATTAACCGAGGAAATTGTCAATCTTCCGACTTCTGGAGTTGTAGGCTATGAAATAGATTGTGATAATTGGAGCGATTTCGAAATAGCAAAAAAACGGTTTTTATTTTTTTATTCTCCAAAGAATTTCAATCCATAATTTCTAAATAAAAAAACTCCGCCTTTCATAGACTGCACCCAAAAGTTTAGACAAAATTAAATAAT
>NZ_DAMBRK010000013.1:0-113012 GCF_032055105.1 Epilithonimonas sp.
GAATGCCGCCCTGTCACGGCGGAGGTCGCGGGTTCGAGTCCCGTCCGGATCGCAAAAGATTTACAATTTTATCTTCAAAAAATTGATCCGGTAGTTCAGCTGGTTAGAATGCCGCCCTGTCACGGCGGAGGTCGCGGGTTCGAGTCCCGTCCGGATCGCAACTGTAAATACAGAATCGTTCAAAATGCTTTAAAATATAAGTTTTAAAGCATTTTTTGTTTTATGTCAGTTCAGATTGGGCTAAAAAATATAATCTGGAAGTGTCCTATTCAGTGACCCATTAAAAAAGCATAAAAAAGGTCACTAAAGATTCAGAAAGGTCTTTTAAATAGGCTATTTATAGAGTTCTATTCCCGCTATGTTTTGAGTTGTTTAATTTTAACTTTAAAATAAAGACATCTGAACAAGACATTCAATTTACTCTTCTATGTGAAAAAAAAACAAAATAGATTCGGCTGGTGAAGCATCTGTCTATTTAAGAATTACCATAGACGGGAAAATTTCTGAAATTAGTACGAAGCATAAGGTTCAGCCTTCAAAATGGAATTCTTTGACACAGAAGGTTATTGGAACTTCAGAAGATATCCGCTCATTCAATTTTTATCTTAAAACATTTTAACAGAAAGTTTATGATACCTATCACTTGTTGATGAGGGATGAAGAAACGGTAACAAGCGAATGCTAAATAAAAACTCTTAGGCAAAGGTGAAAAATCAAGAATGCTTATTCCTATCTTCCAGGAGCATAACAACAGAATGGAATCATTATTGGGAAAAGAATATGCAAAAGGGACATTGACACGTTATAAAACCTGTTTGAGCCCCATCAAGGAATTTCTGAAATGGAAATTTAATATTTCTGATATTGAGATTATAGAAATAGACTACGTCTTCATTTATGACTTTGAGTTTTTCCTGTAAACAGAAAAATCCTGTGCTAATAATTCCGCAGTGAAGTACGTCAAAAATTTCGGTAAAATTATTAGAATATGGTTGGCAAATAAATGGATGATTCACAATCCTTTTCAGGCTACAGTTCCAAATTTGTTGAGGTAAACAGAGGTTTTTTGAATGAAGAAGAATTATCACGTTTGCAGAATAAAGAATTGAAAATAGAATGAATTGCTTTGGTTCGCGATGTATTTCTTTTCAGCTTTATACAGGACTATCTTTTATTGATGCTTGGAATCTTACCAAAGACAATATAGGAGTCGGAATAGACGGTAATAAATGGATTTTTACTGCACGGCAAAAAACAAAAATAGCTTCTCATAAACCTTTGCTCCCGGTTGCAGAAGATATCATTAAGAAATATGAAAAACATCTGATGTGTACTATTTCTGGAAAACTTCTTCCTGTGCTCAGTAATCAGAAAATGAATGCTTATCTTAAAGAGATTGCAGATTTATGTAAAATCACAAAAGAACTCACATTTCACATTGCAAGTCACACATTTGCTACTACTGTTACTCTTTCCTATGGAGTTCCTATTGAAAGTGTCAGCAAAATGCTTGGACATAAAAGTATTAAGACCACTCAGCATTACGCAAAAATTTTAGATAAAAAAGTAAGTGAGGGTATGTTGACTTTGAAGAAAAAATTGGTGTAGAATTTTTAAGATTATTTCAAACTACTAATCGAAAATTAAACTAATATTTTTATTCATAATAAAAAATAGAATGTCATCATTAAATTTAATCTTTTTATAAATTAGCAGATAGAATTAAAACTTTTATGATAGTCTTTAAAATAAGGAACTGTTTTTTTATTTTTTACTTTTTTTTAGGAGCTATTTCCTGCCAAAAAAATAATTCTGCTATTAATGTAAATGAAAGATTACTGAGTAGCTTAGACAAAAAAATTAAACAAAAACAATATTACGAGAACAAGAAGAAAATAACAATCCAAAAACTGAAAGATAAGCTTAAAACCAATAAGAATTCAGATAGCGTTACCTATGATGTAAATTATCAGATAGCGGAAGAATATCTTGGATATCAATGTGATTCTGCATATCTATACTCGGACAGAAATAGACAAATAGCATTAAAAAACAATAATAACAGATGGCTACACAAAAATCTTCTTCAAAGATCTGTATTGCTTTCTACGACCGGACTTTTTGTAGAATCAAAAGAGATTTTAGATAGGATCAATCCCGAAAAACTTTCTTCAGACTTACGTTTTTCTTATAATTCTGCTTACGAATGCTTGTATTCCAATCTGCTGGATTATACCGGTGATAATAATACTCATGGAATTAGATATAAAAAAAATTTGGTTAATTATTACGATTATGCCTATAAAAGTTTGAAACCGGATAATCAGTTTTATTATCTCTTTCTGAGCCATAAAAACAGGATTAATAATCAATGGCAGCTTGCTAATGACAATATCGACCGGTTCCTGAAAACTACAAACCCCGGAACTAGGCTGTATGCGATAGGAAGCTATTGTAAAGCAGTAATAGAAGCAAAACTTGGGAATCAGGATTCGCAGGAAAGCTGCCTTATCTATTCTGCAATATCCGATATAGAGTCTTCTACGAAAGAAAACCGTTCTATGCAGGATCTTGCAAGCATTTTGTATAAAAAGGGTGAAACGGAAAGGGCTTACATCTACATCCAATCGGCTTTGCAGGATGCTAATTTTTATAATGCGCGTTTCAGAAGCATTCAGATCAGCAAGGTTCAGCCGATTATAGAGAATACTTATCTTCTTACGATCAATTCCCAAAACAACAAATTGCGCTGGTCTGTTTTTATCATCAGCTTTTTATTGTTAGGACTGGCTATTACCTTGTTTTTTATCTATAAGCAGCTGAAAACAATCGCGTCTTCCAGGAATGAGCTATCGTTGATGAATACAGACCTCAAAATGATGAATGGCAAACTGAATGAAGCTAACCATATCAAGGAAGAATATGTTGCATTTTTCATTAATCAGTGTTCTATCTATCTGGAACGTTTTGAAAAATATAAAAAATTGATTTCCAAAAGATTATCTGCTGGTCAGGTGGATAAGTTGACTGAAATGATAAATAATAAAAAAAATGTTGAACTGGATTTGGATGAGCTTTATCTAAGCTTTGATAAAGCATTTTTGAGAATCTACCCAAACTTTGTAGAAGAAGTTAACAAACTGCTGAAACCGGAGGAAAGGTATGATGTTACAAATATACTGAAAACGGAGCTTAGAATTTTTGCATTAATACGACTTGGCATTAATGATGCGCAACAAATTTCTGACTTTTTAAGATATTCTTTAAGAACAATTTATAATTATAAGAGCAAATTGAAAACAAAATCGGTTGTTGGAAATGATGAATTCGAAGAAAAAATTATGATGATTGGCTCAATTTCTTATCATTAACATTTACTTTTTTAATTTGTTTTTTAAAACGTAATATTTTGTATTTCAATTAAATAAACTTTAAAATCCTCTTTTTTTATTTACCTAAATATCTTCAGCGACTGTTAAAGGCATTTTTTGTTATGTAATCGAGATATATTAGCAAAAGTTAATTAACATTCAGTTAAAAAACTGTTAATAATAACTTTAATCTCCCTTATATTATGAAACAGCCTAACATTTTCAGACGCTTGTATTCTCTTATATTTCTACTTTTTCTATCCGGCATTTGCTATTGTCAAAATCCATATAAAGCACCACTCTACTGGAATCCTTATGAATATCATATCACGCGAGAGATGGCTGGCGTTCAGGACAATTACCTTACAGAGCAGGCTTTATCCGATAATATCAATTGGCTTGAGCAAAACCTGAAATCCTATGGCTACAATATGGTGTGTATGGACGGATGGGGAGATACAAGCCAAATCAATGAAAACGGTTATAGAAAAAGCCATTCTTCTCATTGGCAGCACGATTATGCCTGGTGGTCCCAATATCTCCAGGGTAAAGGGATGACTTTCGGGATGTATGAGAATCCTCTTTGGCTGCACGTGGATGCTAATGATACCACAAAAAAGATTGTAGGGACTAATATTAATGTATCATCACTTCTAGATCCTAATGAAAATGCAATGTGGTTCCGATGGGTACAAGTTGACAGACCAGGTGCAGAAGAATATGTAAAAGGATATGTGAAATATTATGCGGATATGGGAATCAAATATCTGCGTGTAGACTTTCTATCTTGGTTTGAAACTGGTTATGATAGGAACTTAGGAACTGTAGGTCCACAAAGAACAAGAGCTCAGTATGAAAAGGCTTTAAAATGGATGCGCGAAGCTTGTGATGCCAATGGAGTATATCTGAGTTTGGTAATGCCAAATCTTACCAATGTTGCTGAACTTGAAAAAGTTTACGGTCATCTATTCAGAATCAATTCTGATGCGTTAGAAGGTACTTGGAATAGATTCAGTGATGTAAACAGAGGGATACATTTTCCAACTTGGTCTCAGTATGATTCTGCTTTTGATGGATTCATTTATTGGTCGCAAGTTACAGGAAATAATAAAGTTCAACTAGACGGAGATTTTATCAGAATCAACACTTTTGCAAACGATACAGAAAAAAGAAGTGTGATATCTCTTAATATTTTAGCAGGTGGTCCTGTTACCATTGCAGATCAGTTTGATACGATTGGTAATGATCTTTGGTTGTATCAGAACTCTGAGTTATTGGATCTGAATACCGTAAAATTCATAGGAAAACCTCTTAGCAATGATCCAAATAATGTTGGCAGCCAGACTTGGAGAGGACAGCTAAGCAACGGAGATTGGATCATCGGATTTTTTAATAGAGAAAAAACTCCTCAAGTTCGCTCTATGAACTTCCTCAACCAACTTGGGATTACAGGGCAAATAATGGTAAGAGATCTTTGGCAACATGCTAATCTGGGAAAAATGAACAGTATTTCTGTTAATGTTCCGCCACACGGCTGTGTCATTCTGAAATTAATAAAAAACTCTTCAGAAACTTGTAACAGCCAAACCATTACCTTCCCAACAATTCCTAATAAAAATGCAAACGATCCTGTATTCTCACTATCTGCAACATCATCTGCAGGACAAGCTATTACATATGAAGTTAACGCAGGACCAGCAAAAATTGTAAACAATCAAGTACAATTGACAGGTTATAATGGAACAGTCTATCTTCAAGCAAAACAATCCGGAGCAAACGGTTTCTGTGCAGCTATACCACAACTTCAGAGCTTTAATGTTACAGGTGGGCATAACAGCCAGATTTATGTTGGAGGAACTTATAACAATTGGAGTATGAATTCTATGACAATGGAGAATAATGTGTGGAAATTAAAAAATCAAATTCTTCTTGCTGGTAATCATGAGCTGAAATTTGCAAACACAAGCAACTTTAGCGGTCAGGATTGGGGCAATGCCAACGGACTTTCTGGAACTGCGCAGCAAACAACTGGTGGAGGTGTTAATATCAAATTTTCTATTGTAAATCCGGGTACTTATAACATAGAATTCAATGATCTGACGCTTCAATATAACATACAATTTGCTCCAACTCATCAGCAAAATATGTATGTAGGAGGAACTTTTAATAACTGGGCTTTGCAACAGATGACCCTTCAGAATGATATCTGGACAAGAAGTAATGTTTCTTTCTCTGCTGGAGATCATGAACTAAAGTTTGCCAATACATCTAACTGGACCGGTGACGATTGGGGTAATGCCAACGGAACTACTGGGTTTGCACAACTTACGACAGGTGGTGCGCCTAATGTCAAATTCAATTTAGCATCATCAGGCAATTATAATATCCTTTTCAATGATATGACTTTAGGTTATCAAGTTTATAACGTTTTGGCTGTAAATGATGTCAGCAAAAAACCTTTATCAATCTATCCTAATCCTGCGGATAAAAATATCTTTATCACATCTGATAATGAAATTATTAGAAGCTACGAAATATATGATATGACAGGAAAATTGATCAAATCTCAAAAAACAGATTGTAAACAATGTGAGATTAATGTTTCCAAAATGATAAAAGGGAATTATATTCTTAATGTAAATCTGGAGAACAGAATTGTAGGAAAAAAAATTATAATCAAATAAATAAAAACCCCAATTATAAATGAAACCAAAATTTTTGAGAAGCACCATTGCGATTGCAGCAGTCTATTTTTCAGGGAATTTGTATGCACAGCGAACTGCTGATACGTTACAAGCAGAACAGAAGATAGATGAGGTTGTAGTAATCGGTTATGGTAAAGCAAAAGCAAAAGATCTGACAGGTTCAGTATCTGTAATCAATTTAGGGAAGGCAGAAAACCAACCTGTTGCAGATATCGGGCAGGCGATACAAGGTAGAGCTTCCGGTGTTAATGTGATCACTTCCGGGGAGCCGGGGGGTAATGTTACTTTTCGTATCCGTGGAACAGGAACTATCCAAAACAACAACCCACTGATCGTAGTTGACGGGATGCCACTTAATGGTGGACTTAACCAAATTAATATGAGCGATGTAGAATCTATTAACATTCTGAAAGATGCATCATCCACAGCCATCTATGGTTCTCGTGGTGCGAACGGAGTTGTAATAATTACTACAAAAAGAGGTGCAAAAGGTGGAATTCTTAATTTTGATACCTTCACCGGAATCCAAAGCGTGAGTAATATGATTAAAGTTCTGGATGCATCGCAATATGCCCAGCTTAATAATGAAATGCTTACCAATGCAGGGATGTCTACCAATCCGGAATTTGCAAACCCCGCATCATTAGGAAAAGGTACGGATTGGGTAGATGCGCTTTTCAGCCCGGCATTGCTGTCAAATTATTCTTTGTCATATGGAGATCGTACAGAAAAAAGTAACTTATATGTTTCTACAAGTTATTTTAATCAAAAAGGTGTGGTTCTCAATACAAATTATGACAGATATATTGTTCAGTTAAACGGAGATACCAAAATAAAACCTTTCTTAAAAATCGGGAATAGTGTAAAACTACAACACGATCTTAAAAGAAGTGGATCTTATGATATCAAAGGCGCAATACTGTCTTTACCAACAAGACCTATTTACGATGCAAATGGCGGATGGGCAGGCCCGGGAAGTAATCCAATGCTTTACGGAGATATAGATAATCCGATTGGGAAAGCAACGATGGTAGAAAACTCTACAAAAGGTTACAATATACAAGGAAACGTGTATGCCGAAGCTGAAATCATAAAAGATTTGAAATTTAAATCTTTAGGTGGTATGGAAGCGAACCTTTGGTATACAAGAACTTGGTCTCCAAAATACAACTGGGGCGTAAAATCTCAGGAGAATTCTTACCTTTCAGAAGGTTCTAACAGAAGTATTACTTTGCTTTGGGATAATACCTTGACTTATGACAAAAATTTTGGTGAACATCATATCAATGCCGTTGTAGGAAGCAGTGCTCAGAATAATCAATTTAATTATCTAAGTGCATCGGTACAAAAATTCCCTAGCGAAAGTACACAGCAGATAGATAACGGTATCTTGCAACCAGTGCAACACGGGAACGCATCTGAGTGGGCAATTATGTCATACCTAGGACGTGTAAACTATAGTTTTTCAAATAAATATTATTTAACAGGAACTATACGTAGAGATGGATCTTCAAGATTTGGAGTAGATAATAGATGGGGATGGTTTCCATCAGCAGCTTTAGCTTGGAGAATTTCTAATGAAAATTTCCTTAAAGATTCTAAAACCATCAATAACTTAAAACTAAGGTTAGGTTATGGTATAACGGGAAATCAGGAGATTGGTAATTACTCATTCTCATCGTCATACAATACATATCTGTACAATTTCAATAATACTTATGTAAGTGCGGTTTTACCAACCGTTTTACCAAATCCGAACGTAAAATGGGAAGGACAAGAACAGTATAACGCCGGTTTTGACCTAGATATGTTCAACAACAGAATTAGTTTGATTGTAGATGGGTATATCAAGAACACCAATGATATGCTCGTACCAATGTCGGTACCGGTAACCTCCGGATATTCTGATGTGTATGTTCCGTCAATCAATGCTGGTAAAATCCAGAACAAAGGGATTGAGGCCACGTTATCTACCAAAAATTTTGTTGGAGAAAACTTCAAATGGTCTACAGATGTTGTCTTTTCTTATAACAAAAATAATGTAGAAAGCATCAATAGTGAGACACCGATTATCACAGCAAGTGGTGGGCTTAATAGCACCATTGGACAGATCCAGAACGGTTATCCTGTTAATATTTTCTATGGTTATGTTACGGATGGGATTTTCCAAAATCAGACCGAAGTGAATGTTCATGCTGTACAACAACCAGGAAGCAATTCTGCTACAAGTACAGCTCCTGGTGATATCAGATACAAAGATTTGAATAACGATGGTGTTATCAATGACAAAGACCGTACGATTATTGGGAATCCGAATCCAAAATTCACATTCTCACTTAACAATACTTTTACATACAAAAATTTTGATTTAACTATTTTCCTACAAGGTAGTTATGGTAACGATATCTTCAACGCCAATAGAATGTATACAGAATCTATGTCTGTAATTAATAATCAAAACGCGTCTGTACTAGGAAGATGGACAGGAGAGGGCACTAGCAACAGTATGCCAAGAGCAATCTATGGAGATCCAAATCAAAACTCTAGAGTTAGTGATAGGTATATCGAAGATGGATCATACATCAAGATCAAAAATATTAATTTGAGCTACACTCTTCCTAAAGGTGCCTTTGGTCAGAATTTCAGTTTAATCAAAATATTTGTTTCTGCACAGAATCTTGTGACGTGGACCAAATATACAGGCTTCGATCCAGAAGTTCCAGTTAATGGCATAGACAACGGTACTTACCCTATTACAAGAACTGTTTCTTTGGGACTTAATGTAGGATTTTAAAAAAAATAAAATAATGAAAAAGATTAAAATAGCAATCTTCGCACTCATCGCACTTACTGCTGTAAACTGTAGTGACGATTTTCTTGACAAAACTCAGCCAGATACAATTAACACTAGCAACTATCCGAAAACAGGAGAAGAACTTATCACTTTAGTAAATGGAGCTTATCAGCCATTACAACGTCCTAAACTTTATAATATGAGAATGTGGACAAGCGATATCTTCGCTGGGAACAGTATTGTAGGAGCTGGAAGTGGCGATGATGGGATAGAAACCACACAACTTTCAAATTTTGTTACAAGTACGGATAACCAAGGCGTTTTAGACCTTTGGAGAGGGCCATGGCCAGGGATTTTATCTACTAATATTATCATCAAAACAGCTTCAACTTTAAATATTGACGATGCGGTCAGAAACAAATGTTTGGGAGAAGCTTATTTCCTAAGAGCACATTATTACTTCATTTTAGTAAGATTTTTTGGTGATGTTCCTTTGGTAACAGAGCCTCAGGATGTGAACGGAGATCTTTATCCGGCAAGAGCACCAAAAGCAGATATTTATAACCTGATTGTTTCCGATTTAGAAAAAGCGATCCAGTTATTACCAACAAAACAACAGTATGGTGAGGCTGATAAAGGAAGAGCAAGCAAAGGTGCAGCAATTGGCGCATTGGCAAAAGTAAACCTAACCTTAGGAAACTGGCAAAAAGTTGTAGACCTTACCAACCAATTAGAAGGAATGGGCTATGCACTGAATGCAGATTATTCTGATAATTTTAATGTTAATACAGAAAACGGAATAGAATCCCTTTTCGAAGTTCAGTACGCTTCTGATGGTGGATACGATTTCTGGAGCAATGAAAATCAGGCTTCTTGGACCAGTACATTTATGGGACCTCGTGGTGCAAATTTTGTTGGCGGAGGCTGGGGCTGGAATCAGCCAACGCAAGAATTTGTTGACAGTTACGAAGCTGGAGACAAAAGAAAAGACAAAACTGTTTTCTATCAGGGTTGTCCGGATTATGATGGTAAAGAATACAAAGCCAGCTATTCCCTCACAGGATATAATGTAAGAAAATTCCTTGTGCCTTTATCTGCATTCCCGTCTTACGACAACAGTCCGCTTAATTTCCCAATAATGCGTTATTCGGAAGTGTTGTTGATGAAAGCCGAAGCGCTTAATGAGCTGGGACAGACTTCGCTTGCATTGGTTCCCATCAACGCTGTGAGAACAAGAGCTGGATTGGCAAATCTAATTTCCGGACTTTCACAAGCCGCATTCCGTGACAAAGTATTACACGAGAGAAGGATGGAGTTGGCTTTCGAGGGACAAAGATGGTTTGACCTTGTACGTACAAACAACGGACAATATGGTTTAGACTTCTTACATTCAATTGGGAAAACCAACGCTACTACCAAGCATTTGCTTCTTCCGATTCCTCAGATAGAAAGAGACAGAAACCCTAATCTTACACAAAATCCTGGCTATTAATAAAAAGATTATCCTGAATTATGAAAACAAAATCTAACATAAAAAATTGGAGCAAAAAGTTATTTTGGATTGTTCCTCTTATGTTCCTTGGCATCTTTGCCTGTCGGGAAGAGCTGGCTTCAGAAGAGTTTGAACTCAGCGAATTGTCTGTGAAGACTTCGGAAATCAGTGAGTTGCTGCCATCAATGTATAACTCAAAATTCAATTTTAGCTGGACTCCGGCTAACAATCATGGCACAAGCTCTGCAATTTCTTATAAATTGGAAATTGATAAAAAAGAAAATAATTTTTCTAATCCACAGTCTTATGATATAGGGAAAAACATCTACTCTCATGATATCGTAATCAGCGATCTTAATACTTTGCTGATTGACACTTATGGAGCAACTCCAGGAACAGATATCGCTATGCAGGCTAGAGTGACTGCTACATTTGCAGATGCTTCGGTACAGTCTCAGTCTGCAGTTGTAGATTTTACACTTAAACCTTTTAAACCATTTACCAATACCTTATACATTGTTGGTGATGCATCTCCGAATGGTTGGGATATTACAAAAGCTACAGCACTTACAAAAAGTACAAGTAACCCAGCAGAGTTTGTTTATTATGGACAGTTGAAAGCTGGAAACTTCAAGTTTGCTACCACTCAGGAGAGTTGCTGGTGTCAAGATTTCTATACCAAAGATGCTAATGATGAGACCAAAATGGTTTACAACGTAGGCGGAAGCGGTACAGATTTGCAATGGACTGTTGATAATGCAAGCTTATATAGAATTACAGTAAACGTACTGACACTAAGCATTAAAATAGAACAAATGAATGGTCCTCAGTTCAGTGATATTTGGATTGTAGGTGACGCATCACCAAGTGGTTGGGATGTTGATAACCCTGTTGCTTTAAAACAGGATACAAGTAATCCATTTATTTTCACTTTAGAATGTTCTCTTAAAGAAGGAAACTTCAAATTCTTAACGGGTACAAAAGGAGAGTGGTGCGGAGAATGGTATCGTCCGCTGGTAGACAATCAGGATCTTATGGCAACGGGAGTAGCTCAAAATTCCGGCTGTACCGTCGACAATAAATGGAAAGTCAATGCTGCAGCTGCAGGAAGATATCTAATTACACTTAACACAGCAAACAATACCATAAAATTTGAACCTATTAATGTATATATAATCGGAGATGCTACTCCAAATGGATGGAATATGGGTACACTCACACCAATGCAGAAAAACGGAAGCGTTTACACTTGGACAGGTAACCTTACTGCTGGTTCTTTCAAATTTACCAAATTCAATACCACTTGGTGTGATGGGACAGAATTGGTTGGTGTAGTTGCAGATCAAAGCATTTCTAATACAAGTTTCCAAGAGAGAGTAAAATGTGCCGGCGGTGATGCAACAGATTTTAAATGGAAGGTGACAGCTGCGCAAGCTGGTAACCACACTATTACACTTAATCTGGATACCAATACACTAAGCATTCAATAATTTTTTTTCATATCAATTAATCGCGCGGCAATTTTTGCCGTGTGATTTTTAAGATATTATGATACCTCTGATTTTTTTTAAAAATTGGAAGTGTCTCGGGAGATTATTGCTCAAAAAAAATAAATTAAAAAATTAAAAGTAAAATGAAAGTTACACAACAACTTTTTCTTTTCATCGGACTGCTTTTTTCTTCAATACTGTTTGCTGGCGAGATCACCTCGTTTACAAAAAAAAGGAATGAAGTCACTTTTAATTGCAAAGACGGTTCAAAATTATCATTAACAATCAACAGCAGTTCTGTTGTGAAAGTTTGGTTTGACCAGTCGGGCAAATTCTCACGTCAGAATCCATCTTTTGCGATCGTAAATGATCAGTTGGAAAATGTCGGCGATATATCAGTGAATGAAGAACCTTCTGCCTACGAGATCTTTACCTCAAAACTAAGAATCCGTGTCAACAAAAATCCGATGCAACTCCAGATTTTCGACAAATATCAGAAACTGGTTTTCAGCGATTATAACGACAAAGGAAATGTCCCAAACGGGAAAGGTGTAAAGTCCTATAAAAATCTCAGAAGTGATGAGCAGTTTTTTGGTTTGGGCGAGAAAACAGGAACACTTAACAGAAGAGGGAAAAATTATAAAATGTGGAATAGTGACAAACCTTGTTACTCTACCACAGAAGATCCGATTGCCAAGAGTATTCCGTTTTTTATGAGCAGTTATAATTACGGGATTTTCCTGGATAATACCTATAAAAGCGAATTCAAATTCGGGACAGAATCAGATGATTATTACTCCTTCGAAGCTCCTAATGGCGCATTTGTCTATTATTTTATTTTCGGGAAAGATTATAAAGATATTCAGAAACAATATATTACGCTAACGGGAAAACCGATAATGCCTCCAAAATGGGCACTTGGTTTTGCACAAAGCCGTGGATTGTACACCAGAGAAGATCAGGCGCTGGAAGTGTCAGCAGAATTCCGTAAACGCAGGATTCCTATTGATATTATTTATCAAGACATCGGCTGGACGCAGAATCTTCAGGATTTTGACTGGCGAAAAGACAATTACAAAGATCCAAAAGGAATGCTGAAAAAATTGAAATCAAATGGTTTCAAAATGATTGTTTCCCAAGATCCTGTTATTTCTCAAAAAGGCAATAAACAATGGACAGAAGCCGACAAATTGGGTTATTTTGTAAAAGATATCCGTACCAACAAAGCCTACGAAATGCCGTGGCCTTGGGGTGGAAACTGTGGTGTTGTAGATTTTACACTTCCTGAAGTGGCAGATTGGTGGGGAAAATATCAGCAAAAACCATTGGATGACGGCATCAGCGGTTTTTGGACAGATATGGGCGAACCGGCCTGGAGCAATGAAGAAGATACCGACCGACTCAATATGAAGCACCATCTTGGGATGCACGATGAGATCCATAATGTTTTTGGATTGACTTGGGACAAAGTGGTAAAAGAACAGTTTGATAAAAGAAATCCCAACAAACGTATTTTCCAGATGACACGTTCTGCCTATGCCGGTTTGCAACGTTACACATTTGGTTGGACCAATGACAGCGGAAACGGCAATGACGTTCTGGATGGCTGGTCTCAGATGGAAAATCAAGTTGCAGTAGGAATTTCTGCGGGATTGGGCGGAATCCCGTTCTGGACAACCGATATCTCCGGATATTGTGGCGATATCACAGATTATCCTGCAATGGCAGAACTCTATACAAGATGGATGCAGTTTGGCATATTTTGTCCGCTAAGCCGTGCCCATCACGAGGGCGATAATGCGGTAGAACCTTGGATGTTTGGCGAAGTGGCAGAGAAAAATACCAAAGCCGCCATCGAGTTAAAATACCAACTGTTCCCTTATTTATACACCTATTCCAGAAAAGCACACGACACCGGCTTGCCGATTACCAGAGGTCTTTTTATGGAATATCCTAAAGATTTGGAAGCCACAAAAATCGACAATCAGTTTATGTTTGGAGAAGAGATTCTTGTGGCGCCTGTTCTCAAAAAAGGCGAACGTGTAAAACGGGTTTATTTCCCGGATGGCGAATGGATTGATTTTAATGATAAAAAAACCGAATATCTGGGTGGTGAAAAATTACCTTACAAAGCACCGCTCAATACCATCCCTATTTTTGTGAAGAAAGGATCAATCGTTCCGATGATGCCTATTATGCAATACATTGGAGAGAAAAAAGATTATCCTGTAACCTTTCATATTTTTCCCAATTATGAAGATGAAAAAGCCAGTTTTACGCTATACGAAGACGAAGGCGAAAATCAGGATTATCTGAAAGATATTTTTTCGTTAACGCATATAATCTGTTCGACTGTTGCAAATGGATTTAACATCGATATTTCACCTGAAGATAAAGGTTTTCATCAATCCGATAAAAGAAATTTTGTATTGAGCATCCTTACGGATAAAAAGCCAACTTCGGTTTTTATCAACGGAAATGCAGTAACATTGGTTCCTACAGAAAAATTGAATACAGAGACTGATTTCTCACAACAATGGAGCTGGGATGAAAATGGGAAAAAATTGCTGGTGAAAACACCAGATCAAAGAAAAAAAATAAATATTAAAATAAATAATTAATAGAAAATGAAGAAATTATTATTGCTTATTACATTAAGTTTTGTAAGCCTTGTTTTTGCACAACAGCTCCAATCTCCAGACGGAAAATTTGTGATGAATTTTTCTATTCAGAATGGAGGTTTCCCTACCTATCAACTTAAGTATAAGAGTAAAGAAATCATTAAACCGAGTAAATTGGGCTTTGAGCTGAAAACCAAAGATGCTGCTGCAAATGATGCCCGTAATTTTTTGAACAATAATTTTACCGTAATAGGTTCCAAGACTGCAAAGTTTGATGAAACCTGGCAACCGGTTTGGGGAGAAACCAAAAATATAAGAAACCACTACAACGAATTGGTTGTTAGCCTGAAACAATCTGGTACAGACCGATTGTTGGATGTCCGTTTCCGTTTGTTTGATGACGGATTGGGTTTCCGTTACGAGTTTCCTCAGCAAAAAAATCTGGTTTACTTTACCATAAAAGAAGAGAAAACACAGTTTGCGATGACGGGCGACCACACAGCTTACTGGATTCCGGGCGATTATGATACCCAGGAATATAATTATACAACGTCCAAACTTTCTGAGATCCGAGGTTTGATGGCAAAATCTTATGAAAAAGGAAATGTTTCTCAGACTTCTTTTTCGCCAACAGGTGTTCAGACTTCTTTGATGCTGAAAACCAAAGACGGTGTTTACATCAATCTTCACGAGGCTGCTTTGATCGATTATTCTTGTATGCACCTTAATTTGGATGATAAAAACTTTGTTTTCGAATCTTGGTTAACGCCTGATTCTCATGGAGACAAAGGTAAAATGCGGGCACCACGCCACACACCATGGAGAACCATTATCGTAAGCGATGATGCAAGAAATATTTTGGCTTCTAAAATGACTTATAACCTAAATGACCCAAGCAAAATTGAAAACACATCTTGGATCAAACCAACCAAATATGTAGGTGTTTGGTGGGAAATGATTTCCGGGAAAAGCAGTTGGTCTTACACAGATGAGTTTCCGTCTGTACAATTAGGCGTTACCGATTATTCCAATGCCAAACCAAACGGGAAACATGGTGCAAACAATGCCAATGTAAGACGATATATCGATTTTGCGGCGAAAAACGGTTTTGATGCTGTTTTGGTGGAAGGCTGGAACATCGGTTGGGAAGACTGGTTTGGTAATGACAAAGATTATGTATTTGATTTCGTAACACCATATCCTGATTTTGACATCGTTGCATTGAATGCCTATGCTCATTCAAAAGGGGTGAAACTGATTATGCACCACGAGACTTCCGGATCTATCAGAAACTACGAACGCCATATGGATGCAGCTTACAAACTGATGAACAAATACGGCTATGATGCGGTGAAAAGTGGTTATGTTGGAAACATCCTGCCTGTAGGTGAAACACATTACAGCCAATGGACAAACAACCATTACCAGTATGCCATAGAAAAAGCGGCAGATTATAAAATTATGGTTAATGCTCACGAAGCGGTTCGTCCAACTGGTATTGCCAGAACTTATCCAAACCTTATTGGAAATGAATCTGCAAGAGGTACAGAATACCAAGCGTTTGGTAACGACAGAAACAATCCGAACCACACAGCTATTTTGCCTTTCACAAGATTAATTGGTGGACCAATGGATTATACACCTGGGATTTTCCAGATGGACGTAACCAATGGTTCCCACGTTAATGCGACGATTGCCAACCAATTGGCTTTGTATGTAACAATGTACAGTCCGTTGCAAATGGCGGCAGATTTCCCAGAGAATTATGAGAAATTCCCGGATGCTTTCCAGTTTATCAAAGATGTGGCGGTAGATTGGGATGATAGCAAATATCTGGAAGCTGAGCCGGGACAATATATTACCGTTGCAAGAAAAGCAAAAGGCACAGACAAATGGTTTGTAGGTAATGTTTCTGGTTACAAGCCTTTCAAATCAAAAATTTCTTTTGACTTCTTGGATAAAGGCAAACAATACATTGCAACGATTTATTCTGATGCAAAAGATGCTGATTATCTTAAAAATACACAGGCTTACAGCATCCGAAAAGTGGTGGTAACTAGCAAATCAAAATTAGAGCAACTTTCTGTTCCTGGCGGAGGTTATGCCATCAGTATTATTCCGGTAAAAGATAAAGCGGAACTGAAAGGTTTAGAAACCTTGTAACAAAAACTATGAAAACTCATTTTTAACATACAAATTATGAAAACAAAAATTCTTTTTTTCGTTTTCCTGTTTGTAAATGCAGGATTTTCGTTGGCACAGTTGCCATCAACTTTGTATATTGTCGGAAATGCTACACCAATTGGCTGGCATATAGAAAAGGCTTTGGCTTTGGAAACCGTTTCCAGCGGTGTTTACAAATATTCCGGACCATTGTTTGCAGGGGCTTATAAGTTTGCGAATAATCAGAACTCTTGTTGGTGTCAGGATTTTTATGTGAAAGACCCTAATGATGCGACCAAAGTTCTGAAAAACGGAGCAGACAATCAGGGGTCTGTAAGCGCACTAGCGCAGTTTGATGTTACGGTAAATCTTAACACGATGAGCATTAATGTGCAGCAAACCTCAACTACAGCTTCCTACAAAAATTTCTGGACTATCGGTGATGCTACTCCAGGAGGCTGGAGTATGGATAGTGTTATTGATCAGAAGTTTACCCAAAATCCAAACAATTCTTCGGAATATTATTATCAGGGAAGTTTCAGTGCCGGCGAATTTAAAATCTTTATGGGAGCTTTCAATGATTTTAATGGTAGTTTCTATATGCCATTATCTAATCATCAAAGTTTTTCAAATACTGCTGCGCAGATTGTAACGGGTGGTGCTGTAGATTACAAGTGGCAAATCACGTCATCTGGTAATTATACGGTTGTTGTAAATCCGACAGCCAACAAGGTTACGATAACTCCAGGATTGATTCTTGCTGTAAATAATATAAAAGGAAAAGTTTTATCCGTTTACCCAAATCCTTCTAGTGGCAGAATTTTCATACAATCTCCAACTGGTTTCGACAACAGTCGTGCGGATATTTTCAATTTTGATGGTAAGAAAATCATCAGTTCCACTATTATAAATAATCAAATTGACACAACTGCTTTGAAAACTGGAACATATATCTTGAAAATTGACAGTAATAGTGACAGTTATTCTGCAAAAATTATTGTTAAGTAATAATTTTTTTCCATATAGAAAATTTAATTATTTATGATATAAAAGTGGAGGCTTACCTCCACTTTTTTTGAATGTAATATAAGATATAATCTTTGAAATATTATAAAATGTTATAAAATGTTAACGAGATACTATGAAATAATTGAATCGCTAGAAGGGAAAATTTCTGATCTTAATTTAGAAATAGACAATCCTATTGTTTTATCCGAAGAAAGCATAAAGCTGGAGCTAAAAAGCTTATCTGCATTAAGGGATTTTGTGCTTCAAAGAACATTCAAAAACGAACAGGAGGAAATTTTGTTTTTCAAAGAGCTGAAACCACAGATACTTTCAAAGCTCATTTATCATAATTCCGTGTTGAAAATTGAAACAAAAAAACCAAACGGAGGAGAAAAAATTATCCGGAAATATTATGAGAACCAATTAGCCAAACTCAAAATTTATTTTGAAAACAATCTGGACTTCTATAAATATTACAGGACAGGAAGCAGTTATTTAGACCAATATTATTTTGTTCGGGGTAAATATGACATAAACTAAATTTAGAGACTTATTTTTTTTGAATCCGATCATTCTTTTAATACTTCATATGATTATAAAGTAGCAAAAATCATTACCAATGACCAATTACAGGTTTATCTGGAAAATGAATTAGCGGAACTCTATAAAAAATATACCGATAACAATTCACAACACACTTGGCTCTAAAATGGACAGCTCCTAAAGTTTCATTAATAGAATTGATGTATGCGCTCCATTCCGAAGGGGGTATTAAACTACGGAACAGCTGATTTAAAAGATATTGCAGAATGTTTTGAAATAATATTTGCAATTGATTTGGGACAGTATCGCAGAACATTTTTAGAAATTAGAGGAAGAGTAGAAATACTAATTCTGGATCTAGTTCTACTTCTGGGATTCCGGGGAGTAAACTGATTGCTAATCCAGTAATAACCAAGAATATGGGATAGGCTATTTTCATTTTTTGGTAACCATTACCATCATGAAAACTGAAAACAACAAGGCTAGTATCAATAATAAATTATGATGCATCTGTGTAAGATTTGTAGTGAATTAAGTTGTAAAAATATCATTCTATATATTAAAATCATATATATCTAATCAATTAATTTAAATAAATAATTTAGTGGAAATTATTTTGGTTTAAAGCTTTAATTATTAATAGGTTTATAAAAGATTTATGACAATAAGCCTTAATTTTAAACCTTTAATTTTTTTAAAGTGAATTTGTAACAAATTCGATTTTAAAACTACAAATAGAACAAATATTTTTATCAAAAAATGAAAAAGATCTCTATTACAGCATTAATGTTGGCTTCTTTTGTAAGTAATATTTCTGCTCAGTCTAAGCAACAAGCTTTGGAGCTTAATTATATGGATACTTCTGTTCGTCCTCAGGATGATTTTTATAACTATGTCAATGGAACTTGGATGAAAACTGCCAAGATTCCTGCAGACAAACCAAGCTGGGGTTCTTTCACTCAGTTGAGAGAAACTACAGACAACAATTCTCTTGGGCTTTTGGATAGCATTCTGAAAGAAAAATACGAAAACGGTTCCGAAGGGCAGAAGATACAAGCGCTTTATCAGACTTATATGGATATGAATAAGCGTAATGCAGATGGTCTTAATCCTATAAAAGGTGATCTTGCTAAGATTGATGCGATTAAGAATCTTGCAGATCTTCAAAAGTATCTTATAGATGCAACCAAAAGAGGAGATAATTCTTTATACGCTTGGGGGGTAGATGGCGATCTTAAAAACTCTAAGATGAACGCAGTTTACCTTGGTGATGCGTCTTTGGGACTTGGTAGAGATTATTACCAGAAAGAATCTCCTAAGAATGCAGAAACTATCGAGGAATACAAAAAATATGTAGCTCAGGTTCTTACAGAGGTTGGTTACAAAAATGCTGATGTTGTAGCGGCTCAAATTGTAGCTTTTGAAAAGCAAATCGCATCAACATTATTGTCAAACGAGCAGATCCGCGATTCTAATTTACAATACAATCCTAAAACTTTACCAGAACTAAAAGCATTGGTAAAGAATGTTGATCTTCCAAAATATCTCGCAGCGGTAGGTGTGAAGACAGATAAAGTAATCATTGGGGAACTAGGTTATTATAAAAAACTGGATACCTTCCTTACTGAGAAAAATATCCCTTTGCTAAAGGATTATTTGAAGTATAATTTAGTTTCAGGAAGTGCCGGTTATCTGGATCAAAAACTGGATGATATGAGATTCAACTTCTACAGCAAGTATCTTCAAGGTCAGCAAGAGCAGAGAGCGCTTAACAAGAGAGCGCTTGGTTTGATTAATGGTGTTGTTGGGGAAGCTTTTGGAAAGGTTTATGTTGATAAATATTTCACACCAGAAGCTAAGGCGCAGATGTTGACTTATGTAGATTATCTTAAGAAAAGCTTTGCTGTTCACATTAACGGATTGACTTGGATGTCTCCGGTAACTAAGGCTAAGGCATTAGAAAAACTAAATAAATTCACAGTTAAGATTGCTTATCCAGATACTTGGAAAGATTATTCTAAACTGACGCTGAAATCTGAGAAAGATGGCGGAACACTTTACGCTAATCTTCAAAATGTTTCTAGTTGGCAATATGCTAAAGAATTAGAAAAAATAGGAAAGCCAGTGGATAAAGCAGAATGGGGGATGTCTCCACAGACTGTGAATGCTTATTACAATCCGGTGAATAACGAGATTGTTTTCCCAGCGGCAATCTTACAGCCTCCTTTCTTTAATCCTAATGCAGACGCTGCAGTTAACTTCGGTGGGATAGGAGCTGTAATTGGTCACGAGATGACGCATGGTTTTGATGATAGTGGTGCTCAGTTTGACGGTGATGGAAACCTAAAAGATTGGTGGACTGCAGAGGATAAAGCCAACTTCGAGAAAGCTACCAAAAGCTTAGCAGCTCAGTACGATACTTACGAACCAGTAAAAGATGTACACGTGAATGGAACTTTCACCAATGGTGAGAATATTGCCGATCTTGGTGGGGTTAATATCGCTTATGATGCATTGCAAATGTATCTGAAAGATAAAGGGAACCCAGGTAAAATAGATGGCTATTCTCCAGATCAAAGGTTCTTCTTAAGCTGGGCAACTGTTTGGAGAACTCTATCAACGGAGAAATATTTAAGCAACCAGGTGAAGACGGATCCGCACTCTCCGGGATTCTTCAGAAGTTTTGGGCCTTTGGTGAATACGGAAGCTTTCTACAAAGCATTCGATGTGAAGCAAGGCGACAAGCTTTACAAAAAACCAGAAGAAAGAGTGAAAATCTGGTAAGACCAGAATGATAATATTAATACAAAGTCCTGTGAATTTCACGGGACTTTTTTTGCTTGAATAGTTGGTGACTATTTTCTAAATAAATATAACCACTTATAGTGATGTTTTGTATAAGCATTACGAGGTTTCTCAATGATTTTTATTTAATAATTTAAGGGTTTTGTAGGATGGTAAATACATTATAGATATTTAATGTTTTACAATTAGTTAAGCTTTTTTTTAGTATAAAAAAATCCCACTCAACTGAGTGGGATTGAATATTAGAATAATTCTAAAACGTTACTTTTTGATAAATTTCTGAGAAGAAGTTCCTTCTGCAGTAGTTGTTTTCAATAGATAAACTCCGTTTTGTAGATTTCTAACATCTACTTGGTTGTCTATGAGTTGTGCATTTACGGCTTTTCCAGAGATATCAAAAACTTGAACCGCATCGATTTTTGCATTGGTATCAAATTTTAAGAAATCTGTAGTAGGATTAGGATAGATTCCAATATTAGTTTTTGTATTTACTACGTCATTAACTGCTAAAAGATCAATAGTATTAGTGGCTTTTAGTGAGATGTTGTCAAACAATACTGTTGCGGCAACTGTGTTAGCTGTAACGGTTGTATTTGGAACAGCTTGCACTTGTATATTAGCTAGATTTGGGGTTGCGCCAACGCCAGCACCTTGATAGAACTCATCTAGAATTATAGCACCTGTATCTTCGTTGACAATTTTGTAAGCAATCTCACCAGTTACAGAATCCCAAGCGAGTCCAACTTTGTACCAAGTATCTGCACTTAATGCTTGGTTAAAAGTGAAGCCCCAGTTTCCGACTTCTCCAGTTCCTCCATTGATTTCAGCTGGGTCAGAATAAGCGATTAGAGTGTGTTGCTTTGTGGCCATATTCAATGCGAAGCCTATTACGCATTTATTTGCTGCAGAGCCATCCCACAAGTATATTCTGCCTGTGTTTTGTGAAGTTGTTGTAGGGCCACTGTAAACATCAAACTCGTATACTAATATGTCATTGCCTGGGGTTCTTGTTCCCCATACAGAAACTAATTTATCATTCTGGTTGATTTGTTTTGTTCCTACAGTACTCGCAGACCCGAGAATAGACAATACTTTGCCATGAGCTGCAGTGTTGTTTACTACTTGGAAATTACTAGCGGCAGAGTTGGAGGCGGTAGTGGCAGCAGTTATGTACCAGCCGCCTTGTCCAGGTGTAACGCCAGTGATGTCGGTCCCTAAGTTGCCTAGGGTTGCAGCTTCGAAATTATCAGTAAAAACATTTTGTGCAAATGCTAAACTTGATGCGGTTGCCAATAGGCAAGAAAATAGAATTTTTCTCATAATATTAAAAATTTATTAAAACTGATACGAATATAGTGCAAATTATCTATTTAAAAAATGATATTAACATATAAATTGATTGTAGTGTGTTGATAATGTAAAAAAAAGTCGCTTCGGTTATAGACCGAAGCGACTTATGTATTTGCAATTTTAAAGAATTATTTTTTTATTGCTTTGAAAGTTTTAACACTTCCATCTTCCATTTTAAGGTTTACAATATATAAACCAGATTGTAGGTTAGAAAGGTTAATTTCGGAAGCTGGAGAAAGGGTTTTAACTTCTCTTCCAGAAATGTCATTTACAGAAATTGATTTAACTCCTTTTACATTAGAAATGTTAAGCACATCTGTGAATGGGTTAGGGTATACGGAGATGTTTGCTTTGTTGATGTCTGATACTGCTAATGTGCCAGAAGGAACAACTTCTATAGTGTAATCTTCCGCTTGTCCGTACGCTGCAGTTGCAGGATTTGTACAAGGGTTTGCAATGTTTGCTATTGCAGTAGCAGAAGGTGTGGCTCCAGCATAGAAAGCTTTAACCCTCATACGAGTTTTACCAAGTGTTGCAGTTGCGGGAACGTTAAAGGTTTTGGTTTTAACTCCAGTAGTTCCAACACCGGTACTTGCGTTGTTTGTGAAGAAATTGCCAGTAGTTGTGAAAAGACTTTCATCTGCATCTGCAAAGTCTCCATCATTATTCCAGTCAATAAATACTGAATAATAGTGTGTAAATGCACCTCCGGTATTTGAGTTTACGCTAATATCCGTTGTACTACCTTGTTCAACTTTGAATTCCTTAGTAAGGAAAGCTTCGTGGCTAGCTGCGCCAGTTGTTGAGGCTGATGATGTATTAGCAGTGTTGTACTTCATGTTAACATAGCTAATAGGCTCTACTGTAGAGTAAGTCAATGGTCCGCAATATGGGGCAAAAGGATTTATTGCTGTGATATTGTTGATAGAGCAACCAGTAGCGGCACCGTCTGCGTTGACAGGAACAATTTGGAAGTAGTAAGAACCGACAGTAACATTGGTTATATTAACTGCTAAGTTAGCTGTAGTTCCTAATTTGGTCAAAGCAGTTGCTGATGTTCCCCAATATACATCGTAGGAAGTTGGTGCGCCACCAGTGGTTGGAGCTGACCAAGATAACGGCACGGTACCAGCTGTTACAGTAGCACCATCGGCAGGTGTTACGTTGCCTGCGCATCCAGGAGGGGTGGCTGTTTTTGTAGTAAATGAGAATACAGAACATCCAGTTGAAGAGCCTGCTGTATTCTTAGGGACAACACTCCAATAATAGGTGGTGTTTGAAGCTAATGAAGTTGTTAAAGTATAGCTTGTACTAGTGGAGTTGCCTACTATAGTCGTAGGATTGGCAGTTGTTCCCAGATAAACGTCATAAGATTCTGCTCCTGCAGCTGCAGCCCAATTGAGTACTGTTCCTACATTAGCTACGCCAGTTGCTGCATTAGCAGGTGTTGTCAATGTTGTACAGCTAGGTGCAGTAGTTTCAGGTGATTTTACGACAACATCATCAATTGAGATGTAATCCATGTCTGTTACATTGTGATGTCTAAAAGCAACATAAATTGTTTGACCAGCAAGACTACTTACATCAAGAGTTCTGCTATATTGAGTTCCAAGATTGTTAGGATCGTCATAAGTTTCTGAGAATTGAACATTAGAAGCTTGTAAAGAAGCTATGTCACTTGCTGTTCCTACATAAACAGAATAGTGCTCGTTATCCCAAGCTGCTGCTGCGCATTTAACTTTCCAATTCAAAGAAACAGTACCTGTAGCGGCTGTCAAATTGATAGCGGGAGAGATAATCCAGTTGTCTGGAGTTAGTGCGCTAACCTGCCATGATCTTGAGATAAGCGAAACGGGAGTGGTTGGGTTACCGCTTGAATCTGGAACAAAAAACATGTCTGCCCAGTTCCTACCATCTCCGTCAGAGTCGATACGCGTCCAGTCGGAAACGTCTTCGTCATCAAAGTTATCCGAAAAGTAAGTTTGAGCATTTGCGCTCATTCCTAATGCAATTAAGCAAGGGAGTAAAAATTTCTTCATAATTATTTTAATTGTAAAACAAATATAATAATAGTTTTTAATTATTTTGTGGTTATTTGTGTTTTTTTTAAAATAAAAAAGTCTTATAATTATTTTTGTATTAAATTTTTGTGGTTTATTTGATTTATTTAATAAAAAAAGTCAAATTAAAAATAATTTGACTTTTCATGTTTTTGGCTTTTTCGTGATGTTTAATTCAGAAAAACTTCATAATTATTAATCTGATGGATGACTTCCAATAGATTTTCATTAATATTAATCTTGTGTTGCATAGAAACTACTTCCAAAACAGATTCGTCTTCGGGATTTTTGATAAAGAAATTAAGCTTTTGTTCGCCTTGATTTTGAATGATGTTTTCTCGGAAGAACTCGATGTCAGATTTTCTAAGAGAATCTAGCGGAACTACAACAGATAAACTTTTAGCAAATCTTTCAAACGCTTCCTTCAGCTCCAGAACTTCATTCACATTCACGAAAACACGGCCATCTTTTCCTTGCGAGTATTTGATTTTCATTATGACAAATCTTTGAACTTCTAATTTATCTTTCAATCGCATATAATCTCTATCTCCTAATCGGAAAGAATAAGAACCAGTATAATCTTCCAGCATAACAAAAGCAACTTTTTCTCCACTTCGGAAGCCGTCTGCAACACGATATTCGGTAATCAGTCCAGCAACTGTATATTCTTTAGTATTGTCTTTTTCATTCATTTTGTCTTTCCAGCTTTTCTTCTCTTCAAAAAGTTCTGCTGTTTTTGGAGGGAAAGCCAAATCTTTAAAAGCTTCCACTTCATCAAGATTCAAAAAATTGAAGTTTCCTTTTGGTTCTGCCTTTTTCGTAGATTCTTCGACGATTTCTTCCTCAAGCCCAGAGTCATCAGAAACTACTATGTCTGGAACTTCCTCATCAGGAGAACTATCTTTTTCTAAAATTGGAGCAACTTCTTCCAAAACAATTTCTTCCTTCTTTTCTTCCAAAACTGCTTTTTTAGACAAAACACCTTGCATAAATTGGAATTGATATTTGAACTCGTCCAAAGGATGTGCAGAAAGATAGAAACCGATGATTTCCTTTTCTTTATTAAGTTTATGCATGTTTGGCCATTCGGCGCAAGGCGCTAGTTTTGGCTGCTCAATTTGAACTTCCTCAGCAAAATCAGCAAAAAGCGAATTGTCCATTTCGTTTTTACTATCTTGAAAACTTTGCCCATATTTGGAAAGTCTTTCGATATTGGTTCTTCCGGCTTGGTCGATATCAAAATACTGTCCTCTGTGATAAGAATCCAATTCGTCAAAAGCGCCAGCAATTACTAAACTTTCCGCTACTCTTTTATTAACCTGTGAAGATGGAACTCTCTCAAAAAAGTCATAGATGTTTTTGAATCTTCCATTTTCACGGATCTTCGTAATCGCCTCACTAGGGCCTTCACCAATACCTTTGATGGCGCCTAATCCGAATCTGATTTGCCCTTTTTCATTCACAGAAAATTTATATTGAGATTCATTCACATCCGGCCCCAGAACGTCAACGCCAATTGCTTTGCAGTCCTCCATAAACATCGTGATGGAAGCTGTGTTGTTGATGTTATTGCTCATCACACTCGCCATATATTCTGCGGGATAATTGGCTTTTAAGTAAGCAGTTTGATAAGCAATCCAAGCATAACAAGTAGAGTGGGATTTGTTGAAGGCATATTCTGCAAAAGCTTTCCAGTCATTCCAAATCTTTTCTAATCGTTCTTCATTAAGGTTATTTTTTCTTCCACCTTCTATGAATTTCGGATACATTTTATTAAGGACATCAATCTGCTTTTTACCCATCGCCTTTCTCAAAGTATCGGCTTCACCTTTTGTAAAATTGGCGAGTTTTTGAGACAAAAGCATTACCTGTTCCTGGTAAACTGTAATTCCGTAGGTTTCTTCCAAATATTCCTCAAGTTCTGGTAAATCGTAAATGATTTCCTCAGTTCCGTGTTTTCTGTTAATAAAGTTTGGGATATATTTAATTGGACCAGGACGATACAAGGCGTTCATTGCAATCAAATCGGCAAATACGGTTGGTTTCAGTTCTCGCATATATTTTTGCATTCCTGGACTTTCATATTGGAAAATCCCGATGGTTCGTCCTTCTTTAAATAATTGATAAGTCTTGGCGTCATCCAACGGAATTTCATCTGGATTAATATCAATTCCGTGACGTTCTTTCACGAGCTTTACCGCGTCTTTTATAATGGTCAAAGTTCTTAATCCCAAGAAATCCATTTTCAAAAGACCAGCGTCTTCTGCCACTGAGTTATCAAACTGAGAAACCAAAATCTCTGCATCTTTCGCTGCAATCGTAATTGGTACCAGATTACTTACAGGTTCTGGTGTGATAATCACACCGCAAGCGTGAATTCCGGTGTTTCTGATACAGCCTTCCATTTTTTTGGCGCTGTCTAAAACTGAAAATCTTGAGTCATTTTGGTCGCTCAAAATAGCCTTCATTTCATCAACTAATTGTTGGTCTTCTGGCTTAAGCTTGTCATATTTGGTTAAGGCTTTTGCGATGTTCATTCCCGGACTTGGTGGAATTAATTTTGCAATCATATTGGTTTCCGGAATCGAAACATCCAGAACTCGACCAGCATCTTTAATTGCAGATTTTCCTCCTAAAACAGAATAAGTAATAATCTGCGCCACTTGTTCCTGACCATATTTTTCAACTACCCATTTGATAATTTTATCACGACCTTCGTCATCAAAATCGATATCAATATCGGGCATCGAAACCCTTTCTGGATTAAGAAATCTCTCGAAAAGTAAGTCGTATTTAATAGGGTCAACATTGGTGATTCCGATACAATAAGCAACCGCAGAACCTGCAGCCGAACCACGACCAGGACCAACCCAAACACCCATATTTCGAGCCTCGTTACAGAAATCCTGAACAATCAAGAAATATCCTGGATAACCTGTGTTGGCAATAACTTCCAATTCGAAGTCTAAACGTTCTTTAATTTCAGGAGTTATTCCTGTGTCTTTATATCTTCTGTTTGCACCTTCGTAAGTCAGATGTGTTAAGTAAGCCATTTCGCCTCGTTTTCCGCCATCAATGTCATCTTCTGGATTAACAAATTCTGCAGGGATGTCAAATTTCGGAAGCAAAACATCACGCTTCAAAGTGTAGGGTTTGAACTTGCCCAAAAACTCTTCGTAAGCTTCAAAAGCGTCTGGATAAGCAAGAAAAGCTGCTTTCAGTTCTTCTGCATTTTTGATGTAATATTCATCGGTTGTTAAGCCTTTTCTTTTTCCAAAGCCTTTTCCAATAGGTGTTGATTGTTTTTCGCCATCTTTGATGCAAGCTAAAATATCCTGAATTGGGGCATCACTTTTATTGGTATAATAAGTCTCGTTCTGAGCCAGAATTTTCACATTGTATTTATCGGCAAACTGCAGTAAAACCTCATTCAAGTGCTCTTCTTCTGGTAGTTTGTGATTTTGGATTTGAACATAAAAATCATCGCCAAATTCCTCTTTCCACCACTGGAATAATTCTTCACCTTTTTGTTCTCCAATATTTAAAATCGTGCTTGGAATGTCGCCGTTGATTCCAGATGTTAAAGCAATCAAGCCTTCTTTATACTGAGCTATCAATTCTCTGCTGATTCTCGGAACACCAAAATAAAATCCTTTCTGAAAACCAATACTTGATAATTTGACCAAGTTTTTATAACCATTGAAATCCTTCGCCAACAAAACAACCTGCGTTCTTCTATCAGGGTCATCTTTGGTAAATTGTTTTTGCTCGTATCTGTCCGAAATATAAAATTCTGAACCAACAATTGGAATCAATTGGCTGGAGTCCGGTTCTTCTTCATCGAAAGCTTCACCTTTTTCTTCCGCCTCTGCTTTTTTCGCTAAATATTCTTTATGCTTTTTAGAAACAACCGAATTGGAACCTTCAACCGCAGTAACAAACTTGAAAGCACCCATCATATTTCCGATGTCAACAATCCCGACAGCCGAGAAGTTTTCTTCTTTAGCTTTAGTGATAAGGTCGTTGATATTGGTAGTTGCCGTCAAAGTTGAAAATACAGTGTGATTATCAAAATGGAAATATTTGCCCAAATCAATCTCATCAATGTTGGTGATGTCAACCTGTTTCTTTTTGTTGTTGAAACTTGCGACTTGCCTTCTGATAATAATTCCGAAAGGTTTTATCGGATTTGGATTGAGAGCTTGAAATTCTTTTAATTGAGCATCACTGATTTTCAAAACCTCAGTTGGAATCACGCCGATTCTCATCATTTCGAAGAAAACCTGCGCTGTTGCATTTACGTCGGCGGCGGCGTTGTGAGCTTCGTCGAATTTGTGTCCGTATAATTTTTCGTAAAGTTCTTCTAACTTTGGAGATTTGTATCTTCCGCCACGTCCACCTTCTAGTTTACAATAATCTGTTCCCAGAATCATGGTGTCAGCTCTTGGTTTTTCCTGAAGATTATCTTTGATGTTTTTTCTGAAAAATTCTGCACCAACAATGTTGTAATCAAATTCAACATTGTGTCCAGAAACCACTCTCACATTTTCCAAAGCTTTAGAAAATTCTTCCAAAATCTCTTGCAAATCACGACCTTCTTCATTCGCAATTTTTGTTGTGATTCCGTGGATTCTCGCTGCGTTGAAAGGAATGTCATAACCTTCTGGTTTGATGATGTAATCTTGGTTTTCGATTAAGTTTCCATTGTCATCGTGGATTTGCCAAGCAATCTGAACCATTCTTGGCCAGTTGTCTGAATCTGAAAGTGGAGCGTTGAAATTTTTGGGTAAACCAGTGGTTTCGGTATCGAAAACTAAATACATCTACATAGAAATTTTTGTAAAGTTAGTGTTTTAAAAAAGATAAAAAAATAGCTTTCAAAGTGGAAATTGTTAATTCCTCATAAAAAAGTTAATCCTGGTTAAAAGTCTTTATTGACTAACAATTAAAATTAATTTTGATAAAAAATAACCTTTGAAAAAAATTTTATTAATTACTTTTTTACTTATTCCGCTCGTCATTTTTTCTCAACAGATTAATGGAAGAATTATATCTGATTCTGTTGCTATCAATGAGGTTTTGATTATTAATGTCAATTCTCAGCACAAAACTTATTCTAATTCTCAAGGGCAATTTAGCATTAATGCTAATATTGGAGATGAACTTCGTTTTGTTAAATTAGGCTATGAGCGTAAGACAATTAATGTTAGTAATTATAATGAGTTGCTCATTAATATTGTAAAATTAGCAATTGAAATCGAAGAAGTGGAGGTTAACAAAAAACTGTCTGGAAATCTTGCTTCGGACTCAAAACTATTTAATGAAAATAAGAAAAAAGTTACACTGAATAACGATTTAAGAGTCTATTTCAAAGCACCTTCAAGCGAAGAATTGTTGAAGCCCAAACCCGGAGAGTTTGTACAACCAACAAGCGGAGGTATTGGTTTTGGAGAAATTAAAAATAAATGGAAACTTCCTGATCTTGTGGAGTGGATTAGAGAAAATCTGACAGATAATTATTTTATTTCGATGGGATTTGAACTTCCCGAAATTAATTCGTTTTTGTATTATTCTCTTCAAAGCTTCAATACATTTTATATTTTGAAATATGGTTTTTGCAGTGATAGAGATGTAGCCAATTTAAAACTCCATTTTGAATATTCATTTAAGAAATTCAAAAATAAATAGTTAACACTTTTAAAACTAATATGAAATAAGTATTTTTTATCTTTGCAAAAAGTTATTAAGATGAAAAAAATTTTATTCAGTGTAAGTTTTTTAGCGACTTTTTATTTTGCTAATGCTCAAGACTTAAAACTTAAAAATGAATTCACTCAGCAAAGATTAAATAATGAGAATAAATTAGATTCTTATTTTTCAAAATCCACTGCAAAATATTCTCAAAAAGAAAAAGACAGCCTTAAAAAGAATCTTGCAGGTTTTGCTGCAGGTCAGATTCCCGTTTTTTATTCTATTGAAGAAACTAGTGCCAATGCGACTGCAAATATTGATGAGTTGCAAGCAGGAACAGTTTCTGGAATCTCATCCCCGGTAACAGGTAATGGAATTAAAATAACAGTTTTTGATGCTGGCCTTATTCTAAGTAATCACGAGCAATTTGCAACTGGAAGAGCAATTAATAAAGAAGATGCAAGTCAAAGTCAACACTATCACGGGACCAATGTTAATAGTGTTTTGATAGGAAACGGACTGGCTACAGGTGATTTCACTCAGTCTAGTGTCTCTTACCCAAAAGCTAATGCAAAAGGAATTTTGCTACAAGGAACAGTTGATAATTATATGTTCGGTACAACAGCTTTAGGAAATAATTATGAAAAATTGTCTAGCTTACCGGATCTCAATATCTCCAATCATTCCTACGGAACCAATTATGGCTGGAATAAACCAAATTCATCAAATACTTATTATTGGTACGGGAATTATGATTTGAACCATACTGATACCTATGCAGGGGCTTATGGTGGTAATGATTATAACTTTGATAAAATAGTCTATTCTCAGCCACAACAGATTATAGTTAAGTCAACTGGAAATTATTATAACGTAGGACCCAATGCGAATTCTGTAAAGTATAGATATAGTTTTACATCTAATAGCTGGGTGGTTTTTGGTGCTAATGATGAGGTTCCACCTGCTAACTGTAGCCAGGGAAATAACTGTATTTACTTTGGATCTTTGGCTAAGAATATTATTACTGTCGGAGCTGTTAATCAATTGACAACTACTAATCATAAATATACTCAAGCTAGTGATGTTGTAAAAGGCAGTTTCAGTAGTGCTGGTCCAAGAAAAGACGGTGCTGTAAAGCCTGATTTGTCGGCAGTAGGAGTAGATATGATTATGGCAAATTTTTTAACTACCAATCCAACTGCTACCAATCTTTATGTCGTTAATTATGGAACTTCTTATGCCGCTCCGATGGTGACAGGAATTGCTGGCGCTTTAACTCAAATTGAAAGAAATATTACAGGAAACAACAGTTTTATTTTCAATGCTGATGAGATGAAAGCTTTACTGACTCATACAGCTAACGAAGCCGGAAGACCTGGTCCTGATGTTTGGTATGGTTGGGGATTGGTAGATGCTAAAAAAGCCGCTCAGGTCTTGGTCAATAAGCTTACGGAAGATTCCTATCTTGAAAAAAATAATCTGACTACAGGAGTTTCTTTTACCAAAGAAATTAAAGCAACAGGAAATGAGCCTTTGAAAGTTAGTATTTCTTGGATTGATCCTGCAATCACGCCATTCACAGATGATATAGATTTCCAAAATAATCATACTTCTAGAATTGTCAACGACCTTGACCTTAGAGTCGTAGAAGTAGGCTCTGGAACAACTTATTATCCTTGGAAATTAGATATTAATGATCCAAATGCCAATGCTACGAAAGGTGATAATACAGTTGATAATGTAGAACAAATTGTTATTGATAATCCTGTAGCAGATGGGATTTATAAAGTGGTTGTAACAAACAAAGGAACTCTGGTTGATCAAGATGGGAATTCTGCGACTCAGGATTTTGCTTGGGTGGCAACAGGAACTAAAAAGATAACTTTGGCTACGGATAACTCTACTAAGGATGAAGTGAAAGTATATCCAACAAAAACGAAAGATTTCATTAATATTACAGCTCCAAATGATATTGAAAGAATTGCTCTTTTTGATATGAATGGGAAACTGATATTAGAAAATAGCAAAGCTTCAAAATCTCAAACTATTAGTTTAAATCAATTCCCCAATACAGTTTACATTATTACTGTAAAAACTAAAATAGGAGTTGTTTCTAAGAAAATTATTAAAGAATAAGAGATTTAAATTTAATCATTTAAAATAAAAAAAGACACCAAAGTAATAATTTGGTGTCTTTCATTTTTATATAGCTTGAAATTATATTGTAGATAATCTCAATGTGTTGGTTTTTCCACCGTTGTGAACTGGCATTGCGTTCAAGTTGATTACAAAATCACCTTGCTCTACAAATCCGTAGTTATGTGTCAACATATTCACTTGGATTACAGTTTCGTCTGTAGATTTTTCCATATCGTAGAAGAAAGCTCTTACACCCCAAAGAAGATTCAGCATTGTAATCACTCGCTTATTATTACTGAAAACAATGATGTGAGAAGATGGTCTGTGTGCAGAGATTTGGAAAGCAGTGTAACCAGAACTAGTCAAAGTTACAATAGCTTCAGCACCTGTAGATTTTGCAACATCAACTGCAGATCGACAAACTTTATCTGTAATAAAACGCTCATCTACACAGTTGATTTTCTCTTCGATAACGTGATTTAGTTTTGAATAAAGCGGAGTGCTTTCAATATTCTTAACGATCTTTGCCATATTTTTGATCACATCTACAGGATATTTTCCAACAGAAGTTTCTCCAGAAAGCATCACAGCATCAGCACCATCTAAAACAGAGTTAGCAACGTCATTTACTTCCGCTCTTGTAGGCGTTAAGCTGTTAATCATTGTTTCCATCATTTGAGTCGCAATGATAACTGGTTTTGCATAAAGTCTAGCTTTGTTTACCAAGTTTTTCTGGATAACAGGAACTTGCTCCATAGGAACTTCCACACCTAGATCTCCTCTTGCAACCATTAGACAATCGCATTCCATCAAGATTTCATCGATGTTTTTGACACCTTCTGGTTTCTCAATTTTAGCAATGATTGGGGTTTTAGTTTTGTTAGTTGGATGTTTTGCCATCAATTCTTTCAAATCAATGATGTCTTGAGCGTGACGAACGAAAGATAATGCAATCCAATCAAACTCGTTATCTAACATAAAGTTCGCATCCTCAATATCCTTTTCTGTAAGAGCTGGAAGAGATACGTTTGTATTAGGAAGGTTAACCCCTTTTTTAGAACTCAATGGTCCACCTTGGATTGTTTTCGCTTTTACTGTATCAACATTATTTGTTTCAATAACTTCAAAAACCAATTTTCCATCATCAATCAAGATTCTTTCTCCAACTTTTACATCTTGAGGGAACTGTTGATAAGTCATATAAACTTTTGTAGAATCACCTTCAACCTTTTCATTAGTAAAAGTAAGAACATCTCCAGGATTAAGGAAAGAACCTTCTTTTACAACACCAACTCTAAGCTTTGGACCTTGAAGATCTCCAAGAATAGATACTGAGTAGCCATATTCCTTGTTGATCTCACGGATTGTATTGACATTTTTCAACACCAATTCGTAATCGGCGTGTGAAAAATTTATTCTGAATACGTCAACACCTGCTTGGATCATTTGGATCATCGTTTCCTTGTTGGAAGATGCTGGTCCTAGTGTTGCAATGATTTTTGTTTTTTTTAGGTTTTTATTCATAATATTGAATTAATTGATAAAGTTCTTCGTCAGAACTCAATGGATATTCTTGAATTTGGAATACAAAATTTTCCGGAAGCAAAATTAACGAAAATTCCGCAAACATATCGGAATTCGTCAAGATGTAATCCGCATCACTATGCAGATTTAGTAAAAATTTAACATTCGATTCATCCGAAAAAAGTTGATTTTGTACTTTTTTCTCAACAGATGTAATCGATTTGTTGGAAATGAAACTGAAACAATTTTTTGAAGATTGGTCGTATGCCTGATAGCGCGAGAAAGAATGGTCGAAATATTCGCCTTTTATTAAGATGTCATCAACTCTTTTGAACTTAAAAGCATTGATTTTATTAATGAAAAAAAACAATTCGTGTTCTGGGATTGGTTTGGCAAGTCTAATCAATCCGACGTTGATCTCCGATAGATCTTCTTCTAGTTTAAGATACTGTTTTTTGATTTTCAATAATGTTTTCTTTCTTACTCAAAACGTAAAATGCTCTTTGGGCTGCTTTTTCTTCTGCTTTCTTTTTAGAAGTTTCTACAGCATTGGCAATTTTTTCATTGTGTAGCCAGACATGACAGCGGAAAACTGTAGCTTTATTAGCTTGGATTTCTTCGCAGGTTTCATACTTGATGGGAATCTTTTTTTTCTGACTCCATTCTAGTAAAAGACCTTTGTAGCTAATGATTTTATTCTCCAACTTATTAATAGTCGAAGGCGTGAGAATCCTGTCAAGAACTATTTTCTTACAGAATTCGTAATCGATATCAAGATAAAGTGCACCAATCAAGGCTTCCAAAAGATTTCCGGAAATATTTTCACTTAGAATGGTCTGACTAATGTCTGCTTGTAAAAGACTCGTTAGTTTAAGATCATCTCCTAGTTTATTTAGGTTCTTCCTATTGACGATTTTGGATTTCATTTGTGTGAGAAATCCTTCATTTCCGTCTGGATATGTCTGAAAAAGATGACAAGAAATAATGGTTCCTAAAACAGAATCCCCTAAAAACTCTAGACGTTCGTAATTTTTTTTATTCGTGCTTTTTGAAGAAGATTTTAATGAAAATGCTTCTTTAAAAATTTCTAAATTATGGATTTCGTATCCAACAATTTTAGAAATGTTTTTGCGAAAAAGAATATCTTTTTCCGAAAGTTTTTGTGCTCTGTTTTTTGGAAGGAATTTAGAAAAATAACTTTTCAACTCCATAAAAACATTTTATATTTTTTTGAAAAGAACACAAGCATTATGACCTCCAAAACCAAAAGTGTTACTCATAGCAATTTTAACATCTTTTTCAACAGCTGTGTTGAATGTGAAGTTAAGTCTGCTGTCGATTTTTTCATCGTCAGAAAAGTGATTGATTGTTGGTGGAACAATACCATGTATAATCGTGTGTAAAGCAGCAATAGCTTCGATAACACCTGCAGCACCTAAAAGGTGACCAGTCATCGATTTTGTAGAATTGATCTGAATATCAAATGCGTGTTCTCCGAATAATTTTGCAATTGCATTAGATTCTGCGATGTCTCCTAGTGGAGTAGATGTACCGTGCATATTGATATGATCTACTTCATCAGCAGTTACACCAGCATCTTCTAAACAATTTTTCATTACCAGATAAGCGCCAAGACCTTCAGGATGTGGAGCAGTCATGTGATGTGCATCTGCACTCATTCCGCCACCCGCTAATTCTGCATAGATTGTTGCTCCTCTTTGTTTTGCGTGTTCATATTCTTCAAGAATGATACATCCTGCACCTTCTCCTAAAACAAATCCATCTCTGTCTTTGTCAAAAGGTCTTGAAGCTGTTTTGGGATCGTCATTTCTTGTAGAAAGTGCATGCATTGCGTTGAAACCACCCATTCCACTAGCTGTAACAGCAGCTTCTGATCCTCCACATACAATAACATCAGCTTTACCTAAGTTAATAAGCATTTTAGCGTCAATCAAAGCATTGGCAGATGAAGCACAAGCAGAAACAGTTGTGTAGTTAGGACCGTGGAAACCATATTCGATAGAAATATTTCCTGGTGTGATGTCTGCAATCATTTTTGGAATAAAGAAAGGGTTGAATCTCGGAATTCCATTAGACTCAGCAAAACCAAGAACTTCTGTTTCAAAAGTTTCCAGTCCACCGATTCCTGATCCCCAGATAACACCTACGCGATCTTTATTCACATTATCCTCAATAAGTCTGCTGTGAGCGATAGCTTCTCTTGCGGCAATCTGTCCGAATTGAGAATTTCTATCCATCTTCTTCGCCTCTTTTTTATCAAAATAATTAAGAGGGTCGTAGTTTTTTACCTCGCTTGCAAACTTAGTTTTGAAATTAGTGGAATCAAAAAGAGTAATAGGAGCAGCTCCGCTCTCTCCCTTTTTTAGGTTTTCCCAGTATTCTTTCGCATTATTTCCGATTGGTGTAATGGCGCCAAAACCGGTTACAACTACTCTTTTTAATTCCATAAATTTTTTCTGTCTAGATAATATTATTTATTTACAACTTCTTCGATGTAAGCAATAGCGTGACCAACAGTTGTGATTTTTTCTGCTTGGTCATCTGGGATTTGGATGTTGAATTCTTTTTCGAACTCCATGATAAGTTCTACAGTATCCAAAGAATCAGCTCCTAAATCATTAGTGAAGCTAGCTTCTGGAGTTACTTCTGTTTCTTCAACGTCAAGCTTATCAGCGATGATAGCTTTTACTCTTGATGCAATGTCTGACATAGTATTTATTTTTAATTATGTTAATTTGGTGCAAATATATAAAATTTCAAATCAAATCAATTTTTTTTTAGTTTTTTAAACTGGTTCTAAATCTATCTTTTTTATAATCAAATCTTTATATTTACTCTGGATAGGGTACAAAATTTTGTTTATTTTTGCGACTTATTATATAATGATATTATGGAACATTTTCCTGATAATGACGATGACTTGTTCACAGGCAAAGACCACACGCCGTTGAGACCTGATGCTTTTGAACTCAATCCAGAAGAAAAAATTAAAAAAATCGAAGGTCTTTTTGCCGAGATCATGCAAACTTTGGGATTGGATATGACCGATGATTCTTTGAAAGATTCTCCAAAGCGTGTTGCGAAAATGTATGTGAATGAGATTTTTGGAGGTCTTCTTCCTGAAAACAAACCAGGAGTTTCAACTTTCAAAAATCAATATAAGTATCGTCAGATGCTTGTAGAGAAAGACATTACTGTTTACTCTTTCTGCGAACATCATTTCTTACCAATCATCGGAAAGGCACACGTTGCTTATATTTCTAATGGTGAAGTGATTGGCTTGTCAAAAATTAATAGGATTGTGGATTATTATGCAAAACGTCCGCAGGTTCAGGAGCGTTTGACTATGCAAATTGTTGAAGCGATGAAAGAAGCTTTAGGAACGGAAAATGTTGCTTGTATTATTGATGCAAAACATCTTTGCGTCAATTGTAGAGGAATAAAAGACACAGCAAGTTCTACAATCACAGCAGAATTGAGCGGTATTTTCCGTAAAAATCCTACAACAAGAAGAGAATTCTTGCATTATGTAGGAACCCATATGAAATTAGATTAATAATGATAAAATTTAAAAAACAATCTCATAAAATCTTCATTGCAACAATTTTTTGTTGTTGATTACTCTTGTCATGCTGAGGTTCTCGAAGCATATTTTAAATCATTTATCAATTATAATTAATCATTAATTAAAACAATGCAACTAAAAATATACAACTCGCTTTCAGGCGAAAAAGAAGTTTTCAAACCAATATTAGAAGGTAATATCGGGATGTACGTTTGTGGACCGACGGTTTACAGCAATGTGCATCTTGGAAATGTGAGAACTTTTTTGTCTTTCGATTTTATTTACAGAAGCCTTCAGTTTCTTGGATACAAAGTTAGATATGTCAGAAATATTACTGATGCTGGACATCTCACGGATGATGGCGATATCAATAATGACAGATTCATCAAACAATCCAGACTGGAAAAATTAGAACCGATGGAAATCGTTCAGAAATATACCGTCGATTTTCACGATGTTTTGAAGAAATTCAATTTGCTTCCGCCAACAATTGAGCCGACTGCAACTGGTCATATCATCGAACAATTAGAACTAACGAAACTTTTGGTTGAAAAAGGTTTTGCTTACGAAAGCAATGGCTCAGTTTATTTCGATGTTTTAGAATACAATGCGAGAGGACTTAATTATGGAGAACTTTCCAGAAGAAATATAGAGGAATTATTCGCTAATACAAGAGATTTGGATGGACAAGGTGAGAAAAAAAATCCACAAGATTTTGCACTTTGGAAAAAAGCATCGCCGGAACATATTATGAAATGGCCGTCGCCTTGGGGAGAAGGTTTTCCGGGCTGGCATCTCGAATGTACTGCAATGAGTACCAAATATTTGGGAGATCAATTCGATATTCACGGTGGTGGAATGGATTTGAAATTCCCACATCACGAATGTGAAATCGCTCAAGGAAAAGCTTGCAATGGTACAGAACCAGTAAAATATTGGATGCACGCTAATATGTTGACGATGAATGGACAAAGAATGAGTAAATCAACAGGTAATTATATTCTTCCAATGGAATTGATTACTGGAAATAATGATTTCTTTGAGAAATCTTTTCATCCAAGCGTTTTGAGATTTTGCTTTTTACAGGCGCATTACAGAAGTGTTTTGGATATTTCTAATGATGCAATGTTGGCAAGTGAAAAAGGTTTCAATCGATTGATGGAAGCGGTTAAAATCCTTAATACGCAAGTTCAAGTTGAAGGTGTAGAAACTTCTTCTTTTGATTATAAAAATTGGAAAGAAAAAGTTCTGGAAGCTTTGAACGATGATTTCAATAGCCCAATCTTGATTTCTCATTTGTTTGAAGCAGTGAAGTTTATTTCAGCTTCGAAACTAGGTAAAGAAAGTATTTCTACGGAGGATTATGAAGATTTAAAACAATTCCTGAATGCTATTGTGTTTGACGTTTTAGGATTAGAAACAATTGAAGAATCTAATAATGATAAGCTTGACCAGACATTACAGGTTTTAATCGATTTGAGAAATCAAGCAAGAAAATCTAAAAATTGGGAATTGTCTGACCAGATCCGTGATCAGCTTCTTGAAAAAGGTATTGAGCTGAAAGACGGACGTGAAGGAACAACTTATCAGTTGATTTAATTAAAATTAATCATAAATATTAAGAAATACGGTTAACGAAAGTTAAACCGTATTTTTTGTTTCAATAAAAAACTATTTTTGAAGAAAATTACAACCATTTGAAAAGATTTATACTCTTTTACTTTCTCATCATCTCAATATCAATCAACTCTCAGACGATTTCAGGTGTTGTAGTTTCTGATGAAAGTGCGCGACTTCCAAAAACTCTGATTGTCAATATGGCTTCCGACCAAAAAGTTTATAGTAATGAGTTGGGCGAGTTTTCAATCAGTGCTAAAAATGGTGATGAATTACGTTTTGTAAGAGAAAACTATGAACGTGAAAAAGTAATAGTCAACAATGATTATTACCTGACCATTCGATTGACTAAAATTCCGGAAGAGATAGAAGAAGTTAAAATCATCAATAAAAGACTTGCAGAATCTCAGGAAGAAAAACTCAGAACGGATATTGGGCTTCCAAAAGGACCTGAGAAACCTCGCGAAAAACCTGCCGATGCAGTTGATGATATTGTGAAACCTTTGATAAGAATTCCTCCAATGGTGAATTTTCAAGCAATTTATGACGTTCTTAGCGGAAAATCCAGACGATTAAGAAGACTTTATAAATATGAAGATTTGCAGGAAGGTTTGGCTTGGATTCAAAATAATATTGACTTAGAATATTTTGCAGAAGCAGGAATTTCGCCTGAAAAGTTCAATGATTTTCTGATGTTTTCCTTAAAAGATGAAAAAGTTCTGATGTATATGAAAGCTAAAAATATTGGCGGACTTACAGTTTCTTTGGATAATCATATCGGTGCATATCTGGAAAAAATTGGTAAAAAATGATTTTTTTACAGGAATATTATTTATAATTCAATAAATCATTAAATTGCGTCAATATTAATAGACCTTAATAAATGAAACTATACTTTAGTGTTAACTTCGGAACAAAAGTTGGCCAGCGACTCGTTTTGCGCCTATTTGACGACAAAAACGAACATCGAGACTACGACTTAAGCTATTCCGAAAATAACAATTGGATCACCGAATTAGATTATTTTTCTAAATCAATTCTTTACAAATATCTTGTTGTGAGCGAAGATGGGGAAGTTTTGGATGAGGAAATTCCTTTCCACCAGCTCAATCTTCCGAACAGTTTTAAAGAATTTATGATTTTCGACCAATGGAATCTCAAAAACTTTCCTGAAAATTATTTAACCAATAAAATTCTGCATAATCGTTTGCTGGGTTTTCAGCCTGCGAAACAACCGGTTGTTAAGAAGCACACGCATTTTTTCAGAATTGAAGCGCCACTTTATCATCCAAATTGGCAATTGGTTCTTGTTGGAAATGTGGATGCTTTGGGAAATTGGAATTACGAAAAAGCTATTGAGTTGAGTGAAACAGATTATGGCGTTTGGGAAACCGGCGTTGAAATTAATTCTCATCAGACAATTCTTTACAAATACGCGATTAAAGATAAAAATACCGGCAAAGTTTTTTACATAGAACCAAACGAAAATCGTTGGGTTTTTGGAAATCCAAACAAGGATATTCTTTATGTGAAAGCGGACCATTATTTTAAATTTGATAATCATACGCTTTGGCATTCTGCGGGTGTTGCGGTTCCTGTTTTTTCTTTGAGAACTGATGACGGTTTCGGTGTTGGAGAATTTCCGGATATCAAAAAATTGGGAGATTGGGCTAATGAAACCAAATTGTCTGTGATTCAGATTTTGCCGATTAACGATACAACAGCGAATTACACTTGGACAGATTCTTATCCTTACGCTGCGATTTCGGTTTATGCGCTTCATCCGCAATATCTTTCGATTGAGAAATTAGAATATGCTTTGCCGAAAGATTTGATTGAAGATTATCAGGCAAAAAAAGCAGAATTGAATGCTTTGAGTTTGATTGACTACGAGCAGATGATTTCAGGAAAATGGAAATATGCAACGGCTGTTTTCGAGGGAAATCAAGACGCAATTCTTAAAGATAAAAACTTCAAAAAATTCATTAAAGATAACGAAGAATGGCTGATGCCTTATTCTGCATTTTGTGTTTTGAGAGACAAATACAAAACGCCCAACTTTAATGAATGGAAGACTCATAAAAAATATGTTGCAGGAAAAGTAGCGACACTTTATTCTCCAAAACATAAAGAGTATTCTCAATTAATGCTTCACGCTTGGGTACAGTATCAACTACATTTGCAACTTCAAGAAGCTGTAGAATATCTTCACAAACTCGGGATTTCCGTAAAAGGAGATTTACCGATTGGGATTTATCGATATTCTGTAGAAGCTTGGACAGAACCGGAATTATTCGGAATGGATTTTCAAGCTGGTGCACCGCCAGACCAATTCTCGGATTTGGGACAAAACTGGGAGTTCCCGACATACAATTGGGAAGTGATGAAAGCGGACGGTTACCAATGGTGGAAAAAACGTTTCAAAGTCTTAGAACAATATTTTGATGCAATGAGAATCGACCATATTCTTGGATTTTTCAGAATCTGGAGAATGCCGATTTCTGCGACTCAAGGATTGTTGGGGTATTTTTATCCTGCGCTTCCTGTGACTGAGAAAGAGTTTGCAGACAGACAGATTCCATTTAGCTTTGACCGTTATGTGAAACCGTTTGTGAATGACCCGATTCTTTGGGAGAACTTCGGTGATGTGAAAGAAAAAGTTCAGAATCATTTTTTTGATACTCATAATGGAACAATTACTTTCAAACCGGAATTTGATACGCAGAGAAAATTAACTGATTATTTCAAGAAAGAATCTTGGGATTGGGCAGAAGAAAAATTAATTTCTCTAGCAGGAAATGTTCTATTCTTAACTGAAGAAACTGAGAATGGAATCGTTTATCATCCGAGATTTAATATTGCAAAAACGACTTCTTACAAATATCTTCCAGATTGGGAAAAAGCAAAACTGAATGATGTTTATAACGATTATTTCTTCAAACGTCAGGACGGACTTTGGTATCAGAAAGCAATGGAAAAATTACCGGCTTTACTGAATTCTACAACGATGTTGATTTGTGGTGAAGATTTGGGATTGGTTCCGGATTCGGTTCCTGTTGTGATGGATAAGTTGGCGATTACCGCTTTGAAAGTTCAAAGAATGCCTTCTGAAAATATCGCTTGGTACGACCCGAAAAATGCAAGTTACCTGAATGTTGTAACCGCATCTTCTCACGACAGTTCTACACTGAGACAATGGTGGCACGAGGACAGAAATCTGACTCAGAAATATTTTAATAATCAATTAGGGCAATATGGAACTGCGCCTTGGGATTTGGCTCCGGAATTGTCAGAAATGATAATGAAACAGCATCTTTATACGGATGCAATGTTGGCGATTTTCCCTATTCAGGAATTTTTAGCAACTGACGAAGAATTGATGAATCCGAATATGGATGAGGAGAGAATCAACAATCCAGCAGTTTTCCCACACTATTGGCGATACAGAATGCACCTGAAATTGGAAGATTTGAAAACCAAAGACAGATTCAATCAAAAAATTGCAAGTTGGGTTGAAAACAGTGACCGATTTTAATCCGAAAAAATAAATTTTAAAGCCTTTCAAATTTTTTGAAAGGCTTTTTTGTTGAAAATTATTAGGCTGATTATCAGATGTAAATTTGATTTTTGAATTGAATTTTAATTCGAAATCTAAATTTTCGTTTAACTTTTATTATCCGTCAATATCCAAAAGATAGAAAGTTTCATTTCAAGGAAAAAATGGATTTTCGAATTTAATTTTTAAAATAAAAGAAAATGAAAAAGATAATTTTAACACTTGCTATTATTTTTGGAGGATTAGTTTCTGCACAAGATTACTACGACACTTATCCAACCGATTATAACGGATACGAATATTATGATGACTCCTACGATTATCCGGACGATTATTATTACAACTATCCAACGGATTATTATCCGGACCAATATTATCAAGGTTATTATAACGATTACCGAAATGCAGTTTTCTCTGTAAACTGGAATCAGTTTTTTGTTCAATATCGATTGAGTCCTTTCCAAATCAATCAGATTATGATTCTTAACAATCGTTTTGCTTCTTATGATGCTTGGAACTCTTATTACAGATGGAACCCGGACAGATGGTATTATGATAGATTTTATGCACTTCAAAATATCCTTGGGCCAAGAGTTTTTGTAGTGTATCAAAATGTTTATTTCCGTGGCGCAAGTCCGTTTGTCTATTACAGAAACAGAAATGTTAATTTTTATGCAAGACGATATCCGGTAAGACCAGTTTACAGAAATGTGAATATTAATATCTACAAAGTTAACCGAGGAAATTTCCGAGAAGGATTTAGAGAAAATGTCAGAAATCAAGGAATGATAAACCCAACCAGAAACAACGGAATCCGAAATGATAATCCAAGAAGTGGCTCTAACGGAAATAATTGGGGAGGAATCCGAGGTTCCGAAAATAATGGAATCAGAAATCAGCAAAACTCAGGAATCAGAACTAATGAAAATAGTGGAATAAGAAATTCCGGAGGGACAAGAGATAATAATTTTGGAGGAATAAGAAGCGGAAATAATTCTGATAATGTCAGAAATCAATCTTCTCCTAATATTAGAAATCAAGGAGGAATCAGACAAAATCAAAACTCTGAAAGAAAAATCGAGAACAGAAGTAATGAACGCTCTAACCAAAGAAATTCTACTCCGAAATCTGAAAGCGGAAACAGAGGTTCCGAAATGAGATTCACTTCCAGATAAAAGTATTTAACAAAAATTTATAATATCAGCAACTTAACATTATAAATTATAGTAAATCCAACAAACAGATAAAATTTATAAATATTAAAATCAATCAAAAATGAAAAAATTAATTTTAAGCGCAGCATTTCTTGGACTAGGAGTTTTCGGATTTGCTCAAACTACAGCAAAAGCAGACCATTCTCAGAAAAAAGCTGAACATCTTCAAAAATTAAAGCAAGAACTTAATCTTACTGATGCTCAAGTGGCTCAATTAAAAGCTTTACACGAGTCCAAAGCTGCAGAAAGAAAAGCTGAAATGACGGCTAAAAAAGAAGACAGAATGCAGAAGATGAAAGAGAATGAAGCAGAAATGCAGAAAATCTTAACACCGGAACAATACAAAAAATTCCAAGAGTTGAAAGCTAAAAAAATGGCAGAAAGAAAGGAGAAATTCCAAGATAGAAAAAGTGCTAATTCAGCAATTGTGAAATAAGTTTTTAGTTAGTGATTAATTTCAGAAAGAGTCGTTATATTTTTAACGGCTCTTTTTTTATATTTGAAAATTAAAGTTAAAATTTCATAAAATAATAAATAAAGTTATGGTTACTGATAAAATTGCTAAGCTTATTAATGAGCAAATCACAAAAGAACAATACGCTGCACATTATTATCTATCGATGTCTGCTTGGTTTTCCAGCAAAGACCTTGATGGGATTGCCAATTATTTCCGAGTTCAGAGCAAAGAGGAATTGATGCACGCAGATAAAATGTTTGATTATTTGAATGACGTTGGTGGAGAAATCGTGATTGGCGAAATTCCAAAACCACCACACGAATTTGAAAGCGCAATAGATATTTTTGAAAAAGCTTTGGAGCACGAAAAAATCGTTACGAAAAGTATTTTCAATATCGTTAAAAATGCTAATGATGAAAGTGATTTTGCAACAACATCATTCTTGCAATGGTTCATCAATGAGCAAGTAGAGGAGGAAGCTAATGCATCTCAGTATGTTACAAAAATCAAAATGGTTTCTGATAATCCTTCTGCTTTATATCTATTTGACCAAGAATTAGCACAAAGGGTTTTTGATCCTGCTGCTGAGAAATAATTCCTGAAAATCAATGAAAAAACTAATAACCCTATTGGTGTTAATGTCGGTCAAGACATTTTCACAGAATTATGCTGTCTCAGAGATTCCGGAAGAACTGAAGAAAGATGCGAACTATGTGGTTCGTAACAACAGTTCAGAATATATCATCAAAGCTGAAAATAATATCGAATTAAAAAAGAAAATTATTATTTCGATATTGAGTAAAGCTGGTGAAGGCGGTTCTTATGTTTACATTCCTTACGACAAGTACAGCAAAATTTCTGATATCAAAATCAGAGTTTTGGATGAGAATGGGAAACAAATCAAGACTTATTCAAAAAGTGATTTGAATGACGTGAGCCAGTCCGATGATTCCTATTTGTATTCTGATGACAGAGCTCTGAGAATGAGAATTATCCATCCGGTTTATCCTTATACAATAGAAACTTCTTACACAGAAAGGTCTTCTGATACTGTGTTTCTTCCTGTTTTACAACCTTATATGGACGAAAATGTTTCCGTGGAAAACTGGAGTGTAGAGTTCAAAAATGAGTCAGGGATTAAACTTCGTAAAAAAATAACTGAAGCATCTTTTGGAAAAGCAGAAATCTCGGAATCTGGTAATACCTTAAGAGCGGCTTACAAAAACCTTCCTGTTTACAGAGACGAAAACTATTCGCCAGACCAGAGAGTCGTTGTTTCCAAGGTAGAATTTGCTTTGGATAGAGCTTGTCTCAAAGGGATTTGCGGTGATTTTTCCAATTGGAATAGTTTTGCGAATTGGTACAAAGGTCTATTGGATCCGGTTTCTGTCATTACTCCGGAAATTCAACAAGAGATTAATGCACTTAATCTTACAGGAACTGTTTCCGAAAAAGTGCAGAAGATTTACCAATATATGCAAAGCAAGACGCGTTATGTTTTTGTAGCCATAGGAATTGGTGGTTGGCAACCGATGCCAGCTGATGAGGTTAGAAAAAAAGGCTATGGCGATTGCAAAGCTTTGACCAATTATATGCGCGTTCTGCTAAAAGCTGCTGGGATTCCTTCTTATTATTCGGTGATTTATAGTGATAAAACAGCTAAGATTTTTGATAAAGATTTTCCTAAGATGGATGGAAATCACGTGATACTTTGTGTACCAACCGAAAATGGAAATATCTGGCTAGAGAATACTTCTCAAAAGATAGCTTTTAATCATTTGAGCTATGGAACGATGGACAGGAATGTGATAATGGTAAAAGATGATTCCGCAGAACTTATAGATACGCCGAAATCATTATCAGAAAACAATAAGGAAGTGTTGAGAATCAAAGCCAATATCTCTGCAGATAATACATTGGATATAGCATCTAGTTTTAATTTTTCTGGAGGAATGTACGATATGTTTTTGCCTTTGATTTCTCTTTCTCCAACAGAACAGAAAGACGCACTGAAAAGACGTTACGATTATCTTCAGTTTTCCAGCATTGATTTGACTAATTTGACTAATGACAGAAATGATGCGAAGATTAATTTTGATCTGAACTTCAAAGCGAATAATTATTCTAAGTCCTTGGGATCTGATATTTATTTTCGTGCAATTCCATTTTTAGACTCCGATTTTCATTTGGAAAGCACAGATAGAAAACTTCCTATAGAGATTCCATTTGGATTTACGGATGATTATGAGATAGAATATACGATTCCTGATACTCACAAATTTGCCGAAACATTAGCTCCTGTAAAAATAGATTCTGAGTTTGGAAGTTTTTCTATGGAGTTTATCAATCAAGATAAAAAGCTTTTGGTGAAGAGAAAATTTATGTTGAAGAAAGGAACTTTTCCAGCAGATAAAGTTTCAGATTATATTAATTTCAGAAAAAAAACGAACAAAGTAGACCATACAAAAATCCTTATAACTAAACTATAAAACATAACCCTAATCAATGAAAACAAAAATTTTACAATTAGTATTGATACTTTCTGTACTACCTATTTTTGCACAATACAAATATCTCGACCTTCCAAAATTGGATAACAATGATTTGAAAGCTACTTCTTATGTGAAAAATCCGTCCGAAGCAGCTGAGATTCTTTTCAAATCTTATCATTATTACATCACAGATGGACAATTGAATTTGGATGTTATAAGCCGCGTCAAGATTTATAAAAAAGATCAGGCAGAAAAATTTCTTAATCAAGAAATCTATACTTATGACGGGAAAAACAACAAGTCTGAAAGAGTAACTTCTTTGAAAGTTTATACCTACAATCTTGTTAATGACAAAGTAGAAACAACAACTGTTGAAAAGAATTCTAAATATAAATCCAAAGAATCTAAGAACTATACTGTTACCAAATTTGCTTTTGAGAATGTAAAAGATGGCTCTATTGTGGAGTATAAATATTCGATTTTATCGCCTTATGTTTGGTCTATAGATAAAATAACGGTAGAAGATATTGTTCCAACAAGACGTTTCGATTATGTTTTGGATTTTCCAAAATATCTTGGATTTAATATTGACTACAAGGGAAGCTTAACTCCTAAAAACAGAGATGTTTCCGATAGAACTATCTATGGTGGAGAATATTATACTTATCGTTTTGGGTATGAAAATATTGCACCTTACAGAGATGAAAAATATGTTCATAACATAGATAATTACAGAACATCTATAAGAGCAGAACTCAATTCTACTAATATTACAAGAACGCCAGGTGCTTACGGATCTGGTGATTTAGGCGGTTTCAAATCTTATGCAGTAAGTTGGTCAGACATCAGAAAACAATTGTACGATTCTGAGTATTTTGGAGAGCAATTGAAAAAGAAATCCTATGTGAAAGATCTTCTGCCTGCTGATATCAAGAATATGACTTCTCCCGAAGAAAAAGCAGCCGCAATCTTAAAATATGTTCAGAAGAATTATACTTGGAACAACTATTACACTGTAGGAGCAGAAGAAGGAAAAGGGCTTAAAAATCTTTTGGAAACCAAGGTTGGAAGCTCTGGAGAAATAAATATTTTACTGATTTTGCTAATGAGAAGCGCAGGTCTGGAAGCACAACCAGTCGTTTTATCTACAGTAGGAAGAGGTCTCTTGTTGGATCATTCACCTTCTGTTAATCAGCTCAATTATGTTTTAGCAATTCTTGATATCGCTGGAACACCTAAGATCTATGATGCAACTTCTAAGATGACAATTCCTAATCTTATCCGTCCAAGTGCGCTTAATTATAATGGTTATATAATGACGGAGAAGGAAGCTAAAAAAGTTAATATCTTTTGCCCAGGAAAAAGCGTAACTTATCTTACTGTAGAAGCAAAACTAAACCCGACAGGTAGTGTGGAAGGTTCTTTTTCTGATAAAGATACAATGTTGTATGCTATGATGAACAACGAAAGTTATAATGAAGATAAAATAGCTTACCAACAAGAATCTTATAAAGATCGATATACATTTCCCTTTACCAACATCAAAACAGAGTTGTTAGATAATAATGATTTCCAGACTAGTTTTGATTTTGATTCCGACACTTTTGTGGATGGGATTGGTGGAAAATTAGTTTTTAATCCATTGTTGTTTTTATACAACAAGTCTCATCAGTTTGATCAAACGGATGAAAGACGTTCGCCAATCGAGCTTTACACAGGTTATGATAAAATCAAAAAAGTAACCATTACTTTGCCCGATGGTTATGCTTTTGAAAATGTTCCTAAGTCCAAAAAATTCCGAACAGAAGATAATGCAATTCAGTATGTTTATAAAGTAACGCAGGAAGGGAATAAACTGACTGTAGAAACCACAACGACAGTTGAAGATCCAGTTTATCCAAAAGAATATTATCCAGCTTTCAAGCAGATTTTTGATAATATTACCAAGATGGAAGGGCAGGTTGTAACGGCTGTCAAAAAATAAAATAAGAATCCCGAGAAATTATTCTCGGGATTTTTGTCTATAATCTATTAGTCTATTTTCTCAATATCTAAATATAAATCACATCCGTTTTAATTACTTTTTTCCCAAACTGCTCCAGCTTCTCTTTGTAAAGAGCCACTTGTTTCTGATCTTTTTCCTTCTCTTCTCCAGTTTTGAAATCTACAATGATGATTCCGTCTTTGGTTTCTATCAATCTATCGGGGCGGTAAGTTTTTGATGTTTCATTTTCAATGGCAAGCATTTCTCTTTCGTTGATGATTTTCAAATTGGCTTCAAAATAGACGGAATAATTGTCATTATTAAGGACGGATTCAATTCTTTCAAAGATTGACGTTTTTTCTTCACTTGTAATTGTTCCTTCCAAAACATAAGAATTCAGGACTTTAATCACATCTTTTCTAGTATTGATTTTGGATAAAATCTCGTGGGTGAAAATCCCCATTCTTACGTGTTCTACACGATTCTGATAACTTTTGGAAGTTGTGGCAATCTCAATTTTTGAAGTCTTTTCAATAGATTGGGAAATCGACTGGATATTTTCCGACATGTATTCCTTTTTTTCTTTTCTCTTTTGCTTTTTTAAAGATTCTGTTGAGGTTTCGAATACATCAAAAGAATCTAATAATTCACCATTTTCTGTTGGCTGAAATTGTGTCACAAAATCAAGTAATTCCAGATAGTTAGTGGTTTTATTTGGCTTTTCTAGGTATAAAAATAGTTGTTCTACAGGTCGCGTTGTCGCCACATATTGAATGCAGAAACGGTCAATTTTATTTCGATAAGAATTGATAAAGTTGAAGTTGGCTAATTCCTCATCATATCTTTCCAGTTCAGGAGAAAACTGATTAAGAATGACGGTTTTAAGCTCATCTTGGCTGTCGAGGTCAAACCATTCGGAGAATTTGGTGTCATTATTTTTATTCTCCATTGGGATAAAAACAACGGGGAATTCCAGACCTTTCGCTTTGTGAATGGTCATAATCTGAATAGCATCCACATTTTCACTCGCCTGAATACTGATCTTCGAAGCTTCATCTTCCCAGAATTTCAAAAATTCTTTCAATGTTGCGCCTGCATTTTGAGTGTAATTATGAAGCATTTCCAAGAAATTCAGAAGGAAATCGGTTTCCTTATTCTCAACAGAAAATTCGTGAACGTAATATTCGATGAAATTATAAAGATTCAGTTGAGGAATATCTTTTTGAACAAGCTTTACATTATATTTCGAATTAATAAACTCCTCAATTTCAGTTTTCGATTCAAGGTTCAGTATTTCTTTAATTTCCGAAGTGAAATCTGTCATTTTAATTCTTCCAGAAACGTTCAAAAAGTACATCATTTTTACCAAAAACTGACGATTCTTAGGAACAAGATTCCATTTCAAAAACTCAATCAAAGCTTTTAATGTAAATGCTAAATCCAACGTCAATCCTTTTTCAGAAATCGTTTTGATATAGGTTTCTTTTCCTTTATAATTAACTTTCAAATTCCCTAACAATTGAGAGTAATTGAAAATATCCGAATTTCCTCGACAAAGAATGGTAATGTCAGAAAAATCAAAACCGTTGTCCAGACTTTCTTGGATGTCATTCTGCATTTTTGCGACCGTTTCTTCATAGAAAATATCTTTGGTAGAATTTTCTAAAAGATGAATTTTCACTCGACCTTCCAATTTGGATTTTGCACCTTGAACAGCATTTTCTCCGAATATTTTCTGATGTTCCTCATTCAAATCCTGCGACATAAAATCGTACAATCGATTATTAAAATCGACAATGTTTTTTGCACTTCGCCAATTGAATTCGAGGTTTTCCAGCGTGGCGAACTTCGGTGTGATTTCTTTTTTATTAATAATGTCGAGCATCAATTCACTCTCTCCACCACGAAATCTATAAATACTCTGTTTCGGGTCGCCCACAATCGTAAAACTTGTGTTGTCGGAAGTGATGCTGTTATCTCGAAGTGGAAGAAAATTCTGCCATTGCATCGATGAAGTATCCTGAAACTCATCAAAAAAGTAATGCTGAAACTGTGTTCCTACTTTTTCATAAATAAAGGCTGAAGGTTCATTTCTGAGATTTTCATTAATTAAAATATTAAATTTCGAAAGTAGAACCAAGTCATTTTCTTCCTCAATCTCCAATAATTTTTTCTGAATATCCGCATTCACTTTCAAAGGAAGAATCGCTTGTAGAACTTTTTCCTTTTTCTGAGAATTAATATAAAGTTCAATGATTTCTCTTCGCCAAGAAATGAGTTGGGGAAGAATGTCCAGAATTTCGGATTGTTTGTGTTTTCCTTTTGTGGAGGCGCCTTTTTGGAAAGTTTCAATCTTGGATTCTTCCGAAGTTGTTGGGAAAGGGAATTTCTTGTCTTTGATTTTATGAAACTCCAACATATTAACGAAGAATCCACCAATTCCACTTTTTCCACTTGCAAAATCCTCGATTTCAATGCCTCGATTTTTAATTAATTCTAAAGCTTGTTTTGTAATTTCAAGCGATTTTGTTTTATAAGAATTTATATTTTCTCGGAGTTCATTTTTTTTGTTTTCATAAGCTTGCCATTCAAAATCTTTATTGTCTTGCAAAGGTTGATAATGGACGTCGCTCACAAATTTCTTCGCCGAATTGTAAAGTGTTTGGTTGAGATTGACACGTTCATTATTATCCAAATTATAATTAATGAAATCCATAAATGCGTCTGAAACGGTTTCATCTTCGCCAATTTCGTCCAGCATTTTGTCAACCGCTTCTATCAAATAAGGTTCTGGCTGAATCTCCAGATTAAAGTTCTGAGCCAACCCTAATTCATAAGAAAAACTCTTTACCAATCGGGAGTTGAACTTGTCAATTGTTCCGATATTAAGCGTAGAGTAGTGGTGTAGAATATAATCTAGAACTTTTTGGGAACGGTAATGCAAATCTTCTAAAGGCACTCTATAACCTTTCTCAGCTAATGCTTCCTGAATGTTTTTAAGGTCTTGATTTTCGGAATAATTCTCTTTCACGAATTCGCCAAGATAAAAAAGAATTCTTTCCTTCATTTCTTTGGCGGCTTTGTTGGTGAAAGTCAATGCTAGAATTGTTCGGATTGCATCTGATTGATTTGGATACCTAAGGCAAATCATTAAAAGATTCTGAACCAAACGATAAGTTTTCCCCGAACCTGCAGAAGCGTTGATAACAATGTATGAGTTTTGCATAAAACAAATATAACCAATATCGTGAAGATTGAAAGGTGCTGTTTTGGTTAATTAGATTGTTTTAAAAAAAAATAATTGAATGTGTTTTTTTGTACGGGATGATACGGAGTATGTACGGGGTATGTATGGAGTATGTACGGGAATGGTACTTATGGAATATGGGAGTAGGTTTTAGTTTTACAAGAAGTAGTTCTAATGAAATTGTAGGTTATATTTCTACATCATAATCTAATCGAAAAGATCTTCTGTGATGGATGTTTGGACCATATTTCTTCAATGCTTTTTGGTGGACTTTGGTGCAATAGCCAAAATTGGTATTCCATCCGTACTCAGGAAACTCATCGTGAAGTTTTATCATCAGATTGTCACGGTAGTTTTTTGCAAGAATTGAGGCTGCTGCGATTGAAAGATATTTGCTGTCACCTTTTATAACACAATGGTGTGGAATGTAATTGTAAGGATGGAACTTGTTGCCGTCAACTAAAATTAATTCTGGTCTGACTTTGAGCTGGTCAAGTGCGCGATGCATTGCGTGGAGACTGGCGTTCAATATATTATGTTGGTCAATGAATTCGGGAGAAAGTTCTGCAATTGCAAAGTCTACTGCGTTTTCTCTAATGTATAAATCAAGATTCTGTCTGGTTTTAAAATTTAACGTTTTGGAATCGTTAACTAAATTTTGCTTAAAATTTTTGTCAACTATCACAGCTGCTGCAACAACAGGTCCTGCGAGACAGCCTCTTCCAACTTCATCGCATCCTGCTTCTATAAAGGTTTCTGAGAAGCTATTGTGGAGTTCTATCATTATGTAATTGAGTATTGATTTAAGTTTTCAAATTTAAGCATCATTTGTGGGAAAGATTAGTTTTTGAATAGGTTTTGTTTAGAATTATTACGATAATTTATTTTAAATAATTTTTAAAATTGAGGTTAAATTAGACTTAAATTAACGTGTGAAATTGATTTGCTTGTTATGAATCTGCTTAAGATTTTAATAGTGTATCTATTTTATTTTATGGATGTCGTTGCTTGTTTGTGTTTTTTTTGAATATCTTAATGGTTGGTGCGTTTTATTTTATTTTTGTTAAAAATGTTAATTGAGATATATTGGGTAGTATTTGTTTTGTTTTTTGATGTTTTAGTTTTGTTGTTTTTTGCTGTTTTATTGAATTATATTTATTTTTTAAAATTCATAAAAAATTAAATAAATGTAAATAGATTGAAAAATATTGTATTGTTTTCATGAGGTTTTATTTTGGTTTTTAGTGTTATTGTACTGATAGTCAATTGATTGATGTTTGTTTAAGTTTATTTGGTGTTATTTTTAATGTTTATAAATAAGGTTTTTTTAAAATAAATTTTGAAATGTAGCATTTTTAAGTTTGCTGTTTTTGTTTTGGTTTTTACTTAATGATTTGGTTTTATTTTTAATTATTTTTAGTTAATTTTTTTAAATTTTTAAAATTGATTATTCATAAAAATAATCGGGTTTTTATTATGAGTTGGTAGTGTTAATTTTAATTAACAAATTTACCGTCCTAAATATTAAAAATCTGTTAAGATGAATTTACGTTTAAGTGTAATGACTGTAGGCGTACTGTTTTTTACAAGCCAAGTGGTAATGGCTCAAAAAAATAGTGACACGCTTACAAATGAGACAGCAATTGAGAATGTTGTTATTATGGGGTTTGGCCAAAAAAAGGCTGTTCAAGAAGTTACTGGTTCTACTAGTACAATGAACGCGAAGTCTATAGAAGATGTACCAGTGGCTTCTGTAGATAAGATGTTGCAAGGGCGCGTGTCTGGTGTGCAAACGGGTAATGCATCTGGACAACCAGGAGGTATGGCTAGTGTACGTGTGCGTGGTATCTCTTCTATCAATGGGGTTACATCTCCTGTTTGGATTGTAGATGGTGTGCGTGTTTCTTCTGGTGATTTAACAACTAATGGAACAACTTCTAATGTCTTGGCAAATATGAACCCAGATGATATAGAAAGTGTTACTGTATTAAAAGATGCTGTTTCTACAGCTGTTTTTGGTGCTGATGCAGGTTCTGGTGTAATTGTTATTACTACCAAATCTGGTAAAAAAGGAAAGGCTAAGTTTAATTTTTCTTCTAATATAGGATATAATGACAGAGCTGTTAAGTCTTATAGAGGTTTTACAAGTGATGAGTATAAGTCTTATATTGCCACTGCCTATGCAAACAGATATCCAGCAGATTATGCTAACCCTAACGAAGCTTCAGCAGGGATTCTTGCAGGTCTGGAAGGTTCTGGTATTCAGCGTGTGTTTCAATCAACTGCTGATACAGATTGGTTAAAAGAAACCACTAAGAAAGGTTTTCAACAAAATATTGATTTTAACTTATCAGGAGCTAATGACCGTTTAACTTATTATGCATCTGCTAATTACATGACTCAGGAGAGTATTGTTAGAGGTTCAGATTTTAATCGTTTGGCGTTCACAACTAAAGTTTCATATAAAGCAACGGATAAATTAAAGATTTCTACAGATTTCCAAGCGTCATTTGGTAAAATTAATACTTTGTCTGATGGTGGTGCATTTTCTAATCCAATTTTGGCGCAGTACTTTAATAGACCAACGGATCCTGTACGTAATGCAGATGGTTCTTTCTATCTAGGCTCAGTAAGCAATGGCCGTTTGTCTAATAATATGTTTAACCCTGCTTTTCTTCAGCAGAATAATTATAACGAAGCTAGAACGGCTAGAATTTTTGGTAATTTGAAAGCAGAGTATCAAATTTTGGACAATTTGAAATATCAATTTGTTTTTGCTCCAGAATATATCAATGTTGAGGAGGATACTTATTGGTCTCCAAAACATGGTGATGGTTACAATTATAATGGTTATCAAAGGACTTCTTTTAATAGATATTTTAATTTCAATTTACAAAATATTTTAAGTTGGAATCATAGTTTTGATGTACATAATGTAGAGGTTTCTGCGATTCAAGAAGCTTATAAATCTGATCGTAAATACTTAACCGCTACAGGTATTGGAGTTGGGTCTCCAACGCTTCAGACTTTGGATAATTTTGTTGTGCCATTTGGTTACAATGGATCAGAAAAACCAACATCACGTTGGGGATATGCAGTAACGGCGCATTATGATTATGATAAAATCATTATGGTAGATGGTTCATATAGAAGAGATTATCTTTCTCAATTCCAGCCAGGTCAAAAAGCAGGTGATTTCTGGTCTGCGGGGTTAGGTTTTGATGTTGCAAAGCTTGGGATGTTAAGAGATAATAATGTGCTTACTATGTTGAAACTTCGTTCCTCTTATGGTAAAATAGGTAATCAGGTGTCTGCTAATCCTTATGCGCTTTATATGTTTACAACCAATTATAATGATACACCAGCAGCATCTTATACAGGTTTTGATAATCCTAATCTTTCTTGGGAGACTATCAAGCCGTTCAACGTTGGTTTAGATTTCGGTTTTTGGAATAACAGAGTTACATTGTCAGCAGAATATTATAACAAGAAAACACAGGATCTAATTTATAACCGTCCGTTATCTACGTCACAAGGAAGTATTATTACAAACTCTGATGGATCATTGTCTTATGGTGGTTACGTGGATAATATTGGTTCTTTGGTGAACCGTGGTTTTGAATTTTCTGTAAATGCAGATATTTTCAGAGGAGGTAGAGATGCGTTCAATTGGAGTATTGGAGGTAACTTATCTACTTTGCATAATGAGGTGACAGAGCTTTACGGAGGTGATGTTATTGGAAGTACAACAATCCTAAGAGAAGGAGAAGGTGTAAGAACTTTCTTTTTAAGAAAATGGGCAGGTGTAGATCCTACCAATGGTGATCCACTATGGTATATTAATGGTAAAGACGGTGCTACAACAAACAATTATGCAGAAGCACAGCAAGCAACTCAAGGTTCTTTTTTAAGTACTCTTTTTGGTGGTGCTAATACTAACTTAAGCTATAAAGGTTTTGCTCTTGATCTACAATTTACTTATGGATTTGGAGGTAAGATCTATGATAACTGGGCAAGGTATACGATGAGTGATGGTCAATATAATGCCACCTATCCTGGTTACGGTGATGTAATGGGTAACTATTGGACACCAGAAAATACCAATGCAGCTAATCCTAAGCCAATCTACGGTGGTAACAAAAGATCTAACGCAGCATCCACACGTTTCTTATATGATAGTGATTATATCCGTTTGAGTAATGCAAGATTTGGATATACTTTTGACCGTGATCAATTACAGGGTACATTATTGAACAGTGTGCAGATTTATGTAATGGCTAATAATGCATGGACGCATAGATTTGATAAAAATCTGAAGTTTGACCCTGAAACAAATGTGGCAGGATATACAGATTTGAATCTACCTGTTCTTAAGTCTTTCTTAATAGGTTTTAACGCAAGTTTCTAAAAACAAAAAAAATTAAAAAAATGAAAAAGAGATTATTTTCAATCGCTATATTTTCTGCATCTTTGTTCACCTTAACAACTTCTTGTAGTGATGATTTTGTAGAAACCGTATTCAATGAAGCAATCATACAATCTGATCTTAAGTCGTCAGATGAGGTTCAGGCTTTTGTTAGGGGTATTTATTCTTCTATGAGATCAGCAGATTATTATGGTGCAAATTATCTAGGATACGGAGAAGTACGTTCCGATGAGATGTTTAGTAATACCGCAGGTGGTTATTTTCTAAATGTTCAAAACTACACCATGCTTTCTAATGACGCCTATGCCGGTGATACTTGGAATAAAATATATGAAACAGTAGCCAAGGCTAATATTGTAGTTAATACCAATGTGTCAGGTTTTACAGATGCTAATTTTGCAGAATATCTTCAAGGAGAAGCTTATGGTCTTAGAGCTGTAGCGTTCTTTGACTTGTTGAAGCTGTATGGTCAACAATTTAGTGGAGGTTCTGTAGGTATTGTTTTGCCAACTAAGTATGATCCTAAAGCACTTATGCCACGTGCTAGTGTTGCAGAAACAGAAGCTCAGATCGATGCAGATTTCACCAAGGCACTTCAAATGATGGAGGCTAATGCAGGGTATGATCAAGCTGCAGTAAAAACTGATTTGTCTATCAATGCTCTAAAAGGCTTAATGACTCGTTTCTATCTGTATAAAAAAGATTATGCAAAAGTAAGATCGTTAGTTAACGATGTTGTTGCTTCTGGCAATTATTCGGTAGCACCTGCAGCACTTGTGAATGTGTTTTTTAGTTATCAGATGAATGGGGCGGCTTCCAACTCTATGTTTGAGCTTGCGGTAGGAATTAATTCTGCTCTTGCTACAGATTCTTATGGTTACTTAATTGGTCTACAGGGTTATGCTAATATTCAGTTGAAAGAAGGTGTTGTTGATTTATATGAAGCTAATGATGCTCGTTTGAAATTGATTACTGAGGATGCAGGTGATTATTTTGTTACAGGAAAATATACGCATGATAACGGAGCTGATAATATCAAAATGATACGTTACGAAGAGGTTTTGCTAGCAGGTGTAGAAGCAGAACTTAACGGTGGTTCTTCGGCTAAAGCTTTAGAGTACTATAATGATATTGTTACTAATAGAGGTTTAGCGGCAGCTACAAGTGTAACTATGGAAGATCTTAAATTGGAAAGATTGAAAGAACTTCTAGGAGAAGGTCAAAGACAGTGGGATCTATTGCGTTGGGGAGATAAGTCTTTCAAACCAGCTAATGTAGCAGAAACTATGCTAGCTTTCCCTATTCCAAGAAAAGAAACCAATATTGCCAATACGCCAATAGTTTCTAATCCAGGATATGATAACTAGATAATAGTATCTATCATAAATAAAGCCATCTCATTTTAAATGAGATGGCTTTTTATGTTAAAATGGTGATAGATGGTATTTGGATGATGTTAAAATTGTTATAATATGTAAATTATTTGTATTGGTTTGCTAGAGTGTGTTGATAACTACGTTAAAATCTACTTTTAAAAAAAAATGATAAATCTGTTAATATTTTAAATTTTTAATAAGATAAAATTACCGAATGAGGCTTATTTTTTAAGATGTACTAATCTTGTGCTAGAGTGGTTTTAAATAGGTTTTTTTAGTTTTTGTTAAGGGAGGATATCTAGATATGGGGTATTGTTAATTTGGTAATATTTTATTGCTATTTTGATGATTTATTAAAGCAAAATGCTTCAAAAATTGTGTTTAATGTAAGTTTTTAAGGAATTATTAACATTTTGTATTGCATATGTTAATAATGTTTTGCATTTTTGCTTATTGAAAAATTTGATTTGATATGAAAAAATTAACAACAAGCGTGTTGGCAGTAGTTCTTTCGTCGTCTTTTGCAATGGTTTCTGCGCAAACGGTAAAAGATACAGCGAATACGCAAGATATCGAAGGTGTAGTAGTTACGGCTTTGGGTATCAAAAGAGAAAAAAAATCTTTGGGATATGCATCTCAAGAGATAAAAGCAGATGCATTATCTGATGGAACAACTAACACGGGTAATATTGCTGCTCAATTATCAGGTAAGGTTGCTGGTCTTAATGTAACAACAAATACTAACTTTGGAGGTTCAGCTAACTTACTAATTAGAGGTATTAAAGGTGTTGGTGGTGGAAATCCATTAATTGTTATTGACGGATCTCCTGTGAATAATAATTCAACGTATGGGTCACAAATTGATTATGGTAACGCATTGTCAGATATCAATCAAGAAGACATTGAGTCCATAAACGTGTTAAAAGGAGCTGCAGCTTCTGCACTTTATGGAGAAAGAGGTTTGAACGGGGTTATCGTAATTGTTACTAAAAATGGTAAGGGTAAAGATGATGGTTCTTGGGGTGTAACATGGTCATCAACTGTGCAGGCTGGTTTTATAGATAAAAGCACTTTCCCTAAATATCAAACAAAATATGGAGCTGGTTATGATCCATCATTCACTTCTTCTGCGGCAGACGGAACACCGTATGCTAACTATACAGATGATGCATCATGGGGACCTGCATTTGATCCAAACCTTTTAGTTTATCAATGGGATTCTTTTGACCCGAGTTCTCCTAACTATGGAAAAGCAACACCTTGGGTAGCAGCAAAGAATGGGCCTATTGAGTTTTTTAACACGCCAATAACTTATACAAATACGGTTAGTTTAGAGAAAGGTCAAAAAGGTAAGAATATCTTATTTAGCTATGATAATATGACAGCTGATGGATTAATGCCTAATTCTCACATTGCAAAAAATACAATGTCATTAAAGGTAAATTATGACCTTACTGATAAATTGCATGCTTCTTTTTATTCTACATTAACACTTCAAGATACAAAAGGGAGAAATACTACTGGTTATAGTGATAACTTAGTTGGTGGCTTTAGACAATGGTGGCAAACCAATGTAGATCTTAAGGATTTGGAGCGTGCTTATCAATATGGTATCAACAATGCCACAGCTGCAAATAATTATGGAAATGTAACTTGGAACCGTACAAGTGCTGCAAACGGAGAGCCAACTTTCTGGAATAATCCATATTTCCAAGCTTATGAAAGCTACACTTCTGATAAAAGAAATAGAAGTTTTAGTTATGGGCAATTGGTTTATGATTTTAACAAAAATTTCAGCTTAACGGGTAAGGTATCTTATGATAGATCTACATTGTCTATTGAAAATAGATTGGCACAAGGTTCTCTATTGCAAGCTTTTGGCGCTTCTGGTAACAATGTAGGATCTGGTTATGCTAGACAAGATATTACTCAAACAGAGACTAACTATGATGTTTTCTTAAATTATAAGTTTAATATCACAGATAATATCAATGTAAGCGGTATTGCTGGAGGTAATATTAGAAGAAATTATTTAAATTCAATTTATGCTTCTACAGAGGGTGGATTAGTAGTTCCAGGTATTTATGCTGTAAGTAATTCAGTTTTATCGCCATTGGCGCCAGCAGAAAGATTAGAAATTTCTCAAACTAATAGTTTGTATGCCACTGCATCTGTGGATTTTTACAAGACTTTCTATTTAGATGCTACTTTTAGAAGAGATCAAAGTTCAACGCTTCCTGCAAGTGATAATTCATATTACTATCCGTCAATTACGGGATCGTTCATTGCTTCAGAGCTAATTAAGGCAGATTGGTTAAGTTTTTGGAAAATTAGAGCTAACTATGCCGAGGTGGGTGGAACAGCTCCTATATATTCTTTGATTAATACTTATACTTCTGCTGGAGTTTTCAGCAATGGAGAGTCTAGTGTAGGACTTTATAATTCTGTAACAACCAATAATAATCAAGAGCTTAAGCCACAAAGATCAAAAGAATTTGAAATTGGTACAGAAGTTCATTTCTTAAAAGATAGAATTACGTTAGATCTTGCTTATTACAAAACCAAAACTATTGATCAAATTATTGCTTTGCCAGTTTCTTCTGCAACAGGATTTACAACTCAGTACATTAATGCAGGACAAATTGATAACAAAGGTTATGAGGTTAGTTTAGGATTAGTTCCTTTCAAAACTCCAAATTTCACTTGGAATATGAACATCAACTGGTCTAAAAATGAGAACAAAGTTGTTTCATTAGCAGGAGATTCACAAAATTATTTATTAGCTTCTTTCCAAGGAGGAGTTTCCATGAATGCAAGAATTGGTGAGGCGTGGGGTACGCTAATTGGATCTGATTATGTTTACTTAGATGGTCAAAAGGTAGTTAATGCTACTACAGGTAGATATCTTAGAGAAAATAATAAAGTTATTGGTAATGCTACTCCAGATTGGATTGGTGGTATAAGAAATAGTTTTAATTATAAAGGTTTTTCACTTAGCTTCTTGATTGATGTTAGAAAAGGAGGTGATATATTTTCTCTAGATCAATATTATGGATTAGCAACTGGTTTGTATGAAGGTACAGAAAATTATAGAGAAAGTGGAGTTGTTTGGGAAGGTGTAAACCCTAATGGTCAAACTAACACAACTGTAACAGCTAACCCTTCTGCATTTGGTTCATTGGATGGTTATGCTCGTATGCCTGCTAAGAGATTTGTTTACGATGGGTCTTATGTTAAACTAAGAGAAGCTAGCATAGGTTATTCTTTACCAAAATCTTTACTTTCCGGAACTTTTGTTAACGAAGCTAAAGTGTCTATTGTAGGTAGGAACTTATGGATTATCCACAAAAATTTACCTGATGCAGATCCAGAAGCTATGGTGGGTGGAGGTCTCCGCTCTTACGGATATTCAATCGGTTCTCTTCCAACAACTAGAGATATTGGTCTAAACGTAACATTAAAATTCTAAATTATAAAAATGAAAAAGATATTTAATATATTAACAATCGGTGTTGTAGCTGCAATGAGCTTAACATCATGTGAAAGAGATTTAACCTCTTTAAATGACGATCCCAAACACCCATCTGTATTGCCATCCCAGAATCTATTGGCAATGGGGTTGCAACAGTCTTCTTATTATATGTTTACGGGAAGTGTAAATTTTAATAACTACAGATTCTTTACTCAACAATGGGCGCAGACTACCTATACAGATGAAACTACTTATAATCTAGTAACTAGAAATCAGCCAAGAAATCATTTTAACAGGATGTATGTTTATTCGATAAACAATTACAAAACTGCAAAAGTGAATCTTGAAACTGAAGCCAACTCTGCAGCTGTAAAAGCTAACAAACTTGCTTCATTAGAAATTTCTGAAATTTTTGTATGGGAGAACCTTGTAGATACTTTTGGTGATATTCCCTATAGCGAGGCTTTTAAAGCTAATGAGCAAGTATACTCACCAAAATATGATGATGCAAAAGAAATTTATGTGAGTTTATTAAGCAGGATAGATGCCGCAATAGCTACTATAAATGAGTCTAGCAACGGATATACCGACGGGGGAGATATTGTGTATTCAGGAGATATGACAAAATGGAAGCATTTTGCAAATTCTATAAAACTAAGATTAGCGATGAACTTAGCTGATGTTGATCCAGCTTTGTCAAAATCTGCAGCAGAAGCAGCTATTGCTAGTGGTGTAATTTCTAGCGAAGATGAGTCTTATGTATTCAAATTTGATGGAGGTACATTTATTAATCCTAATTACGACGATCTAGGTCCTAGAAATGATTATGTTCCTTCGGAACTTATTATCAATACTATGAATACTAATAACGACCCTAGACGTGCAGTTTGGTTTACTCAAGTAGATGGTGCTTATGTAGGAGGTGTTTTTGGAGAGCTTAACACGTTCCCAGATTTTTCTCATATGAGTGATGTCTTCAAATCATCTAGCGCTCCTGCTAACTTACTTAGCTATGTAGAAGTTTTATTTTTGAAATCTGAAGCAGCAGCAAGAGGTTATTCTGTAGGAGGAACAGCAGCAAGCTTTTATAACGCTGCTATAATTGCTTCTATGTCAGAAAACTCTGTTTCTACAGCAGATACTACAGCTTATTTAGCTGCTAATCCTTATGATGCTACTAATTGGAAGCAATCTATTGGTGTGCAGGCTTGGGTTGCAATGTTTAACAGAGGTTTTGCTGCTTGGAGTTTTTCTAGAAGATTGGATTATCCAGTTTTTGTAAATCCAGAAAACTCTCAACTTGAAGGAGTGCCTGTAAGAATGCCTTATTCTGATCAAGAATATGTACTTAATGCTCCAAACGTAACAGCTGCTGCTACAAAAATAGGTGGAGATAAAGCTATTACAAAGTTATTTTGGGATGCTAACTAATTAAAGTTATATTTCTAAAAAAAAAAGAGACTGTCGGTGGCAGTCTCTTTTTTTTATTTGTATTTTTGAGTATGTATAAGAAAGTATATTTTTTATTTTTTATTTATATAAACGTATTTGCATATGCTCAGTTAGATTTGGAGCATTGGTTTCCTCCCTATTTTAGAACTTCTCCTTATGATATTACGCAGTTGAGTGTATACATATCTACTGATAAAGAGGATAGTTTTCCCGTCAAAATATATAATAATAATACCCTAATCTCTACAATTACCGTTTCAAAGGATTCACCTGTGGAGTTTCCAGTGCCTAAAATATCTATGATAGAAGCAAGTTCTGTATTAAGGACAATGGTGCCTACAACCATGGGGTTGCACCTCACAGGGCAAAAAAGTTTTTATGCAAGTTTAAGACTTGCTGGATGCAGAAGTGGATGTAAATCCGAGATTATTGCGTCAAAAGGTAAAACTGCTTTAGGTAAAGAGTTTTTTGTAGTTAATGATCAAATTATATTGTACGGAAATAGTCCAGCGGGAAAGCATTATCAAGCTTCTATCATGGCAACAGAAGATAATACAAATATTAGTATTTCAGATTATGATTCGAATTTAATATTTATTAATGGAGATAAAAGTAATGAATTAAATATCACTTTAAATAAAGGTGAATCTTATTTACTTGTTGCAAGAAAACAGGATAATCCTAATCCGCAGGTTATTTTAGATGATTGGGATCCAAATCTAATTGGAGCAAAAATAACTTCGGATAAATCAATTATAGTTACTAATGGCAATTTCCTTAGTCAAGATTTAGGAGAAAGTGATTTCGGTGGAATTAACATGGATCAAAGTGTCCCTACAAGTAAAATTGGGAAAGAGTACTTTTTGGTCAACGGGATGACTAAGACAGAAACCGCAATGGAAAAGTCTATTATTGTTGCAACAAAAAATAATACAAAGATTTTTTTTAATAATGAAAATCAACCCTTTGCAACACTTAATGCTGGTGAACATTTTATTGGTCCCTATGGAAAACAAAAATTTATAGATGGTAATCAGCCATCATTTACAAATCCTCAAAGTTTAGTTATTCCTACACGAGGTATGTATATTAGAGCATCGGAACCAGTGTATTTATATCAACTTATAGGTGGATTCAATTTTGTAATAAAAGGACCAAGCCCCGATTTTACTTTGAGTAGTAGCGGAATGACTTTTTCATATCCTTTGGACAAAGACTATTTTCCTAATCCGTTACTAGGGTTAAAAAATATTTTAAAAATACCCTCAGTTGATAGGCTGGGAAGTATTGTTGGACAATCAAAATTATCTATAAAAACGCCAGTGGGTGCTAATGTTAAATTAAATGGATCTTTAATATCAAATAATCTATCACCTATGGTAGGAAAAGATGGATGGGGGTATTATACGGTTGTTCCAATTTCAGGTGATGTAGAAATACAGTCGGACAAAGGTTTTAATGTCGATCTCGTAGGCGGATTTGAGTATGCAGGCTATGGTAGTAGTTATACTGGTTTCTCTAATGATCCATACATTTTAGTTAATGGAAATTGCATACAGGAAAGTGTATATTTGAAATTAAGTAACCAAGATTTTATGACATTTCAATGGCAATTGGATGGCGTAGATATACCCGGAGCTAATAGTTATGATTACCACCCTTTAGTAGAAGGCAATTACCAATGTGTGGTTACTTATACAGGATTTAGTTTTACGACAACTCCCGTTTTTGTTCCCAATTGCCCATACAATGTTTATGACGTTGATATTGGAAATGTTTGCGCAAGTTTTGAAATAGATACAAAATTTACAGAAGCAGGTCATGTTTTTTCGCAACTAGAAATACTTACACAGCCTAATAATGGAATTGCAACGATTAGTGATAGGAAATTAATTGTTAAGATGACAGATTCATTCACAGGAACCGATAGATTAATTTACAAAATTACTGCCACAGATGGTTATTATGAGGTTTATAAAGCCAATTTCTTTATTCTTCCAAGTCCAATAGCAGATATAAAATCAGAAATTCAACCAAAATCTTTTCTAGACGACGTCTATTATTTTGATTTGAACTCAGCCATTAATAATGAAAATAACGAAACTTTCGATTTTTATTCAGCTTTGGATGATGCAGAAAATCAACAAAATCAACTAATTGACCATTTATCTAATTTCTCGGAGCTGCTTAATGTGGTTTACGTAAGAATCACAAATCAACATGGTTGCTATGTTATCAAAAAAGTTGATCTTGTTAGGCCCGCAGTAATCCCAGAGTCAGTAACATTACCAAACGCATTTTCACCAAATAATGATGGTTTTAATGATGTTTGGGATTACTCATTACTTAATGTTTTTCAAGATCTTGAACTTAAAGTGTATGATAGATATGGAAAGTTGCTTTTTACTCATACCAAAGATTATTTTTGGAATGGAAAAGTTAATAATATGCTTTTAACAACAGACTCATACTGGGTAGTATATTCTTATACAAATAAAGGAACAAGGGTTTCTAATAAGACAATGTGGTTACTATTAAAAAACAGATAGTTTGCTTTATAAAAAAGACCTTTTCAAAGTTGAAAAGGTCTCTTTTGTAATTTTAAAATTATTTATTATCTCCCAAATAAACCGCCACCCATTCCAGGCATATTTGGCATTTTGCTCATCATTTGCATCATTTGTTTACCTTGAGGACCTTGCATCATTTTCATCATTTTGCCCATTTGGTCAAATTGTTTCATCAAGGCATTCACCTCTTCTAGTTTTCTTCCTGCACCTTTCGCAATTCTTTGTTTTCTGGAAACATTGATGATAGAAGGTCTTCTTCTTTCGTCAGGAGTCATTGAGTGGATAATCGCCTCAATGTGTTTGAAAGCATCGTCATTGATGTCCACATCTTTGATAGCTTTTCCAACACCCGGAATCATCCCCATTAGGTCCTTCATATTACCCATTTTCTTGATTTGATTGATTTGCTTCAAGAAGTCATCAAAACCAAATTCATTCTTAGCAATTTTCTTATGAAGTTTCTTCGCTTCCTCTTCATCAAATTGTTCCTGAGCTCTCTCAACTAAGGAAACAACGTCTCCCATTCCAAGAATTCTGTCCGCCATCCTTTCCGGATAGAAAAGGTCAAGAGCTTCCATTTTTTCTCCGGTAGAGATGAATTTGATTGGTTTTTCAACCACAGAACGGATTGTTAATGCAGCTCCACCACGTGTATCACCATCCAATTTCGTAAGAACAACTCCGTCAAAATTCAAAGTGTCATTGAAGGCTTTTGCAGTATTTACCGCATCTTGCCCTGTCATCGAGTCTACTACGAAAAGTGTCTCAGTCGGTTTAATCGTTTGATGAACAGACTTGATTTCGTTCATCATTTGTTCATCAATCGCCAAACGACCAGCCGTATCCACGATGATGGTGTCAAATCCATTTGATTTTGCATAATTAATGGCATTCTCAGCAATCGCAACAGGATTTTTATTTTCTTCTTCCGTGTAAACAGGAATATTGATTTGAGTTCCAAGAACTTTCAACTGGTCAATCGCCGCAGGTCTGTAAACGTCACAAGCTACCAAAAGAGGTTTTTTGCTTCTTTTTTGTTTCAGATAGTTGGCTAATTTTCCTGAGAAAGTTGTTTTACCGGAACCTTGAAGACCGGCAATCAAAATCACAGTTGGCTTTCCGGAAAGGTTGATTCCTTCTTGAGAACCTCCCATTAGGTTTACCAATTCGTCGTGAACAATTTTCGTCATCAATTGTCCCGGCGTTAGCGATGTCAAAACGTTTTCACCAATCGCTTTATCCTGAACTCTTTTAGTAAGGTCTTTTGCAACTTTATAATTTACATCGGCATCCACCAATGCTCTTCGGATTTCCTTTACCGTTTCTGCAACGTTGATTTCCGTGATTTTTCCACGTCCGGAAATATTATGAAGCGCTTTATCTAGCTTGTCTTGTAAACTGTTGAACATAACTTTAAAAAGATATTTAAAGTTGCAAAAATAAGAAATTTTTATAGAAAAATCACGAATAGGTTGATTGATTCAAAAGTCATAAATTTGCCAATTATGCATAAACTAAAAAACTCACTACTTTGCCTTGTTTCATTTTTGATAATTGGGTTTTTCTGTACATTGTTTGTATATCAATTTGGACAAGAATATAAGATTAATAATAAACTTCAACTAGGGTTATTTTCTGTTCATCTCATTGGATTTTTGATTATTTTAGGATTTTATAATTTTACAAAGTATAAAGAAATTGGGTTTGTTTTTCTAGGATTAGTTGTTTTTAAGTTTTTTGCTGTTGCATTTTTGTTTTATCAATTCAAATCCGATTTTGTTTCTAACACGGTTGTTTACTTTGTATTCTATTGGATTTATTTGACTGTTGATATGTTTCTTGTTTTGAGGTTGTTGAAAAAACAAGATTAATATCATCTAATTAATTTTATAGGTTACTGTCGTATGTTATATTAATTTCATATTTTTGCAAAAAATTAAGAATTATCTGGCTATGAGTCTTAAAAAAATATACATCGTTATTACTGTTTTTATTTTCGGGCAAATTTTTGCGCAAACTTTGGGTGAAGAGCTTTCTGAAAAGGAAAAAAAATACAATCCGGTTCCTTTTATTATGCATCACGTTCAAGATTCGCATTCTTGGCATTTGTGGGGAGAGGGACATGATTCTTTTGGTTTTTCCTTGCCTGTGATTTTAATAGATAATGGTCTTAAGGTTTTTAGTTCAGAGAGATTTGGTCATGATGAGGAAGGAGTAGCTGAAGTTGATGGGAAGTATTATAAAATACATCACAATAAAATATATCAAACAAATGCTGCTGGTGATATAACTGAACATGATGGACATCCAACTAATAAAATGCCTATAGATTTATCTATTACAAAAGTAGTAGCACAGATGTTTGTTGCGGGGGTATTGTTGCTAATTATCGGTTTCTTAACTGCTGCTAGCTATAGAAAATCAAATATTCCTTCTGGATTGGCGAAGTTTATGGAGCCGTTGATATTGTTTGTAAGGGATGATATTGCTTTGCAAAATATAGGGTCTGTAAAATATCAAAGATATGTGCCTTATTTGGTGACTTTGTTTTTGTTTATATGGATTCTTAATATTATTGGACTTTTCCCAGGTTCTGCCAATACAACTGGTAATATTGCTTTTACTTTGGTGTTGTCAGTATTTACCTTGTTGGTAGTTAATTTGAGTGGGAAAAAGACGTATTGGATGCATATGATAGATCCATTAGGGAAAAATATGCCATTTGCAGGGAAAATATTGGTTTATATAATCTTGGTTCCTGTTGAACTTTTAGGTATTATTACAAAACCATTTGCATTAATGATTCGTCTTTTTGCTAATATGACAGCAGGGCATATCATTATCATGAGTTTGATATCTTTAATATTTATACTAGGCACGTATGCTATTACGCCTGTGTCTTTAGGATTGGCCTTGTTTATTTATGTACTAGAAGTTTTAGTCGCAGCATTACAAGCCTATATTTTTACAATGCTTACCGCGTTATTTATTGGTAGTGCCGTAGAAAGTGCTCATGATCATTAATAAAATAAAATAATTAATCTTTAAATTATAAGTTATGACAGGTAGTATCGCAGCAATCGGAGCTGGTTTAGCAGTTCTAGGAGTTGGATTAGGAATTGGTAAAATTGGTGGTTCAGCAATGGAAGGTATTGCAAGACAACCAGAGCAATCAGGTAAAATCCAAACTGCAATGATTATCGCAGCTGCTCTTATTGAAGGAGCTGGTCTTTTCGGTATCGTAGTAGCATTACTAGGAAACGGATAAGAAAATTATAAAGTATTCTGTGAACGGTTGGTTCATAGAATACTTTTTTAATAATTTATTTTTAAGAACAAATAACTAAATATTAAAATAAATAATGGATTTATTAACTCCCTCTATTGGTAATATATTTTGGACAGCAATCGTATTTTTATTTCTTGTTATATTACTAAGAAGTTTTGCTTGGAAGCCTATTTTAAAAGCGGTTAACGAAAGAGAAGTTACTATTATTGATGCTCTTAACCAGGCTAAGCTTGCAAAACAAGAAATGACTCAGCTAAAAGAAGATAATGAAAGGATTCTTCGTGAAGCTAGAGCCGAAAGAGATGGTATTCTTAAAGAAGCAAGAGAGCTTAAAGATAAAATAGTAAATGAAGCTAAAGATAACGCTAAGGTAGAAGGTGAAAAACTAATTGCTGCAGCGAGACAGTCTATCCAAAGTGAAAAATCAGCAGCAATGGCTGATATAAAGAATCAGATTGGTTCTTTGTCTGTTCTTATTGCCGAAAATATCTTAAAAGAAAAATTGGACGACAATGGTGCTCAAAACGCTTTGGTAGAAAATATTCTTAACAAATCTAACCTTAACTAATCAGGATGTTAACATCTAAAGTAGCTAAAAGATACGCACAGGGTTTATTGGATTTCACTCAGGAGTCCGGTAACACAGAAACTGTTTTCAGTGAAATGAAAGATATTGTGAAAATCATGACTTCTTCTAAAGAACTGAATCATTTTGTGAACACCCCAATCATTGATGCAAGAAAGAAAGAAGCAATTGCTTTAGAAATATTCAAAGATTTTTCTCCAGTTGCTAAAAACATTATCAGACTTGTTATCAAACAGGGAAGAGAAGGTCAGCTTAAGAATATTGCTCAAGAATTCATCAATAAAGTAGAAGATATCAAAGGTACTCAAAGAATTACTTTGGTTTCGGCAACGGCTTTGTCTCAAGATAATATTAATAAAATCATTGCTGATTCCAAAATGGTGAATGTTTCTAACTATGATTTGGAAACTATTATCAAACCAGAGATTCTTGGAGGTTATATCTTAAGAATCGGTGACCAGCAAATTGATGCTTCAGTGAGAACTAAGCTGGGCAATATCAAAAAAGAATTTCAACTTAATTAAGAAAAAACAACCATATAATGGCAGAAATAAATCCGGCAGAAGTATCAGCGATACTGAAGCAGCAATTAGCAAATTTCGATACCCAATCTAACGTAGAAGAAGTTGGTACTGTTCTTACGATAGGTGACGGTATTGCTCGTGTTTACGGTTTGGAGAACGTACAGTACGGAGAATTGGTAAAATTCGAGGCTGGAGTAGAAGGTATCGTTCTTAACCTTGAAGAAGATAATGTTGGGGTTGCACTTTTGGGTGAATCCAAATTGGTAAAAGAAGGTGATACTGTAAAAAGAACTCAAAGAATCTCTTCTATCAAAGTTGGTGAAGGAATGCTTGGTAGAGTTGTTGATACATTAGGAAACCCAATCGATGGTAAAGGACCTATCGGTGGTGACCTTTATGAGATGCCATTGGAGAGAAAAGCTCCAGGTGTTATCTTCCGTCAGCCGGTAACTGAACCATTACAAACTGGTATCGTTGCGATTGACTCAATGATTCCTGTAGGAAGAGGACAAAGAGAGTTGATTATTGGTGATAGACAAACTGGTAAAACAGTTGTGGCTATTGATACCATTATCAATCAAAGAGAATTTTATGATGCTGGACAACCAGTATATTGTATATATGTTGCAATCGGACAAAAAGCTTCGACTGTAGCTCAAATCGTTAAAACATTAGAAGACAAAGGTGCTTTGGCTTACACAGTTGTTGTAGCTGCTAACGCTTCTGACCCAGTTCCAATGCAGGTTTATTCCGCAATGGCAGGTGCATCTATCGGTGAGTTCTTCAGAGATACTGGTAGACCAGCTTTGATTGTTTATGATGATTTGTCAAAACAAGCGGTTGCTTACCGTGAGCTTTCTCTTCTATTGAGAAGACCACCGGGACGTGAGGCTTATCCAGGAGACGTTTTCTACCTACACTCAAGATTGTTGGAAAGAGCTGCGAAAGTTATCGCTGATGATACTATTGCTGCTCAGATGAACGACCTTCCAGAATCTCTTAGACCAATCGTAAAAGGAGGTGGTTCTTTAACTGCGCTTCCAATTATCGAAACTCAGGCGGGTGACGTTTCTGCATATATCCCAACAAACGTAATCTCTATTACAGACGGACAGATTTTCTTGGAGTCTGATTTATTCAACTCTGGGGTTCGTCCAGCGATTAACGTTGGTATCTCTGTATCGAGAGTAGGAGGTAATGCTCAAATTAAATCAATGAAAAAAGTGTCTGGTACTTTGAAACTAGACCAAGCTCAATATAAAGAATTGGAAGCGTTTGCTAAATTCGGTTCCGACCTGGATGCTGCAACTCTAGCAGTAATTTCTAAAGGAGAAAGAAACGTGGAGCTTCTTAAGCAGCCAGTTAACTCTCCACTTCCAGTAGAAAATCAAGTTGCTATGATTTATGCAGGAACTGAGAACTTATTGAGAAATGTTCCAATCAGAAAAGTTAAAGAATTCCAAGTGGAATATGTTGACTTCCTGAAGAACAAACACCCAGAAGTAATGTCAGCACTTAAAGCTGGTAAGATTGATGACTCAATCACAGGTACTTTGAAACAAGTTGCAACTGACCTTGCAGCGAAGTATAATTAAAAAAATTCAATGTTCAGAGTTTAATCAACGTTAAACTCTGAATTTTAAACTTTGAATATTTAGAATGGCAAACTTAAAAGAAATACGAGGCAGAATTTCATCTATATCTTCTACGATGCAGATTACAAGTGCGATGAAAATGGTTTCCGCTGCGAAACTAAAAAAAGCACAGGACGCAATCGTAATGCTGAGACCTTATTCTGAAAAACTTCAGGAGATTATAGAGAATGTAAGTGCAGCATCTGATGCAGAAAACATCTCTGAGTTCGCAGTAGAAAGAGAAGTGAAAAAAGTCCTTTTCATTACCGTAACTTCCAACAGAGGTTTGGCTGGAGCTTTCAACTCTTCTGTTATCAAAGAATTGAACACTCAATTCGCAGCTAACGAAAACGTAGAAGTTGAAGTTTTAACCATCGGTAAAAAAGCTTTTGATGCGTTGAGAAAAAACAGAACGGTTTACGAAAACCACAGTTCTCTGTTTGACAACCTTTCTTTCGACTACGTTTCAAATATGACGGGCAAAGTAATGGCGGATTTCAAAGCAGGAAAATTTGATAAAGTTTATGTTGTTTACAACAGGTTTATCAATGCTGCAACGCAGGAAGTGGTTACTGAGCAGGTTTTGCCAATTTCTGTTTCAACGGAGAAAACCACTTCTGAGGTTAACGTAGATTACATCTTCGAACCTGGAAGACAAGAGATTTTGGAAACATTGATTCCTAAATCTATCAAAACTCAAATCTTCAAAGCTGTCTTGGATTCTGTAGCATCAGAACACGGTGCAAGGATGACAGCAATGCACAAGGCAACCGATAATGCAGAAGCGCTTAGAAACGAACTAAGAATCTTCTACAACAAAGCAAGACAGGCTGCCATTACCAATGAGATATTAGAAATTGTTTCTGGAGCAGAAGCTCTTAAGAACAGTTAAGAAAAATAAGTTAAAGTTAGTAGTTAGTTATAAAAAGCATTGGAGGTCAAACTTCAGTGCTTTTTATTATTTTGGGCAGCTTAATCCGCCTTCCGCTCCCAATATTTTCACTCCACTGCGTTGCGTAAAAAGGATTTCCGCTCAAGTCGGGCTGCGAGTATTCAGCGTTTCAGTCATTTTCTCAGACTTAATACACATTACAAATTCAAATTAAAAAAAATATCTATCTTTGCAGATATTGTATATAAACACATTAAATGGACCCCGATAGTTTAGTCAAACTTCTCATTGCATTATTTTTAGTTCTTCTGAATGGCTTTTTCGTAGCCGCCGAATTCTCAATCGTCAAAGTACGATACTCCCAAATTCAGCTAAAAGCCGCCGAGGGAAACACAATGGCTAAACAAGCCGAAAACATTATCAAAAATCTTGACGCTTACTTGTCAGCAACTCAGTTAGGAATTACCCTGGCATCATTAGCACTAGGTTGGGTTGGAGAAAGCGCTTTACATCATATCATAGAATCTATTTTCCATTCATTGAATATAGAACTAGCTCAAACAACAGTAACCACAATCTCTGTAGTTTGTAGTTTCTTATTGATTACTGTGATGCATATTGTTTTTGGAGAGTTAGTTCCAAAGTCGATTGCTATTAGAAAGTCTGAAGCTACAACACTTTTCATTGCTTATCCGTTGCATTTATTTTACAATGTTTTCCGTCCATTCATTTGGTTAATGAATTCATTGTCTAACGGATTTTTGAGAGTGATTAAAATTCATCCAGCTTCGGAACACGATATTCACTCTACAGAAGAACTTCAGTTGTTGGTGAAACAATCTGCTGACAGCGGAGAAATTGAAGAGGAAAATTACGAAATCATAAAAAATGCATTTGATTTTACAGACCACAATGCAAAGCAAATTATGATTCCGAGACAAAATATCTCTTCTATCGATATCGAAGATAGCACGGAAGAAATTATTTCTCAGATAATGGACAGCGGCTATTCTCGTATTCCTGTTTATGAAGGTTCTATTGATAATATTGTAGGTATTTTCTATACCAAAGAAATCATCAGAGAATACATCAAAAGCAAAGGCGAATTGACTCACGAAGATTTGAAAGGGCTTATGAGAGAAGCTTTTTTTGTTGTTGGAAGTAAGAAGATTTCTGATTTGTTGAAGGTATTCCAATTCAAGAAACAACATATGGCAATTGTCATTGATGAATTTGGTGGAACCGAAGGTATCATTACGCTGGAAGATATTTTGGAAGAGTTGGTTGGAGAAATCCAAGATGAGGAAGATGATGAAGAGAAAATCGTTGATAAAGTAGGAGAGAATACTTATTGGATTCAGGCTACACAACCTTTGGACGAAATCAACGAACAATTACCAAGAAAAATTCCGCTTTCTGAAGAAGGAGAATATAACACGTTAGCAGGTTTTATCTTGAATGAATTGCAAGATATTCCTGAAGAAAATCAAGAATTCGATTATGACGCTTATCATTTTAAGATTCTTAAAATGCAGAATAAAAGTGTGGAATTGGTGGAATTGTTCTACAACAAATCCTTAATTGAAGATATTACAGACGAAATTACAGAAGCTTAATGAAAATCTATAATAATAAATCTTACGACCAGCCAAAACGCCAGTACGAGGAAGAAGTATTGGTGATGGAAGAAGAGGATGAAGTATATAAAATAGTGCTTCATAATGACGATGTCAACACATTCGATTTTGTGATAGAATGTTTGATTGAGATTTGTGAACATACTTTGGAACAAGCGGAACAATGTACAATTCTAGTTCATTACAAAGGAAAATGTACCGTTAAAACAGGCGCATTAGAAAAACTTAAACCTATGAATCAGGCGTTGCTTGACAGAGGTTTGAGTTCAGAAATAGTATAAAATAAAAACTACCAATTTTGGTAGTTTTTTGTTTTTAATGAAATCTATAATTGGCTTCGGGCAAGATATTATTCTTCAGAAATTCCTCATATTCTGGCGAAAGTGTTGCTCTTCCATAAGTGTTTTTTCCAGACATTGTGCCCAGACGAATTTTGTCTTTTCCATATTTTGAATTAAGCTTGTCAATCGCTTTCATAATCGGAATATGTTTAGAATCGATGTCTTCTTCAAAAAGGTTAATCAATCTTTCGTTATCTGGAACAAAACTCGAAACCATAACACCGGCTTTTTTATAATAAAATCCTTCTTTGAAAATCGCTTCAAAAATCGAATTAGCATATTTCGCCAAAACAATAGACGAACTGCTTGGATTCGGCAAAACAATAGAAAATCCATCTTTATATTCGCCCAATTCTTTTCGGAATCGGTTGGTTTGAATAAAAACGCTGATGACTTTACAGCAAGAATTTTGCTTCCTCAATTTCTCCGCACAATAGATGGCAAAAGTTTCAATTCGTTCTGCGATTTCTTCTTTTTCGGTAATCATTTTCATAAAACTTCTACTCACAACAATCGATTTTTTTGCAGACGGAGAATCGAGTTCTAGTTGAGGAATCCCTTTCAGTTCATTGATCATTCTAATACCTTGGATTCCCATTATTTTCCGGATCCACATTTCAGGTTTATCGAATAAATCCCAAGCTTTATAAACGCCGTGGTCCATCATTTTTACGGCAGTTCTTCTACCAATTCCCCAAACATCACCGATGTCCAAATTTTTTAATGCAGATTCTATTTTTTCTTTTGAATCCATAATGTAAACGCCATCGGAATATTTTTCGGTGTCTTTTTTTACTATATGATTGGCAATTTTACAAAGCGTTTTAGTTGGAGCTAAACCGATACTGACAGGAAGCTTGAGTTCGTCTTTAATCTGTTTTCTGATTTGACAACAATATTGATTCAAATCAAAATATTTGAAACCGTGGAAGTCAAGAAATAATTCGTCGATGCTATAAATTTCATAATCTAAAACAAAGCTTTTTGCCATTTCCATTACTTGCTGACTATAGTAATTATAAAGCTCAAATTTTGCAGAAAATGCCTTGACATTATGTTGTACAAAAAAATCTTTGTATTTGAAAGCGGGAGCTCCCATTGGAATTCCAAGAGCCTTAGCTTCGTTGCTTCTGGAAACCACGCATCCATCATTATTAGACAAAACAACCACAGGCTGATTCTCCAGCGTAGAATCCAGAGTTCTTTCGCAGGAAACAAAAAAGTTGTTACAGTCTAGGAGTGCGTACATATCAAAAATAATGGATTGAATTTCTTAATGTCAAAATTAGTTACATTTTAAAACATTATTATTATATTTGTTGTTATAAATTATAACAATGTCTATTTTTTCAGATAACATCAGGTTTTTGAGAGCTAAGAAAATGACAACTCAACAAGAGCTGGCGGACACATTAATTATCACAAGGTCGAGATACGTTTCCTATGAAGATGGACGTTCCGAACCTCCGTATGATGTTCTCATTACAATGTCTAAGTTTTTTCATATCAGTATTGATTTGCTTTTAACAGTGGACATCAGAAAATATCCTCTGGAAGAAATGATGAATCTGCCGGATAACAGAATTGTACTTCCCATTATGGTTGATGAATCAGGAAATAACAGCATCGAAATTATTCCTCAAAAAGCTTCGATGGGTTATTTGTCAGGTTACAGTGACCCAGAATATATAGAAAGTCTTCAGAGAATTTCTTTGCCCTTTTTGACTAATGGAAAATACAGAGCTTTTCCTGCACAAGGCGATTCTATGCCACCTTTCAAAGATGGTTCGTTTATTATTGGGAAATATGTTGAAGATATTGAGGATTTGAAAATTAATAAAAGCTACATTTTCGTGACTTTGAATGATGGGATTTCTTACAAACGATTCAAAGGTCAAAAGAAAAAATCTATAGAAGTTTCGGCAGACAATACTTTTTATAAACCTTATGAAATTCCGTTAAGTGAGATTGTGGAAATCTGGCAATATGCATCGGGAATTTTTCCTGAGGATTTTGAACCCGATAATTTTGATAATTACAATCTCAAAGATATGTTTTTGGAAATTAGAAGAGATATCAAAGAATTGGACAACAAAGTTTCAAATGCAAAATAATTTTAGAACATATAGCACAAATATGCAACTCAGTTTGTTTGATGCAGGCGAATATTATCAGTTTCCTAGTGAGTTATTAGATTACACAGAACATTTTTTGTCAGAGGAAAGAGCCACAGAAATCGAAAAAAATCTTATAAAAAATGTGCCTTGGAAACAAAGTACACAGAAATTATTTGATAAAGAAGTTCTGACGCCACGTTTGACAGCTTGGTATGGTGATGATGAAAAATCTTATCATTTAGGTGGGAATGAATTCAGTGTGAATGCTTGGACGCCTGAACTTCTGGGCTTGAAATATAAAATTCAAAAGCTGACAGGACATCAATTTAATTCTGTTTTGCTCAATTTTTATAGAGATGGTAATGATTCGGTCGCTTGGCATCGCGATAAAGAAAGTGAATTAGGCAATCGTCCTGTGATTGCGTCAGTTAGTTTTGGGGAAGTAAGGAATTTCGATTTTAGGAAAAAAGATAATCATCAGAATAAATATTCTTTGCCACTTCAACACGGTTCTTTGCTTATTATGAAAGGTGATTTGCAAACCCATTGGGAACATCGTATCGCCAAATCTACCAGACCAATGAAACCTCGAATTAATTTGACGTTTCGCCAAATCCGTGAATTGTAAATATAAAAAAAAACCGATTGAATTATCAATCGGTTTTTTCATTTGGTTAGAATTTTACTGTGAAGACTTTTTCTTCTCCGTTACGTTTTACGGTTACAGGATGTTCTTCTCCAGAATTCATTTTTGCCAGACAATCCATATAAGAATAGACTTCTTTCACCTCGCAAGTTCCGATTTTTGTGAGAATATCACCTTGTAGGATTCCAGCATTGGCTGCTGGTCTATTATCTATTACACCATCGATTCCCATTCCGTCTTTGGTGTCTGCGTAATTTGGCATAATTCCTAGACTTACTTTGTATTTTGGGACAGATTTGGTTGCGGCAACTTTGGTTTTGGTGAAAGGAATTTCTTTCTCATTCCCTAAAGCATTCGCTAAATTGAAAACATAATTAGTGATAGTTTTTTGTCCAGGATAATTAATTTTTTCAGCATCATCAGTTGGTTTATGATAATCTGTATGAGTTCCTGTAAATAAAAACAAAACCGGGATATCTTTCAAATAAAATGAAGTATGATCGCTTGGTCCAACACCAGATTCATCAAGAGATAAGTTAATACTTTCTGGTTTATATTTTTTCACCAAGTCAGGAAGAATAGGAGAGGTTCCAACACCACCAACTGTTAGATTGTTATCTTTATTCAGGCGTCCAACCATATCCATATTAATCATAAAAATGATATTTGGATAGTTGGTTTTGATGGTTTCTGCTAATTTTTTAGAACCCATTAATCCATCTTCTTCGCCTGAGAACAAAGCGAAAATATAATTGACGTTTTCCTTGGTTTTATTTTGCGAAAATAGACGTGCTAATTCCAGAACAGCTGCAGTTCCAGATGCGTTATCATCAGCACCATTATGGATTTGTCCTTGTGAGTTTGCTAATGTCGAATTATGGTGTTCGTTAAGTCCAAGATGATCGTAATGTGCGCCAATTACAATTGTTTTCTCCGCTTTGTTGTCTAGAACGGCGATTACGTTTTTTCCTTTTACTGTTGTAGATGTTTTATCATCGTGTGGATTTAGTTTGACACTATATTCAAAATTTTGGATGAATTCTTTTCCTTCATAAGGTTTTAATCCTAATTTTTTGAACTCTGCTGAAAGATATTTAGCAGCCTTTGTTTCGCCTTCAGAACCTGTCAGTCTTCCTTGTAATTCATCGGAAGCCAAATAATAAATATGTCTCTTTAAGTTATCTTCGTTGGCTTGTTCTGGATTAATTTTCTCCTGAGCAAAATATAATGTAGAAATTCCTAATAATGAAAGTGTTGATACTTGTTTTAGTTTGGTTATTGATAAAAACATCTTGTCTAATTTTTATTAAGAACAAATCTAATATTTTTGGACGATTTCTTATCCCAATATTTATAATAAAAAAAGCCCGAGATATTTCTTAGGATTAATATTTGAAAGCATTTTAATTATTCAATAATAATTTTCTTAGTGATCTTTTTGTTTTCAATGGTTATAGTTCCAATGTAAACGCCAGGTTTCAGTTGAGAAATATTTATTTGATGACTATTGTCTTTACTAGTCAAAATTTGAGTTCCATTCATATCAGTCATTTCAAACGTAAAATTCTTAACTGAGTTATCAATTTTTAAATTCAAAATATTCTTAGCGGGATTTGGATAAAACTCTACAGATTCCAATTTTTTTGATATTGACGAATCTTCTACAACCAAAGTCGTAGTAGAAGCTACTGCAAAATGCTGTATTGAACCAACCGCGGATTTGCCAACATTCAAAACGTAAACAGGATCCATATTGACTAAAAGATCATTGGATGTATGAACGTAAGGATTGTTGTAACCGCCTTCATATTCCCAATAACCTGTAATGATTTCCCCGTTCTGCTGAAAAGGAACATAGTCTGTACTTTCTGCCGGGTCAAAATCTACTGCTAATGGAGAATATAATAAAGTACAATTAGCCAATTCCTGAACGGCAATTGCTGCGGCTGCATTATTACTTGATGGATTACTTTGATCTTTGTCGTGATAAAGTTTTGTATTCGCTTTTGTTGCTAAACCGCCAACTTGGTCTAGATTTACAACCACTTTTATATCCATTTTTGGACTCGTTCCATTCACAATTTGGGAAACATATCTGGAGCTTCCCAAAAGCCCTTGCTCTTCACCAGAAAAATGAATAAACTTGATAGAATACTCAGTTGGGACATCTTTCAGAATTCTGGCTAATTCTAAAATGATAGATGTTCCACTTCCGTTGTCATTAGTTCCAGGACCATTAATTGAATCAAAATGTCCACAAACAATTACAAATTTGTTGGGATAAAGAGTTCCCGTTTTGGTAACGATAAGGTTTTTAGAAGAATAGCCACTTGCTGTCCAAGAATGCTCAAAAAAATCTGCTGTTGTATAACCTAAAGCTGTGTATTTGGTTTTTAACCAATTGAACGCATTAGTATTTTGAGTCGTTCCGGTTCTTTTTACTCCGAGAGCCTCAAATTCTTGCAAATAAGTATTGATATTAGTTTGAGAAATCTGATTAGCCCTGTCTTTATATGCTTGTATGAAAGTTTGTGCTTTGGAAATCTGAACAGATGCGATTAATATAAAAGAGAAAATAGTTCTTTTTATCATTATTGGAAATTTGTTGACAAAAATAAAAAAATCCTGAGATATTTCTCAGGATTTGATATTGATAACAAAGATTTGTAATTATTTTACTTGATCTACAACAGCTTTGAAAGCTTCTGGATGATTCATTGCAAGGTCTGCAAGAACTTTTCTGTTAAGCTCGATGTTGTTTTTCTTAAGAGCTCCCATAAACTGAGAGTAAGATAATCCGTGCTCTCTAGCTCCCGCGTTGATACGAGTTACCCAAAGGCTTCTGAAGTTTCTTTTCTTCTCTTTTCTACCACGGTAAGCATATTGCATTGCTTTTTCTACCGCGTTTTTAGCTACAGTCCAAACGTTCTTTCTTCTACCGAAAAAACCTTTAGCTTGCTTAAGTACTTTTTTTCTGCGCGCTCTAGACGCTACAGCGTTTACTGATCTTGGCATAATGTTAATTGTTTTTTTGAAATGTGCGGTAACTATTTCATTACTCTTAGTGGCTCCATTTCAGGGTTAAATTCTTGAATTTGTTTTGAATTCTTATAAACCGAATATAGATTTATAAAAACTACTTAATTGCTAATTGTCTCAAAACACTCTTAGTGTCCACAGCAGCAACGTAAGAAGTTTGCGTTAGATTTCTCTTTTGCTTAGTTTCTTTCTTTGTCAAGATGTGGCTTTTGAAAGCATTCTTTCTTTTGATCTTACCTGTTCCAGTAAGAGCAAAACGCTTTTTAGCACCTGATTTCGTTTTTAATTTTGGCATTGTTCTGCTTTTTATAGTTTGTTATCAATATTCTTTTTCTGATTCCTAATATAATTAGGAATAATAGTTTGCAAAATTACAAAAAAATTCTGAAACCATAACTTTAATAATTATGGAACAAATGAAAAACCTCAAAAATTAATTCGAGGTTTTCTATATCATTGAATTTTATCAATATTATTTTGCAGGCTTCTTAGGGCTCATCATCATAATCATTCTTTTTCCTTCAAGCTTTGGAAGCTGATCTACTTTTCCAACATGTTCCAATTCTTGAGCTAATTTCAAAAGAAGAATCTCTCCTTGATCCTTGAAGATGATAGAACGTCCTTTGAAGAAAACATATGTCTTCAGCTTAGAACCTTCCTCCAAGAATTTTTCAGCGTGCTTTTTCTTGAATTCATAATCGTGATCATCAGTCTGAGGACCAAATCTGATTTCTTTTACAACTACTTTTACTTGCTTCGCTTTTAATTCCTTCGTCTTTTTCTTTTGCTCGTACAAGAATTTTTTATAATCCAATATACGGGAAATGTACGGTTCTGCTTTATCAGAAATAACCACAAGATCCAATTCTTGTTCTCTTGCTATTTCTAAAGCTTTTGCTAATGGATAAACTCCTGGTTCAACGTTTTCTCCCACAAGACGTACTTCTCTTGCACGGATTTTATCGTTGATTTGATGAAGGTCTTCTTGGACTGGACGTCTCATCGGACCTCTGCTGTTGTTTCTTTTTAGTGCTATGGTTTTAAAATTTTAAAATTAATATTCTTTATAAGGTTTTGTTAGTTTGAGCCTAATTCAAATGCTGGTTTTGCCTGCTCTTTGAAATAGGTGATGAATGCATCAATCGTCATTTCTCCCAAATCTCCTTCGCCTCTTCTTCTTACAGAAATCGTACCGTTATTTTCCTCATTTTCACCTACAATAAGCATAAATGGAAGTTTTTTTAATTCGGCATCACGGATTTTTTTACCTGTTTTCTCGTTTCTGTCGTCAATCAATCCGCAAATATCGTGAATTTCCAATGATTCTGAAACTTTTTTTGCATAATCTGCATACTTTTCACTGATAGGCAAAATCGTAAACTGCTCAGGGCTTAACCAAAGTGGGAAATCTCCCGCAGTATTTTCAATCAGAATCGCAATGAATCTTTCCATAGAACCAAACGGCGCTCTATGAATCATCACTGGTCTGTGTTTCTCATTATCATTTCCGTTATACCAAAGGTCAAATCTTTCAGGTAAGTTGTAATCTACTTGGATTGTTCCAAGCTGCCAACTTCTTCCCAAAGCATCTTTTACCATAAAGTCAAGCTTCGGACCGTAGAAAGCGGCTTCACCGTATTCAGTTACAGTTTTAAGACCTTTAGCTTTAGCTGCAGTTACGATGGCGTTTTCTGCTTTTTCCCAGTTCTCATCCGAACCGATATATTTTTCTTTGTTTTCTGGGTCTCTTAATGAAATTTGAGCCGTAAAATCAGCAAATCCAAGGGAACCAAAAACATACAATACAAGGTCGATAACTTTTTCGAATTCCTGCAATAATTGGTCAGGCGTACAGAAAAGGTGAGCATCATCCTGAGTAAACCCACGAACTCTTGTCAAGCCGTGTAATTCTCCGGACTGCTCATATCTGTAAACTGTTCCAAACTCTGCGTAACGTTTTGGCAAATCTTTATAAGACCATTGCTGCGCTTTATAAATCTCGCAGTGGTGCGGACAGTTCATTGGTTTTAATAAAAACTCTTCACCTTCATTCGGAGTTTTGATTGGCTGGAAGCTGTCTTCACCATATTTTTCCCAATGTCCAGAAGTGATATATAATTCTTTTGCTCCAATATGGGGAGAAATCACGAATTCATAACCTTGTTTTTTCTGAGCTCGAGAAAGGAATTCTTCTAATTTTTTTCTAAGTGCTGCACCTTTTGGTAACCAAAGTGGAAGACCTTGACCAACTTTTTCTGAGAACGCAAAAATTCCTAATTCTTTTCCTAGTTTTCTGTGGTCTCTTCTTTTAGCTTCTTCTAGTCTTTCAAGATATTCGGTTAACTCTTTTTGCTTAGGGAAAGAGATTCCATAAACTCTTGTCAACTGAGGATTTTTCTCATCACCTCTCCAATAAGCTCCAGCTGCATTTAAGATTTTTACAGCTTTCACAATTCCTGTGGAAGGGATGTGTCCGCCTCTACAAAGGTCTGTGAAGTTATCGTGCGTTACGAAAGTGATTTCACCATCAGGCAGATTTTCAATCAATTCAGTTTTGAAAGGGTTGTCTGCATATTCTTTTAAAGCATCGGCTTTTGAAACTTCTCTAAGGTTGAAAGTAGAATTTTTCTTAGCGTTTTCTAAGATTTTCTTTTCCAGTTTTTCGAAGTCCTTTTCAGACAATGGCTCTCCTCCGAAATCTACATCGTAATAAAATCCGTTGGCGATTGCAGGCCCGATTGTCAGCTTTGCGTCAGGATAAAATTCCATAATTGCCTGAGCTAACAAGTGAGCAGAGGAATGCCAGAATGCTTTTTTACCCATATCGTCATTCCACGTCAAAAGCTGCACTGTAGAATCCTCCGTTATCGTGGTTTCTACTTCTGTCTGTTTTCCGTTAACGATTGCAGAAATGGTATTTCTTGCCAAACCGTCACTTATACTTTGCGCAACTTGTAGTGGAGTAACTGCTCCTTCATATTCTCTGATGCTGCCATCAGGAAGTGTAATTTTTAGCATTATGACTGAAATTTTTTAAGATGCAAAAATAGTGATTTTTTTAAAGAAAATTAATATTTATTTGGTCTTAACTTTCTCTTTTATAATCTCAATAACATCTACATTTCTCACTTTCGATATTATCCATCCGTGGATATCGATGTACATCAGCGTTCTTTTGTCGTATCGGTTTTTTTCGGATTCTTCCAGTTGTGTTTCGAATTCTTTGAAAGCCAACATCTGTTCAGTCGAATTTTTATCACTGATTTGCTTGAAAAAATTCACAATATTGAAATGTAAATCCGAAGGGTTTTTCATCTTTTTAGCAAACTTCAACGTGTTTTTTACAAAGTCATCATAATCGTCATCAAAACCAGCTTCGAATTTTGCCATCAAAATCAAAATTCTAGTATGGAAAAGCAAATCCTCCTGAATATTCCCTTTTGAATTAATGATTTTCAAACCGTATTTTATGGTGTTCTGATAGTTTTTACTTCCAAAATACATCGATGCAATTTTCAGATAAAGGATTAATAAATGATGTTCATCTACTTTATCACGGAATTTTTCCATTTTCAATTCCAATTCGGGAATCAATTTTGTGCCTTTGAAAAAATCTCCTTTGATGAAATAGAGATTCATCAAAGTATTATAATAATTAAGGAAAATCAAGGATTGAGAGTTCTCATTATGAACAAAAATCTCAGATTTCACCACATTATTGAATTTCTCAAAACTCTTCTCAATTCCTCTGATACTTCCATAGATAAACAAAATCTTGAACAGATAAGTATTCCCTTTGATGTACCAAACAGGATGACTTTTTATCATTTCAGGATTCTGATGAAACAATTCTACCCATTGATAAGCATATTTCAAAGTGTATTTATAATCCTGTAAAAGCTGATTTTTCCAAACGTGCGCTTTGTAATACCAAAGTTTTTCTGTGAAATTCAGTTTATTAAGGTCAATTTTTGTGACTTTTTTATCAAAGAAATCAATGGTTTTTTCTCGGTCTTCATCATTTTTGATGTAACCGTGCGTCAGCATTTCGCTGTATAATTTCAAAGACAAATTAGATAGTCTGGTTGCATATCTGTTTTGCTGACTTATTTCGCTGGATTGTCGGATAAGTTCGTCCGCTCGTCCATCGATGCTTCGTGTAATGAATTGAGATTCAATTACTTTTTCAAGTTCTATGATTTCGGAAGCGATTGTTTTTTCATCCAATTCTAAAGCCGATTGTTTAGCTTTATCCAAGATTTTCAAGGCTTGTTTGTGTAAACCTTTTTGATAAAGAATATTTGCAAAATCAAGCTGTTCCCGAAGTTGCATTCTATTATTCTGATGACTTGGATTGAGTCTCAGACTTACTAAAATCTGCTTGTAAAGATGCGCTTTTAGATTCGAAAGCTGTTGTTTCGAGGATATTTTTTTCTCAAGAATGATTTCCTCATTGTATTCTTTCATTTTGTCCAATTCAGAAAAAAGCAGAAGAAATTTTGCATCGACATTAATTCCGAGACGATTGACATAGAGCTTAAATTGTCGCTTTTCCGAGGTCGAAAGTGACTTAATAAGGACAAATAAAAAATCTTTCTGTAATTCTGACATTGTAAAAATTAAATATTTAAATACTTGATAATTAATTTTTTATAAATTATTTTGAGCAAATCGAATATTGTATTTTTTGAAGTGTTTCCGTAATAAACAATAAATCAAATTCTACTTTTGAACATCAAAATTAGATAAAAACTCTATTATGAATCCTGAAAAAATTGAAATTTTTGATACGACACTGAGAGATGGGGAACAAGTCCCGGGATGTAAACTGAATACGGAACAAAAATTAGTTATCGCAGAGAAACTCGATTTTTTAGGTGTTGATATTATAGAAGCAGGTTTTCCGATTTCCAGTCCCGGCGATTTTCAGTCGGTTCAAGAGATTTCAAAAATCGTGAAAAATGCCAAAGTCTGCGGATTGACGAGAGCGAATAAAAAAGATATTGAAGTTGCAGCGGAAGCGTTGAAATTTGCGAAACGACCAAGAATCCATACAGGAATCGGGACTTCGGATTCTCATATCAGATTCAAATTTAATTCTACAAGAGAAGAGGTTTTGGAACGTGCTGTTGAAGCCGTAAAATATGCCAGAAATTTTGTAGATGATGTTGAGTTCTATGCAGAAGATGCAGGAAGAACCGACAATGATTTCTTGGCAAAAGTTTGTGAGGAAGTTATCAAAGCAGGAGCAACGGTTCTTAATATTCCTGATACGACAGGTTATTGTCTGCCAGAAGAATATGGAAGAAAAATCAAATATCTGAGAGATAATGTAAAAGATATTGATAAAGCGATTTTATCTTGCCATTGTCACAACGATTTGGGAATGGCAACTGCTAATTCTATTTCCGGAATTATCAACGGAGCTAGACAAATCGAATGTACTATCAACGGACTTGGCGAACGTGCCGGAAATACCGCTTTGGAAGAAGTAGTGATGATTGTCAAACAGCATCCTGACCTTAATTTCTTCACTGATATCAATTCCAAAATGTTGAACGAAATGAGTTATCTCGTTTCAGACTTGATGGGAATGCCGGTTCAACCGAACAAAGCAATTGTTGGCGCGAATGCATTTGCTCACAGTTCAGGAATTCATCAAGATGGTGTCATCAAAAACAGAGAAACTTACGAAATCATCGACCCAAGAGAAGTTGGAATCAACGAGTCTTCTATTGTCTTGACGGCTAGAAGCGGACGTTCGGCTTTAGCTTATCGATTCAAAAATATTGGTTTTGATGTGACAAAAGTGGAGTTAGACTTTTTGTATCAGGAGTTTTTGAAAATTGCCGACACCAAAAAAGAAGTTAATAATGATGATTTAAGCTATATGATGAAATCATTTAATCAAAAAATTGGATAGAAATAAAATGAGCCAAAATAAAACATTATTTGATAAAGTTTGGGATGCACACGTTGTAGAAACCGTTCCGGATGGACCTCAGGTGATTTATATAGACAAACATTTGATTCACGAAGTGACCAGTCCGCAGGCTTTTGCTGAATTGGAAGCGAGAGGTTTAGAAATCTTTCGCCCGAATCAGATTGTTGCAACAGCAGACCATAACGTTCCGACTTTGGGACAAGAACTGCCTATAAAAGACGAATTATCCAGAACTCAAGTTCAGCAATTGACAGAAAATTGCGAGAAAAATAATATCGAATTATATGGACTTGGGCATCAATATCAAGGAATTGTTCACATTATCGCACCAGAATTGGGAGTCACTCAGCCGGGAATGAGCATTGTTTGTGGTGACAGCCATACTTCCACGCACGGTGCTTTTGGTTCTATAGCTTTTGGAATTGGGACAAGTCAGGTTGCGCAGGTTTTTGCAAGCCAATGTTTGTTGATGAATAAGCCAAAATCTATGCGTGTTTCCGTAAAAGGAAAACTGAATAAAGATGTTCAGGCAAAAGACGTGATTCTTTACATTATTTCAAAAACGGGAACCGATGCAGGAACCGGATATTTCTGTGAATATGCAGGAAATGTCTTTGAAGAAATGTCGATGGAAGGAAGAATGACAATCTGTAATATGAGCATCGAAATGGGAGCTAGAGGCGGAATGATAGCGCCGGACGAAACTACTTTCAATTATATCAAAGACAGAACCTTTGCGCCAAAAGGAGAGGAGTGGACAGAGAAAGTAGCGTATTGGAAAACTTTAAAGTCGGATTCTGATGCCGTTTTTGATAAAGAATTCGAATTCTCAGCAGAAGATATCAGACCAATGATAACTTACGGAACCAATCCGGGAATGGGAATTTCCATCGATTCTAAAATTCCGAACGCTCAAAATGAATCTGAAGAAAAGGCCCTAAAATATATGGGATTGAACGCTGGACAATCAACTTCAGAAATTAAGGTCAATTACGTTTTTATAGGAAGTTGTACCAATGCGAGAATCGAGGATTTCCGTTCTGCCGCAGATTATGTCAAAGGAAAGCAAAAGGCTGAAAATATTGTGGCTTGGCTGGTTCCGGGTTCACAGCAAGTGGCAAAACAAATTTATGATGAAGGATTGGATAAAGTATTTAATGATGCAGGTTTTCAAATCCGTCAGCCGGGATGTTCGGCTTGTTTGGCAATGAATGAAGATAAGATCCCAGAAGGTGAATATTGCGTTTCCACTTCCAACAGGAATTTCGAAGGTCGACAAGGGCAAGGTGCAAGAACACTTTTAGCAAGTCCGTTAACTGCGGCGAAAGTAGCAGTGGAAGGTAGAATCCCTGTTTTTGAAAATTTGAATTAAAATGTCAACCATAGAATCTATTAAGTCAAAATTCAATGCGGTATCAGAAAAATATGATAAGCAAAGAAAAGAACTGATACCTTGTTTTGATGATTTTTATAAAATACCAGTCGAATTATCGAATCAAATAAAAATCGTTGATAGCATATTAGATATAGGAGCTGGCACAGGTTTGATGAGTGCTTTTTTTCTTGAGAAATATAATGAAGCCGATTTTACACTGGTAGATATTTCAGAAGAAATGCTTAAAAAAGCTAAGGAAAGATTTTCAGGATTTTCAAATTTTGAATTTCTTATTCAGGACTTGGAAGATTTAGCTTTAGAAAAAAACAAATTTGATTTGGTGATTTCCGGTTTAGCAATTCATCATTTGGATGATGAAGCCAAAAAGCAGCTTTTCAAAACAATCTATAACCTTTTGAAAGATGGTGGATTATTTATCAACGCAGATCAGGTTTTGGGTGAAAATGATTTTTCGGAAACACTTTACACTTCTAGTTGGAGAGAGAAAGTTACAGCGAATAAAACTTTGACATCAGAAGAAAAAGAAGCAACATTTGAAAGAATTAAATTGGATAAGATGAGTCCGCTTAAGGAGCAGCTAAAATGGTTGGAAGATGTAGGGTTTAAAAATGTTGCAAACTTATATCAATACTATAATTTTGTTGTTTATAACGCGAAAAAATAAATGCAGAAAAACATCTATTTGATGATTACTTTTTAAAAGAATAAAAGATGCAAAAATTAGTTTTAATCAATTCTCAGGCTGTACCATTGCCGAGTGAAAATATAGATACAGACCAGATTATCCCTGCACGTTTTCTGAAAAGCATTAGCAAAGAAGGTTTCGGAGAAAATCTTTTCAGAGATTGGCGATATAATGTTCATACTAATGAACCAAACGCTGATTTCGTTCTGAATAATTCTAAATATTCCGGAGAAATCTTGGTAGCAGGAAATAATTTTGGATGTGGAAGCAGTAGAGAACACGCAGCTTGGGCGTTGACAGATTACGGTTTTAAGGTTGTAGTTTCAAGTTACTTTGCGGATATTTTCAAAGGAAATGCACTTAACAACGGACTTCTTCCTGTGAAAGTTTCTGAGGAATATCTTAAAGATTTAATAGAAACTATTACTCAAAATCCGTCAACTCAAATTACTGTGGATGTTGAAAATCAGACTATTTCTTTTGATGGAAAAACAGAAAATTTCGAGCTGGATTCTTACAAAAAAATATGCCTGATGAACGGCTACGACGATATTGATTTCTTAACAAGTAAAAAAGATGCTATAAAAGCATTTGAACAAAAAGCACAAAAAGTATATGAGCAAGAATTATAAAATTGCCGTTTTACCGGGAGATGGAATCGGTCCGGAAGTTACCAATGAAAGTGTAAAAATATTAAAAGTAATTGCTTCGGTTTTTAACTATAATTTCCAATTCAATTATGGAGTTATGGGAGCGGAAGCTATTTATCAGACAGGAAATCCTCTGCCTGATGAAACTTTGGAATTATGCAAAAATTCTGATGCTGTTTTGTTTGGAGCAATTGGTGACCCAGCATTTGACAATAATCCTGATGCAAAAGTTCGTCCGGAGCAAGGTTTGTTGAAATTGAGAAAAGAATTAGGATTGTTTGCGAACATCAGACCGATAAAAACTTACGCTTCTTTGATTAAAAAAAGTCCGTTGAAAAAAGAAATCGTAGATGGAACGGATATTCAAATCTATCGTGAGTTGATTAGCGGAATTTATTTTGGAGAAAAATTCACAGAAGAAAATGGAGATTACGCTTACGATCTTTGCAAATATTCAAAAGAAGAAATCATTGGAATTACACATTTGGCATTCCAAGATGCGCAGAAAAGAAAGAAAAAACTAACATTGATTGACAAAGCTAATGTTCTAGATACATCCAGACTTTGGAGAAAAATTGTGAAAGAAATCGCTGTGGAATATCCAGATGTTGCCTTAGATTTTATGTTTGTTGACAATGCAGCAATGCAGATGATTCTTAATCCAAAACAGTTTGATGTGATTCTTACAGAGAATATGTTTGGTGATATTATTTCAGACGAAGCCAGTGTAATTGGTGGTTCTATCGGATTGTTGCCATCAGCTTCTATTGGTGAAGATAATGGACTTTTTGAACCAATTCACGGTTCTTATCCTCAAGCCAAAGGAAAAGGAATTGCAAATCCGATTGCTTCAATCTTGAGTGCTGCGATGTTGTTGGATTACCTTCAATTAAATGTCGCTGCAGAGAAATTGCGTCAAAGTGTAGAACACGCCATCGAAAGCAAATTTGTAACCGTTGATTTGAATGCTGAACAAAATTACTCAACTTCAGAAGTTGGAGATTTCATCGCAGATTATATCAGTTTCTCGGAGAAATCTTATTATAATTACGAAAATATCCAATTGGGAAAATCCACAATTGTATAAATATTAATATGAAACCAATAAAAAAGAACCGAAGAAATTCGGTTCTTTTTTTGCTATTTATAAAAATTACTCCCTTCAGGGTTGGGGAAATAATTTTTTAATCTTTATTTCCCAAAGAATCCATTTCATCTACCATTCCTTCTTGTATAGTTGTCGTCGCTTTTCTGTCATCTGTGAAATACAAATCATTTTTAGCCTTGGCAATGATTCTTGCTTTTTTTGATTCGGAAATGGGATATTCTGTATGAGTATTTGGATGTTTTCCAGCCAAGTAACCTCTGGTTTTTTCTTCCACATCTATTGCGCCATTATTGTCTAGGATTGCTTTTGCTGCATTGGCATCTTCTTCGGTTTCTGTGTAAACTGTAATCGTATTGCTGTCGATACTCGCATATTCGTAACGGTCTTTCTCGACAACATCTCTATCAAATAACCAGTCAAAAAAACTTGGCTTCTTCTCAGTATCAACTTTTTCCAGCGCTTCGACTTCGGATTTCGAAATCGTATATTCGTACAAACCAGCGTCTTCCAGTTTTGTAATCACATCTCTGCTTTCTGTTTCATTGGGGAAAATCCCTATAATCGTGTAAGACATAATAATATTTTTTTGGTGTTAAACATATTTGTCATTTGTTAAACAAAAATTGTGGCAGAAAGCAGAAATTCATTATTATTTAACAAATTTTAAGGTTTTGGGCACCTTTATCCGTCCTCAGTTGTCGCTTTGTCACTGTCTTAGGTGCTCTTAATCATTTTACTTGAATTTTGTAAATACCAATCCATCGATTTCATCAGATATTCTTTTTTCATGATGAGAGTGTGGTTTTCTATTGTTTGTAAAGAATAGATTGTTCTTAGCTTTTGCAATGATTTTGGCATTTATACTTTCAGAATTCGAATAATTCTGTAACGTTTCGGAATGATTTTCAAACATATAGTCTCTAGTTTTTTCTTCTACATTCACTGCGCCATTGTTGTCTAGGATATCTTTCACGATGTGAGCGTCTTGTTTTGTTTTCAGATGTACGGTAATCGTGTTGTGGTCGATACTTGCGTATTCGAAACGGGCAATGTCGAGATGATTATCATCGAATAACCAATTCCAAAACCCATTTTTCTTCTCAATGGCTGCATTTTGTGAAATTTCCTCGTCAGAATGAGAAAGAATGTAGTCATTGTAACCTGCGTTTTCCAATTTTAAAAGGACTTTATCAGCTTCCATCTGATTCGGAAAAAGTCCTACTACAATATAAGACATAGCTGTAATGTTTTTAAGTGAAACGGAATTTAAAGAACACAGCGAAATCAAATTGTTAACGTTTGATTTTCAGTATTAAATATACATTAATTTCTTAAACAAAATCAATTTTACTAAACTTTTTATGGTTTTTGGATTAATCAGATGTTTTATTTTGATAATTTTCAATAAAAAATCCTTTCAAAATTTTGAAAGGATTGATGAATTATTTTAATAAATAAATTACTTTTCTGTATTCTCGGTTTTTCCGTCTTTATTGATTTTGGAACTTTTGTCAATATCTTTTTTATTAATATCAGGCGGATTCTTTTTATCAGAAGCAGCAGGAATATTTTTAAAATCTTCGGTCTGCTTTTTATTTTCAGAATTGTTACTGTTTTCGGTTTTTTTATCAGGATTCATAACGATGATTTTTTATAATTCGGTGGAAGGAAACGTATTCGTTTTGTCTTCTATCGAATAATGCAAGGCTTTTGCCAAAACAAAAATTTCGTTAAGATTTTCTTTCAGTTGTTTTTTACTTTGCTGTTTCAAGTTTTCCTGATTCACACTTTTTGCCATATTTTTCTTGGCAGATTCCATAATGCTGTTGATATCACTTTGTTTGAATCTATTCACCGCATAATCATCCATAAAATGAATTTTCACATCCGGAAAAATCTTGATTTCAGGTTGAGGTAATTCATTAATAATAACTTTTTTGCTAACTGTATCCACATCGATTTTCATTCTTTTCAAGTCGTAAGAAACCTGAGCTTTTGCAGTTGTATAGAGAACCATCTCTCTTGGTAAAATATCGAATCCTGCAACTGTCGCCGCAGAACTTTTATGAGTTTGGAAACTTGAAAAATCCTGTTCCAAAACTACCATTTTATTCATTTTTTGGATTTGATTCGTAATCAGGTAATAATCTTGATTTACGAGTGCGCCTTCATCTTTTTTGTTGCAACTTCTCCACGACAGAAAAACGAAAACCGTTAAAATGATTCCGAAAATAAATGAAAGTAGTCCTGTGTATTTATTCATTGATTTAGAATTTATCAGCAATGTTTAATTAATAAAAAATATAAAACCACATAGGCATATAGAAAAAATAATTCTAAAGAAAGATTAAAAAGAAATAAAATACTATTTAATCTTTTAGCTATGAGTCTATGTGGTAAAAAAAAATATTTTTGAATAATTTAGTTTTATTTAAACAAGCCTGAATTATTATCTTTTTCCAGAATGTTAAGCAAATCTCTTTCCAAATATCCGGTTTCTGGCATTTCCGTGATTCTTCCGATCTCTTTTCCAAATCTTTTAACGATGATGGTAGGGACTTTTGTAATGTTGTACAATCCTTCTTCTCCGGCTGGTGATTCTTTTTTCCTGTTAACAGCTATGATTTGCATTTTGTTGGGATTGTACTTCAATTTGTCCAAGATTTTTATCAGTCTAGGGAATTCTCTGTGGCTGTCTTCACACCAGCTTCCAACAAAAACGACCAAACTATAAGATTTGAGTTTTTCTTTTTTTAGTTCAGCTAAATTTGTTTCGTCAATTTGATAACGATTGTACTCTTCATCAAACCAAGTTTTGAAAGGTTCTTTTCTGAATTGATCTAGCGTCTGAGTTCCAAGCAACATTTTACCGTCATTCTTGGATTCTACTTCACGATTCACGATTACCCTTTCCGCACAAGAATTGAATAATGTTAAAATCATAACTCCTAAAACAATCGAAATTTTTTTCATCTTGAGTTTTTTTATTTTAATAATGAAGCGATGTCTGCTGCAGAATAATATTTGTTTTTCAAAACCTTATTATCCGCAACTCTATGAACATTGTATTTGTCGCCCGACTTTTCGTAATAAGCATCGGTTCCTTTGTCTTTGTAGAATTCTACAGTTTCCTGAGCCTGAACTTCATTATCACAAGCTTTTGACATATTAGAACGCTGAACTTCATTGAATAATTTCACGAATTTTTCTCCCAAACCAAACTCCAAAACAGCACCGCTCAAAACATACTGCAAATCGCAAAGTGCATCCGCAACTTCTACCAAATCATTATCTTCAATTGCTTTTTTTAGCTCATCTAATTCTTCTTGTAAAAGACTAACTCTCAAAGCTGCACGTTCTTTTGAAGGAATCTGAGGCGTGTCAAGAATTGGAGCGTTGAAGGTTTTGTGAAATTCGGCTACCTGATTCAGGCTATCTAATTTTTCCATTATTTTTCTAAAATTTTAACAAATATAAAAAATGCCGTCCAAGGAGACAGCATTTATAAATTTTTATTTTTTGTATAATTCGTTACTTAATTTGGGGTAATTTTTTGAAAGAGTGGTATCATCCATTTTTTCGTCATCATTATTATCCCCATACTCAAAACCCATTTCTAATAAAGAATTAATCTCTTGTTTTTGATTGTAATTCAAATGTTGAGACATCTTTATAAAATCATTTTCACCAATCTTGTTTAAAGTTTGTGACAAAACAGAACCTAAATCATAACAACCAGCGCCGCCACCACAATCAAAAGTCGAAATTTTAATTAATCCGCTCGGTTTCTTATTTAAGATTTCGTTGATTATTTCTTTCAATTCATTATTTTTTGTTGTTGTTTGATTTTCATACAAATCAGTACCAATATGGATTCCTCTATATTCATTTTGATTACAAGAATTTAAAGTTATACAAATTAGAATAACAGTATATTTCAAAAATTTAGTCATTTTTTTAAAGCTTTTGTGCCTTTTGTGGTTTATTAAAACATATGTTAATCACAAATATCTCTTCCGATAACCAACCTTTGGATTTCAGAAGTTCCTTCTCCAATTGTACAAAGCTTAGAATCTCTGTAAAATTTTTCAGCAGGGAAATCTTTTGTGTAACCATAACCTCCGAAAATTTGCAAAGCATTATTTGAAATTCTAACACAAGCTTCAGAAGCATACAATTTTGCCATTGCACCTTCGCGGGTCATTTTTTGTTTTGCATTTTTCAGGTCAGATGCTCTTCTGATTAACAATTCTGACGCATCAATTTCTGTTGCCATATCAGCTAACATAAAATTAACGGCCTGAAAACTTGAAATTGCTTTTCCGAACTGATGTCTTTCCTGAGCATATTTAAGAGCGGCTTTGTAAGCACCTCTCGCAATTCCCAAACTCAATGCAGCAATAGAAATACGACCGCCGTCCAGAATTTTCATTGCTTGTTTGAAACCGCTTCCAACTTCTCCCAATCTGTGAGAATCCGGAACGCGTACATTATCGAAAATCAATTCTGCTGTTTCGGAAGCACGCATTCCTAATTTATTTTCTTTTTTTCCAGAAGTGAAACCAGCCATTCCTTTTTCCAAAACAAAAGCTGTGGAATTATTTTTTGCGCCTTTTTCTCCTGTTCTTGTCATTACCACTGCAATGTCTCCGGAAATAGCGTGAGTAATAAAGTTTTTTGCACCGTTGATAATCCAATCATCACCGTCTTTTACAGCAGTTGTGGACATTCCGCCTGAGTCCGAACCTGTGTTATGTTCAGTCAATCCCCAAGCTCCAATTACTTTTCCGGAAGCTAATTGAGGCAGCCATTTTCTTCTCTGTTCTTCGTTTCCGAATTCATAAATGTGATTCGTGCAAAGTGAATTGTGCGCAGCAACAGATAGTCCAATAGAAGGATCAACCTGAGAAATTTCATCCAAAATGGTCACATATTCCTGATAACCAAGCCCGGAACCGCCATATTCTTCAGGGATTACAATTCCCATAAAGCCTAGTTCTCCCAATTGATGAAACAATTCTATAGGAAAAGTCTGGCTCTCGTCCCAATCCATAATGTTTGGGCGAATATTTTTTTCAGCGAAATCTTTGGCCGTTTCGGCTATCATTTTTAAGTTGTCCATAGTTGGGTTTTCCATATTTTTATCTTTGTGCCCAAATATAGAAAAATTAGGCTAAGCACAATTTTTTTTTAAAGTTTGTTTTTTCTTCTTTAAGAATCGAGGTTTTCATTATTTTAGCATAGAAATTTTTCACAATGAAATCGCCATAATTTGGAAAAAAAAACACCGATGAAGGTACCGCGATAACATACGACAAATAAAAAACAATAAATATCTACATATGAATCCAAAACTGAAAACCCTGTTTTTCTTTCTCATCGGAGCATTTGCCGGAATCTCGGTAATGTATTTGATTTCGAATTATAGAATCGAAAGGAAGTCTGATGATGGAAGTCTGAAGACAGAAGTTGGAAGTCCAATATCCGAAGCTAAACAAAGTTCGATTTTGGAAAATTCTTCTGATGGTAATTCGATTGATGAATTAACGAAAGATGAAAAAGTGATTGCGTATGTAAAATCTAATCATCAATTACCAGATTTTTATATCACAAAATCCGAAGCTAAAAGCAAAGGCTGGATTCCGTCCAAAGGAAATCTATGTGATGTTTTAAAAGGGAAAGCAATTGGTGGAGATAAATTCAGTAATCGTGAAAAACAATTGCCAAAAGGCGAACAATATTACGAAGCTGACGTCAATTATAATTGTGGAAACCGAAATGCAGACCGAATTGTTTTTACTAAAAATGGCGACGTTTGGTTAACGAAGAATCATTATAAATCGTTTGAAAAACAATAATTAGAAAAATGAAAGAAATATATATCGATTTCGTCAACATTGGCGATTACGAAGATTTTTATGAACAACTGAAATCAAAATTGGAATTGCCTGAACATTTCGGAGATAATCTGGATGCACTTTCGGATGTGATTTCCGGAGAATTGGAAATGCCACTTCATATCGAATTTGTGAATATGAGTGTTGACCAATTGGAGCTTTTCGAAGACCTTTTGACAACTTTGGAAGACTTGGAAGATGAAGTGGAAGAATTTAGTTTTAGTTATTATCTTGAACAATACGAAGATGAAGAATAATATCAGAAAAGCGACTCAGGAAGATTTAGTGCAATTGTCGCAATTGTTTGATGAATACAGGATGTTCTATCACAAAACATCAGATTTGTCAGGAGCACAACAATTTTTATCAGAAAGATTGGAAAAAAAAGATTCTGAAATATTTGTTGCAGAAGATGTAGAGAAATTGGTTGGATTTGTTCAATTATATCCATTGTTTTCATCAACAAGAATGAAGCGTTATTGGTTGCTGAATGACTTATATGTAAATTCAAATTCTCGCGGAAAAGGTTTTTCTAAAGCTTTGATTGAGGAAGCAAAAGAACTTTGCAGAACATCCAATTCTTGTGGAATGTATCTGGAAACAAGTAAAGAAAATATGATTGGAAATCAGTTATATCCAAGTGTGGGTTTCAAAAAATATGATGAAGTGAATTTCTATGAATGGGAAGTTGGTAATTAATTATGAATGATAAATTATAAATGATTATTGATTTTATTCATATTGAAAGGGCTTCGAGAGCCTTAGCCTGACAACAGACAACAATCAACCAACAACTAAACTATGACAGAATTCGAAAAATATATACAACGTTATCTTGATTTGGTTCCTTCAGAAAACTGGATTGAAGAGATGAAAATAGCTTCAGACGCAACTTTAGAAATCTATGAATCACTTTCTGAAGAACAAGGAAATTATGCTTACGCAGAAGGGAAATGGAGTTTGAAAACACTCTTACAACATTTGATAGATACGGAAAAAGTATTTGCTTATCGAGCTTTGAGATTTTCCAGAAAAGACCAGTCTCTAGTTTCGGGATTTGATGAAGAAGCTTGGGCAGATAATTCTTACGCGGATAGTAGAACTTTGAAAAGTCTGATTAAAGAATTCAAATTAACCAGAAAATTATCCATTAAATTCTTTAAAAATCTTCCCGAGGAAGCGCTTCAATTAATTGGAATCGTGAACGGAAATAATATCAAAGTAGAAACAATCGGGAAATTAACCGTTGGTCACAATATTCACCATTTGAATATTATTAAGGAGAGATATTTACCGAATCTTTGAGTTTGGGAGTCGGAGAGTTTTAGAATTTTAGCGTTGCTTTTGCATTCGGGTTGGTTTCGGAGTACAAAATTTCAATTTATTACTAAATTCAATAGAAGGGCAGAGCTTCAAATTTGTACTTTAGCCACCTGATGCAAAACCTGTATTATGTGGCGTTTTGTTTTTTTTATTACCATTCGTCAAACTCGTGAAATTTAAAATCTTTTTCATTTATTGATTTTTCATACTCTAACGCTTCTTTGTGTGCTTTTTCCACTATGTTTTTGTTCTCATACCAAATGTCGTCTGCAGGATAACAACAAACACCGTTTGTTAACTCTGTCAATATAGCACTTGTCATAGAAGCTAAACGAAGCTCAAATGTGTCACTTGAATGCCAAACAAAAGTTACAACTTTATTACAGTCTTTAAGTCGCTTTTCAATTTCAGGTTTTACAAATTCAACGTCTTGTTGTTTCTTTCCGAGTAGTTTGTCAAAAAATGAAGGTTTTAGCTTTAAGTTGTCTTTGGTCTTCTGCAAATCAAAGTCGTCAATATAAATTTCAAAACCACTTTTCAAGTCCTTGTTCTTTAATTTTTCGAAGTAAGGATTTTTTAATCGGAATTTGAAAGACACAAACCCAGTGTCGTTTTCTTGGTCAAGTTTAAAGTCAGGATGAACTTCAGCGACAATATCAAAGTCGTTAAGCCGTTTTGCAATTTTCGGAACTAAGTCAGCCGAAATATTTTTGCAATATACGTTAATGTCTAAACTCATTTTCTGTCTGTTGTTTTTTGGATTGTCTTAAAATGCCACATAACTCTCCAACTTATTATTTCTTCCTCGTCAAATATTTTCTACCAGGAATAAAAAGTAACAAGGCTCCAATTACGAAAAGACAAAGTCTGGAAAGAAAATCTCCACTTTTGGTGTAGAACGTTTCTTTGTCAATCAAATTAACTTTTGCTGTCAAAGCCCCTTTTGCACCATAAGGTAAATCATCTACGATGTCTCCTCTGGAATTAATATGAGCACTTGTTCCACTGTTTGCTGCTCTTGCAATTTCTCGTCTTGTTTCTATTGCTCGCAATTTTGCGTAATCCAGCAATTGTTTATGTCCTTGTGAATATCCCCACCAAGAATCGTTCGTTACAATCGTTAAAAGGTTTGCGCCTTTTTTGACATAATCTGTCACAAATTCTCCATAAATACTTTCGTAGCAAATAATCGGCGCAATTACAGATTTGTTGTAAGGATTGGCGAAAACTTTTCTTTCTTTAGAAACTCCAAGAGAGCGAGTTGTTCCACCTAAATCTAGCATTACATCACCCAAAATAGGTTTGAAAAAATTGATATAAGGAAAAATTTCAACACCGGGAACGAGCATTGCTTTGTGATAAACTTCCGGCTGTTGATTAGGGATGATTTGAATTGCTGAATTATATTCATCAACCCAGATTCCTTGTCTGTCGAGATAGCTTGCTGTTACAGGTTTTTCTTCGTTTTCTTTGTAAACATAATAGCTGGAAATCCCGCCTGAGAAAACAGATTTTGGATGTTGAGAAAGAAATGCCTTGATGTTATTAATCAACAAACTATTATGAAAACCTCTTTCGCTGAAACCGCCAATTCCTGGAAGTGACGTTTCTGGCGAAAGATATAAATCGATTTTTTCAGTTTCTTTTCCTCTTAGTTTTATAATCGAGTTTTCGGAAGCTAATTTCAATAAGTCATTTTCAATCGTCAAACTGTCTTTCTGATATTTTTCATTGTAAGGATCAAGTGCAGGTTGAAGCATCGTTACATTGATTGAACCAACAGTTTCTGGCGAATAATTATAATATTTAACCAAAGAAATAATCATCGGTAAAACAATAAAAGCAACAGACATCACAACATTTTTAATCAATGATTTTCTAACTCTTCCTGCTTCCCAAATTCTTATCGTATAAAAAACTAAAACATTACAAACCAAAATCCAGAAACTTCCACCTGTTGCGCCCAAAGTATCATACCATTGGATAAACTGATGATAATCTGCAAAAACATTTCCGAGATTCAGCCAAGGCCAAGTGAATTCCCAAACAAGATGTAGCTTTTCAAAACACATCCAAATTGCCACAAAAAATACCAATCCAAAATAAGTCCCCTGACTTTTCTTGTAAAAATGATAAGCCAGGAAAACCAAAGCCATAAAAAATGAATTGGTCAAAACTGGAAACAAAACCGCTAACAGAGATTTGCTTCCGTCCGGCAATTGTGAATTGTAAAGCCAACCTGTTGTAACGGCATTCCAAATCAAAAAAGTAAGATAGGAGAAACCAAAAACGGCCAAGCTTTTTTTCTTGATATTACTGAACTTGGTAATGTTATGTTCTGCCATCAAAAGCGGAACCCAAGCAAAAAATATCAAAAACGGAATCCCATAAGTCGGCCAGCAAATGGCTAACAAAACTCCGGAAATTAAAGCTAATAAAAGGTTTTTCATAATATGTTGTTTTGAATATACAGAAATCCTTCGACAAGCTCAGGATGACATCTCTAATACTATCTATTATATTTATTTTTGTCAGGTTGAGCCTGTCGAAGCCTTTGCATTTACGAAAACATTTTCTTTCTAAGGAAATAAAAGACAGCTCCCAAAACTCCCAAAATTCCTAAAGGTAAAAGCAGATTAATCCATTGCCATTTTGAGCGTTCTTCCTCTATTCTTTCTCGATCTAGTAAACGGATTTCAATCGTTCTGTTTCGGAGTTCCATCAGATTGCTGTCATCCAAAAGATAGTCTAATGCATTTCTTAAGAATTGCGCATTGCCATATTGAGCTTTGGTCAAAAGATCTTCTCCCAAAGGAAGCGATTTTCCTTTCCAGATTTGGTTTCTTGCAACATCGCCATCGGCAATTACGAGCATTTTGTTTTCTGGACTTTGAGCTTTGAAATTAGGATAAGAATTTTTCTCGCTTCTCGTTGCATAAGCCGATTTGAATTTTCCTTCCAAAGCCACAGCAAAAATTTTCGGAGGTGTAGGACGTTCCATTTCTCCGATGCTGTCTGTTCTTACGATTTCAGAAAGTGCAACATAATTCGGAACAGTTTTGCTAATAGTTCTTTCGCTGGATTCGAAAAGAACTTTGGTTTTGATATTTGGTCTTCCCAAAGTATCAATCGAAGTTGGAAACTCGAATTTTACAGGATTGATGTTTTTCGTAATTGGATTTTTGGTTTCAGCAATTCCTAATGGAAAATATGGCCAAAGAAAACTACTATATTGCGGATTGCCGGCAATTTCACCAGAAACAATTCTTACTAAAGCCGATTTTTTCATATCCTTGGTCAATGCAGGATTGATTCTCAGGCCATAATTGAACATAAAATCAGTCAGATTAAGGTCAAGCGGATAAGCCATTATTTTCTTGGCTTGGAAAAGAGTGTCCATTTCCGCATTCACGGCATCAATCATCCAAAGTGTTTTTCCGCCCTTCATAATATATTGGTCGAGAATCACTTTTTCATTATCTGTAAAAGCTTTTCTAGGTTTCGCGATGACAAGGGCGTCCATTTGTTTCAGCTTCGGAACATCGGCTAGAGACAATTCGGTTTTGTTTTCAGGGATTATTGGTCCAATGTTATAGTTTTCCATCGCAACATCCAAGAATCCTCGGAACTCATCTGGGCCCAACTCCTGCTGATTTACTAAAAAACCTACATTTTTCACCGTTTCTTCGGTCATTCCTTTGATGGTGGAAATGAAGTTGTATTCGAGGTTTTCAATGGATTTATTAAGCTGAGTCGGCGCGTCAATTCCAGATTGCTGAACCATTAGAGGAATAGAAGTTCCATAACCATTGTATTTTACCGCTGCGTAAGGATAAAGAATAATCTGAGAATCTTTTCCTGCTTTTTTATCTACCAGTTGAGAAGCTTGAATTCCCATTGCCTGCAAAGTGTCCATCGGGATTTTCTCAGCAATTGGATCACGGAATTTATAATCGATTTTCGGATTGATTTTTCGGAACTCGTCCAGCATAAATTTGGTTTCGTTCTGAAGCTGTTTGAAAGAAGCTGGAAAATCACCATCCAAATAAACTTCAAAAGTCATTGGTTTGTTGATGCTTTTCAAAACTTTAACAGTGGAATCGGAAAGTGTGTAGCGTTTTTCTGCCGTGAGATCGAAACGTTTATATATAAGTCCGCTCATCCCGATAATCAGAATAACAGTGATGATAATGAGCGTGATTTTATTTTTTTTATTCATTTTAATATTAGTTGACAGTTGTTAGTTGTCGGTTGATGGTTTCGTTTTCTTCTGTTTTGATTTACTTTTTTCTCCAGACAAACCAGCTTGCTAATCCTAATCCTAAGAATATGACAAAAAGAAAATAGAAAACATCTTTTGTATCAATCTGTCCTCTCGTGAAAGCCAGAAAATGCTGGTAAAATCCGATATTTTGTAAGATATAATCTGCTCCTCCTAATAGCTTGTAACTCGCTAATTGTTCTATCCCAAAGTATGAAATGAAACAAATAAAAACGCCTAATAAATAAGCAGTAATTTGATTAGATGATAAAGATGAAGCCAAAATCCCAACAGCGGAAAATGAGGCAATCAGAATAATTAATCCAACATAACTTCCGAAAGTCATACTTCCATCGATATTCCCTTCTGGAACGCCCAAAACATAAACTGTGTAATAATAAACCAAACTTGGCAATAAACATAAAACACCAACCAGCCAAACGGAAAGAAATTTCCCTCCAACAATGTCTGTGATTTTTACAGGTTGTGAAAATAGCCAGAATAATGTTCCCGACTGCTCTTCCTCAGCCAAAGTTCTCATACTGATAGCCGGAATGATGAACATAAAAAGCCAAGGCGAAAGCACAAAGAAACTTTGTAAAGTAGCACTTCCGATATCGAAAATATTAAAATCGTTCTCGAAAAAAAATAGGAACAATGCGGAAATAATACTGAAACCAGCGATGATAATCCACGCGCTCCAGTTTCCGAAAAAATTCCAAAGTTCTTTTTTGAATATAGCTAGCATAAATGGGTTGTAGAGTTTGAGTGTATTAGAGTTTTTTGTTTAGTTCCTTTTTTTTGTCAGGCTGAGGTTCTCCAAGCCATTAATCTTGATTCTTTTGCCTTTTTTCTTTTATCTTATTTCTATTGACCAATTTGACAATGGATGTTATCAGGAAAATAATTCCGAAAAATCCGAGTAGTAATTGCCACCAATATTCTATAACGTAATATTTGAGAATAACTGTAAAAACAACAGCGAATAAAATAAAAGTTGCAATCTCATTGAATTGTCTAAGCTTAATATTAGGAGTTTGAAGAGTGTTCCCGTTGAGTTTTTTGAGTTCTTTCACTTTTTTCCAACACCAGAAATGGTAAATTCCCAACCCAACCAGAAATGTTAGTTTCAAATGAAACCAAGGGGTTTTCATTAATCCTGAATTAAGGAAAATCATCGTCAATCCGCTTAATAACATTAAAACTCCTGCAGGAACAGTAATAATATTCCAAAGTCTCACAGCCATAAAACTATATTGATTTCTGAGAATATTTTGTTTCACTTCATCAAATTCATCGGTGTCCTTATAATAGACAAACAATCTCACCAGATAAAAAATCCCGGCAAAATAACTTACCATAAAAATAATGTGAATCGCCTTAATAATAGAATACAGCATTGAAGCAATATTTTTTTTTGCAAAGATAGCTTAATGTACAAAAAACTAACACATATTTATTATTCAATATTTAGAATGTTAAAAATGATATATTCTTGGTTTAATTGTTTAATAATTGCTTTTTTTGTAAAGATTTAAAAAAAAAGTTTATATGAAAAGAATTTTACAGCTGTTTTTAACGGTTTTTGTTTTTATTCTTTTTTCTGCGCAGGCTGGTTTAAAACCTATAGCAAAAGAAGTAAAGGATTTTCAAAACAAGAAAGTAGTATTTAAGAAAGTCAATCCATTCACGTTGGATAAAACAAGTGGTAAGCAGATGGTTTATCAACAAGCTGCGAGAGATGCTAAGGTGTTAAAGTTGGATAAAAAACAATTAACAAATTTGGTAAGTGAAAAACCTGAAGCATTGGAGATGGATTTTCCTTTTGAAGATAGGCAGCTTACAGTAGAAATGGTAAGGGTTGATATTTATTCTCCAGAATTCAAAGCTGAGACCAACAAAAGACAAATTACTAATTATAAAAAAGGGGTTTTTTATAGAGGGATTATCAAAGGAGACAATACATCTGTAGTTGCATTTAGTTTTTTTGATAATGATGTAGTAGGTATTGCTTCTGCAAATAATATTGGAAATGTGACTTTGGGAAAAGCTGTTAACTCAGAAGATTTCGTAGTTTATAATGACCAAAAATTAACTGGGAAAAATCCATTTATCTGTTCTGCTGATGAATTGATGGAAAATGAAACTCAAAAAGTAAGATTCGATCCGCAAGTCTCTAAAGCACCTCAGATCACAGATGCTTGTGTAAGAGTTTATTATGAGATTTGTTACAAGCCTTTCCAACAAAATGGAAGTGATGTGACTAACACAATCAATTGGATATCTGCTGTTCACAATAATATCAATACATTATATGTAAATGATGGTGTTAAAATGTCTCTAAAGACCGTGTATGTTTGGGAAACGACAGATCCTTATACAGGTAGTTACAGTGCAAACTTATCTGCATTCCGTTCAAATAGAACAACTTTTGAAGGCGATCTTGCCCATCTTGTAAACTATCCATCTACGACTAGTGTAGCATATCTTAACTCCTTGTGTACAAACAATCGTTATGCATATTCAGGAATTAATATGACTTTTAATGATATTCCAACATATTCTTGGACGGTTATGGCAATGACACACGAGATGGGACATGCTTTAGGTTCTCCTCATACGCATGCTTGTTCATGGAATGGAGATGGCACTGCTATCGATGGATGTGCTCCAACTTACAACCCTGATCTTGCTGAAGGTGATTGCCCTATTGGCCCAATCCCAAGTGATGGAGGTACTATTATGAGTTATTGTCATTTGGTTTCAACTGGAATCAATTTTACAAAAGGTTTTGGTGAACAGCCAGGAGCTCTAATAAGACAAACGGTTGACTCTAAGGCTTGTTTGAGTGGGAATTGTGTGACGGCTTGTTCAACTACAGTTACAGTATTATCTGTTGCTAATGTTGATAAGACTACAGCGTCGGTTGCTATTACTGATGCTACTTCTACTGAATGGAAATATCGAGTGAGTTTAATGGATGGAACTGTTGTTCAATCAGGTAATACAATAGAGAAAAATTTCAATATTCAAGGTCTTTCCCAAGGGACTTTTTATAAAATAGAAGTAGGTACGGATTGTTCACCAGCATATCAAAGATCTCAAATTATTTTGACAGATGATGATTGGTGTGGAAAAACAATAACAGATACTGGTGGTGCTGATGGTAATTATTCTGATAGCGAGACTTGGAGCAAAACATTCTATCCAGATAATGATATTCAAAAATTAAAAATAACTTTCCAAGAATTTAATTTGGAGCAAGGTTATGATTTCTTGACTGTTAGAAACGGTCCTTCTACAACTTCACCTATTTTTTCGGGATCTAATAATATGTCTGGAACCACAATTAGAGGACCTTTTGAATCTACACATGAGACAGGCGCAATTACATTGGTTTTTAGATCTGATGCAATGGTCAATGAAGCTGGTTTTAAAGCGATATTAGAGTGTTCTGTATTAGGGTTAAATGAGGCTTCTACTCAAAAATTAGTTTCAATATCTCCCAATCCAGTTAAAAATCAATTTAAAATTGATGGAATACAAAAAATTGAAAATGTAAAAGTTTTTGATCAATCAGGTAAACTGGTAAAAGAGTTTAATTCTGACTCAGTTTCGAGGAATAATTTTGATGTTTCAAGATTAAAGACAGGAACATACATTGTAACAATTAAATCTCCAAAAGGAACTCTTAATAAGAAATTAATCAAGCAGTAATGTTTATTTTAAATCAATAATATTAAAACCGACAGCCATGTCGGTTTTTTTTATTCAAATTCTACATAGATTTTTTCACCTGTGCTCATCCCGAAAAGTGTAGAAGCGCCGTTCAAAACGCTACCTTTGTAAATGGTGATTTCCAGCAAATCTGTATCGTTGAAGATCACAGACGACTTCCCGTGAAACTCCTGTTCTCTGTTCCAGTCGGTTACGACATCAGTATATTGGTCTAATATTTTGGATGTCACTATATTCCTGAATTTAACTGTGAAGTTTTCAGAAATTGAAGCGTATTTTTCAAAAAATTTTCGACTGATATTAGACACAACATTTCCAAAGTTGTCAATATACATTACTTCTCCGATGATCATTTTTTCTCCTTCATTATAGATTGCTTTAGGAAAAGAAATATCTTTGATTGTTTTGATTTTTCTGCCAATTACTTCTGGTAATCCGCCTTTGTAGATGTGCATTGCAGCTGGTACAAATATATCGGTTGCGGGGAAATTGACTTTATCATCAAAACGATTATTAAGTGTTATTTCATAGATAGCTTCTGGCTTTATATCAAAAAAAATCAGATTTGTGATTCCGTTATCAGCGGAAATAAAATAATGTCCATCTATTTTTGCAATGATATTTTTTCTAGATTTATGATAAAAACTATCAACAGCAATGATATGAATGCTGCCTTCTGGGAAAAACTTGTAAGCATTGCGCACGATGTAAGCTGTCTGTAAAAGATTGTAAGCCGATATGTTATGAGTAATGTCAACTACTTTTACCTCCTCGCTCCAGCTTAGTATTTTACCTTTGATACTTGCGACGCGATGATCTACAAGTCCATAATCTGAAGTAAGAGTAATAACCGACATTTTATAATATTTGTTGCAAATTTAATATAATTCAATTTTTAAAGACGAATATCATATCAAATCTATTCATATATTTGTTAGACTAACCACTATTATAATCTATGTTCGAAATCAATTATGAACTTGAAGGCGTTGACAACAAAACGTTTTACGGTGTCCAGAATCAAAATTTTAATCTGATAAAATCTAGCTTTCCAACACTTAAGATTACAGGTAGAGATAACTTTGTTTTCGCAATGGGAAATAGGGAAACTCTTGACTTGTTGAAGAAAAAATTGGATGATATTTCAGATTATATTTCCAAGCACAATTCTCTTGAGATAAAACAATTGGAATCTCTTCTTAAACTCAAAGATGAATCTGAAAAGCATCTGGTATTTGATCAAGATATTATAGTAAAAGGCGTCAACGGAAAGGTTATTAAGGCTAAAACTACCAATCTTAAAAAACTAGTAAAGGCATCTGAGAAAAAAGATGTGGTTTTTGCTATCGGTCCAGCTGGAACGGGGAAAACATACACTAGTGTTGCTCTTGCAGTAAGAGCTTTGCGAGATAAAGAAGTTAAAAGAATCATTTTAACAAGACCAGCGGTAGAAGCAGGTGAAAGTCTAGGTTTTCTTCCAGGAGATTTGAAAGAAAAACTAGATCCTTATATGCAACCACTTTACGACGCTTTGCGCGATATGATTCCGCATGAGAAGTTGGAAGGTTATATGGAAAAAAGAGTCATAGAAGTTGCGCCTTTGGCTTTTATGAGAGGTAGAACTTTGGATGAAGCTTTTGTGATTCTAGATGAAGCGCAAAACACTACCCATTCTCAAATGAAAATGTTTCTTACCAGAATGGGGATGAATGCCAAATTCATCATTACTGGTGATCCGAGCCAAGTGGATTTGCCTAAAAATCAACAATCCGGACTTAAAGAATCTATGACTATTTTAAAAGATGTCGAGGAGATTGGATTTGTGCATCTTTCAGAAGAAGATGTGGTAAGGCATCCTGTTGTGAAGAAAATTATTATGGCTTATAATAATGTTGAGAAAAAATAAAATCTTGTTTTGGTATAAATCTTGGTAAGGATAGTTTGAAAAATTTAAATTTTTGAAACTATGAAAAAGATTTTTTTAGCTGCAGCTATTGCAGTTTTTGGTTTTACACAAGCACAGGAAGGTTTTAAATTAGGTGCTCACATCGGTGCACCAACTACGGGTAATTCTCCTTTTACATTAGGTTTGGACGCTGCATATAGATGGAATCTTGCAAAAGGTTTTGACTTAGGTGTGGCAACGGGATATTCCCACTACATTGGTAAAAGTTATGATTATCCGGGAGGAGGTGTAAAATCGGACGATTTTGGATTTATTCCTGTTGCAGTTTCGGGTAAATACTCATTCTCTGCTGCTCCAATAGCAGTTGGTTTAGATCTTGGATACGGGATTTCTACTAATGATAATGTGAATGGTGGGTTTTATGCAGTGCCGAAATTTATGTATAATATTCCTGCAGGTGAATTGTATGTAGGTTATCAAAGTATCTCAGGCGATAATAGAAGGTATTATGATGATCGTCCTGTTGTAGGAAAAGAATCAGTTGGAGCTGTAATTGTAGGTTTCAATTTTAATTTGAAATAGAATCAATTCTTAAAGAAATAAATAGTAGGCTGTCTCAAAAGGACAGTCTCTTTTTATTTATGAGTTTTATCAAGTATTAAAAGTTGTTAATTATATATAATTCTTTTTTCTTAAGTTATATTCAGTCTGCATTTATTGGGTTTACACATAAAAAATCTGTATTTTCGCATTAAAGTAAATCTTAAATAATGAGCAAATCAATAGAAGAGCTGAAAAGCCTTTCAACGCAGATTAGAAGAGACATTCTTAGAATGGTTCACGCTGTAAACAGTGGTCATCCAGGAGGTTCTCTTGGTTGTACAGAATATTTCGTAGCACTTTACGGGGAAATAATGAACTACAAATTACCTTTTACAATGGAAGGTAAAAATGAAGATTTGTTTTTTCTTTCAAACGGGCATATTTCTCCAGTGTTTTATAGTACGTTGGCGAGATTCGATTTCTTTCCGGTTGCAGAATTGGCAACTTTTAGAAAACTGAATTCAAGATTACAAGGTCACCCAACAACGCACGAAGGTTTACCAGGAATCAGAGTAGCTTCTGGTTCATTAGGTCAAGGTTTGTCGGTTGCTTTAGGGGCTGCTCAAGGTAAAAAATTAGACGGAGACAACTCTTTAGTTTATACACTTCACGGTGACGGTGAGTTGCAGGAAGGGCAAAATTGGGAAGCATTAATGTATGCTGCAGCCAAAAAAGTAGATAATATCATTTCTACGATAGATTATAACGGAAGACAAATTGATGGAGATACAGACGATGTATTGTCTTTAGGAGATTTGAGAGGGAAATTGGAAGCGTTCGGATGGTTGGTTCTTGAAGAGAAAAACGGAAACGATTTGGAAGCAGTTATTGCAATTCTAAATAAAGCGAAATCAGAAACAGGCAATGGAAAACCTGTTGCGATTCTTCTTCATACAGAGATGGGAAGTGGTGTAGATTTTATGGTTGGCAGTCATGCTTGGCATGGGAAAGCACCTAATGATGAGCAGTTGGAAACAGCTTTCAAACAATTGTATTTAGAAGCACCAGCTGATTATTAATCCGTTTTAATTAAGATCAAAATGAAATATACATACACAGAAAAAAAAGATACACGTTCCGGTTTTGGAGCAGGATTGGCAGAACTAGCTGATACAAATCCAAATGTAGTTGCACTTTGTGCTGACCTTATTGGCTCTTTGAAAATGGAGAAATTCATAGAAAAAGCGCCGGAAAGATTTTTCCAAACAGGTATTGCGGAGGCTAATATGATTGGGTTAGCAGCAGGTCTTACAATCAATGGAAAGATTCCTTTTGCAGGAACATTTGCCAACTTTGCAACATCTAGAGTTTATGATCAGATTCGTCAGTCTGTGGCGTATTCTGGAAAGAATGTGAAAATTGCAGCTTCTCACGCTGGGGTAACTTTGGGTGAAGATGGTGCAACGCACCAAGTTTTGGAAGATATCGGAATGATGAAAATGTTACCAGGAATGACGGTTATCAACCCTTGCGATTATAACCAGACAAAAGCTGCAACATTAGCTGCTGCTGCTCACGAAGGTCCAGTTTACTTGAGATTTGGACGTCCTGTGGTTCCAGTTTTCATTCCGGAAGATATGCCTTTCGAGATTGGAAAAGGAATTCTTTTACAAGAAGGGACTGATGTTACAATTGTTGCAACCGGACATTTGGTTTGGGAATCTTTGTTAGCTGCTGATGAATTGGAAAAAGAAGGGATTTCAGTAGAAATTATCAATATTCATACAATCAAACCTTTGGATGAAGAGATTATCTTGAAATCTGTAGAAAAAACAGGGAAAATTGTTACTGCTGAAGAGCATAATTATCTTGGTGGATTAGGAGAATCTGTTGCTGGAGTTTTGGCAAGAAGAAGACCAATACCTCAGGAGTTTGTAGCTGTACACGATACTTTCGGGGAATCTGGAACACCAGCAGAATTAATGAAAAAATATCAAATTGATGCAGAAGCTGTTGTAAAAGCAGTGAAAAAAATCATCGAAAGAACAAAATAATTTTTAAGAATTATATCATAAATAAGATCCATCGTTTTTACGGTGGATTTTTTTATTTTTGAAAATGCTTCAAATCTCGGAATATAAAATCCCAATTGTCGAAATCAAAACTGATTTTGATGTTCAGATTTTTATCAAAAGAGAAGACCTTATTCATCCGAAAATTTCTGGAAACAAATTCTGGAAACTCTTTTTCAACGTCAATCAATATCTGGATTCGAAACCTGAAAATCCTTTGCTAATTTCTTTTGGAGGTGCTTTTTCTAATCATATTGCGTCGGTTTCTGCATTCGGGAAACAATTTGATATTCCGACGATTGGAATCATCAGAGGAAATGAGTTAGAAAATAATTGGCAAAACAACCCCACACTTTCCGAAGCTTCAAAAAACGGAATGCAATTCTTTTTCGTTTCCAGAGAAGATTATAAGAATAAAGAAAAATTAACACAAAAATTTTCCGAAAAATACCCAAACGCACTTATTATTCCGGAAGGTGGAAGTAATGAAATGGCGATTGAAGGTGTCCAATATATGTTAGGAAATGACACCAAAGATTTTGACTATCTTTGCACTGCAGTTGGAACCGGAGGAACAATTGCAGGAATTTCGAAGTTTGCAGAAGAGAATCAGAAAGTTGTCGGAATCAAGGTTGTAAAGGATGATTCTTTGAAAAAATCAATTTCGGAATGGAGCAAGAGAAGTAATTTTGAATTGATTGATTCGGATGAAAACAGATATGGGAAAATATCGGATGAGAATATTCGTTTTATAAATTGGTTTTATAACGAATACAAGATTTCGCTTGACCCAATCTATACTGGAAAGATGATGCAGAAGATTTTTGATTTGGTAGAGAAAGGTTTCTTTCCAAAAGGTTCAAAGATTCTGACATTTCATACGGGCGGATTGCAGGGAATCAAAGGAGCGAATCAGTTTTTGAAAAGTAAAAATAGACCGTTGATTGATTTTGAAAATTCGATTTTTTTAGGAAAAGTGAATTGATGTGGAAACCCATAGCCCCGATAGTAGCGGCATCCTTTTTCTTTTTTAGAAAAAAAAGGAAAAGATATAGCGGATAGCGGGATTAAGCTCCTGAAAATAAGAAGATAAATATTTTAAAATATTGAAAATGAGAAAATTATTTGGAATTGGTTTGTTGTGTGTTCTGGGATTTGTGAAAGCGCAAACTTGGAAAACCGAAGACCAATACATCCAAAAATTTGCACCTTATGCGGTGGAAGAAATGGAGAAATATAAAATCCCTGCTAGTATCACGCTTGCTCAAGGGCTTTTGGAAACTGGTGGCGGACAAAGCCGTTTGGCACAATTGGGGAAGAACCATTTCGGAATCAAATGTAAGGAAGATTGGACGGGAAAAACAATGAGCCACACAGATGACGCTCCCAACGAGTGTTTCCGAGTTTATGAAGACCCGAAGCAGTCTTATGAAGACCATTCGATTTTTTTGGCAACGAGAAAATATTACACCAAATTGTTTGACCTAGACCCAAAAGATTACAAAGCTTGGGCACACGGACTTAAAAAAGCTGGATATGCGACCAATCCCAAGTACGCACATATCTTGATAAGCAAAATTGAAAAGTATAAACTTTATGAATTTGATAATACCAATAAAGATGAGGTTTATTATGCTATTTTGAAATTGTATCCGGAGCTTAATAGCGATGCGGTTTTTATGGCTCAGCTTGGTCAGGAAAAACAGAACGAAAAAGTGGCTCCGCCAACTGTAAAAGTAGATTATTCTCAAGGTTCTTATGCTAAAAAACAAGCTGAAGTTTCTGATATTGTAGATTCAAAAACTAAAGCTAATCTTCTGAAAAATATCTTGGTGAAAAATCATCCCAATAACAATTTGAAATTCTTTGTAATGCCTGTAGATGCGGATGCGGAAGATATTGCGAAAAAATTCTGGATTAGTGAAAAACGCCTGATGAAGTATAACGAATTGGACAATTCTAAACTTCATAAAAATGATATTATTTTCCTTGAAAGTAAAAGTTCATCGGGAAACATCGCCACTTACAAAGCTGGAATTGGCGAAACAATGCACGATATTGCTCAGAAATTCGGAATCAAATTGAAAAAGCTCTATTCTAAAAACAGAATGGAAGCCGGACAAGAACCAAAAGCCGGACAATTGATTTATCTGCAAAGCAAGAAACCAAGGTAATTGTACAATATATTATGTACAAAGTATAAAGTAATAAACAACAATCAACAATAATGTTATACCAAAGAAGTTCAGCGCTTTTTGAAGAAGCGTACAAATATATTCCGGGCGGTGTTAATTCGCCTGTTCGTGCTTTCAAGTCTGTTGGAGGTGTTCCGATTTTTATGAAATCTGCAAAAGGTGCTTACTTTACAGATGAAGACGACAGAACTTACATCGATTATATCAATTCCTGGGGACCTGCAATTCTCGGTCATACGCATCCTGAAGTTTTGGAAGCTCTGAAATTGCAGGCTGAAAAAGGATTTTCTTTTGGAGCACCGACAGAATTGGAAACTGAGATTGCAAAATTTATAGTAGAAAATGTTCCTAATGTTGACCAAATCAGAATGGTTTCTTCCGGAACTGAAGCTTGTATGAGCGCGATTCGTTTGGCTAGAGGTTATACAGAAAGAGAAAAAATCATCAAATTCGAAGGCTGTTATCACGGACATTCGGATTCGTTTTTGATTCAGGCGGGAAGTGGAATGGCGACTTTTGGAAGTCCAAATTCTCCAGGCGTTACTCAAGGAACGGCGAAAGATACATTACTTGCCGAATACAATAATATCGAACAAGTTGAAGACCTTTTCAGAAATAATCCTGACCAAATTGCCTGCATTATCGTAGAACCGATTGCCGGAAATATGGGTTGTATTTTGCCGGAAAATCAGTTCCTACAGAATCTTAGAAGAATATGTGACGAGAATGGTGCATTATTGATTTTTGATGAGGTAATGACAGGTTTCCGTTTGGCTTTTGGTGGAGCGCAGGAAGCTCTCGGTGTGAAAGCGGATTTGGTGACTTATGGAAAAGTGATTGGTGGCGGATTGCCGGTTGGAGCATTTGCCGGAAGAAATGAAATTATGAATTGGCTTTCTCCAAGAGGACGCGTTTATCAAGCCGGAACTTTGAGTGGAAATCCTTTGGCTATGAGAGCCGGACTTAAAACGTTACAATTGATAAAGCAAGATGCGGATTTCTATAAAAAATTAGATAAAACAACAGAAACTCTGGATTTCGAAATCGGAAAAATTCTTAATGAAAAAGGAATCCGACACAGAATTAACAGAAAGGGAAGTATGATGTCGATTTTCTTTGATGTGACTTCTGCAAGTAATTTTAATGAGGTGAATAATTCCAATATTGGTTTGTTCAACAATCTGTTTCATCAGGTTTTGGAGCAGGGGATTTATCTTCCGCCAAGTGGTTATGAGACTTGGTTTATTTCGTCCGCAATTGGCGATACAGAGATTCATAAAACGCTGGAAGCTTTCAGGAAGTTTCAGTATTAATAATAAAAAAACTCTCTTTTAGACTGCACCCAAAAGTTTAGACAAAATTAAATAATATTTTGATAGGAAAG
>NZ_DAMBRK010000014.1:0-111662 GCF_032055105.1 Epilithonimonas sp.
TAGAAAAATGAATAGACTTAAAATTGAATTAATTTAATAATGCACTACGAGTTAAGAATATTTAGGTGTGTTATTTTTTTTATAAAAATCACTATATTTGCACGCTGAAAAACCTCAACGAGGAAAATCAAATCAATTAAATAAAAAAATAATCAATATTATGTCTTATACACCAGTAGCTGCAGACGTAGCAAAACTAAGAAACACAACAGGTGCAGGAATGATGGACTGCAAAAAAGCTCTAGTAGAAGCTGAGGGAGATTTCGAAAAAGCAATCGATATCCTTAGAAAAAAAGGACAAAAAGTTGCTGCTAACAGAGCAGACAGAGATTCTTCTGAAGGTGCTGTTATCGCAAGAGTAAACGAAGATAATACTTTAGGTGTTGTGATTTCTCTTAACTGTGAAACTGACTTTGTTGCTAAAAACGAAGCGTTCATCGAGTTGGCTTATGAGTTGGCTGAAATGGCAATTTTTGCTGCTACTAAAGAAGAATTATTGGCTACAGATTTCCACGGAATGACTGTTGCAGATAAATTAATCGAGCAAACTGGAGTTATCGGGGAGAAAATCGAGATTGGTGCGTTCGAAAGAATCGAAGGTCCTTTCTTAGGAGCTTACATCCACGCTGGAAACAAAATTGCTGCAATTACTTCTCTTTCTGCGAAGGCAGAAGGTGCTGATGAGGCTGCAAAAGCGGTTTCTATGCAAGTTGCTGCAATGAACCCAATTGCTCTTGACGAAAATGCGGTTTCTCAAGAAACTATCGATAAAGAATTAGAAATCGAAAGACATAAACTTATCGAAGAAGGTAAGCCTGCAAACATTATCGATAATATCTTGAAAGGTAAAATGCAGAGATTCTACAAAGACAACACTTTGGTACACCAAGATTTCATCAAAGATTCTAGCGTATCAGTTGCTGATTATGTAAAATCTGTAAACGCTGATCTTAAAGTAACAGGATTCGTAAGAGTTGCTCTTGCTTAATTAAGACTCGGAATAAATAAATTAAATCCTGCTATATTTTTATAGCAGGATTTTTTATGTCGTAATTAATGAATATTTTTGCATCCCATTATTATGTTAAATGATACGTTCTAAATTTTTCCAATTATTGCTTTGTTTTTTTAGTCTTAATAATATTAATCTGATCAAAGCGCAGAATATTAGCGTTGATACAAGTTTGAACGCACAGCAATTGGTGGATAAATTCATTGGAGCACAAAATGCAAGTTGTATCACTGTTTCGAATGTCTCTATCTCAGGATGGAATTTTGGAGGAAATGATACAAGTTATGGTTATTTTAGCAGAAATGGAAGTAGTTTTGAAATTGATGAAGGCATCATTCTTTCTACTGGAAAAGCTAAAGACGCAGAAGGGCCAAACAGTACATTGCAAAGTAATTTTGATAGCAATTGGCCTGCAGGAGATCCAGATTTGGTTTACATACTCAGTCAAGCGGGGTTGCCAACAGATAATATTCTGAATGCAACTTATCTCGAATTTGATTTTGTATCTCTGCAAAGTGATAAGATTAGTTTTGATTATATGTTTCTGTCGGAGGAATATCGTGATAGCAACTGCCGTTATTCCGATGCTTTTGCTTTTTTGATCAAAGAGGCGAGTAGTACAGATCCTTATCAGAATATTGCACTTGTCCCAGGAACCAATACGCCTGTAACTTCTCTTTCTATAAATGGAGCTACAAATTGTCCTCGTAATGTTGATTACTTTGGGGGTTTTAATGGATTGGTGAGTCCAACCAATTTTAATGGACAAACCAAGGTTTTGAAAGCTAACGCAACTGTGAAAAAAGGAGTGACTTATCATATAAAATTGGTAATAGCTGATCATGGTGATGCTAATGGACTCTATGATTCTGCGGTTTTTCTGAAATCTGGAAGTTTTACAGGGAATATTAATATTGGAAATGATCTTACAATTGATAATGCGGATCCACTTTGTGAAAATGTACCATATAGGATTCAACCCAATCCTATAATTAATGATCCATATGCCAAATATACTTGGTTTAAAAATGGAGTGGCAATTACTTCGATTCCTCCAAGTCAATCTTATTATGATGTTGTCAATGAAGAAGGGGATTTCAGTGTGGAAGTTACTTTGGGAAGTGGATGTAGATTGGAAGGTTATGTGAAGATTGAAAAAGTACCAGTTGCTAATATTAATACAACTCCAATTCAAGTTTGTGATAATGATTTTGATGGGAAGTATTCTGCGGTTCTATCGGATTTCAATAGTCAGATAATAACCAATTTTTCAAGAGATTTTAAGGTTTCTTATTATACTACTTCGGGAGCTCTAATTGATCCGGATAAAGAATTTGTATTTACTAGTAATCCCCAAACTATTAATGTTTCCGTAGGAGCGTTTTCCTGTACTCCAAAAATTTATCCAGTTCAATTTTATTATGGAACAAAACTGACGGTTAATTCAGTTCCTATTTATCCTATTTGTGATGATGAACTTAACGGGAGTGAGGATGTTAATTTGGCTGATTATGTATCGTTAATTACAAATGAAACTGGTGTTACGCCAACTTATTTTGCAACAGAAACCCAAGCGAAAACAGGCGGGAGTTCTACTATCTCTAGTTTACAAACCATCAGTACGGATAAGTCATTTTTTATCAGAATAGAGAAAAATGGGTTTTGTCCTAATTATAAAGAAGTGAAGTTTAACTTCAAAAAACCTAACCAATCTACTACGTTAACAAATGATCCGATAACTATCTGTAAAGGAGCTACCACAATCTTAGATGCTGGTATGGGTTTTACAAGTTATGATTGGTATAATGAGGCAGCTCCTACAGTTTCTATTAGTAATCTTGATAAAATAACAGTCGGTGTAGGTAATTATTTTGTAATTCTTACTTCTCCAAATGGATGTAGTTTCAAACAATCTGTAATAGTTGAAGAAGCTATAGAGCCAGTGATTGATAATGTTTTGATAGAGGGAACAACGGTTACGGTTTTGGTTTCGGGTGGAACAGCTCCTTATCAATATGCTTTGGACGGAGGTAGTTACCAATCCTCTAATATCTTTACAAACGTAGATCTTGGAAATCATACAGTTTTTGTTCAAGATGCAAATGGTTGTTCTATAATTACGAAAGATTTTTCTTTGATTAATATCCAGAATATCATTACACCAAACCATGATGGTATTAATGATGTTATCAATTATTCTTCTTTGTTAACAAAACTAGAACCAAGATTTGAAATCTATGATAGGAATGGGATTCTGGTTTTCAAAGGTGATGTCAATAACCAATTTGTTTGGGATGGTACTTTAAATGGAAGAATATTACCAACCGCTACATATTGGTACATTATAGAATGGAATGAATCTGGAAATCCTCAAAGAACAAAACTTACAGGTTGGATATTACTGAAAAATAGAAATTAGTAAATTTAAATATAAGGCAATAAAATGCTTTTTTCTACATTTGTAATAATATTGATAAGGTTATTACAATGAAGAAAGTTTTACAAATTCTATTATTATTTATTTTTTCCATAAAATTTTTTGCTCAATTAGATAGGGAACATTGGTTTGCACCAATGATTGATAGAACAGGAAATCCCAATCGATTTCAAACGTTGTATATGTCAACTGATGAGGCGGTGCCCTTCAAAGTCGATATTTATAACAATAATGTTGTTATTGGATCTGTCAATATCAGCAAGAATAATCCAGGGAAATTTGATATTCCAAGGAATTACATTATTACAACAACAAACGGAGATCTATTCAAACCTGTTTCAAAGGGACTTTATTTAAAAGGAGAAAAACCTTTCTTTTCTAGCTTACGCCTCTCAGTATATAATCATGGGGAATTGATAACATCCAAAGGGACTGCCGGAATTGGGAACTCCTTTCGAGCGGTTATGGCTCCTATCTCAGCAAGTAATAATATTCTGAATTTCATGACCAGTGTCATGGCGACAGAGGATAATACCAATGTTACAATTACAGGATTTAGTCCAAGTCTTATTTTTTCTGATGGAGTTGGAAGAACTCAGTTTACTTTTACTCTCAACAAGGGACAATCTTATATTATAGATGGTAGAGGAGGAATATCTCAAAACTGGACTGGTTTTATAGGTGCAAAAATAGATTCGGACAAGCCGGTTTCTATAACCAATGGTAATTTCAACGGACAATACGCAACTAGTTCTACAAATAGCTCTGATATCTTGATGGATCAAGGTGTTCCTATTGATAAACTGGGACAAGAGTTTGTTCTAATGAAAGGCAATGGAAATCCTTACAATGGGATGGAAAAAGCTCTTATTGTAGCAACAGAGGATAATACTCAGATTTATTTGAATGGTTCTGGAATGCCTGCTGCAACTATTAATGCGGGTAAATATTTTGTAACACCTAATAATGCTTACGTTTTGCAAGGTTCTACGCATTACAACATGCATGTTAAAACTACGAAAAATGTGTATGTTTATCAATTGTTGGCGGGAGATCCAAATAGTTCGGAAGTTGCAACAGGTGGTTTTAATTATATTCCGCCACTAAGTTGCTACCTACCAAAAAAGATTGATGAAATTGGAGCTATCCAAGAAAATTATGTTGTAAGCAACGGAAATCCCGGTGGCATTCTCAATATCCCAACAAAACTTAATATCATTACAGAAAAAGGTGCAACTATAGATGTTAAAAGAAATGGAGTTTCTCTTAATTTAACTTCTGCTAATGGACCTTTCAATGTTTCGGGATCTAGTAATTGGGTGACTTATTCTTATCCCAATATTACAGGAAATGTAGCGGTTATTTCCTCTAGTGCGGTTACTGCTGGTATCTCTGCAGGGGATGATGCTGTAGGTTACGGCGGTTATTTTGCGGGTTTCTCCTATATTCCGGCCATTATTAAGCAAGAAGGAGATTGTCTACCGGGAGTTAAACTTGCTGTAACAGAGGGTTTTACGTCTTATCAATGGGTTGTTAAAGATAATTCAGATGCTTATTCACCAGCACCAGGTGTTAATAATACTAATACTTATGAGCCGGCTCAAGCAGGGATCTATGCAGTAATTATTCAGCAAGGATCTTGCCCAGCAATCCAGACTCCAGATTTTAAATTTTATAATTGTACTACCTACACCAATGTCAATTATGAGACTTGTTCTACACTTACTATTACGCCAACATTTAGTTTAAGTCCACAGGCTTTAAATCCATCAACTGTAAAAATAGAAACACCTCCAACAAAAGGTACTGTTTCTATCGCAGCCAATGGTGTTATAACTTATACTGCAAATCCTAATACTTCTGGAATTGATATTTTCAAATTCTCATATTGTGGAAATGGCACAATCCCAGATTGCGAAACCACGCAAGCAACTATCCAAGTCAATCAAATTGTTGGACAAGATGCTACTTTGAGAGAGTGTACTTCTACAAATAGTGCAGTTTATAACCTTTCTCAGGCCGATGTAACATCAGATACAACAACAACCAAAGTCTATTACAAGTCGTTATCAGGAGCGCAAAACGAGACGACCGCAGATGAAATTTCAAACTTTACGGCATTCAACTCTCCAGATAACAATGTGTATGTTCGAATCAAAAATGCGACAGGTTGTTTTGCCATCTTTAAAATTGAATTGAAGCACAAAGCAAATCCTGTTGTTCAAGAAAATCTTTATACAAAAGTACATTGTGACGATGAAGATGGAGTTGTAGACGGTAATTATGTTGTAAATCCCAATGATATTACACCAATTGTGCTGTCAAATCCAGAAACATTTACTGTAAAATATTATGATTCTGCGGCTAAAGCAAATGCTGGAGGAACAGATAATATTACAGGAAATTATATTTTCACTGCTGCCAATGCAAAAATATGGATTAGAGTAGAATCTGTGGAAGCTTGTGCTGCGGTAAGAGAAATTACATTAAATATAGGTAATAAAATACCACTTATTACAAATAACCTGAATGCCGACGTTTGTGACAAAGGTTTAGATAATACAGAAATTGTAAATCTTGCCGACTATCTACCACAGTTGACTTCCGAAACTGTTCTTACAGCATTATATTATGCATCAATGGTAGATGCGCTTAGTGGTCAAAATGCAATTTCTGCATCGCAGACAGTAACTTTAGGAACAGTGGCTACATTTTATTATGTCATCAAAAATGCTAGTTTCTGTTCGGATGTTGCAACCGTTAATTTGACATTGATAGAAGGCGGAATTGCATCCACAACTTTGCAACCAAGCTATACGATTTGCGAGGATTCAACAATTCTTTTAGATGCAGGAACCGCTCATTCTACTTATAATTGGTATAACCAAAACGATCCAACTACAATTATAGGAACAAGCCCGAAAATAACGCTTCCTGTTGGAAAATATTTTGTAATCTTAATTTCTACCACAGGTTGCGAATACAAACAGTCTGTAGAAATTGTAGGTACGCCAAAACCGGTTCTTAATATTGCGGCTTATAATGCAACTCTTTGCGATGATAACCTAGATGGACAAATTGATCTTACATTCTCAACAAACGTTACACCAACTATTTTAACAAATAATAATACCTACTTCACGGTAACATATTACAACAATCCAGCAATGTTGCCAACACAAGTATTGCCAGATGCTTGGAGTTTCTCAGCAGATACAAGAGTGTATGTAAAAATAGCTTCTAGCAATTGTACAGATGTAACCGGTTTTATTGATTTCAAAATAGGAAATAAAGTTGTTCTTCTTACAGAGTCTGCTAATCAAAACATTTGTGATACAGATTCTAATGGCGATGAAAATATAGATCTTAATGATTATAAAAACTTATTTTTATCAGCAGCCGACATGGGAATCCAGCCCACGTTCTACTTGACTTTGTCTGATGCTCAAAATAATACTAATGCAATTGCAACTAATGTAGTTTTAACTGCAAATATTAATTACTATTACCGATTCGAAACCTCAGGAAGTTGTGCAAACGTTGGCGAGTTGAAAATAGCATTCAAAAATGGTTTTTCCTCTACAACGTTGCAGCCAAGCTATACGATTTGCGAAAATGCAGCAACAGAATTAGATGCGGGAACTGCTCATGCTTCTTACAATTGGTACAACGAGGCAGCCCCATCCACAATCATAGGAACAACTGCAAAAATTACTGTTCCACCAGGAAAGTACTATGTGATTCTTACATCGGCAGACGGTTGCGATTATAAGCAGAATGTTGAGGTTGTTGGTTCTCCTGTTGCACAGCTGGATGTTACAAAACTTCCATCAACTTATTGTGATGATAATATTGATGGTATAATTAATCTTCAACTATCAACAGACGTCACGCCTTTGATTTTGTTGAATAATAACAGTGTTTTCACGGTTAATTACTACAATAATGTTACGGGGCAATTGCTTCCAGATAATTGGAGTTTCACAACCGATACAGTAGTTAGAGTAGAAGTAATATCTCCATATTGTGGAACGGTTACAGGAATCCTTAATTTCAAAATTGGGGCAAAAGTTCCGCTTATTACATCTGCTGCAACAGAATCTGTTTGCGATGATGATCTAGATGGTGAGAAATTAGTTCAAAACCTGGATGACTATATTGCCAATTTTACATCCGATCCAGCGGTAACCGCTAAGTTTTATACTAATAAAGTAGATGCGCAAGACAATGCTTCTAACAATATTACAGAGATGACTGTTAACCAATCGCAGACTTTATTTGTCAGACTTTCTAGCCCAACAGAGTGTCCAGAGATAGTCGAGTTGACAATCAAAATAAAAGTTCCATTGCCATCCACTAGCTTGCAATCAGTTTATCCTATTTGCCCAGATGCAATAATAAGTTTAGACGCAGGTTCAGGATTTAGTTCTTACGCTTGGTATAATAAATCAGACCCTACAACTATCATTGGAAGTACTTCGGTGATTCCAGATTTGCCGGTTGGTAAATATTTTGTAATTCTAACAGGATTCTCACCAAACGATTGTCCTTACACTCAAAAAGTTGAGATCAAAGCAGTAGAATTGCCAATTATAGAGGGGATTGCCATCACCGGAAATACAGTTATTGTCACTGCAACCGGAGGAAACGCTCCGTATAGATATGCTCTAGATGGTGGTAGTTATCAAGATTCTAATACGTTTACCAATGTTGCACCAGGATTACATACTGCTTATGTAATTTCTGATGATAATTGTACACCAGTTACCAAAGATTTTTCTGTCATAGAAATTTATAATTTGATTTCACCAAATGGAGACGGCAAAAACGATGTTCTAGATATGTCGCTTCTGAAGTATAAAGAGAATGTGAAGTTCCAAATCTTAGATAGAGAAGGTAGAAAACTTTTTGAAGGTGATAACAAAAACAACTATATCTGGGACGGAAAACAAAATGGAAAAGTATTGCCGACATCTAGCTATTGGTATATTATGCAATGGCAAGATTTTGTTGACTCGCCTCCGGTTAAATATACCGGTTGGATATTGTTGAAAAATAGAAACTCCGACTAAAATAGATCGAACAGTTATGATGTAAAATATATTGTAATTCTAATTACTTAACACAAAGCCGATAAAGTTTAATATAATTTTAACCTTATCGGCTTCTTTTTTGTAACGATTCTCTGTTTATTTCTCTATAAATTTGCCGGATTATTATGAAGAAGATATTTATTGTTTTTCTATTACTTTTTGTAGCATATGTTTCTGCGCAGGAGATTCAGGGAGAGATCTTTATACGGGACAAGTCTAGCTTGTATCTTAATCAAGTCTATGTTACTAATCTCAATGAACACAAAAGTGTAATGGCGAACTATAATGGCGAGTTCAAAATTGCTGTTAAAGAAGGGGATGTCCTTAGATTTACTTCTATAGCAACAGAAAGAAAAGATGTAAAAGTTACCAGTCAAATGCTGGGGATTAGGAAAAATTTCGTAGAATTACAAATTGCTTATTACGAGATTCAAGAAGTTATCGTAAGCGCTTTCAAACCAACGGGCAACCTTCGTAGAGATGTCGCAATGCTGAAAGGTTCGGATAAAGCTTTCGAACTCAAAAAAATGATTGGCCTTCCAGAACCTAAAGGCGACGGGACTTCTCCAGAAATTCCTATCTTGGGCTTCAATCAAGGACTTAATTTTAGTATCGATAGTTTTTTTGATTTAATCTCGGGAGAAAAGAAAAAGAAAGAACGAGCCTATCAGTACGAAAGAATGAGTAAGAATATCAAGAATCTTCAAGATTATTTCGGGGACGATTATTTTATCAGAATGAAAATCCCAAAAGAACTGATCCCAAATTTCTTACAATTTATCTATAGTTCAGATAATATTACAGAGTTTTTGGAGACTAATAATTACGAAGCTGCAAAAATTAATATAGAAAAATATTTGCCGATTTATCTTAAAAGATTGCAAAATTCCAATCTGATGCAAGTTACATCAGATATGTCAAAATAATATTATTAACTAATTATCAAATTTTAAAAACAATTGAAAAAGCTGTAAGTTATTACAAGGTAGCTGATTACAAGTTTTTCATTTTCAAGATAAAAACAACCTTAGAAAAAATGGGCAAGAACAAAGCTGCAAGATTTAGAGAAAATACGATATTACCAAATGTAATCCAGCCAACGCGTGATCAGGCAATCAATGGGTTTGAACACAAAGGGAAATGGAAAGAGTTTTTTGGAAATGATAATCCAATAGTTTTGGAACTTGGCTGTGGGAAAGGAGAGTACTCGGTAGGATTAGCAAATGCTTTTCCGGATAAAAATTTTATTGGAGTAGATATCAAAGGAGCAAGATTTTGGTTTGGTGCAAAAGAAGCTATAGAAAAGAACCTTAATAATGTCGCTTTCCTCAGAACCCAAATAGAATTAATAGATAATCTCTTTGCTGAAAATGAGGTGTCTGAGATTTGGATTACGTTCCCAGATCCACAGATCAAATACAGAAGAACAAAACATAGGCTTACGAATCCAGAGTTTTTGGCAATGTACAGAAGGATTCTGAAACCAGACGGAATCATCCATTTGAAAACAGATTCCGAATATCTTCATGGGTACACCTTGGGACTTTTACAAGGTTTGGGACACGAGATTCTGACTGCTCATCACGATATTTACGGAGCTGCAGAATATCAGCCAGATACACCATTGTTGAAAGATATTAGAACTTATTACGAGGAGTTGTTTTCTGCGAAAGGAAAAACCATCACGTATATCAAATTCAAATTAAAGAACGAATAAAATTTTCTATAACAAAAATCTTGAAAATACAGATTTAGCGATTATTCATTAATAAAAAAAACGAGTTTCAAAAAAAGAAACTCGTTTTTTATGCATTGTAAAGTGAAATTACTTGATTGATATTTCGTAGATTCTGCTCCAGTTTTTACCAGTTATTACCATATTGTCTCCCTTGAAAGCGATCCCATTCAAAACATCTTCACCACCAGTAGAACTTTGTTTTACAATGTTTGTAAGATCAAGAATACCTGTGACTTCTCCATTAGTTGGGTTGATTTGCAGAATGATTGGTTTGTGCCAAACATTAGCATAAACAGAGCCGTTGTGATACTCTAGCTCATTTAGTTGATCGTAACCTTCTGTGTTGCTTGCTACAGCAATTGTTCTTAAGACTTTCGATGGATTTTCTGGATTCAGGAAGTAGAGGTTTTTTGTTCCATCGGAAAGGATAAGCTCTTTCCCGTCGTAAGTCAATCCCCAACCTTCACCTAGTATGTTGTCATAAGGGAATTCGCTTAATAATTTCAGACTGCTTTTATCGTAGATAAAACCTTTTTTGTTCTTCCAAGTTAATTGATAAACTTTATCTCCAACAATGGTACTTCCTTCCGAAAAAATGTCTTCAGGTTGAGATGTGCTGATGATTGGAGTTGTAGAGCCAAGATTATAAGTTAAAATTCTAGATTGTCCGTTTTGTCCATCAGATTCGTAAACGGTATTTCCGTCCAGTTGAAAACCTTGTACAAAATTATTGGCATCGTGTGGATATTGGTTTATGACAGTATATGTTATACTTCTTGGTTTTGCTTTTGCAAAAACGTTGATGGTTGCATCTTGCTGTAGAACTTCTCCACTTTTTGTTTTGATATTGAAAGTTACATCATTTTCTCCCAAAGTGAAAAAAGTTGGGTCAATGGTCAAATTGCTGATTTCTTTATCACCATAGCTTATTGTGATAGCTTCCGAATAGTCCAAAACATCTTGAGGGATTTGAAGTTTATCCCCAAAGTGATAACCTTTGCTCTGTTGGCTGATATTATAGTCATTCAGTGAGTTGAGGATATCCTTGTCATTAGTACAACTTACTAGAAATAAAAATGCAACAGCGGATGTAAAAAAAATCTTTTTCATTAGAAAATATTGTCTGTCGGACTTATCCGATTTTTAAATTAAAATTTGGGAGAATCTATTATTGTTTCCAATTCTATAGCTCAGAAACTTTGCCAAAATTACAAAATATGAAAACTAAGAGCTCATAAATTTTTCTTAATTAAACATAAAAATGTAGATTTGTAGATATTATGATTACGATAATTGCCGCTATAGGAAAAAATAATGCTCTAGGAAAAGATAACCAATTACTTTGGCGTCTTCCAAAAGATTTGAAACATTTCAAATCGCTTACAGAAAATCATCCCGTGGTTATGGGCAGGAAAACTTACGAAAGTATAGGAAAAGCTTTGCCAAACAGAACCAATATTGTGGTGAGTAGAAAAGATAACTGGTTTGAGGAAAACATTCTGATTGTTTCCAAACTTAAAGAAGCTCTCAAGTTTGCAAAAAAAATTAATGAAGATTTTTTCATTATTGGTGGTGGTGAGATTTATAAACAAACAATGGAATTGGCGGATAAATTAGAAATCACCTATGTGGAAGAAGATTTTGAAGCAGATACATTTTTTCCGAAAATAGATTTGAAAATCTGGCAAAAAACAAACGAAGAATTTCACGCAAAAGATGATAAAAACGATCACGATTTTTATTTTCAAACCTACGAGAGAATTAACAAAGATTAAATTATTAGGATTAAGTCTTCTGTCTCAATTCTTGATTCTGAATTATGGATTATCCAAGCAAAGTTTTATCGAAAGCTGTTGAAGAAATATCTGGTTTGCCCGGCATCGGGAGAAAATCTGCCCTTCGATTGGCGTTGCATCTGCTTCGTCAACCAGCTTCGCAGGGAATTTCTTTAGGTACATCAATCCAAAATTTGGTTACGGATATTAAGTATTGTAAAGAGTGTCATAACTTTTCCGATTCAGAAGTTTGCGATATTTGTAATGATCCCAAACGCAATGATGAGCTTCTTTGTATAGTAGAAGACGTAAGAGATGTAATGGCGATTGAGAATACAGGAAAATTCAAAGGGAAATATCTGGTTTTGGGAGGGAAAATTTCGCCAATGGAAGGTATTGGTCCCAATCAATTAAGAATAGGAAGCATAGAGAAAAAACTAACGTCCAATACAATAAAAGAGCTGATTTTTGCGTTAAGTGCTACTATGGAGGGCGATACTACGGCTTATTATATCTACAAAAAATTCAAAGCTCAGCAAGTCAAATTTTCGAGTATTGCTAGAGGAATTGCTGTGGGCGATGAGTTGGAGTATGCAGACGAAATCTCTCTAGGAAGATCTATAACAAACAGAACTGCTTATAACGAAGCCGAGTAATGAAAGTAAGTGTCATCATTGTTCATTACCAAGTAAAGGATTTGTTGAAGAGTTGTATCCTTTCTATTCAAAAATATTTTCAAGGATTTGACTATGAGATTATCGTTGTAGACAATAGCTCTCCAGATTCTGCATGGAAAAGCTTGATTAATCAATTTGATGATGTCAAATTCATTGCTCTAGAAGAGAATTATGGTTTTTCTAAAGCTAATAACATAGGTGTAAAATCTGCAAAAGGAGAGTATGTTTATATCTTAAATCCAGATACAGAAATTGAAAGCAATTATTTTCAAGAAGTTCTAGATTATGCAGATCAACAATCTGGATTTGGAGCATTGGGTTTGAGAATGCACGATAAGCAAGGTATGTTTTTGCCAGAAAGCAAACGCTCTATTCCTGCATTGATTAATTCCTTCGAAAAATTATTTACAAAACTGAGTAACGATTCCAAAACTTATTATCGTAATGATGTAGACGAATTCGAGATTGCTGAGGTTGAAGTGATGACTGGTGCTAATCTTCTCATCAAAAAATCGGTTTATGAAGAGGTTGGTGGTTTTGATGAACGTTATTTTATGTATGGTGAAGACATAGATTTGTGCTACACTATTCTGAGAGCTGGTTACAAAAATTTCTATTATGGGAAGTATTCTATCCTACATCATAAGGGTGAAAGTACGGTGAAAGATAGAGTCTATCTCAATCGGTTTTTCGGAGCGATGGATATTTTTATCAACAAGTATTATAAAAAACAAAAGCCTTTTCAGTTTGTCCTGATGAAAATTGGATTGAAATTGAAACATTTTATAGAAGCGCAAAAGGTTTGATATTAATCTTCCTTCTCAACGTGTAAAGTAGATTCTTCTGCAAATTTTCTTAACTCCTGCATTTCCTCTTTAGCTTTAATTTGTCCAAGTCTTGCCGCAAGATATGTAAGCGCAATTAATCCTAATACAGCAAAAGAACAAGGCAAAGCCCAAGGATAGTTACTGGTATTGATTTGTTTTTCTACATAATACAAAGTGACAAAAGTCATCCAGGAAACAGTGAAAAGAAAATATAAAAACATAAAAAATGTCCAGACAGAAGTACTCGGGCCAAAAATTCCTCGGATAACGGTTTTTTCGTCTTCCTTTTCAATTCTCAATGCTAGATTGGGTTTCCAGTAGTTGTCCTCTTCTTTTCTTACAAATATTGTTGCAACTTCTTTGTTGATATTGCCATAAAATTGATCTTGATGTTCATTAAGGTATTTTTTCAGATTAGCTTCATATTCTTCCAAAGAAAGATCTGTGTATAGCTTGAATCTCGGTCTGTTTCGTATGCTGTTCAAAGTCTCGTTCATAATTTCAAATATTAGTTTTCAATTATACCATTACTAAAATCATTCCTCAATGTAAGGAATTGGGTCTTTTAATGTGAATTCGAATTTTATTAGTAGACTGAGCGCTGGTCAAGACACTGAAAATTAAACTGATAATGATTAATAATTTCATCATATTAAATTACACTTATTTTTAATAATTGCAATTTTAAGAGAATTTATTTTATTAAATATTTGTGTTAATTATAATTTATTTGATAATTATTATAGTATTGGAATGTTATTTGGTGTTTTTTTCAAAAATTTTAACAAAATGTTGTTAATCGTTTAATTTAAAAATTTATCAGTTATGAAAAATCTATCAACTTACTTTGGAAAAGACAATTTGGATGAAATAGTATTCTCCAATAGAAATAAAGCTTATGGTGCTTATGCTCTCAGAAATGAGTATTCTAATGATCTTACGAAGGCATTATTTGTAGGTGTCGCTTTTTTTGCTTCAGTAGCGGTGATTCCGTTGGTGGTTTCCTCATTTGAAGTTAAAATTGTTCCTAAAGAGATTCCTGTTTCAGATCCAATTATTTTGGATAATGTAGATGATCCGGAGGTTGTAAGAGCTACGCCAGTTGCGGTTGCTCCACCTAATATTAAAACAGTTGTTAATCCAGAATATACACCAGTAAGAGATCTGAAAAAAGACACTCCAATTCCCACTGTTGATGATATGAAAGGAGCTGCTATTGGTTCCGAGACCAAAGGCGGTGATGAAACAACTATCGCTTATGTTCCTCCGGCTGTAACTTCTGGACCACCAGCGGTTGTTTATACAGCACCTGTAAAAGTTGAAAATCCTGATAAACTTATCAATCAAAATGAAGCAGACGTTGCAGCGGACTTTAAAGGAGGAATTAATGTTTTTCGTCAAAAAGTAGCGCAAAGTTTTGATACAGAATCTATGGATACATCTGGTATGATTTCTGCAGTTATTATATTTGTAGTAGAAAAAGACGGGAGTATTTCCAATTTGAAAGTCAACGGTTCTAATGCAGAGTTCAATTCAGAAGCAGAAAGAGCTGTTAAATCTGTTAAAACAAAATGGACGCCAGCACAATTAAAAGGCAAAGCTGTAAGATCATCTTTCAGAATGCCTATTTCCATGAAAATTGAATAGGCTGATAATCAGGGCTGTGAAAATATTAAACTTGTAGTTTTTTATAATTATCCACATTTTGTAAGGAAATGTGGATAATTTTTTTTTAAGCCAATCGTTTAATTAACAATACTTTAACGGCTTTTAAGGTTTTTCAAAACTTTCCAAGTAGTAAAAAATCGTATTTTTGAGGATTAAATTAATGTTTATGGCAAAAATTATAGGTGTTGCAAATCAGAAAGGAGGTGTCGGAAAAACGACAACTGCTGTTAATCTGGCGTCGGCTTTGGGGGTTTTGGAAAAGAGAGTTCTCTTGATAGACGCGGATCCGCAAGCCAATGCGAGTTCTGGTTTGGGTGTAGAAGAAATTAATTTTTCTACCTATCATTTGCTAGAACATAGCGCAGAAGCATCCAAGTGTATACTGCCTACAACTTCGCCAAACGTGGATATTATACCGTCTCATATAGATTTGGTAGCTGCGGAAATAGAATTGGTTGATCGTGAAAAACGAGAGTATATGATGCGTGAAGCTTTGAAGCCGATTAAAGATTTATATGATTATATCATCATCGATTGTGCTCCTAGTTTGGGTTTGATTACTATTAATGCATTAACGGCAGCAGATTCTGTTATTATCCCAATTCAATGTGAATATTTTGCATTGGAAGGTTTGGGTAAATTGTTGAATACCATCAAGAATGTGCAAAAAATTCATAATCCAGATTTGGATATAGAAGGTTTGCTTCTTACAATGTACGACAGCCGATTGAGGTTGTCCAATCAAGTTGTGGAAGAAGTTAATTCTCATTTTCCAGAAATGGTTTTCGAAACAATCATCAGTAGAAATGTAAGGTTGAGTGAGGCTCCAAGTTTCGGAGAAAGTATCTTGAGTTACGATGCAGAGAGCAAAGGTGCAATTCAATACATTCAGCTGGCTGAAGAAGTTTTGCTGAGGAACGAAAAATTAGTAAAGAATTAAAAAAGCCGGAAGTCAGAAGGTAGAAGCTTGTTTTAAAACTTCCATCCTCCTTCCTCCATCTTCCAACTTAAATATATGAAAGACAAAACAAGAGCAATGGGACGTGGTTTAGGAGCTATTCTAAACGCCGAAAGCAAAACAAATATCAACTCAGCTTCGGACGAAGGTGCAAAAACTTTGGTTGGCAATATTGTAGAAATTGCCATCGAGGATATCTATCCAAATCCTAACCAACCAAGAACCTTTTTTGACGAAAAAGCACTGAATGATCTTGCCGAATCTATTAAAAGCTTAGGGATAATTCAGCCGGTTACCCTAAGAAAAGATGGCGAAAAGTTCGAAATTATTTCTGGAGAAAGACGTTACCGTGCTTCCAAAATTGCAGGTTTAACTTCTCTTCCTGCTTATATCCGATTGGTCAACGATCAAGAATTGTTGGAAATGGCATTGGTAGAGAATATTCAGAGAGAAGATCTAGATCCTATCGAAGTTGCACTAACTTACCAAAGATTATTAGATGAGGTAGGGATGACTCAAGAAAATCTTAGCCAAAGAGTAGGAAAAGAGAGAAGTACAATTACTAATAGTGTTCGGCTTCTAAAGCTTTCACCAGATATCCAGAATGGTGTAAGAAGTGGTCAGATTTCTGCAGGCCACGGGCGCGCAATCATGGGCTTGGATTCTGATGAAAAACGCCAAATTCTTTTCGAAAGAATCATCAAAGACCAATTGAATGTAAGACAAGCTGAGCAATTGGCAGGCTTGATGAAAAATTCTCAGGATACAGAAAAAGTTGCGAAACAATCTATCGTTCCGAATCATTTTAAAAAAGCTCAGAAAACGTTATCTGATATTTTGGATGTAAAAGTTGAAATCAAAACTTCAGCTAACGGGAAAAAAGGTAAAATTGTTCTCGATTTTAAAAATGAAGAAGAGCTGGAAAGCATTCTTGCACACATTAGATAGATGAAGAAATTACTTTCAGTTTTTTTGATACTTTCTTTTTGTTTTGCCTTTTCCCAAGTCAATCCAAATGATACAATACGTCTGGAAAACCATCCGAAGGACAGTATTCCTGCAGCAAAACCGTTCTCTGAATCTCAGATCTTGGGAGGTATCGATCAAAAAAATGCACCTGCAAAAATTACAAAACTAAGTCCAATAAAAGCCGGATTGTATTCAGCAGTTTTACCAGGTTTAGGTCAGTATTATAATAAAAAATACTGGAAAATTCCTTTGGTTTGGGGAGCTGTAGGAACCGGGGTTGGGATAGCACTTTGGAATCAGAATCAATATGAAAGATATAGGAATGCTTTTGTAGCAGAGCTTAATGGTCTTCCTCATGAGTTTTCTGATAAACCATATGTTACAAAAACTGTTTTGGGAAATGCACAAGATAGGTTTAAAAGACAGCGTGATTACGCTATAGGAATTGCCGCTTTGATTTACATTCTTAATATTGTAGATGCTGTTGTAGATGCTCATTTGTATGAAGGTCGTCATGATCCGGATTTTGCCATTACACCTACAATTATTAATGATCAATTGGGGACTTCTATTCCAAAGACAGGATTAAGTTTAAGCTTTAAATTCTAAAAAAAACAATCAAATTCTAAAATTTAAAATGAAAATAGCATTAGTCGGTTACGGAAAAATGGGGAAGATTATCGATGAGATTGCCCAAAACCGAGGTCATGAAGTCGTTGCAAGATTAAAAGAAACACCAACTAAGGAATCTCTTAACAATGCAGATGTTGTCATAGAATTTTCAAATCCGGAAGCTGCTTTTGAAAATATTAAGGTTTGTCTGGAAAATAACATTCCAGTAATCTGTGGAACAACAGGTTGGTTGGATAAAAAACCGGAAATTGAGAAAATTACTTTAGATAATAACAGCGCATTTTTATATGGTTCTAATTTCAGTTTAGGAGTCAATTTGTTTTTTGCACTCAACGAAAAATTAGCCAAATTAATGAACAATGTCAACGAATATTCTTGTCAATTGGAAGAGATTCATCATATTCATAAGTTGGATGCGCCAAGTGGAACTGCTATTTCTATTGCGGAAGGAATTATTGAAAATTCTAAATATGAAGCTTGGAAACTAGATGAAACCAAAGATAATGAACTAGGGATATTTGCTATTCGTGAAAATGAAGTTCCTGGAACTCATAGTGTTTTTTACACTTCGGAAGTGGACGAGATAGAAATCAAACATACGGCTTTCAACAGAAACGGATTTGCTTTGGGAGCAGTCATTGCTTCCGAGTGGATTGTTGACAAGAAAGGTGTTTTCTCTATGAAAGATGTTTTAGGTTTGTAAATATAATATGGAAGAAGAGTATAATAAATCAATTACTATTACAGATAAGGAGTTTATTAAATGGTGTTCAACTTTTGATATTATTATATTCAAAATCCATCACGTAATAACTTGGGAAGAATGGGATGATGGAATAGAAGTTTATATTTTTGTTAAAACCAATTCTGAACTTAGGAAAATTGAAAACAGAAAATCTCACATTGAAAGTCAATATAAAAAATTTTTAGAGGCAAACAATTATCCATTTAATAAATTTCCAAACGTAAATTTTGATTTTGACTCAGATGAAAATGCGGTAAATCATTACGAGGAGAACTACTTCTACAGATTAAGATAAGTATTGAGAATAGAATTTTTTCTGTAACAAAAACAATACATCAAAAACTAATTATCAAAAATCAGCAAAAAGCTATTTGCCATTTGCCAAAAGCCAAAATATGAATTATATTATTACTTATACAGTTTATGTTCTTATCATCAGCGTTTTGATGGGACTTGCAACTTGGAAGTTATTCAAGAAAATGGGACATAACCCATTGCTGTCTTTCATTCCGTTTTATAATTATTTGATTATCCTCAAAGAAACCAAACATCCGAAGTGGTGGGCGATTTTATCATATTTACCAATTGTTGGTCCAATAATGATGTCGGTTTTTCATCTTTTCTTGATGAAAAAATTTGGAAAGAGAGGCGCTTTAAATGGAGTTTTAACAGTAGTTCTGCCTTTCATTTTTATGGCAACAGTCAATTACGGAAAAGACCCGGAAATTGAAACTGAAGAAGAGGAAGAAGAAAGCAAAAAGAAAGAAACATTCTTGGGTTCAGTGACTTTTGCTGTGGTTTTTGCAACTATTATTCACGCATTTATTACACAACCATTTGGAATTCCAACAGGTTCAATGGAGAGAACTTTGCTAGTTGGAGATTTTCTTTTCGTAAATAAATGGGCTTACGGTTACAGAATGCCGATGAGACCTGTTGCATTACCATTTTTACAAGGAACAATCTTCGATACTGGACAAAAAGGTAATCCAAAAGATGACCCAAAATCTTATGTTGATGCAGTTAAGTTACCATATCTAAGACTTCCAGGTTATGACGAAATCGAGAGATATGATATCGTAGTTTTCAATTATCCACAAGATTCTGTTCATACGGCAATCGATAGAAAAGACCCTTACGTAAAAAGATGCGTTGGTATTCCTGGAGACGTTATTGAGTTCAGAGCCGGAAGATTATTTGTGAATAATGCGCCTGAAAAAATTCTTGGAGACGAGTATCAGCAACACGGTTATTTGGTGACAACTAGCTCTCAGTTAAATATTCCTCAGTTATACAAAGCTTACGGTTTCCTTCCTGTTCAAGAAAATCAAACCAATACAGGGTTTTTGTATGCTTTCCAAGGTTTAACAGACCAGACTGCAAAAGAAATCAAAGCTCTTCCTGAAGTTGTTGAGATGAAGGAAATGATTGAAGAAAAAGGAGAAGGCGCAGTTAGATACAAACTGAATGCAGATAAAACAGCTTACACCAAAAATGTAGATACAACACAGTCCATTTATCCAATCAACAAGCCTTGGAATCAGGATTGGTACGGACCGCTTAGAATTCCGAAAAAAGGTGATGTTGTAACACTTAAACAAGAAACTTTACCGACTTACAAATGGATTATCTCTGAGTACGAGCACAACAAACTTGAAAACAAAAACGGAAAAATCTACGTCAACGGGCAAGAAACCAATCAATATACCATCAAGCAAAATTATTATATGATGATTGGTGATAACCGCGATGCGTCTTTGGATGCAAGATTTTTCGGAGTTGTTCCGGAAGAAAATATCGTGGGAAGACCGATGTTCACTTGGATGAGCGTGGAAGGATTGTTCTCCGATGCTAGCTCAACTTACCAAGCTCCGGGCAAAAAAATCCGTTGGGACAGAATGTTCAAAGCAACCAACACTGGCGAAGCGAACAAAACGTCCTATTGGTGGGTTGCCGTGATTATTTTGGTCTTGTTCTTCGGTTGGGATTATTTCGCCAAACTTTTCGGAAAGAAAAAAGAAGAAGATTAATTTAAAATAATTTAGGAGCTTAATCCCGCTATCCACTATATCTTTTTTGTTTTTCACAACGTTTATCATTCCGAACGAAGTGATAACCCAAAAAAACAAAAAAGGATGCCGTTCCTATCGGGGCTATGGGATTTGTCCTTCGAAATAAAGATTCAACACTTTGTCAGAGATTACTATCTTTGACGAAGTGTTTTGGTTTAATAGATGTGGATAGTTTATTCTTTGTTGAGTTTTACGTCTTTGCGAACCTTAAAACAATCAGTAATTAAAAAATCTTTGCGGGCTTTGCGTTTAAAATTAAATGCCTTAAGCAAATGCAAAACCCTATAATAAATATGAAAAAAGTTCTTTTACCAATATTCTATTTACCGCCAGTTTCGTGGTTTTCGGTATTCTTAAATGAAGAAAACGAAGTCGATTTCGAACAATTCGAAAACTTTCCAAAACAGACTTACAGAAACCGAGCATCAATCTACGGCGCTAACGGAAAATTAGCATTGATTATTCCAATCAAACACACTGGAAAACGAGAAATCAAAGACATCGAGGTTTCTTTTGCAGAAGATTGGCAGAAACTCCACTGGAAGTCCATTAAAACAGCTTATCAAAGCACTCCTTATTTCGAATATTACGAAGATAAACTCAAGAAAATATATGCGGAACAGATTGTTTCTTTAAAAGAATTTAATCTTAAAGCTTTAGGTATTATTCTTGATATTCTGAAGACCGAAAAAAAATATGAACTAACCAAAGAATATTTCAAAAAGCCAGAAGCAGAGGATTACAGAGAAAAATTCTCCGCAAAATCCGAATCAGCATCTGAGTTTGAAGAATATTACCAAAGCTTTTCGGACAAGAACGGATTTATAAAAGATTTATCTATTCTGGATTTGCTTTGTAACATTGGACCAGAAAGTTTGACTTATATCAAAAATATAAAACTCGATTAATAGCCACGAAACTCTACAAACGAGATTTTCTTTAATTAAAATAATTATTTAATATGAAATCGCTTGTTGCAAAAAATGTCTTTAAAGATTAGTGAAATAAGCGATAGCATAAGGCAATTAAAAACAATAGATTTATACTTATGAAAAAATTATTGATAGCGGCAGCTTTTTTATATGCAGGATTTGGATTGATTCACGCGCAGACAGCTTCTCCGCAGGAAGACAAAGATCAAAAAACTTGGTATCATAAAAATTATGCAACTACAAAAGTTTATGGCGTTAACACAGAAAATGCTTATAAGTTTTTAGAATCCAAAGGTCTGAAACCAAAAACTGTAGTTGTTGGAGTTTTGGATAGCGGCGTGGAAGTTGACCACCCAGGATTGATTAAAAATATGTGGACAAATCCGAACGAGATTCCTAATAACGGAAAAGATGATGATGGAAACGGATATATCGATGATGTTCACGGCTGGAATTTCTTAGGAGGTAAAAACGGCGATATCGATGTTGATAATATGGAAGTGACGAGAGTCGTGAAAAAGTATCAGCCAATTTTCGAAGGTGATGATTCTATTAAGAATAAAGAGAATCAAGCTAAGATGCCAGATGATTTTGCAATGTATATGAAGTCCAAAGAGATTTTTAACAAAAAAAGTCAAGAGGCAAAACAAAGTGTTCAGATGTACACGATGATTAACAATTCGATTCCAGATATGGTGAAATTGTTAGGTGATAAAACATTGACGAAGGAGAATCTTGCAACTATAAAACCTTCTACTCAGCAAGAGGCTATGGCAATGCAGGTTCTTTCTCAGGTTGCTAATGATCCTCAAATTGCAGGAAAGCCTGCTTCCGAAGTGAAAACTTATATGGAAGGTCAGATGAAAGAAGCTTTGGATTATTTCACACCTCAAGCAGAGAAAGGGTTCAATCTGGATTTTGATCCAAGAAAAGAAATCGTTGGAGATAATTACGATGATTATTCTGAGAAAAGCTATGGAAACAATCATTACGAAGGACCAGATGCAAAACACGGGACTCACGTTGCTGGGATTATTGCTGGTTTAGCAAATGGTTCTGAACCTCAATATGGTGTAGCTTCTAGAGTAGCAAAAATTATGACTGTGAGAGCCGTTCCAGACGGAGACGAAAGAGATAAAGATGTTGCTAATGCAATTCGCTATGCAGTTGATAACGGTGCGAAAATCCTTAATATGAGTTTTGGAAAACCAGTTTCTCCAGGTAAAAATGTAGTTTGGGATGCATTCAAATATGCAGAAAGCAAAGGTGTTCTTTTGGTAAAAGCTGCAGGTAATGAAAACGAAGATATTGCAGAACATCAGTATTTCCCAACTAATTTCAAATCTCAATCAGATGAGAAACCTTTCATTAATAATATGATTGTAGTTGGTTCAAATACGAATGATGCTAATGCTTTGAAATCAAGTTTTTCTAACTACGATGCAAAAATGGTGGATGTTTTTGCGCCAGGTTCAGAAATCTATTCAACAGTTCCAGATGGAAAATATGAGTATCTTCAAGGTACATCTATGGCTTCACCTGTTGTAGCTGGTTCTGCTGCTATTCTTTTAGCTTATATGCCAAATCTGAAACCAGAACAAATCATCGAATCTCTTGTTAAAACTACAAATGTAAGTTCAGCTAATGGCTTTGATAAATTGTCAAGATCCAATGGTGTGATAGATGTTGCAAAAGCTGCAGAATATGCTTATGCTAATTTTTACAGAGCCAATTCCTCTTCGAATTCTGTTAAAAAATCTATAAAAAAACCAAAAACGCATAAAGCGATTGATAAGTCTAAGCTTTAATTCATAGGCTGTTACATGAAAATAAAAAATCTGAGACTCACTCAGATTTTTTATTTTTTATCCTTTGGCATAGTTTTTTGTAATAACTTAGTAGTAAATATAAAACTATGAGAAAATTAATTTTTTTAGGATTTATTGGAGCTGCTTTGATTTCTACATCATGTGCTTCAAAGAAAACTGGAGTTAGTGCAGGTGAAGCTCAGACAGTACGTGCTGAAGTTATGAAATTGAAAGGTGAATGGTCAATCTCTGACGTAGATTATAACAAATCTTTCAAAATAAAACCTTTTGATGAAGGGGCAGATATCAATTGTTTCGTTGGTAGTACTTGGAAATTGATTCCAAACAATTATACCGGAACTTACACATTGAATGGAGGAGGAGATTGTCCTGCTAAAACTCAAGCAATTACTTTTAGTGTAGATAAGTTCAGTAATGTGTCTATCAAAAAAGTAGGTGAAGGAGAAAAAGCAAAACACATTTCTGCTGGATATATGCTAAGACTTGAGAATCCAACTGAAAATAGCTTTACATTGGTTCAATCCGTTAATGCTGATGGTTCACCAATGGACGTAAGATATAATTTTGTAAGAACTGGTAAATAATTAAAAATACATACAATGAAAATCACTAAATTAAATATAGCTGCATTTTTTATCTCAGCTTCTCTTTTATTAACAAGTTGCGAAGCTGTTCAAAATGCTAATAATACACAAAAAGGTGCTGCAATTGGTACTGCTGCTGGTGCTGTTCTTGGTGGAGTCCTAGGAAATAACCTTGGGAAAGGCGGTAATGCACCCCTTGGAGCTGTATTAGGTGGAGTTGTAGGTGGAGTTGCTGGTGGAGTTATCGGTAACAAAATGGACAAACAGGCCAAAGAAATAAAAGAAGTTTTACCTGGTGCAGAAGTAGAAAGAGTAGGAGAAGGTATCAAAATTACACTTCATGAGAATACTGTTAACTTTGACTTTAATTCATCTAATTTGACAACTTTAGCTAAGTCTAACCTTGATAAATTGGTAACGGTTCTTAAGAATAATCCAGATACAAATATCAATATTTATGGACATACAGATAGTATTGGTAGCGATGCTGTTAACTTAAGAATCTCAGGGCAAAGAGCTGCAGCTGTAAAAAGTTATTTCGTAGCCAATGGGGTTTCTGCTTCTAGATTGTTTACAGAAGGTTTAGGGAAATCCAGTCCTGTTGCAAGCAATGATACCGATGCCGGAAGAGCACAAAACAGACGTGTTGAGTTTGCAATTACAGCAAATGAAAAAATGATTAATGATGCAAAAACAAATTAATATTCATTAATTTACCAATAAATAAAAACCGCAATTTGCGGTTTTTTTATTTTAATGCTATTTTTGTATATTATAGAACAATTGATGAAAAACTATTTAAAATTAATAAGAGTAGAGCAGTGGGTTAAGAACTTATTCGTGTTTGCTCCATTGTTTTTTTCAGGAAAGATTACAAACTCGTATTTATTTTACGAGAGTATTTTTGCTTTTTTAGTTTTCTCATTCACTGCAAGTTCTATTTATATCATTAATGATTATTTTGATATAGAATCGGATAAAAAACATCCGGAAAAGAAACTTCGTCCGTTAGCAAGTGGAGCAGTTTCAAAAACAAGTGCGAAGATTTTGTTTGCTTTTTTGATTCTTTTATCCATATCATCAGTTTTTATTGGGAATTATATTTTCCATACCAATTTTTGGAAATTCGGAGTGATTATCGCATTTTACTTTGTAATGAATCTTTTCTATACTTTCAAGCTAAAACAAGTTGCCATTGTTGATATCTGTATTATTGCCATTGGTTTTGTTCTGAGAGTCCTTGCTGGTGGTTATGTTACCGGAGTTGTTGTTACTAATTGGGCGATTTTATTAACTTTTGTTTTGGCTTTAGTCTTAGCAATCGGAAAGAGAAGAGGAGAATTAATCAATGCGCAGATTTCTGGAAAAACAAGAAAAGCTTTGGACGGATATAATGTTCAGTTTGCAGATATTGCTTTGTCAATCAGTTGTACTTTGGCAATTATTTGTTATCTGATGTTTACTTTGTCTCCAGAAGTTCAGGCGAGATTTCATCCAAGAGTTTTCTATACCGTGATTTTTGTAGTATTTGCATTTCTAAGATATTTGCAACAAACTTTAGTTTATAATAAAACTGAATCGCCCACCAAAATTGTCTACAAAGATCGATATATACAAGTCACAATTATCCTTTGGGTAATCGTGTTTCTTTTACAAATCTATTTTAAGAATTAAAATCAAAATATTAGAAGTTGAAGAACACATTCAATTTTGAATAATTAAAAACCCAAAGATGAAACCGAATTTTGTGCAAAAAGTAACCAATTGGGGTAATTTTCCCATTGTAGAAAAAGAAATGAAATCGGATGATTCTGTTTCTAAGATCAAACAATTTGTAACAGATAACAACGAAGTTATCGCAAGAGGTAACGGACGTTGTTACGGAGATGCTTCTCTTGGTGAACATATCTTTTCTACGAAAAGACTTAATAAATTCATCTCTTTTGACAGACTCAACGGAATTATCGAATGCGAATCCGGTGTTCTGCTGTCAGAGGTTTTGGAAGTGGCTGTGCCGCAAGGTTATTTTCTGTATGTTACGCCAGGAACTAAGTTTGTTTCTGTTGGAGGCGCCATTGCTTCCGATGTTCACGGAAAAAATCACCACGCAGAAGGTTGCTTTTCAGAATATGTAACGGAGTTCAAATTGTTGAATGAAAACTCAGAAGTGATTACTTGTTCCCGCGAAGAAAACTCAGATAAATTCTGGGCTACAATTGGCGGAATGGGTTTGACAGGAATTATTTTGTCAGCTAAATTCAAACTGAAAAATATAGAATCAGCTTACATTAGACAAGAAAGCATCAAAGCTGAAAACCTGGATGAGATTTTCAAACTGTTTGATGAAAGTGAAGATTGGACGTACAATGTGGCTTGGATTGACTGTTTTCAAAAAGGAAAAAATCTGGGACGTTCTATCTTGATGAGAGGCGAACACGCTTTGAAAGCCGAGCTGCAATCCAATCTTCAGAAAAAATCTTTAAAACTTAAAGAAAGATTCAAGCCGACAATTCCTTTTTATTTTCCAGGATTTGTCTTGAATGCTTTATCAATTAAGATTTTCAATTTCCTTTATTATAATAAGCAGACAAAGAAACAAATTAATAATTTCATAGATTACGAAACTTTTTTCTATCCTTTGGATTTTGTGAAAGATTGGAACAAAATCTACGGTAAAAGAGGATTTATCCAATACCAAATGGTAATACCAAAAGAAAACGGGAAAGAAGGAATGAAACAAATCTTGGAAGCTATTGCAAAAAGCGGAAACGGTTCTTTTTTAGCGGTTTTAAAATTATTTGGAAAAGATAATCCATTGGCTTATAATTCATTTCCAAAAGAAGGTTACACTTTGGCATTAGATTTTAAAGTCAACAAAGGATTGAAAAAACTGGTTGACCAATTGGATACAATCGTTGAAAATTTCGGAGGCAGAATTTATTTAACGAAAGATAGTATGAGTAAGTCTTCTCTTACAAATTATCTTCAAAACGTTGATTCTTCAAAGTTTGTATCACTTCAACACAAAAGAATATTGAGCGGAGGAAAATAAACGCAATTTATACATTCTGTGTTTACAGATTATAAACTTTTGTAAGCGTTAGCGCCTTTGTGAACATTATAAAGAGTAAATTAAAGTCATTATGCGCTTTGTGTTCAAAAAAATTACTTATAAAAACTAAAACTTAGCGCAACTTGCGTTCAATAAAATGATAGTATTAGGTTCCAATTCCGAAGTTGCTCAAGCATTTGTAGAAGAATGTCTTGCAAAAGGAGAAAAATTCCCTGTAATTTATTTATTAAGTTCCAATCCAGAAACGACAGAGAAATTTGCAGGTCACATCAATGTGAAATTCCTCCAGCATTCTGAAATTATTTCTCTGGATTTGATGAATGAAATTGACTATAAAACTTTGGAAAATATCAACTCCGATTTATTGTTTTGTGCTTCAGGGTATCTAGGTTTAGGAACAGAAGAAGGTCTTTATGACGATGAAAATACAGCCCAAATTATTGATGTTAATTACGCAAAGTTAGTTCCTGTTCTTAATTTCTTCGCCAAAAAAATGGAATCCAAAAGAGCTGGGACTATGATTGTTTTATCATCGGTTGCTGGCGAAAGAGGAAGACAAAGTAATTTTATCTATGGAAGTGCGAAAGCGGGCTTAACAGCTTATTTAAGCGGGCTTAGAAATTACTTATTCGATAAAAAAGTTCAGGTTTTGACTGTGAAACCTGGTTTTATGGACACCAAAATGACAGAAGGTTTACCTCTGAATCCTGCGTTGACAGCAACTCCGAAAAAAGCGGCGGAAGGAATTTATAAAGCTTATAAAAATAAAAAAGACGTTGCGTACGTTTTACCAATTTGGGCAATCATTATGATGATAATCAGAAATATTCCTGAGTTTATTTTTAAAAAATTGAAGCTTTAATTTAGGTTTAAGGTAATAGGATTTGGGTGATTTAAGAAATTATTTCCTAACTTATAGCCTAAAACCAATTCCTAATACTTAAAATGATGAAAAAATTATATCTATTTGACTTCGATGGGACTTTAACTTACAAAGACACAATGTTTATGTTTTTGAAGTTTTATGACCCTGCAAAATATTCCGTCCAGTTCTTGAAACACGTTCCACTTTTTGTTTTATTAAAATTAAAGTTGGCAGACGCAGAATCTGTCAAGAAAAGTTTGATTGCATCCATTCTGAAAGGCAAATCAAGACATCAAATCGAAAAAAAAGCACAACAATTCTTTGAGGAAAACTATCCAAGTCTTTTCAGAGAAAACGCTTTGGATTTCATTAATAATATTGATAGAACTCATACCGAATCCTATATTGTTTCAGCATCTCTGGATATTTGGGTAAAGCCATTTGCTGAGAAATTCAATATGAAATTGCTTTCTACGCAGGCGGAGTTCAAAGATGATATTTTTACAGGGAAATTCGTTGGGAAAAACTGTAATAAAGAAGAAAAAGTCAATCGAATTAAACTTGAAATTGGAGATAAGAAATTCGATAAAACAATTGCATTTGGAGATACTTCCGGAGACAAAGCAATGTTCAAATTTGCAAATGAGTCTCATTATCGATTTTTTCACTAATTTTGTAGCTTAATTTTTCGAACAATTTTCGGCTTCAAATCTAATTTAAAAATGGAAAGAATTTATCTGGATAACGCAGCAACTACGCCTCTAGACGATGAGGTGATAGACTGTATGGTGAATGTTTTAAAATTCAATTATGGCAATCCGTCATCAACACACAGTTTGGGACAGGAAGCCAAAACCATTTTGGAAGAAGTTAGGCGAAAGATTGCAGACTCTTTGAAAGTTACTCCAGGAGAAATAGTTTTCACATCTTGTGGAACCGAATCCAATAATATGATTATCAAATCTGCTGTGAATTACCTCGGCGTAGAAAGAATCATTACTTCTGCTCTAGAACACAAATGTGTGGCTGAAACATGTCTTGAAATGAAAAAATTGAAAGGTGTGGAATTGGTTTATTTAAGACCAGATTCCAACGGAGATTTCGATTTGAATAAATTAGAAGAAGTTCTAAAATCATCAGACAAAAAAACTCTTGTAACATTGATGCATGCCAACAACGAAATTGGGAATATCCTTGATATCGAAAAAGTGGCTCATCTTTGCAAAGAAAATAATACATTGTTCCATTCTGACACAGTTCAGACAATGGCGCATTTGGATTTGGATTTTTCTAAAATTCCATTAGATTTTGCATCTTGTAGTGCTCATAAATTTCACGGACCAAAAGGAGCTGGATTTGCTTTCGTAAGAAAATCATCTGGTTTGAAAGGAATTATCACAGGTGGGCCGCAAGAAAGAAGCTTAAGAGCTGGAACAGAAAATGTTACCGGAATTGCAGGTTTAGGAAAAGCTTGGGAAATTTCTCAGGCAAAATTGGAAGATTATAAAAATCATATTCTTGATATCAAGCATTACGCAATTCAGCAATTGAAAGAAAAAATATCAGGAATTAAATTTAATGGAAGAAGTGCAGAAGACAGCAGTCTATACACAGTTCTGAATCTTTTGCTTCCTTATAAAAACCCATTAATCGGATTACAGTTGGATATGAAAGGAATTGCCATTTCTCAAGGAAGTGCTTGCAGTTCTGGAGCTTCAAAGCCTTCTATGGTTTTGATGTCCGTATTGTCAGAAGATGATTTGGATAATTGTACGCCAGTTCGAGTATCATTCAGTCATTTCACCAAAAAGTCTGATATTGATGCATTTGTGAATGCTTTGGAAGAGATAGGGAAACAATTCGTTATAGAAAAAATTGATAGTTTACATAGATAATCAACAGATTAATTACAATATAAAAGTTGTAAATTTGTTTAATAAAAACAATTAAGAATAAGAAATCATGGCAGTAGAAATTACAGATCAATCCTTTCAAGAAACAGTTTTAAATTCAGATAAACCAGTATTGGTAGATTTTTGGGCAACTTGGTGTGGACCTTGCAGAATGTTAGGACCAATCATCGAAGAGGTTGCAGCAGATTTTGAAGGCAAAGCTTTGGTAGGTAAAGTAGATGTAGATAACAATCAACAGATATCTGTAGATTATGGAATCAGAAATATTCCTACAGTTTTAATTTTTAAAAACGGAGAAGTTGTAGATAAAATTGTAGGTGTAGCACCAAAAGAAGTAATCGCTGAAAAGCTGAATGCCTTCTTGTAAGAAATTAATATACTTGAAAATGAACGTTTTCCCTTGTGGAAGGCGTTTTTTTTATTTAAAATTTGCAAATATAAAATATTGTTGTATTTTTGCAACCACAATAACAGAGGGTGATAATCCTGGTTATGGCAAAAGATCCGGTAGTTCAGCTGGTTAGAATGCCGCCCTGTCACGGCGGAGGTCGCGGGTTCGAGTCCCGTCCGGATCGCAACTACAATATCAATGTAGTACAAAAAGCTTTAAAACGTATGTTTTAAAGCTTTTTTTTGTTTTATGTCTGTTCAAAGAGAACTAAAAAAGCACAATCTGAAAGTGACCTATTCAGTGACCTGTTAAAGCAGGTGTAAAAAGGTCACTGAAAATTCAGAGAAACCCTTTTCAGTCGCTAGTTCAGCAATTGAATATCTTGTGATAAGTTTTTGCTAAGATTAATTTTAAATCTCAAAAGCTAAACGAAATGAACAAGACATTCAATTTACTTTTCTATGTGAAAAAAGCTAAAATCAATTCTGTAGGAGAGTCTCCTATATATTTACGAATTACAATTGATGGGAAAATATCCGAGGTCAGTACAAAACGTACAGTAAAGCCTTCAAAATGGAACTCTGCAATCCAGAAGGTTAGCGGCTCTTCAGAAGAATGCAGATCACTTAATTTTTATCTGAAAACATTTGAGCAGAAAGTTTATGATTCCTATCATGAACTAATCAGAGATAAGGAAACAGTATCTTCTGAGGCTCTTAAAAATAAGGTAGTAGGTAGAGGTGAACTGACCAGAACACTCATTCCTGTTTTTCAGGATCACAATGATCGAATGGAAAAACTGATTGGAAAAGAATTTGCCCAAGGAACATTAACCCGTTATAAGACCTGTCTAAAGCATACCAAAGATTTCTTGAAATGGAAATACAGTGTTGCCGACGTTGAAATTAAAAAGATTGATTACGCCTTTCTGAACGATTTTGAATTTTTTTTAAGAACCGAAAGATCCTGTAACAATAATTCTGCAGTAAAGTATATCAAGAATTTTGGTAAGATCATTCGTATCTGTCTTGCAAATGGATGGATGGAGCGAGACCCTTTTATGAACTATCATTCTAAGTTCAATGAAGTGACAAGAATGTTCCTTAATGAAAAGGAAGTAGAACTGCTTTTTGACAAAGATTTTAAAAATGAGAGATTGTCTTTGGTAAGAGATATTTTTCTGTTCAGCTGTTTCACCGGATTGGCGTATATTGATACTCAAAAACTAACATACCAAAATATCAATTTAGGACTTGATGGTTCTCAATGGATCTATACCAAACGTCAGAAAACTAAAACTACTTCTAATATTCCCTTGCTTTCTCAAACAGAGAAAATTATTGAAAAGTATAGAAATCACCCTGTATGTCTTAATACTGGAAAGTTGCTTCCTATTCTTAGTAATCAAAAAATGAATGCATATCTTAAAGAGATTGCTGACCTGTGCGGAATTAACAAAGAATTGACCTATCATATTGCACGCCATACTTTTGCAACAACGATCACTTTATCTAACGGGGTTTCAATTGAAAGTGTGAGTAAAATGCTAGGTCATAAGAGTATTAAGACAACACAGCATTATGCCAAAATACTTGATGAAAAAGTCAGTGAGGATATGATGGAATTGAAACAGAAATTTATTGATAAAAAGAAAATTGCAATAAGTTGTTAGGTTATTTGGGTTGACTGAAGGATTCTTATTTTTATTAATTATTTGAAAATCACTGAGAATATGGAATTATGTGATGTGACTTTTGTACAAAAACTTATTTCTAGGCAGCCAATTTCGTGTTCCTGTGGATAAGGCTCTGTAAATGAATATTGTTCTTCTTTTGAAACTTTTATTCTACAATCAACATGTAATCTTCGCTTTGTGGCTATTGATGTCATTACACTGGCATTTTATTTGTTTCTTTTCATCAAAATCACATTATGGCAGACAATAAATCAAAAAAAGACCAGCGTGACCGCAGCCAGGTCAGTGGTTCTGAAAATTATGAAATTCAATATTTCAAAGATAAACTGGGCGTAAGCTCACAGGCAGTAACCGGAGCAATCCGGGCAACGGGGTCTAATGACCGCAAGACACTTGAAGCTTATTTAAAAGATAAGCATAAATAATAATTTAAAAAGCAAACAGCAAACAGCAGAAAGCTTTTTAATGATCTGATCTTTCTGGCATTGTCAGGGAGATTTTTTTTGTTAAAGAAATTAATATGAGCTTATCAAAATATCATAAAAAAAGATCAGAAGACAAAACACCTGAACCCTTCGGCGGTGTTCCGTCAGGAAAAGAATTGAGATTTGTCGTTCAGAAACACGATGCTTCACATTTGCATTATGATTTTCGTCTGGAAATGGATGGCGTCCTGAAAAGCTGGGCGGTACCGAAAGGGCCTTCACTGGATCCGAATATCAAAAGACTTGCGATGATGGTAGAAGATCATCCGTATGGTTAAAAAAAACATTAGAAATTGATTTATTTCCTTCATCTGATATCAATACAGAATATTTAAAAGAATGCTTTAAAAACTTAGGACATTCAAAATCTTATGATAATTTAATTGAAAAAACAACGGAAAATCCTGAACTTTGGGAGTCTGAGTTAATTAAAAGAATTGACAATACTATAAAAAAGGGAAGGTTTGCTCAAGAACTAAGTATTTTAATTGAGGGAGGGGCGCTAATTTATGGGGAATTCATTGTGCCAGGCTATATTAAAAATGCTATTACACACATTGCAAATTGTAAAAAAATTTCTATAAATGCTAAATAGTAGGCAGAAGAAAGCAGCATTTGAAATCTCTGGAAATACAATAGTAAGCGCCTCTCCAGGAACAGGTAAAACAAAAACTCTAATTGCTAGAGCACAAAAAAAACTTGAGTCTATTCCTAAACATAAGTCTTTAGCTCTTATAACTTATACAAATGCTGCCGCAGATGAAATTGCTAGTAGATTAAATACCGATGATAAAGATATATTTATTGGTACAATTCATAGATTTTGCCTTGAATTTATATTAAGACCCTTTTCTTTGATTTACAAATGGCATAAGCCAAGAATAATTTCATATGATGAGCTGAAAGAATTTATAGAAATAAACTCCGATATTGAGTTAGGAGATAATCCACTTGATGAACTAAGTAAAATAAAAAGACTTTTAAATGGTGATTTAGATTGTTCAAATACTGATAACATTGAATCGTGGATATATATTTCTGAATTATATTTCAATTTCTTAAGAGATAAAAAGGCAATAGATTTCAATGAAATTTTATTCAAATCATATAAGATTGTTTCTGAAAATGATTTTGTTGCACAATCTATAGCAAATAAATTTTACGAAATATCGATTGATGAGTTTCAGGATACAAATATATTTCAATACGAAATTTTAAAGGCTATTCGAAATGAATCTGAAGATTGTACATTTTTTATGGTTGGAGATGAAAAACAAAAAATATATGCCTTTGCTGGAGCTATTGATAATGCATTCAGTAGAGCATCATATGATTTTCAAGCAGAAATAGAAAATTTAGATACAACATATCGTTCTACTACAAATATAGTTAAAGGATACTCAATTCTTTTTAAAGATCATATTGAATTACAGAATGATTCAAAGTACAAAGACTTTAATTTTGATATAGTAATTTGTGAAACCAAATATGACAATAATAATGATTACATAGCTAATACCATAGCCAAGCTTATAAGTGATGGTAAAGCTGAATTATCCGATATTGCTATATTAACAACGAGTTGGAGAGATGCTTATTTCATAAGTAAGTCACTTCGTCAAAAGTATCACGTGGTTGGTCTTGGGTCTTTACCTCATAAAAATATGAATACTTCCTCTTTTGGACTTATACGTTCTTTAAGCAAATTTTTATTTTCACCTTCAATTATAAACTTAAGAATAATCAAAAGAAATTTTGATTCTCATTCTTTAGAAAATAACATAGTATTTACAGAAAAAGAATTAACTTATAAAATTAACTCATTGATAACAAGTTTTAAAGAGCTTGAATTAACTGCTAATTTAACTAAAGGTTTAAGTTCAGTAAAACACATATTTGATACAATTTTTAGTGTAAATAACTCTGATATTGAAGAAATAATCAACAGTATAAATAATATTGATAAATCTCAATTATAAAGATTGATTTTTTATAGTTAAATAGGTTTTATTCTCTCAAAATTACAACAAGATTAAAGATAAGATATTTCCTTTTATCAATTGAAGCTTTTAAAGCAAATAGGTGGGATTAGGGAGTTTTAGTACATAATATACGAATTTTGGTATATTTTTAAGGCTGCCTGTGGCTTTACATTTGTAGTACACTCTTGAAAATTATTGTTTTTATCTCAAAAAACAATGTGAATAATTAATCAAAAATCTGAATTATGGGTTTCATAGACAAAATCAAATTGACTGCCGAATTGGCAAAGGCGAATTTCAGTGAAGGTATTGATGATGGTTACGACCATTCCACTACATCTGCCGGCAAAAAAGGGTTACGCTCTGGGCGTGTATCTGAGTTAACGGCGATGGCAGACCTTAAACCGGGAGGTGCAGAAAACCTCAGGACCATAATGGAAATTGCAGGCGGAAACCTGAAAGGGGCAACCAAAGTAGGAACACTGCACGACCTGCGTATCGTTTTATTTGATAACGATACCAAGATTCTTTTCTGCACGGCTTATGATGGCGACTGGGATGCTTATATTGATGATTTCGCCACAAAAATTCCGCAGCTGATGGACATCATTTTCGGTAATGTGGAAGGCTGGCCGGGCATAAAAGACCCGAGTGTAAAACAGTTCATTCTAGACCATCAGATTACCGCGACCGGCTGGTATGTTGGTGTTCCGCATCTTACTGTAAATGATGTGAGGAGAAATGATAAAATCATTACCGGACTTAATAGGGCGATTGACGAAGCAAATAAAATCTAAGTATGGCATTGGAATTTTTAAAGCGGATATTCAATCCCAATAAAGTAGAAATTGAGCTGAACGAAATACAGGCCTTAATTCTCAGAAGCCGCCCTATTCCGTATTTCGGAACGGTGGCAATCATTGAAATCAAAGATGCTGTGGCAGCCAGACAAATGCTCCAAAAACTCTTGCCGATTGTGAGTTCTGCGGAAGACTGGCATAAGAATGAAGGGGCATCGGTTACGTTGACGTTCACTTATAAAGGTCTGGAAAAAATCGGCGTGCCTAAAGAGTCGCTTGAGACTTTCCCCGAATCCTTCAAGGAAGGAATGGCAGACCGCTCCCGTTTTCTATATGACATTGGTGTCAATGACCCCAAAAACTGGGAAAGGGTTTTTAAAAGGTCGCATATTCACATCGCTGCGGCGATTATCGCCAACAATGAAGAGGCGTGGAAAAGCAAGCTGGAGGAATTTCGGTCTAAATTGGCTGATAATAGAGGCATAGAAGTAATCTTGAGTCACAATTTCAGCGTATCTGAAGAGGTTAAAAATGTGTTCGGATTCAGAGACGGTATTAGCAACCCGGAAATTGAAGGCAGTGGGATAGAAGTTCCGGCTGGATTTGACCGCCCGCTTAAAGCAGGCGAATTTATACTGGGCTATCCTGGAGAAGCCGGCACCATAAAGCCGTTTCCACAGCCTGAAGTTTTAGGGAAGAACGGTTCTTTTATGGTTTTCAGAAAGTACCAGAGCCAAGTGGCGGAATTTAATCAGTTCGTTAAAGAAAATTCTTCTTCGCCGGAAGAGGAAGAGCTCTTGGCTGCTAAAATGGTAGGTCGCTGGCGAAGTGGTGCACCTTTGGTTTTAGCTCCCGAAAAGGATGATAAATCGCTAGGAGATGATATGCAAAAAAACAATGATTTTTCTTTCAAGAATGATGAGTACGGTAAAAAGTGTCCGTTCAGTTCGCATATCCGCAGGATGAACCCAAGAGATTCCAAATCTTTTGTTTTGGAGGATGAACGTTTGCACAGGATTATCAGAAAAAGTGTAACTTTTGGCGACATTGTTCCGCCGGAGGTAACCAAAAATGACGGTAAGGAACGTGGACAGTACTTTATTGGCATTAGTGCTGATGCAATGGGAACACTGGAATTTCTTCAAAAACAATGGGCAAACGATGGTAACGCCCAAAATCTGGGAACAGAAAAAGATCCTATGATCGGTGTACAGGACGAAGACGCACTGTTTTCTGCACCGGGAGAACCCCTCATCAAAAGATACCGTGGTTTGCAGACCTACAACATCGTGAAAGGCGGCGAATATTGTTTTATCCCAAGCATTTCTGCTCTAAAATGGATTAGCGAATTAAAATAAAAAAAAGCACTATGGAAGAATACATCAAGTACAGTTACGAAGTGGAAGAAATTCCAGAAAATTTCGATGAGTATATTACCACCATTAATAACGATATCCGCGAATACATCAAAAATACGCCAAACCTAAGCAGGGCGACCCATCATACAAGAGATGCGCACGCCAATGGCTATGCAGTGCTGAAAGCAGAGGTTGAAATTTTGGATAATCTGCCCAAAGAACTGGCGCAGGGCATTTATGCGAAACCCGGAACACACCAGGCAGCAGTTCGCTTTTCCAATGGTTCGTCCAGAGTTTTGCCCGATAAACTAAGCGGTAATGCACAAGGATTTGCTTTAAAGATTTTTGGGATAGATGGCAAAAAATTATCTCCCGGAGAGGAAGATTCTCCCAATGTTGATTTTAACCTGATTAATAATCCCGTGTTTTTCTGTAACTCGGCAGAACATTATGTTTTCATTTCAAAGCTTTTTTTAAAGCTAAATGATTTCTTTGAAAAGGGAGCCTTGGGAAAATTGGAATTTGCCACACTTTGGGTCACCGAAAATAAAAAAGCATTTCCAAATTTTGAGGCTTTGAAGGAATTGGGCGCTCTTAAAACTTTTGAAAAAATCCCTTCCATCAACAGTTTTCTTTACGAATTTTACAGTATGGGAGCGGTACGCCACGGTGATTATATCGCCAAAGTAAGAGTGATCCCAACTGAGCAGACCAAGAACGCCATCACGGAAAAAGATATTGATCTAGACAGCGCAGAATGGCCGTACAGAAAAGGAATTATCAAAGAAATAGCTCAAAAAGAACTTACATTTGAGTTGCAAATACAACTTTGCAAAGACCTGAAAGAAATGCCTGTGAATGACCTTACAAAAGAATGGTCGCAGGAATTATCACCATTCCGTACGGTGGCAAAAATCACAATACCAAAACAAACGGTTCCTGAGGATGGTAATTTTGAAATTATGGAAAATCTGTCTTTTACACCGTTTAGAACCATCGAAGAGAATTCACCGATCGGGAATTTACAGCGTTCACGGCAGTCAGCGTATGTAACATCTTCAACCTCAAGACACGAACTAAACCACAAAAAACGTAAAGAACCAAAGAATTTGGAGGAAGCATTCAGTCCGGAGTTTTATAAATTGTAAAATATTATAAATAAGAAAATCGAAAATCAAATGCTAATATCCTGGAAATTTATGTGATACTGCTATTTCTAGGAAATTTCCCTTTTATTTTAAAGATGAGAAATGGATTTCAACAGAGGGGAATTAGAAAAGTATATGTAGATTCATTTTCAAAATAAAAAGAGGCTGTTGCTTTGTAACAGCCTCTTTTTATAATTGTATAAATAATTAAATTAAAAAAATCTTTTATAACAACTTGGCTTCTTTTAAAATCTCTTCAACATAAGTACCTTCTATTTTCTTGACACCATATTTTTCAAGGATTGAAATCAACCAAGGAAATTCAATTTCATTTAGGTTTTTATTGTCATTAAGGTGATAGATGGATTTCAGCAGTACCCTGATGTCATATGAAGAAGCAAAAACTTCCGGGACACCTCTGTCTACATCCAAAAGGGTGTAAACTGCCTCCATTGCTGTACGCACGGAATATTCGGTCGTGAATACGGTGTCTTTTCCAGTTTCGGCAAAATTACCGATAAAAGCAAGGTTCACAGAACCCTCCGGAACCACCAATGGGCGGTCTCCCAATGCACGAGGCATAAAGTAAGATGTGATATAAGGCATACGGCAAGGGATGCTGTTGGCAGCTTGTGCAATTTCTGCAATTTCATTTTCAGGAACACCAATATGGTATAAAAATTCTTTGCAAAGCTCTATCCCCGTGGCTTCCGTAATTTTCTTTTGGATATAATTTCCTGGTTTATGAGAATACAACCCATAAACCCAAACAATTACTTCATTTTTTTTCTGAGCCTTGAAGTGGGGCTGTCTGCTGATGGAAAAGCCATACCACCAGTTAGAATCGTTTATTGTGACAGGTCCGCTAGTCACTATAGAACCGCTTCTTGGGTCTTTTTTTGTTATTTTTTCTATATACGGAATCACTTTTTCGTCGAAGAAGGTAATGCTTCCGGAGATTACCCAGTTGGCTTCGGGAATGTTTTTGTAGAACTTTTCGGGTTTTCCAAAGGCATCATCCTGGTCTGCCAGATTCTGCCAAAGTTGCCAACTTCCGCCAATGCCGTCAGCAACAGGAGCAGGGTTATGATTGTCACCGTATGTACTGCTTTCGGTAATGGAGCCGTTGGTAACAAACACCAGGTCGTTTTCGGTCAGGCTGATGCTTTCTGCATTGCCATCCTTAATATATTCGATTTTCTTCGCTACTTTTTTGCCGTTTTCATTTTCTACAAGTATGTTCTGAACCTGGCTATCATACTGGAAGGTAACACCGTGGGACTCAAGGTAGCTTACCAACGGACGAATCAGTGATTCATATTGGTTGTATTTCGTGAAGCGTAATGAGGACATATCTGCTACGCTGCCAACGTGATGGATGAAACGAAGAACATATCGGCGCATTTCCATCGCACTTGCCCAAGGTTCGAATGCGAACATCGTAGCCCAGTATGTCCAAAAGTTGGATTGGAAAAATTCTTCTGTAAATACCTGGTCTATCTGTACATCCTGTAGTTTTTCTTCAGGAAGAAGAACCAGCGCTATAAGTTCGTGGATGGCTTTCTGGGACAGGGTAAGCTTACCATCCGTGGGCAGTCTTTCTCCACGGTTTTCGATAACACGGGCGTGGGAAAAGCTAGGGTCTTCTTTATTGAGCCAATAATATTCGTCCAGTACGGAAACGCCTTCCGTTTCTAATGAGGGTATCGAGCGGAACAAATCCCAAAGGGTTTCGAAATGTGTTTCCATTTCCCGTCCGCCTCGTATGATGTAGCCTTTCTGCTCATTCCAGATGCCGTCCATACTGCCACCGGGTAAAGCTAATTCTTCCAGAATACGGATTTTGTTTCCTTCCATTTGCGCATCGCGTATCAAAAAAGCTGCAGCAGCCAATGAAGCTAATCCCGAACCGATAAGAACGGCAGATTTCTGTTCAATATTTGCCGGTTTTTTCGGGCGGGCAAATGCTTCGTAATTCCCATGACTGTAATACATAATTAGAATTTTTTAGTTTATAATATATGATAAAATAACCTTGTTTTTATTTAATAAAGTTACACATATTGCTTTCACTTTATATATCCCAAAATTCTAATTGTATATGCTGATATTCCAATAATATTATCTTTGGAGATTCTGTTTTTCGGCTTCCTTTTTCTTTTTTTCCTGCTTGCGGAAGTAACCTCTGAAGAGAAAATTATGCTTCAGAGCCTCCATATTCTGGTTGAAGCCTTCGGTTCCCTTTTCGATATTGTAAAGGCTGTTATTGATGTTTTTTGTAAGAACGGTATCAGTGATAAGGGCATTTACCGGTCCTTTTCCATTTTCTATATTTTTACTGAATGTCTGCAGGTTTTTACCAACTGTGATAAGTTCATTGCTTACTGTATTAAGATTATTGCTGGCGGCATTGACGTTATTGAAAGTCTGCTTAAGCTGGGACTCAAAATCTTTGTTGGCAAGGAGAAGTCCCGTTGCTCCTTTTCCCTGGCGTGTAGACGTAATGATGGCTTCTGCAGTACTGCTCAGGTTTTCTATATTTTCCGTGCTTTGGCGTATTTTCAGGATGGATAATTTTAAGTTTTCGGCAAATGCCTTGTCATTAATTAATTTTAAAATCTGGCTGCTGTCAATTTTATGCACAGTGTTTTTAAGAGATTTGGATATATCGTGTATATTGTTGTTGCTTGCCGATAGCGTGTTGAGTATTTCATCCACACCTGGTTTGGTATCTGCCGTGAGATATTCTTTTTCCTGCACCGGTCTGCCCGGCTTCCCGTAAGGTAAAATATTGACCACCGCATTGCCGATAATGCCTTCTGTTCCAATCGAGGCTTTGGCACTATTGTCTATATGCTTTGCAATATCTTTGTCTATAAGCATAATGACCTCTATATCATCCCTTTCGGACAATTTTACAGATTTTACAGAACCCGCCTGCATCCCTGAAAATAGCACATTGCTTCCTTCCCTGAGCCCATTAGAGTTTTTGAATTTTGCCCTGAGCTCAAATTTGCTGGTAAAAATACCCGAACCGCTGCCAATGTAAAAGAAAACAGCCATCATAAGTATAAGCCCCGAAATTACAAATAAGCCGAGCTTGATATTATTTTTATTCATATTTTAATCAAAAAATTGTTTAATGTTTTCGTCATCAGAACTTTCAAATTCCTGATAAGTACCTTGTGCATAGCATTTTCCGTCAAGCAGCAAGACTACTCTGTCAGCCGTATTTTTCACACAGTTCATATCGTGTGAGATAATGATTGATGATGTTTTGTATTTTCTATGTATATCCATGATAAGGCTGTCTATTTCTTTTGCCGTTACCGTATCAAGTCCGGTGGTAGGTTCATCATAAAGGATGATTTCCGGCTTGAGGATGACAGTACGTGCCAGAGCTATTCTTTTCAGCATCCCTCCCGACAATTCGGATGGCATAAGGTCTACGGTATGTTTAAGCCCCACACTATCGAGTGCTTCTTCAACCCGTGCGTCAATTTCAACCTGCTTCAGCCGGAACCACCGTCTTCTTAAAGGGAATTCCAGATTTTCGCGGATGGTCATAGAGTCATAGATGGCATTTCCCTGAAAAAGAAAACCTATTTTTGAGCGTGCCTTGTCCAGCTCTTGATTTTCCAGTTGGACAATATCCTGCCCGGAAATCATTATCCTACCGCTATCAGGTGTTAAAAGCCGGACGATACATTTGATAAGCACAGATTTTCCCGTGCCTGATTTTCCGAGAACTACAACATTTTCGTTCTTATCGACCGTTAGGTTAAAACCGTTAAGCACTTTTTTTTCACCAAAGCTTTTATAAATATCTTCAATGACGATGGCCGGTCCATTGTCATTATTGCCGTTTGCTGTTGTTTTTGTTTCCGCCATAATGATGATTTAATTATATCCGAGAATGCCGGTTATCTGTACCGCAATCAGGTCCAAAACGAAGATAAGGATAGAGGAGAGCACGACCGCTGAATTGGCGGCGTTCCCCACGCCCCGTGTTCCTTTTACTGCATTATAGCCTTTATAGGCACCCACGATTCCCACTGCAAAACCGAAAAAAAAGCTTTTGATAAAAGCTGGTATGATGTCACTGAAATCCAAGGAGTCAAAAACCTGTGAATAGAAAAGTGACAGGCTAGTTGTACCGCCAATGTTAACACCTATCCAGGCACCATATAGTGAAATGGCATCCGCCAGGATGATAAGTACGGGAAGCATAAATGTTGTAGCCAGGACACGTGTGGCAACAAGGTATTTAAAAGGATGTGTACCGCTTACTTCCATTGCGTCTATCTGTTCGGTAACCCGCATCGAGCCCAGCTCTGCCCCGATGCTACTGGCAATTTTACCTGCAAAGATGAGAGCGGCGATTACGGGTGCTATTTCACGGATGATGGCAATGCCTACCATTACAGGCAGCTGGGATTCCACACCATAGCGTACGAGGCTTGGCCGCAGCTGCATCGTAAGAACCAAGCCGATGATAAAGCCTGTCATGGCAATAAGCCCCAAAGATTTGTAACCTATGAGATAGCATTGTGCGAGCAGTTCCTTTATTTCATATGGTGGACGGAAACCTAATAGAAAGTAATTTTTGGTAAACTGTGTGATATTGCCTGTTTCCTGTAAAAAACTACGTATTTTAATCATTAACAAATTATTTTTTTAAATTAAAATATTTTTAGTCTACTTTTCCAATTGCTGTATTTTTTTATTGAGCCAATCCCTTATATCTTCATATACATATTCTTTAATATCCTCATTAAGTATTTCGTGCCGCATAGCAGGATAAATTTTAATTTTAACATCTGTAAATCCATCTTTTTGCATTTGTGTTACCGTTTTTTCAACCCCTTTTGCGAAGTCTCCTATCGGATCATCAGCTCCGCTTACAAAAAGAAAGGGAAATTCTTTTGGTAATTTTTCTGCCCATTTTCTTTCCGTTGCCTGTTGGTTTAGAGAAACTAATGCGTAAAAACCATTATTGGTAAAAGGTACTCCGCATAGGCTGTCCCGGCAAAATGATTCACGGTTGGATTTGCTGAGGCTCAGCCAGCTGGTAAGGTCGCCATCTTTCTCGCCTTTAAAATGTTGATTATTAATTTTTGAAAAAGTTTGGTTGATGAATTTGCTCCTGTGTTTTGGGGCAATAATATTCTTAATGGACAGGAAAAATTTAGCCAAACCGATTCCGTTGATTTTTCCTCCCGTTCCCACGATGACTGCGCCTTTAAAATCGGCTTCCTGATTCTGAAGTAAGCATCTTGCAATGAAAGACCCCATAGAATGACCTAGTAAAAAGTGAGGAATGTTAGGGTAATTGTTTTCTAAAAATGCAGCCATCGTTGCGGCATCGTCTATCAGTTGCTGCTTGGGATTTTCTTTTTGAAAATAGCCAAGTTCTTCCCGATTTTCCGCCGTTTTTCCGTGTCCGAGATGGTCATATAATAGAACTGCAAAACCATTGCTCGCCAGATATTCCGCAAAATCCTTATAACGACCGCTATGCTCCTGCATCCCGTGGAGAATAAGAACCGTAGCCTTTGGTGATTCATTTATTGGTTCGGATAATTCATAAAAAAGCGTGTGCGAACCTGAGTTGCCAATTTTCTGCTTGATTATATAGCCTGATGTATGCCTTGCCATAGTCGGTTGGTTTTGCACAAAAACAAATTCTGCCCTTGACAAAAGTAAGAGCAGAATAAAGTTAGATAAATTGGTTATTATACAAAATCTCTTTTATTGATTAAAGAGAGATTCGATATCCTAATGAAAGATTCCATCCACGGTTATAAGATGTTACGTTGTCTATATTGGAAAGATTACCTAATCCCAGGCCATATTGTCCTTTCAGATAGATTCCCCAAGGTGTTTCGTATCCGGCACCGAAATTAAATCCCCAATCGAATCCTTTAGTTTCATCGCTGCCACTACCAAAGTTGATGTCGGTTTCCTGAGAACCGATTACTGGGATATTCTCTCCTTTATATTTACCGCTTACTCCAAATCCGATGTAAGGCCCTACCTCTGCAAAAATTCCTCCGGACTTTCCTCCTTCAATTTTATACTGATATCCGAGATTAACAGGGACTTCAAGGTAATCCATGCTGGTTTTGAAATCTCCGATGCTGGTAGCGGTTTTTGAGCCCTTGTTGCTGTAAAATAAACCGGGCTTTACGTAGAAACCTTGTGACAAAGGGATGTTAACGCCTGCCCCGATACGGAACCCCGTTTTGGAGTCATCGGATTCGGAAGAATTATCGCCTACCTCTGTCTTTATTTTATTAAAATTCAGACCTATTTCAGGGTCAATCGTTATTTGCGCCTTTACAGCGAAAGTAGTTGCACAAAGTGCAATGGCCAGTGTGATTTTTTTCATTTTTTGTATTAATTTAAATTGTCAATCTAATATTGTCGTTAACAAAATTTTTTTTGTTTAATTTCTGTAAGAGGTATGAATGGCTTTTGCCAGCACGTCTGGTTTTTTCCAGTGTTCCGTTACTGGTGTTACTTTTTTATCGAGTCCGAGCAGGGTATAGACCGCAAGGCGTGCTGCACGAACCGAATATTCTTCTGTGAATACCATATCTTCCGGTATTTCCACAAACTGGCTGATAAGAGCCAGGTTGGTGCTGCCTTCAGGAACAACTGCAGGACGGTCTTTTTTAGCTCTTGGCTGAAACAAAGCATCGATGTAAGGCATCATACAAGGAATAACATTGATAACGCTATCTTTTATTTCCTGTTCTTGTTGTTCAAAATGCAAATGATGAATCAACTCCGTCAAAATTTCTTCGCCCGTGCAATCAATCATCGGCTTTTTCACATAATCTCCCACTGCATCTGGATATAATCCGTAGCCCCAAAGAATAGTAGTATCATCGCCTTGCGCTTTGAAATGCGGTTGTGCAGCCACCACAATTGACATCCGCCACGATGAATCTTTAAATGTCATCAAAGCTCCGCTGCCCGGCTTGTTGCCAGTGTATTCTTCAATAAGTTTCAGAAATTTATTTCCTTTGAACGTTGGTGTGAAAGAATACCATTTTGTTTCGTCAGGTTTGGTAAAGAACGGGTCGGGATTACCCAACTTGCCAGGTTTCTTGTTGGCAATTTTACGCCATAATGCAAAACTTGGCGGATTTGACGGCAAGTATTTTGCAGGCGTGTTATAATCGCCGTTATTAGAATTGTCTGTAATACATCCGTTGGTAAAGAATACCAAATCGCCTTCATTCACGGTTATTTTCTCTGTGTTTCCTTCTGCATTGATGCATTCTATTTTCGTTACGGTAATGCCATCATTATCGGCAAAATCCAAATCGGTAACGGTTTTTCTTAATGAAAAGTCCACTTTATGCTGGTCCAGAAATGCCTTCAACGGTAAGATAACGGATTCATATTGGTTGTATGGTGTTCTGGTAACGCCTTCGAGTGTTTCGATTCTTGAAAATTCCAACAGCATACGTTTTATATAGCGTTGAAATTCAAAAATACTGCTCCATTCCTGCCAGGCGAAAGTGGTTTGCCACATATACCAGAAGTTGGTCGTAAAAAAATGGTCGTCAAACCAATCACGAATGGTAATGTTGTCTAAATCATTTTCATCGGCAAAAAACAATTTCAAAAATTTCATCCGGTCCTGAGTATTGAAACCCATATCCGTTACAGGTAAAATGTTTCCGTTTTTGTCAATCAACCGCGCTTTTGCATTTGTCGGATTCGCGTGGTCAAATGCCAGAATTTCGTCTTTTACGGAAATGTTCGGGACATCCAGAGAAGGGATACGGGATGTTAATTCCCAAAAGTTTTCATAGGTTTCTTCGTTGAGCATACGCCCGCCACGACAGATGAACCCTTTTTCTTTAGTTCCTGCACCATCGTTGCTACCGCCCAAAATCGGCAGGGCTTCAATGATGTGAATGTTTTCGCCTTTAAAGCCTCCGTCTTCTAACAGATATACGGCGCCGGCAAGACTTGCCAATCCGCCTCCGATGAAATATGCATGTTTGTTCGAATTGCTCATATGATATTTTTTTTAGGTTATTTTTATATGATAAAGGTATTGATATACATTAATTCCTTGGTATCCCTAAATTCGAAAATCATATACGGAATTTCTTTTTTAAAAATGCTGTTGTCTTCGGTACCTTTGGGGCGATATTGACGCATGCTTTTTAAAGAAACGGCCGAATGCAGAGGTAGAATTAAAGCCTGTTTCAAAAGCAATCTGAGAAATATTTTTTTCTGGATAGCCGAGCAGAACGCAAACCTCTTTTAATAAGGCCTCATCAATAATCTGATGCGGCGTTTTGCCGGTCGCTTTTTTTACAATCAGAATAAGATATTTGTTGGAAATGAATAGCTTGTCCGCATAGTATTGTACGTCCTTATGCTGCAAAATATTTTCTTTCACCAATTCATTGAATTTAAAAAAAATATGATTGTTATCCTGTGGAGTGGGATATGCGTTGTCTTTTCTGCCTTCATCAATTAGAACTGCAACTTCCAATAAAATATTAATAATAATAGTACGAAAAATATCTTCTGTAAAACGGCCATTCCTCGTGGTCTGCTGCTGAAGATATTCCAACAAATTGATTAAGTGTTTACTACTTGCTTCGTTGGAAATAACTACATTAAAAGTAGTTTTATTGAATAGAGACAGATTCTCGATAAAAAATGGATTAGAAATGTTCTTAAGCAGGAAATTCTTTTCAAAGAATAGAACCTTCATGCGGAAATCTTTGCTGGTATTTACAAATTTTATAATTGTTGACGGAGCAGATATCAGGAATCCGTTTTGGGATATATTGTAATGGTGATTATCAATTTCTAAATCAATACTACCGGAAACACAGATGCAGAATGCATAAAAATCCATGCGGAACAGTCTTTTTGGGAATTCAAAAATGAGTTTTCCTGAAGATATATAGTAAGGTTCATCACAGTGTACCTGATAAAAAGATAATATTTCTTTAATACTTTCGTAAGCTTTCATAGTTCCTTATTTAATTCAACAATTTATAAAATATTATTGATTTGTAATGTCAGGAATAGTTCTGTAAGTCCTTTCAAACATTTCTATAATATTTCTTTCCTCTTTGTCAATATCCTGAACATTGTTGTTAAGTAACATATATGAGCTGATCGATGGATATTCAATATGGGAAAATGTCTCGTTACCTACTTTACTCTGAATATACTGAGAATAGACCCGAAACCTCTGATTATTTGGTAAATGCTCAGTTAACTTTTTAGGATTAGAAAAATCGATAGATCTTGCGGAACACAACCCAAAACTACAATCAGGATGCTTATCAAGCAAGGTCGGAATTAAGGAAATACAGGTATCTAGTATTTTGACAACAGTTTTGAAAGTATTTTTATTAATAATTTTATTGTACTTATAGTCGCTTCCCCGGTCTTTTTTACAATAAAATTTGAGAGCAATTACATTTCCATTATGATACTCTGCCCTAATAATATAATGCAGTTTAATATCGGTACAGAAGAATTTGTATATATATGTAAAAAGATGGTCGGAACCATCTTTACAATTATCTTTCTGTATGAATTTTAACTCGTACAAATTTTTAAAGTTTAATTTATCACTCTTTTAGAACTGTGTGCGGACACAACAACTTTCCTGCCCTTAAGATCTGCGGCAGAAATCTTTACAGAAACTACTGTTCTCAATGGTTTCCAGTTCAGCTTCTCTCCTTTTGATATCGTCTTTTTCATTATAGAATATATTGTGCTTTACAAAAATACAAAATTTATTCCTATTTGCAAGTTGGAAAAATTTGACCTAAGTTTAAATATATTATCATTTATTATTTAAAAAATCAATTTCTTTGTGAATGTCAATCAGAACCAAAAATACTTCTATATCTTCTTCATATTCATAATCCTCACCATATACTTTCATTGCAAATTTTATGAAATATCCCAAAAAGCCTAGTGCAATAAAACAATGAAATTTATAGCACTCTAAAGAATGTGATGTAAACTTCGGATAAATAGATGCTTCCGCCCGGTTGTGACCTTCGTCAAAATGCGATATTAAATTTATGACATTATTACTTCCAGAATGTGCAATTTCGGAAAGTTGTCTGTACAACTCCTTCGTGGTATTATTAAATACATTATTTACATTAGGTGTTTTCTTTTCTAGCTTAGAAACCTCTTTTTTCTCAAGCTCAATTAGCCTGGTGAGTGCCTCAAGTTGCTTTCTAATTAAAGTTGATGCTTCAATTATATCACCGGACATTATTAAATTGTTAATCAAAAAATGTGTCCTTATATAAGATGCAGATACACCAATCTGGTACGAGATATTATCATCAAGATTCTTAACAGGTGTATGGAAATTCTTTGAAATTGTCAACATAAGACCGTCCAATATCAACTTAAAGTCTGGTAACTTTTCAATTTCGGCTTCAGCCAACTTGTACTGCTCCTCGGAACCTTCTCGTGATTTTTCCGAATTGATTATAAAATTGGAAATTTCTTCCATATAATCCGCTACAATCTCTATAAATTCTCTATCATTTGTTTCCATGAAGTTATTTGGATCTAATATACGATTTCCTAGGTGATTGAGAATTAATTAGAAATTATCGTATATCTCAAATACTTTCGATTCCAAATTGCTCAAACTTAAATTATGTATTTAAAACTGATATAAGTGTACAATTATTTTAATTTTATTTTTTCCTGATATGACAAAAACGATGACTCCGCGTATTTATTTATTTCTTCATACTCATCACGAAATCTTTTGTAATGCTCTATCGAATTGAAGAAATTAGTTTGCAAGTTGATTTGCCCTAAGACCATACTGAAATAGTAGTTATAAATACTTTTAAGATCATCATCCAGTTTATTCAGTAAAAAATAATAGTACATTCTCCAACGAAACCAATCATCATATTTTCCAAAGAATAACCAATTATTAAAATGCATAGTTATATAATGATTTAGAGCATCCACCCCAAACTCATATTCAATTTGAAGATTTTCCTGACCAAACATTTTGCTTTCTAAATCTGCAATTGTACTTGCATATATATTTTTTCCATACATATTTTTAAAAAATACTCTATGGTAATATTCGTTACTTTGCAGATAATCGTATTTGTCGGTGAGGATGTCATCTAACTGAGCAACGAGATGAATTTCCAAGCAATTATGCTCAATAGCGCCGGTTTGCAACCATTTTTTGAAGTTAAAATCTTGGATTAGATCTTTTCCCATATGATTAGCGAATTCGACAGCTCGATCCATAGCATTCCACCAAATTTGAGGAGAAAAATTAATTCCATTCATAAATATAGTTTTGGATTATTAGTTTGTGTTGCGAATAGATTATGGTTTCTGTAAATTAAAGAGGTTCAATTTTCAATATCTCAATATCTACAATTCTGGTCCCGTTTTCATTATAAATCTGCTTCACAGTTACTTTAATCTTATCATATTTTGGTGTGGGAAAATTCATTAATTCAGAAATGTTTAAAAATCCAAAAGCTTTCGCTAATAAAGCAATATGGCGTGTAGAATATTTATGATTTTCCTTTATATTTTCAACATTACCGACAAAGCTTTTAGTTAAGCCCATTTTTAAACTTAATTTTTCTTGAGAAATTTCTTTCTCCATTCTAAGTCTCTTAATATGATTAATGAAGTCATAATCAAATTGAGTTGTTTCAAAAACAAAAGTTTTTTCCATAATTTTTTTAAAAAATCACACCTATATATTGGTGTATTGAAATTTATTCTTATATTTGTTCTAGCGAATTGATAATTAGCCCATATAGGGAAATTAAAACGATGTATCTCGGACCGAAAAGACCAATTTTACCTTCGAGATTATCGTGAAATCGCTCCATGTCTAAAAGTTTCTTACTTTTGCATACGGCATGCGAGCGGTTCTCACGTTAGCTTTAGAAGGTAATCTTTAGATGAAAATTTAAAGAAGGGTTTGGTCGCCCTCGGTTCTAAAGTGTGAGACCGTTCCATGCTATTTTTGCATTTAACTCCTCATCTTAAACGCATCGTTCCATATATAAAATAATATTTATGAGGACGACATTTTCAACCATTCTGCTTATTTGCCCACCGGAATAGTCCGCCAGCATAACAGAAAAAAATTACAGCTTTATGCCAGTTTTGCTTGCAAAATGCTGGATTGGTATAACCTACATATTATCGACAAACTCCGAAATTCCTTTAAAAGTAAAAGGAAAGCCAGACTACGCTTTAAACTCGCACATTAAAAGTACTCGCTTTCTTTTGATTTTCCAAATTATTTTCAGCACGAAGGGAATTTAATACTGAAGACAAAAAAATTCAACGGTCTGTATAATGCATATGGTTACTGTTGTTTTTAGATTTCAATAGAATGTTTTCTCATTTAGAAATGACACTTTACAATGAGTTTACTCATTGCGGCTTTACAGCTTACACGGGACACGATTTCATTCATATTATTTCAAGATGTGCTAGGGCAGGAGGTTTTGCTATGTCCTTACTGAAGCTTCCTCCCAAGCATCATCAAATAGATACGCTAAAAACATATTCAAGAAACAGAAAGTGTAACGTAACCATAGAAAAACAAAAGCCCTTTCCACAAAAGTTGACTGCTAGCGTAGGAAAGAGCAAAGTCTAACGAATTAAACCTATTCAAAAGTATGAAAAAAAGCTTTTGCAACCTAAGTCATCTTCAAATGGCTTTTGGCTTCACCTTGCTCGTCTCCGGCGTAGCAATAGGGCAGATGCGCACCATTACAGGCACTGTCACGGAAAATAACCAGCCAGTCAAAGGTGTTTCCGTATTTCAGGAAGGTAAAGAAGAAGTGGCTGTGACCAATGCAGCAGGCGTTTACCGTGTTCAGGTATCGGGAGAAAATCCCGTAATCATTTACCGCCATCCGGACTATCCCGAACGAAAAATCACTTTAGGCAGCAGGATAACCGTCAATATCTCATTAGGTAAAGAAAAGGAAATTGAGGAAGTTGTTCTCAATGCAGGTTATTATAAGGTCAAAAACAAAGAAAGAACAGGAAGCATTGCCAAGATCTCAGCCAAAGACATCGAAAATCAACCTGTCACCAATGTCCTTGCTTCAGCGCAGGGTAGGATGAGCGGGGTTTCGATCACTCAGAATTCGGGAACACCTGGAGGGGGATTTGATATTCAGATCAGGGGTAAGAACAGTATCCGTCGGGAAGGGAATGAACCGCTATATATTATTGATGGTGTTCCTCAGGCTTCTGAAACGCCTTCATTGTATTCCAACAGGATCCTTCCTTGGTCATCGATCAATCCTTTGAATGCGATCAATCCAAATGATATTGAAAGCTTTGAGATTCTAAAAGATGCCGATGCTACGGCTATCTATGGAAGCCGTGGAGCCAACGGGGTCATCATTGTGACCACTAAAAGAGGGAAGAAGGGAAGGTCCGAACTGAAACTGAACACTTCCTATTCTTTAAGCAGGATCACAAGACCGATGGAGCTGATGAATACGGAACAGTATATCAGCATGAGAAAACAGGGATTTCAGAATGATAATGTGCTATATCCTGCAACTATGTATGATATCAACGGAACCTGGGACCAGTCGAGGTATACCGATTGGCAGAAAGAACTGATCGGCGGAACAGCTGATGCTTATGCCGTTCAGTTGTCTTTGAGCGGAGGTTCTGAGATCACCTCCTACAATATAAGCTATGGTCATAATGAACAGTCAACGGTTCTTCCTGCTGATTTCAGGTACAGGACGGATAACGTCAATGCCAATTTTTCTTATTTTACGCCTGACAGGAGACTGGAGTTCAATTTTGTCAACATGTTCTCCTTTCAGAAGAACAATGTTCAGAACGATGACCTTACCCTGAAAAGCATCACCTTAAGTCCGAATGCGCCTGCACTGTACAATACGTCCGGAAATATCAACTGGGAAAACGGCACCTTTACGAATCCTGTAGCCTCATTCCTCAGTGAGTATATCAATAAGACCGCATTTTTTGACAACGGGCTAAACGTCTCCTACAAGCTTTTTCCTTTTCTGTCGGTCAAGATGAATGCCGGGATCAGCTATCAGAATTTCGAGGAGAGATCACTGAAGCCCCACACCATCAATAACCCCGCATTGGGTCAGACGAGCCTGAACTCGACCTCATCAAAGAATAATCAGGTGAACTTTTCCTACATACTTGAACCGCAGGTTGTCGGAACGTATCAGTTCGGGAACCATCAGTTTGAGGCCTTGGTAGGGACTACTCTTCAAAAGACGCAATCTGATCAGGGTGCGATAACGGGAAGGGGATTTGAAAGCAATGCACTGATCGACAATATTGGCGCTGCCAGTGTAAAGACCATCTCTGATCAGGTACGCAGTGAGTACAACTATACCGCAGTGTTTGCCCGATTTAATTATCAGCTTAAAAAAAGGTATATCCTAAACCTTACAGGAAGACGGGATGGTTCAAGCCGTTTCGGTCCCAACAATCGCTTCGGGAATTTCGGGGCATTAGGAGGGGCGTGGCTGTTTTCGGAAGAGAATTTCCTGAGAGATTCCAAATGGCTGACCTTAGGTAAGATCAGAGGAAGTATAGGAACGACAGGAAATGACAAGATAGGGGATTACCAATACCTCAACACCTATATCATTTCCTCCAATATCTATAACGGACAGACCGGGCTTAATCCCGCACGATTGTACAATCCCAATTTCAGCTGGGAGAAGACGGTGAAAAAGGAAGTGGCAATGGAACTTGGATTTTGGAAGGGACGCTTTAACTTCTCAGGAGCGTACTATGAAAATACTTCATCTAATCAGCTGGTGGGTATTCCACTTCCTGCAACTACGGGGTTTTCCTCGATACAGTCCAATCTTCCTGCAAAGATCAGGAATACGGGATGGGAATTTGACACGTCGATTCAGGTACTCAAAAATGGAAAGTTCAGATATGATACGTCATTCAATCTGAGTATTCCTCGAAACACGCTGGTAGAGTTTCCGAACCTCGAAGGTTCGACCTACTCCAATCAATATGTTATTGGCTATCCGACGACTATTGCGAGAGTGTACCAGTATGAGGGAATCGATCCTGCAACAGGATTATATAAGTTCAAGGATTTCAACGGTGATGGAAAGATCAATTCTCCAGATGACAACAAGGCAGTGGAAAAACTTGGCGTCCGGATGTTTGGCGGATGGTCAAGCCAGTTCAGGTTCGGTCAATGGTCAGCTTCCTTCCTGTGGCAGTTCGTTAAACAGAGGAACTGGAATTACAACCGCCAGATGCTGATGCCGGGAACACTCAGCAACCAGCCTGTCGAGGTTCTGGATGCATGGTCGCCCTCGAATCCGGAAGGAACCTATATGCAATACTCAGCGGGCTATAATCCTCAGAAACTTTCACTGCATGGTTTCTTTCAGAATTCTACCGCTGCGGTAAGTGATGCCTCTTACATCAGGCTGAAAAATGTACAGGTCAATTACCGGATACCGGTAGATAGAATGGGGATCAAGGAAGCGATGGTCTATTTTCAGGGACAAAACCTTCTGACCATCACCGACTATTTCGGAATGGACCCGGAATTTTATCTGGTAGGTTATCTGCCGCCTTTGAAGACGTATTCTTTGGGATTTCAGGTGACGTTCTGATGTGAAACTGAATTCCTTTGATATGCAAATAAAAACTATACTCTTAATATTTAAAGAAAATGAAAAATATAATTAATCAAATGATGTATCTGCTCGTGATGCTCGCCGCTCTACTCAGTACGATTGCCTGCGAGAAGTTTGTGGAAACTGATTTCCCGAATAACCAACTGGCCACTGAAATGATCTTTGAAGACGAAAAAACGGCAGATGCCGCCCTGGCAGGTTTGTATTCAGGTCTGTGGACCGGCTCTGTGATCAGCGGTACATCAGACGGTTCAGGTGCTCTGCTGGGAACCTATTCCGATGATATTACCTGTGTCTTTACCAGCGCAGGGAATGCGATCCTGGATATTTACAACAACCAGCCCCTTGCAACGAATTCTACAGTCAGTCTGGTCTGGACAAATGCCTATCAGCAAATCTATATGGCGAATAGTATTATCGAAGGCGTGGAAAGATCAAAGAGCCTTTCTGAATCGGCAAAGGACAGGATCAAAGGGGAAGCTCTGATGATCCGTTCTCTGATTTATTTTTACCTGTACCAGATCTATGGAGAAATTCCTTATACCGATACTACAGACTATGTGTACAACAGTACACTGAACAGAATGCCAAAGGATCAGTTTCTGATAAAGCTTGAAACAGATATGTCTGAGGCGGTAAACCTGCTGCCGACAGCATATCGTAATGCGGAGCGGATCTATATAAATAAGGGGGTCGGATATCTGGTGCTGGCCAAGATGAAGATGCTGATCGGTAATTGGCAGGAAGCGGAAGTACTATGTCAGGCAGTCATTCAGAATGCGGACTATGTTTTTCAAAATGACCTGTCCAAAGTTTTTCAGAAAACAGGAAAGCATATCATCTGGCAATTGAAGCCTAAGAATAACACAGACCCAACCAATGAAGCATTGCTCTACAATTTTGTTTCAGCACCAACATCTTTTGTCCTTAACCCTGATCTTATCAATTCTTTTTCTATGGGTGATCTCCGCAGACAACAATATTTTGTAGCAGTGGTATTCGGTTCCCAGACGAATTATAAGCAGACCAAGTACAAGGTGACTACAACGACCAATAGTACTGAATACTCCGTCATTTACAGGTTGGAGGATGTTTATCTGATGCTTGCAGAATCTCTTATGAAACAAAACAAGACCGCTCAGGCAGTACCGTTCATTAATTACACCAGACAGAGGGCAGGACTGACTGCATTAACTACTTCGATTTCACAGTCTCAGGCGATGGAGGAGATAAAGAATGAGAGAAGAAAAGAGTTTTTTGCAGAACACGGCAACAGGTTTTTAGATCTGAAAAGATGGGGACAGCTGGATCAGCTCAAACCTGTAAAGGTCAATTGGAAAGCAACCAACCAATTCTTTCCGTTGCCACAGAAAGAAATGCTTTTGAACATGAATCTAACGCCACAGAATGATGGATATTAGTAAGAGAGATAAAAGTGTAAGTATTTTAAGATTTAACAAGAGGTTTTCAGAAATTTGGAATGTAGAAGGACAGGAGTTCAAATCCTTTGGATATGTAATGAAGTACAGTTTATATGCTTTGCTTATGACTATGTTCGTCAGTCTGACTACCGGAAAACTATCTGCTCAAAACTATGAACATCTTGCAAAGTTGGTAAGGGAAACTGAGGAAATTCGTTTCCCTGAATCTTCTGATAATGGCAAATGGCTGGCCTGGTATTCTGTTTTGGGCGATGGTTCCAAAAATCTGAAACTGCAGAGTATATTGAATCAAGATATTCTGTTGGAAAGGAAAAATATCAATTTAATGATGTTTGTTGGGAATCATCTGGCAATCCAATTCGGAGAAATGCTGGAATACCTCGATCCTGAAACAGGGAAATCCCAGTCTTTGAAGAATGTCAGCAAATTTCTATATGATGATAAGACTAATGCCTTGATCGTATTGTACACAGAAAAGGAAGGCCGTTTGTTAGAAGTTTTTGATACCGATCTGAATCTCCGGCAAACTATTGCTGATGTTCAGTATGTATATGCAAAAAATGATCAAACGGTCGTCAGAAGAAAGATGGGTGATCTGAATGAAGTTCTGTTACTGAAAAAGGGACTTTTTGTAAATGTCTTTTCAACAACGGAAGACCTGAAAAATGTAGTTCCGTCAGGAACTAAGGAAAATGGTCTTGTGGTTCATAGCCTTAACGATGGTAAATCTAAGATCTACTACATTGCTCCGGACAAAAAGCAATATGTAATGGACATCAGTAAGTACAATGATTATGATCAGATGACGCTCAGTCCGTCACGTTCCGATCACCAGATCGTTATCAAACTAGAGAAAAAGTTAAAAGCCAAAAAAGAAATGGTGGATGTTTGGTATGGAACAGATTTCGACCTTGCGGCGCATAATACCTCCATACTTAAAGCTATTCAGATTGACTGGAACCCATTCACTGCAAAGACCAATTTGATGACCCGTTCCGGTTATTTTGGGGAAACGGCAGTAGGTAATGACCTGTATCTAATAAATCAGGTCGACAAAGATCAGGTGGATAAGATGGATAAGGCAGGAGGACAAGGTTTTGATAAACTTTTTTTGTGGAATGCCGCTGTGGATGAGTACACTTTTATCTCCGATGTGCAGAAAGAAATGGTGATCTCTCCGACGGGTGAGTACCTCCTTATTCAAAAGGAGAATAACTGGCAACTCTATAACACAATAAAACGCCAAATAGTGGATTTAGATGTTTCTCGGGAAATGATGCCTTATTTTACTTCAGACAACGATGTCCTTTGGGTCGGGGGCAATACGATTGCTGAGCAGAATCTCTTTAACAGAAAGGTCAGGGAAGTAGTTAAGGGAGAAAACTCAATGATCGAACTGATCGATTTTAAACGTGTGTATACAGATATCGGAAATAAAAGAGATTTCAGGACAGCGGATCTAAAGAAACCTTTGGTTGTCAAGATCACGAATCTAAGTGATCAAAATGTATCCTATGCCTATTTGAAAAATAGGAAACTCCAGTACTGTTTTTTTTTATTGCTATACAATTATATCAGCCTGCCCTCAATGTAAATAAGGGGCAGGTTGACAAAACCGATTTTGCAAAAGTTTATACCGTTCCGGAAAATGTGCAAAACATTTTACAAAATGCCTGTTACGATTGTCATAGCAATAATACCAAAAATACGTGGTATTCCAACATACAGCCTATGGCGTGGATGATGAAAAGGCATATTGATAATGGCAAAGAAAAATTAAACTTTAGTGAGTTTGGCAGTATTAGTAGTCGAAGGCAAATAAGTAAATTGAAAGGAATAGCAAACCAAATTAAAGACGATGAAATGCCTTTAGCTTCATATAAAATAATGCACAGCTACGCAAAGCTCTCAAAAGAGCAAAAAAGTTTGATAATGGATTGGATGAACAAAAAAGCAGACAGCCTTTCAATAGAAAATTAAAAGCAGTGCACAAAAAAAATATTAATCACCATTCTTAAAACAATCTATATTCGCAAAAAGGATTGTTGCAAATAAAATTATTTATATGGAACATCAACATACAGAAAATAAAGACACCCATACAGGGCATGACATGAGCAATATGCAGCATGGAGCAAACCCATCAATGGGCATGGCAGGACATAACCACCATGCCATGATGATTGCCGATTTTAAAAAAAGGTTTTATGTTGTGCTCATCCTAACCATTCCAATCATGTTGCTATCAACCATGATACAGCATTTTATGAAAGTTGATTGGCAGTTTGCAGGTTCGCAATACATACTCTTTGCATTATCAACCGTTGTATTTTTCTATGGCGGCTTTCCATTCTTAAAAGGATTGGTTGACGAAGTAAAAGCAAAGAACCCCGGCATGATGTTTTTAATCGGCTTCGCCATTACGGTTGCATACATCTACAGTGTAGCAATCGTATTTGGTTTGCAGGGCATGGACTTCTTTTGGGAATTGGCAACGCTTATTCTTATTATGCTATTAGGGCATTGGATAGAAATGAAATCTGTTGCAGGTGCATCTAAAGAATTGGAATTATTGGTGCAGTTGATGCCAGCAGATGCACACATGGTTATGCCAAACATGGTGCATGATGTAAAGACCGACACTTTAAAAGAGAACGATATTATTTTAGTAAAGCCAGGCGAAAAAGTAGCAGCAGACGGGATAATATTAGAAGGAGAAAGTTACCTGAACGAAAGTATGCTTACAGGCGAAAGCAAACCAGTACAAAAAGTAAAAGGTGATAAAGTAATTGCAGGTGCCATCAATGGCAATGGCTCCATAAAAGTTACCGTTTCTCATGCTGCAAAAGACTCTTACTTATCGCAGGTTATAAAGTTGGTGGACGATGCACAAAAATCAAAATCACAAACGCAGCTATTAGCAAACAAAGCAGCAAGGTGGCTAACAATTATTGCATTGATTACAGGTATTGCCACTTTTTTATATTGGTATCTTACAGGGCAATCATTGGCTTTTGCAATGGAAAGAATGGTAACAGTAATTGTAATTTGTTGCCCTCATGCGTTGGGTTTGGCAGTTCCGTTGGTTGTTGCAAAATCAACAGCATTATCTGCAAAAAACGGTTTACTTATTAAAAACAGAACAGCATTTGAAAATGCAAGAAAAATAACCACCGTAGTTTTTGACAAAACAGGAACATTGACCGTTGGCAAATTTGAAGTATCAAAAATTGTTTCGCTGCAAAAAGAATTAACCGAAAATGAAATCATTCGCCTTGCATCCGCATTGGAACAAAAATCGGAGCATCCCATTGCAACAGGCATCTTACAAAAAGTAAAAGACTTATCAATTACAATTCCTGCAACAGAAAACTTTAATGCCATTACAGGGAAAGGAGTTGAAGCAACAGTTGAAGGCAAAAAAATATTGGTAGTCAGTCCGGGATATTTAAAAGAAAACAATGTAACAATCCCCGAAGGCTTTACATCCAACGATACCGAAACCGTTGTGTTTGTAATTATTAATAATCAGTTAGCAGGTTACATTGCTTTATCAGATGAAATCCGTCCTGAATCAGCAGAAGCAATCAAGACCTTAAAAGAAAACAATATCAGATCCATTTTGCTTACCGGCGATAACAACAAAGTAGCAAAAAGTGTAAGTGACACTTTGGGCATGGATAGTTTTATTGCCGAAGTATTGCCACATCAAAAATTAGAAAAAATAAAAGAACTGCAAAGTAAAGACGAATATGTTGCAATGACAGGCGATGGCGTAAACGATGCACCAGCTTTAGCAGTTGCCGATGTTGGTATTGCAGTTGGTAGCGGAAGCGATATAGCAGCCGAAACCGCTGGTATTGTTTTAGTAAACAGCAATCCAAAAGATATAGTAAGCCTCATTTTATTTGGCAAAGCCACTTACAGAAAAATGATACAGAATTTAATTTGGGCAACAGGTTATAATGTTATTGCGTTGCCTTTGGCAGCAGGTGTTTTATATAAACAAGGCATCTTATTAAGTCCGGCAGCAGGTGCTGTTTTAATGACGGTTAGTACAGTTGTAGTTGCAATCAATGCAAGTTTTTTAAAAATAAAAAAATAAAAATGAAAAAGATAACATTAATAATATTCATCCTTGCCATGTACACCTTTGCACAAGCACAGGATATGAAAGGTATGGATATGAGTAAAAACGAAAAGGTGCAACAGGTAACTTATACTTGCTCGATGCATCCTGAAATCCACGCCGCAAAACCAGGCAACTGTCCAAAGTGTGGTATGAAATTGATAAAAGAAAAGACTAAAACAGTAAAGCAGTCATCGAACAAAAAGAACGATGAAATGCAGATGCCTCCAAAAGAGCAGCCAAAAAAGGTGGACAAAATGAACAATATGTCTATGCCAAAAGAAAAGCATCAAACCGTAAAAAGAATTGTAAATACAAAACCTCCAAAAACAGTTCGATACGAATTATATGTAACAGATACACTAGCAAACTACGCAGGTAAAGAAAAGAGAGCCATTGCCGTAAATGGTCAAATACCTATGCCAACCCTAACTTTCACAGAAGGCGATACAGCCGAAATTGTTGTACATAATCAATTAAAAGAAAGTACATCACTGCATTGGCATGGCGTTTTTTTACCCAATAAAGAGGATGGTGTGCCTTGGCTTACTCAAAAACCCATTCCAGCAGGTTCAACTTATACCTATCGTTTTCCGATTATCCAACACGGAACGCACTGGTACCACTCACATTCTGGTTTGCAGGAGCAGATTGGTATGTATGGCAGTTTTGTAATGAAAAAGCGTGAGGATGATAAAACTTTTAGAGAGGGAATTGATGATTTGCCTACCGTACCCATCATTTTAAGTGAGTGGACAAACCTAAACCCTGATAATATCAACCGAATGTTGCATAATGCCAATGATTGGGCAGCTATTAAAAAAAATGCAACACAATCTTACGCAGAAGCCATTAGAGAAGGTTATTTTAAAACAAAAGTAAAGAATGAATGGAAGCGGATGCTGGCAATGGACGTAAGCGATGTGTATTATGACAAAATATTAATTAACGGAAATCATTCTACTGATTTAAAAAAGGTTGATGGTAAAACGTTAAAAGCAGGAGATAAAGTAAGATTACGAGTGTCAAATGGTGGGGCATCCTCTTATTTTTGGTTGCGATATGCAGGAGGTAAAATTACTGTAGTAGCCAATGATGGTAATGATGTAGAGCCAGTAGAGGTAGATAGATTAATCATTGCCGTTTCCGAAACTTATGATATAGTAGTAACAATTCCTAACGATGGGGTTGCCTATGAGTTTCTAGCCACTACTGAAGACCGAACACAATCTGCAAGTTATTTTGTGGGCAATGGTATTAAACAGCTTATTTCTCCGCTTCCTCGCCTTAAATATTTTGAGGGGATGAAAATGATGAATGATATGATGAAGATGAATGGCGATTTGGACGATATGGGAATGAAAATGAGCTTGAACCAAATGGATATGAATGTGGTAATGTATCCCGAAATCACAGGAGATAGTAAGCAGAAAGTAGACCATAGCGGGCACAATATGAATATGGAAAATGATCCCAACCGTTACAATGCAAATGCTTTGGGAGAAATCAAAACTCTAAATTATGCAATGCTACAATCTCCTTCCAATACGGAGCTTCCTAAAGATGCTCCAGTAAAAGAATTGAAATTTACCCTTACCGGAAATATGAACCGTTATGTGTGGAGCATGGATAATAAAATACTTTCAGAAGTTGATAAAATACCTGTGAAAAAAGGAGAAATTCTACGAATTACCATTCATAATAACTCAATGATGCGCCATCCGATGCACTTGCATGGCTTTGATTTTAGAGTTATTAATGGCAAAGGTGAAAAATCTCCCCTTAAAAATGTTTTAGATATAATGCCGATGGAAACAGATACCATTGAGTTTTTAGCAAACGAAGAGGGAGATTGGTTTTTCCACTGTCATATACTTTACCATATGATGTCGGGGATGAATAGGGTTTTTGCAGTTGACGATTATCAAAATCCGAATTTGCCTGACAAAAAACAAGCATATAATATGTTGCAGCGAGAGAGTAATATGCCACACTTTATGGCGCAGAATGATTTCGCTACGAATGGAAATGATGGAGATGCAATGCTTCAGAATGCAAGATGGAGTTTAGGTACAGAATGGCGTTTAGGCTATAATGATATGCACGGGTATGAAGTAGAAACGCACTTAGGACGATACATAGGTAAAATGCAATGGTTTATGCCCTTTATAGGTTTTGATTGGAGATATCGTAAAATGGGTATGGATGAACACGAAACCAATTTATTCGGACAGAAGAATGAAAAAGATACACGAAGAGCTATTAGTTTAGGTTTTATGTACACTTTGCCGATGTTAGTAAACTTTCAGGCAGAGGTATATCACGATGGAATTGTACGTCTTTCCTTAATGCGTGAAGATATTCCCATCACAAAGAGATTGAGGGCTGGTTTTATGGTCAACACCGATAAAGAGTATATGACAGAGCTAAAATATATTATCAATAAAAATGTGGGTATTCGTACACATTACGATAGTGATATGGGCTGGGGTATAGGATTATCTTTAAATTATTAAAACAAAGGATAAACAGCTAAGCCAGGAAACCGAAAACGTTTTTTCAACCCGTTTGTGCTGTCTCGACTATTTAGCACAATATTACAATTTAAAATTGCACATGACAATGATAGAACTGATAAAGACAACACCCGCATTTCCTGTCAGGGAAATTGACAAAGCAGTTCAATTTTACAAAGACAAATTTGGTTTTAATTGTCGGTACAAGGAAGACACTTTTGCAATTTTGGTTCGGGACAACATAGAGCTGCATTTGTGGGCTTCCTGCAATTATAGTTGGAAATGGAAAAGCATTTTTCTATTTCTAAAACCGATTAGTAGTGGGGCAGAAAGCTTTTTAGCAGGAACACACAGTTGCAGAATTGAAGTAAAAGGAGTTGAAGAGCTGTATAAGGAGCTAAAAGAAAAAGAGGTGCTTCACAATGAAAAAACAGAGATAGAAAGTACCTATTATGGCACAAGAGAATTTGCAGCATTAGACTTATACGGAAATCTTTTATCCTTTTATGAAAATGTATAAAAAGATGTTTTTGTATTTTAGTATTTGCTTAAATAAACAATTTGCATATCTTTGTACTTATGGATAATCTTTCTTGTATAAGGCAGCAGGCAGACGTTAAGCAGATAATGCGTTGCAAAGACCGGATTAGTGAAATTAAAGGGACAGTTGATTATTTATCTAGCGGACTTGAGTTAGCGGGTAACAATGTAAGACTGAAAATACTTTTTCTTCTTTATGAAGAAAAGAAACTTTGTGTTTGCGACCTAAGCGATATTCTCAGTATGACCATTTCGGCAGTTTCTCAGCACTTGCGAAAACTCAAAGACAGAAAACTCATTGAAACGGAAAGACAAGCGCAAACTATTTTCTATTCGTTGGCAAAAGAGTATGAAAAAATGCTCAAACCTTTTTTCAAAATCCTTAATGAAAACAAAATTTTGGAAGCAATATGAAAACAGAAAAAAAATTAATCGGTGCAGGACTTTTGACAGCAATTGCTTCGTCCTTGTGCTGTATTACGCCAATTTTGGCTATAGTTGCGGGTTCAAGCGGAATTGCTTCTACCTTTTCGTGGCTCGAACCTTTTCGACCTTATTTTATTGGTATGACTGTTTTAGTTCTTGGCTTTGCTTGGTATCAAAAACTGAAACCTCAAAAACAAATTGACTGTAATTGTGAAACAAATCAAAAACAAAATTTTATGCAAACGAAATCATTTTTAGGAAGTATTACCGTAATATCAGTTTTACTTCTATCATTTCCGAGTTATGCTCACATCTTTGTTCCGAAGACAAAAATCACGGCAATTGTTACCTCGACTTCTAAAATTCAGAAAGTTGAATTTACTATTAAAGGAATGACTTGTTCAGGATGTGAACATCATGTAAAGACAGAAATTAGCAAACTAAAAGGCATTGTTGAAGTTATTGTTTCTTACGAAAAAGGCAACGCAATTGTAAAGTTCGACAACAAACAAACCAGCATCGAGCAAATCGAAAAAGCTATTAACTCGACTGGTTACAAATCACTAAAAAGCAAAATTATTTCATAATGGACATCATTTTAATATCCGAAATAACTTGTCCAACCTGCGGACATAAGAAATCCGAAGAAATGCCAACTGATGCTTGTCAATTTTTCTATCAGTGTGAGAATTGCAAAACAATCCTAAAACCAAAAGAGGGGGATTGTTGCGTGTTTTGTAGTTATGGCACAGTGAAGTGCCCACCTATTCAAGAGGGAAATGCTTGTTGTAAATAAATGGAAGTGAGGTTAAATTTAGCCTCACTTTTTATAACTATGATTTTGTCATTTACAAGTTTGGGTATCAACTCATCTATAAGTAAAATTTCTAACCTTGCTACATATAGCGATCTTAAAAAAGCATCATTAAATACATTGTTGTAATGCAATAACTTAGGGAGGATGTATTGATAGCTTTTCCTTTCAACTGCTGAAGAAATTAGTTCTTTTTTAATCTTTAAATGAGAAATTTATTTTGACAGGAGTGTTCAGTGAGAGTTCCGGATATGGTTTGCTGGATTTATATAAATCTATTTGATATTCATTTCCTTCAATATCTACAATAGAAATATCGGTAATCGTCATTTTTTTGTTCTCATCTTTTGTTTAGACAAGAAAACTTACAGCAATATTTTTCGTTGCTTTATTTCCAACGACTTTTGTTATTTTGAATGAAGAATTGTCTTTTTCCGAATCGAGAATTGGATTATTAATATCAAATACTTTTTTTATAGATTAATTTTCTAAAGACAAAGTTTTAACCGTCGATTGTAAAGCTTCGTTTTCCTTTTTGAGAGATTCACAGTTGGTCTGGCTGTACGCCAATGAAGCCAGTGATATTGAAGATAGAAATAATATTCTTCTCATTTTTTTTTATTGAAATTTCTTTGTTTAGAATTTTGATAAGAGTTTCAAATATACCAAAAAAATGATAATGAATCTTGTGCTCTTTTTTGATATTTATCCAAAATAGTTCTATACTCATCATTTTTTGCCTAACGGAATTTTTTCGGATAGTAAAAAAAGGATTCCCGTAACTATTAAAATACATCATTGAAAATTCATTAATTAAAGCAAGTTCAATACATCATCTAACCTGCGTAATACGAATACAGGTTGAACCCCATACCTGTATAAATTAGATACAGGTTACCTGAGTAAAAAGGATTATGCCAATCATCAAACCTGCGTAAAATACATACAGCTGGAATTCATACCTGAGTAAATCAGATACAGGTCATCTGCAAAAAATAGGACAATATTACTCATCGCACCTGCGTAATACGAATACTGGTGCAATCTCATACCTGCGTAAATTAGATACAGGTCACCTGCGTAAAATAAGTACAGGTCAAAATCATTACAATTTGATTTACAATACGGTAAGTAAATTTTCACTTTACAAGCAATTATTATTTTTCTTTCATACTCAAAGAATTCACTTCTGTAATTTCCCAATAAACACAACAGGAGATTCAAACTTACTGATTATCAATAATATAAATCGATTTTCAGAACTCCGAAAAATAAGCGGCCTTTTTGAGCAAGATGTGTCTTTGTATATACAAACTTTTCAAGTTTTATATCCAAAGACGATCTTGCCTTTTTTTCAAAAAGGGGAAAAAAACTGCGGAACTTGTTTTTTTGTTTTTAATTAAATTTTGGTACAAGAATCCAAATTAATCCAAATCATTCTTTTTTAATCCTGGGAAGTTTCCAAACTAATCCAGATTATTCTTATTTAGCCCAAACCCATTGAATACTATTGTTTTAGAAGGTTTTAACGCCCAATTTTGTCACAGAATTTTTAATCAAAATACTAATGAAAAAATTGAGTCATCTTCTACTGGCATTAATAGTAGTATCAATCCAAGGTCAGGTCGGCATCAATACCGAAACTCCAGAGGCGACTTTAGAAGTGGTAGGAAAACCAAATGATGTCAATCATTATGACGGAATTATTCCTCCACGAATTACAGGAAATCAACTCGCTGCAAAGACATATTCATCTACAAAAAAAGGAACTGTCGTCTTTGTAACATCTCCGGCTAACAATTTATCAGGACAAGTCATTCAAATAACTGAACCCGGATTATATTATTTTGATGGCAATTTGTGGCAAACATTTTCAAAAGAAAAGCAACCCACTGAATATAGAATTCTATTGACGTTTGACCATACCAGTACTGCGGCTCTTAGTGCAACTTCTACATGGTCCGCTCCGGTTAATTATAATGGAAATACAAATAATTATTTAACCGCTTCTAAATACTATACCATTGGGACCAAAAATTATGGAGGCTTAAAAGGATCCGTATCATTCAGAAAAGTTAATGGTATCGTCAATGTAAAATTTCAAATATTCAGGTCGACTGATTCAGAACCAATTACTTCCGACGCACTTATAAATATTCCGGATATCTTTAGTGACATAGGGTATATTCCTAACCAGATTGTTTTTTTACATCCTGAGAATTCAACAATGCTTATTCCTGCCTTGCTTGAAAATTTCACCATAAAAATTCCTCAAGCTTCTTTAGGCGCAATATCAACATCATATTATACTTATGGAGAAGTTCAGGGCTACTCAAATTGGATCAGACCCTATCTACACTAGGACGCTAAAATTATAGCAATTAATACAAATTATACACAGTTAATACGATTCTTAAGACCAAATGAATTTTAATAAAAAATAAAATGAAAACATTAATTTATTTTTTTCTGCCTTTCATAGCAACAACAATACAGGGACAGATTGGCATCAACACCCAGACGCCCGAGGCTACTTTAGAAGTTGTAGGGAAACCAAATGACACCAATCATTATGACGGGATTATTCCTCCAAGGATTACAGGTAACCAACTCGCAGCAAAAACATATTCATCTGCAAAAAAAGGAGCTGTCGTGTTTGTAACATCTCCAGCTACTAATTTATCCGGTCAGGTTATTCATATCACAAAGTCCGGGTTGTATTATTTTGACGGTGATCTATGGAAGTCATTTATAAAAGAAGACCCACTAAATACAGTTGCACTCAAGGGCAACACTTCTACGGTTGAACTTATTGTCAAGAACAGTCTGCATCTTAATTTTGATGAGAAAGAAAATTACATACTGGGAAATTCCAGAAGTCCAATCACCGGTGACTACAATTCTATTTTTGCAACCGACTCTAATATAACCTCTGGAAAAGGAAATTCCGCTAGTGCTTATGCAATGTCTCAAGGAGAAGTTACAGGCAAACTTAATTATGCTGCAGGAGTTTCTGCTTTGAATGGCATCGCAAACGGCGTAATCTCCGGTAGTAGAAATATTGGAATTGGTCCGGGAGCTATGTCCTACATTACTTCAGGAAATGATAACATCTCTATTGGCTATCTGTCAGGAACAGGAAACCGAACAGGGTCTAACAATATTTTCATCGGCATTGGCGCTGGTAGCCCGGCCACAGGAAACAGAAGCGTAAGTAATAAACTAGCTATACATTCAACCCGCGTTACAACAAGTTCAACCAGCTTTTGGGATAGTATCACGAACAATTATACGGATTACAAATTTGCTTTGATTTCGGGGGATTTTTCTGAAAGATGGTTAAATATCAATGGCAAGCTCAGCGTTACACCTTCCCAAATGCCCAATGCAGACGGAGATTCATCCTATACGAAAAAAGTAGTTGCCAAAACAGATGGTTCATTTGGTTTTGCAACAGAGATAGTTCCAACTCCGCCTGCTACCGGAACATATATTCTAAAAAGCGTAAACGGTTTGACAAGTTGGGTAACACCTTAATCATAAACTATGAAAAACTTTTTCAAATTTTTATGCCTGATGATCACTCTTTCACTAACATCTTGTAGGTCTATTGTTTCGAATCCTGGCAAACCATTAAAAGATAATTCTTTAGCATTAAATCACAAATATGACGTTCAGGATTTCACTGCAAAAATCCACAAAATAAAAATCACATCAGTTGATGGCAACAATATTTATGGTATTTCCAAAAAAGGAGAGACGATTTCAATAGATAAAAAACAAATCAGGGAAGTGAAAAAAGTAAAAGTCGTTAGTTCTATCGTTGTAGGCATTATGGCAATTGCGGCGGTCATCTTTGTTCCAATATAGAAAACAACATTTTTAAAATCAAATTTGAATTTGAAAGATGAATATTGATGAGCAAAAAGATGAAGTTATTTTTTTCAGAATTAAGAGTGAAAAGAAGAAAGATTGGAAAAAAATCTGTTCCAATAAACAAATTTCCCTGACTAGTCTAATCATCAATTCCGTAGAGAATAGAATGATGGATGACGAGAGACGAAAAGTATTGGCGTTCATTGAAAAACAGGATAACATCTTCGGAAAAATTGAAAATAATATCAATCAGGTAGCAAAAATAGCAAATGGTCAAAAATTTATCAGCGAAAATAAACTCAGAAATTTTTCGGATAAGTTATCAGAGATCATAATTCTGAAAAAAGAACAGAACGAAATCTTTACAAAAATCTATGCAAAGCTATCAAGATGATTGTTAAGATCATGGATCCGGCAGGTCCGAGTTTTCCAGGAGTTCATTATAACGATAAGAAAATTGATAAAGGCATTGGAGAATTAATGCTGATGAAAAATTTTCCTTCATTCATTAACGAATCAAGCAGCAAGCAAGAAGTAAGAAACTATTTAAGAGCTATTTCAATCGGGAATAAAAAAGTGTTGAAGCCTCAATTTCACGCGATGATCTCTACAAAATTTCAAGGGCATTCGAAAGAAGAGCTTACTAAGATAACGGAGAATTTTATGGATGAAATGAAATATGGCGAACAGCCTTTCATTGTGGTTTTTCATAAGGATACAGATAATAATCACGTACACATTGTTTCAACCCGGGTTGATAAACAGACAGGGAAAAAGATCAATGACAGTTATGAAAGGCTTAAAGCCCAAAAAGCATTAAGCGTTACAATGGAAAAATTATATGGTCAGAAACCGGAAGAAGAACTGGAAAAGCTGCTGAACTACAAAATAAGTTCGCTTGATCAGTTGGAAACTCTACTCAGCAGAAATGGTTACAAGATAGGCAAAAACACAAGTGATGAAAATTCTTTTAACATTTTAAAAAACGGAGTAAACCAAAAATCTATTAGAGGGGATCAGATTGTTTTTGATAACAGCAAAAATGAAAAAAGGGCTAAGCAGATGAAAGCCATATTAAGCAAATACAAAGAATTGTATTCCAATAAGGTTTTTAAAGTGGTGGATAATAGAAAAAATGAAGCAGTGCTTCCAAAAGAGAAGACTACTGACGGAGGAAATGATTCAAAAATGAAGATTGCCTTTGAAAGCGAGCTCCAAAAAAAGCTGAAAGATGTTTTCGGGATCGATATGGTTTTTCATCATAAAGAAGATAAAAATCCTTTCGGCTACACCGTGATCGACCATAAAACAGGAGAAGTATACAAAGGAAGTGATATTATGAAAATGAATGAAGTATTTGAATTTACTTCTGACAAGGTGGATAAGAAGACTTTTGAAATACTGAAGGATTATAATATTCGCAGCCAGGAAACAAAAAAGATCCTGCTTGAATTTTTTAAGAAGAATAATCCGGAAGCAGAAATCAAGGACTTTATGCTTTTTGAAAACCGAGGGAAGAAAGATTTGGAAACCTACCGAAAAGTCCAGTTTGAAGTAAAGGACTTTATTAGAAATAACAAAAACACAAATGATGAAAAAAAAGATATTTCTATAACAAAAGGCGAAGATGGAAAGCTGTATGCTGTTCATACCAGATTTCATTACGTGGGTGAACTTCAACCATTAATCGGAGAAAAGGAATATCAAAAATTTCTGAATCCCATAAGCGTCAATGAAGTGCAGACAGAAAACCGGACTGAAAATAATGAAAAAACAGAATTAAACAAAGCCGTCAACGAAATGCTTTTTGAGTTGATGAAAAGTTCGGGAACTGCAAAAGACCCTGCCGAAAATGAACTCAAAAAAAGACGAAAAAAGAGACGATAAAGTTGATGGAAAAATCATCTTCAGTCCAATAAAAATCAACTAAAACCTATGATCATCACATTTGCTACCCAAAAAGGAGGAACCGGAAAAACGACATTAGCCATCGCTTTTGCCAATTACATTACCGCACTTTCAGAAAGAAAACTCAATGTTTTCGATTTTGATTATCAGAAATCATTCTATCACAAATGGAAAGAAGATGAGCTATTGGACATTCCAAAATTGTACGATGTAGAAATTATTGGCGAGGAAGAAGAGCAGCCTTTTTCAGACTTTGAAACTCTCATTAATTTAAAAGAAAGCGATGAGATCAATCTCTTTGATTTGGCCGGAACGCTCGATGCAAAATACAGTGATTTGCTCATATACAGTGATTTTATCGTAACACCTTTTGAGTATTCCGATGTTTCTGTAAAATCGACTTTGGTCTTCATCAATATGCTGGGACTACTGGAAAGTGAGGCCGAAAGAATATTTATCCGTTCCAAATATGATAAAGGCTACAAGTATCTGAATCAGGAAGCAATGGACATTGAGCTCGCAAAATATGGAATGCTGCTGCCAAGCCCGGTATTTAAAAGAAACTGCCTACAAACTATTAATACCAGAAGCCTTATAGGCAAGCAAAAATATGCAGTAGAACATACATTCGATGAACTTATAAAATATATCAATGAAACCTCAAAAATCAAAATACAAGTGATTAAAAAGAGGTAAAAAATCAAAGATTCAATACCAACAAACGACAACGATTGACTGACAACTAAATCAATAAAAAATGATAAAAATTTCACTTACTATTCTGGCTGTTTACGTGTTGTATTATGCAGGTAACATTGTATACGATCTGTTTCTGAAGAAAGAAAAAGAAACCTACAAAGAAGAGACGGAGGAATTTTCTTTATCCGAAATTTCCGAACAGTACGAAGATCTTACTGCAACTATAGGGATTGAAGATGTAGAAAATCTCAACACTCCCAAATCCTTTAATAAAAATCTAATCCATTCTGATTACACTGAAGGAAATGAAGAAAGACAAGATCTGGAATATTTGAGGGGACTATTTGAATCTGAACAAGATCTGGATGAACCGGACAATGCACCCAAAAAGGATTTTACCGAAATTGAAAACCAACCTGATCCTGAAAATGCTGAATCAAGCGAAGCGTATTTTGACCAAAAGGAAAAAATATCAACAGAAAAGGAAAATCAGAAACCTAACGAAGTGATTAGCGAAAACCCAATCACGGTTAGTGCAGACCAGGAAACTTCCAGAATAAAAGATTGGAAGGCGATGCTTAATCTTTCTGAAACCTTGGTTCAAATGGTTGCGAACTACGACGGATACAAAGTTTATCAATCCATTATGTAGTTAGCCAACTTAAACAAAATCTAACGTACTGATTATTAGACTTAACAGCGGATTCCCATCCGTTGTCCGGGACTCCTATTCCCAAAATTTAACACTCAATTGATTATTAACCCTTTATAAATTTTTTGAATTATGATGAAAAATTTTTTCACAAAAAACGTGACAACAAAAAAAGTTCTAACCCTAGCCTTGGCAATTATGGCGATAACTCCCGCATTTGCCCAAGGTGGAGCAACGGCAATCTCGAATGCAGCAAGTGATATCACTGATTATTGGGATCCGGTCAAGCTGATCTTGAAAGCAGTAGGAGGATTGGTCGGTTTTATCGGAGGTCTCCGAGTGTATAATAAATGGACGAATGGTGACCAGGACGTAAACAAAGAGATCCTTGGTTATGGAGGAGCAATGATCTTCCTGATTGTCGTTCCGGAATTTGTAACAGCATTCTTTGCATAGGATGGGATTCTACCTTTATAAGGGGCTGAAAAAGCCCCTTGTATTCTTCGGACTCAAAGGGAAATACATCTTTTACGCAGTCGGTGTTATCGGTGGCGGGGTCATTTCAGCATTGGTACTCTCAAAGTTCGGTCTCTTAGGCTCTTTACTTGGTCTTGCAGTCACCGCAGGCGGAGTTTATCTCATCTTCAGAAGACAGGATAAATATGGTTTGTATGACAAAACCAGAAACTTCGATCACATCTTAATTTTTCCAAAAAGGTTAGGCAGTAATAAACTTTTAAAGAATGGCAACAACAAAAAAACAGGCATTTAGCATTCCTTTTATAGGTTATGATTATGGAAAGGATTTCAATTGGGATTTTGATGTTCTTTTCGGACAATACGGAAACCCTATTATCGGGATCAAGATAAAAAACATCGTAGAACAGTACTCGGCGGACCCGGATAGCTATCTCAACTTTCACACGGTTTTAAATCAGGTGGTATCGATCATTGGAGAGGGGAGAATCGTTCAGAAGCTCGATATTTTTTCCAAAAAAAAATACACCGCTGAACAATCCAACCAATTTCTACAACAAAAATATTCGGAACATTTTGACGGCAGACTTTTCAAAACCATCGAAACGGTGCTTTTGTTTACAGATATCATCGATGATAAACTGAAAAAGAAAAGAAAGCAATACAATTTCTCCGATAAAAGCTATAAAGAACTTCGGGACAAATGCCAAAAAGTATTGATGCTTTTGAAGCAGAATGACTGCGAACCTCAGTTTTTATTTGAGAAAGATTTTGAATACTACATTTCGGGAGTTCTGTCGATGCAGTTTACCGAATCTCCAACATTCGATAATATAAAAAGCACCAACGAATTTTTGCAGATCGGAAACAGATTCGTAAAAAATATTTCTTACGTGGATGTAGAAAACATTGATTTGCCCTCAGAAATTGAACCTTATTCTGTTCTCGGCGGTAACGGTGCAGCTGCTGAAACAGCAGTTGATAATTTTAGTTTTATCAATGAACTGGAAGATTATGAGACCATTGTATACAATCAGATTATTACTATTCCAATTCAGGCGCAACAGCAAAGGGAGCTTGATAAAAAGAAGAAAAAGCACGAAGGAGCAGCTAACAATTCTCCTTCCAATGCGATTATAGCAGATGAAATTCAGACTCTGCTTCATAATATTGCTGTTGATGGGCAATTGGTGGTCAATGCTCATTTTTCAATATTGTTTTCAGCCCAGACACTGGAAAAAATGGAAAACATTCAGTCGATGATTGAAAATAAGCTTTTCACAAAAGGAATCATTGTTTCTAAAAATGCCTACAACCAGTTAGAACTTTGGCGGTCGGCAATTCCGGGCAATGGAACAGAACTTAGGGAATATGATCTTTTTATGACGACAAGCGAAGCGGCCTTGTGTTTTTTTTTTAAAGAAAGTTACCCCGTCAATGAAGAATCCAATTTCTATTTAAGATTTACCGATAGACAAGGCGTTCCGCTAAAAGTAGATCCTTCGGATTTACCGATGAAAACAGGAAGAATTAATAACAGAAATAAGTTCGTTCTCGGACCTAGTGGTTCAGGCAAAAGTTTTTTAATGAACAATATTATCGAGCAGTACTTGACCTACAATTATGATGTAGTGATTGTTGATACAGGAGATTCCTATTCAGGAACTTGTAAATATAAAGGAGGAAGATACATTCAATATACCGAAGAAAAGCCCATTACAATGAATCCTTTTCTGATGGATAAAAAAGAATTTAATATCGAAAAAATCGAATTTTTAACCAACTTGATTTTCTTGATTTGGCAAGGTCCCGATGCTGCAATGTCATCCGCTCAAAAATCCATTTTAGATAATGTGTTGATGTCGTATTACCATCAGTATTTCAACTCAGGAACACAGTGGTATGAAAATAAAACTTCTGAAGAACTCATTCTCTATCTAGGTAAATACAACATTCACGAAGATGATCTTTTTTCTGAATATGAGAATGAAGCCAAAGGACAGCATACTTACTATGACATTTTGGGAATTACTTTCGATGCCAGTTCCGATGAAATAAAAGAAGCGGGAAGAAAATTGTTAAAATTCTATCATCCCGATAAGAACATCAATAATCCTGAATATGAAAGTGAAAATTTCTATAAAGTCTATGAAGCGTATGACACGCTGAACGATGAAGAAAGAAGGAAAATATACAATGAGACACAGTTAATTTTAATCAAGTCGAATGACATCAGGCAACCCAGATCAGCTGAAGAATGGAATGAATCCTTTAGAAAAGCCATTATCAGAAAAATAAAAGAACTGGAAGAAAAGCTGGTTGTAACAGAACTTTCGTTCAATGGGTTTTATGATTATTGTGATCAATTTCTTCCTATTTACCTAAATAATAAAAAACACAATATTATAGAGAAGGAATTCAATCTGCGCACCTATTTATTTGTCCTGAAAGATTTTTACAAAGGCGGAAGGTATGGAACGACTTTAAATGAAAGTGCCGATAATACGCTTTTTGACGAATCTTTTATTGTTTTTGAAATTGATAATGTGAAGGATAATCCCAAACTGTTTCCGATAGTAACGCTCATTATTATGGACACCTTTATTCAGAAAATGAGGTTAAGAAAAGACCGTAGAAAAGCACTCATCATCGAAGAAGCGTGGAAGGCCATTGCGAGTAAACTGATGGGAGGATACATCCTTTATTTGTACAAAACGGTGAGGAAATTTTGGGGAGAAGCGGTGGTGGTAACGCAGGAACTGGATGATATTATTGGAAATGCGGTGGTTAAAGATTCCATCATCAATAATTCGGACACTTTTATATTGCTGGATCAGACGAAGTTCAAAGATAATTTCGACAAGATAGCTTCGCTTCTTTCACTTAATAAAGTAGAGCAAAACAAGATTTTCACCATCAACAATCTCAACAACAAATTCGGGCGAAGCCGATTCAAAGAATTCTATTTAAAGAGAGGTTCGAAAGGAGAGGTCTATGGGAATGAAGTATCTCTGGAGCAATATTTAACCTATACCACAGAAAAACCGGAGAAATCGGCAGTTGAATATTATGTACATCAATATGGCGACTATGATGAAGCATTGCGCAGAATAGTTGGTGATCTCAAAGTCTTCGGAGACAGTCTGGAAAACTTAGTGTCACTCGTGAACTTATATCAAAATCCATTAGATAAAAAAATCAATTCTTTCTACAGAATAATGAAAAAAGAACACAAAGGGAAGAATGTTTTCAAAGTCATCTCACAGGAATTAGAAGACCGCCAAATCACTTTTTCAGAATTAATCAGTAAACAAAATTACGCTTATGAAAACCTTTAAAGCTATAAATTTTCCAAGAGGATTTCGTTACGTTTCATCTCTGGCGAACCACATTAGATTGAAGGTTTTTCTACTCATTTTCTCCCTATGGGGGACAATTGGATTCGCTCAAAACACTTACATCGACCCTACCGTAACGGCGGCAATGATTCTGTATTCTGAAAATCTAAAAGCCAAACAAAATGAAGTAATCGAAGAGACCTCAAAGTTAAAAGATGCTCAGATCTGGGTAGGAACACAGATGGTGGCAGCCAATGACATTCAGAATAAAATTCTGAAAGGCTTGAAAGAAGTTTCAGGAACATTACAAAACGGAATTCAGGCACAGGAGATCTACTCAGATCTCAATAAATGTTATAGTTATTCCTCACAAGTGGTACAACTAGCATCAGAACATCCTGAGTATGCCATTTTTGGGGTGAAAGCTTCACAAAAGACCTATGAGCAAAGTCTAAAGATCGTGACAGATGTATCTGATATTCTCGCATCCGGAGAGCTGAATCTGGCTACTGCAGGAGATCGATATAAAATCTTGCATAATATTTCCGGGAACGTCAAAAATCTGAAGCTTTGGCTTTTGGCGATTAAATTAAGACTGGAAAAAGCCAATCGACTAGGATTCTGGAATTCCATTAATCCATTTGCAGGCTACATCAATACAGACAAAGCTATTGTTGAAAATATAATGAACAGGTACAAACGGAATTTTTAAAAAATTACAAAATGTTAAAGAAGATTCTTCTTAGCCTATCTATTCCGGCTGTTTATCTTGTGTTGACATCCTCCGGTGGTGGTTCTACACCAGCATGGCAACAGGAAAATGTATCATTTCCGATGATGGATATAGAAATCAATGCCACGATGAAAGAACACGACAGGCAAAAAGAAATGCGACAAAAACAAATTGCGAATGCCACCGTAGAAACGGCCAATAGAAACCAATGGAACAATTTTAAAGAAAAAATCACCAAAGTTCAGGACAGATTGCGAATTGTTTCATTTGCCATTCAAGCCATACCAACAGGAATAGCAATGAGCAGGGAAATAACAAAAATAACCAACAATCAGACTGCTATTATCAATGAAATAAACGATGCTCCTTATTCCATTATATCCGTTTTGCCTTCCCAAGTTCAGTTTGTTGATGATCTGCAAATGGTAACACGGCTTGTAACCGGGATCATTTTGTCTTACGGAGCCATCAATCAAATGGAAAAATCAGAACGTAAAGTATTATTAGAATATGCTTTGGGCGAAATAAAAACATTGAGCAGGAATTCCACGCATATGCTTCTGAAGATAAGGGATATTAAAGCCAAAGTAAAACGCAATAAAAGAGCCTTTCAATATTATGTCAACAAAGATAAGCAGGTGGTTGAGAACATAATGAGTCACATCAAATCTTTCTAAAATGAAAAAAATATTTCTTTCCGGAGTTTTATTCTTCTCCGTTGCATCGGTAAAAAGCCAGCAAATAGTCATTAATGATAAACTCCTTTCGCAGATCACCGTAAATCACGGTGTTCGATTGGGAAGCGAACAAGCTTTTTTGGATTCCTATGAAAAGCAAAAAGAATTGTATGATGACATCAACAATAAAATCACGCAGATCATAGCCATTCAGGAGTATATCTATCAACAACTGAAAAATGTGAATTCAGCTTTGACCCAGAGCAAGAAACTTATTTATCTCTATCAATATTTAGGTAAAATAGTGACGAACTCCAATAAAATGCTGGATCTATCAGCGCAGCATCCTGAATATTCCGTACTCATTTCAAAATATTATGTTGAAATAGGCAAGCAGACGATGAAGCTTCAGCAGGAAGTTACCCAGGATATTCTCAATGAAGACAAAGATTTTCTGATGGATGCAATGGATAGGGAAATGCTTATTGAAAAGATATTTACCCGTGTCAGAAATATCAACGGAAATATTCTGTACATCAATTTACGGTTAGAGAATGCCAAGAAAATCCCTTATCTGTATCAGGTTCCGGTTCTCCGCAATTACATCAATATAGACAAAGCCATTGTTGGCGACATCATCACTAAATACCATTACCTCTTTAATTAAAAAATTATGGGAAATCTACTAAAAAAAATCAGTCTATTTCAGTTGCTCTTTTTTACAGCCACTGTGTTTGGACAATTGAGTGTAAAGAGATTGAATGACCCTTCCATTGTTGCTCAACATAAAAGAATTGTCTTTCAAGATTGGGGAGATTGGAGACCATATCCAAAATATTTTTTGGGAATCCAAACCAATTTTGCCTACGCAACAGTCTGGGGAATATGGGCTCCAAAGATCAACAGGGATTATAAAGACGGTGAAGATATTCGACCATTAAAACCTACAGGGGTGCAAAATCAGAGATTCGCCCAGTTAAAATTTCAGGAGGAAGAAGCAAAAAAAATAAAAGCAGCTTCAGATACCATTCATAAAAGAAGTGTTCAGGATTTTGCCCATTGGACGTCCGCTACTGTTGATGCCGATCCTCTTTGGCTTTTGTATTACAAACGAATGTTAAAACCAATTACCGAATTCCCCGACCATCCACAAAATTTTATTGAATGGAGATTGAAAGACCAACAAACGTTTGAAACGCTCAATACGACAGGAACCATTAGAAGGCTTAAGGAAGAGCTGGATCTCATCAAAGAAAAATACGCAATGTCCAGAAGTATGGATATGCCAAGAGGAAAACGGTTCATTATGTACCACGAAACCCTTATTAAATGGAGAAAATTTGTGCGAGAGTTAAGGGATTACAATAACAAGACAACACTTCTTACAGATTACAAAAATATTTTAAAGAACCATTCAAATTATGCTTTGCCACCTGGTTGGACACCCGCTTCAGACCAGCAAATTGTTCAAAATTTGATGAATCATTATAAACACCGATTTTAAAAATGAATAAAACGATAACATTAACTTTTTGCTTATTAACAATTCTTTTACCTGTTATGGGTTTCGCCCAGACAGACGGTGATTACAGCAATCTACTCCAATTTTTAAAGGGAGATGGTGCCTTTGAAAAGTGGTTTATGGAAGTTTTTACAAAACTGGACAACAGTGTGCAGGATAGCGCCGCCGGTTCAGCTTTGGTAGGAAAAGCAATAGGCGGTTTAGGCGCTCTGATGTACCTCGGGTACATGGGTTGGCAAATGGCAGCCGGAGATAGAGAATGGGAAATCACACCGATGTTGAAACCAATTCTTATCGGATTTACCCTTGTTTACTGGAGTGGATTTGTCAGTATGATTCAAGCGCCATTTGAGGCCATTGCCGAACCCGGAATCTCAATTTTCAACGATATAGAATCGGAAGTCAATGATTTACGGGTCGAGAGATTTAAAAAGCAGCAACAATTACTGGATGCTGTCATCAAATTAAAGGCGGAAGAAGATGCCAAACAGGAAGTCATTGAGAATACTACTGAAGATGCGGATGATTCGTGGTATGACATCAGCGAAGGATTGGATAAACTCATTCAGCCCATCAAGGAATGGTCGATAAGAATGGAGTTCCAAATGCAAAAATTAGTAGCAGAACTCATTGAATTTTGTTGTCTTTCCATTCTTCGGATTTGTGTATATCTCATTTTCTTCATTCAAAAAATATGGTCTTACATTTTAATTATTTTGGGGCCGATAGCTGTTGGAATGGCTCTTATTCCCGGATTTGAAAATTCATTATACAGTTGGGTATCAAAATTCATCAACATTAATCTTTACACTTTTGTTGCCTATACGATCATCAACATCGGTCAGCAATTGATCGCTTCCGGTTATACAATGGAGATCGAAAGGTATGATACCTTATTATCCAATGGAACCATTACCAACTTAGACGCTTTGATGGTCTATGTGAGCAACTCCGGAATGATCTACAATCAGCTTTTCACCTGTGTTGCCTATGTTGTTACGGGAATCGGAGTACTAATGACCCCAACCATTGCAGACAGTATTGTTTCTGCAGGAGGGGCGGGAGCAATGACGAAAATGAAAAGTGCAGCAGGAAAAATGGCAAGCAGTGCTAAAACAGCAATATTGGCTGCCAAAACAGGAGGAGCTTCTGTAGCAGCAAGTGCAGCAGCAGGTTCAGCATCAGGCAGAGTTCAAAGAGCGATGAAAAAAGGAAAATAAATGTTGTACGAATGACCAACAACCAAACATTATCAACCAACAACTAAAATAAAGATGCTTATCAAAAATATAGAACAAAGAATCAAGATCAACAAGGTCATTTCTTTATCCACCATTGCTTTTGCTGTTTTCATTGTCATTGCCGGATTTTTCTTTGCATACAGAATGATCGAGGATTCCAGAAAATCAATTTACATTTTAGACAATGGCGTTCCGGTTCTTGCCAAGCAGACTGATGTCCTGCTGAACCGACCTGTTGAATATAAAGCTCAAATTGAATTATTCCACAGATTGTTTTTCACACTCGCTCCCGATGATACCTATATCAAGGATAATATTCAAAAGTCATTGTATCTTATTGATGACAGCGGAAAAAAGGAATATACGAACCTAAGGGAAAAAGGATTTTACAATCAAATAATAGCTTCCAGTTCGATGGTCAGTATCCATACCGATTCGATTACGCTTAGTATGGAACAAAAGAAATTTAGCTTTTTCGGTAAGCAGATGATCACAAGAAAATCTTCTGTCATTACGAGGAAGCTCATCACCGAAGGTTTCTTTGAAGACATCATCAGAAGTCCCAATAATCCTCACGGTGTGATTCTTAAAAACTGGCGAATCATCAATAACGAGGAACTGTCCAATCAAAATAAAAATTCTTACTAAAATGGAAACTACATTAAAACAAAAGGGTCAGAAATGGCTGCAGTGGGCAGTTCAAAATCCAAAGAAATTCTTCACGTATTCAATGATTCTACTGTCGGTTTCATTTATAGGGTCTCTAATTCAAGGTATCTTTTTCCCTTCCGAAACAGCATTTAAAATAAGACCTCCGGTTCTCTATTCTAAAAATAAGTCGAGTCAAAATCTATCTGTCAACAATGATAAAGAGATGGAAAAAATAGTACAAGAACTGAAAACTTTAAAAGTGAAAAGAGACAAAAACGCACTGAAAAAAGAAGACAGTTTACGAATTGACTACTTGTTCAACCAATACCAAAAATTAAAAAATGGACATTAAAAAAATAAATTTTAAAGAAAAAAAATATGTTCTGCCTCTTTTGGCTCTGCCATTTCTTTTTCTTTTCGGCTACGTAGGAGCACAGTTTCTCAAAGAAGATACTTCTGAAAAAAATAAACCAAAAGAATTGTCACTATCACTCGGCGATACGCAAGATTCCATTATGACCAAAAATGATGCGTATGATGCTTTTTTCAAAAAAGAGGATAACAGAACGATGCTTGGTGGTTTGGATAAAGAAGAAGATAGTTTATTGAACTATGATGACCAATTGTCACTGGACCAAAAAAGAAAAATTGACTCCTTAAAAGCAGAAAACGGAAGACAAAACAGATACCAGGCAAAAGAAAATCAATCCTCGTATTACAAACCAAATCAATCACAGAGGGATGACAAAGATTACAACAGGTCTTCAGAAATCATTAAAATGCTGAATGACAAATCTTACGGGAACCAAGAAGATAAATACGCAGATACACCAAAAGAAAAGACACAAAGTGTCCAACCAGACCCTGTAAAATATCTGAAAGAACAAATGCTCGTGATGGATTCTTTAGAAAAATCCCGTGATCCTGAGTACCAAAGTAAACTCGCAGCAGAACAAAAACTGAAGTCCAATAAAGAGAAAATGGAAGATTTTCTTAATTCAACTTTCAATGTGAGCAAATCCGGAATCAACAGTGGTTTCAATGCTTTCTATAAGGAGAAAGAAAACAGCTTTATCAAAGCGGTCATTGACGAAAATAACAAAGGCTTTCTTGGAAGCAGGATTAGGTTCCGATTGTTGGAAGACATCTTTGTCGGGAACAAAAAAATAATCAAAGGTTCGATATTATACGGACAAATCTCAGGATTTTCAATGCAGAGAGTCAATCTCAACATTGTATCTGTATTCACAAAAGGAGAAATCTATCCTGTCAATCTTTCGATTTATGATGTTGACGGGATGAAGGGATTGTACGTTCCGCAAAGCGTTTTCAGAGATATGATGCGGGAAATGGGAAGTAACTCAGTACAAGGAACTCAGATGGATATGGGCGGAAAAGGATTTTTCTCAAGCATTGGATCCAGCCTGTTTACATCAACATCTAAATCTATTGCCAACCTGATCAAAGAAAATAAAGCAAAACTGAAATACAACTCATATGTCTTTTTGATCGACGAAAATCAATTGAAAGATTCACAAAACCAACAAAAAAAATAAAACAATGAGAACTTTATTATACACCCTTTTAATATTCACAGCTCAATTTTTCACGGCTCAAACTGCAACCAAAGAACAGATTGTTTCCGATTTACCTGAGATTGAAATTACCGAAGGCATCAACCTGCATATTATCTCGCCTGAGCCCATTCAGTACGTGGATTTGTCAACAGAAAAACTGACTGGAGATTTGCCTTCTACAAACATTGCCAGAATAAAGATCACAGACCATCCTGATTCTGACGAGAAAGGAAAAATCAATATACCTTCCGTTTTTGTTAATGGAAATACTATTGGGATCATTACCGTTGTCGCACAATCTTTCATTGCACAGTATAAAGTGGTGCATAGAAATCAGGATAACCTCAATACGATTACCAATATTCATATACAGCCCGAAGCGATGCAGCCTGTAGAATTTGATAAAATGGTGTTCTCTAATCTTGAACTGAGAAAATTTTCGATGGATATTATTCGAAAAAAATCTGAAAAAAATCCGATTAGAGAAGAAAAAAATCTAAAACTCAGCTTCCAGCTCAATAATGTCTATGTGATGAGTGCTTATATTTTTTTAGATATGACCATCAAGAATAATTCTAATCTGAACTATGATATTGAGGATTTGAAATTCTCCTTGGAAGACAAAAAAATACACAAAGCCACCAATAACCAAAGTGTAGATCTAACACCCATTTTACAGCTCAATCCGCAGAAACACTTCAGAAAAAATTTCAGGAATATTTATGTTTTCAAAAAATTCACTTACCCAAACAGTAAAGTGATGATGATTCGCTTGATTGAAGAACAGCTCTCGGGGCGCACCATAGAAATGAAAGTCAACTATTCAGATATTCTGAAAGCAGATACCTTTTAATATTAAGACTATGGAAAATTTTACAGTTATGCTGTGTTTTGCACTGGTGATATTACTATTTACCTACCATTCTGTTGCTATAATTATTATTTATAAAAAACGAAAAGAATTTATCATTGCCTATAAAAGGGTGTTAAACCTTAAAGATTGGTGTGATAAAATATCTGAAGAGCCAGGTCACTCATACATTATCGAGAGTGTCGAAAAAAGAGGAAATGAATTAATAAATAAATTGAATCTGTTGAATGCCAAACTTGTTAAAATACAGGAACATCATAAAAATTTGCAGGAACGGCAACAGAAGCTACACGATAGTTTACTGGAAGAACACAAATTACTGAATCAATATTTCGAAAATTATTCTTAATGCAAGAGCAACAACACCAAATAAAGATCTATGGCTTTCTACAAAAAGCGGTGTACGCAGTCGTAGCACTCGATTGTGCTTCGCTTTTCTACCTTAATGCCAATGTTCCGGTAGTATCAAACTTGTTGAAAAATTTTTCAAAGTTGAGTTTTATCTACCCTCCTATCAATGCCAAATTTGCAACATTGATTCTGATTGGATTAGTGGCTGTCGGAACAAAAGCCAAGAAAAAGAAAGACCTTAATATTAGTAAAGAGATTATTGCTCCTATGATTTTGGGATTGCTGATGATTTTTTCTTCACTGGTTTGGCAGAATGAGGCAGGAAATGAAAAACTTCCAAGAGTGTTTCCCGGATTTAATCTCTATCAGGGAATCTATGCAGTTCTTTCTTTTTTAGGGGCAGTTATTCTTCAAATGGGTGCAGATAGTATTTCAAAACTGATGCAGCAGAAAATGGGAAAAGACCGATGGAATGTTGAAGAAGAATCTTTCGACCAAAATCAGGAATTGGTAACATCGGATGTCACAATCAATATTCCATACTTGTTCCGTTACAAAAACAAAAGCAATAAAGGTTGGATGAACATCAATCCTTTTAGAGGAACGATGGTCATTGGAACACCAGGTTCTGGTAAATCTTTTGGTGTGATCAATCCTGCCATAAGACAAATGATTGCAAAAGGTTTCTGTCTCTGCATCTACGATTTTAAATTTCCTGATCTAGCACAGATTGCATACTACCATTATTTGTTGAAAAAAAGTAAGGAAGCAGACTACGATTACAATTTCCACGTCATTAATCTGAAAGAGGTTGAAAAATCAAAACGAGTCAATCCATTTCACAAAAAGTACATCCAAACTTTAGCAGAAGCCCAGGAAATGGCAGAATCAATGGTTTCATCTCTACAGAAGGGAGGTTCGAGTTCCGGAGGTGGTTCTGAAGCTTTCTTTACCCAATCCGCCATCAATTTTCTGTCTTCCTGTATTTATTTTTTTGCAACATTTGAAAATGGAAAATATTCTGATCTGCCTCATATTCTTTCCTTTATGAACCGCAGTTATAAAGAAATTTTTGACACACTTTTTACCAACGAAGAAATTTTCTCTTTGCTTTCGCCTTTCAAAACGGCGTATGACAACAAAGCGTTTGATCAGCTGGAAGGACAAATTGGAACTTTGAAAATATTCCTTTCCCGATTGGCAACTAAAGAAAGCTTTTGGGTGTTTTCGGGAGATGAAGTGGAATTGAAGATTACTGATCGTGAAAATCCATCCATTATCATATTAGCATCAGATCCGGGAACACAGGATATTAACTCAGCCCTTTATTCCTCGGTGTTAAACAGGACTTTAAGATTGATCAATTCCAAGCACAATTTACCGGGAGGAATTATCGCAGACGAATTTCCGACGATTTATATTCATAAAATTGATAACATCGTGGCCACTGCAAGAAGCAATAAAGTTGCTGTAATGCTTGGATTACAAGAAATTCCGCAGCTCAGACAGTTCTACAAAAAAGAAGTTGCAGATACTATTTCTGCGATTGTTGGAAATATTATTTCCGGTTCTGCCAGAGACAAAAATACATTGGATTGGTTGGAAAAACTATTTGGGAAAATTAAACAGAAATCATACTCACAATCAATTTCACAGCAAGGGACGACCACCAGTATTAATGAAAAGATGGACAATATGATTCCTGCCGGAAAAATTGCGGCTCTGAAAACCGGAGAAATGGTTGGAATGATCGCACAGGGAGAAGAAAATGATGCTGAGGAATATAAAACGTCTGCAATTAGTGGTAAAATTAACCTGGATATGAAAGCGATTCAAGAAGAAGAAAAAAACTATGTTAAAATGCCATCTTATTACTCTTTTGTAGATAAAAAAGGGGTTAACCGCAAAGAAGAAGTGCTGATGACCAACTTTAGAAAGATCAACAAAGAAGTGGAACTCATTGTGAATGAAAATATTAAAGCTGCGTAAAATGAAAAAACTAAAATACACATTTACATTGATGGCGCTGTTTTACAGCTGCTTATGCTTTGCCCAATTCAATACGATTACACCAACAATACCGAAAAAATCTGAAAATCCAAAGGTATCCGAAAAATCTAATATTGAAGATCCGGTAAAACAAAAGAAGGCTAAGAAATCTTGGAAGCAAGTTTTAAATATCACCACAAAATCAGATTTAAAAAATGAAACCAAAGGTTCGACGAAGTGGTTAACGAGTCAAATAGATTCACTGAAAACACTGATTAAAGAGTATAGCAGTGTAAAAGAAATACGAAAAAATGAGTTTGAAAAACTGAAAGATTCTTTGATGCTGCAAGCACAAAATAGAGTAGAAGAAACAAAGAAAGCATCAAAAAAACAAAACTTTTTTACAACGTATGATTTTGTAGACGAACCTGCAGCATCTTTTTCAAAAATTGTAATGCCTCTTAAAAACAAGATCACCATTACATCTTCTTATGGGACAAGAACTCATCCTATTTTCGGAACAAAAAAAACGCACAACGGCATCGACCTTAAAGCCAGTTATGAGAATGTCTATTCTGTAATGGATGGAATTGTTACAGCAACCGGTTGGGATTCTAAAGGCGGAGGGAATTTCATAAAGGTAAAACATTTTAACCGTTTCGAAACTTCCTATCTACATCTTTCAGAAATGTATTATCGAGCTGGAGAAATAGTAAAAGCTGGATTTGTCATCGGAAAAAGCGGGAATACCGGAAACTCCACAGGACCACATCTGCATTTTTCGGTGAAAGAATTCGGACAAAACATCAATCCTTCTCATTTTTTAAATGACCTCATAAAAGTAAACAATTTAATAGCAACATACAATGAATAACATAACCTTACCTACCGATGAACTGAAAAAATACGGAATTATTAATGAGGATAATTCTTTCTCTAAAAAGCTAAATATAGAGGATGTTCAGAAATTTCTGCAAGGATATACCATCGTTGCAGACCACGACAAAAACAGGGCGACTTTTCAGCTGACTGATAATAATACTAAACTGAAGGTCATCTTTTTGGAAAGAGATAAAAGTATTTCTGACATCCTCGAAAACAGTAAAAATAATATTCAATATACTGATGTCAAGAATGTTTCTAAATCTGAAAATGAACTGAGTTTCGAAAAAAAAGCTTTCATTTTTGACAAAGAGACCGAAAAAGTAGTTGAATTTGATTTCATTAAAAATGCAAGAGAATTGACCGCAATTATTGCAGATAAAAAAAATACAGAAGAACTTAACCGTTACATAGCAGAACTTCTAAAACTTAAATCTTTTCTGCAAGATAAAATTGTTCAGTTCCCAGAAATGGCAAAAGAAATTACGAATGATTTGAATATTGTATCCAAAGAATTTAATACAGTTGCTGGAATCTCTGAAAAGCAAAATCACTCTCAAAAGCAGGAAAAATCAGATTTACAACTAAATGTGAACGACCCTGATGTCTATCAGGATGCCAATCGAATGAGAGATGAGGAAAGCCAAGAGCAGGACGAGGAAATACCAAAGTCAAGAGGTTTTAGAAGATAGCTTAATAGGTGGAAAAAATGGAAGACAATCTAACCTGGTTTGATAAGAATATAGTTCCCAGAACGAAGGCTTATAAAAATTTTGTGAAGGAAATTGAAAACACTTCACCTGAACAGTTTTTTCGGGACGGAGAGAGGCTGTTTACCGATAGAGAGAAAAAGTTTATGGCAATTCATCAATCTAAGGGAAAAGAATTTATTCAAGGTTCAAATTTTACATTGAAAACATTTTTCAATTCAAATCAGGGTTTCCCTATTGAGGATAAATTTAATACTACCGCTGAATTAGTCAGATTTATTGAAAAGCAGCAACTAGCCAATAAACATTTGATTTTGCAAAATAACAGGGAGTCTACTGAAATTGCTATAAGTAATGAGTCCATAAAACAGAAATTTCTCTCTGATCTCTGGGCTCAGGAATTGGAGAAAAAAACTGATTTAAGTTCCGGATTGACCTATACGCAAATTGATGAAAAGCAAGCTCATCATTATCGAAATTATGAAGTTGAAGCTGTAAAGTTATCATTAGAAGGGGTTCATCAAATTGAAATGACTGATCTGGAAGAAAATGCAGACTTTTTTTCAGATGAAGGCTTTGAAGAAAATTTAACCCCTGCATCTGACCTTCCGGACGGCTGGACCTGGAACGATTACGATGATGGGAGTGGCTCGCTGAAGAGTCCAAGCGGTCATAGGTATTACAGCTATGATCTGCAAACTCAGGAATATACATTACCGTACGGTCGGCGAGAATGGACAGGTATGAGAGATTTTTATGATGCTCCAAAAAGTTTGAACGAATTCAAAAGCTATGTCGAAAACGACTTAAAAGCAAAAGCGGTGCAAAATAATCTTTATCCGAAACTTTCCGAAGAGAAAAAAAATGATATTCTCAAATACAGGATCTTTATGAAAGAAAACGAATTCATACTGGAGAACTTGCAGATCACAGCGAGCCAAAGAAAAGCTTATTCAGAGAAAATGGAATTCGGAACAACAGATGGAGATTATTCTCTTACAAAGGCACAAATGGACACAATCCCAAATGTTATTGATGGTCATACGTTGTCAAAAAATGACAAATACGAATTGGCTTTCGGCCTATTGGAAAAACAGCTATATGGGGAATCCTACGAATTATTGGATAGCGGTGAAATTCTAAAAAATTATCTGGATGAAAATGTTTTTTCAAGAAACAGAATATTAACAATGAATGATATAAAATTTAACAATCAAACCCCAAACATTATGGAAACACAGAACGAATATGAACCATCTCAGTATCCGAAATTTCAATTAAAATATCTTGGTTTCGGAGAAGGAGAACAACTGCACAAAGATTTAGAAAACGGAATTAATGCTCCCGAAAAAGAGTTCGAAATTAAAACCACTTCCGACAAAACGATGCCCGGAAATGAAATGGAATTCACGTTAAAATTCAATAAGATAGAAAATGGAAGTGTCTTTATGAATTTTTATAATGCTAAACTCACTAAAGCAAATGGCGACGTTATCTCCCACAATTTTCCTGTTAACAGGGTGAATACATTTACTGCTAAAGAAGCAGTCAACCTTTTGGAAGGGCGTACGGTAAAAATACAATTTCACAATCCGAAAACAGAAAAAATAGAACCTGCATTTGCCAAACTGAATTTTAACGAACCCAAAACCGAAAAAGGAAATTACAATTTCCAGAATTTTTACAAAAATTATGGAGTTGATACGGCTCAGATCGTAGAAAAATCCAAACTGATCTTCGATAAGCCGGAATGGAAGGAAAGTACCATAAAATCTTTGGAAAAAGGAAATATCGTGAAGGTAAAATTTGAATTGGATGATAAAGTAATAGAAGGCAAAGCGGTGCTGAATCCGCAATACAAAAATCTGAATCTGTATGATTCTGATATGAACAGAATCAATACCAACAAGCCTTTAGAAGGTTTGGAACAAGACAACAAGCACGAAAAAAATAACGTGAAAGAACAAAGTATTAAACGATAGATAACACTTACAACCAATCATTTATTTCCCAGCGGTAAGTCAAATTAATTAGGCTGCCGCTTTTTTAAACCCTATATCTATGAAAAAACTTTTAATACTACCCAGCTTGTTTTTTCTTTTTGTAAGCACTTCCTGCCACAAAGAAATCAAATCCGAAAAAGGAGGAATCGATGTTGTCTCCAATGTATATTTTGATGTTTCCAAAAATCTGAACAATATCCAAAGTTTTCATTTGTCAAGCCTTAATTATTCAGGAGATTCCATAATAGAAAGGATTCCGGATGTTGATGCTCCCGAAATAACCCAACAGATTTATTTCATTAAAGATTCATTGTGCTATACTATTGAAAATGAAAATCCCGGCAAAATTATTCTGTCAGACATCATAAAGAAACAAAAGCCGCTTTCGGTTGAAAAGAAAAAAGGAGGAACATTGTTTTCTCAGGAAAAAATCCCCAATTACAGAAACAGAAAAAATCTGAATGATACGGTTTTGTTTAAGAAAAAATACAAACGATTTGAAATCAACTCACCTTGGATGTACACCCGGTTTTACATTTATCCAACGGATACTATTTTACCGTACTCTATTTACAAACACGCGGAAAAGGACTACCACGGAAGGCTCGAAAGGATTGATTCTTACAATAAAAAGACGGACATATTCGTGACGCTTCAATTAATATCAAGAAAAAACTGGGACAGTGAAGCCAAAGAAATTTTTGAATTTAACCACTTCATAAAAAACAGAAAAAAGTGAAAGATGAAGATTTTTTTAATGAGATAAATGATGACATTTCTGTAGTTGAAGGAAATAAAAAGGAACTTATTGTTTTCACAAACAGTAAGGATATGCTTTCATTCTTGGAGCTTCTTCAATTGAACAAGCAAGTCAATAATAGAACAATTATTACCTTAAATTCCGGTTCCAATAGCAAAAAGTTCCTCAATAGATACCAGAATTATGATGGCAAAATGTTTTTATGTCTGAGCGGGGACAGAACAGGAAATGCAATAACCAGAAAAATTCTTACAGAATTTAATGGCAAAAATATCAAAGACGTTCGTCCGTTGTATGAAATTTCTGAAAATGGGAATCAAGACCTGACCGAATATTTAGAGAATAAACTCAATTTTCAAGATAAAAATACTAATTTAGTTGAACCAAAAATTTCTGAAAATGAAAGCAATGCAATTGAATCCGGAACAACATCCGATCCTCAGCAAGTGGGAAACGGAACACCTGAACAAAACACTGGAGAACTTGGCTCAAAAATCCAATCCGAGCAAAACGGAAGTTACGAAAGCGGACAAGCAGTGGGCAGCAACAATGCTGGAAATGGACTTGCAGGCACAGAACGGAGCGATTTGGGAAACCGAAACCGAGGAAGAGGATCCAATGGAGGAACACAACCGCAAAATGATGAAAAAAATGAGGGAAGAGAATATTCCTTGGGCGGAATCGTATCCGGGAGAGCTATATCCGATAGAAGAAGATCCGATAGAAGACCTTCCGAGGTAAGTGAAAATTCAACAAATAAGGTAGAGCTAGATGTTCTCATTTCAAAATATAAAGGGCGAAAACTTAATAATGAACAAGTTGCGGAAGTAGTTTCTGCAGCTTGTTTTGTTTCTAATGACAACAGAATTCTTCTCAAAGAAAATCTGAAAGTCACGGATGATTTAAAAGAAATCTGCAATCAATTCCAAAGTGGCGGAACCGCAAAAGAAGGCAGAGGGATTTTAGATGAATATTACACACAAGATAAAATTGTCGATGCAGTCCGCAATTTAATCAAAGACCATTTCAAAACTCAAAAAGAAATTTCTGTTTTAGAACCCAGCGTTGGTACAGGAAATTTTATCTATGCCACTCGCGAATTATCTGTAAATTCTAAAATTACAGGCTTTGAAATCAACGAAACCACGGCGAAAATTGCAAAAATTCTACATCCCGAAGTCGAGATCAACCTTCGTTCGTTTGAAACTGAATTTATTGATGACAGAGGTAATAAAAAAGACTCAAAAGATTTTTCAGAAAGATATGATTTGGTCATCGGAAATCCGCCTTATGGCGAACATCGTGGGCTTTACAAAGGATTAGGCGAAGAACCTAAAATTTCAAAATACGAAGATTATTTTGTTAAACGGTCATTAGATTCTTTGAAACCCAACGGCGTTTTGGCGATGGTTCTTCCATCAGGTTGGCTCAACCGACAAAAGAATTTACAGAATGCTAGTGTTTTGGAAGGTTTCCGTTTACCCAATGGCGCTTTTGCAGGAACACAAATCGGAACGGATATTATCATTCTCAAAAAAAACAATCACCAGATTTCTGCGGATATTTCCAAATATTTTGAAAATAATCACACAAGAGTTCTCGGGGAAAACCGTGAGAAAACCAATCGTTTTGGGCGTTTGGAAAATTATATCCACGGAAATTTGGATGAAGCTCTCTTTAAGATTGAACAATTTAAAAATAAAAAAGAAACCGAGAGAATCGGAAATCTTTTTGAAGATTTGTTTTTAGAAAATACTGAGTCCAATTCTGTTACAAAAGTTCCTGTAAAAAAAGAAATTATTGCGGAGAAAATAGATGAGTTGAATTTAACAGAAACTCAAGAAAAAATTGAATTGGTACTTTCTAAACTCAATAACATCAAGTTTAAATCTCCCACCATTACGACTGAAATAAGAAAGTATGAAAAACTGCGCGAAGATTTAATCACAAAACCAGCATCGTTTTCAGAAGAAAAATTAAAAGAATTGATAGAAAAAAGTGATAGAATAATTTCTATTCACAATACGAGAACTGAGAAGGAATATAAAGTCCAAACGGAGCCTTCCATAAAGAAAGGAATTTTAAAATATCAATTCTCCAAACAGGATGAAATTGTAAATACTTCCTTGCAAAATAGTTCAAACATTACGAAAGAACAAATTGAAGCATTCAGAGATACATCTTACGATGGAACGCTCAACAATCACGAAAAACATTCCAAATTTTCAAATTATTCTGATGGAGTTTGGATTCACGATTTTTATTATGCAGAAGGAAATATTTATGCGAAGTTAGAGCAGCTCGAAAAAGATTTTGCAGATAAAAATGCTGTTGGTGGAACGGAAAATCAGTACGAAAAACAAAAAGCATTATTAGAAAATGTTCTACCAAAAGCGAAATCTTTAGATGAAATTTATATCAGTCCGAACCACGAGTTCGTGCACAAATTTGAGTTAGGCCAAATAGAAAAAGACCAATATAATCATATTACAAAACGTACCGAATCAGTCATTGTAGATTACAATCTTGCGGAAAGATTCAAAGACTTTGTAGGCACTTTGTCAAGTGAAGCCTTTGCGGGTTCTTCAGCTTGGGAAGTGCGAAGCTTTGTAGATAATGAAACGGTTACAGGAAGCGATAAAGAGCGAAATGCGTTAGTCAGAGAAAGACGAAAAGCTGCTGCGAATGATTTGTTTTACAAATTTGTACGTGAAGAATTATCAGATGACATTAGAACTCGTTTTGTAAAAGATTTTAACCGCAATTACAATAACATCCACGTTCCGGATTATTCTAAATTCCCATTGTTTTCAAAGATTCATAAGAATTTCAAAGGAAAGGAATTTAGATTAGCAGAGGTTCAGAAGGCGGGAATCGGAAGACAGACCACAAAAGGCGTAGGACTTTTAGCGCACGAAGTGGGTTATGGAAAAACATTGTCCGGAATCCTTTCAATGCACGAAGCAATGGAAAGAGGAAATGCGAAAAGACCAATCATCGTAGTTCCGAATGACAGCATTATGAAACAATGGGTGGAAACGATTTTTGAAACGATTCCCAACGCGAAAGTTAATGTTTTAGGGAATTTGGGGAAAGATTATGACCTTTCAAAATTTGATAATAAAGACGGAGAAATAACCATCGTTACTTATGAAGGTTTTAACAATATTGGATTTTCATCAGAAATAACCGAAGAACTTTCGTCAAAATTCAGTTACATCTCTGCAAGTGAAATGAAGGGCGTTACCAATACCGAAAGAGACCTCCAAATTGAGTTTCAGAAAGAAAAGGAGATTGAGGGAAAAATGAAGCGTGGTAAAATCTATGACTGGGAAGATTTTGGATTCGACCATTTGACTTACGACGAAGTTCACAATGCCAATCATATTGTAGGAAAAGTAAAAATTGAGGACCGAAGATTTGCGTCCGATTTTAGAAGTCAAAACCAACAGACTTCCAAACTGGGAATCAATACCTGGATGGCAGCTCAGTACATTCAAGACAAAAACGACGGAAGAAATGTGACCTTGCTTTCCGCAACGCCTTTTACCAACAAGCCTTTGGAATATTATTCCATTCTTTCTTTAATAGCAAATAAAAGATTAGAAGAATCGGGATATTTCAACGTCAATACTTTCTTCGAGACCTTTATGGAAGCGGATAATGATATGGAAATTGATGCAAAGGGTGATGTGAAATTTAAAGCCAACGTTCGGAGATTTAAAAATAATTCGCTGTTTCAACAATTACTTTCGGAATTCATTGATATAAAAGGAGAAGAAGACAATCCTGAATTAATTCGTCCCAACAAAATTAACAAAGAATATAAAATTGAACAGAATGATCTCACAAGAGAACAGTATGAGCTGCTCAATGAAAATTTCAGTGAGACTGAAAAAGGAGCAATTTTAACACATATTCTCAATGCCAGATTGATTGCTATTTCACCGTATTTATCGCCATTTTATGATGGCGAAGAACCTTCAATAAAAAAATTCATAGAAAATTCTCCGAAGTTAAAAGACACGATGGATTTGATAAGGCAGAACAAAAAAGATCTTCCTGACTCAGGACAAATTGTGTATTCTGAATTAGCAGTTGCTCAGTTTCCAAAAATAAAAGAATATCTCATAACAGAAATTGGTTACAAACCCGAAGAAATCGGAATCATTACCGGGGCGACCAATAAAAACCAAAGAATTTCTATTCAAAATGATTTTAATGAAGGAAAAATAAAAGTAGTTATTGGAAGTGAAGCCATTCAGGAAGGAATGAACCTTCAGGAAAACACAACCGATGTTTATATGCTTACGTTGCCATATAATTTTACGTCACTCCGACAAGTGGAAGGACGAGCCTGGAGGCAAGGAAACAAGAACGAAAATGTGCGGGTTAATTTTATGCTGACCAATGACAGTATTGATGTGTTTATGCTTCAAAAACTGCAATCCAAACAGGCAAGATATTTAGAAGCAATGAAAAAAGGAGCCGATGTTTTGGATATTTCAGACATCAGGACTCAAGAATTAAAAACCTCCATCATTACCAATCCCGAAACCAGAGCCAATATCGAAATCGAACTCATTAAAAAGAAGATTGAAAGTGAAAAAAATAAACATTTGGCCGATAGTGCATTTGTTCTGAGAAAATATGAAGATGTTTTGAAAGTAAAAGAATTGGTAACCCAAGCCGAGCATTCATATAATAGAATTGAAGGCTATTCGAAAAATGGCGATGCAAATGCTGAATATTGGGCAACCCAATTACCATCATATCAAAAAACAATTGAACTTCATAAAGTTCAAGTACAAGAAGTAATTGAAAATTTAGCTCAGAAAGGAATAGATGTTACTCAAATTGAATATCAAACCAAAATGACTGAAGATAAAATTGCGGAACTGGATAAAAAGCTGGAAGAGCTTCCAGCAGTTAGAGAAAATTTAGTAGTTCAATACAGAATAGAAAAAGAGGAACAGCTTAAAGCGAATGAAAATAGAAATTATGTGAGAGAAAGAGCGAGGGAAAATACAGTTTTATATAACAATTTAACAACAGTAGATTTTATAGATAAAGTATTAAACCAAAAAGAGAATATTTACTTAGATAATTTTCAGAATGTTGTCCGAAGAAGGTAGTTATTTATTTGTATATAGCTTAGTAAGATATATTTATATTGATTGTTTAGTACGGATTATTAAAAGAGATTTGTGCTTTGTAAGATACTGTAGTATAAATAATTTTTTTTAAAAGTCTTGTTAGTAATAAATTTTAAAAAAATAGATAAAATTTAATATATATTTATAAATATAAAATAATTAACTTTGTCGCATGAATTTTCTAAGATTGCTTTTTACAGTCTACTTCATGGCATTATCATTAATGCCATGCATGGATGTTGCAAAAGCGCAATCAAAAAATGAAAATGTATCATATTCCTATATAAAATCTGAGCAAAACGATGCTCATTCAAAAACAGATTCTTGTTCTCCTTTTTGTTATTGTAATTGCTGCAGAATCAGCGTTACTTCGCTCAAAATAAATCCTGTTTTAGAATATCGTAAACAGATAAAAGAGTACTATTCTAAAAAAATTCTTTTCATAAAGAATGACTTTGCATATTTGGTGTACGATCAGATATGGCAACCTCCTAAAATATAATTTTTGTTAATCAGACGGAAGAATTGTCTTTCGTCAAAACAGTTATGGAAACATTGCAATAGCATTGCGTTGTATTCTTACTCATTTTTGTCGCTCGATTTTTAGAACAAATAGTTGTTCCAAAAGGTAGTTGTGACATTCAATAAAAATTATATTCTCATGTTAGATAAAATCATAAGATTTAGCATCAAGAACAAGATTGTCATTGGTATAATGACCTTGTTGTTGATTATTTGGGGAGTTTGGAGCGCAACCAAACTTCCGATCGATGCCACACCCGACATCACCAACAATCAGGTTCAAATAATCACGGTATGTCCTACTTTGGCCGGTCAGGAAGTTGAACAGTTGGTGACATTCCCTATAGAACAGAGTATTGCTAATGTTCCTGATATTGAGGAGACCAGAAGTATTTCACGATTCGGTTTGTCTGTAATCACTGTTGTATTTAAAGAAGAGGTTGACGTTTATTTTGCCCGCCAATTGATCAGTGAAAAGCTGAAGCAGGCTGCTGAAGAAATTCCAAAAGGAATTGGCACACCAGAGTTGGCTCCGGTAAGTACAGGACTTGGGGAAGTATATCAATACATCCTTCATCCAAAGAAAGGAAGTGAGAAAAAATACGATTCCAAAGAACTTCGTACAATGCAGGACTGGATCGTTCGAAGACAGCTTAATGGTACTCCCGGAGTTGCAGAGATTAACAGCTTCGGAGGACAGCTAAAACAATATGAGGTCGCTGTTAACCCTGATCGTCTACGAGCGATGGGAGTTAGTATTTCTGATATTTTTGCAGCTCTTGAAAAAAATAATCAGAACACAGGCGGAGCCTACATTGACAAAAAGCCTAATGCTTATTTTATCCGTGGAATTGGACTTGTGACCTCTCTTGAAGATGTTGGGAATGTTGTAGTTAAAAATGAAACAGGGAGTGTGCCTATATTCATTAAAGATGTTGCTGAGGTTCGTTTGGGAAGTGCGGTTCGATATGGTGCCATGACATTTAATGGTGAGGTGGATGCTGTAGGTGGAGTGGTGATGATGCTTAAAGGTGCTAATAGTAATGAGGTAGTGCAATTAATCAAAGAAAAAATACCAACTATTCAAAAATCTTTACCTACTGATGTGATTATTGAGCCTTATTTAGACAGAACTAATCTAGTTGGCAGAGCTATTGATACTGTCGAGAAAAATCTTATCGAAGGAGCGTTGATAGTGATTTTTGTGCTGGTAGTATTTCTCGGTAATTTACGAGCCGGTCTTATTGTGGCATCTGCCATTCCGTTGTCCTTACTCTTTGCTTTGGGAATGATGAACGTTTTCGGAGTAAGTGCCAACTTAATGAGTTTAGGGGCGATTGATTTTGGATTAATTGTCGACGGAGCTGTTATTATTGTTGAAGCGACTCTTCATCACTTAGGATTGCGGAAAACAACACGTCTTCTTACCCAGTCTGAGATGGATGAAGAGGTATTTCTTTCAGCTTCTAAAATCAGAAGCAGCGCAGCATTTGGGGAGATTATTATTTTGATTGTCTACATTCCTATTTTAACGTTAGTAGGTGTTGAGGGTAAGATGTTTACTCCGATGGCTAAAACTGTAGGTTTTGCAATCTTTGGTGCATTGATATTATCATTGACCTATATTCCAATGATGAGTGCACTTTTTTTATCGAAGAAAATCTCGCATAAAGAAAATTTCTCAGATAAAATGATGAACCGACTCCAAAAAATCTATCAACCTCTACTAGAGAAAGCTTTAAAAGTAAAATATTGGTTAGTAAGTGTTACTGTTGCATTATTTGCAGTTTCATTATTTATATTTGGAAGAATGGGGGGCGAGTTTATCCCTCAACTCCAAGAAGGTGATTTTGCTTTTCACTGTATTCTTCCACAGGGAAGTTCATTAAGTCAGAGTATTGAAACCTCTATGCAGGCCTCCAGGCTGATCAAGCAGTTTGACGAAGTTAAAATGGTTGTAGGGAAGACCGGTGCTGCTGAAGTGCCTACTGATCCAATGCCTCCTGAAGCTACTGATATGATGGTGATCTTAAAACCGCAAAGTGAATGGAAAACAAAAAAATCATATGATGAATTAGCAGATGAGATCTCTGAAAAGCTTGAAGCTATTCCCGGGGTATTTTTCGAAAAAAATCAACCGATCCAGATGCGTTTCAATGAGTTGATGACAGGAATCAGACAAGATGTAGCGGTTAAAATTTTCGGTGAAAATTTAGATTCTTTAGCGATATATGCGGATAAAACAGCAAAAATTATTCAGTCTGTTAATGGTGCGAGTGCTCCACAGATCGAACGTGTTAGTGGTCTTCCGCAAATTAATGTTGAATATGACCGCACAAGAATGGCTAATTACGGGCTGAATATTAAAGACGTAAATACTGCTGTAAGTACTGCTTTTGCAGGTCAGGCTGCAGGTCAGGTATTTGAGAATGAAAGAAGGTTTGATCTGGTGGTTCGTTTGGATAGTTTACATAGAACCAGTATTGATGATGTCAACAATCTGATGGTGTCTACGAAGACAGGAATACAGATCCCGCTTTCACAGGTGTCCAATATCAATTATAAACTTGGCCCCGCACAGATTAGTCGTGAGGCAGGTAAAAGGAGAATCGTCATTGGTTTTAACGTAAAAGGCCGAGATGTAGAAAGTGTAGTAGAAGAAATCCAGCAGAAGCTTAATAAAGAAAAATTACCATCAGGATATTATTATACATATGGCGGACAATTTGAGAATCTTAAAGCTGCCAGTAAACGACTGACCATTGCTGTACCTGTATCATTATTTTTGATCTTTATGCTGTTATATTTTACTTTTGGTTCGCTAAAGCAGGCTGCCTTGATCTTTACGGCAATTCCAATGAGTGCTATCGGCGGTATATTCGCGTTAATGCTTCGCGGTATGCCTTTTAGTATCAGCGCGGGAATTGGGTTTATTGCATTATTTGGTGTAGCGGTACTTAATGGTATTGTGTTGATCGGAACATTTAACGAGTTAGAGAAGGAAGGTGAAACCAATATTTTAAAACGTGTGATGGAAGGAACTAAAACTCGTCTGAGACCTGTTTTAATGACAGCCACAGTCGCATCATTAGGATTTTTACCTATGGCAATTTCAACCGGAGCCGGGGCAGAAGTTCAGAAACCTTTGGCGACCGTTGTAATCGGGGGACTGGTTACAGCAACTTTCTTGACTCTTTTTGTTTTACCGATGTTATACATTATCTTCAGTACTAAACTAAAAATCAAAAAGCCTTCAGGTAATAAGCCACTGACAGCGGTTTTAGTTTTAGGTTTTTTATTCATTGGACAGACCTTTAACGCACAACAAGGTACCCCTGTTACAGTTGAGGAAGCTACGAGCATCGCATTGACCAACAATAATTTAATGCGGTCGAAAGATTTGGATATTAAAGTAACAGAGGCACTGAAACCTACTGCTAAAGAACTTCCAAAAATGAGTTTAGATGCTCAGTTAGGCCAATACAACAGTAAAAAATTCGATCAATCTTTTTCTATATCTCAAAGTATTCCGTTTCCAACATTGTTTAAAGCAAGAAGAGAACTTATCGCTGAACAGATCAAAGGAAAGCAGATCAATAAGGAGATTTCGGTCAACGAACTTGCAAGACAGGTTAGGACCTATTACTATCAGATCGAATATCTGCAATTTAACCAGTCAAAATTAAAAAATCTGGATAGTTTATATCAGGATTTTATAAGAATTGCTACGGTCAGATTTAAATCAGGAGATATTAAAAAGATAGAGATCAATACTGCAGAAACTCAGAAAGGGGAGATCAATTTGTTGTTGAAGCAAAATGAAGTTTATTTGAATAATGCATACAAAAACTTAAAAACCTTATTGAATACTTCGGGAGACATCTCGGTTCCTTATAACACAAATTATGAGCCCCTGAAAGCTAATTATGTATTTGACAGCGCGTCAATAGCGAATCATCCAACAGTAAGGTCTTACTATCAGGAGATGACCATAGCAGAAAAAAATAAAAACGTTGAAAGGTCTCTGGGCCTACCTGATTTCAGTATAGGTTACACCAATCAGTCTTTAATCGGTACCCAGACGATCAATGGTATGGATCGGAATTTTAATGCGGGAAATAGATTTCACGCAGCAACTATTGGCGTTACGATTCCCCTGACTTTCGGTGCTACAAAAGCGAGAATGCAATCTTGGGAGTTCCAAAAGCAAGTAGCGGAATCTAATGCAAAATTACAGCAAAAACAGCTGGAAGCGCAACTGGAAAACGCTTTGAATCAATATCAGCAGGATGTAGAGCAATATAATTATTATATTAATCAGGCTATACCCAATGCTGAGAAAATAGCTAAAGCCGGACAATTGGGATATAAAACAGGAGAAATTTCCTACGTTGAATATCTTTTTGCGCTTCAGACTTCTACCAATATTCAATTAAAGTATCTCGAATCGATTCAACAGGTTAATCAATCTGTTATTACCATTAATTCTATCATAAACAAATAAAATGAAAATTAAATATAATATAGTATCTACGCTGTTAATTTCTTTTTTAGTCTTAAGCTGTGGAAAAAAAGAAGCCTCTGAGGAAACGGAAGTAAAAGCAAAAACCGAACAGGTAGAGGAGGCTCATGAAGAGGCACCGCAAACGATCGCGGCATTAACAGAAGAACAAATGAAAGCAGTCGGAATCTCCTTAGGTAAAATTGAGATGAAAGATCTGACCTCACTTGTTAAAGCCAATGGTGTATTGAGTGTTCCCAACAATAGAAAAGCTACCGTTACCTCTCTGTATGGTGGGGTGATTAAGACATTAAATGTACAGATAGGAGATCATGTGAGGAAAGGGCAGGTAATTGCATCAATCAATAATCCCGAGTATATTCAGCTTCAGGAGCAATATCTTACAGTGAACAGCAGGATCGCGTTTGCTGAACAGGAATATAGAAGGCAACGTGAACTATTTGATAATGATGCCGGAGCAAAAAAGAATCTGCAAAGCTCTGATGCTGAATTAAAAAGTTTAAGAACCCAAAGATCATCACTACAGAGACAGCTCCAGCTTATGGGGATCAGCCCGGGTAAAGTAAGCAATGGTAATCTACGATCTGGGTTGGTTATAACTTCACCGATCAGTGGAACCGTAAGCAGTATCAATGCGCAGATTGGAAGTTATGTTGATGTGGCATCACCAGTTCTTGATATTATTGATAATAGTTCTATCCATTTAGATCTTCAGGTTTTTGAAAAGGATCTACCTAAAATGAAAGTTGGACAAACTGTACAGTTTAAGCTGACCAATAATCCGGAAACTTTGTATAACGCTACCGTATTTAGTATCGGGTCGTCATTCGAAAATGAGAGTAAAACGATCTCTGTACATGCGAGTGTTACAGGAAATAAAGTGGGGTTGATCGATGGGATGAATGTTACCGGAATGGTAAGCCTTGGAAACTCAAGCACCGCTGCCGTTCCTGATGAAGCAATCGTGGAAGCTGACGGTAAATTCTATGTTTTCATACAGACTTCTAAAAAGCCTGAAGAACATGCTGAAGAGGAAGAAGGGGGTGAGAAAGAGGAAGGTACAAAAGAGGCAGCGCATACCAAGAATCAAGGAAAAACATTGAATTTTGAGAAAATAGAAATTGTTAAAGGTTCTTCAGATCTAGGTTATACTGCAATCACTCCAGTGACCAAAATTGCACCTGATACAAACATTGTGGTAAAAGGTGCATTCTTCGTCAATGCTAAATTATCTAATTCAGGAGGGCATGAAGATTAGATTTATTATTACGAAAGCCTTTATATAAAAGTTTCAGCTGTAATAAAAAATAACATTATGCTACGAATCGAATTAAATCGTGAACTACGTATCATAATGTTATATCAAATCTATAAACAAAAGTTATGTTACTAAACAAGAAAATTTCAATCTGGTATTTTATTGATCAAATTAAAAGCCAAATATTACTGATTGTTATACTTGCTGTAGGTATAGGTTTGTTGGATCTGCATCCTATTTTCAAAAAAATATCAATTCCATTAAGCATTCCCGCAATTTTAGGAACTGCTGTATCACTGCTACTTGCATTTAGGACGGCGCAGTCATACGAGAGATGGTGGGAAGCAAGAACCGTTTGGGGTGCTATTGTTAATGATTCCAGGTCTCTTATCCGATTAATTATTCAGTTCATTCCTCAGGATAGTGCGGACGTTAAAATATTTGCAGAAAGACAAATCGTATGGGTCTATGCGTTAGGCGAAGCATTAAGAAAACAGCCTTTTTCCGGTAAAGTAGGGGAGTATTTGAATATGCATCAGATTAACGCTGTTAATATACCCAATGCAATTTTGGATGAACATTCTTATCACTTAAGACAAATAGCCGAAAAAGGATTGGTATCAGATTTCAAGGAGGTTCAGCTTAACGAAGTTCTCATGAGGCTGTGTGACAATATGGGAAAATGTGAAAGATTGAAAAATACGGTATTTCCACGTGCCTATAGTATTTTACTGCATACTCTTATATATGTTTTTGCTTTTATACTCCCTTTCGGATTGGAAGATTCCCAGCTCACCTTGGAAATTATTACAACGATCACTATTCCTCTGCTATTTATAGCCATTGAGAAAACAGCAATCATCATGCAGGATCCTTTCGAGAATACTCCTGTGGATACGCCAATGACATCTATTGCACAAACTATAGAAATCAATATTTTACAGATGATCAAAGAAAATGATATTCCTGTTAAAAAAGAAAATAATACTTACTTCGAAATGTAGAGTCAATCTAGTAAATACATAAAATTATGAGCGACACAAATAAACAGACTGGATCTGCATCAAGCAGACATAAGAAAAATTTACTCATCGTCCTAGCACTAAGTGGTACTTATCTTATTGCTGAAGTCATTGGAGGAATTGCAACAAAAAGTCTTGCATTGCTTGCGGATGCTGCTCACATGCTAACAGATGTTGTCGGTTTACTCCTAGCATTTATTGCAATCAAAATTGGTGAGAGAAAGGCTAGTCCTGAAAAAACATTTGGGTACTATCGCACAGAGATTTTGGCTGCTGTGATTAATGCTGTTGTGCTATTGGGTATCTAATTATTTGTTTTATATGAGGCATTTCAAAGATTTAAAAATCCTCCTGAAGTGCAAAGTGGCTCCATGATGATCGTTGCAGGAATTGGTTTTGTGGTCAATATCATCGGTATCCTTATCATAAGAAAGGACTCCAATGAAAGTCTTAATATGAAAGGTGCTTATTTTGAGGTCTTGTCGGATATGCTGACATCCGTAGGAGTAATGATCGCAGGTGTGATAATGCTGACAACACAATGGTATTACGCAGATCCGATCATTTCTGCGGCAATAGGTCTATTAATCATTCCCAGAACCTTAAAGTTGCTTATGGAAGCGGTTAATGTCTTATTGGAAGGTACACCGAAAGATGTAGATATCAGCAAGCTTCGATCTTCACTGGAAGAACTTTCGGGAATCAAGGAAATCCACGATCTACATGTCTGGTCGCTTACATCAGGCGTTAATGCCATGAGCGCACATGTGATTGCAGATGATAACAAAAATCGCAATGAACTCCTGCAAATATTAATAGATAAAGCAACGACAGATTTTAAAATAACCCATACCACTTTTCAAATCGAATATGAAGGTTATGATGAAACTGAAATACACTTGTAGATGAATGATCAGAATAGATTGAAATCTAAATGATTATTTCTATATCAAATAAAATTGATTTCTAAAGAATTAATGATGTAATCACTTATAAAACTTGTTTATGAAACTAATTAAAATTAAGCGAAGCAGTTATAGCCTGCTCATTAATTTTTTCTTATTATATATAATTTTTTCCTTTGTCCTCAGGATAGGATTTTCTATTGCCAGCCTTCAAAAGGCAGAGATTAGTTTTCTTTCATTGCTGAATGTATTTGCTCTGGGATTTTTATTTGATATAGGGGTAGGGGTGTTTTTTGTGCTACCGTACAGTCTGTACCTGCTTTTATTTCCTCAGAAATATAATAATTCGCTTTTCAATAGAGCTATGACTTTTTTTTGCTTTAATGTAGCTGTGCTTATATTGTTGTTTTCATTTTTTGCTGAAGTAACATTCTGGCAGGAATTTGAAAGCCGGTTTAATTTTATTGCAGTTGATTATCTGGTTTATACCTATGAAGTAATCAATAATATTAATGAATCATATCCTTTGCCATTGCTCATTACAGCCATGTTAATAATGACTTCTTTGGTGTTTTTACTTTTCTATAAAAGGCATTACTTCACAGATAATTTTAAGGGCAGTACACCTTTTTTACAAAGATTCTTTATCTTTTTCGGATTGCTTTTCATTTCAGTCATTTATGCATTTTTTATTGACAACAGTTTAGCAGAGAATAGCGAAAACAGGTATCGGAATGAGCTGTCAAAATCAGGAATCTATTCTTTTTTTTCTGCATATAAAAATAACGAGATCAATTATGAACACTTCTATAAACTCATCGATAATAGGGTGGCGTTTAATATTGTGAGAACTGATCTCCAGGAATCTAACTCAGATTACTTATCAAATGATTTCTCAATCTTACGTAACATTAAGGGAGCTGACTCCTATGAGAAGCCCAATGTTATTATGATCACATTGGAAAGTTTCAGTGCAGACTTTATGAAAACATTTGGCAACAATCAGAATCTGACACCTACGTTGGACTCATTGGCGAATCAAAGCATTTTATTTACCAATATGTATGCTACCGGAACAAGAACCGTGCGAGGAATGGAGGCACTTTCACTTGCCGTTCCGCCTACACCGGGGAATAGTATTGTCCGCAGGAAAGAAAATGATAATCTGAGCACTGTAGGATCGATCTTCAGTCAAAAGGGATATGATACTTCTTTCTTATATGGTGGTGATGGTTATTTTGATAATATGAATAATTATTTCGGTAATAATGGATACACAATTGTAGACCGGAAAAGAAATTCTTTTGTAGGGGAAGATTATCAGTCTCCAAGAATACCAATAGAAGACAAGGAGGTCACTTTTGAAAATGCCTGGGGTATTAGTGATGAAAATCTTTATGATCAGGTGATAAAGCAAGCAGATCAAAAATTTGCAGCGGGGAAACCTTTTTACGATTTTGTAATGAACACTTCCAATCATCGTCCTTATACATATCCTGAAGGAAAGATTGATATTCCCTCGGGATCGGGAAGGGAAGGCGCCGTGAAATACACAGATTATGCGATCGGTCAGTTTTTTAAAAAGATAAAGAATAAATCCTGGTACAAAAATACCATTGTTATAATTGTTGCAGATCATTGTGCCAGCAGTGCGGGCAAGAACGATATCGATGTCGCAAAATACCATATCCCTGCAATGATTGTCAACCTGAACGACAACGAACCATTCAGAATTGAAAAAATGTGCTCTCAGATCGATTTGTATCCAACACTTTTCGCACTTTTAGGTTGGACATATCAGAGTAATCTTTATGGTAAAAATGTTTTAGGCGAAAGCTATATTCCAAGAATATTTGTAAGTACCTATCAGAAACTTGGATATATGGAAAACAACAAATTGGTTATTCTAGGTCCACAGCAAAAAACAGAGACGTATTTGTATGACAAGGAGAAAAATAAACAAAATCCAGAGATGCTGTCTGAACAGTATGTAAAAAAAGCGATAGCAAATTATCAGTCGGCCTACTATCTTTTCAAGAATGAAGGATTAAAACAGAAGCGGATTAAAAAGGGAAATATAACCACAACTAGATAAAGTGATATAAAATGGATCTAAAATTTGAACTTTTACTTGCCGGAAAATTATTATTAGCACTGTTTTTTGGCGCGATAATAGGTTTCGAAAGAGAAACTGCCCATAAAGATGCAGGGGTTCGCACTTTTGGCGTTCTCTGTATGGCTTCTTGCTTATTTGTGGCAGTTGCCTCGCATCTTACAGATGATAAATCTGCAATAGCGAGAATGTTGGCGGCGATACCTGCCGGTTTAGGATTTATCGGAGCTGGACTGGCATTTAAAGATAGTTCCAAAAGCATGCAGGGGCTTACAACATCCACTGCTTTATGGGCTGCATCGGCAATAGGATCTGCCCTTGCACTGAACATGTTTTTGTTATCTTTTTTAGCAACTGTTATTACCTTGTTCATCTTAAGTATTAACAAATTTGGCTGGTATAAAAAAATTCTAAAAACCGGAAGACAATCAGACCAGGATATATATATAAAGTAACCTAAAAATCATAAAAATAATATTATTATGGAACATAAACACATCTACGACGAAAATGGAAAGCAGCTCTGCTGTACTCCACAGGAAGGCAAAATCTATAAAGATGCTGGAGCCAAAAAATTAGTTGAAGAAGACGGATGCTGCGCTCCAAAGAAGAAAACGGAAGATCATCAACATACAGATGATGATGGACATGATCATGCAGAAACTGATAAAACAGCGTTTCAGATGTTCTTGCCTGCGATTATTTCTTTGGTATTGTTATTAGCAGGCATTGCATTGGACAATTACATTAAGCCTGAATGGTTTAAAGACTGGGTACGTATTGTCTGGTACGGTGTTGCTTATCTACCGGTAGGCCTACCGGTTTTAAAAGAGGCATTTGAAAGTATCAAACAAGGTGATGTGTTTTCAGAATTTTTCCTTATGAGCATTGCAACGATAGGGGCTTTCATTATCGGAGAATTTCCTGAAGGAGTAGCGGTTATGTTGTTCTATGCAGTAGGAGAGGTTTTTCAGACTCTAGCTGTGTCGAGAGCTAAAACCAATATTAAGGCTCTTTTAGATCAACGTCCTGATGAGGTAACGATTATTGAAAATAATCAGCCTAAAAAAATCAAAGCTGCCGAAGCCAAAATCGGGGATACGATTCAGTTAAAATCAGGAGAAAAACTGGCATTGGACGGAGAACTGATCTCCGATTCTGCGTCTTTCAATACCGCAGCGTTAACAGGAGAGAGCAAACCTGATTCTAAAAATAAAGGTGAAACAGTTTTAGCCGGAATGATCAATATGAACAGCGTAGCTTTGATTAAGGTTAATACAGCTTATGAGGATAGCAAACTCAGTAAGATCCTTGAACTGGTACAAAATGCAACAGCTCAAAAAGCTCCGACTGAACTTTTTATCAGAAAATTTGCAAGAATTTACACCCCAATTGTGGTTGCATTAGCTGTTTTGATCTGCTTAGTACCTTATTTCTTTGTTGATGATTATGTTTTCAGAGATTGGTTGTACAGAGCATTGATTTTCTTAGTTATATCTTGTCCGTGTGCATTGGTGATCTCTATCCCGCTTGGCTATTTTGGAGGTATCGGAGCAGCGAGCCGCAATGGTATATTATTTAAAGGAAGCAACTTTTTGGATAAGATCGCTGAGATTCAGAATGTGGTAATGGATAAGACCGGAACTATGACAGAAGGTGTTTTCAAAGTTCAGGACGTTACCATTAAAGAAGGATTTGACAAAGATGAGATTCTCCAATTGGTCAATGTTGTTGAAAGTAAAAGTACCCATCCTGTGGCTACTGCTGTTCACGAGTTTGTAGGAGAGATCAACAATTCGATCAATTTAGAGGATACTGAAGAAATTGCAGGGCATGGGCTTAAAGCGAGAGCTAATGGGAAGGAAATCCTGGTGGGTAATTTTAAACTATTGGATAAATTTAAGATCGGTTATGATGTAGACCCATCCAAAATCGTATATACGGTGATAGCTATCGCATATGATGGAAAATTTGCAGGATTCATTACGATTGCCGACCGAATCAAGGACGATGCAAAGCAAGCAGTTGAAAAACTTCATAGCTTGAATGTAAAAGCGACTATGCTAAGTGGTGACAAGACAACTGTAGTAAAATATGTGGCTGAGCAGATCGGTATTGACAATGCTTTTGGAGACCTGCTTCCGGAAGATAAGGTCAACAAGGTCAAAGAAATCAAAGCAAGAAATGAAAGTGTGGCTTTTGTTGGTGATGGTGTAAATGATGCGCCTGTAGTAGCATTAAGTGATGTTGGAATAGCAATGGGTGGACTTGGCAGCGATGCGACCATCGAAACTGCCGATGTTGTGATCCAGGATGATAAACCATCAAAAATACCTATGGCGATCAATATTGGAAAGAAGACCAAAAGGATCGTCTGGCAGAATATCATTCTTGCCTTTGTTGTAAAAGCCATCGTGCTCGTACTTGGAGCTGGTGGACTGGCTACGATGTGGGAAGCTGTATTTGCTGATGTGGGAGTTGCTTTGATTGCAATACTCAATGCAGTCAGGATTCAAAGAATGAAATTTTAAAAGAGATTATCACAGATAAAAATAGAGCAAATTCTAGTATCCTGTTTCCTTAGGATATTACAATTCTAAGGAAAATTTGCCTCCACTCATATTATTAAGATTGAGTTCCCATAAAAGATGGGAACAGGGAAGTTACATCCAATTTTACGATATAAAATTGAATACTATTAATGTTAGATCCGAACAATAAAAATCAGAAATATAATTTTTATGTGGACTTATGTAAAAAAAAACTCAATACTAATCCTTTTACTGAAATTCTCTCTAAGTATTTATGCTCAGGATAGTTTGTCATTGCAAAAAACTGCTCAACAAGATTCTTTAATAATAAGAGATGATACTTTGGATTATAAAAAACTTATTGTTCCGGTTAGCTTGATATCGGCAGGTGCAATTGGTTTTACAATTCCTGAAATCAAAAAGTTTGATTATGATGTGAGAAGGGAGGTAAACGATCATACATTAAACAATTCAAAATTAGACAACTATACCTTATTTGTACCAGCTGCGCTCGTTTATGGTTTAAACATAGCGGGTGTTCGAGGGAAACATAACTTAAAAGATCGAACGATCATTTTAGCAACATCACAAGCTATCTTATTGGCAATAGTTATTCCTTCAAAATCATTGATCGGCAGGGAGCGGCCTGATCAATCAAATTATATGTCATTTCCCTCAGGTCATGCAGCGATCGCATTTTCAACTGCACAGTTTATGTTCAGAGAATATAGGGACAGCAATTATTGGATCAGTCTGTCAGGATATCCGTTTGCCATTTTTACTAGTGTGTACAGAATCATCAATAATAAGCATTGGGTTACAGATGTCCTGTCTGGTGCTGGTATCGGAATTTTTTCTACTGAGATAGCATATTGGTTATATCCAAAGATCAAAACTTTATTTAAAAGTAAGAATGAAAAAACATTATCTATGATTTCTCCTTATTTCCAGAAGAGTTATCAGCAGAAAAGTTTGGGTTTGAATTACCAGCTATTTTTTTAAATGAGAAATTATGGGATTTAAAAGACGATTTAGGAGACGAATAATCAGGAGGGGAAAGCATCGGCTTGCGTCAGAAGATATATTCTATTTGATAGTTTTTAGTATCCTGATACTATCTCTTATAACATATGGATTTAAGAAATATTTTCATCCTGTCAAAGACCATCATTTTAAATATCATCAAAGTAAAAACTAATCAATCTACTTCCTAAAACGATCAATAGTTAACTATGGACAGATAGAAATAATATTTTTTTAGAGTAATGTTTTAACATATCACGTTTTTAAAGGACATTTAAAATTATTTAGATGTTTGAAGCAATATTGTTTAAAACAATGGAAAGTATTTAAAATCAGTAGATTATAGCTTTGTTTTGGCATCTTATTTGCCTTTCACAAATAACAACATATATAAATTAATATTCACCTTTAAATTAAAATGTTATGAACAGCGAAGATCAAAAAAAAGAGACACACGACCATCCAGAACATCACGAACACAAAGAACATCATCCGCACAAGGAACATCACGAGGGTCCTGAACATGCAGATGAGCCGGAGCATCACGATGAGGCCGAGCATCATCAAGAAAAAGAACATCACGATGAGAAAGAACATCATGATGAGAATAAGAAGTAAATAGCATAGTTCTTATAAATACTGAATTTCAATACTGGAATTCAGTATATTTTTAATAATATAATGTACCGTATTTTAATCTTTCTTCATAAGTGAGCATTTTCAAATATTAATATTTAATTGAGTCGTTATGTATAAAATCTAGATTGAATTCGCTAATTCCAGTAATCCTACGAAACAGTCTTTCTTGCTTTTTGTCCCTTAACAAAAACATAAAGAATATCCACGGAGTATTAACTCAAGAATGACTTTTTGCTCAATCCTAAGATCTGCGGAGGCAAATTATTAGAAATACGTTGAAATACCAAAGCTGAAGCCTACAGTTTTTGCCGCAGGGTTCGCAAAAATGTCTTTCTGTTTCTGAAATCTATAATTAAGTCTAAAAACAGTTTGTGCATTGGGTCTAAAACTGATTGCAGGCATAATACTCCATAAATCTTCTCCAATTTTGCTGTTGTCTTCTCTGAAATGACCTACGTTCCAATCTACATACTCTAAACGGCATGCAAGATTAACGGTTGCTCTTTCCCAATCCAAAATTTTTCTTTTAATTATTGGCTGAACAATGTCTATAAATCCTCCATGCTGCCTGTCTCCATATTGTTGTGTATAAGTTTCCGGGACATCTACTTTAACCCAAGCCCATTCTGCAGTAATTAAAGTTCCAAGGTTTGGAAGTGTATTATTATAATCCAATGCAAATACCCGAACCCTTCTTTTATCGTCAACCTGAAGACCTTCATCCTGAAATTTATTATAGATTCCTCCCATATAAGAGACTCCAAATTCTCCTGCTTTTTCATGTCTTGTGGCAATTTTTGCTGTTAAAAGAGGAACACCGCTGTTAATTTCTTCAAAACGTTCAGGATTACTTTTGGCAGCAGGTAAGTACGTTTTGTTTTGATTATTGTCAATAATTGAATTATCAAAATTTCCTGATAGATATACCTCGTATCCGAACATCCACTCGGCTTTATACATTTTTCCATAAAATCCGAAACCAGCATTACTGAATGTAGCAGGCAACATTTCTGTAGCAGATATAGGACGATCGGTAAACTCCCATTTCGGACCGTCATGATTTTGGTTGAAAGCACCAATTGGATTCATAATAATTCCTCCTCTCAAATTAAGCAAGGGATTAAACTCTACATCAATGGCAGCAAATTCAATATTAATCTCTTTACCTCCTTCTTCTAATTCTATTTCACTCAGAAATTTAATTTTTGAGGAAATTGTAGAAGATACAAAAAGTGTCATCCTACGTAATTGAAATTGATGTCCATCAGATATACCATCAGTGCTGATATGCTGCCAATTGGCTTCCGCATAGCCACCAATAGAGACAGGCACTTTCCCTAATCCTAAGAAGGGACGCTTGTAAACGGCATCCATGTTCAAAGAGCGAGAACTGTCTACAGGTATTCTTTTTAGTAATTCAGAATCTATCTGTGCTGTGGCTTCCTGAAAAATTAAAATTATAATTAGATAGATAATTTTTTTCATACCGGTTTTTTTAAAGAAATTTTCAAAAAATCCGATTCTATGTATACTGGAAATTTTCTTAAGGTCTGATCAGCAGGACCGTTTTGTACTAAACCTTGGTTGGAAAATTCACTACCATGTGCAGGACACTGTAGCTTATCTCCAAATACTTGTAACTGGCTACCCTGATGGGTACATTGCATCCATAATGCTTCATACTCAGTTTCCGAAAAACGAAATACACAAATGGGATATTTGAGAGATTCATTTTGAATAATTACATAGGATAATTTTTTGTCAGGATATTTTGTATCCATAAAATCCTCCAAAGGCAATATGATATAATCGTCTTTAATCGCTCCTGAAATCATTTTATTGCTTATACACCCTGAAAGAATGGGAGGAATTGCAGTAAAGCCTAAACAGACCAAACTGCATTTTTTGAGAAATTCAAGTCTGTCCATAATTATAAGGATTTCAAAAATTTAATAATAGCTTCTTTTTCTTGGACTGGTAATTGAGTGTAATTGGTTCTGCTGGTTGCAGCCTCTCCCCCGTGAAGCTGTATTGCTTCTTCTATACTTTTTGCCCTGCCATCATGCATTAAGAAGTATTGACCGCCTTGTGATTTTGGAGATAAACCTAACCCCCACAGTGCAGGCGTACGCCATTCATAAGTTTTCGCAGTGCCTTCCGTATAGTTGTCATCCAAAGAAGCACCCATATCATGAAGTAATAAGTCTGTGTACGGATAAAACTTTTTATTGGATAATGGTGAAATTGAGGAGGATGAAGTTTTCAGTTCCGGGACATGACATTTATTACAACTTATCTGAGAAAATATAGTCTGACCTTGTTTAATGATACTATTTTCTGCGTCTCGCTGAATAGGTGTTTTCAATGTACGAAGATAAAATACAACATCTGCGATGGTCTTATCAGAAACTTCGGGATCAACATTCATTCCTGAATAAACATCGTGAGGATTAAAAGTTGAAGTAATGCCCATATCTTGATTGTAAGCATTAACGGTTTGTTGTAGTAAACTGTATGTGGATGCCTTTTTACCAAATCTTCCGATATACTTCCCTCCTTTTGTTACAGCAAAGAAGAATGGTGCTTGATATGCCGGAAGATCAATATAATTGGGGACTCCTGAGATGCCATCATTATTTGTATCACAAGGGTCAGCCATTGCCAAAATATCCATATCAGAAACCAATTCAATAAAACCTAATCCGGTATTGGCAGGCGGAGTAAATTTAGAAAATGTTGCTCCGGGAGGAATTGCTTCCGGAGTATAACCTGGTATCGCCCTATTTTGCAATTGAGGACCACCTAAAAGCAAAAATAAATTTCCTGTTTCGTCAGTCTGTCCAAAACGTATAAGAGTAGTAAAGGGAGTCCCTTTTCCATCACCAGCATGACAGCTTCCACAACTTGTTGCCACGAAGGTTGGACCAAGACCTTTCCCGACCGTGAAGGTTTCATCGTTAAAGGCGATATCCCCTCGCAAAAATTGTTGGTTTTCAGCATATGATAACCCCACAATGGAGCCATCAAGTAATTCACTCTCATCTATCGCTTCAGGCTGAAGTTTATCACAAGCTTGTACGATCAGAAAAAGAAGATAGAAAATTATAATAATAGGTATATATCTCTTGCTCACGTTTTTTTTTCAAATATAATAAAAAGTTAGATTAATCTAACTTTTTATTTCGCTATGTCTAATTATTTTTATGACTGCTGTGCATTTATAGCAAACACTATAAATAAAGATTAGATAATTTGAAACGGAATTTAATCTCAGGATATGTGCTGTTAGGATATTTTTCTTGAAAAACAATAACCTTTATCGCATAGTAAATTAATGTGGATATTGAACAGTCCTAGTGTACAAATTTTAATAGCCAGACGAAACAGTTGGTTGCCAAGTGCTAAGGTTGACCGTCTTAATAGTAGTAGGTAATTATTTTTTGTAAATTATACAATTTTACCATCTAAACTTACCAAAGATAAAAAGGATGATAGTTCATTAATGATTTTTGGTTTGGGGATTTATATCAAAAGCGAAAAATGATTAGGGCAGGGTATATTTGTTATTTGAAAATCTGTGGATTATGGAAGAGATAGAAAAAAGATCTACATTTATTTGTGAAAAATAAAAAAAAACATATCTTTGCACCAGTAAAAACGACGCACTCTATTTTTGTTTATTAAAGTGACCTATTCGGTGACCTAAAAATAAGAGAACGACATAAAGCTTATGGATAGGGAGTTTTTCAAATAAGAACAAGTCCCGTCCGGATCGCAAAAGATTTACAATTTTATCTTCAAAAAATTGATCCGG
>NZ_DAMBRK010000015.1:0-94157 GCF_032055105.1 Epilithonimonas sp.
TATACGAAATTTTCGTATTATGAGTAACCTTTTTTATAATGCACTACGGGTTATAAAATCAAGTAGAATAGAACAATCCCTACTATCAGCTATATTTCTAAAGAATATCTCATTGTGAGTTCATTCTTATTCAAAAAAATGAATACCGATCAGCATTTATTTAGACATAGAAAAACACATCAGATATTATGAGTACACCCAACTAATAATAGTTGGGTGTGTTTTTGGGTGTGGACATTGTAATTTATTGATTTTCAATGTCGATTGTGGAGTTGGAGGGATTCGAACCCTCGTCCAAACAAGCAATACGCAAGCTTTCTACATGCTTATTCTGCCATTAGTTTTCGAGCCTAAGCAGAGAGCAGACACCCAACTTAGACCTTAGCTTCTGAAGTTTTCGAGTTTTGGTCAAAGCACCCAAAACCTTATTTCCGCATTCCTATATCCCAGGATCCAACGTCGCAGAACAGAACATTGGTGAGACATCTTGCTTCCTTACTATCTTCGGGAAACGCTTGAATCTACTAAACTTCGATTATTAAGCTGCAAGAGCGAACTCTTCGTTGCCAGTTAAAATGTTGTAGCAAGGGATTTAAGAGATCGCGCTACGGTTCTCTGCATGCTTACTTACCCATTGGTCTTGCTGTCGAAACCAGTCAACCCCGTTTTTAGATAAGACGACAAAGTTACACAAAAAAATGAAATCACTTATCATTTATAATTCATTATTCATAATTATTAGCGCGTGCCCCTCGCAGCCGCTTGTCATACTGGGGCTCTCGAAACCCAGGCAAAAAAGGATTTCCACTACCATTCCTCAAGCGCTTCGCAAAAAACAAACTTTGTCAACAATTAGAACTTTTCCTTTCAAAACAAAATAAAAAAAAAATCTGCAGAATTTCCAAAATCAGCATGCAATAAAAAATTGCTGAGCAAAACGTCTTTAACAAATCTTAAAAATATTTTTAATAATCAAAAAAAACTTCGCGCCCTTTGCGTTTAAAACTTCAAGAACCCAAATGTTCTCAAAATAATTTTAACAAAACCAAAACCTCCAATTTCTAAAAAATTCCCAAAACAGGTTAAAGTCGGTTAAACTATCTCTCTCTCAAAACTTTCATTATAATAACCAAAACGATTAGAGCTAATTTTGTAAAAAATTAATTCTGTGAAAATTAAATTATTATTCCTTCTCATTACATTATTCTCAATACAGGTATTTTCTCAATCAGATTATATTTTAGGAAGTGTTACTAATGAGAGCGGCGATAAGTTGCCTTACGCAAGTATTTATAATCTTCGCACAGATCAGGTTGTAACGGCAGATAAAACAGGTAATTTTTCTATTGCAGCAAAACCTTCCGATGAGCTTAGGATTTCAAGACAAGGCTCAGAGCGCAAGATGATAACTTTAACGCAAGACAGTTTCTCAAAAAGTCTGGACGTAAAACTAACAACCATTCCGGTAGAAATAGAAGAGGTGAAAATTGCTTTTAAGCCAACCGGAATTCTCAAAAAAGATGTTACAAGACTCAATCCGCCTAAAAAAGTTGTAGAACTCAATATGGCGATGAACAATTATATGACAACGCCACTCAACGAAGTTATTCCAAGAGCTTCAACGCCTTCAGCATTCAAACAACCGGACTTTGGGGCAGGGCAATTGGATATGATGAAATTGGGCAAAGCAATTGGTGGATTGCTAAATAAAGCTACGTCGTCTCCGAAAACTACCGCTAATTATTCGGAAAAACAAGAATTCTATAAACGTGTGAAAGCTGTAGTTGATTTAGGCTATTATACAGATTATGGTTTGGACGAGTATGATTTCGATATTTTTCTGGCTTATGCAGACGAGGCTCGTGGGCTTTCCAAAAATTACAGAAACAATTTTAACAAAGTTGCTATAGAATCGCAACTCAAAATTGCTTTCGCAGAATATATCAAGACTCACAATTTTTCTAAGAAACAAGCCGAAAGTTAAAATTTTAAACCATTTTCACATCATTGTGGATAACCTTGGTTTTGTTTATTTTGATTGTTTAGTTGCTTTTGTCTTTATATCAGTTATTTGGGTGTTTTTGTTTAAATTGAATATTGCCAATTAGTAGCTTTGCGCAAAGCTAAATTCGTATAAAATCCCTATTCATAGAGCTTTTAACACAATGTGGAAAACTTTTACTTATGATTGTCAGTTTTTTGTCATTTTTCCGCTTTTTGCTCTTTCATTTTCAGACTTCAATTTCTACTTTTGCTTTACCACTTTGGAGAACAAGTGTAATTTTGTTACTTGCTAAATAATAGGCGATTACATGTTTATCCACCTCACGAAATAAAATTATAATTGATAAAAACTGCTGATAATGGGAATTTTTGACAAGAGAATTAGCTACAAACCTTTTGAATATCCGGAAGTTCTACAATTCGTAGAAGCCATTAACAAGTCTTACTGGGTTCACTCAGAAGTTGATTTTACGGCAGATGTTCAGGATTTTCATTCCCAGTTGGAACCTCACGAAAAAAATGCAGTTAAGAACGCATTGTTGGCAATTGCACAAATCGAGGTGAATGTGAAAACATTCTGGGGGAATCTTTATCAGCATCTTCCAAAACCTGAATTGAATGGCTTAGGCGCAACTTTCGCAGAGTGCGAGTTCCGCCATTCTGAAGCTTACTCTAGATTGTTAGAAGTTTTAGGATATAATGATGAGTTCTTGGAAGTTGTTAAAATCCCCGCTGTAAAAAATAGAATCGAATATCTTGGAAAAGCGCTTCAACACGCTAATTCCAACGATCCCAAAGCGTATATGTCAGCTTTGTTGCTGTTCAGTATTTTGGTGGAAAATGTTTCTCTTTTCAGTCAGTTTGCGATTATATTGTCGTTCACGAGATTCAAAGGTTATATGAAAAACGTTTCCAACATTATTGCTTGGACTTCTGTTGATGAGCAAATTCACGCGAATGGAGGAATCTATTTGATCAATAAAATCCGAGAAGAACAACCAGATCTTTTAACAGAAAGTGATATCGAAGCAATCTACGACTTGGTTGACCAATCTATTGAAATGGAAGGTCAGATTTTGGACTGGATTTTCGAGCAAGGTGAATTGGACAAATTATCCAAAAAGAATCTTCTTGATTTTATGAAATATAGAGTAGATGACTCTTTGAAAAAAATCGGAATGAAAACAAGATACAACGTCTCTCCGGAAGATTACAGACCAATGGTTTGGTTCGAAGAAGAAGTTTTTGCCAATTCTATGGATGATTTCTTTGCAAAACGTCCGGTAGATTATACAAAACACGACAAGTCGATTACGGCGAATGATTTGTTTTAGATTTCTGCTGGAAGTCTGATGTCAGAAGAAGGAAGTTTTCGCCTTCGTCTTTTTGATTATCGAATTTTGAAAGCGACGAAGTCGCGACATATTGGTAGAGAATCAAACAGAGAGTAGATTCAAGGTGCGAAGCACCGACATAAATAACGTTATTGTCTTCAATATATATCTAAAACTAAGCTGTCGAGATTCCTACGGAATGACAAAAATGAATAAAAAATCCTTTCAAAGTTTCAAGCTAAGAAAGGTGTAAAAAAGAAAATTTTAAGAAATATATTAATTCTTGGGGTTTTCTTTTTTATGTAAAATCGTCAAAAATGACGAAGCGCGCCCTACTTCGACAAGCTCAATATAAACTCTATGAGTGGATCCTTCAAGAGCCTTAGAGAGACAAAGCGGATAAAGGCACCCAAATATTAAACTGAAAATGGCTAACTCTCAATATAAAATAATAAAGTTATGATGGACGAAAATATAGATATCTGGTGGCTCAACGAAGAGTCTGAGCAAATGCTTAACAGAGGTTACCTCTTGAAAGGGGAAACTGTGGAAGGCGCAATCGACAGAATTACAACTGCAGCAGCAAAACGTCTTTACAAACCGGAATTGCAACCGGCTTTCAAAGAGATGATTGTAAAAGGCTGGATTAGTTTTTCTTCTCCGGTTTGGGCTAATATGGGAACACAGCGTGGTTTGCCGATATCTTGTTTCAATGTTCATATTCCTGATAATATCGAAGGAATTACTCACAAATTGGGTGAAGTAATTATGCAGACGAAAATCGGAGGTGGAACTTCTGGATATTTCGGAGAGTTGAGAAATAGAGGAACGGCAGTTACAGATAACGGAAAATCTTCAGGTGCGGTTTCTTTTATGAAATTGTACGATACGGCGATGGATGTAGTTTCTCAGGGTGGTGTGAGAAGAGGAGCTTTCGCAGCTTATCTTGATATCGACCACGGAGATATTGAAGAATTCTTGAGTATCAAAGATATCGGAAGTCCAATCCAGAATCTATTCACAGGTGTTTGTGTTCCAGATTATTGGATGCAGGATATGATTGATGGTGATGTTGATAAGCGTAAAATCTGGGCAAGAGTTTTGGAAAGCCGTCAGCAAAAGGGTCTTCCTTACATTTTCTTCACAGATAATGTGAACAGAAACAAACCTCAGGTCTATAAAGATGCAGGATTGATGGTGAATGCAAGTAATCTTTGTTCGGAGATTATGTTGCCTTCTACTGCGAATGAATCTTTCATCTGTTGTTTATCTTCTATGAATCTTGAACTATATGATGAGTGGAAAGATACAAATGCTGTGAAATTAGCCATCTATTTCTTGGATGCCGTTTTATCAGAATTCATTGAAAAAACTGAAGGGAATTATTATCTAACTTCAGCTAGGAACTTTGCGATGCGTCACAGAGCTTTAGGTTTGGGTGTTCTTGGATACCATTCTTATTTACAGAAGAATATGATTCCGTTTGAAAGTTTTGAGGCGACTCAGTTTAATGCAAGAGCGTTCCGTCATATTAAAGAACAATCTGAGATTGCTTCCAAAGAATTGGCAAACATTTACGGAGAACCAGATATGTTGAAAGGTTACGGATTGAGAAATACTACAACAATGGCAATCGCGCCAACAACTTCAAGTTCTGCAATCCTTGGACAAACTTCTCCTGGAATTGAGCCTTTCGCTTCTAACTATTACAAAGCTGGTTTGGCAAAAGGAAACTTTATGCGTAAGAACAAATATCTTGCAAAATTGTTAGACGAAAAAGGTCTTGACAATGAAGAGACTTGGAGAACGATTATGTTAAACCACGGTTCTGTTCAACACCTTGAAGGTTTGACAGATGATGAGAAAGCAGTATTTAAAACGTTCAGAGAGATTTCTCCCATGGAAATCGTTTCTCAAGCGGCTCAAAGACAGCAATATATTGACCAAGCGCAATCTCTTAACTTGCAGATTCCTTCTACAATGCCTGTTAAAGACGTAAATTACGTAATGATTGAAGCGTGGAAAAAAGGAGTGAAAACATTGTATTACCAAAGAAGTTCTTCGGTTTCCAAAGAATTGATGGTGAACTTTGTGACTTGCTCTGCTTGTGAAGCGTAAGTAAGAAACAATACAAAAGTAAAAATATAAAACCGCAGAATTTTCTGCGGTTTTTTGCTAACTTTAAACCTCAACTCTAAAATCTAATTTCTAACCTCTAACTTCTTACAAAATGAAATTCGGACAAGTTGCTAACCCGTCACAAATCGATTTTACTTTACCAAAAGACCATCCTCAAACTAAATTCATTCTTAATCAGAATAAAAAAAGTTTGGAGAATATCTCGATTGGTTGTGCAAAATGGAACAAAACTGACCTCAAAGGTTTTTATCCGAAAGGCACAAAAGACGAGTTAACATATTACGCAACCCAATTTAACTCGATTGAATTGAATGCAACTTTCTATGGAATGCCGACCGCAGAACAAGTTCAGACTTGGAAAGAGAAAACACCGAAAGATTTTAAATTCTTTCCGAAAATCACGAACACAGTTTCCCATTTCCGAAGATTGCTTAATATTACTGATGTTGTAACACAATTTGCTTCGGCAGTTTTGAATTTCGATGAGAAATTAGGAATGGTTTTTCTTCAGCTTCACGATAATTTCAAACCGAAAGATTATGAACGTTTGGAGAAATTTGTTCAAGATTGGCCAAAAGAAGTTCCGTTAGCAATTGAACTCAGAAATACAGAATGGTTTACAGATGAAGAGGTTTTCAATACAATCTGTGAATTATTTGAAATGAATAATATCACCAACATCATTGTAGATACGGCCGGAAGACGAGATATGCTTCATATGCGATTGACAACTCCGAATGCTTTTGTTCGTTACGTTGGAGCTAATGCAGAAAGCGATTATGCAAGATTGGATGATTGGTTGGAGAGAATCAAAGTTTGGAAAAAAGAGGGATTGAAGAATCTTTATTTCTTTGTTCATCAGAATGTTGAAAAAGCTTCGCCATTATTGTCAGCTTATTTTATTGAGAAAGTTAATAAAGAGTTTGGAACCAATATTCATATTCCAACAATGGCTTCGGAAAAGCCAACTTTGTTTTAAATAAACATTCCCTTCAACTCGAAGGGAATTAATTTTTATAATTGTCAGTCTGAGGCTCTCGATGACTAAGCCAAAAACTTCAATTCTTTATCTTTGAACTTATTGTTTTCAACAAGTTTATTCATCGCTTTCAAAGTTTTTTTACGAAGTTTAGCTAGAATACGAACATTTTTGTCATCGCTGTAATCGAAAATATCGTCTTCAAAAGAAAATACATCTCCTTTTTTAAAGCTGATATTGTTTTCTTTCATTTCTTTCAGAAGCATTAGATTGGTCATTACTCTTAGGGATGCACTTTCTGCAGCTTCCAGATGTTTCAGAGATTTTAGAAGTTCTTTTTTATATTTTTTCTTTGATTTCATTTCGAATGATGTTAATCTATGAAAGGTATGAAAATTTCTTTAGAATTTTGTAATTTTGGAGGAAATAAATCTAAGAAATGCAAGACCCTATTTTCGAACTAATTGAAAAAGAAAGACAAAGACAAACACACGGTATTGAACTCATCGCTTCGGAAAATTTTGTTTCCGAAAACGTGATGAAAGCAATGGGAAGTGTGCTAACCAACAAATATGCAGAAGGCTACCCGGGAAGACGTTATTATGGCGGATGCGAAGTGGTAGATGAGGTAGAGCAATTGGCAATCGACAGAGCAAAAGAATTGTTTGGTGTGGATTATGTAAATGTTCAGCCTCATTCCGGTTCTCAGGCTAATGCTGCAATCTATCTTTCAGTTCTTAAACCTGGAGATAAAGTGATGGGAATGGATTTGTCTATGGGCGGACATTTGACGCACGGTTCTGCGGTTAATTTCTCAGGAATCCAATATCAGGTTTGTTCTTACGGCGTTCAAAAAGAAACTGGTTTGATTGATTATGACCAAATGAGAGAAGTCGCTTTAAGAGAAAACCCAAAAATGCTAATTGCCGGATTCTCTGCTTATTCCAGAGATTTGGATTATGCTAAATTCAGAGAAGTTGCGGATGAAATTGGAGCGACACTTTGGGCTGATATTGCGCATCCGGCTGGTTTGGTTGCAAAAGGTCTTTTGAATAATCCATTTGAACATTGCCACGTTGTAACGACTACCACTCACAAAACATTGAGAGGTCCAAGAGGGGGAATGATTATGATGGGCAAAGATTTTGAAAATACTTATGGTCATAAAACGCCAAAAGGAGAAACTAAATTGATGAGTGCTGTTTTGGATGGTGCTGTTTTTCCTGGAATCCAAGGTGGGCCGTTGGAACACGTGATTGGAGCGAAAGCAGTTGCATTTGCAGAAGCTATTGATTCTAAATTTGAAACTTATGCGAAGCAAGTTAAAGCTAATGCTCAGGCTTTGGCAAAATCAATGATAGATTTAGGTTTCGAAATCGTGAGTGGAGGAACGGATAATCACTTGATGCTGATTGACCTTAGAAATAAGAATGTTAACGGGAAAGAAACTGAAAAGGCATTGGTAAAAGCGGATATCACTTGTAACAAGAATATGGTTCCTTTTGATGATAAATCACCTTTTACAACTTCGGGGATTCGTCTTGGAACTGCTGCAATTACGACAAGAGGTCTCAAGGAAAATGATATGACAACCATTGCAGGTTTGATTTCTGAAGTGGTTGATAATATCAAAAACGAAGAAGTTTTATCTTCTGTTAGAACGAAAGTGAATGAATTGATGGAAGGTTACGCACTTTTCAATTATTAAGAAATTAGTTTCAAAATATTTAATAAGAAGGTGCAGGACAACTGCACCTTTTCTGTCTCTCATCTAATAGTCTTTTATCTATCCATCTAAAAAAATATGGACAAAAAATCCCTCACTTTCGATGAAATTAAACTAAAACTTGTGAACTATTGCGTTTATCAGGACAGATGTCATTATGAAGTAGAGCAGAAGATGAAAGAGTTTCTTTTGATTCCGGAAGCTAAGGATGAAATTTTTCTTTATCTGATGAAGGAAAATTATCTTAATGAAGAACGTTTTACCAGAAGTTACATCCGAGGGAAGTTCTACATCAAACATTGGGGAAGGAATAAAATCAAAATGAACCTCAAACAAAAAGGAATTACTGAAAAACTGATTTCAAAATGTATGGACGAGATTGATGTTGATGATTATGAAAAGGCTTTCATGAAAATCTATCACGATTATTTTTCCAAACAGAAAGCAATGAAAGATTATCAAAAAAAAAGCAAAACAATCAAACATCTTATATCCAAAGGTTATGAGTATGATGTTGTTTTGGATGTTGTAAATAATGAATGAAATAGTATATTAAATTAAATTAATATATGATTATACTATAAGATTTTAAAATATTTCTTAAAAAGTGATGAATAATTCTTAATTTCGTCACAAATTTGAACAACTACTATTCCATGAGAAAAATTATTACTATATCTTCACTATTGTTATTTGGATTTATAAATGCACAAACGGTTAAATATGGAGTGACAGGTAATTTTCATAAAAGCTCAATTCCGGGTATTCACGATCGTTCAAAAGGTATATTTGGTGGAGGATTAGGTATTTTTGCTGATTTTTCCTTAGTCACCAATGATATATATAACTCTGCTTGGTTGTACTTTAGCCCTCAGTTGGAGTTTAACACCCAAGGAGAAAATGCTCAAATGCCGGGGCTGGAAACTCAAAAGTATCATAATAATTATATAGGGATACCTTTATATATCAAATATTTTATGAAAAGTCAGGGTTATAAAGGCGATATCTATTTTATGGCGGGTCCAAGATTTGAGTTTATGGTAGCCAATAAAGTATCTGGACCTGTGTCTCTTACTGCACATCAAGAGGAGAACCTTGAAAAGTTTGGCTACGGGATTTCTGCAGGAGTTGGAGTTAATATCCAAAATAGTTGGGATGTTTTTATTAGGTACGACAGAGGTTTTTCCAAGATTTATCCAGATTATACAAAGTACACAACCTATAACAGAATGTTAGCTATAGGAATCAATTTGTATTTAAGCGAGTCTGGGTTCTAAAAAATATTTGGCTGTTAAAAGATCGTTATGATCTAACAGTATTTTCATGAAGAAATCATTATTATATTTACTTGTTATATTGTTTTTAGCTTTTTCTTGCAAGCCTAAAAATAATATGATTTATATGAGTAACAACAACTTTCAGCAAGAGGTTTCTAAGGCTAGGTACACAGGTCTTCATATTCAAGAAGGAGATGTGTTGGAGGTTATTGTGACTGCTATGGATGATTTGGCGGTTAAACCTTTTAACAAGACTACCATTCAGCAGACAGGAGAAGAGGGGAGCTCTGGAGGGATGTCTATGCGTTTAGGGAATAATGAGTATCAAGTTACCTCGGAAGGTTATATTGTTTTCCCGGTTCTAGGCAATGTGTATTGCAAAGGGATGACCAAGCAACAACTGAAAACCGAATTTGATAATAGACTCAAGCAATATCTTACAGATCCTATTGTAACCATAAGACATGTCAATTTTAACATCAGTGTTTTAGGAGATGTGGGTGCGCCAGGGCAAAAAACAAGTTCTACAGAAAGATTGAATGTCTTTCAAGCTTTAGCTTTAGCTGGAGATATGAGAGATTCTGCAGATCGAACCAAGGTGAAATTAATCAGATATTCAGAAGAATCGGGGAAAGATGTGACCTACTCATTGGATTTGTCAGAAGCTTCTATCGTCAATTCGCCTTATTATTATCTGCAGCAGAATGATATTCTATATGTAGAACCAGATCGTAACAAGCAAATTGCGGCTAATACTACCAATCCCAATCGAGCATTACTATTCCAGATTTTAGGAGTAGCAATTGGTCTAGTAACATTTGTGATTGCAATAGCTAAATAATCTATATGGAGTTAATGGAGAGCCAACCGGCTGTGAAGAAGAGGAAACTCAATCTCAAGAAGGAGGTATTAAAGTATCTTCGCTATTGGTATTGGATGCTTTTGAGTATGATAGTATTTTATTTAGGAGCTAGAGTTTATTTGCGATATATTACGCCTCAATATCTTTCGAAAACTACATTACAGTTTCCACAATCTAAAACCAAAGGAGGTGTTCCACTCAGTGATTTGACAACTTTGGGCAATGGTCTCAATGGAGATAGCGAGCTTCAAGGAGAGGCATCCGCTATTCTATCCAAACCAATACTTGCAAAAGTCGTAGGACAACTGAATATGAATGTAAGTTTCTACGGAGTAGGAGCAATCAAAGAAACCGAGCTTTATACATCGTCTCCTTTGTTAGCCAACATCATTACAGTTACAGATCTTAGATTCACCTCTGTATCATACGTTGTGACACCCAATGGTAACAACACGTACAAACTTTCAGAAGGCCCTTTGCTCAAGGGAAAAGACACATTTCGTTTAGGAGAGATTGCTCAGCTGCCTTTTGGTAAGTTTGTAATGAATTTGAAACAAGGGGTAAAGTCTTTTGCGCCAGTAAAGGTTGTATTTAGAAGCACATCCAATTTAGTATCATCATTAGAGAGTTCTGTAATCGTTTCCTTACCGCCTGATAAGGGCTTGATGATGGAGCTAAGTTTAATAGGAGCTATTCCGAGTAAGTCTGAGAGTATACTGAATAGCATTACAGAACATTACAAAGAAGAAGGCGTCAAAGACCGTAATTTAGAGGCACAAAATACCCAAGATTTTATTAATGGTAGGTTAGAGATCATATCAGAAGATCTTTCTGGCATCGAAGGCGAAAAAGAAAGCTTCAAACGTAAAAATCAGATTACTGATCTTGATACACAAGCAGCTTTGGCTGTCAATAATGCCAATACCAATACAAACCAGATTGTTACCCTTGCAACACAATTGGATTTGGTTAATTCTATATATGCGTTTACAGCGGCAGAACGTTTGCTGCCGTCTAATATGGGATTGTCCTCAGTAACCGAAGGCTATATTGCAAAATATAATGAGATGTTGCTGACAAAGAACAAGACTTTGAAGCAGGCAACCACTCAAAACCCATCTGTTATCCAGCTCAATAGAGATATTGCAGAGATGCGAGATCTTATTCGGGATAACCTCAAAGAGTCAAAAAGTACTTTGCAACTTCAGATTGCACAAGTACAAAATCAACTTGATACAAATCGTTCAAAAATTTATAATTATCCTACACAGGAAAAAGTATATAGAGGGATAGAGCGTCAGCAAAACCTTAAAGAGCAACTATATCTTTATCTTTTACAAAAAAGAGAAGAGAATGCGATCACATTAGCGGTAACAGCACCTATTGCAAAAGTTATCAATCCAGCTTATACCGTTGGTATTGTAAAACCAGATAGGCAGAAGATTACTTTAGGAGCATTACTGGCAGGCTTGCTATTACCTCTGGTTATATTGTTTATAAAATATGCTTCGGATAGTAAGGTTCATACAAAGCAACAGATACAGTCACAGCTTCCCGATGCTTTGATTATTGCAGAGATTCCTGAGTGCGAAAAAGAATCCCATTTGGTTTTAGCCAATGATTTTTCTGTCTTTTCAGAGTCCTTTCGTATTTTGACATCCAATCTCAAATTTATTCTGAAAGCAAAAAAGAATAAAAAAGAAAGCGATGTGATACTCATTACATCTTCCATCAAAGGAGAAGGGAAGACTACTATAGCTTTTAACACCGCAATGAGCCTGGCAGGGAATGCGAAAGTGTTGCTTATTGGCGCGGATATCAGGAACCCACAATTGCATAGGTTCGTTCCAATCAAAGAAAAGGGATTGACAGATTATTTGGTGTCAGATGATGTTCAGCCAGATAGTTATGTTATACCTTCTAAGATACATGATAATGTGGATGTTCTTTTTAGCGGCGCATTGGCACCCAACCCCAATGATTTGCTAGAGATGGATAAATTCGATGCAATGATTGAGCTACTCAGGGAGCGATACAGATATATTGTTATAGACTCAGCTCCCGTGATGTTGGTAAGTGATACATTGCACTTGATGGATATTGCGGATGCTATCTTATATGTGGTTAAGGCCAACTACACCGAGGTTCAAATGTTAGACTTTATCGATGAGCTCCAAACAACACATGATGTCACGAACATGTCATTTGTACTGAATAATGTGAAGCCAGAGAATAGCCGTTATGGGAATAAGTATGGGTATGGGTATTATTCTACTTTAGGGAAACAAGGTATAAAAAAGTTTTTCTGATGTCTTCTACAAAAAATATTGCCAAAAATTCTTTAATTCTTTATTTCCGTATGTTCATCAATATGGGAGTAGGTTTATTTACAGCTGGGATCGTTCTCAATACTCTAGGGATTACAGATTATGGAATCTATAATGTTGTCGGCGGATTCGTATCCATGTTTGGATTTTTGAATGCTTCGATGTCCTCTGCAACACAGAGATTTCTATCTTTTGATTTGGGGAAAAATGATTTTGAACAACTTCGTAAAACTTTTAGTACAACAGTAACCATTCATTTCGCGATTGCAATCCTCATAGTTTTGGTATTGGAAACCTTTGGGCTTTGGTACATCAATTATAAACTTAATGTTCCTTCGGAGAGAATGATGGCGGTTAATATTGTATTTCAATTTTCTGTTGTGTCTTCGTTTTTAGGAATTGTTCAAGTTCCTTACAATGCTTTGATCACAGCGCACGAACGCTTTAATGTTTATGCATACATCAGTTTTCTAGAAATTGCATTTAAACTTGCTATTCTCTATTTTCTAGTTTGTGTCCAACATGATAAGTTGGTATTATATTCTACGTTGTTATTTGTATCTTCTTTTGTAATTAGGATGGTGTATAGGATATATTCTCGTAGAAATTTTCCCGAGAGTAACTATGAATTTTATTTTGATAAAAGTTATTTTAAAGAAATTTTATCTTTTACAGGCTGGAATATATTTGGTAACGTTGCAACAGTTGCAAGGGGACAAGGGAATAACATGCTATTGAATCTTTTTTTTGGACCAGTACTGAATGCTGCCTATGGAGTTAGTACCCAATTTCAAGGAGTTATCAATAGTTTTGTTTCTAATTTTCAAGTTGCTGTAAATCCCCAAATCATAAAAACATATGCTAATAGAGAATTTGAGAAATCAATTTTTTTAATGAAGGAAAGTTCAAAATTATCATATTTTCTGATGCTAATTATGAGTGTTCCAATGGTTTATAATATCGATTATATACTGGAAATATGGATTAAAAAAGTTCCACCTTACACCAATACTTTTATCTGTATTTCACTTGTAGGAGTTTTACTAGATGCAATTTCTAACCCGCTAATGACAGCTGCTCGTGCAAGCGGAAAAATTAAGTGGTATCAGATTATTATTAGTATTACAATTTTTTTAAGCTTACCATTATCATATTTTGCTTTGAAAATTTATAAAAACCCTAATCTGATATTTATTATAATAAGTATTTTAAATTTTGGAGCGTTGGTGTTTCGTATCTACTTTTTGCAGAATATGATAAGTCTTAATGTGAAAGATTTTATCAAAGATGTTTTTATAAAAATATTGGTTTGTACAACAATAGTTTTTCTTGCAAATTATACATTATACTATTATTATGGAGCAGCCAACACCATTATCTCACTAATAATATTTGGAATCATTAATGTTATATCTACATCCTTAGTTATTGTTCTGTTTGGAATTAACAAACACGAAAAGAAATTTATTAAAAATTATTTTAATTTAAAATTCATTAAAAAATGAAAAGCATAGCCGATGACAGAGATTTACTTTTGAAATTGGTGAAATAATATTGATGAAATTTATTTTTAATGATGAATTTGAATATAACGTAATATTTGATTCTTGAGGTCTTTAAATGGACTAGATGAAAAAGTGGCAAATGCATATAAAACATTATAGCAGCATTACAAATGGAGAGGATGATTGGTACAAAAAATTGAAACGAATAAAAAAATATTATTAAATAGTATAATTTACGGTCAAATCTAGGAAAAGCGTGGTGAAATTAATGAAAACAATTAAACTTTTTTGGTATAAACATCCCAAAGGAAAAGGTAATTTTGGAGATGAATTGAATCCATATATCATAAGTAGACTTTCAGACCAAAAAATTGAGTATACCAACATTAAGTTACTTAATGATAAAAAATGGAATGCTTTTATAATTCTATTAAAGGAATTACTTAAGAATAGATTGTCAATCAAATGTTTTTTTCAGTATCTTAATTTTAATTTTTTTAGTAAACCTGATATTCTCTTATCCATAGGAAGTGTACTACAATTTAATAATTATTCTAATTGTACAGTCTGGGGTTCTGGTACAATTGCAAAAAGACACGCTTTCAAAAATGCTAATTTTTTAGCGGTGCGAGGAAAATACACCCAAGAGAAACTAAAAGAATTGGGATATACAGTGCCGAGTATTATTGGAGATCCTGCAGTTTTGCTCCCAATGGTTTATATTCCAAAATTAGAAAAAAAGTATAAACTTGGAATTATTCCGCATTACGCACATTATGATGATATCAAAAGTAGAGTTTCAGATGAAATTTTAGTTATTAATTTATTAGATGATATTGAGGATATTATTGATTTAATAGTTTCTTGTGAATTAACATTGTCAACTTCGTTACATGGTATCATTGTTTCACATAGCTATAAGGTTCCTTCATTGTGGGCATATTTTACAGAAACAAAAGAAAGATTGTATGGAGATAATATTAAATTTAAAGAATATTTTTCATCAGTAGATTTAACTGAATATGAAACTATAGAAATTACATCAATAGAAAACATAAATATAGAAACCATATTTAGACAAATTGATTCTAATTATAAAAATGAGGTTTTGCCAAAAAAAAATGTGATTGAGAAGCTTCAAAAAAACTTATTGAGTGTAGCTCCATTTAAGCTTAAAAATGAATTCGAAAAATTTTCCTAAAATATCAGTAATCATTCCTGTGTACAATGTTGAAAAGTATTTGCATGAATGCTTGAATTCAGTTTTGCAGCAAACATTTACCGACTTTGAGGTTTTACTTATTAATGATGGATCTACAGATAGTAGTGGAGAAATTTGTGATGAATATGCAAAAAAGGATAATAGAATAAAGGTTTTTCATAAGATAAATGGTGGTGTGAGTACAGCACGAAATCATGGTATCAAAGAGTCGCAGGGGATGTGGGTCTGTTTTATTGACTCAGATGATACAGTGAACAATCATTATCTCCAAGATTTTGTTTCGGGAGTTAAATCTAATAGCTGTGATTTTGTAGTACAAGGATTTATTAATCGGTTAAATGGTAAACAAAATGATTCTAATAAAGTTATTTTAAAAAACGAATTTGTAAATCAATTTCATCTTTATCCCTTGGGTCCGGTTTGTAAATTTTTTTCCAATAATATTTTAAAAGAAAAAAAAGTGACTTTTTCTGTAGATTTATCATATGGAGAAGATACTTTGTTTGTACTTGATTATTTAATTCATTGTAATTTAGTGCTTTATTTGTATGGTAATAACTACCATTATAATAAAGTACCTAATAGCTTAAGTACAAAAGTGTTGGGTTTTGATAGAGCTTTTTTTCTTGCTACTAAGCTTTTATATCGATTAAAAAAAATGGATCTTAGAATTCATATAATTTCTACAAATTTAAGATACCCACTAGGGAAGCTATTAAGGTCTGTTTTTACTAATTGTGATGAGAAAGAAAAGAGAGTGGAAAATCTTAAAACTATTTTTTTTGAGTTTCGAGAAAATTATCTCTTAATATTCAAAACTTCGGGTTTTAAAGGTAAAGTGTTTTATACATTATTAAAATATAGAAAAGTAAGATTGATTGAGTTGATTTATAGGAAATTATATAAATATGCGTAAAGTATTTTGTATCATCGTAACTTATAATGGTGAAAAATGGATTAGAGAATGCCTCTCTACTATAAATGAAACTCAAATACAATTGGAGATTGTGATTGTAGATAATAATTCTTCAGATGAAACAGTCAAAATTATACAGGATGAGTTTCCGGATGTTAGGCTAATTGCTAGTAAAAAAAACCTTGGTTTTGGAGGAGCAAATAATTTAGGTTATAATTTGGCTTTTGAAAACGGAGCAGAATTTATTTACCTTCTCAATCAGGATACAATTAGCTATCCAGAATCTATTTGTAATTTAATAAGGATTATGGACAATGATCATGTTGTTGGAGTTGCTTCACCAATGCATCTCAATGATCACGGAACTAGACTAGATAAAAAATTTGAACAATATATTACTGCGGCATCTTGTCCTAATTATATTTCTGATTTATCTTTAAAGAAGAGACGTAGCTATTATGAGATTGGTTTTGTTAATGCGGCTGCTTGGCTAATAAAAGTTGAAGTTGTAAATGAGTTAGGAGGACTGTTTTCTTCTGCTTTTTATCATTATGGAGAGGATTCTAATTTTTTATCTAGAATTAGGTATCATAAAAAAAAATGTATAATTGTTCCAGATGTATATATTCACCATCTTAGAGAAGAACGTGGGGGTAAAATGAGTCCAGAATTTGAAAAAAGAATAATATCAATAAAGAAAGTTGAAATAATGATGAACATAAATGTTTCATTTAAAAAGTCCGTAAGCATACTATACAAATATGCTGGGCAACAGTTTTTTAAAGGTAACATAAAGAGTGGGTTGGAATTGTTGTTTTACCCAATTTTATCAATGAAAAGAATTAAAACCTTCAGAAGCTCTTATCGATCTTCTAAAATCATATGACTTACTTTACTTTTCAATATTGGAAATCAATAAAAACAATATTTTAGCTGCATAGCAAAGCAATAGCATCTACAGTATCGGTATTTCTTGTAAATATTGGCGTTTGTGATAACAGTTCTGATTTGAAACATAGAGAGAATTTATACAAAAGTTATGAAATGTTTTCAAATAGTTATGACTTGATTCCTGAAATTTTTTAAAAAATAATTACATATTCAAATCTTTAGGGAAAATCAAAAAAATATTATTGAAAAAGGTTTTTTCATCAAACTATGTTTTTTAATTAATTATCAAATTACCCAACAGATTTTGATGTTTTCTTATACGATAAATAAAAAACCTATAAATTAATAATTATAAATCTATGGAAACAATTAGTGTTGTAATGATTACCTATAATCATGAAAATTATATTGAAGAAGCGATACAGAGTATTCTTCTACAAAAAGTAGACTGTACCATTGATTTTATTATTTCTAACGATAATTCATCTGATAATTCGCATAATATAATTGAAAATCTTATAAAAAATGTTCCAGAGAATTTTGTAATTAATTATACTTATCATAGTGAAAATTTAGGAATGATGCCTAATTTTATTTGGGCATTACAACAAGCAAGAGGAAAATATATTGCTATTTGTGATGGTGATGATTATTGGATAGATTCTTTAAAACTATCTAAGCAGCTTCAATTTTTAGAAGAAAATAAAGACTTCTCTTTCTGTTTCCATAATGCCAAAAATTTTATAGAAAAAGAAAATAGATTTGTAGATATTGTTGATCTGGATAAACATACACATCTTTCAGAAGCTAATAATAAAATACTTTTTAAGAGGCTGGGTGGAGCATTTCCAACTTCTTCAGCATTTTTTAAAGCTGAATATCTTCAACCCTTTCCAGAGTATTTTAAATTATTTAACGTCACAGATTCTCCCTTAATATTAACAGGTTTATTAAATGGTAAAATTGGATATTCTAGCGAAAAGATGTCTGTTTATAGAACCACTTTAGAAAATTGGTCAGCGAAAAATAATCTATTTGAAAACAAATGGAAAAACTATCAATATAAAATAGAAACAATAGAAAGTTTTGATGAATTAACCAACCGAAAATTTAATAATCAATTAAAACTAAGTAAAGATCACCTTAATTATCAGATTATATATGCATATTTTAAGATTAATCCGGAAAAAAGTAAAAGATTTAGATTTGTAAGGAATAATTATCAGTATTTGAGTTTGAAAAATTCACTAAAAATCATAATAAGATTATTACAAAAATAAATGAAAATTCTGCGTTTAACAACTCTTCTCAATTTTGGAGGACAGGAAAAACAATATCTCAGTTTTACCGAAAAACCAGAATTGCTACAGCATCAATATATTTTTGCTGCAATAGGTTTTGGTGGTCATGCGGAAGAAACGCTGAAAAAAAGAGGATTCGAAGTTCATATCCTCAATCAAAATTTTTCTATTAAAAACATTTCGAATATATGGAGTGTTTACAAATTGATAAAAAAAACAAAACCAGATATTGTACACACAGCAGCGGCAGAAGCTAATTTTCATGGGATTATAGCAGCAAAATTAGCCGGTGTCAAAACCATTATAGCAGAAGAAATAGGAATTCCTAACCATTCTTCAGTTGCACAAAAAGTTTTCCGATGGGTGTATAAACTAGCTGATAAAGTCATTGGCGTTTCGCAATCGGTAGTAGATCATTTGGTCAAAACAGGAGAAATACCTCAAAAGAAAGGCATTGTGATTTATAATCCTGTCAGTGTTTCGAAAAAAAACCTTGTCAGGGTCTCAAACCCTGACAAGGTTACATTCAATATCGTTTATGTAGGAAGATTAGAAACAGTGAAAAATGTTGCTAGTTTAATTAAAGCATTTGCAGATTCTAACAATATCAATGCACATCTTACGATTGTTGGTGATGGTAGAGAGCGAAATAATTTGGAACAACTTACTTCCCAACTTCAGATAGAATCCAAAATCACTTTTACAGGTTTTTCCTCCGAACCTTCAAAATACCTTTCCAATGCTGATTTGTTTGTTTTGCCATCATTTTCTGAGGGTTTTGGAATTGCAACTGCAGAAGCGATGTTTTTAAAAACTCCAGTTTTATGTTCTAATGTTGGAGGAATTCCAGAATTTGTAGAAGATGGAGAAAACGGTTGGTTATTCAATCCTCAAGATATTAATGAATTATCGACCAAGCTAAATAATATTTTTGCTATGGATGATACTTTTCTTACCCAAATCGGACTGAATGGATATCATAAAGTGAGCGACAACTTTACAGTAGAAAAGTATATTCATAATTTAGAAGGATTTTATAACAGACTACGCCATGATTAGAGTATTACACATAATGTCAACAGTTACTGGTGGTGGCGTAGAACGACGACGACTTTCTTTGGCAAAAGCATTTAAAAATACCAAGTTTCAAATGAAATTGGTAGGAACTTTTAAACAAGGTCAGATTGCGGAAAAAATAGAAGAAAATGGGGTAGAAATTATAGAAATTGGTGACTTTAAAGGGCCTTTTCATTGGGAAAAGCATAAAAAGATTCAAAAAATAATAGAAGACTACAAACCACATATTATCCATGGTGCTGTTTTCGAAGGAGTAACCATGGCGGCAGTTAATGGCTTTATAAAAAAAGTTCCTATTGTTATATTAGAAGAAACATCAGATCCTCAAAATAGGAGCAAAAAAGCAGATTTTCTACTTCGTGTGTTTTCTTTTGTGGCAGATAGATTTATTGCCATTGCTCCTAATGTGGCAGATTATCTTAAAAACACAGCAAAAGTTTCTCCACGGAAAATAATAACCATTAACAATGGAGTCGAAATTCCTAGAATCGTTTCGGATGAAGAAATTCAGTCATTAAAAAGTCAGTTAGGGATCAAAGAAAATGATTTTATAATAGGTACTGTTGGTAGATTATTTAATGATCATAAAAAATTTACAGATATCATCGAAGCATTATCTTTGTTGAATCAGCCTAATATTAAACTTTTAATTGTTGGAAGTGGACCCGATGAAGAAATGATTCGACAAGAAGTAACTAATTTAGGTTTAGATAATCAAGTGATTTTTGTAGGTTACCAATTTGATACAGCACCGTTTTATAAACTAATGAATGTGTTTTGTATAGCTTCGCAAAGAGAAGGGTTTGGCTTAGTTGCTGCGGAAGCCATGTTGCATCAATTGCCTGTAATTGCGACACGAGTTGGAGGTTTACAGAATATAGTGGTAGATGGAGAAACTGGTATTTTAGTAAAACCTAATCAACCAAAAGAAATCTCAAATGCAATAAAAAAAATGTATGGTGAGATAGAGCTACTAGAGAAGTTTGCGTCGAATGGATATGATAGAGCTATAAATCATTACACCGAAGAGCGGTATGTTGGTGACGTAATCAAGTTGTATGGAGAACTATTAAAAATGAAAAATATTGATGACTAAAAAAAAACTCCTCTTCATCACTTGGGACGGTCCACAGACTTCCTATATGGAAGGTCTGTTTATGCCTATTTTTCAAGAAATTGCCAAGAATAATGATGTGAAATTTTACGTGTTACAATTCACTTGGGCAGATGAGAATAAAATCAGTCATACCAGAAATGTAGCGGAAAAAATGGGAATCAGTTATTCTGCTTTACCAATCATTAGAAAACCCAATGTGTCTGTAGGAAGTTTGTTGACGGTTTTTACATCTTCAAATAAAATCAAAAAATACATCAAAGAAAATAAGATAGACATCGTAATGCCTAGAAGTACTTTCCCGGCAATGATGATAAATCAAATTTTTGGTAGCAAAAAAGTCCCCTTTAGGGGATTGAAGGGGGAAGTAAAACTTATCTTCGATGCCGACGGACTTCCCATCGAGGAACGCATAGATTTTGCGGGTCTCAAAAAAGATTCCGTTCAATACAAATTGATGAAATCTGCGGAAACCAAAATACTGAAAAATGCAGACGCAGTTATCACAAGATCTCAAAAAGCAATAGATGTTCACATCAATAATATTGGAGAAAAGAACAGAGAAAAATTTTCTGTAGTCTATAATGGACGAGATAAGAATCTTTTTAAATTAAATCATGATTTTAGAGTTCTGGCTCGTAAAGAATTGGGATTAGGGGACGAGTTTTTATTCGTCTATGCAGGTTCTTTGGGACCTCAATATTGTCTTCCAGAGATGCTAGTTATTTTTAATCATCACAAGATGACTAAAATTTCCAAATTTCTTATTCTGACGGGTAATACAGAATTTGCTGAACAAAATATCCCAGAAGAACTGTTGCCCAATATCATTTTGAAATCGGTAAAATCAGATGAGGTTCCTTTCTATCTCAACGCAGCAGATGTGGCGTTTGCTTTGCGACAACCAACTTTTAGCATGCAAGGTGTGGCTCCAATTAAGTTGGGAGAATACCTCTTGTGCGGGCTGCCCGTTATCGCCAGCAAAGGGATTGGAGATACAGATGATATTTTGAAAAATTTCCAAGAATGCTATCTTTATGACCATTCATCCAAATTAGAGAAGCAGAAAGATAAAATAACCGACTTTTTGAAAAAAGTTGTATTGGCCGATAAAAAAAACTTGGCAACAAAAGCTCAAGAGTTTTTCTCTTTGGAAGCCGCCGCAGAATCATACATTAATATAATCAATAGAGTAACTAACAACTATCAACCATCAACCAAATATGAAAATCCTCTACCTTACAAAGTATACCAGAATGGCTGGTAGCAGCAGAATGCGGAGCTATCAGTATTTCCCATATCTGGAAAAAGAAGGGATGAAAATTACGGTGAAACCTTTTTTTGACGAGGCTTATCTCAAGGATTTTTATGCTGGGAAAAAGAACATCAACACAGTTCTAAAGTCCTATTTATTTCGTTTCTTTGTTTTTTTTACGATTTTCAACTACGATAAAATCGTTATCGAAAAAGAGATTTTTCCTTTTCTTCCAGCATTTGCAGAATGGATTCTAATGATTTTAGGAATAAAATACGTTGTAGATTATGATGATGCGATTTTTCATAATTATGATAAAAGTTCCAATCCCATTATTAAAAAATTTCTAGGGAGTAAAATTGCCAAAGTCATGCGCTACAGCGGAACCGTGGTAGCAGGTAACAGATATCTTGCAGATTATGCCCAAAAAGCTGGTGCAAAAAACATAGAAATAATCCCTACCGTCATCGATATCAAAAGATATTCATCAAAAAATACTGGTCTAGAGCTTCCACCCTTTAGGGCTGGGGAAACAAATGTATCAAGAGATCATACAAAATTCATAGTCGGCTGGATTGGTACAAAAACAACATTCGAAAAACATCTGTTGCCTTGCAAAGACTGGATCAAAGAATTGCAGAAACTAGATCCTGAAATTAACTTTCATATTGTTGGAATCACAGAGGATGTGGATCTAGGAAATAACGTAAATTATATCCAATGGACAGAAGATACTGAAGTCTCAGAAATCCTTAAAATGGATGTGGGGATAATGCCGCTTCAGAATTCTGAATGGGAAAAAGGAAAATGTGCCTATAAGCTGATTCAGTATGCGGCTTGTGGTATTCCTGGAGTAGCATCGGAAGTCGGAATGAATAAAGATGTCTGCGTAGATAACGAAACAGGTTTCATTGCAAAAACTAAAGAAGACTGGATAGAAAAAATACAGTTTTTGAAAAACAATGACTCAGCAAGAAGGCAATTGGGAAAAAGTGCTAGACAACTGGTGGAAGAAAAATACTGTATTCAGGTGACGGCAAAGCGTTGGATTAAAATATTGAAGGAATGATTTTAGATATTATTTACATTCCGATTTTTATTCTGTTGGCAACCCACTTTCCAAAACTACTTTTGGAAGACAAGGAACAAGCCTATTTGCCTATTCTTAATAGATTGGCACTATTTCACTTTGTATTGGGTATCGCATATTTTTTCACTACAAACAATGGAGGTGGAGATGCATGGGGGTATTGGACAGCGGGGAAAAATATGGATTATCTTCAGTTTGTGAAAGATTTAAGAGGTGGAGAGGGGACCGAGTTTATGCGGGCGCTCAATTACATACCTGTCAATGTGTTGGGTATGTCATTCTTGTCCAATACTATGTTTTATAGCCTCTTGGGCTTTATGGGGATCACCTACTTTTTTCTGATTGCAGTACGAACCGTTCCTTACAACACAATCATCAACGGTTACGTCGTATTCCCATTAATCTTCTTTCTCCCAAATCTTCATTTTTGGAGTGCAGGCGTAGGCAAGGATACTATTTTGTTTTTGTGCATAGCAATGTTTACCTACGGGGTGATGAAACCCTTTCAAAGGATACCATTATTAATAATAGCTGTATTGTTATCGTTGGCTATCAGACCACATATTACCCTGTTTTTGATGGTAGGATTTGGCTTGGCTTACGTCTTGGGTGGAAAAGTCTCTGCAGGACAAAGAATATTATTCTCTGCTATCATGATTGGGATAGGACTCACCATTTTACCCAGCGTGATGGAGTTTGCCAAAATTGAAGAAGCTTCTGTTGAAGGTTTTGATAAATTTGCAACAAATAAAGCAGCAGCTTTGAGCAGGGGGCATACAGGCTCCGCAATTGATATTTCTTCTTATCCATTCCCTCTCAAAGTATTAACTTTCTGGTTTAGACCATTTTTCTTTGATGCTAGAAATCTCAATGGCTTGATAGCGTCTTTGGAAAATCTGGTAATTGTAATCGTTTTTGTAAAGGCAATGAGGTCTAGTCCGATATTGGCTTTCAAAGCAGCACCATTTGTAATCAAAGGTCTGGTTATATTTCTTATAATTGGGACGCTTGCATTTTCTCAATCTTTAGGTAATGTTGGGATTATGATCCGCATGAGAAATATGTTTCTACCAGGACTCATTATTTTTATGTTATGGGTGTTTTCTTATCAGCAACAAACATTCAGACAACCGAAAACCCTTTATAAATCACGTGCTAAGAAACCTCTTCGAAAAGCAAAACCTTAAAACCAAGTAATACAGACTTTAACACCGCCATCCTCTCACTCTCCAATTCTCCAACTCTCTAACTCACTCTCTCTCATCTACCACTGTCATGCTGAGGCTCTCGAAGCATCTAATTTTATAAACCTTATTTGTTAATTTTTAACACTATTTTTGTCATTCCTAAAAAAAATATCGCAGTAGACGAATTCAATCTCAACAACTGGTTGCATTTAATTTCGATTTCAAATGGACAATCAAAGCTGGGTTGGATGCAGATTTTATAGTTAAAGGCAGTGATTTTGTTTAATTTTGGAGGGATTTTTCCTCCCTTTAGGGTTGGGGTGAAGAAAAATTCCATAAGATTTTGATTTGGAATAAAATTTAAACAGATACTAATTCAAAATATGAAAAGCAGAAAGTGGCTATTCCCTGTTTTTTTATTGCTTTACCATTCCGCTTTTGCCTTCATAGCTTGGCAATACAATCTCGCAAATCCAAGCGATGCGTATAGATATTGGCATTTTGAAGGAAATTGGATCGACTTCTTCAGTATAGGAACCGATGTCATTAAATTGATCAATTATCCCTTTGTAAAACTACTAAACCTACCTTTTTGGATGGGATTTTTGATGTACAGTCTCATTGGATACTATGCAATTTTAGAATTATACAGATTTGCTCAGAGCTATGTTAATCCGCAACATAATATTTTCAAATACGCATTGATGGGCGTTTTTTTGTTACCTAATCTCCATTTTTGGACAGCTATTATAGGAAAAGAACCTCTTGTTTTCCTCGCCATTACTTGGATCATCATCAAGCAAACAGAAAAGCAATACACCAATTTCAAATACTCTGTAGGCTGGATATTACTGATTCTCATCCGGCCGCATGTTGCATTATTTTTATTACTGGCTATCGGAATCACACTATTGATAAAAGATAGCCAATTAACACGCAAAAAAATAGGAATTGCTATTGGCTTAGCGGTATGTTCGTTGGGGTTGTATCTCATGACCATGCAATTGCTCAATCGCAATCCTTTTGATTTAGCCTATATCTTAGAACGAAATAATGCTTCTTTAATCGCCTTCAAAAGAGCCAATTCTTATGTGCCGATGATAGATTATAATTGGATAGAGAGAATATTTGCACTCAATTTTCGACCATTGTTCTTTGATGTTAACTCTTTTTTTTCATTGGTTTTGAGTGTAGAAAATGTCTTAACCTTGCTGCTAATCCTTTCGGCTGTAATTGTTTACATAGTGAGATACAAGACAATCAAGCTGGATACTTTTGCAAGAGTAGCTTTATTGTTTTTCGTGGTTTCATCCTTGTTTTTCATCCATCGCTATTCTTGTCTAGGGATCTTTGTACGCACGAAAATGATGTATTTACCTTTTTTGTTACTAGTAGTAATACAGATTATCAAACAGTCTGGAAATGCCTACAAAGTATAATTTTACAACCATAAAAATTCAAGTTTTAGAACACTCTTTTTTGTATTCTCAAAGCACTCAGTCTCTTATTTTCTAGATGCCAAACCTTCCTCTCTTTTCCTATCTTTGCAAAAAAACGACATCCAGATGGCAAAGCTCTTCCGTATTACAACGGTTCCAATTTCTCTAGAAAAATTATTGGGAAAACAACTGACGTTTATGAACCAATATTATGATGTGACGGCTATTTCAGCGGATAAAGAAAATCTAGATAGAGTAGGCAAGGAACTTGGGGTCAAAACCCATACTATAGAAATGACACGTAAGATGACACCTCTAAAAGATCTGAAATCTTTATGGGATATGTATACTTACCTGAAAAAAGAAAAACCGGAGATAGTGCATTCGCACACACCAAAAGCTGGGCTTATTGGCATGTTAGCAGCAAAACTAGCTGGTGTAAAAGTGAGATTGCATACAGTAGCAGGTTTGCCGCTTATGGAGACAACGGGTATCAAAAGAAAAGTTCTAAACCAAGTAGAAAAACTGACCTACGCTTGCGCTACAAATGTCTATCCTAATTCCAAAGGTTTATATGACTTCATTTTAAAAGAAAAACTAGGCAAAGTGGATCAATTGAAAGTCATTGGCAATGGTAGTACAAATGGCATTGATGTCAACTATTTTGATTCTTCTCTGTTTTCAGATGATGATAGTTTTAGACTTAGACAAGAACTCAATATTTCAAAAGATGATTTTGTCTTCATTTTTGTAGGCAGATTGGTAAAGGATAAGGGAATCAATGAGTTGGTTTCTGCTTTCAAATCCCTCCAAATCTCAAATACTCCAACCCTCAAACTTTTGCTGGTAGGTCCTTTGGAGCAAGATTTAGATCCTTTATCTCAAGAGGTTTTGGATGAGATAGAAAATAATCCAGGGATTGTATCTGTGGGATTCCGGAAAGATGTAAGACCTTATTTCGCAATGAGTAATGCATTAGCATTTCCAAGTTATAGAGAAGGTTTTCCAAACGTTGTATTGCAGGCTTTAGCAATGGGTTTGCCTACATTGGTATCAAATATCAATGGGTGTAATGAGATTGTTGCTCATCAACAGAATGGACTGATTTTTCAAGCCAAAGAATCTCATGATTTACAAGAAGCTATGAAGCGATGTTTAGATCCTGAAATCTATAATAAGCTTCAAGTATCTGCGAGAGATAGTGTGATGAAATATAAACAGGAGCTGATTTGGGAATTGCTGAAGAAAAACTATGATAATTTATTAGATTGATAAACATTGATTTTTGGTTAAAAATAATGGGGTGAAAATTCTAAGTAAGATAAAACAAACTCAAACATATTTGATAACATGATTTTTGTATTAGAAATCAATACATAATCAAGGTAATTCAAAAAATAAAGTATTTAGTATAGAATAGAAAAGCTAATCAAATATGATTGGTTTTTTTGTTGCTGAAAAAAATAGATAATCAATTTTCATAAAAATGTTTTCTATAATTGTTTTTTTTATAAAATAGTAATGGCACAGCCTTTGTAAATTGTAGAAAAGATAATAAGAAACTAAAAATTTATACGATATGAAAAAATTATTATTAGGAGCATTTGTTATTGCCGCAGGTTTTTTTTCCACTGCAAACGCTCAGATACAAGAAGGCAACTGGATGGTAGGAAGTAGTATTATTTCTAGTAATTTTGGTCTTAACACAGGTGGAGGTTATCAAATTGGATTAGAACCAAAAGCAGCATATTTTATTAAAGACAATGTCGCATTGGGAGGTATGGTTAATTTGAATTTTTTAAAAACTGGCAAAGGTGAAGCTACTCAGTTTAAGTATGGTGTGGGTGCTTTAGGGCGTTACTATATTTCTCCTGGAGAAGCGGGTGTTGACAATTTATTAAATCACGGACGTTGGTTTTTTGAAGGCAATGCTGGGATAGGTGGAACTTCTATAGAAAATGGAAACTCAACAACAGGTTTTGTATATGGTATTGGTCCAGGATATTCTTATTTCATTACACCAAATATCGGTGTAGAAGGCTTAGTAAAATATAATGGTGAGGCAGGTTTTGGAAATACACCATATAACTCTAACATAACTTTCAATGTAGGTTTCAGTATCTATTTACCAACTTCTCATGCTAAAAGAATTGCTAACGAAGTAAAATAATTATAAGTTAAAAATATAATTAAACCGGCTTTTGTCGGTTTTTTTTATTAATATTAATTATGGAATATATAAACACGATTTATAAGGTTTTAGAAAGATGGTACATCAGTTTAGCTGAATTGACACCAAGATTAGTGGTAGGGATTTTAGTTTTCTTATTTTTCCTTACAACCAGTAAGTATCTCAGCCGATGGTCAGTGAAACTCTTTCACAAATTCTTTCCAAAAACAAAAAGCGATTCTGTCGTAACGCTTATCGCTGTATTCAAATTTCTGATTATTCTGATGGGAACTTTCATCGCATTAGAAATTATGGGTTTCAGTGGTTTCTTTATGAAGTTCTTAGGAAGTTTGGGAGTTGCCGGGGTGATTGCTGGGGTCGCACTGAAAGATTTAGTTTCAAGTATTTTCTCAGGAATGCTGGTGAATGTTGATAAAGCCTTCAAAATTGGAGATTATGTCACTATTGGAGGAAACTCAGGAACAGTTCAGGATATTGGATTGTTGACGACTAAATTAATTACTGATGACGGCAAAAAAGTTTATATTCCCAATCAGGTGATTTTCAATTCTCCATTTTTCAATATTACGGCATCGCCACAACGTAGGATTATTCTGGATTTCGAAATTCCTGTAGGAGAAGATATCACTAAAGCTAAACAAGCGGTTCTGGATGAAATAAAAACATTGGAACACATTGACAAAGCAGATTCAATAGATGTTATTTTTACTAATGTGAAACAAGGTTTGTTTACAATGCAGGTTAAGTTTTGGTTAGAAATTGGTGGCAATTTTACCAATGTGAAAAGTGATGCTATTATGAAAATCAATGAAAGACTTGTCAAAGAGAATATTGAACTCGTGACGCCTACAAGTATTAATATCACTAATACAACAGCATAAAAATAAAACTCAGGAATTACTTCTTGAGTTTTTTGTTTTTATTAAAATTAATAGAATCTTTTTCTTTATGAATTGTTGCAACAGAATCATCAACGGCAATATATTCTCCCATTATAAAATCTTCATTTTTTGGTATTGTGTCCTCTTCTATAATATCGACAAGTCCGGTTGTTGCAACACAATTTTCCTTTTCAGACTTCGAACAACCTATTAAGAATAAGATTAATGATAATAATCCTAGCGATAATCTGCTATTTTGAAGACTTAAAGGAACATGACGAAAAAGCTTTTCTTTAATCTTCCCCGATTTCGAATCAATAATATTCAATTGATGATTATAAAATCTTCCACAAATTGTATCATCAGATTTTTCTTCGATAATTTCTTGAATTTCCTGAGAGTTTTTTTCAGTGAAATCAATCACACACTTGCTACAAACGGAACAGAATCTCCCTTTTTCTTCAGGCGACATCTCGTTCCAGTTTTCCGAGCAAGGATTGGGAATGTAAATTTTATTCATCAATTTATTTTAAATCAATGCATTAAAAAACCGTTCCAAAAATGAAACGGTTTCTTTATTTATTTGAAAATTTTAGCTTAAGCCAAAACTTCTTTTACTTTGTTTGCAGCTTCTTCAAGAGTAATTGCAGAGTGGATTGGTAATCCAGCATCGTCAATTAATTGCTTAGCTTCAACAGCGTTAGTTCCTTGCAATCTTACGATTAATGGAACAGGTAGGCTTCCCATTGCGTTATAAGCATCAACAACACCTTGAGCAACTCTATCGCATCTTACGATTCCTCCGAAGATGTTAATTAAGATAGCTTTTACGTTCGGGTCTCTCAAGATGATTCCGAAAGCTGTTTGAACTCTCGCAGCATCAGCTGTTCCACCCACGTCTAGGAAGTTTGCAGGGTTACCACCAGACAACTTGATGATATCCATAGTTGCCATTGCAAGACCAGCTCCGTTTACCATACAAGCAACGTTTCCGTCTAGTTTCACGAAGTTAAGACCAGCTTCACCAGCTTCTACATCCATTGGATCTTCCTCTCTCTTATCTCTAAGTTCAGCAAGGTCTTTATGTCTATAAAGTGCGTTGTCATCAAGCGTTACTTTAGCATCTACAGCGATGATTTTGTCATCAGAAGTTTTCAAAACCGGGTTGATCTCGAAAAGAGAAGCATCAATACCGATGTAAGCATTGTAAAGAGACGTGATGAATTTTGTAAATTCTTTGAAAGCGTTACCAGAAAGACCTAGGTTGAAAGCAATTTTTCTAGCTTGGAAACCTTGTAGTCCGTAAGCTGCATCAATCACTTCTTTGTGAATCAAGTGAGGTGTAACTTCAGCAACATGCTCGATGTCCATTCCACCTTCAGTAGAATAAACAACAGTGTTTTTCCCAAGAGCTCTGTCCAAAAGGATAGAAACGTAAAATTCTTTAGTTTCTGACTCACCTGGATAATATACGTCTTCAGCTACCAAAACAGAATTTACCAATTTACCTTCAGCAGAAGTCTGAGGTGTAACTAGTTGCATCCCGATGATGTTTCCAGCGTTTTCTTTAAGTTTATCCATATTTGGAGAGAACTTAACACCACCACCTTTTCCACGTCCACCTGCGTGGATTTGAGCTTTTACAACCCATCCTTGTGCGCCGGTTTCAGCAGTTAATTTTTCAGCAGCAGCAACTGCTTCGTCCACATTGTTTGCAACAAAACCACGTTGGATGTTAACCCCGTATTTTGCTAAAATCTCTTTTGATTGATACTCGTGAAGATTCATAATATGTTTTGATTAATTTTTAAATTTTATAAGATTTACAAATTTAAGAAAAATGACCAACGCTAAAAAGAAAATTATAGAAGTTTTAATGACTTAAATCACTTTATTAGTTTAAAATGAGAATGGTAAAAAGATTGACTATAACCTGTTGTGCATTTAAGAATTAAACGATAAAAGATTGTTCATTTGGTTTGAAAACCGTATATTTATTTGACTACCAATCATTTAAACACATGAACAATCTTATTCAAAACTACAAAATTATTTTAGAAGAATTGATAAATACTTGCAGTCATATTAAAACTAAACCTCAGATCAGAGTTCCAAAACTCTCTGATTTAGAACTTGTAGCATTAAATATTACTGCAGAATATATGTCGATAAACTCTGAACTACAATTGTTTAGATACATTTCAAAAACAGAACTGGAACAAAAAATAGAAAGAAGCGTTTATAACAGAAGAAAGCGAAAATTGTTTTCTTATTTAGAAGAAATCCGCAGAGTTTTGAGTTCAAAGTTTTCTGATTTTACGGACGTTTTTATTGTTGATTCAACCCCATTGGAAATTTGCAAAATAAGTAGAGCGAATCGCAGCGGAATTTGTTCTACAGAAAATATCCGCCCGGAATTTGGATATTGTGCAGCACAAAAAACACGATATTTTGGTTATAAATTACATGCTGTCTGCGACAAAAATGGTGTTTTTCATTCCTTCGATTTTTCTCCGGCCAATGTTCATGACATCAATTATCTGAAGGATGTAAAAGAAAATTTCAAAAACTGTTTACTTATAGGCGACAGAGGGTATATAAGCGAAAAATTAAGGGTTGATCTGTTCAATTACTCAAACATTAAACTTTCTGTTCCAATGCGAAAAAATCAACATGAATTTGTGTCGTTTTCGAAAGTAAAATCTAAAATTAGAAAACGAATTGAAACAGCTATTTCACAACTGAGCGGGCAATTTTTACTACACATCAATTTAGCAAAAACTTTTGAAGGATTGGCAACCAGAATTACCTCTAAAATCACTTCTTTTACAATGATACAATATCTTAATTTCTTTATATTCAAAAGAAGTTTAAACAAAATAAAAATTAATTTATGCTAAATGCACAACGGGTTGACTATAATTTTATCATTGAAATCTAATTTTTGGTACAATTTTCTAATCACATTTTAATACTATTTTAATGTATAGTAATACTATTATTCTGAATCATTTTATAATTTTGAATAGTCAAAAAATTTAGATTAATATCAATGAATTTTCAATTAAAATTCAAAGTTACAGAGAAACTCTATCTCAAAGATCCCGAGAAAAGCGAGTTAGGGAAATCTATTGTAAAAAATGCCATAGAGCTGATTTTTGAAATCGGTTTTGAGCATTTTACGTTCAAAAAACTGGCAGCGAAAATTGGTTCTACAGAAGCAACCATTTACCGCTATTTTTCTTCAAAACATAAGCTTTTGACTTACATCCTCAATTGGTATTGGTCCTATCTAGAGTTTATTTCCCAGCTTCGGGTTTCGGAAATCAAGCTTGCGTCGGATAAACTCGATAAGATATTAGAAATCATCACGCATCACGACAAATCTTGTGTAGAGATCGAGGACTATGACCTTGGTAAACTTCACGCCATTGTGGTTTCGGAGAGTTCTAAATCTTACCTTGTAAAAGAAGTGGACGAAATTAATAAAGATATGCTTTTCAGTCCGCTGGAAAATCTGTGTGCTTTTATTTCGAATATAATTTCGACTTCCAATCCAAAGTTTCCTTATCCAACTTCTTTTGCAAGTACATTGTTGGAAACAGCACACGATCAGCAGTTTTTTAGCGAGCATATGTCAAAATTGACAGATAATAAAGATAATCAGAATCATAAGTCGTATGTCCTGAATTATTTAAAATATTTAACATTTAATCTTACAAAATAAGACAATGAAAACATCACCAAATGAATATGGGCAAAAGCTCTGGCAATATATCACCAAAGAAAAAAAGGACGTCACAAATATCTATTTTTATGCGATTCTCAATGGTTTGGTTGCGCTTAGTATTCCTTTAGGGATCCAGTCGATCGTGAACTTTGTAATGGGAGCTACGATGGTAACTTCTATTTATATTTTAATATTTTTTGTGGTATTCGGAACTTTCTTAGTCGGTTTTTTCAGGCTGAAAGTTTTGCAGATTATTGAGAAAATTCAGCAGAAAATTTTTGTTGAGTTCTCTATGGCTTTCACCGAGAAACTTCCGAAAGTCAATCTTTCAAGTACTAGAAAATATTACTTACCAGAATTGGTGAATCGTTTTTTTGATGTTCAGAATCTGCAAAAAGGAATATCGAAAATCCTTCTAGAAATCCCTACCGCATTGATTCAGATTGTGTTTGGGATTTTGTTGTTGTCGTTTTATCATCCTTGGTTTTTGGCTTTTGGAGCGTTGGTTGTGCTTTCTGTAGTTATAATTTTCCGAGCTACAATGGAAAGCGGAATCAAATCGAGCATAGACGAAAGTGATAAAAAATACGAAACAGCAGCGTGGATAGAAGATGTTGCCGCGTCTGTTCAAACTTTCAAAATGCATTCTGATAACGAAGTTCATTTGGCAGGAACAGATAATAGAGTAGTCAAATATTTAGAAGATAGAAATGCGCATTTCCGAGTTTTGGTATTCCAATACAAAACTATTGTAGCCTTCAAAGTGATTATCACGTTAGCGATGTTAGCCATTGGAACTTATTTGATGATAACACAACAGCTAAATATCGGTGCTTTTATTGCGACGGAAATTGTTGTTCTAAGTATTATGTCGGCGGTGGAAAAATTAATTGTAAGCCTCGAAAGTTACTATGACATCATTGCCTCCTTTGCGAAACTCGATAAAATTACAGAATTGAAAGAGGAAAATAATGGTGAAATTGAGTTGACCCAAAAAGACAGAGGAATCGAAATTGAGTTTAAAAATGTTGATTTTTCGTTCAATGAAACACATCCGATTTTATCAAATTTAAATTTCAAACTTCAGGAAAATACCATCACAGCGATTACGGGAAAAATGGGATCAGGAAAATCTCTATTGCTCAATATCCTTTCTGGGTTTTATGAGCCGGGAGCAGGAACCATTTTGTTTGATAAGATTCCTTTGAAAAATTTAGAAAAACAAAAATTCCGAAGCAGTGTCGGTCTGTATCTGGAAAATATGAAAGTCATCCAAGGTACGGTTCAGGAAAATATACTATTAGGAAATAGTGATTGCAATACCGAAGATATTCTAATATTATCTGAGAAAATGGGAATTGATAACATTTCTAGTTTGTTCAGTCAAGGTTTTACAACAGAAATCAGCGAAACCGATTCTGAGTTGACATTCAGTTCCAAGAAAAAAATTCTTCTGCTTCGTGCATTATTAGGAGAAAAAAGAATGATACTTCTGGAAAATCCTTTCGCAGGAATGCCGCCGGAATTTCAGGAAAAAATGCTCAAATATCTTCAGGAAAAGAAAAAAGATACCACCATTGTCGTGGTTTCTCCGGACAAAAATTTTCTTTATAGTGCAGACCAGCATTTGCATCTTGAAGATGGAACTATAAAAATGATTTCTTAAAAATTTAGAAAAAAATGGAACTAAAGTCATACGATAAAATATACCATATCCACAGAAAATCCAGAGTCAAAAGATGGTTTTTCTTTATTCTAATTGGAGGAATCATCACATTGTTTCTTCCTTGGACTCAGAATATTAAAGTGAAAGGTAACGTTTCTTCTTTGTATCAATCCCAAAGACCACAACAATTGAATTCTCCAATTCCTGGAAGAATCATCAAATGGAATGTGAAAAATGGAGATTATGTGAAAAAAGGAGATACACTTTTGCAACTCTCCGAAATAAAAGACGATTATCTGGATCCAATGTTGGTTCAAAGAACAGAAGAACAAGTTGAAGCCAAAAAAGGCGTAAGAGATTACTACGAAGCTAAAGTTGAAACCGCTAAAAATCAACTTTTGGCGCTTAATGCTGCAAGAGATTTGAAACTTAATCAAGTTAAAATTAAAATTAGTCAGCTGAATAACAAGTTGGTTGGAGAAGAAGCTGAGTTAGCTGCAACAACAAACGAACTCAAATTGTCAGAAGACCAATTTGCCAGACAGAAAAAGATGTATGATGATGGTTTGGTTTCTTTGACACAGTTCCAGCAGAGAAGTATTTCTTATCAGAATGCGATTGCAAAAAAAACAGCGACAGAAAACAAAGTAGCCCAAACCAGACAAGAGATTCTCAATACTCAAATTGAACAAAATGCTGTCACACAGGATTACAATGAAAAGCTAAGTAAGATAGAAGGAGAACGTTTCCAAAGTTTGGGAAATATAGAAGGAAGTGATGGCGACATTGCAAAACTTCAAAACCAAGTAGCAAATTACAAAGCAAGGCAAGGTTTATATTTCATCATCGCATCTCAGGATGGTCAGGTGGTTCAGTTGAACAAAGCCGGAATTGGAGAGGTTCTGAAAGACGGGGAGAACATCGGAACCATTGTTCCTACAACTGTAGATTACGCGGTGGAAATTTACATCAAGCCAGTCGACCTTCCGCTCGTTAAAGAAGGACAGCGTGTGATGTGTATTTTTGATGGTTTCCCTGCTATTGTTTTCTCAGGTTGGCCGGATTCCAGTTACGGAACTTTTGCAGGACAAGTGATTGCTTTGGAAAATAATATCAGTCCGAATGGTCTTTTCAAAGCTTTGGTGATTGAAGATAAGAATGAAAAAAGATGGCCTCCAAAAATCAAAATGGGAACAGGCGTTCAAGGTATTGCCATTCTGAATGATGTTCCAATCTGGTACGAACTATGGCGAAACATCAACGGTTTTCCACCGGATTATTATGAAGTTGCAACCGCAAAATCAACAAAAGATGAAAAAGCTAAATAAACTATTTCTTCTCGTTTTTCTGCTTTTTGTTCAGTTTAGTTTTGCTCAGGATTCTTTGAAGTTATCGGCGAGTGAGTTCATTTCAATTGTGAAAAATTATCATCCGTTAGCTTTGAAATATCAATTGCAGAATAAGATTGCGACGGCAGAAATTACCCAAGCCAGAGGTGGTTTTGACCCTGTTTTAGGTGGGAAGTTAGGCGAGAAAAATATCGATGGAACTAATTATTATAAACAAAAAAATCTGGAACTAGGAATTCCGACTTGGTATGGGATTGATATCCACGGAGGTTACAATTATATAGAAGGAGATAAATTGAGCAATACCGAAACGGTTGGTGGTTTATACCAATTTGGCGTGACGATTCCGTTGGCAAAAAATCTTCTTTATGACAAGAGAAGAGCAATGCTGGACCAAGCCAAGTTTGCTCAGAAAATGACCGAAGCAGAACAAGCTGTTTTAACCAATGAATTGCTTCTGGATGCAGAGAACAAGTATCTGGAATGGGTTCAGAATTATGAGATTTATAAACTGAAGACCGAGATTATTGATATCAACAGAGAACGTCTCAAACTCACCATCAAAACGTTCGAATATGGAGAAAAACCTGCTATTGATACGATAGAAGCTTTGTCTCAGTTGCAAAGTTTTGAACTTCAGCAGCGCGATGCATTTTTGACTTTTGTGAAGACAACTCAGGAGCTTCAGTTATTTCTTTGGAAGGAAAATCAGCAGGTTTATGAGCTTTCGCAGATGATTTATCCTTCTGATGACCTTACGAATAATCTGGCTTACACCGATTATGAATTCTTGATTAATGATGTAGAATCCCGACAAATTAGTTCGCATCTTTCGATTTTATATTATAATCAGAAACAAAATATCTTGGAAAGTGAACGACGGCTGAAGTGGCAAAGTTTCCTTCCAAAGGTTGATTTTACTTATAATTTCTTCAACAAAGAAAATTACAAGGCAGATTATCTTCCGCTTTTTGATAACAATTTTCAATACGGTTTGAAGCTGGAAATCCCGATTTTCCAACGAGAAGCGAGAGCCAATTATCAGATTGCGAAAATAAAACTAAGTCAGAATGAGTTGGATACCAATTACAAAATAAGGGAACTCGACACCAAAATCGAAACATACAAAAATGAGATTCTGAACTACCGAACGCAAATTGAACTTTCCGAAAATAATCTCAAAAACTACGAGCGACTTTTGTCTGCAGAAGAAACGAGATACAGCAACGGAGAAAGTTCATTATTCTTGATTAATTCAAGAGAAAATAAAGTCATCGAAGCGCAAGAGAAATTCATTTCTATCAGAACCAAATTCCTTAAAAGTTTCAATAAGCTGAAATGGATGAAGGAGAATTTTACGTTATAAAAACAAAAAGTTCAGGCAAAACCTGAACTTTTTTATTGTATTAAACCTTATTCTTTATAAAATGTAAAATTAGCATTCCCCAAGAGATAATCATAAACAATCCACCAAGCGGCGTAATTGGCCCGAGGAATTTTAGATTAACACCCCAAACATTTTGAAAACTTAAGAAATAAATACTCACAGAAAACAAGAAAGCTCCAGCAATCATCAGAATCGAAATCCATTTTTCAGATGAGGTTTCAAATTTCAAAATATAACCAACAATCAATAAAAAGAAAGCGGCATAAATCTGATATCTAACACCAGTTTCGAAACTCTCTAATCTTTCTACAGATAATATTTTTTTGAAGGCGTGCGCTCCAAATGCACCAAGAACTACGGACAACAAACCGTAGATTGCGCCTATGATTAAAGTAAAGTTTTTCATTTTTATAATTCTCTTTTTTGATTTAAAATAATAATTCTTCCAACCAGCGTAATGATTCCTAAGATGATAAAAAGCCAAGCAAATCTTTTGGAACTAGCAAAACCTTGATTTTTTGTCAACTTTAGAAATATTCCAAAAACCAGCATAAAAGCTGAAAGTGCAATTCCAAACATAAGCTTATTTGTTTCTCAATTTTTCCAATTCCGAAATCACCTCGTGATGACTCACCGTTTTATCTTTGAAGTAAGTCACAAAATGCTGTTTCTCTTCTTCCGTTGCTCCAAACTGATTCAGGATATTGAAAAGGTGCATTTTCATATGACCTTTCTGGATTCCTGTCGTTACCAAAGAACGAAGCGCTCCAAAATTCTGAGCCAATCCCGAAACCGCCAAAATACTCATCAATTCCTGAGCAGAAGGTTTTCCTAACAAAGCCAAAGAGAATTTTACCAAAGGATGAAGATTTGTCAATCCGCCAACAACTCCAATCGAAATCGGCAAGTCAATCCAAAATCTGAAAATCCCATTATCTGTTGTACAGTGCGTTAATGAAGAATATTTTCCGTTTCTCGCTGCATAAGCGTGAGCACAAGCTTCTGTTGCACGGAAATCATTTCCTGTTGCAATTACAACTGCATCAACGCCATTCATAATTCCTTTGTTGTGAGTTGTTGCTCTATAAGGTTCAATTTCTGCAATTGTCACAGCACGTTTGAATTTCCAAGCAAACTCTTCGTTAGAAATTCCGCTGTCATCTTTCAAATCTTCAATTTTGCAAGACACTTCGGCTCTTACAATACAATCTGGTGTGTAATTAGAAAGAATATTCATTACAATCTGAAGCGATTCTTTTTCTTCCTGAGAAAAACTTTCCTCATTCGCAACTTCTTCTTTCAAAGTTTTCCCGAATTGCTCCAGACAAGAATTGATGAAATTGGCGCCCATAGAATCTACCGTGTCAAAACTCGCTTTCAGTTGGAAATAATTTTCCAATTCAGAAGTTTTATCAATGAGTTTGATGTCCAAGATTCCACCGCCTCTTTTTCTCATATTGGCAGTGATATCTTCAGTAGCTTCGAGCAATTTTTTCTTCAGTTTAAAATTGAAAAAATGAAGCAGTTTATGTGGCTCAACCTTCAGAACAAAATGTGTGTGACCTAATTTTTCTGTATTGATAATTGTCGTTTTGAAACCGCCTTTGTCCAACCAGAATTTTGCAGCTTTGGAAGCCGCAGCTACAACCGAACTTTCTTCCACAGCCATTGGAAGCGCCAGAAGTTTTCCGTCAATAAGGAAATTTGGAGCAATTCCGTAAGGCATATAAAAATTGGAAATCGTATTTTCCGAGAACTCTTCGTGAAGTTTTTGCAGGTCGTGGTCGTTATTCCAATATTGCTGTAAAATCTGCTCGTAACTTCTGTCGTTACTTAGATATTTGGAAATAAGCCAGTCAATTTTTCTTTGTTTAGAAAGTTTTGAAAACCCTTCAACAGGTTGATGATTCATATCAAAAATTTATGTTGGTAAAGATAGAAATTTTGGAGGATTTTGTTTGGATTGGTTTGTATATTTGTTTAGTTAATTATATGATTAATTAAAAAAAATAATGATGAAAATATTGATTTGTTCGATTTTGTTTTTCTTACTTTTTCAAAGATTTAATGCTCAGGAAAAAATAGAATTAAAGTTTGATGGTTTGTATCAAACTAAATGTGTTTTTGAAAAAGATGAAATTGAAGGAACTAATTATTTTATTAGATTTTATCCTAATGGAAATGTAATAGAAGTCGGAACAGAGTGTGACGCTACACCACAAGATTTGGAAAGCTGGTTTAATTTAAATTCGAAAGATATTTCGATTGGAAATTATAAATTGAAAAATAAAAAAATCAGTTTTCAAACAAAAAGTATTGCAGGTGAAGTAAATTATAAAGGAAAGATTCTAGATGAAAATACAATTGTTCTAAAATCTCATAGTTTAATTAATGGAAATAGAGATAGACATAATTATTATTTCGTCAAATAAGTATTTGAAATTTTCTGTTAGTAACTAAATCTTAAAATCCTTGACTTTCTTCATTTATAGAAAACAAATCTGAAGATTATTAATCATTATTTTTCATAAATTTGATACAAATAAAAAGCAAATGAGCACAGCAGAATTAAAATCAGATATCATCAAAAGAATCCAAAATATCAAGGATTCTTATATTATTGATGAGATAAAACAACTTCTTGATTTTGAGTTGGATAATGGTATTTTTCAATTAAGTGCTGCGCAAAAACAACGATTGATTGAAGCCGAATCCGACAATGTTTTAAGTGAAGAAGAAGCCAACAATGATATCGAGAAATGGCTAAACGAAAAATAAACTGGACAGAAAAAGCCAACCTTGAAAGAAAAGAAATTCTCCAATATTGGATTAACCGAAATAAATCCAAACGATATAGCATCAAACTCAACAAACTCTTTGTTGAAACTATAAAAAAGACCGCTGAAAATCCAATGATTGGAAGAAAAACGGATTTTAATGAAAACATTCGTGTCAAAATTGTTCGTGATTATCTTCTATTTTACAAATTTGATGACCAACAATTAAAAGTTCTATCAATCTGGGATGGAAACCGTGATGATAATAAACTTGAAGTTCTATAAAATCAATTTTTCTGTTAGTAACTAAATCTTAAAATCCTTGACTTTCTTCATTTATGGAATTATTTTTGACATTAATTTCCTAATCAATTCCACTCAAAAAATTAGCTTTCAAAAATGAATTTCGACCGCATAAAAGAAAAACTCGAGATACTTGCAGATGCTGCGAAGTATGACGTTTCGTGTTCTTCCAGCGGTGGGAAAAGAAAAAATAATGGTGGTTTGGGCGACAGCTCAGCCAGCGGAATTTGTCACACTTATACAGAAGACGGCCGTTGTGTTTCGCTTCTCAAAATCCTTTTGACCAATCATTGCATTTACGATTGCATCTATTGCGTTTCCAGAAAATCGAATGATATCAAACGTGCGGCTTTTACAGTAGAAGAAGTTGTTGATTTGACCATCGGTTTTTACAGACGAAATTACATCGAAGGTTTATTTCTAAGTTCCGGAATTTTCAAAGATGCGGATACCACAATGGAACGTCTGGTTCGAGTGGCAAAAAAACTGAGAACCGAACATAATTTCAATGGTTATATTCATTTAAAATCAATTCCTGGTGCAAGTGATGATTTGATGAATGAAGCCGCACTTTATGCCGACCGACTTTCCGTAAATCTTGAAATTCCGACCGAATCTGGTTTGAAATTATTGGCTCCCGACAAGAATCGTGAAGATATGCTTCAGCCGATGAGAATTGTTCAGAAAGGAATTCAGCAATATAAAGACGAGAAAAAAATCATCCGAAGCGCTCCGAAATTTGCGCCAGCTGGACAATCAACTCAAATGATTGTGGGCGCAACCAATGAAAACGATTTGCAAATCATCAAAGTTGCCGACCATTTCTACAAAAATTACGCAATGAAACGGGTTTATTATTCTGGTTATATTCCTGTAACTGTGGATAATCGTTTGCCAGCAATTACTGCGGAAGTTCCTGTTTTGAGAGAAAACCGTTTGTATCAATCAGATTGGCTGATGAGGTTTTATGGTTTCAAAGCAGATGAAATTCTGGATTCTGGTATGCCATTTCTGGATTTAGAAGTTGACCCGAAACTAAGTTGGGCTTTGAGAAACTTAGACCAATTTCCTGTTAATCTTCAAACTGCGGATTATAAAATGATTCTCAGAATTCCTGGAATTGGAGTGAAAACGGCGCAGAAAATTGTGAGTGCAAGACAATTCCAAGTTTTGACAATTGACCACCTTAAGAAACTCGGCGCAGCAACAAATCGAGCCAAATATTTTATTGATTTTACTTACGGAAACCCATTTCTGAAACACTTAACGGATTTGAATTTAAGAAAATTAATTATCGGCGGAAGTCAATCGAAATTTCAAAATCAGTTTTCTCAGCAATTGACTTTGTTTTAAACAAACCATCACCTTTGGCAAAAACCGTTTGTTTGATTTTTTGTAATTTGGCAATATTCAATTATAATTTTAGGTATGGAAAACGGAAAATTCTTTAGAATATTGGGATGGGTAGCCACAGTAACTGCAATGGCAATGTATGTTTCTTATATCTCTCAAATTGATAATAACATCCACGGAAAAAAAGGCGATTGGCTGCAGCCTCTTGTCGCAGCGATTAACTGTACGCTTTGGGTTTGTTATGGATTATTTAAAAAGCCAAAACGCGACTGGCCAGTTGCCATTGCTAATTCTCCTGGCATTGTGTTTGGGTTTTACACCTTTTATACTGCACTGTAAAATTTATTTTTTACAAATCTGAAAAAAATGATCACTCTTCTCTATGACGGTAGTTTCGATGGACTTTTCACAGCGATATTTGAAATTTTTGAATACCGTTATCAAGATGTGGAAATCAAAAACAAAGAAACTTTCCAGCAAGAGAATATGTTTGCGGAGATTCACGAGGTTGTAACTCAAACCGAAAAATCTGAAAGAGTTCTTAATAAACTAGAACAAAACATCGGCAAATCAGGAATCAATCAATTAATCAAAGTTTATCTTTCCGAAGATTCAGAATTAGAACAACTTATTTTTTCTGCAGTAAAACAATCCATCAAACATCCAAACGACAATATTCTCCAAAATTTCGCCAACGATGACATTCTGAAAATCTCAAAAATCTGTAAATCCGTTAGTCGGGAAAGACACAGAATGACCGCTTTTGTAAGGTTCGAGAAAATGCAGGACGATATTTATTTCGCCAAGATTGACCCAGATTTCAATGTGTTACCTTTAATTCGAAAACATTTCAAAGACCGATATGCAGACCAAAAATGGATGATTTATGATTTGCGAAGACATTACGGATTGTTCTATGATTTGGAAAACTGCGAATTCTTTTATCCTGATGAAAAACTTAATCTCAATCAGTACAAAGAAAAATTCCACGACGAGGAAAAAAAATACCAAACGCTTTGGCAAAGCTATTTCACAAAGACTAATATCAAAGAACGGAAAAATACAAAGCTCCACATCCAACACGTTCCGAAACGTTATTGGAAATATTTGACCGAGAAATACAATTCTTAACTTACATCAATGTGAGGGAAATCTGACCAGCCTAAATTTGCATCATAATTAAACAACAAAATATTAAAATTATGGCAACTAAATGGTTATTAGACCCAACTCATAGCGAAATCACTTTCAAAGTAAAACACTTGATGATTTCCAACGTAAAAGGAGAATTCACAACTTTCAACGCAGAGATTGATGCAGAAGACGATACATTCGCTAATGCAAAAGTTTCAGCTTTCGTGGATACAGATTCTATTTTCACAAATAATGCAGACAGAGATGCGCACCTGAAATCGGCAGATTTCTTCAACGCAGAAGTTAATCCAAAAATCACTTTCGAAGCTACAACTCTTAATGGCGATGTTACAGGAAACTTGACAATCAATGGTGTTACAAAACCAGTGACTTTGGACGTAGATTTCGGGGGAATCAATTCTGATCCTTGGGGGAACACAAAAGCAGGTTTCTCTTTCGAAGGAAAAATTAAAAGAAGCGACTTCGGTTTGACTTGGAATGCAGCTTTGGAAACAGGCGGTGTAATGGTGAGCGAAGAAGTTAAAATTGCAGGCGAATTGCAGTTTGTAAAACAATAAAAGAATACAATAGTATTTATAGTTTGAGTTTTTTAAAGTATAAACAGAGTTCGCTTTGTTTATACTTTTTTTTGATTTTGAGAATAATTATTAGGGCAGCTTAATCCGCCTTCCGCTCCCGCTCTTTTCACTCCACTTCGTTGCGTAAAAAGGAGCTCCGCTCAAGTCGGGCTGCAGATTCTACAAAAAAACAAGCTTTGTTATAACCACAAAGTTTGTCATTCTGTAGGAATCTAAATCGACTTTTATAAATTCAAATCAGCGAGAAACAAAATTTCATCAAAATTATTTCCCCAGCCCTAAAGGGAGTAATTTTAATGAAATTTTCAAATCCTTTCTCCCTTTAGGGTTGGGGTAAAAAAGATTTGAAAAATACATTTTACATTAATACATTTTACTTTTTACCAAAAAAATATGAATCTCAACGACCTTTCAAAAATATCTGACAACTTCCGAACCACACAAAAAATGCCGGTTCTGTTTTTAGGACACGGTTCTCCGATGAACGCCATCGAGGAGAATGTTTTTGTTCAGGGATTCAGGAATATCAGCAAAGAAATCCCGAAACCAAATGCAATTATTTGTATCTCTGCACATTGGTTTACCAAAGGAACTTTTGTAACCGCGATGGATATGCCGAAAACCATTCACGATTTTTATGGTTTCCCAAAAGAATTATTTGAGGTCCAATATCCTGCAAAAGGAAGTCCTGAACTTGCTAAGGAAACAGCTGGGTTATTAGCTCCAGTTTTGGTAGAAGAAGACCATAATTGGGGATTGGATCACGGCGCTTGGTCGGTTCTCAGACATCTTTATCCTGATGCGGATATTCCGGTTATTCAGTTGAGTATCGATTATACAAAACCACCTCAATATCATTTTGATTTGGCAAAAAAATTATCCAAACTCCGTGAAAAAGGAATCTTGATTATCGGAAGCGGAAACATTGTCCATAATCTCCGATTGATTGACTGGAAAAACATCGATACCGTTGGAGCAGGCTGGGATTGGGCGATAGAAGCTCGCGAAAAAACTAACAATTGGCTTTTAGACGGCGATTTTCAGAAACTCATCGATTATCAGAAACAAGGTTCGTTCTTGCAATACGCCGTTCCAACACCAGACCATTTTCTGCCAATGATTTACAATCTTGGTTTGAAAGAGAAATCAGAAGAATTATCATTATTCAATGACTCATTAATCGGTGGTTCTTTGAGTATGACATCGATAAGGATTGGATAAAATTTAATTAATTCTTTTTTATAACTAAAAAATTAGTAATATTGTTTTAATGAAAAAAATATTACTTTTTTGCGTTTACTTTAGTTTTGTCTGCTGTTGTTTTGCACAGATTATCTCAGGAAAAATCCAAACTGAAAATGGGAATGTTATTTCTAATGTCAATGTTTATCTCGACGGAACCAAAATCTCAACTGCTTCTGCTAATGACGGAAGTTTCCAGTTAGATGTTCAAGGACAGAAAAGCGGAAATCTGATTTTCCAGAAAGATAATTACGAAACCAGTATTTTTCCTCTTAATCAGGCAATTGGAAATCGGTAAAAGTCATTATCAATCCAATAAAAGAGATTGAGGAAGTTGTTATCATTCCTTATACAGAAGAAGCTTATCGCAATTATATTAATTATTTTCTCGACCAGTTTATAGGCTATGATAGAGAAAATGTGAAGATTAAAAACCAACGAACCCTCAAGTTTTCTTACGATAAGAAAAACAAATTTCTGAAAGTCAAGGCTCCAAAGACTTTAATTATAGAAAATAAAAATCTGGGTTATAGCATTCAATATAACCTTATTAATTTTGAAGCAGATTTTAAAAATAGAACCAATAGTTATCTGGGAACTTCATTTTTCAAAGAAACCAGCAATAAAAAAGAATATATTCTTAACAGGATGAATGCTTACAAAGGCAGTCTGATGCATTTTTTCAGAAGTCTTTATAAAAACGAATTGGAAAAAGATGGTTTCATCGTAAACCACGCCAAACGAATCCCAAATCCCCAATACCCAACCGCAGCCGAGTTACAAAAGCTAGAAGATTATATGAGTTTTGTAAGAACTCAAAAAATAATGAACGTGAATCTGTCGCCGGAATTGGAGGATATTTCTCAGAGAAGAAGCAAAAATTCTCAATTTGTAATGGCGATTCTAAAGACAAAAATCAAAGAATCCGATTTTACCAAACGCAGAGAGGGAAAACTGTTTCTTGATTTTGATGACTTGCTAATGGTCAATTATCAGAAATATTATTACAAAATCAAAAAAGGCGACTTTGTAAAATCTGCGAATGCTGTTTCGCAATCATCAATCATTCATCCCGAAGCTACAGAGTTTGAGATTTTTCCGGAAGGGATTTGCTCAGAGCCGGATTTGTTAATTCTGGAAGAAAATTTTTCTTCTCAAAAGGTTTCCAAAATGTTGCCTTTGGATTATCAGTTTGGAAATTGAACTTTATAACGCAAAGGCACAAAAACTGAATCAATTATAATGTTTTTAAGTCGCAAAACATAATACGAAAATTAATTCTTGGCGACTTAAAGCGAGACGAGAAAAGAACAATTTTGCGCCTTTGCGATAAAAATTACAGTTCTTTTTCAAAACAAATACTATTATCAACTCCAATATATTGTCCGTAATTTGGAATGATTTTGTAACCGCATTTATTGTAAAGTGCAACAGCTTCGACTTGTCTTTTTCCAGTTTCCAGAACTGTTTTTTCGTAACCCAATTCTTTTGCCCAAGTTTCTAACTCATTTAAAATTTTAGAAGCCAGACCTTTTCCACGTTTCTCGGGAAGCGTAAACATTCTTTTGACTTCCATCGATTTTGTGTCTAATTCTTTAATTGCGCCACAAGCAACAGCTTCATCATTATCAAAAATTACGACACAGTTTTTCAGCATATCGATTTTGTTGTATTGATGATAGAAAGCGTGTTCATCGCCATCCATTACGGCAAGATAGGAATCTAATTGCTTTACTAATTTTTGAAAATCTGGGTTTTCGGAGGTTGTTCTAAAAGTTTTCATTTTTGATTATTTTGAAGGAAGAGGTGGCGGCGGACTTTGATAGTTATATTTTTCATTAATTTTTTCAGAAACTCTTTTTCCCAATTTTTGTCCCCATTCCCGTCCAGCATTCATACTGTCTTGCATAATAGCGGGCATTATAGAAATCATTTTCTGTCCAACAGGCATTTTGTAAAATTTTATAAGCTCATCCAAATCTGACTCAGAATAATATTTAGCGTAGATAGGAATATAAAGGCTTACAAGCTCATCAGATGAAATTTCTTTTTTACACTCGTCCCAAAACTCTGTAGGAATATTTTTATAATTTTCCTTAAACATATCTATCATTTGATTGGCACCTTGTTGTCCTAGTTTGTCAACGCCAGTAACTTTTATGAATTCCCGAATTTTATTTTCTTTAGAGGTTTGCGCCAATGCCATTGAGCCCCAAAATAATATTAAAATAATTATATTTTTTGTCATTTTTTTAATTTTAATTTACTACTAATTTCCTTTCTCTAATCAACTCAGCAATTTTCAAAATATCTTCACCAATCAATCGGTCGTCTTCCAGTTTCGGAACAACAGAACGAATGATGTCATAATTTTTCTCGACTATTTTAGAACATTTTGCTGGTCTTCGAAATTCTAAACCTTGCGCAGCAAACATCAATTCGATGGCTAAGATATTTTCTAAATTCCCCAAAATTTGATTGAATTTCCTTCCTGAAATACTTCCCATAGAAACGTGGTCTTCTTGTCCTAAACTTGTCGGTATAGAATCTGCCGAAGCCGGAAAGCAAAGTGTTTTGTTTTCTGTAACCAAAGCTGCACTAGTGTATTGCGGAATCATAAAGCCAGAATTGAGGCCGGAACTTTCTACTAATAACTTCGGTAAACCATATTTTCCTTCAAGTAAAAGATAGCTTCTTCTATCGGAAATATTTCCTAATTCTGCTGCGGCCAATGAAGCATAATCCAAAGGTAAAGCCATCAATTGTCCGTGAAAATTACCTCCGGAAATAGATTCTTCCGCGCTTAACACAATTGGATTATCGGTTACCGAATTGAGTTCTGTTTCTGCCATTTGTTTGAGATGTTCAAAAGCATTTCTACTAGCTCCATGAACTTGCGGAACACATCTCATAGAATATGGGTCTTGAACTCGATCACAGAATTCGTGGGATTTTAAGTTATCAGAATTTTTCAGGAAATTTCGCATTCTTTCCGCCACTTTTTGGCTTCCATCAAAAGGACGAATCTCGTGTAATTCTTTTTTGAACGGACTTGCAGAACCGCGATAAGCTTCCAGACTCATTCCAGCTGTCAAGTCTGCCAAATCCAAAAGATATTCGAATTTTGCAAGACCGGTAATCGCGTGCGCTAATATAAATTGCGTTCCGTTAATCAAGCCTAGACCTTCTTTCGGGCCGAGTTTCAAAGGTTGAAGTTTATGTTTCTTCAGAACTTTTGCAGTTTCAACAGTTTTATCATTTTCCCAAACCTGACCTAATCCCAAAAGCGGTAAAACCAAATGTGCCAAAGGCGCTAAATCTCCGGAAGCTCCAACAGAACCTTGCTCCGGAACGACAGGAATAATATCCAATTCCAACATCAGAATCAATCGCTCGATAACATCTAAAGAAACACCCGAAAATCCTTTAGACAAAGCGTGGATTTTGGAAATCATCATTATCCTAGAAATATTCTTGTCAATCGGTTTTCCAACGCCAACAGCGTGAGAAATAATCAAATTGTGCTGAAGTTGCGCTGTTTCAGATTCTGAAATTTTGGAATCGCAAAGTGGTCCAAATCCCGTATTGATACCATAAACAGTTCTGTCAGATTCTACGATTTTCTGAACATTCTGTTGTGACTTTATGATTTGGCCTTTTGATTTTTTATTGAGTTTTGCTTTGGAAGGATTTTTTAAAATCTCTAAAACATCCTGATATTTGAATTGGTCGATTCCGTAAATCATCGCTGAAAAATTTTGCCTAAAAATACACTTTTCGAGACGATTTTGAAAAAGGATTTATCAATTAATCAAAACCTCAACTCCTTCGCCTGCTTAATATGAGCTAAATGATGTCGACAATGCCAACTGTAAATCAAAATATTTTCTTTAAGCGAAATTCTTTCCGATTGTTCCGGATGAATGAATTCTTTATTCAAATTTTCTTCTGAAAGACTTTTTAAAATGTAAACCCATCTTTCGTGTAAAGCTTCTAATAACTTCAAAGAAACAAAAGGTGAAAGATTGTTGTCAGGCAATTCTGCCCAAAGACTTTCCTCGTAAGGTTTGATGGTTGGAGCATTTTCCGTCAAAGCTAATTTGAACCTCATATAACTGTTGATGTGACTGTCCGCACAATGATGAAGCACTTGCGAGATTGTCCAGCCTTCCGGTCTATATCTTAATTGTAAATCTTTTTCGTCTAGATTTTGGATTTCATTTTTTACAAGATTCGGAAAGTTTTCAATTTCAGAAATTGCAGAATCGATGATGTCTTTTGTTATGGATTCTGGTTTTACGAATTTTCCGACTGGATATTTTAATTGTTCTAAGTTCATTATTTCAAATTCTTCATTAGGATGGATTCCATTTTTTCGTAACCTAATTTGGTTGGATGAATTCCGTCTTCTGCAATTTCTTTTTGCAAACCATTTTTTTCGTCTTTCAAAACTGAATGATAATCAACATAAGTGATTTTGTTTTTTAGTGCGTAATCTTTTATCATTTTGTTAAGAGCAATCACTTTTTCTGCAGGTTCTTTGCCTTTTCTCCAAGGAAAATCTGAAGCAGGAAGAACAGAACATAAAACGACTTTGATGTTATTCGCTTTTGCCAGTTCTGACATCGAAACAATATTTCCAAACACTTTATCCAAAGAAATTGGACCTTGATTTTCTGCAATATCATTGGTTCCGGCAAGAATAATGACACGCTTAGGTTTTAGTTTAATCACATCTTCTCGGAATCTCAAAAGCATTTGTGAAGTCACTTGTCCGCCAATTCCTCGCCCGACAAAATTATTTTTTGTGAAAAACTCTGGGTCTGTGGCAAACCAGCCTTCTGTGATAGAATCTCCCATTAAAACAGAGTTTGGAGCAATGTTTTTGGAAATTACTTCTTGATTTTGTTTCTGATATCTTCCAAAATTGGCAAAGTCTTGAGCTGATAGCATTGTCGAAAATATAATGGATGCAAAGGTTAGGAATTTCATATTCTATATTTGGTTATCAAATATAAGAAATGACAATAGAGATATTTCTTTTTTAACCACAAAAGTCACAAACGAGATATCCTAGGTGTTTAAATTTACATCAGAAATAATTTTACAACCACATAGACACATAGCTTTTATGAAAAAGAAAAAGTAGTAAATATTGTGCTTCTATTTTTTCTTTTTGCGCTTAAAATTGTGGTTTTCTATGTGGCTATGTGGTTTTGATTAATTTATTACAAGCTCTAAGAAAAAGGAGATTAAACTAAATATATATCTTTTGTGGTTTCAAATAATAAAATCAATAATTTTACAAAATGGAAAACACTTCGAAAGACCCTTTGCACGGAAAAAGATTGGACGCGATTCTTGAGGAATTGCTAGAATACTACAAAGGTTATGGAGAATTGGGAAAACAAATCAACATCAAGTGTTTTACAGGCGAAAATCCCAGTGTGAATTCTTCTCTCAAATTCCTTAGGAAAACGCCTTGGGCAAGAACAAAAGTAGAAAGTTTGTATCTCTATGTTTTGAGACAAAAGAAGAAAAAAGGATTATAGATTATAGTGTAAAGAAATTTTTTTCTCCAACCCTAAAGGGAGAAATTTCTTTAATATGGAATCAAAATCACTCCCTTTAGGGTTGGGGAAATGATTTTGATGATTTAATCCAAAAATTCTCCAGTCACATAATACCAACGATTCTGAATCAGTTTGAATTGTGACAACTCGTGATGAAGCTGTTCATTCCCGTCTTCATCAATATAAAAAGCTTTGAATTCTACTTTGTTAGTGGAAGGTTTATCAACAATTTCCAGCTTTGTCCATTGATTAATTTCTCCCCATTCCTGCAAATCTTTTTTTTTGTGAAATTGCCTTTTGTTGGGTGAGGTAGTTTCCCAAAGATATTCTCCATTTGGAATTGCAAAAGCTGAAAATCTAGAACGCATCAGAGCTTCCGCAGTCGGTGCAAATTTTTCTTTCAAATGATAAGGTTGACAACAATCTTCGTAAGATTTTCCGGAACAGCAGGGACAATTCATTTTTTAATTTTTAGAGATTCCAAAGTAACAAAATCTAAAATAGTTCAAAAGATTGATTGGTAAATATTTTAATTAAATTTTTACTGATAAATATTAGCTCATCAAAACTAAATATGTCCTGATGGTACTATTTTGTAAGTGAATATCATTATCATAAAAACCCTCCCAGAAGTAATTTTGTCTTAGCAAATTAGAGTGCAACTTTCAAGACTTTAAGTCTTAATAATTCAATTGTCTTTAGTTTGCTTGTAGAGATAAAATCATTATGGATATAAAAGACAATAAAGTGAAAAATCCAGATATTTTGGAAGAAGCATTTCGAGATTCTGTGGGAACAATGGATGAAAATGGAACCCGAAAATGGGTTTTCCCAAGAAAACCAAAAGGGAAATACACCAATTACAGAGAATATGTAGGTTACGGACTTATTCTTTTGTTTGTGATAATGCCTTTTCTTAAAATCAGTGGAAATCCGGTTTTGCTGATTAATATTATAGGTAGAAAATTTTTCATTCTTGGACAGCCTTTTTATCTGCAGGATTTTTTCATTTTGGCTTTAGGAGCTGTGACATCAGTAATTTTTGTAATGCTTTTCACTGTGGTTTTCGGGCGGATTTTTTGTGGTTGGATTTGTCCTCAAACTTTATTTATGGAAATGATTTTCCGTAAAATCGAATATTGGATAGAAGGCGACCGAAACAAACAAATGAAACTAAATAAACAAGCTTGGGATGAAGAAAAAATCAGAAAAAGAGTCTTGAAATGGTCTGTCTTTCTACTCATATCATTATTGATTAGCCATAATATGTTTATGTACATCGTTGGTTACGAAGAGACCTTTAGAATTATAATGAGTGGTCCTGCAAAATATCCGACAAACTTTATCGTGATGTTGGTTTTTACTGGGGTTTTCTATTTTGTTTTTGCTTGGTTCAGAGAGCAGGTTTGTACCTTGGTTTGTCCTTATGGAAGATTGCAAGGTGTTTTAATAGATAAAAATACAGTCAATGTTTATTATGATTTTAAAAGAGGCGAGAATCGTGCAAAATGGCGTAATGGAGAAAATCGTGCGAGTGCAGGAAAAGGTGATTGTATCGATTGTCAGCAATGTGTGGTCGTTTGTCCAACGGGAATTGATATCAGAAATGGGCAACAACTAGAATGTATCAATTGTACGGCTTGTATCGATGCTTGTGATGAGATTATGGAAAAAGTCGGAATGCCGAAAGGTCTAATCCGATATGCGACTGAAGCTGAGATTGAAAATCAGGAAAAATTCAAATTTACAGCTAGGATGAAAGCTACAACTTTTGCCTTTTTTGCATTGATTGGCGTTTTGTGCTTGCTGATGTATGACAGAGGTTCTGTGGAAGCGAAATTTATTCGTCCGGCTGGAGCATCTTATTTTGTGAATGACAACAAGATTACCAATACTTTCACTTACACGATTCTTAATAAATCTAACGAGAAAAAGAAAATGACGATAAAAGTCCTTTATCCAAAACATTCGGAGATAACCTTTGCCGGGAAAGAAGATATCATTGTCAAAGGGGATGCAATTATTAAAGGAAATATTAACATCAGTTTTCCACAAAGTGAGGTAAAATTATCAAAACAGAATATAGAAATAGGTGTTTTTGATGCGGATGGAAAGATGCTGGATTCTTATAAAACTTACTTCGAAGGACCTTTTAAATTCCAGTTTTAAAACTTTGAAAATTTATAAAAACCACATAGTCACATAGAAAAATGAAATATTTACTTTCAAAGATAAAATAGAATAATCACTATTTTATCTTTAGTGAAAACTATGTGTCTATGCGGTTGTAAATTAGTTTAACCTAGTTCTATAATTTATTTTCTTTAACAAATAAAGAAGGTGTTTGTCCTGTTTTTTTACGGAATACTCTCACGAAATAAGAATATTCCTCGTAACCAAGATTGAAAGCAATATCTACAAGACTCTCATCAAGATGAATCAACAATCTTTTGGCTTCCAGAATTACGCGGTCAGTTATCACTTCAGAAGCTGCTTTATGAACAACAGTTTGGGTGATTCTGTTAAGATGTTTGGTGGAAATATTCATCCATTTCGCATATTGATTGGCAGATTTTTCTTTAATGAAATTTAATTCTAACAATTCTTCAAAATGCTGGTAATGCTGAATATAAATCGGATTAGTCTGAGTTGTTTCATTAAATGAAAGTTCCGAAAACAACCTTAAACTATTAATGTATAACTGAGAAAGTAAAGAAATAATAAGATTTTCAGATAATATTTCGGAAGAAGAATTCTCGTTTCCAATTTGCCGAAACAGATTTGAAATTTCAAATGTCTTTTGTCCTTCCAATTGTATTTTTCGAGGAAAATGAACAGACCCGAAAAATAGATATCGTCTTAATTTTTCATTGACAAAATGAAGGTCAAAGAATTCCTGCGAATGAAAAAATATAAAACCATCTGTATCTTCCGACAATTGCCAACTGTGAACTTGTCCTGGAGACATAAAAAATAATGAACCCGCAGAAACATCATACTTTTGAAAATCGATTTCGTGAATGCCATTTCCTTTCGTAAAAATCACACAAGCATAAAAATCATGGCGATGAGGTTTCTCGATATGTTTGTGACTTTTTAGAAGATGCTCTTTGAGTGTATTGAAATAAAAATCAGAACGTTTTGCTTCGGGCTGAAACAAATTGATATTCAGTACGGAAATGTCATTATTGTTCATTCTTAAATAAATTCTGACAATTAAAAGCTTGTTTAAATTTGTTTCAAAAACCACAAAAGTCACAAAAGTTTAAATTTTCCTTAAGTTTATCAAAAGTTCAAATAACTATAATGATTTCAAAAGTTAGCTTATTTGCTCTTTGAAAGATTTTCTTTTTTTGATTTTTCTTTTGTGACTTTGTGGTTTAATTTTTTTAACAAGCTCTAAGAAAAAAAGACATTCGGCGATTTAAAACCGAATGTCTGTATATGATTATCCAAAAGCTCTTTTCAAAAGACTTTCCACTTTTGGTTCTCTTCCCCGGAAGTTTTTGTACAATTCCATTGGATTTTTGGTTCCTCCAGAAGAAAGAAGGATTTTATATTTTGCAGCAATTTCTGGATTGAAGATTCCGTTTTCTTTAAAATATTGGAACGCATCTGCATCCAAAACTTCAGCCCATTTGTAAGAATAATATCCTGCAGAATATCCACCTTGGAAAATATGCGAGAAACTTGGACTTGCCGCAGTTTCGGGATTAGAAGGATAAAGATTGGTTGCTGCTGTTTTCTCCACTTCAAACTCTTTCACACTCTTATTTTCCAATGCTCCAACTTCAGTATGATAAGCCATATCCAACAATCCGAAGCCAAGCTGTCTCAAAGTCTGATAACCTTCCATAAAAGATTTGCTTTGTGACAATTTTTCGATTTTATCCTTTGGAAGAATTTCTCCTGTTTGATAATGTTTAGCAAAAGTTTCCAAAAACTCTGGTTCGTAGCAATAGTTCTCCAAAAACTGAGAAGGTAATTCTACAAAATCCCACTTCACCGAAGTTCCAGAAAGGTTCGGGTATTGCGTATCTGCCAAAACACCGTGAAGCGCGTGACCAAACTCGTGGAACAAAGTTGTAACTTCTTGGAAAGTCAATAAACTTGGCGTGTCTTTCGTTGGTTTTGTGAAGTTGCAAACGACAGAAATATGCGGACGAGAATTTCCACCATTTTGTTTATATTGATTTTTATAACTCGTCATCCAAGCACCTGCACGTTTTCCTTTTCTTGGATGATAATCTGCGTAGAGTAAGGATTTGTAATTTCCGTTTTCTGTGATTTCATAAGTTTTAACATCAGAATGATATTTCTGAATATCATTAATTTCTTTGAACTCTAATCCGAATAATTTTCCGGCTAATCCAAAAACTGCTTCCTGAACTTTTTCCAATTGGAAATAAGGTTTCAGTTCCTCATCATCAATATCGAATTTTTGTTTTCTTAATTTTTCTGCATAGAAAGTGTGGTCATAACTTTGTATATCGTCAATTCCGTCAGCTTTTGCTAATGATTTCAATTCTTCGATTTCTTTTTGAGCGTAAGGGGTTGCTTTTTCTAGAAGTTCATTCAGAAATTCGAAAACTTTGGCGGGAGACTGCGCCATTCTTTCTTCGAGAACAAAATCTGCATAATTCTTATAGCCTAATACTTCAGCCTTTTCCTGACGAAGTTTTACGATTTCTTTAATCAAATTCTGATTGTCATATTCTCCGCCGTCAAAGGATTTTTTTCCATTAGCTAAAGCCAATTCTTTTCTCAGTTCACGATTTTCAGCATAAGTCATTGCCGGAAGATAACTCGGATATTGAAGCGTAATCACATAACCTTCCAAACCTTTTTCCTTCGCATCTTCTTCGTATTGCTGAAGGATTGCTTCAGGAATTCCTTTTAATTCTTCTTTGTTAGTGATGTGTTTGAAATAAGCATTGGTTGATGCTAATGCATTTTGTCCGAACTGAAGTGATTTGATAGACAAATCCATATTGATTTTCTCCAGTTTCTTTTTATCTTCTTCACTTAATAAAGCACCACTTCTTACGAAACCTTTGTAAGTTTCATTCAGTAAAGTTTGTTGTTCTTCGTTTAAGGACAAACTATTTTTTTGGTCGTAAACGCTTTTGATTCTTTCGAATAGTTTTTCGTTTTGAGAAATCTTGGAAGAGAATTCTGTCAAAAGTGGTGAAACTTCCTGAGCGATTTTCTGAATTTCATCATTAGTTTCAGCAGAATTCAAATTAAAGAAAATATTGGAAACTCTGTCCAATTGTTCTCCTGAGAAAGCCATTGCTTCAATCGTGTTTTCGAAAGTTGGAGCTTCTGGATTGTTGGTGATGTCATCGATTTCTTTTTCAGAAGTTTTTACTAATTCCTGAAAAGCGGGAAGATAATGCTCTTCTTTGATTTCCTCAAAAGGCGATGAAGTATATTTTGTACTGAATTTTTCTAAAAGTGGATTCATAAAGATGAATTATTAATGATTTTATGTTTGTCTCAAATCACAAATTTAGTACCTAAAGTTGAAAGTATGACAAAATTGCGCCCCGGCTTGAGCGGAAATCCTTTTTTGCTTGTTGTCGAGTTCTATTTAACTTGAAATTGTCTGCAAAAAAGATTGACTTCGTCGAACCACTTCGTTAGGTTTGGGAGCGGAAGACGGATAAAGGCGCTCCAATAAATATTATCGTAGTAAAAGTTTTTGTATTTAAAATTATTTTAGATTTGTTTTGAACTTAAAACTAACTTATTATGAAGAAATTTTTGAAAATTATTGGCGTTATTTTGGCGATTTTCATTGCTTATTGCGTGATTGCAATGTTGTTTTTTGACAGCAAATGTCATAACGAACAATCTCTAGTTATCAATGCTCCGAAAGAAAAAGTGTGGCAAAATGTAAACTCGATGAAGGCTTTCAACACTTGGAATCCTTGGTTGAAATACGATCCGAATCTGGTTGTAACTTACAAAGGAAACGCTGGTGAAGTTGGTGACGGCTACACTTGGAAAGGAAATGATGATGTGGGCGAAGGCGAACAAGAAATCACGGCGATTGTTCCAAATGAGAAAGTTGCAACGAAAATGCATTTTATCAAACCGATGGATGACAATGCGACTTCAGACTTACTTTTGACAACTGAAGGTTCAGGAACAAAAGTGACTTGGAATATTGATTATGAAATTGAAACGCTTTTCAAACCGATGAAACCGATGATGACTTGGCAAATGAACAAATCATTCTCGGAAGGTCTTGGGAAATTGAAAGAACTTGCAGAAAAATAATGAAAACAAAAATCGCCTCGAATGTTCGAGGCGATTTTATTTGATTTGAAAATTTATTTTGTTATTTGATGATTAGTTTAGAAACTGCCAAACCTTCATCAGATTTTAACTGAACTAAGTAAGTTCCGGAAGTAATTCCGTTGACAGAGAATGTTTCTTCTCCTTTAGCAGATTTCAATCCGAAAGTGTTTACAAGTTTTCCGTTAAGGTCGTAAATGTTGATTTGTCCGTTTTTAGCTTTGTTGTATCTGATTTTCAATAATCCGTCAGTCGCTGGATTTTGAGTGATTTGTAATGATGTTTTGTTAGTATCAATTTTAGTTTCGTCTGTTGCTAAAGTTCTTTGATTACCAAAAATTCTGAATTCTCCTGGCTGAAGTGTAACTGTTGTAGAAGCACTTGCAGACATAGAAGTGTTATCCATCAAATTATACCAAGTTCCGGCGTAAGGGAAATTAGGTGTTACAGTTTGAGCGGTTGTTGTGAAGTTGGCGACTACAACTACATTTTTCAAAGAAGTTGAAGGTAAAGCATCATTCCAAACAAAAATTCTTGGTAAAAGATTTCCTGATTCTACTGTGAAAGTAGTTGTATCAAAAACTTGATTAGATAATCTGATTGCTAATATTTTTGACCAAGTATCATAAACCGCTTTTCTATTAGCGTTGGTATCATAACCTAAAGTGAAAGCTACTGGTTTTGGAGAAGTTCTACAATCGTTGCTAATCGTTCCGTTTTCGCATCTGTTGATACTGAATTCGTAACCTAATTCTCCAAATTGCCAAATCATTTTTGGACCAGGAACTGTGAAGAAAACTGCGCCAAATGCTTTTTGTCTATCAAGAGCTGTATTCAAGTCTTTAACATTGTAAGAGCCGTTGGTGTTTCCGTAAGCTAGGTTTTTGAACATTAATCTTTCTTCGTCGTGACTTTCGCCATAGCTGATGTTTCTTCTTTCAGAAAAAGTATGGTTTTCGAAATCCACTCGGTTGAAATTGCTGTCAGAATCATAACCCATTGTGTTTTGATTGTAAGCTCCAACTAGATTGTCCCACATCATTACACCTTTTCCTTCATTCAGTCTGTAATTTGCCCACTCTCTTTCTTCAGCGTTTCCTCCCAAATGTTCAAAAATAATATATGAAGTTGGATCGTAAGACCATTGATAGTCTGAATATAACTTCAGAACATCAACTCTGTCTTGCTGGTAAGCTCCGGTACAAGATTCGTCTGAAGCGGTACAATTCTGTGTAAATCCTTTAGTTAAATCCCAACGGAATCCGTCAATTTTATATTCAGAAATCCATTGTTCCAAAACTCTATTTACATAATATCTCGTTTCAGGTTTTGAGTGATTGAAATCGTAGAAAACACTATAAGCGTGTTTTGCAACTTGATTGAAGTATGGATTGTTAGCAGCCACATCTCCATAACCACCAGTTGTACTTGTTGACCAAAGTCTTTCTAATGGAGATCTTCCTGAAGCGTGATTAAGCGCAACATCCAGAATTACAGCAATCCCGTTTTGGTGACACTTATCAATAAACTCTTTAAATTTTTCTGGTGTTCCATAAGCTTTATCTAATGCTAAATGGAATGCAGGATTGTATCCCCAAGAATTATTTCCATCAAATTCCATTACTGGCATCAACTCGATTGCGTTGACATTTAATCCTTTGATATAAGGAATTTTGTCAATCATTGCCTGCCAGTTTTTTCCTTCGGTAAAATCTCTTACTAGAGCTTCATAAACAATTAGATTTTGTTTTGCAGGTTTTTGAAAGTTGGTTACAGTCCAGTTGTATGCAGGTTTTGCAGTCTGGATTACAGAAACATCATATTGCTGTCCAGTAGGATAAGCAGGCAGTCCAGGATAAGTTGTAGAAGAAATCGAAGGATCGTCATCTGGAGACAATACTAATGTTGAATACGGATCAGCAACTTTCACTCCATCATTGGTTCTGTATTGGAATGTATAAACTTGTTGAGGTGTCAATCCAGTAATTTCTAACCAATAAAGGTTTGCATTATTGGTATCTCTTTTCATAATGTAATTTGAAGAAATTTGCCAGTTGTTGAAACTTCCAATCACATGAACATAATTTTTAAGAGGTGCATACAAAGCTAATCCCACTTTGGTAGGATCATTCAGGTCGTAACTTATTCCTTGTCTCATATAAGACGGAATCGCTGCAATTTGAACTGCCGGGTTTGGAGAAACTGTAAATTTAGATGTTAAAGTTATTCCTGATGCCGTTGCTGTAACTTCAATTTGATTATCACCTGTAATATTAGGGGAAGTAGTTATAGTGGAAACATTATTAGCTGTGTAGATAGTATTCCCATTTGATTTAACAACATAATTGGCTGGTAAAGACGTGCTGTAAGTAATAGGGAAATTGCTTCCCGAAGCTACAAAATTAACACTTCCGTTTTGCGGTGTCGTTGTTGTAAACTGAAGTTTTCCTACTGTCGCATAGATGTCTTGAGACTGTCCGTTTCCGGTTTTTGTCTTGATCAGAAAACCAATTCTTCCAATGCCTGTTCTGTTATAGAATGTTTTTGGAACAAAAGTAATTGTATAGGTATCATTACTTGAGTTGTAAGTCAGTTTGTTTGTCTCATTGGATGATGTCCAGGTTCCATTGGTAGGACAGTCCATACTATTTGCATTGTTACTGTCATACGACCATGCCCAAAGATATAAAGCATTGTTCGTGATTCCCCATGTAGACTCGTTAATACTGCTACCATTGAAAGTAATTGTGATCGATTCGTCTTCATTAAAAGTCGTTGGACTTATAGAAGATGTCACAGTCTGTTGCTGCGCAAAGCTTGTGATCGCAAAAAATAATGCGATTAGGTTGTAAAAAAATTTCATAAGGTCTATATATTAAGTGATAAATATATACTTTTTCCATTATACAATTCAGATTTTTAATTTTACGGTGATTTTAATTTTAGTGTTTTGATTTATAGTTATTTGTGAGTTGTTGTTTAATTAATTAAAGCTTGTTTTTCCGACTTTAACTTAACTAAAAATTAACATTAAATACATTTTTGGATAAAATTTAGTTAATGTTATTTTTCTGATATATTTTAAAAATTATATTAATGTATTTTTATATTTCATATAATTTTCTATACTTTTACCATCAAATAAAAAACAATCTGAAATTATTTTAATTAAATATTAAGTTTTTAGTTCGTTTTTTATTGAGAATGAATTCAATTCATTCGGTTAGAATATTTTACACTAAATTTTTTTTAAAATCAAATAGTAAATTATGAAAAGTGCATCTGAATCTGGTTATCATTTAGACGGAGTTGATAAAGAGATTGTCTATATGTTGATGGATAATGCAAAGACTTCTCTTGCGCACATATCTAAGCACGTTGGGATTTCTACAACAGCAGTTCATCAAAGAATCAAAAAATTGGAGCAGGCAGGTGTGATAGAAAACTCTATCTCTTTCCTTAATCCAAGAAAAATTGGATATAAAGTAGTTTCTTACATCGGTGTGTTTTTAGATCAACCTAGTCATTATCAAGATGCAATCAAAAACCTGAATTTAGTAAACGAAGTTGTTGAGGCTCATTACACCACAGGTAATTATACTATTTTCCTTAAAGTTCTTTGTAAAGATAACGATCACTTGATGGAGATTCTTAACAAAATTCAAAAACTGAAAGGTGTTACCAGAACAGAGACGATTCTTTCTCTAGAGCAAAGTATCAACAGACAATTGAAAGTTTAAAAAATTTTATATAATCATAAAAGGGTACAAATTATTTGTATCCTTTTTTTATTTTTGTAATTATGGAAATCAATCAATATTTAGACTCAACATATCTGAAAACGCCAGAACAATCTGGGTTATCAGAAGAACAAACGTTGCAAACTGTAAGAGAATTGACAGATGAAGCGATTACTTATAACTTCAAAGAAGTGATGATTCGTCCGAACTATGTCAAATTGATTAAAGATTACTTAGTTTCGAAAGATTCTGATGTTCTTGTAGGAACCGTTATCGGTTTTCACGAAGGAACTTATTCTTTGGAAGACAAATTGAAAGAAGCTAATCAAGCCATTTTGGATGGAGTGGACGAGCTAGATTATGTAATCAATTACGAAGCCTACAAAAGAGGAGAATTAGCTTTAGTTGAGAAAGAATTTGTTGAAGGAACTAAACTCGGTTTGGAATTCGGAAAAACAGTAAAATGGATTATCGAGATTGCGGCACTTACAGATGCTCAGATTGCAGATTTAACAGCCAATATTTGGAAATGGGCTCAAGCAAATTTTGAAGAAAAAGATTTTTCAAGAATTTTTGTTAAATCTTCTACAGGATTCTTTGTGACCGAAAGCGGTAAGCCAAACGGTGCGACTTTCGAAGGTGTAAAAATAATGTTGGATAATGCGGGTAAACTTCCTGTAAAAGCTGCTGGTGGAGTGAAAACGCCTGCAGACGCAGAAAAAATGATTACAATGGGAATTCAGAGAATTGGAACGTCTTCTGCAAAAGCTCTTCTTGGAAAAGGCGAAGCTGGAGCAGGATATTAATTAATCTGTATTCTGAAAAATAAAGCATCTCTCAAATTTTGAGAGGTGCTTTTTTATTCTATTCCACAACCCAAACACTCACATTTCCCGCAGGACAAGGAAAATCTGCCCAGCCATTTTCATCAATTGTGACTTTATCTTGTAGATGTCCGGTAAAATCATAAAACGTTTTACCTGCATATCGTTTTCCTATTTCCATAGATTTTTGATTCACATCTTTGTTGCTTAAAACAACCGCGCAACCCGAGTGTTCATCATCACCTTCACGCGTCCAGCCGATACAATGTGCATCATCAAAATAATCTCTCTGCTCACCGTAGGCAAAATCTCTTCTTGTTTTGATGAGTTCTTCAATTGCGTCAACTTTGTCAAGGAAAATTTCATATTCGTTGCCATCTTTTCCTTGGTCTTTGTAATTTACTCCGTATAAATCGGGATAAAAAACACAAGGATAACCATCTTTTCTCAATAAAATCAAAGCATAAGCAATTGGTTTGAACCAAGTTTCAACCGGAGCTTCCAAAGCCTGAAGAGGTTGCGTATCGTGATTATCAACAACAGTTACAGCTTTATCGGGATGAGATGCAACAAGCGTTTCTGTAAAAATTTCTCTCAAATCATAATCCGGATTTTTGGATGCACTATGAAGATTATTCTGTAACGAAGAATCAAAAAGGCTCATACAACCTTCGGTAGAATCTATGTAAGTTTCCAAAAGATGAAGATATCCAGGTGCCCAATATTCGCCAACTGCGAAGATGTTTTTTCCTGTATTTGAACGGAGATTATTCAGCCATTCTTTATAAAAATCAGGTGAAATATGTTTCACCGCATCCAATCTTACACCATCAAAATCTGTCTCATCGTGATACCATTTTGCCCAATAATTGAGTTCTTCTCGCACAAAAGGATTTCTGTGTTCGATGTCGTTATACATCAGATAATCATAATTTCCTTTTTCGTCATCAATGATATCATCCCAGCCGTCACCGTGATCATTAATGATTCTAAAAATCCCTTTTTCGTTTCCTTCTGCATAATCTACACCTGAAAAGCAAGTGAAATTCCATTCAAAATCCGAATATTTTTTCTGTCTTCCGGGAAAAGTAAATTTGGTGTAAGATTCAATCTCGAAGACATCAGAAATCACTTTGTTTCTATCATTGTCATCCACTTTCACAACATTGAATTTTTCTAATTCATCACCACCAGCTTTATGATTCAGAACGACATCTACAATGGTTTGGATGTTTTTTTCTTTTAGAGATTTAATAGCTTTTAGATAATCTTCTCTTGTTCCATATTTTGTAGGAACAGTTCCTTTTTGGTCAAATTCTCCCAAATCAAAAAGGTCGTAAGCGCCATATCCAACGCCGTAACCACCGTTTGTGGATTTGTAAGCCGGAGGAAGCCAAGCCGCAGTAATTCCTAATTCAGAAAGATAATGTGCAGATTCTTGGACGTGTTTCCAAAGGAATGAATCTCCAGGTGTGTACCAATGGAAAAATTGAATCATTGTGCCATTCATAAGATTGTAGATTTTTTCAGATTGTTTGATTTGATATTTTGAACTATGAAAAAATCAAGCCAAGGAAATGGAGAAAGATTCAAGAGAAAAGTAAAAAGAATCAAGATTAAAATCCAACATAGAAGCGAGCAAATAATTTGGGCGCCTTTATCCGTCTTCCGCTCCCAATCTTTTCACTTCACTTCGTTGCGTAAAAAGGATTTCCGCTCAAGCCGGGGCGCGCTTCGCAAAGTTGAAGATTTGTAATAAATCCAATCTTAACATAAAAACACCATTTTGTCATTCCGAAGGAATCTCAACAATCTAGATTCGGAATGACAAACTTACTTTTGTAATGTTTTTCTTTCTTTGCTGAGTTTTACATCTTTGCGAACCTTAAAATATTTTCAATATTGATATAAAAAATCTTTGCGAACTTTGCGTTTGAAAACATTAATCACCAAACTCCTCAAAAGGAATTTTCAACTGAACCGAAACTTGCTTTTTTTCTTCTGTATTGAGATTAGAAAGCGATAATCCAAGCAAACGAATGGCTTTGTCAAAAGGCCTCAATTCCCAAAGTTGTTTAGCGGTTTTGTAGAATTTCTCCCAATTTTCAAAATACAGTTCCTGAGTTTTGCTTCTCGTGTAAAGCGAAAAATCCTTGTATTTGATTTTCAGAGTCAATGTTTTTCCTTTGATTTCTTTTTTACTTAAACGATCTTCCAATTCCTGACTGAGTGATTTTAGTTTTTCATCAATCTCATCATCTTCATTGATGTCGTCCCAAAAGGTTCTTTCAACGGCTACACTTTTCTGAATTCGGTTGGGTTTTACTTCACCGTTATGAATTCCTCGAACGACATTGTAATAATATCTTCCTGATTTCCCAAAAAGACCTTCGAGTTGTTGAAGTGTTTTAGCTTTCAAATCAGCGCCTTTGAATATGTGAAGTTCGTGCATTTTATTAGCCGTTACTTTCCCAACACCATAGAATTTTTCAATTGGGAGTTGGTCTAAGAATTCATCAATCTTAGTTGGATGAATGGTTTTTTGTCCGTTGGGTTTATTGATGTCAGAAGCGACTTTCGCTAGAAATTTATTGACAGAAATTCCGGCAGAAGCGGTTAATCCAGTTTCCTCAAAAATTCGTTTTCGGATTTCTTTGGCGATATCATTAGCGGACTCGATTCCTTTTTTATTTTCGGTGACATCCAAATAAGCTTCGTCCAAAGAAAGCGGTTCTACCAGATCCGTATAATCGTGAAAGATGTTTCGGATTTTGCTTGAGATTTCTTTGTATCTAGCAAATCTTGGAGGAACAAAAATAAGATGCGGACATTTTTCCTTAGCTGTTTTACTCGGCATTGCAGAACGCACTCCGAATTTCCTCGCTTCGTAACTTGCTGCTGCAACCACGCCACGATGTCCGCCGCCAACAGCAATAGGTTTCCCACGCAAACCCGGATTGTCGAGTTGCTCCACGGAAGCATAAAAGGCATCCATATCTACGTGGATTATCTTGCGTTGCGATTGCATCTCACAAATTTAGGCAAAAAAAATCCCGAAATTTTCGGGATTGTCATATTGTTACTTTGTAAGCTTGTCGATTGTCGATTGGATCTCCGGATCGTCTGGAGAAATTGCATAGTATTTTGCAATGCCAGATTTTTGGTCAACCACAATATATCTCGGAATCCAGTTGAGGTCGACGTAATTATTGAAATCGTTTTTCCAGCCTGTTGAAAACCAGTAATTTTCTTTGTCTGTCATCTCGTGTTTTACGAGACTTTTATCAAAACCTTCTTTTGAGCGTTCCAGCGAAAGGAAAACAAAATCAATATTCGGGTTGTTGGCTTCTAATTCTTTGGCTTTTGGAAATGCTTTTAAACAATCTCTGCACCAGCCAGCCCAGAAATCAAGAACCACAACTTTGCCTTTGTGCTTTTGCAAAATATCTTTGATGGAAGTTTCTTTTCCATTTTCATCCTGTACTTTTTGAGCGAGTGCTTCTTTGGAAAATTTGGTTTTCAGAACCTTTGGAACTTCCTGAGAAAATCCTAATTGGAAAACAAATAATAAGATGTAAACTAATATCCTCTTCATTTTTTTAATTTTTGAAGAACGAAGTTAATCATTAATATATTAACAGAAATAAAAAAGACAACTTAAAAAAGCTGTCTTGGTCATTTATATTTTGAATGGTATTAATAATTCTTTACCAATCCTTTTACAATCTTAATTACATTCGGCATTGCTTTGTTGGCTGCTTCCAAAACTTCCTCGTGTGAAACGGCAAACGAAATTTCTGGTCCGCCTAAATCTGTAATAATGGAAAGACAGAAACAATCCATCCCCTGATGTTTTGCAACAATCACTTCTGGAACTGTACTCATCCCGACAGCATCTCCACCAATGGTTCTTACCATTCCGTATTCTGCAGGCGTTTCAAACGTTGGTCCTGTTAAGGCTACATAAACACCTTCTTTTAGGTCGATATTTTCCTGAGTAGCAATATCTTTAGCAATAGAAATCATTTTACGATTATAAGGTTCACTCATATCTACGAAACGAGGTCCTAGTTCATCTATATTTCTTCCTCTTAGCGGATGTTCAGGCATCATATTGATATGGTCTGTCAGAATCATTAAATCAGCTACTTTGAAGTTTGGATTCACGCCACCGGCTGCATTAGAAAGAATCAGATTCTTAATGCCTAACAAATGGAAAACTCGGAAGGGGAAAGTAACGGTTTCGATAGAATGACCTTCGTAATAATGAAAACGTCCGCTCATCATCAGAACTTTCTTACCTTCTAGAATTCCGTAGATCAATTTTCCACCGTGACCAACAACCGTAGTCTGAGGGAAATTCGGAATGTCTTTATAATCGAGAGTGTGAATGGCTTCTACTTCGTATTGGAGTTTTCCAAGACCAGAACCTAAAACAATGGCGAAATCTGGTGTTTCCCCAATAATATTCTTGATGAACTCGGCTGTTTCTTTAAATTTTTCTAACATAATTCTGAATGATTTTGTTGAAATCTTCTCTCTTGTCAATCTCTACATTGATAGGCCAATAATAGATTTTATCTCTCAGATAATCGAATGTTTTAAGACGAACATAATCTTTTTCTGTGGTTAGAATTACTTTGTATTCGCCGAGTTTTTTATATTCTGCAGAGATTTTCTTGATGTCATCATCTGTGAAATTATGATGATCTTTGTATTGTAAATGTTTGACCTTTTTATTGTATTTAGAAATCTCTTTTAACAATTGAGAAGGATTTGCAATTCCTGTAATTACTAAAACATCATAGTAATCCAAGTTTTTAACAGGCATCTGTTTATCAAGACCAAGAATGTTTTCATCATACGCAATGGACGAGAAAAATACTTTCTGATAATGCTGAGGTCTGATTCTGGAAATATAATATTGTTTTTTCTCTTCAGTCAAATCATCAGGACATTTGGTCACCATAATGATATTAGCGCGACTCATTCCGTTTCTGCTTTCTCGCAAGTCACCTGCTGGAAGGATATAATCTTTGAAATAAGGATCATTATAATCTGTTAATAGAAGATTCATTCCCGGTTTGATGGCACGATGCTGATAGCTGTCGTCCAAAACCAAAACATCCAAATCCATATCTTCTATAATCTTCTTTGCACCAAAAACTCGGTCTTCACACACACCGATTACAAATCGGTTACGGAAGCGTTCGAATAATTGCATTGGTTCATCACCAACAAATTTATAGTTGCTGTCGTAGTTTACAATGCCGTATCCTTTTGTAATTCTTCCATATCCGCGAGAAAGTACACCTGTTCTGAATGAGCGCGAAAGATAATCTGCCAGATACATTACCATCGGCGATTTTCCGCTGCCTCCAACAGATAGGTTTCCGACACCAATGATTGGTGTTCTGAATTTCGAAGAAGAAAAAATTCCCCAATCATACATTCGGTTTCTAATAGAAGTTCCCAAATGATAACCCAAGGAAAAAGGGTAGAGATACCATCTTTTCATATGTTGCAAAAATAGGGAAATTACTTCAGATTTTAATTCGAGTTTTAAATTGAAATACAAAAATCAAAATTAGCTATCTTTGTACTCTTATATAGAATAGTTATGATATTATCTATGACAGGTTTTGGGAGAGCCGAAACTGTTTTTGAAGGCAAAAAAATCACTATTGACATCAAGTCTTTAAATAGCAAGAATTTTGACCTCAATGTTAAAATTCCATTGAGATATAAAGAGAAGGAATTTGATATTAGAAAATTACTGAATGATAAAATCCTGAGAGGAAAGGTAGATTGTTACATCAATTGCGAAAGCCTTGAAGAGAACAACGATGTCAAAATCAACCAAGATGTTGTCAAAAATTATATGAATCAACTAAGAGAAGTGGGTTCAGACGCTCCAGAATTTGAGTTGTTGAAAATGGCTGTGAGAATGCCAGATGTTTTATCAACAAAAAGTTCTGAATTGGAAGAAGACGAGTGGAAAGCGCTTTTGGACGTTGTTCAAGAATCTGTTGCAAGATTTATAGAATTCCGTCAAACAGAAGGTAATCAACTGGCTGAAGAAATTGAGAAAATCGTTAAAAATATTGATAATAATCTTTCTCAAGTTGCGCAATATGAGGAAGAAAGAATCCAGCCAATCAAAGACCGTTATCTTTCCGCTCTTAAGAATTTTGAAAATGTAGATGAAACAAGATATTATCAAGAGATGGTCTATTTTGTTGAAAAACTAGACATTTCTGAAGAAAAAGTTCGTTTGTCTCAACACATCAAATATTATCTTGAAGTGATGAAAAACGAAGATTTTAATGGGAAAAAATTGGGTTTTATTGCTCAGGAAATGGGAAGAGAAATCAATACTTTGGGTTCAAAAGCTAATCATTCTGAGATTCAGAAATTGGTGGTTGAGATGAAGGATGATTTAGAAAAAATTAAAGAGCAAACTTTGAATGTTCTTTAAAATTGAAAAAGAAGATTTTCCTTTTAATATTAGTTTTGGTAATTTCCAGATTCTTTTTGGGAATTTATAAAAACGATGAATTTGGAGGAAATCATTTATTCATCAAACATCGTCCGACTTGGCATTGGTATTTTTATTCACCAGTTGGATTGTCTGATAAAACCAATCAAGATTTGTCAGAAGAAGAACAATTAGAACAACAATATTGGGACGAGTTTATTAAAAGTAAGATTGAATTAGAATAAAGCTTCGAAGAAGCGAAATGTTGGTAGAAACAATATTGACCAATAAACAAAAAGCTCCGAAGGAGCGACATATTGGTAGAAAAGAATTTAACATAGAATTTTAAAAATCAAATTTTGAAAGAAAAAGTTATCATATTCTCCGCACCATCCGGAAGTGGAAAAACAACATTAGTAAAACACGGATTGTCCGTAATTCCTCAACTCAGTTTTTCAATTTCTGCTACCACGAGAGAGCCAAGAGGTGATGAAGAACATGCAAAAGATTATTATTTCTTGACGCCGGAAGAATTCAGAACCAAAATATCGGAAGACGGTTTTGTGGAGTTCGAGGAAGTTTATACCGACAAATATTATGGAACTTTAAAATCCGAAGTCGAAAGAATTTGGCAGGAAGGAAAAGTCGTTATTTTCGATGTTGATGTAAAAGGCGGAATCCGACTGAAAGAGATTTTCGGAGACAAAGCGTTGTCGATTTTCGTAATGCCTCCAAGCATTGCCGAATTGGAACAGAGATTGATAAAAAGAAATACAGACTGCGCAGAAACCATCAAAACCAGAGTGGAAAAAGCAGGCGAAGAAATGACTTATCAAAAACACTTCGATAAAATTATTGTGAATACAGATTTGGACACTGCAAAAGCGGAAGTCGAGAAAATAATCAATAACTTTATCAACGAATAAAAATCTGAAAAACACGTAATGGAAAATACATTAGACGTTGCAATCAACAATATGCCTGTAAAAGGTTTTCTTGACCTCAAGGAATTTGCAATTCCAACAGGTGATGACCTTGTGAAAGCAATTCTTGACCTTAAAAAAGAAAAAAATGCGGTGATTCTGGCGCATTATTATCAGCCTGGTCCGATTCAGGATATCGCGGATTTTCTTGGAGATTCTTTGCAATTGGCGAGACAAGCGAAAGAAACTGATGCTGATATGATTGCTTTTTGTGGCGTTCACTTTATGGCAGAGGCTGCGAAAATCCTTAATCCAACCAAAAAAGTTGTTCTTCCCGATACTTTGGCTGGCTGTTCATTGGCTGACGGTTGTTCGGCGGAAGGTCTTAACAAAATGCGAGAGCAACATCCGAATGCTTTGGTAGCGACTTATATCAATTGTAATGCAGAAACCAAAGCGGCTTCTGATATTATCGTAACAAGTTCCAATGCGGAACAAATCATTGAGGCTTTACCAAAAGACCGACCAATTATTTTCGCTCCGGATAAAAATTTAGGAAGATATTTGAGTAAAAAAACGGGTCGAGATATGATTCTTTGGGACGGAAGTTGCATCGTGCACGAAGCTTTTTCTATGGAACGTATTGCGCAACAATTGGCTGACCATCCTAATGCAAAACTAATCGCTCATCCAGAAAGCGAATCTCCGGTTTTGGAATTGGCACATTTCATTGGCTCAACTTCTGCGCTCTTGAATTATGTTGAGCAGGACGATTGTCAGGAGTTTATCATCGCAACAGAAGAAGGTATTCTTCACGAGATGAAAAAAAGAGCACCGCACAAATCGCTCATTCCGGCTTTGGTTTTTGATGAGAGCTGCAACTGTTCAGAGTGTTTCTTTATGAAGAGAAATACGTTGGAAAAACTCTATTTGTGTATGAAGTACGAACTTCCGGAAATTGTAATGGATGAAGATGTTCGCCTCAAAGCACTCAAGCCTATCGAGGCAATGCTGGAACTTTCCAAAAGTATAAAATAAAATATTTGTTAAACCTTATCTTTTTGATGAGGTTTTTTTCTAACAATTTTATATATTTACTTAAATAAATAACCTCATGAAATCAAAAATTATTCTGGAAAATATTCAAATCCATGCTAATCATGGGGTTTTGTTGGAGGAAGCTTTGATTGGAAACAATTATATTGTTAATGCAGAATTACACGCAGATTTAGAAAAAGCTTCTGAATCGGATAATCTGAATGATACTATTAATTATGCCGAGATTAACGATATTATTCATCAGCAAATGGCCATACGTTCCGAGCTTCTGGAACATGTGATTGGAAGAATCATTAATAAAATCGAAAAAGCTTTTCCTCAAATAACTTTTATAAAAATCAGACTAACTAAAACAGTTCCTCCAATGCGAGGCGAAATGAGTGGTGTAAGTCTGGAGTTTGAAAAAGAAATTAAATAATTTGAAAAGGCTTTGATAGCCTCAGCCTGACACTTCTTAAGACATTATCATTGTTTTAAAATTGTCACTCTTAGGTTCTTGAAGAGTTTATAATAAAAACGATAATGAAGTCTTAAAATTTGGTATTAAGTTTGATTCGAAGCACTCAAGTACAAAATTTTATGAAGAATTATATTGCAGTAGGAATTGCTGCTTTGGGTTTTATTATTGCTGCAGCTCTGCTTGGAAGTGCTGTGAAAAACAGAAACAAATCAGAAAATACAGTTTCTGTAACAGGACTAGGTTCCAAAACCTTTACTTCCGATTTAATTTCCTGGTCGGGAAGTTTTTCTAAAAATAGTTTTGAGTTGAAAGCTGCTTATGATGCTTTGGCGGTTGACAGACAAGTTATTTCTCAGTACCTGAAATCTAAAGGTGTGAAGGAAAACGAAATGGTTTTCTCAGCGGTAGATATTCAAAAACAATTCAGGAATTATACAGATTCTAATGGGAATTATCAGCAAGGAGAATTCGCAGGTTATAACTTAACTCAGAATGTTTCCATCAAATCAAAAGAAGTCGCAAAGATTGAAAATATCTCCAGAAATATCACAGAAATTATCAATCGCGGCATCGAATTTACTTCTTCATCACCTCAATATTTCTACACAAAATTGTCTGATGTAAAACAAGAAATGATTGCTAATGCAACCAAAGACGCAAAAGAACGTGCGGAAAAAATTGCTGATAATGCAGGGAGTAGTCTTGGGAATCTAAAAAAAGCTACAATGGGAGTGATTCAAATCACGGCTCCTAATTCAAACGAAGATTACTCTTACGGCGGAACTTACAACACAACTTCCAAAGAAAAAGAAGCGAGTATTACCATAAAGCTCGAATACGAAGTGGATTAACAATAAAGGAGCAAATATCTGCTCCTTTATTGTTTTGTCTTACTGTCAAAAACTAATGTTACTGGTCCATCATTAATTAATGAAACTTTCATATCGGCTCCGAAGATTCCACTTTCGGTTTTCAAATCAGATTTTTTTAATTCTTCTTTAAAATATTCAAATAATGGAATGGCTTTGTCTGGTCTTGCAGCTTTGATATAAGAAGGACGATTGCCTTTTTTGTAATCAGAAATCAACGTGAATTGACTGATACAAAGGATCTCTCCATTGATATCCTTTACAGAATGATTCATTTTGCCTTCGTCGTCAGAAAAAACTCTTACATCAAGAATTTTCTTGACAAGCCAATCTGCATCTGTGTTTTCATCGCTTTCATCAACACCAATCAAAAGCATCAATCCTTGCTTGATTTCTCCGACAATTTTGTTGTCGACTTCTACACTCGCTTCAGAAACGCGTTGGATTACTACTCTCATTAATTGTAAATTGATAAAATATTAGAATTGGAATCGAAACTATAAGCATAAGTTTTTGGTGATACATTAGCGACGGCAGTTGGTTGTCCTGTTATAAGTATCCATTCTGCATTGTCCTTTGGGCAATATACAGATGTACCGTTTTTAACTTCCAATGTTGTGTCTGTGTCTGGGCAGATATGGGGAGCGTTTCGGTCATAAATTTTGAAACCGTTGGTAACTCTCACAACAATTAATCCGCGTGTTCCAGAGCCAATCTGGTCTTCATAAATCCATCCGCCAACGTTTTGTAATTTGTAATATGTGCCTAAATTCAAATTGAGCTGAGCGGATATAGTGGCATTTGGAAAACAACTCACCGTTTCGTTTCTTTCACTGCAAGAACTGCTGAGAGTTAATAAGCTGAAAGACAGTAGAAATGTAGAAGTGGATATGATTTTTTTAATTTTCATTTCAAAATAAATTATATATTTGTAAACTCAATTCGAGACAAAATAGTATCCGGCAAAGGTCGGATTATTTTTTTATATCAACGACAAATTTTATTGTTATGAACTATGTAACCAAAGAGGGTTTGGACAAAATGAAGTCCGAACTGGAGCAACTAGAGACTATTGAAAGACCAAAAGTAACACAGCAGATTGCAGAAGCTAGAGATAAAGGTGACTTGTCCGAAAATGCAGAATATGATGCGGCAAAAGAAGCACAAGGAATGTTGGAAATGAGAATTTCTAAACTGAAAGATGTTATCTCTACGTCAAAAATCATTGATGTTGCTCAGTTGGATCTTAGCAAGGTGTCTATTCTTACAACGGTGAGGTTGAAAAATAATGCAACAAAAGGAGAGCAAAAGTTTACTCTGGTTCCTGATAATGAAAGCGATATCAAAACTGGGAAAATTTCTATTAATACGCCTATTGCTAAAGGTTTGCTAGGTAAAGTGGTTGGTGAGACTGCTGATATTGTCCTTCCAAATGGGAATAAACTTTCTTTTGAAGTTTTAGAAATTTCTTTGTAAAAAAAGATTGTATTGGTTTGATAATTGCTAAAAACTGAAAACGAATTAATTTTAATATTATGAGCAGTATTTTTTCTAAAATCATCAATGGGGAAATAGATAGTTATAAAATTGCTGAAGATGAGAAGCATATTGCTTTTTTGGACGCAATGCCTCTGGTAAAAGGACATACTTTGGTTGTGCCAAAAAAAGAGATAGATCTTATTTTTGATTTGGATTCCGAAGATTATAAAGATCTTTGGGCTTTTACACAAGATATTGCTAAGCAGATAAAAAAAGCTGTTCCTTGCAAAAGGGTTGGTGTTGCGGTCGTCGGTTTAGAAGTTCCACATGCGCATATCCATCTTGTTCCGCTTAATAATATTGATGATCTTAATTTTAAAAACGTTAGGCTAATTTTCACACCAGAAGAATACAAAGAAATTCAAAAATCGATAATCAATGCATAAAAGAAGTTTCTGACTTCTTTTTTTTAATTAATAGAATTCAAATTATAATATGAATCCAAATCAATGCTCATTTTGTGGAAGAAAAAAGAATGAAGTTCAAATTCTGATTTCTGGTCAAAATGGCTTTATATGTGAAAACTGTATAGAACAAGCTCATGCGATTGTGAAAGACAGTGCAACTACTACTCCCGAAAATGCAATGGCGTCTTCTCTTGAAGAATTAAAAAAACCAAGGGAAATAAAGGCTTTTCTCGATGAGTATGTCATTGGGCAAGATCAAGCAAAAAAACAATTGTCCATCGCGGTTTATAATCATTACAAAAGATTACTCCATGCCAAAAATGAAAATCGTGAAGTAGAGATAGAAAAGTCCAATATCATCATGATTGGTGAAACCGGAACAGGGAAAACTTTGTTGGCAAAAACAATTGCAAAACAGTTGAACGTTCCTTTTTGTATTGTAGATGCTACAATTCTTACAGAGGCAGGTTATGTTGGGGAAGATGTAGAAAGTATTCTTTCCAGATTACTGATGGTTGCAGATTATGATGTTGAAAAAGCAGAAAGAGGAATAGTTTTTATAGATGAAATTGATAAAATTGCAAGAAAGTCTGATAATCCAAGTATTACAAGAGATGTTTCTGGTGAGGGTGTTCAGCAAGGGCTTTTGAAGCTTTTGGAAGGAAGTATTGTAAATGTTCCGCCTCAAGGTGGTCGTAAGCATCCAGATCAAAAATATATCCAAGTCAACACTCAGAATATTCTTTTCATTGCTGGTGGTGCTTTTGATGGGATGACAGAGATTATCGAGAGAAGATTGAACAAGCAAGCAATTGGTTTCTCTAAAGATAAATTAGAAAAAACGGATGATGAAGATTATATCCTAAGCCAAATCAATGCGATCGATTTGAAAAGTTTTGGTTTGATACCTGAGCTTTTGGGAAGATTTCCGATCATTACTTATCTAGAAAAACTTACAAAAGATGTGCTGGTGAGGATTATGAAAGAACCAAAGAACTCTATTGTGAATCAGTTTACAGAGCTTTTCAAAATGGATGATGTGAAATTAGAATTTACAGATAAAGCCATAGAGGAAATTGTAGAAGATACGATGAATAAAGGTCTTGGTGCAAGAGGGCTAAGAGGTACAACCGAAAAAATATTGGAAGATTATATGTTTAATATTGACAATGAGACCAATGTGAAAATTGAAAGTATATTAAAAGATTTTTAATTTTTTGACAGTCATCTTATTGATTGTCAAAAATTTAATATCTTTGTGCGATAAACACACAAAAAACAACACGATGATTAAAAAAGTATTTATTTTTAAATTACTATTATTCTGCTTTGCAGGATATTCCCAAGCTATACTAACCTATGTTGGTAGTTCTGCACGGGTTACTGTTCAGAGTAATACTTTGGTTTACAATGGTGGCGGATTCCAAACTGCAGGAAATGCCGTTGTCAACAATGCTGGGAATGTAATGATCAATGGTACTTCAGCAGATGGGTTGATTATTGCTACAAATTCTACTTTCAAAATGGTAGCTTCTACATCAGCTCCTGCTACTGATTATGGTCAACTGTATATTGCCGGAATTCCTCAGACTTCTATTTCAGGAAAAGTTAGTAAAGAGTATAGATCTTCATATCTGAATGGTAATACGTCGGATAATACTGGACGACAGCAGATTGGATTGCCATTCTACAATTTTACTATTCCAGAACTTGTAAATGTTTTTGGTAATGGAAATCTTAATGTAACCAATACTGCAAATAATTCTTCGGGACGTTTTAACGTCGCTTCTGCTTTTTGGTGGAACAATGCAAGAGCTCGATTTGATCAGATTGCTTATAGTGGAACAGCTTATGATGCAGCAGGTAACCCTAATGCAAATTTTATTAGACCAACGACTTATTACATTTTACCCAGAAGGACTGCAGCAAGTATAAATGCGTTTTGGGTTCCAAATGGAGAGACAAAAACATTTGTAGGAACGCCTGTTTCTGATCAACTTACGACTAATGTTCAGGTTTCTTTATCAGGAGGATATACAGGAAGTTTTGGAGTTAATGGTAATGGATCTAATTATTTTGGTGAGAAATATTATAGCTACCTAGACGATCCTTTCAGAAGTAAATCAAGTGGTTGGGCAACGGATTATGCTCGTAACCTATATCAAATATCAAATCCTTTTTTAACTAATTTGGATTTGAAATATATTGCACAAGATGAATCATCAGGTAACCTAAGAAATGATGGTAACTATATTTCTAATCTGGTAGGTATTGCTTACTATACGTCTGGTAATGTTGCGTGGGCTATCAAGACGGGGTCTAGTTATTCCACTGCATCTATAGTAAATGTGTCAGGTGGAGTTCTTCAAGCTGGTGATGTAAATGCTGCTGTAATTAGACCATTTGGTGCGTTTATAGTAAAATTAAGTTCTAATGATGCTCAAACTATAAACTTCAATGGTACGCGTAGGTTCCAATATTCATCAGGAGGTGCTACTACCCGAAATGGTGTGACGGCTGCAAGATCTTCTTATGAAGGAGATGATGGTGATACAGAAAGTATTGATGATATCCCAGCAGATAAAATTGTTAAACAGGTCGCAGTTGTAATGTATGATCAAGAAGGAGATGAGTTAGATAGAACATACTACGCTGTTTCCCCTTCAGCTATTACGGGTAAAAATGAGTTAGCAAATCTTCAAGCCTACAGTGCTGAAAAAAAGATATATACTAGAGAAGAGCAGGTAGATGGTGGATTAGATATTAATTATGGAGATAATTTATATATCAATGAGGCTAATGAAATAGATTTCAAATCAAAACAAATTCCTCTTTATATAGATTATTCGGATGAGCCATATCAATTGAAATTCGAAGTTTATGAGAAAGGAGATAGAGTGGAAGATGGGTTGTCTAATGGGAATAGTTTTTATTTTAAAAATCCTCAAGGTCAATTTATTAAAATTGTAGATGGAGCAAGTATTTCAATGAATGGTAGCCATGCAAATTTAGGATTATACTATGGAGAGCCAGTTGGAAGTGGGACTTTAGGAGTAGATAACTTCAGTAACTCTCAAACTATTATAGCAAAGAAAGACGCAAACTGGGTTGTTAGATTTGCGAAAAATTGGAAAAGTGCCACTGTTGAAGTTTACTCCGCAGCAGGACAGCTTCTTCATTCTAAATCGCAAATTTCAACTGGTTCTGATTATTCTATCCCTTTAGGCTCTCAAATAAAAAGTACTTTTCTTGTAAAAGCTACTTCGGAAAAAGGAGAAGTTATTATCAGAAAAATTATTAATTATTAGAACACACAAAACCTACACATGATGACTAAAATACCAAAAAAAACTTACACTTTCTTATTAGTGTTAATAAGTGTATTGAGTTTTGCTCAATCTGTTCCATCTCCGCCAGAGACACCAGAATCTGGAGATATTGGAGCTTATCCAGCATCTCCGATAGACGCATATACTTTTGTTCTTTTTTTTATAGCAATTATCATGATTGTTTATTTTGCTCTAAAATCAAGAAAAAGTATTATAGAATAAATTATATTTTTTTAATATTTTAAAAACTCACTTTTTAGTGGGTTTTTTTTATTTTTACTCTATGAAAAAATTATTATTAGCGAGTTCTTTTATACTGTCTACTTATTCATTTGCACAATTTAATGTAAAAGTAGATATCCCAACATATCTAGTAGATTCCGAAGTTTATTTATACGGTTTCAATGGTTCTAAAGAAATATTATATTCTAAAGCAAAAATCTCCAACAATGTAGCTCTATTCAAGCTTGATAAACAATATGTTGGTATGATGAGAGCTTTTTTTAAAAAGTCCAATTCATCAGTTAATATGGTTTCTGAGAACAAGGATGTAAATTTGAAAATTGAACTTGATTCAAAAAATAAAATATCAAATGTTGTTTTTCAAGATCCGGTCAATCAACTCTTTAGTAGCGAGGTTGAATTTCAGAAAAAGCAAGAACTGATTCTCCCAGCTCTCATTCAAATAAAAGATTACTATAGGCCATCAGAAAGTTTTTATAAATCTTTGGAAACAGAAATTAATGCACTTTCCAATAAAGATCAAACTGCCTATGAAAATCATCCCTTTCTAGAATATTTTAATAAAAACCAAAAATATTCTAACCAAGAAAAAATTGCTGAGCTAAAAGCTGAAGATTTTATCAATTTTTATTCAAAATCTGGAGAATATCTGGAAACTTCTTCAATCCTGAAGCCTTCTTTGATTAATTTTCTGAATGTTTCAAAAACTAATGTCGAAGGCAATGTTGATAAGCTTCTTGAAGCAGTTAATCTAGAAACACCTAGAGGGCAAACAATTTTGTCAGAATTGATTGAGATTTTCAATACTTATGGGATGGATAAATTGAAAGATAAATATCTTACAGAGGCCAATAATTTGAAATGTACAATCAATGACAGATTAGCATCTACTATAAAGGCGAATAAGAATACCGAAATAGGTGCAAAAATGCCGAACATCAATTTTGTAAACGCAATCCATACAAAAGCTAAATCGCTTTATGATATCAAAGCGTCAAAAAAAATCGTTGTTTTCTGGTCATCAACTTGTTCACACTGCGAGGCGGAATTGCCTAAGCTTTTAGAAAAATATGATAACTTGAAATCTCAGAACATCGAGATAGTAGGTTTTTCTTTGGATAATAGCTTAGAAGACTTTAAAGCTAAAGCAAATCTGTATCCTTGGATTAATGATTCTGAAGGAAAAGGTTGGTATAGTTCTTACGGAGATATTTATAATATTGTTGCGACTCCTACTTACTTTATCTTAGGTTCTGATAATAAGATTATTAGCAAACCAAATCATGTTGCAGATGTTTTAGATTATTTAAAAGTTAATTAAAAGTTTGTGGGATTGCAAATTATCCTTATATTTGCACCACAAAAATGGCGAGGTAGCTCAGTTGGTTAGAGCGCAGGATTCATAACCCTGAGGTCACGGGTTCAATTCCCGTCTTCGCTACTACAAACTCTTTTCTTCTTTATAAGAAAAGAGTTTTTTGTTTTAGGGATGTGTTTTAATTATTGCTTCTTTACGAAGCAATCAATCAAAAAAAATGTTTTTAGTAAAGATTTGATTATTAGATTAATTAAAAATAAATTAAATTATTTCTTTAAAAACATTTGGTGGTTATATTTGGATGTTGTACTTTTACACGGCTTTTGAGACAATCACTCAGGAGCAATAAATTTTTTTTCATCATTTGTGTTTTTAGAATCGTACCTAGTACGATTCTTTTTTGTTTCGTATATCAACAAAAGATTAATGAAATAGGAGTAAGTGATTTTTCCATCTTGTTGATTTGATTTCAAGAATAGGTCATTAGTCATGCCAAAGAAATCACTTATAACCCCTTCATTCTTCTCGTAGAAATCTAACTCATACTTTCTATCTCGTTGCATCTTTTCAGAATATTGAGAAATTGATTTTAGAACAAAATCTTTATTATTAATATTCTTTGACAAAGCTCTCAATAGGCTTTTTAAAACATAAAGTTGACCACTGTATTGTAGATCTATATTGTTGGAATTTTTAGCGCACAAATAGGCGATAAAGCTAGCTTCTTGCTCTTTGGCATAACCTAACTGATGCGACATCTCGTGAGCTAGTGTAAAAGGGATGTTTGTGGAAGGTAGATGTGGGTTGAATTGTGATTCTGCTGTGAAAGGATTATAATAACCTAAGATTCCTGTGTAATTCATAAATCCATCATAGAGACTAGATTTTACGGATAGAATTTCGAGTGTTTTTTTTTCATTGAGGTAACCTGGTAAGTGCTTTTGTTGAGAAAGTATTTCGTATTCTAAATTTTGAATATTATTAATTCTAAAGACCCCATTTTTATCTTCAGAAACTTTCTCTCTTGTGTGTTTGCAAAGTTCAAGATATTTGATTGTTAAATTTTTCAAATCACTATTATTAATCTTGACTTCTTTATTTGAAAGCTTTTTGATAATCAATGGTTGGAAATAAAGCATTCCCCAAAAGCATTGATAGATAAAATAAGTGACGTTGATTAAAATTAAGACTCGTTTTAAGGTTAGACTATTTTTTTTCCGTATCAAATTGATTATTGAAACAATTAAAAAAAGTAAAACGATTGTATAAATTACGTCTCCAACTGAAAATCCAAGCCCGGAAAATAATTGAACGTGAAACTTCTTTTTCCATTCAAATAGATTTGAAAAGAAGTTGATGACAAAATCAATTTTCGATAGGATATAAAACAATAAAAATTGGGCAACCAGAATGATTGCCCAATTTTTATTTTTGATAAAGATATTTTTTTTAGTGTCCACCTCCTGAGATTTTTTCTTTGTCAAGACTAATACCTTGTTTTCTTAAAATTTGAGTAACTCTTATAGCATAAAATGCAAGATAAGCAAAACAAATAACTCCTACAATATAGCTTGCGTGGATAGAAGTAAGGTCTGCGATGTAGCCTTGTAGCCAGCTGATAATACCTCCTCCCATAATCATCATTACCAAGAAACTACTTCCTTGGTTGGTATGTTTTCCTAAGCCACTAACTGCTAAGGCAAAAATACAAGGCCATAGTGTACTGCAAAACAATCCAACACTTGTAAAAGCGTAAACAGATACCATGCCTTCGCTAAGCATTCCAATCAACAAAGCTAATATGGCTGTCAAAGAAAATATAAGTAGCATTTTTGCTGGGTTTCCTTTGCTTAGGACATCAGCTACAATCATTACAAGAATTAATATTGGATAGATGTAAAAAGGTCTTAGATCGTGTTGCGCAATGGCGTTCACCAATAAGAAAACTCCGAAAGCTAAATAAGGAGCTAAAAATCTTAATATTTTTTTTATTCCACCTGAGATGTCAAATGCATCAACAGCGCCTGTCCATCTACCAATCATCATACTTGCCCAATATAAAGAAACGTAAGGTGCGATGTCTTTTGTGGCAAAACCAAGAGATTTTTCCATATATGCAGGTAGATTACTAGCTGTAGAAACCTCTACACCTACATATACAAATATTGCTAGCATTCCCAAAACCAGCTGAGGGTATTTGAGAGCAGATGTTCTATGTTCGCCTGGCGTTGCATCATCGGTGTCTTCTTTTACGATAGAAGTTACTTGGGGCAACTTCGAAAATTTGATTAGTAAAGCAACTAGCACAAGTGCAATTGCTAAAATAATATAAGGTGTTTTTACACTTTCTATATTAGCTTCCACTCCCGCTGTAGATGCGGCACCAAAAATTGCAAAAGATACAATCAGAGGACCTACAGTTGTTCCAAAATTATTGATTCCCCCAGCTAATGTTAATCTTTGAGCACCAGTTTGTTTTGGTCCTAAAGCTATAGCTAAAGGATTAGCAACAATTTGAAGTAAAGAAAATCCTAATCCAATAACAAAAAGTCCAGTAATCATCAAAAGAAATGATTTGTTGTTAGCAGCGGGAATAAAAAGTAGTGCTCCAATTGCAGAGATTAATAAACCATAGATAAGTCCATTTTTGTATCCTATTTTGTTGATAAGATCTTGTCTCAATCTTTTAGAAACAATCATATAAATGATTGAGCCAACTGTATAAGCAATATAAAATGCTACAGAAACCAATTGGCTTTGACTTTGAGTTAGGTGGAAGGATTCTTTGAAAACTGGAATCAAGATATCATTACTTGCAGCAACAAAGCCCCAGAAGAAGAAAACTGTAACAAGTGGAATAAACTGTGCCCAATTGGTTTTTTGTGTCTCCATTATTTAATTTTATTGTTAATGTTAGGTTAATATTTAAAAACAAATGTAAGTAAAAAGTCTTATTTGGATAATAATTATTTTAATTCCTCAATCAGGGATAATTGGATTTCTTCAAATGCTTTTTCCTTCAGTTCTTTCTGTGTAGCATCTGGCGTTAAAATATCATTGAAGAAAACTTTAACAACTCCAGGATATCCTTTTTTATTATCAAATGGGAACATTTCTTTCAAACCTCGGAATGTAAATACTGCAATCGGAAATTGATGTTTGGTTGCTAATATAAAAGCGCCATCTTTGAATTGATCAAGAATTATGTTTGTGTCATCTGGAACACCACCTTCAGGGAAAATAACAACACTTTGTCCTTGTTGCATTCTTTCAGCGCATCGTCTGTAAACATCGGCGCGACTTCTCGCACTTTTTCTGTCAACCATTACGCAAACTCTTTTATAAACTGTCCCAAAAATCGGGATCTTTTCAATCTCTTTTTTTCCGACATAGCAAAGTGGATGATTGGGGAAAAGAATGCAAGGCAACATCACATCCATAATAGAAGTGTGGTTGGAGATGATAACGTAAGGTTGGTTTTTATCAATTTTTTTAGTGGTTTTGAGAATTTTTTTATATCGGAAACCCATTCCATAAAACATTCCCATTGCCCAAAGGCGGATAAAGAAGTAACAATATTTATAATGTTCTTTTCGAAAGGATAAAATATAAACAGGAAGAAAGAAAATTAATGTAAGAACAATTCCTAAAATCACCATCCAAAATCGCCAAAGATAAACGAGAAAAACCTTCATTAATATTCTATTTAGTTCAAAAATAAGTTTTTATCCGTTAAAAATCACTTTTTTCTTTACAGAATAATTAAGGAGAGAAACAATCACGATAGAAGTTATTTTACTCATCATCTCCTGAGAAAGAACATAGAAGCCTAAATCAACCGCATTTCTGAAAACAAAATGATAAAGAATCTGAAACAAGAACAAACTGATAAAAGTTGAAACGACAGAGACTGAAATAAAATAGGCGAATTCTTTCCTCTTAGAATGTTTCCCTCTTTCGAACACAAACCAGATGCTCAAAAAATAATTTGTGATAATTCCGCAACTTGTAGAGAGAATATTACTAAACGGATATTTAATTCCTGAGAGATTATACTCCCAAGAAAAGATTTTTGGAAGATAAATACTCAGTGTTTTAAAACTGCCGATTTCTACAATTGCACTTAGTCCACCAGCGATGATGAAGAGCAATACTTGTTTATGACGAAGAATTAGTTGTTTCATTTCGTTTGCAAATTTATACGATTTGTTAAATGTTTTAAAATAATAGTTAAATAATTTTTTAGTGTCAAAAATATTTTTACTTTTATTAAGCGTTAAGGATTTCACGATTCAATTGAAAAATTAATTATTATAGTGTTAATAAATTGTGAAAGTCTTAATATTGATTAAAGGTGATATCAAGTCCTGACTAAAATTGTTTGGTCGGGAAATTTTTTCATCAGTAGTTTAGACACCACACTCACAAAATAATTATTACAAAAAATGAAAAATTCTAGCAGACCTTACAGAAAATTTCTGCCTCAACAAAAAAAGATTGAGGAGTTAGAAAAAAGCAGCTCCAGATTCAAAAGAATCTACTCAGAGTATGAAACAATGTCCGATGAACTTTGGGATTTGGAAAGCAGCGAATCTACAGAAAGCATTCCCGACGATTTCATCAATGCTATCAAATTACAGACTTCTTACTTGGAAGATGAGATTCAAGATTGGCTAATAGAAGATAAACAATCATAAAATCTCATCCATTCTCCCCGAAAAAATATTATTTTAGCATTCTAAATAATATATTATATGATTGCCATTGTTGACGGCGGTTCTACCAAATGCGATTGGGTTATTCTGGAAAACGACGGTACAGAAGTTCTGAAAACCGAAACCGTTGGATTCAATCCGAATATCATAAAACCAGAACTGATTACAATTGAAATAGAAAAAAATCAAGCACTTACCAAGTTCAAAGACTATCTGGAAAACATCTTTTTCTACGGCTCGGGTTGCGGAACTCCCGAAAACAAACTAATTGTAGAAAGAGAGATTCAAAAAGTTTTCAACACAGCACAGATTCGAGTAAAAGAAGACCTTTTGGCTGCTGCTTATGCTGCTTACAGAGGCGTTCCGGCTATTGTCTGTATTCTCGGAACAGGTTCCAATGCTTGCTATTTCGATGGCGAAAATGTCAAAACAGAATTGCCCTCTTTAGGGTTTTTGATTGGCGACGAAGGAAGTGGAAGTGCATTGGGGAAGCAGCTGGTTCGTCATTATTTTATGAAGAAATTACCGCCCGATTTGCATCAGCAATTTACTGAGATTTATCAGCTGAATATAGATGATTTGCTCAAAAATATGTATCACAATCCAAGAGCAAATGCATATATGGCAGATTTCACAAGGTTCATTGTGGACAGGAAAACACATCCATATTTTCAGAATTTTATTTACAAAGAACTCAAGAATTTCCTTGAGTTTCAGGTAATGCCATACGAAGAATGCCGAGAAAGTGAAATCAATTTTATTGGTTCAATTGCCTATTTTTTTGAGGATTCTTTAAGAGCGGCAGCATCAGATTTTCACTTCAAAATCGGGACAGTTGTTCAGCGTCCTATAGAAAGTCTGGTGAATTATCATCGTGACTATATCATTCCAAAGCTTTAACTTTGCAGAAATATTTGGGCGTATCCCTTTGTTTTTGCTTATAAAACTAAGTCATTAAAAGAACTTTTCAGCAAGCAAAAACAAGCGGGTCGGTCTTTGGGCAGTCGCTCTCCGCCTTTGGCGAGGAGCTCCAACAATGCCCTGCGCCCTTACGCAATAAAGAATAAAAACCCGTGAGTCTTTATATATAAGGAGTCACAAAAAAAGTAAATTCAACAATGTCAAAAAATTCAAGAGACCAAAACGCTTTTGATAAAGCCGCTTTAGATTACCACCGTCAGGAACCGAAAGGTAAAATCGAAGTTATTCCTTCCAAACCTCATTCTTCACAAAGAGATTTGTCTTTGGCCTATTCACCAGGTGTTGCTGTGCCTTGTATGGCAATCCACGATGATCCGCAAAGTGTGTACGAATACACTTCAAAAGGAAATTTAGTAGCTGTAATTTCTAATGGAACAGCGGTTTTAGGATTAGGAGATATCGGTCCAGAAGCTTCAAAACCGGTGATGGAAGGGAAAGGTTTACTTTTCAAAATTTTCGCAGGAATCAATGTTTTTGATATTGAAATCAACGAAAAAGACCCGGACAAATTTATCGAAACGGTAAAAGCAATTGCGCCAACTTTCGGAGGAATCAATCTGGAAGATATCAAAGCTCCGGAAGCTTTCTACATCGAACAAAGATTGAAAGAGGAATTGGATATTCCTTTGATGCACGATGACCAGCACGGAACAGCGATTATCTCTGCAGCAGCTTTGATTAATTGTATGGAAATTACAGGAAAGAAAATCGATGAAGTGAAAATGGTCATCAATGGCGCAGGAGCAGCAGCAATTGCTTGTGCAAAACTATACATTTCGCTTGGTCTTAATCCTAAAAATATCTTGATGTGTGACAGCAAAGGTGTCATCAATCATAAAAGAGAAAATCTAACGCCTGAAAAATTAGACTTCATTGCTCAAACAGATATTGAGACGTTGGAAGATGCTATGAAAGGTTCTGATGTTTTCGTTGGTTTGTCAAAAGGAAATGTGGTGTCGCCGGAGATGTTGCTTTCCATGGCTAGTAATCCAATTGTTTTTGCGTTGGCAAATCCAGACCCGGAAATCAGTTATGATTTAGCACTCGCTACAAGAGAAGACGTGATAATGGCAACCGGAAGAAGTGATTATCCTAATCAGGTGAATAACGTTCTTGGTTTTCCATACATCTTTAGAGGAGCATTGGATGTTCAAGCAAGAGGAATTAATGAGGCGATGAAGTTGGCAGCGGTTCACGCTTTGGCAGAAATTGCAAAAGAGCCTGTTCCGGAAATGGTAAAGTTGGCTTACAATGTTAGAGATATCAGCTTTGGAAAAGACTATTTCATTCCGAAACCTTTTGATAATAGATTGATTACAAAAGTTTCTATCGCGGTTGCAAAAGCTGCTATGGAAAGTGGGATTGCTGGAAAAGCGATTGCGGATTTTGAAGAATACGAGAACCAGCTTCTTGACAGAATGGGAAGAGATGAAAAACTCGTGAGAATGATGCAAAACCGTGCAAAAGCAAACCCGAAAAGAGTAACGCTTGGAAATGGTGAAGAATATAACATTCTGAAAGCAGCGCAGATTCTACAAGAAGAAGGTATTGCTTATCCTAGTTTATTAGGAAGTAAGGAGTTGATTCAACAAAAAATGGATGAATACGGAATTACTCTTGATATTCCAATCATCGATCCAAATGATATTGAACAAAAAGAAACTCGAAAAAAATATAGAAAAACCCTTTGGGAAAAACGCAACAGAAAAGGTATTAATGAGTACAAAGCAAAACGTTATGTAAGACAACGTGATTATTTTGGGCCACTAATGTTAAAGCACGGCGATACAGATGCTTTGATTGTTGGTTTCTCAAAAAGTTATGCATCTATTCTAAAACCAGTTTTAGAAATCATTGATAAAAAGCCGGGTGTTAACAAAGTAGCGGCAATGATGATGATTTTGACAGAAAAGAAACCACTGTTCTTTGCAGATACCTCTATTAATAAAAATCCTTCAGCAGAAGATTTGGTAGAAATTGCAAGAATGGCAGAATATACAGTTAAATCATTTGCTATAGAACCAAGAGTTGCAATGTTAGGATTTGAAAATTTCTCGGCAAAAGCTGATACTTCCAAAAAAGTGGCTGCTGCCGTGAAAATCCTTCACGAGAAATATCCGAAAATGATTGTGGATGGGGAGATTCAGCCGGATTTTGCGCTTAATGCAGATCATTTGGCAGATTATCCTTTCTCAAAGTTAGGAACCAATCCAGCAAATGTTTTGGTTTTTCCAAATCTTGAAAGTGCAAACCTTTCTTACAAAATCATCAGAGGAATGAAAGCGGCTCAAACTATCGGGCCAATTTTGATGGGGTTAGATCACCCAGTTCATGTTTTACAAATGAGGTCTAGTGTAGATGAAATTGTAAATCTTGCAACAATTGCTGTGTTAGATGCACAGACAAAAGAGGAAAAATAGATTTTTATTTAAAAATATTCAGCAAAAGCCATTTTAAGAGATTAAGATGGCTTTTGTTTTTAACTTAATTTAATATCTTCGCAAAACCCTAATTTTGATTTAATGATTTATTTTTTAAGAGGTCTGGTTCAGGAGCTGACACCAACGTATGTAGTTGTGGAAGTTGGCGGAATTGGATACTATCTAAGTGTTAGCTTACAAACTTCCCAAAATTTGAACCTTAATTCTGAAGTTTTTCTATATGTCCAACAGATTATTCGCGAAGATGCGCACTTGCTTTTTGGTTTTTTTACCAAAGAGGAAAAAGAGATGTTCAATCTGTTAATAAGTGTTAATGGTGTTGGGCCGGTTTCGGCATTGATATTACTATCTTCACTCAGCTTGTCGGATGCTGCCAATGCAATACTTTCTGGGAAGAGCGGTGTTATTCAAAAAGTGAAAGGAATAGGAGCTAAAACAGCGGAAAGAATCATCATTGATCTACGAGATAAGGTTGGTAGATTCAGTGTTTCGGAAGAAAAACTTTCTCATTTTGTAGACAATAAAATCAAGAATGAGGCGTTATCTGCTTTAGAAGTTTTAGGGATTTCTAAGAAAGTAAGTGAGAAGATTGCAGATAGAATTTTGAAACAAAATCCAAACGCTTCTGTAGAAGAATTAGTGAAAGAGATTTTAAAAAACATTTAACAGTTGATGATAATCCGTCATCAATTTCTTAAAAAAAATATAAGTGAAGAAAAATATTTACCTTTATAAATTAACCCTTCTTTTTTTAGTTTTTGTTGGTTTTACAAACGTTTTTGCTCAAGAAAAACCATCCGACAGTTTGATTAGCGTAAGGACTGATTTTAGTCTGGCAGATCCTATCAGATATGAGGCATATTACGATATTGAGACGGCAATGTATTACCTTTATCCAAAGGTTGGGAACACTGTTGTGGGCGCTCCCATTGTAATGACGTTTGAAGAATACAAAAACTACACCATGCAGAATAATCTTCGTTCTTATTACGAAGAAAAATCTCTTTTGAATGATCTTGGACGTAGAAAAGATCAGACCGATGCCAAGAAAAAAGGATTAATTCCATCTGTTACTATTAAAAACAAAATGTTCGAAAACATATTTGGAAGTAACAAAATTGAGTTGATTCCACAAGGTTTTGCTTCTTTTGATTTAGGCGTTTTATCTCAGAAAATAGACAATCCAATGATTCTTCCGCAGAACAGAAAAAGTTTTGCAATCAATATCCAACAAAGGATTCAATTAGGAATTACCGGTAAAGTAGGAGAAAATCTCCAGTTGAAAGCTAATTACGATACCCAAAGTGGTTTTGCTTTTGAAAACCGTATGAATATGGTTTGGCAAGCGAAAGGAACTTGGAAAGATCTTATGAATAAAGGTCTTAATGAAAAAGGACAAGATCCGGAAGATAAAATCATCAAAAGGGTAGAAGTGGGTAACATCAGTATGCCGTTATCTACAAGTTTGATCCGAGGATCACAGTCATTATTCGGTCTTAAAACAGAATTCCAGTTGGGTAAAACAACAGGAACTCTCGTATTTTCTCAGCAACAAGGTGAAGCTAAAACAATTGTTGCACAAGGAGGAGGAACAATGAGTACCTTCAAAATAAACGCTATTGATTATGAAGATAATCAGCACTACTTTTTAGGGCATTACTTTTTAGATAATTATAATACGGCATTAGAAAACTATCCATTGATTAATTCCAGAATTAACATTACGAGGATGGAAGTTTATGTTTTGGATCAAGGTGGTGCTAATCTTGAGAGTCAGAAACCTATTGTTGGGATTAGAGATTTGGGAGAAGCTCAAGGTGTTACCCCAAGCAATACAAATAATGGTTTGTATAACCAGATTTCTGCTACTCTTGGTAGTATTAGAGATGTTACTGCTGCAAATAATACCTTGGCTGGAAGATCTTTCCCAAACTCTCAAGGAACACCTGAACCCTATGTTTCCGGTGAGCAGTTTATTACTAATGTAAAAGCTAGAAGACTTACAACATCAGAGTACAAATTCAATTCGCAATTAGGATATATCTCATTAAATCAAAGGCTTAATGATAACCAGTTCTTGGCAGTATCGTATTCATATACTATCAATGGATCTAGTACGGTTTATAAAGTAGGAGAATTCTCTGAAGAAAATCCGGCGCTAATTACGAAACTATTAAAATCGAATTCCAAGAATACGACAACATCACCAATGTGGGATTTGATGATGAAGAATATCTATTCTCTTAATACAAGTCAGATCCAAGCGCAAGACTTCTTGTTGAATGTTTATTACAAAGATCAAAACTCTGGTGGGAAAGTGAATTATCTTCCAGGAGCAACATATAATAACGGAACACCTGCTGATACCAATTTATTAAGATTATTCAACTGGGATCGATTGAATGTTAATGGAGATTCACAAAATAATGCTGATGGAACCAAAGGTGATGGTGTATTCGATTTTGTTAATGGAATCACTGTAGATGCAGAAAATGGGAAATTAATATTTACAAAGTCAAAACCTTTCGTTGATTATTTAAGTGGCATTATTGCTAATACAGAACCTGATAAATCCCGTTTTTTAATCAAAGATCTTTATACAAAATTTAAAGCAAGTCTTCCTCAAGAGCAACGTTATACAATAGAAGGACGCTACAAGGGTACTCAAGGTCAAGGGATTTCTCTTGGTGCTATCAATGTTCCGCAAGGTTCTGTGAAAGTGACTGCCAATGGAGCTCAATTGGTAGAAGGTGTAGATTATACAGTTGATTATATGCTGGGAACAGTTAACATCATCAATGAAACTGTAAAACAATCCGGGCAAGCAATCAATATTTCATTAGAAAACCAATTGACATTTAATACTCAGAGAAAGAGTTTCTGGGGACTTAATTTGGAGAGAAAATTCAATGAGCATTTGACGGTTGGAGCAACTGTTGTCAATTATTCCGAAAGACCATTGACTCAAAAAGTAAACTTTGGTCAGGAAGCAGTTAGTAACACAATGGCTGGTTTCAATATTATGTATAATAATGAGCTACCATTCTTAACAAGATTGACAGATAAAATACCATTTGTAAATACAGAAGCGCCATCCAATCTTAATTTCAAGGCCGAAGGTGCATACCTTATTCCTGGACAAAGTAAAGGGATTAATGATCAATCTTATATTGATGACTTTGAGCAGACGACTTCCAAAATTTCTTTGAAAGAACCAGCAACTTGGAGTTTAGCTTCTCGCCCAGAGAATAATAAAAATGACCCTGCAGTTTTTCCACAAACTGTTAATAATGATGATCTTAGAAGTGGATATGGTAGAGGACTTTTATCTTGGTACACGATTGATCCTAGATTCTATGGTGTTGGGGGAAATGCGCCAAACGGAATCAATGCTGCAACACTTTCCAATTTTGCATCCAGAAGAGTGCAAATGAGAGAGCTTTATAACAACAGAGATTATGTTGCGGGAGAGCAAACGCTTCTTAATACTTTTGATATAACTTACTATCCTCAGGAAAGAGGTCCATACAACGTTAATCCAAATACTGAGTTAACATCACAAAGATGGGCAGGACTTATGAGACCAATTTCTGTAACCAACTTCATCACATCCAACATCGATTATGTTGAGTTTTGGTTGCAAGATCCACATGCTGATGGAAATACTTTGGGAAGTGATCCAAAACTATTACTACAATTAGGAAACGTTTCAGAAGATGTACTGAAAGATGGTAAACTTCAATATGAAAATGGACTACCTACAGCAAGTACAGTTACTAATACATCTAGTACAAATTGGGGAAATCAGCCAAGTCAATTCCCGATTCTTTATGCTTTCTCAACAGAAGGTGATGAGAGAGCTCAGCAGGATCTTGGGTATGATGGTCTTAATGGAACACAGGAACAGGAAAAATTCGGAGTTAGCTTTGTGAATCCAGTTACCAATGAGTTAGATCCAGCTTCTGATAACTTTGTGTTTTATATGTCAGATCAGTTTCAGGGAGATCTAGCTTCATCTTTGACAGAGCGTTATAAATATTTCCGTGGCCCAGAAGGGAACTCTGCTGCTAATACTTTGGAGGTAGCAACGCAAACCCCAGATGCGGAAGATGTGAACAGAGATTATAATCTGGATCAGACAGAAAACTATAACCAATATACAATTGATCTTTCGCCCGCAAGTATGGTTTTGGGTCAGAACAAGATTGTAGATGTAAAAGAAGTAGATGTTACATTTGAGAACGGACAATCCAAAAAAGTAAAATGGTATCTATTCAGAGTACCAGTTGCAAATTATGATGATAATACAATGGTAGAAGGTTCAGACGAATCTGTTCTATATAATGTAAGATTTGCAAGACTATTAATGAAAGGTTTTGATCAGACATCTACACTTAGATTTGGATCTTTGGATCTTGTAAGATCAGATTGGAGAAAATATACGAAAAATTTAACAGCAATCGGTACAGTAGATGAAGGAAATATAGATCAAGATAATTCTAATTTCGATATTGGGAGTGTTAATCTTGAGGAAAATGCATTAGGAACTCCTCCATATGTTTTGCCTCCAGGAATTGACAGACAAGTATTGAGCGGAAATGCTGGTGCACAAAGACAAAACGAATCTTCATTATATATGAAGGCGACAGGACTTACAACTTCCAAAGGTGTTTTCAAAAATACTAGCTTGGATATGCGTCGTTACAAAAAGTTACAATTGTTTGTACACGCAGAAGACTTGAATAATCCAAATGTTGTAAATCCAGATAAAGATGCAAAATTCTTTATCCGTTTTGGGACCGATGCGACAGACAATTATTACGAATATGAAGCAGCACTTAATTATACTGCTAAAAATGCAACATCGCAATTAGATATTTGGCCAACAGATAACAATGTAGATCTTGAGGTTGAAAATTTTGTCAATGGGAAATTGAAAAGAGACGAATTACTGAGGGCAAATACTGCTGATATTGCTATTGATAAAAGATATTTATATCAAGATTATGGTGATGATAATAAAAAAATCTATATAAAAGGGCGACCTAGTATTGGAAACATTACGACAATTATGATTGGTGTGCGTAATGAGGTTGAAGCAATGAAAGGAAGTAAGAAAGCTTCTGCAAAAGATCTAATACTTTGGGTAAACGAAATCCGTCTATCAGAAATCGAGAACAAAGGTGGATATGCAGGTAATGCAAGTCTTAACTTCAACTTGGGAGATTTTGCAATGGTGAATGCCAATGCATCTTATGCTTCGGTAGGATTTGGAGCGATAGATCAAAAACCATCGGAAAGATCTCAGGATGACAACTCTGCTTTCAGTATCAATACAACTGTTAATGTAGATAAGTTCTTACCAGAAAAAGCAGGAATGAAAATTCCGTTGAACTATTCTTATACACAGACAATGACCAACCCAAAGTACAATCCTTTGGATAATGATGTAGAACTTTCCAAAGCTCCAAATCAGGACGAGCTGAAAAAAGTGGTGAGTACATACACACAACAAAGAAGCATCGGTGTTGTGAATATGAGAAAAGAGAGAATGAATCCGGATAAAAAACCGAAATTCTATGATGTAGAAAACCTTAGTGTAACAGCCATTTATAATGATGATTTCTACCGTGATGTTTACACAAAACGTAACTACAAGCAATATCTGAAAGGTTATGTAGAGTATAACTATACTTTCAAACCGTATGTTTTGAAACCGTTTAACAAAATGGTTAGCGATACTGCTAAGTCTTATAAATATTTGAGATGGATTAAGGAGTTTAATTTCAATCCGGTTCCGACAAGATTATCTTTCAGAACCATCTTGGACAGAAATTATAATGAATTGGAGTATAGAAATGTGGATGCTTTACTTTCCGGTAATGGAGGTTCGGATTTCGAAACAATCAGAAACAGAAACTTCTTCTTCGGATGGCAATATAGTCTAGGATTTAATTTTACTAAGTCTTTGAAATTGGAAATCAATTCTGAAACAAAAACTTTGAATGATCAAGTGGATGTGAACTCTATGAACAATCGTTCGATTTTTGGAAATCCTTTCCGAGCTGGTCGTCCAGTATTGTACAACCACAGAGCGCAGTTGAACTATAGATTACCGTTTGAGTATTTCCCATATTTGGATTTCATCAATGCAGAACTTAGTTATCAGTTCCAATACAACTGGAATGCAAGATCCACAGCTTCGAGATTAGAGACCGAAAATCTAGGAAACCTTTCTCAGAACACCAATGCAATAGTTGCAACATCTACGGTTGATATTCCGAAATTCTTTGGTAAGTTTAATTACTTCAAGAAGATTTCTCAAACGATGCAGAAACGTCGCCAGGAGATAGATTCTCTTAATAATGTTTATAATACAGCATATACTAAGAAGAATAGCAGGTTCAAATTCAAGAGTTATAAATTCAAGAATAAATTGAAGCCACTTCAGGCTGTAGCTTATGCGTTGACATCTTTCAAACAATTGGACTTTAATTATAATGAAAGTAATGGAACCGTCTTGCCAGGTTTATTATCTGCACCTAACTTCTATGGCTATGGACAGACGCTTGGTGGTCCAACCATTGGGTTCTTGCTCGGTTCTCAATCTGATATCAGAAGAACAGTAATAGAAAACGGTTGGGTTTCCAACTCTGAGCTCATGAGTGATGCTTATTCTGAGCTTAATAGTAGAACACTTACGGGTAATTTGCAGGTGATGCCAGCGAATGACCTTAGAATAGATTTCAATGTATTGCAAACTTACAGTAGAAATTATGTTCAGGGTGGTTATAATGTTTACCGAGTGAATGAGCTAGAAGATTACCGTGGTTACAGAGATGCTTTTGGAACGGAGCTTATTACTTATTCCAACACAGCTTGGTCCTTTAATACGGCTTTCAAAGATGGAGCGGCGCTTTATCAGTCTATCAAAGATAATGCATTGGCAATTTCTCAGCAGTATGTTGGAGTAAGAGATAGAGAAGGCTACACAGCGGGTTATTCAATTAGTAATTCTTATGTGTTAATTCCAGCATTCAGAGCAGCGATAGAAGGCAAGTCTCCAAAACAAATGAGTAATCCTACCAGAGCAAAAGCACCTCTGCCAAACTGGAAAGTAGTTTATTCTGGACTTAGAAATCTACCAATTATCAACAGCAAGTTCTCTAAGTTTGATGTACTACATTCTTATGTTTCTACATTCACAATGTCGGGGGTTCAGTCTAGTATAGATTATTACAACAGAGATTTGACTAATTCGGAAACTGCTTATGACTCCAATGGAAATTTGTATAATCCATATACATTCTCGCAAGTTGGTTATACAGAATCATTCTATCCATTAATTGGTTTTGATGTAACGATGAGGAATAATATGCAGTTCCGTTTCAATTATAACAGAGATAGAACTTACATTTTAGGATTAGTAAATACGACACTGACAGAGGAAGCAGGAAATGAATTTGTAGTTGGTTACGGCTACATCTTGAAAGATCTTAAGATCCGTCTTAATTATCAAGGTACCGCTAGAAATATCAAAAGTGACCTTAATATGAGATTAGATCTATCAATGAGAGACAGCAAAACAACGATTACAAATATCTTGATAGATGATTCTCAAGTGACAGGAGGTCAAAAGATTTTTAGCTTAAAATTATCTGCGGATTATAATATGTCTCAAAATCTAAACCTGAAATTCTTCTACGATCAGATGATGACCAAATATAAGATTTCAACAGCTTTCCCATTGTCCACAACCAGAGCTGGTATTACAGCAACGTTGACATTTGGAGGATCAGGAACCAATTAATAAAGATTAAAAAACATTTTAATCTAGTACCAAAAAAGAGTAAGCAATTTTGTTTACTCTTTTTTTATAATTTATTTTCATTCTATTGTTATATCTTAATTATATAATTAAATTTGCCTAAATCTAATTAAAAGAAATGAACACACCATCAGAACTAAAGTACACCAAAGATCACGAGTGGATTAAAGTAGAAGGCGACACTGCAACAATCGGGATTACAGATTATGCCCAAGGAGAATTGGGAGATATCGTTTTCGTAGATGTAGATACAGTGGATGAAGATCTTAACGAAGGCGACGTTTTTGGAAGCGTAGAAGCTGTGAAAACAGTTTCCGATCTTTTCCTTCCTATTGCTGGAACAGTTTTAGAACTGAACGCAGATTTAGAAGATCAACCAGAATTGTTGAATACAGATCCTTATGGAAAAGGCTGGATCATCAAACTGAAGATTTCTGACACTGCCGATTTTGAAAAATTATTATCAGCAGAGCAATATCAAGAAGTTGTTGGATAATCTAATTAAAAAATATAGTAAGATCACATTGCCCATTTATTGGGCATTTCTTACTTATATGCTATTACGTCCTGGCATAGAAAATAAAGAATATTCCTTTATGTTCAAACATATAGACAAGGTGATTCACTTTTCTATATTCTTTCTTCTTGGATTTCTCTTTCGTGTTCGTTTTCCCAAAACCACACTTTTATACTTTTTCCTAATTCTCATTTCCTACGCATTACTTACCGAGATTCTCCAAGACGTAATGAAGTTGGGGAGATCACTAGAAGTTTTAGACGCTGTTGCAGATACTTTAGGTTTATCACTTTCATACTATATAACTCGTAGTGCATTATTAAATTAATTCAATTTTAAGTCTATTCATTTTT
>NZ_DAMBRK010000016.1:0-83090 GCF_032055105.1 Epilithonimonas sp.
CTCTTTCCTATCAAAATATTATTTAATTTTGTCTAAACTTTTGGGTGCAGTCTAAGATTGGAGCTTTTGTTATATTCGATAATTGTGGAAATTAATTTACGGAGAAAACTTCTTTAGAAAATTCATCATTGTTTTTTGGAATTTCGATGACAATATTTCCGTTTTCATAATAACCAATTGTAGAAACACCAGAGGCTAATTTTACTCGAAAAACATCTTGCTTGGTTGTCGCTCTGAACGTTGCAAAAGGAACAGAACTGTTTCCATCTACCAAGATAAATTGACTATTATCAATTTGAATCCTTTGCAAACTCAAACTTCCGTTCTTATATTTTTGCGCTGCTGGAGATTGAGCAACTTTTACATCATCCACCTTTTTAATTTCTTCAATAGGCTTTGATTCTGCTATTTTTTCTATTGTCGCACTAGGATTTGAAATAGGAACTTTAGCCAAACCTTGTTTCAAAGCATCTTGAAAGCCAGGCTCGAATTCTTTAATTGTACTACTACCCTTTTCTGTAAAAACAACTTGATTATTACAATCTTTAAAATTCAAAATAATTTTGTTTCTGAACATACTTTTATCATTCAGAACGTCTGTTGTTAATACTTTACAAGGATTCGTAAGTGCCTCTGCTGGCCAACTTGTTTTGGTTTCAGAAAGAACAACATACTTTTTTCCTTTCAAAGATTTTTCCATGATAATACCTAATCCATAATCTTTGTTGTCTTTGAAATCATTGAATTCTTGTGGAATCAAAATATATTTGTAATCGGAAACTGTTTGAGCCTTTATTAATACAAGAAAAATAACGGATAAGAAAATGGATATTTTTTTCATAATAACGAAGTTATAAATAATATTATTAATTTCTGAAGCCTTGCATATCCAACTTCAAAGAGAAGAAATTGGAGTAAAAATTTGAACCACCAATTCCAGAATTGGTGATGGCATAATCCAAAGTTAAACCTTTATATTTGATTCCAATCCCTGCGCTTGGTTGGAAAGATACTTTTCTTTTAAGATCCTCGATGTCAGAAATCGTTTGAAATCTATTGAACCCTAATCTCACAAAAATCATATCTTGGAAAATCAATTCTCCACCAGCATAAGGTGTGATACTTGCAAAATCTGTAGAAATTAAAGCTGCAGTTTTTGCAAAATCTATATTAACGCCAGCTTCTGGTAATAATTTCAAATCTCTATTGAATTCAAAGGTTTTGCTGATACCGACATTAAGTTTTGGCATTGTGATTTCCATCTTGTCTGCAGGTGCAGGATTGAACTCCTCTCCATTCACGACTGTTGATAATTCTGCCTGATTAATTGTCCAGAAATTGACTGTTGTAGTCGCATCTCTTAGCATAAATCCATAATTCCAATCTGTATCTGTATGGTAAATTGCACCAACATCAAATCCAAATCCGTAGCCACTTGCAAACTTCCCAACATTTCTGTAAACTATTTTTGCGGTTGCACCAACGTCCAATTTTTGATTTCCGTTGGGATGAAAAGCATAGGAAAACAAAGCCGCATAATCTGAAGTTGAAAAGGAACTGATTTTATCATAATCAATATTACCTTCAGAATCTATTAATTGAGTTGTATTAAGGATATTATCTACACCTAATCTCACTAATGAAATGGCAAAAACACCATTTCCATAATCCAAAGGCTTGGCATAGGAAAGATAATCGTATTTGGCAATCGACTCAAAGTATTCTGCATGCATCGCAGCTACTTGCCAATCCTGATCTATTTTCATCAGACCAGCAGGATTCCACATTGGAGAATAGACGTCATCTTGGTTAGAAACTACAGCACCTCCCATTGCAAGACCTCTAGCTCCAGCACCGATATTCAGGAATTCATTAGAATATTTTCTGATGATTTGAGCATCAGAAAATTGGGTCAAAATAATCAGTAAAAAAAATAAAATTCTTTTCATTAACAAGTGTTTACAGAGATTCTGAATCTGTAATTGCAACTTCTTTTTTTCTTTTCGATTTTATAATTCCATTCACTACAATCGAGGCAATCATTATAAAAGAAGCGCCATAAAAAATAGGACTCATATGCTCTGATGCTCCGAAGATAAAAAAAGCTAAGATAATCCCGTAAACTGGTTCAAGATTTACTGTCAAAATCAATGTAAAAGGAGAAATGAATTTCATCAATTTCACACTTTCAAACATGGGATAAGCTGTAAAAACAGAAGCCAATAATAACACTAACGCAATATCTGTATAACTTATTTCGCTGATAGACGAAATTTGTCCTGTAAAAAGAAAAAACAAACTGATAACCAACCAACCTCCTGCGATCTCATAAAAAATAATATTTCCAGAGCTGGTTTTTCCAAATATTTTCCCATTAAAAACAGAAAAAATGGTTCCAAAAAGTGCACATAAAATCCCGTAGATGATTCCTTCCTTATATTTAAGTTCCGCATTGAAGATTAAAGAAATACAAACCACAATAATGACTCCAATGATAATCTCTGTCCAATCTGGTTTTCTTTTGAAAACCAAAGGCTCTATCAATGCTGCAAATAACGTTGATAAAGAAAGACAAGACAAAGCGATGGAAACATTAGAAACCTTAATAGATTGAAAAAAGAACAGCCAGTGAAAAGCCATTACACTTCCAATTCCAATTAGTTTGAATAATAGGTTCTTAGAAACTTTGATACTTTCTTTTTTTACTAATCTTAAATAGAAATAAAGAAAGATTGCAGCAAACAGCATTCTGTAAAATACAAGAACCTGAGCCTCCGCCAAAATCAATTTTCCCAAAATAGCTGTGAATCCCCACAAAAACACAATAAAATGCAACCTCAGCAAATAAGAATTCTTCATTAGAACTATTGATTTTTCAATTTGCAAAATTAAAATAAAAAAGGGACATTTATCTATAAGAATTAGATTTGAAATACAAATAATATAAAAAATCCGTATAAAACTATACGGATCTCTTAATAAGAAAACTTATTAAAAATAAACATAAACTAACTAAAATTCATCTTATTCTAAACCTCTAACGATAAAATATTCAGATTATTATATTGTATGAGTTTACTCTAAGAAAAACAATATTGAATCTTATTTTAGTATCAATCAAAAAATTTTATCTTTAAGCCCAAAGAAAACCTTATGGATTTAGAATTCAATAAAAGAGAAGACATCAACAAACTGAAACTTTCTGACACCAAGAAAATTTTGTCTAAAATCAAATTGGGCGGAGGCGAAAAAGCGCTTCAAAAACAACGCGATCAAGGAAAAATGACTGTTAGAGAACGTTTAGAATATCTTTTTGATAAAAATTCTGATTCCATAGAAATCGGAGCATTTGCAGGCTACGAGATGTACGAAGAGCAAGGCGGTTGTCCTGCTGGCGGTGTGGTTGTAATGATTGGTTATATCTCTGGAAAACAATGTATTGTTGTCGCAAATGATGCAACAGTGAAAGCAGGCGCTTGGTTTCCAATTACTGGTAAAAAAAATCTACGTGCGCAGGAAATTGCTATGGAAAACCGTTTGCCAATTATTTATTTGGTTGATTCTGCTGGTGTTTTCTTGCCAATGCAGGATGAGATTTTCCCAGACAAAGAGATGTTTGGAAGAATTTTCAGGAACAATGCAAAGATGAGTTCTTCAGGAATCGTTCAGATATCAGCTATCATGGGAAGCTGTGTTGCAGGTGGCGCTTATCTACCAATTATGAGTGATGAAGCAATGATTGTTGATAAAACAGGAAGTATTTTTTTAGCGGGAAGTTATCTTGTAAAAGCTGCAATTGGAGAAAATATTGATAACGAAACACTTGGAGGCGCAACAACGCATTGCGAAATTTCTGGTGTCACGGATTATAAAGCCAAAGATGACAAAGATGCTCTTGATAGAATTAAAAATATCATGAAATCTATTGGTGACTTTGACAAAGCGGGGTTTGACAGGATAGAAAGTTTTCCTCCAAAAGAAAACCCCGACAATATTTTCGGAATAATGCCAGCCCTAAGATCTGAACAATATGACACCTTTGAAATCATAAAATGCCTGGTCGACAATTCTGAATACGAAGAATACAAGCCCGATTATGGCAAAAGTATTATTTGTGCAACCGCAAGAATCGACGGCTGGAGTGTAGGAATTGTTGCCAATCAAAGAAAAATGGTGAAAAGCGGCAAGGGTGAGATACAATTCGGAGGCGTAATCTATTCTGATTCTGCAGATAAAGCGACACGTTTTATTGCTAATTGCAATCAAAGAAAAATCCCATTGGTTTTCTTGCAAGATGTTACAGGTTTTATGGTCGGTTCCAAATCCGAACACGGCGGAATTATAAAGGACGGAGCAAAAATGGTGAATGCGGTTTCTAATTCTGTAGTTCCAAAATTCACTGTGATTACAGGTAATTCTTATGGCGCAGGAAATTATGCGATGTGCGGAAAAGCTTATGACCCAAGATTGATTGTGGCTTGGCCTTGGGCAGAACTGGCTGTTATGGGAGGTTCGCAAGCTGGAAAAGTTTTGCTTCAGATTCAGGAATCGGCTCTTAAAAAACAAGGAAAAGAAATTTCTGATGAAGAAAGAAAAGAAATTCTTGACAAAATATTAAAAGATTACAACCGTCAAACCCAAGCGACTTATGCTGCTGCAAGACTTTGGACAGACGCCATTATCAATCCTATAGATACTAGAAAGTGGATCAGCATGGGAATAGAAGCGGCTAACCATTCTCCTATTACTGAGAAATTTAATTTGGGTGTGATTCAGGTATAACATTTTCCAAAACTTTTCCCGTAATCTGTTTACGATGCTGAATTCCCCATTCTGCAAGATGTTCGATGATTTTTTTCAGCGTTCTTCCGTAGTCTGTCAATTCATATTCTACACTGATTGGCTGTGTATTCAAAACAGTTCTTTTTACCAATTGATTGATTTCTAAATCTTTCAATTCGCTGCTCAGCATTTTCGCAGAAATGCCTTCGATTTCTTTCTGTAAATCCGAAAAGCGCATTTTATCGTAACACAAAGCCGCAATGATTGCGATTTTCCATCTTCCTTTCAGGATATCCATCGTATCCTGAACGGCAGCAAGATTTGATTTCGGACATTTTATTTTCATAAAGAACTTTTATTTCAGATTATATTAATTTTTCATTAAATCAAATTCACAAGAATCTGATTTTCAAATAAGTTACTTTTTCGTAACGCTAACTTTTTGTAACTTAATTACAAAAATAAACTTTTCTTATTTACCTTTGAATCTTCAAATCAAAAAATTATAAAAAAATGAGTTTATTAGAAGACTTGAATTGGCGTTACGCAACTAAAAAAATGAACGGAGAAATCGTTCCTCAAGATAAAGTAGATTACATCCTGGAAGCTGCAAGGTTAGCTCCATCTTCTTCAGGTTTACAGCCTTATAGATTATTCGTAATCACTAACAAAGAATTATTAGAAAAAATCCAACCGATTGCTTTTGACCAAGTTCAAATTACTGGAGGTTCTCATCTTTTAGTTTGGGCAGCTTGGGATGGTTATTCTCACAACAGCATCTCCGAAGTTTTCGAAAAAACAACCAGCGAAAGAGGAATTCCAAAAGAAGCGATGGACGATTACAAAACCAGACTTTGGGGAATGTACGAACCACTTGGCAACGAATGGCACGCAACTCACGCAGCGAAACAAGCTTACATATCTTTTGGATTGGCAATTGCTGCAGCTGCTGAACAAAAAGTGGACGCAACTCCAATGGAAGGATTTAACAATCAAGCTCTAGACGAATTATTAGGATTCGCTGAAAAAGGTTTAAAAAGTGTTGTGATTTTACCTTTAGGCTACAGAGATACAAGCGGTGACTGGCTGGTAAATCTGAAAAAATACAGAACTCCAAAAGAAGAATTCATCACAGAAATCAAATAAATTAAAAAGCGTCCTGATATTTTCAGGATGCTTTTTTGTCTATTATCTTTTATCAAAATGTCTATTATCTAAAAACTTAATATCCCAAAAGTTTCAAGACATCTTCAGCTCTTTGCTCTTCTCGGAACAATTCGTAAGTGATATTTCCGTCTTCATCTTTATCAATCAAAATATGTTTTGGCTGAGGCATCAAACAGTGATGAACACCGCCGTAACCGCCAATTGTTTCTTGATAAGCTCCCGTATGGAAAAAGCCAATATACAAAGGTTTTGTCTCATTGAAAACAGGAAGATAAATCGCGTTCGTATGTTGTTCAGAATTATAGTAATCATCTGAATCACAAGTTAATCCACCAAGAAAAACTCTCTCATAAGAATCATCCCAACGATTAAGTGGCAACATAATAAAGTGACGAGAAATCGCCCAAGTATCTGGCAAAGTTGTCATAAAAGACGAGTCAATCATATTCCATTTTTCTCTGTCGTTCTGACGTTTTTGAGAAATAATTTTATAAAGATGTCCACCACTTTCTCCAACCGTGAAACTTCCGAATTCTGTATAGATATTTGGTTCTTCAACACCTTCTTCTTCACAGAATTTCTTGATTTGAGTTACGATTTCGTTTACCATATATTGATAATCGTAATCGAAATTCAATGAAGTTTTGATTGGAAAACCACCTCCAATATTCAATGAATCAACTTCAGGCGCAATTTTTTTCAACCTTGCATAGACACGAAGACATTTGTACAATTCGTTCCAATAGTAAGCCGTGTCTTTGATTCCTGTATTGATGAAAAAGTGAAGCATTTTCAACCTTGCATTCGGATGCTCAGCAATTTTTTGGCTGTAATAAGGAATAATATCTTTGTATCCGATTCCTAATCTTGAGGTATAAAATTCGAACTTCGGCTCTTCCTCAGATGCAATTCTTATTCCGATATTGAAAGTTTTATCAATGCTTTCCGTAAGTTTATCTAGCTCTCTGTAGTTATCTAGAATAGGCGTTATATTTTCGAAACCTTTATTAATAAGATCTGAAATTTTCACCAAATAATCGTCAGTCTTGAAACCGTTGCAGATCACCTCGATATCTTTATCAACTTTCCCTTTATCATAAAGCGATTTCACGATATCCATATCATACGCCGAAGATGTTTCCAAGCTGATGTCATTCTTCAAAGCTTCCTCAACAACGAAGGCAAAATGACTCGATTTTGTACAGTAGCAATATCTGTAATTTTTGCGGTATTCGGTCTTTTCAAAAGCTTCTTTGAACCAAAACTTTGCCCTTTCTATATTCTGAGATATTTTTGGTAGATAATTGAACTTCAAAGGAGTCCCGAATTTTTCCACAACTTCCATCAGATTGATGTCGTGAAACTTCAGATTATTTTCTTCTACATTGAATTCTTCTGTAGGAAAATAAAGCGTTTGGTCAATTAGTTCAGAATATTTTATTTTCATTTCTGGCTAAAAAAAGTTAATTGGTTTTACGATGCAAAAATGATTAAAAAAACTGAATATTCACGTTAATAATTCTATAAAAATTAATGAATTAATTTCCGACAAAAATCAGCAAATCACCTTTTTTATACTTAATTGTAACATCTTTATTTTCAGCAATATTCCGAGTTCCGATTCTTTCGCCGAGAATCAAATCCTCTTTGTACAAAGGCCATTTCAAACCTTTTGTTTCGATATTTTTGGCAATTGGAAAAGGCATCAAGGAAATCATTTTTCCTTTGACATCAGAAATTGTGAATTTTTTCGGAATAAAGTAATATGATGAATATTCATCAAAAAAATGAAGATTCACTTTATCTTTAAATGCAAAAGCAACACTCAGATTCCCGAGAAAATGGTCCTGCTCTCCTCCACTTCCACCAAAAACATCAATGTTATCAAATCCTTTTTCGATAATGATTTCCAAAGCTTTATGAAAATCGGTTTTGTTTTGGTCGGGTGTTTCAATGATTTCAAATTGATGATTCTGAGCTTGCTGAATAATTTCTTCTTCAATTTTATGCGAATCAAAATCTCCCGAAATAAAATCCAATTTATCCAAAGGAAATTTGAGTTGCTTCAAATAATGAAACGCACCGTCTGTACAAGCAATCAAATCATAACCTGACAAATTCGGAATTGTTTTCGGAGAATCTCCGTTGATGAAAAGAAGTGCTTTTTTCATTTTATAAATCATTGTGCTTTTTAGCAAAAAAAACTTTATACAAAAGCAATAAGCCTCCTATAATTTGCAAAATTGTTCCAATTGACAGCATCATATTACCTGAAAAACCAAAAATACTCCAATGAGTAATTTTGAATAGAATTCCAACGGCACATACCAACAACCCTATTATAAAAATCAAAACTGCGTATTTCATTTTCCTAACTTCTATCATTAGGATTCCAATATTCTTCCGGCTCATTATGAAGTTTTGAAACATATCTTGCCAAAACAAAAAGATAATCTGACAAACGATTCAGATATTTAATTAATTCAGCTCTCACTTCTTCAGATTGATTAAGAAAAACCAAACTTCTTTCTGCACGTCTGCAAACCGTTCTCGCTACGTGAAGAAAAGTCGCCGCCTTTCCGCCTCCTGGTAGAATGAAATATTGCAAAGGTTCCACTTTCTCTTCCATTTCGTCCATCCAGTTTTCCAGTTCTTCAATTTCTTTATCAGAAATCACGAGTGGCAATCTTGCTTTTCCATTAGCTAAAAACAATTTATCAATCGGAGTTGAAGCTTCTGAGCCCACTGTAAACAAATCAAACTGAATTTTTTTAAGCTGATTAATGACACTTACATCTTCGATATGAGATTTTGCAACACCAATATTAGCATTGAGTTCATCGATGTTTCCGTAAGATTCTACTCTTGCACTTGCTTTGGAGATTCTGCTTCCACCATAAAGTCCAGTTTCGCCTTTGTCGCCGGTTTTTGTATATATTTTCATTCTGAAATATTATTGGATAAAATTAACCTTTTTATTTTTGAACCACATAGGCACAATAGAATTTAAAATGAATTTTTTCTAAAAGTTCAAATAGCTATTTAAACTTAATTCTCTTAAGCATTTTCTATGTGTCTATGTGGTTTTTAAATTTATCCTTAACTTTCTAAGATGAAAAAACCTTTTCAGAAAACAACCAACCTTATCCATATTTTCAATCAGCTGAAAAGTTTCATAAAACCTTACAAATGGATGGTTTTCGGGACTTTGGCATTGACTTTTATCGGCGCTTTATTTGCACAAGTCAATCCGATTGTTTTAAAATATACGGTTGATGAAGTCACGAAATTGACACAACTTCCTCATCCAATGTCGGAAGGAATCCACGTTTTGATTCTGATTTCGGTTATACTTTTGGGAAAAGAATTGGCGAATATTTTTATTCAATTTGGGCAGAAATTTTATGGTGAAAAAATTAGAATTAATGTCAGTTCAGAACTCGCACAAGCGGCGATTGACAAAATCCTGACTTACAGAATCGCTTATTATAATGATGACCGACACGAATCAGGAAAACTGCAAATCCGCATCGATAGAGGAATTGAAAGCTTGACAAAACTCGTCCAAAACTTTTTCATCGATATTCTTCCGCTGTTTTCAACTGCGATTATTGCATTGATTGTAATGTATATGCAAAATCTATATGTTGGCTTGGTTTCGACATTTGTAATTCCGATTTACTTTTATGTAACGTCGAGACAAGCGAAAAAACTAGGAAATGTAAGACGAACTTTAAGAAATCAAAGGGAACAAAAAACTTCCGGACTTCTGAATCTCATCAATTCGATAATGGTGATTAAGAGTTTTGTTCGTGAAAAATTCGAGGGCAGAAAACAATACAATCTTCAGATGCAATTGATGGAAAGTCAGTTGTACACAAGACGAACCAGTTTTATTTTCGATGGTTTGAAAACTTTTATTGAGCAATTTGGCGTCGTTTTGATTATCCTTTTGACGGTTTATCTTGTGCTTGACCAGCAGATGACGATTGGTGCGATTATGCTCCATATTATGTTATTCAACAACGTTTCTGCACCTATTCGTCAGCTTCATAGGATTTATGATGATATGAATGATGCGTTTATTTATGCCGAAGGATATTTCGAAATCCTGAATGACGATGATGAAACCGAACCGAATGGAACCATTAACAACATCCCAATCCAAGGCAGTTTTGAAATCAAAAATGTAAATTTCGCTTATCCAAACGGAATGAAAGCTTTGAAAAATGTTTCTCTCAAAATCGAAAATGGGAAAACGACAGCTTTAGTTGGATTAAGTGGCGCTGGAAAATCGACCGTGATTAATCTGCTTTGTAAATTTTACGAACCGGATTCGGGAGAAATTCTTTTGGATGGCAATAACCTGAATGATTTCGATAATGATTATCTACGTGATGACCTTGGTTTGGTACTTCAGAAAAATCACATTTTCAAAGGAAGTATAGAAGATAATATCCGTTATGGAAATCTGGAAGCCACTTTGGACGAAATCAAAGAAGCGGCGACAAAAGCCTATCTTCACGAGCAGATTTTGGATTTACCGGACGGTTACAATCACGATGCAACACAACTTTCCGGAGGTCAGCAACAGAGGATTGCGATTGCAAGATTATTTCTGAAAAATCCACCGATTATTTTCTTGGATGAGCCAACGGCAAGTCTGGATGCGATTGCAACGGAACAAATCAAAAACTCTCTTGATGCGATTAAAAAAGACAGAACTGTGATTATTATTTCGCATTCGTTGTCGCAGATTTTGGATTCGGATATGATTTATGTGATGAAAAAAGGCGAAGTTGTAGAAAACGGAACGCACGAGGAACTTTATGAAAAAGACGGAACTTATCGAGAAATCTTCGATGCTTCTGCAAGAAGTCTGAATCTTGATAGACTCGTGAAAACTTATAAAGATGAATGATATTTTTGATGTCAAGGTTATCAATTGCGTCGGGCTTCAGCCCGATGGTTATAATTTGACTTTCACTTGGCTTTAGCCTAAAATTTAAACTAATTTTTGGCTAAAGCCTATTTATATTCTCCTTTTTAAAATGGGCTGAAGCCCATTCCTATTGATGATTTTTGAAAATTCAAAAAAATGAATGAAGACCATTACATAAAAAAAATAGACCGAGTCACATCGATCCTGACACAATTACAAACTAAATCAATTGTCCGTGCTCTGGATTTGGCGGAGAAATTTGATGTAAGCATCAGAACGGTTTATAGAGATATCAAGACTCTTGAAAATGCGGGAATTCCGATTTTTGGAGAAGCTGGTTCAGGTTATTCTTTGGTTGACGGTTATAAACTTCCGCCTGTAATGTTTACAAAAGAAGAAGTTTTGAGCTTCATTACTGCCGAAAAATTGATGCAGAAATTTTCTCACGAAAGTCTCGATTCTCATTACAATTCCGCAATGGAAAAAGTAAAAGCGATCATTAGAAATTCGGAGAAGAATCTGGTTCAGAATATTGAAAATCAAATTGACATCTATTCTTATCGACCTGAGAAATCTGATAATATCAAAAATATCATTCCAACAATTTTGGAAAGTATTGCTGATAAAAAACAATTGAAATTTCATTATCAAAATGTAAAAGATGAGGCTAGTGAAAGAATCATCGAAGCAGTTGGGATTTTCTATGAAGTCAATTATTGGTATGTGATGGCATTTTGTACGATGCGAAAGGATTTCCGACAATTTCGTGTGGACAGAATTTTAAAAATTGAGAAAACTGAAAATCCGTTTCATCAAGAATATGGAAACGTTGGCGATTATCGAAAAAAATCAAAGAACCAAAAAGTTGTCGTTAAGCTTTTAGTTGAGAAAAAAATCTTGCCTTTTCTCGTGAATTCTAAAAAATATTACGGACTCATTTCTGAAGAAGAAAGCGATAAAAAAATGCTGATGACTTTTGAAACCGAATGGATTGAAGAAGGTTTTCCGCGTTGGCTGATAACGTTTGCAGACTTTGCTGAAATCATTGAACCCGCTTATCTTAAAGATACGATGAATGATTTAATCAGTAAAATTTCTAGCCAATTGAACAAAAAATAAAGTCTGCCAAAAAGCAGACTTTAAATTCAAATCAAGCATATAAAATTATCTTTCTCTCTCCCAGAAAAACGGAGGTTCAATTCCCAACGCTCTCAGATAAACATAACCTTGTCCTCTGTGATGAATCTCGTTGTCCACGAAATAAAGAATATTCTGATAAATCGGAAATTCATACTGTCCAAAAAGATTGAACATCTCTTGAAAACGCTCTTCCGAAATTTGAGAAAAATATTCATTAATCGTTTCTGTTTCTTCATCCCATTTTGCAAGGATTTCTGCTTTTGTAGTTGGCTGAAAAGCTTCTTCGTTGAAAGCATCAATCGTTTGTCCAACGATACTTTTAAGCGCCGGTCCGCCAATTGCCAAAAGTTCAAGAGCCACTTTTGCGAATGGTCTCATTCCGCCAATTGAAAACTCGAATAAATCTTTCTCAGGAAAAGCTTCAATGACCCTTCTTGTAAGATTTCTGTGTCCTTGCCAATGGATTAAAAGTTGTTGTGAGTCTAAGACTTTTGCGTTTGCGTTCATAATAGTTTGTTTTATTTGATACAAATTTATGGCGCAATTGTGACAGCTGTATGTCAGTAGGATTTTTAGAATATGAAATATTTTTATCGCAAAGTCGCAAAAGATATTTAGTGTATTTAAAAAGAAAATCGCAAAGTTTTTCTTTGCGACTTAAATATTTTAATTAAATATAATTACTCAACAAGTTTTCCTTCTTTATAATGTTGAATGACTTTCTCTTTACCATCGAATTTGTACATCTCCCATTCTCCATCATAAACTCCATTTTTCCAATTTCCAATCGCTCTTAAACTTCCATCATCAAACCAATATTTGTGTGTTCCATTTGGCTTTCCATCAACAAATTCTCCTTCTCGTGCTTTATTTCCGTTAGAATGCCAATATTCCCAAATTCCGTTCTCCTTTTTATTCTGGATTTTTCCAGTCGAACTAATTTTGCCATTCAGAAAATATGCTTTTTTAGTTCCATCAGTAATTGGTTTAAATTCTAAAGTTTTAAACTGTTGTTCTGTCAAACTATTACTGTTCTTGAGAAAATCAGATTTTGCAATCAAAGTATTATTTATATAAATTTCATATTCATCAAGATTAATATTTTGTGCATAGACTTTTATTAATGTAGAAAAAATTAAGACAAACGTCAGAAAAAACTTAGACATAGATTTCATAAAGCAAAATTTAAATCTTCTCAAACCTAAAATTCTCCCCAAGATAAGCTTTCCTTACATCTGGGTCATTTGCCAAATCTTCAGGAAGACCTTCTTTCAGGATTTTCCCTTCGAACATAATATAAGTTTTATTTGTAATCGCTAGCGTTTGTTGTACGTTATGGTCAGTAATTAGGATTCCAATATTTTTTTCAACCAAAGACCTTACAATTTTCTGAATATCTTCCACCGCAATTGGGTCAACTCCAGCAAAAGGTTCATCTAGAAGGATAAAATTAGGACTTGTAGCCAAACAACGTGCGATTTCGGTTCTACGTCTTTCACCTCCGGAAAGCAAGTCACCACGGTTTTTACGAACGTGTTCAAGGTGGAATTCTTCAATCAATTCATCACATTTTTTCTGTTGTTCTTTTTTGGAAAGTTTTGTCAATTGCAAAACACCCAAAATATTATCTTCAACAGACAACTTTCTGAAAACCGAAGCTTCCTGTGCCAGATATCCGATGCCGTTCTGCGCACGTTTGTACATCGCATCCTTCGTAATATTTTGCTTATCCAGAAAAACATTGCCCAAAGTTGGCTTCACCAATCCAACAATCATATAGAAAGAAGTCGTTTTCCCTGCTCCATTTGGTCCCAAAAGTCCAACAATTTCTCCTTGTTGAACCTCCAATGACACGCCTTTTACTACCTTTTTCGGCCCGTACTCCTTGATTAAATTTTCTCCTCGTAAAATCATAAAACAAAGATATATATTTTTTGCTGGAAGTAGGAAGAAGGAAGTTCATCTATATCTATTTAAATGCAAGTTCTAATTTACAACCACATAGACACATAGCAAAAGTGTAATTCCTAATGTTAAAAAAAGATAAAATAGAACTAATCTTAAAATTATTTTATCTTAAAGCAATACAAAAACTATGTGCCTATGTGGTTTATAAAATTTTACATTGTTAAATTTAAACAGTCTTTTAATATCTTTGCAAAAATTCTTAAAATGCTCATAGAAAGCCTTCAAAACGAAAAAATCAAAAGACTAACCCGACTTCTATCCAAAAATCAGGACAGAAGAAAAGCAGGCATTTTCATAGTAGAAGGTCAACAGGAAAACGAAAGAGCATTACATTTCGGGAATCAGCCAGAAGAATATTATATCTGCGAAAGTATTTTCACCGGAAAATTACCCGATTCCAAAATTCATTTTGTTTCGGAAAAACTTTACGAAAAAATTGCTTATCGTGGAACAACGGAAGGAATTATTGGAATTTATAAATTAGAACAAAGAAATCTTGACGAGTTCAAACCGAAACAAGATTCAGCAATCATCATTTTAGAAAGTGTAGAAAAACCGGGAAATCTAGGTGCAATCCTAAGAAGTTGTGAAGCTTTCGGAATCAATGCTTTGATTGTTACAGACCCAAGAACAGATTTCTATAATCCAAATGTCATTCGCTCAAGCGTAGGTTGTCTTTTTGGAATGAATATCTTCCAAGCTTCCAACGAGGAAACTTTAGAATTCCTTAAAATCAACGGATATAATATCTTCACAACTTTTATGAGTGAAGATGCGAGAAATATTCAAGAGAAAAATTTCAAAACCAAATCTGCAGTTTTATTCGGAACTGAACATTCTGGCTTAAGTGATTTTTGGAAAGGAAAAGGAGAAAATGTTTTAATTCCAATGTCAGGAACAATAGACTCTCTAAATCTAAGCAATGCCGCAGCGATTACTTGTTATGAAATCCTAAGACAGAAATTAGAGAAATAAAAAAACCGCTTCTCGAAAGAAACGGTTTCAAATTCTTAACTGGGTTAAGATTATTTTTTAGCAGCAGCAGAGTCTACTTTAGCAACAGCTGAATCAGCAGCAGCTTTAACAGAATCAACACCAGCAGTAGCAGCAGAATCAACTACAGCAACAGCTGAATCAGTAGCAGTAGAATCAGCAGCAGCAGTATCTACAGTTTCAGTTTTTTTACAAGCTACAAGAGCAACAGCAGCGATAGCAGCTACGAATAATGACTTTTTCATAATAATAAAAATTTAAATTGTTAGTTAATAGATTGTCCTTATTTGAACGGCACAAAATTATAACGAGAAAATATTTTTGTTTTGAAAATTAATTGTAATATATTTGTAAAACACGATTTACAAATCAGTATAACTGAAAATCAATAAATTAAGAACAAATACAATTTTGAGCGGTATAGAATTTTCACACTTCCAGTCATTAAAAACTGCTGTTCAGGAAAAATATCTTGAGACACATTCGCCATCAAATGATGACATTTCCAAATGGAAAGGCATTGACATTATTTATTTTCAAGAAGATCTTAGACAAAAGGCTAAAGGAAATATAAGTGAGAAAACTTTTTATACTTACTTCAAAAATAATTCTCAGGAAAAAATCCCGCGAATCGATATGCTAAATATTCTAGCTGTCTATTCTGGATATAGTTCTTGGTCTGACTTTAAAAAGAAAAACCCTATAATTACAACTGAACAAAGAGGTGTAATTGAACCTAAAACTACTATTGAAAACGAAGCACAAGCTTCTGAAATTATAAAAATTGAAGAAAGCAATCTTTCAGAAAAAATTACAAAACCTCTTGTTTCTATAGACAATCAGGCTTTTGATGAAATCAATCAAAATATTAATTTTAAAAGTGAAAAGCAGAGTTTTGTCAGAGGATATCTTTGGTTAGGAATTTCGGCATTTTTATTTGCTGTAGTTCTTGTATTGATTTTTTATGACAATCTCTTCTATAAAAAATACACTTATGCTTTTACTGATGCAGATAGAAACTCATCTATAAAAGGAGAGCTGGATGTGAAAATCATTAGAGAAAATGAGTCTCCTATTCTTTTCAAGGTAAAACCAAATTCGCCTTTTGTTTACGAGACAAAAAGTAAAAGTTTAAAAATGGTAATTTCTTCTCCTTTCTACAGGACAGATGTTGTTACTAGAGACCTCACGAATGCTCCTGAATCAGAAAATATAGAGTTGAAGCCGAATGATTACGCCATTCAGTTATATTATTACTCAAAATCAATCATAGATTTCAAGAAAAAAACACGCGAACTGAATAGATTGATAAGTGACAATGCTCTAATTTATCAAGTCGTTGACAGTGACATCTACGGAATTGAGACCTTAGATAAACAAAAATACATCTCGCTTGTTACGCTTCCCACAACTTCTCTTGAAAACTTGGAAGTGATTGACTCTCAAATGAAAAACGGAAAAATAGTAATGATTAGATTCAAAATTACTGACGATGAAAAATCAAAATAAAATATATCAATTCATAATAATTCCTGCGATAATAGTTTTTGGAATTATATCATCCTGCAACAAAAAGTATGAAGGCGAAGAGAACTCTTTGGAAACAATTAGAAATGCTAACAACAATGTAAGTTATACCAAAACAAAACTGGATAGTTTGCAGGCAACCAATGTAATTACATCTCAAAAAGTTCAGGATTTGCTTGATTTATCCACGCTTTACACTTCGGGAAACAAAGACACAGAAATAGATTCAGTAATTTACACGCAAATGCAAGCCCATTTTCTGACAAAAGATTCTAATAATCTGAAGCCTTTGTTAAAAGAAATGGATAGTTTGAAAGTGAGGTTTGCCAAAGTAAATAATCTAACAACTTCAAAATCTGTTATAGACAAAGACACGTTGGATTTTGCCAATTTTGATGTCGAATATTATGACAATAAAAGAACGTATATCACGACTGTTAATAGAAAAGCGCAATATATGCTGAAAGCTTCTCCTATAAAATTTAAAAAGGAATTCAAATTCTATTTCTCAAATTTCTACAAGAAAGATTCTGATACTATAAAAACAACAAAACCCGCTCTATAGCGGGTTTTGTTTTAATTAAATCTGGGATTTAATTATTTTTTGATTTCTTCTTTAGCAGCTTTCTCGTCAGCTTTTACTTCTGCTTTAGCAGAATCAGCAGTAGCTTTTACAGAATCAACTGTAGCAGTTGCAGTAGAATCGATTGCTGCAACAGTAGAATCAGCAGTAGCGTCAACAGAATCAACAGCAGCAGCTTCTACGTTATCAGTTTTCTTACAAGCTACAAGAGCGATAGCAGCAATAGCAGCTACAAATAATGACTTTTTCATTTTCTAAAAATTTAAATTATTAATATTGTTGTTTGTGAATTATCGTGTTATAATTACAAGACAAAGGTAGGACGGTCTGATAAAAATCACCAATAAATACTTTGTAATCTCATTGTAAACATTTTTACAAATTAACGATATTGATTTTCAATGATTTAAATTAAAACCACAATATTCATAGGGGGTAATTAAACCATCTAAAGGCACATCTAGTTCAAAAACATCGGAGACATCTTCTTTTGGAGAAAAGAAATTTAATCCGATTTTATTATTAATTTTATAATTCCCAGAAAAGAAAGAATCATAGAACCCTTTTCCATATCCAATTCTATTTCCAAATCTATCACAATATAACAAAGGCGTCAAAACATAATCTAAATCGACATTTGAATCGATATCAGAAATCGGCTCTTTGATTCCCCAACTATTAATTTCATATTCTGAATCTGGAAAAACCTCTACAGAAATCAATTTTTCATTTTGGATTTTCGGAACAAAAACCCGAATTTTATTATTAAAAAAATAATCAATAAAAATCTGAGTATTTACTTCATTGAATTTCTTAATCGGTAAAAAAATGTTAACTTTTTGATTTTCAATAATATTAAATTGTAAAACAAATCGTTCATAGATTTTTTCAGATAAAAAACGGACCTCATCTTGTGATAAAGCCATTCTTTTCTCTTTATAAATCGTTCGAAGTTCCTTTTTTGTAAGACTAAGATTCATCCTAAATTTCTTTAACTGAAATGATATTCACAGGACAAGCTTTAGATGCTCTATCGCATGGTTCAAAAGACTCATGTTGTGGCGTTTTAATCGTGTAAAAGCCTTTTTTATCAATCGATCTCAACAATACTGATTTACCATCTTTTTTAGACATCCTAAAAAACTCTGGCGCAAACTCTTCACAATAGTTGCAACCGATACATTTATCTCGCTGAAGTGTTACAATTACCATTTTAATTAAAAATAAGAGACAAACAACAATGCAAATATTCCTTATTATTAAGCTTGAACTATTTTATACAACCTATCAGAAGGACGAACACGGAAATCTGTCTTGATTGTAATTACATCAGATTTAGACGCTTTGTTAGCTTCTGGCTTTTCATCAACTTGCATGGTTTCAATAATCATTTCTTGTGAACCAGTTGTAGGACCTTGAATCAAAACTTTATCTCCCACAGTCAAATCATAAGCTTCTATAAGAAATTCTGCAATATTAGATTTTGGATAAAAATGACGTCCTTTCCCAACGTAAACTTTCTTTTGAACGGCGCTAGATCCAGAATTGTCGGACCATTCACCTAATTCCTGACCAAGATAATATCCGCTCCAAAAACCTCTATTATAAACTGTTTCCAGCCTAGACATCCATTCTGTAACTTTTTCCTGAGAAAAAGTCTTTTCTGAAAAAGCATCAATTGCTTCTCTATAAGCTTTTACAACTGTCGCAACATATTCAGGAGCACGTCCGCGTCCTTCGATTTTCAGAACTTTCACACCCGAATCGATGATCTGATCAAGAAAACTGATCGTACAAAGATCTTTTGGTGACATCATATACTCATTATCAAGTTCTATTTCAAAACCTGTTTCCTGATCGATAACCGTATATTTTTTTCTGCAATTTTGCTTGCAAGCTCCCCTATTTGCAGAAGAATTAGCTGAATGCAAGCTCAAATAACACTTGCCAGAAACGGCCATACAAAGAGCTCCGTGACCAAAAATCTCAATCTCGACCAAATTTCCAGAAGGTCCTCTTACATCATCTTTTACAATCTGGTCACATATTTTTTTGATCTGGGTAATACTCAATTCGCGACTCATGACCATTGTGTCGGCAAAAAGTGCATAGAATTTTACTGTTTCAATATTTGTGATATTGATTTGTGTAGAAATATGAACCTCCATCCCGATTTGTCTCGCATAAGAAATTACCGCTTGATCCATCGCAATGACTGCTGTAATATTAGCCGCTTTTGCTTTATCAAGAAGTATTTTTATAATAGATAAATCGTGATCGTATATAATTGTGTTAAGTGTAAGATAAGTTCTCACCCCTTTTTCTGAGCAGCGTTTACTTATTTCTGGTAAATCATCAATGGTGAAATTCATTGATGCTCTAGCGCGCATATTCAGCTGTTCAACACCAAAATAGATGGAATCTGCACCATTATCCAAAGCCGCTTGCATTGATGTAAAATCGCCTGCTGGCGCCATCAACTCTATTCTACCGTTGTTTGTCATCTTAAATCTTATAAGATTTTATACAACTTATCGGACAAACGAACTCTGAAAGGAAGCTCAAAAGTAACTTGGTCTCCAACTTTAGCAATTTCAGTTGAAACACTATTTGCAAAAAGCTCTGTAATTGTAACTTCTTGCTCACCAGTTGTTGGCCCAGAAATCAAGACTTTATCGCCTACAGCAAGTTCATTATTTTCAATTAAAAACTGAGCAATTTTTGATTTGGTAAAATAATGTTCCGCTTTTCCAACCAAAGTCTTTTTAACTTTAATTTTCTGACGAATATCTTTAGTTTCAGGTTTTGCTTTTGCCAAAGTTTGCGTTGATAATTCTCCTGAATTTTTAAACTTCAAAGCTTCAGATTTACCTTTTCGGAATACTTTGTTCCCAACCTGTAAGCCTTTTCTTCTTGCAATCTGCTCTTCTTGTGGTAAATGGATTATCTCGTGACATTCGGTTGAGCAAGTATTTTCCATTACAGCTTTACATTCGTCACATTGGATGAATAACAAATGACAAGCATCATTTGCACAGTTCGTATGATTATCGCAAGGTTTTCCGCACTGGTGGCATTGAGAAATAATATCATCCGTAATCCTTTCTCCTAAACGGTGGTCAAAAACAAAGTTCTTTCCAATGAATTTACTTTCAATATTTTCTTCCTTGATTTGACGCGTATATTCAATAATTCCGCCCTCTAATTGATAGACGTTTTTGAAACCTTGATGTTTGAAATAAGCACTCGCTTTCTCACAACGGATTCCACCGGTACAATACATCAAAAGATTTTTATCTTCTTTAAAATCCTGCAATTGTTCATTAATAATCGGCAAACTTTCACGGAAATTCTCCACATCCGGTGTAATGGCGCCTTCAAAATGACCCACTTCACTTTCATAATGATTTCTGAAATCTACCACAATTGTATTTGGATCCGCCAACATATCATTGAATTGCTGAGCTTTCAAGTGAATTCCTTTATTGGTTACATCAAAAGTTTCGTCATTCAAACCATCCGCAACAATTTTGTTTCTTACCTTGATGGTTAACTTCAAAAACGAGTGATTATCTTGCTCAACAGCTACATTCAGACGAATTCCTTTCATAAAATCATAAATTTCCAGCGTATCGCGAAAAGCATCGAAATTCTCCGCAGGAACGCTCATCTGAGCGTTAATACCTTCAGTCGCTACATAAATACGACCCAACGCGTCAAGAGCGTTCCAGGCTATAAATAAGTCGTCACGAAATTTTTTGGGATCTTCAATTTTGGCGTACGCATAGAAAGACAATGTAAGGCGCTCTTGTCCGGCCTCATCGATAAGTCGAGCTCTTTCTTCTGCGCTTAAGGTGTTGTACAGTTGCATGCTATAAACGTTTTAAGTGAGAAAAATAATGATGCAAAGATACAAATATTAGTTGATAGTTTCCAGTTGATGGTTGTCAGTTTTGGGCGTGTCCCTTTCCAAGGCTAAGTCCAAAGCTTGGGTCGGGCTATCCGTTACAATCTTTTCTGTCCGCCTAAGGCGGACAGAAAAGGATTTCCACTACTATCCCTCACGCATTTACAACTCCATGTTAAAAAACCCTTTCAGAAATCAAAGATTAGACGATAGTCAATTTGAAACTCTGAAAGGGTTAGGCTACAACTCAACATATTAGACAAAAAATAAATATATTTACAACTCTAAAATTTGAAAAATGAAACCGCAAGGTTCGTGAATTCCTTAAATAAAAATAAAAAGATAATGAACAAAAAAATCCTTATTTCTGTTGTTTTGATAACGGCAGTTTTCTCACAAAACATTAATGCTCAAGAAATTACGTTAGACAAAATATACTCTGGATATTACCGTGGAAAAGGAATTGCTGGAATTGCTTCCCTTAACGATGGTGAAAACTACGCCACTATAGAAAAAGACGGAATCGCAAAATATAGCTATAAAACATTCCAGAAAGTTGGAAATATTGTAGATGGAAGTTTCGAGTCTTACATTTTCTCTCCAGACGAATCCAAAATTCTTCTTCAGAAAGAAAGTGAGCAGATTTACAGACATTCATTTTTGGGGAAATTTGATGTTAAGGATTTGAAATCAAATAAAGTAACGCCACTTAATAATGGAAACTGGATTCAGGAACCGAAGTTCTCTCCGGACGGAAGCAAAGTCGCTTTCATTGTTGATAATAATTTGTTTTATCAAGATTTAACTTCCGGAAAAATCACGCAGATTACAACTGACGGAAAGAAAAATTCTATAATTAATGGACTTGGAGACTGGGTTTATGAGGAAGAATTTTCTCACGCAGATTATTACCAATGGAACAAAGCAGGAGATGCGATTGTTTTCGTAAGATTTGATGAGTCAAAAGTTCCGGAAATCTATATTCCAATCTACGGGAAATCGCTTTATCCAACGGAGATGCGATACAAATATCCAAAAGCCGGAGAAACCAACTCAACCGTTTCTGCTCAACTTTATCAATTAAATTCAGCAAAAACAACGGCTTTGAATCTTGGAAGTTTTGAAAATCATTACATTCCGCAACTTTGGCAGACCAACGACGCCAACGAAATTGTCATTGCAACCAGCAACAGACATCACAGCAAAGTGGATTTGATAAAAGTGGATACAAAATCCGGAAACTTAACCAAATTATTTTCCGAAACCGATAATGCTTGGATAGAAACCGACAATTTGACTTTGGAGTTTTTGGATGACAACTCTTTCCTTTGGGCTTCGGAGCGTGACGGTTACAGACAATTATATTGGTACGACAAATCCGGAAAACTGAAAAAACAAGTAGCAAAAGGTAATTGGGAAATCACAGATTATTACGGTTACAACCCGAAAACCAAAGAAGCTTATATCCAAACCACTGAAAAAGGAAGCTTAAACAAAGTCGTTTCTAAATTGAATATCAATTCCGGAAAAACAACGTTGATTTCTTATCCGGAAGGAAATAACTCTGCAAGTTTTAGCAAGTCTTTCAACTATTTTATTAACACCAATTCTACTGCTGCTTCTCCTTACAAATTTGTACTAAAAGATGCGAATGGAAAAGAAATTAAAGAACTTCAAAACAATAATGAATTGCTTTCTAAACTTCAGAAAGACAATTTTGTAACGAAGGAATTCATTACGATTCCGAACTCTGTTGGTGACCAATTGAATGCTTGGATTATCAAACCGAAAAACTTTGACCCTAACAAAAAATATCCATTATTTATGTTCCAATATTCAGGTCCGGGTTCTCAGCAGGTTTCCAATTCTTGGGACGGCGGAAACGGAATCTGGTTCGAAATGTTAGCTCAAAAAGGTTACGTTGTAGCTTGTGTTGACGGACGTGGAACAGGTTACAAAGGGGCTAAATTCAAAAAAATCATTTACAAACAATTGGGAAAATATGAAACCGAAGACCAAATCACGGCGGCGCAATGGTTCGGAAATCAATCTTATATTGACAAAACCAGAATCGGAATTTTCGGATGGAGTTTTGGTGGTTATATGAGTTCTTTGGCAATGACAAAAGGAGCTGATACTTTCAAATTGGGAATTGCTGTTGCGCCGGTTACGAACTGGAGATATTATGACAGCGTTTACACAGAAAAATTCCTACAAACGCCTCAAGAAAATCCGGAAGGTTACGACCAAAATTCGCCAACGACTTTTGCAAAATTGTTGAAAGGAAAATTCTTATTAATACACGGAACAGCTGACGACAATGTTCATTTCCAGAATTCTATGGAGTTCTCTGAAGCATTAATTCAGAATAAAAAACAGTTTGATTTTATGGCTTATCCAGACAAAAACCACGGAATCTATGGAGGACAAACCAGGCCTCAACTTTATGAGAAAATGACGAATTTTATTTTGGAAAATTTGTAGAAATTAATTCTAATAAAAAAGCATTCCAAATTATCGGAATGCTTTTTTTATCGGAATGCTTTTTTTATAAATATGATTTCGGATTAATGTGACTGTGCAGAATTGCGATAATAATTACCTTCTCATTTTTTAAAACATAGTGTAAATGATATGGAAACTGTTTAAGTAAAATAGTTCTTACAGTCTTATACTTAATTTCAAAACCTAATTCAGACTTCATTATTTTAGACTTTGCTTCTTCAATTCTTTCAAGAAATTTGATTGGAAGTGCTAAGTTTATTTGAGAATAATATTCTAAGGCTTCTTCAATATCGTTGTAGGCTTTTTTGCTAATTTCAATTTTCACCTTAGGAATATTTTTTCTTCAACTCCGCAATTGTGTTGTCAAAGTTTAAAGTTTCATTTGGATTTTCTTCTAAATATCTTAATCTTTCATCCAAAACTTCCTTCTGCCACTCTTCTAATTCAAAATCTTTAGAATATTTAAACTTCAAAAAAGCAACATAGTCACTCACCTGTTGAAGAAGTTCTTTTGGCAAAGTCTTCAAATCGTTTTCCAAATCTTTTATCGTGATTTCCATTTTCTGAATATTTAGACATATCAAAGTTAGAAAAATTTTCTAATCCATTTTAAAATCTTATTTTTGGGAACGTTGTGAAAAAATAAGCTATGAAGACTAAACATCCAAAAGGTTTACCCTTTTTGTTTTTTACCGAGATGTGGGAACGTTTCGGTTACTATTTGATTCTCGGAATTTTTGTTCTCTATTTGATAGAACCACAAGGATTAAATGGAGGATTGGGAATTCCTGATAAAGATGCCGATGATATCTTTGGGACTTTTATAGCGCTCACTTACCTTACCCCATTTCTTGGAGGTTTTTTAGCTGATAGAGTTTTAGGTTACATCAAATCCATTTATCTGGGTGGTATTTTGATGGCACTTGGTTATATTGGTGTAGGTGTTTTCAAGGATTTGCCTTTGTTTTATGGTTCATTGGCTTTAATTATTATTGGAAATGGATTCTTTAAACCGACAATTTCTACACTTTTGGGAAATCTCTATTCCGAAGAACCTTATAAAGCAAATAAAGATTCTGGCTACAACATTTTCTATATGGGAATCAATATTGGAGCTTTTATCTGTAACATTATTGCGGCGTTTATGCGTAATAAATTTGGTTGGGGCGAAGCGTTTATTACGGCCGGAGTTGGGATGTTGCTTGGATTAGTAATTTTCACAATAGGAATGAAACATTACAGACACGCAGCGGTTATGAAACCAAGCCAAGAAGGCGACACAAAACTATCCGAAATTCTGATGAAGGTTTTTGTTCCAGCGATTGTTGCAGGCTTTATCGGTTGGTTTGTTCCGACGATGATTTTGGGAACTAATATTTTTGGAAGCACCAATACGGATGCGTTTATTTTCGCTTGTGTTCCTGTGATTTACTTTTATGTTTCTCTTTATTTTAAATCAAATCCATTGGAGAAACCTGCGATTGGAGCTTTACTTTCCATATTCTTAATCAGTATGTTTTTTTGGGCGGTTTTCAAACAAAATGGAACTGCGTTGACAAGATGGGCCAACTATTACACCGACAGAAGCGTTTCTGAATCGGTTGAAAAACCTTTGGCATCACTTTATTTGGTTGAAGAAAAAAGCTATGCAGATAAAGAAACTCCGATTTTTGATGAGCAATTTCGTTCTCAGAAAGATGCTGACGGAAAAACTTTGAAAGAAACAGGAAAAGATATTTATTTCAGGAACGTTACTCCAGAAAGAAGAGCCGAATTAGAAGCTAAAACAGACAAAACAGTTTTCCTTTATAATACAGAATTGTTCCAATCCATCAATCCATTTTGGGTTATTGCTTTAACACCTGTAATCGTTGGTGTTTGGGCAATGCTGAGAAAACGAAGAAAAGAACCTTTGACACCAAGTAAAATTGTTTTAGGATTATTCATCACCAGTTTATCTTGTTTAGTAATGGTTGGAGCGGTTTACGCAGGGAATAATGGTGCTGAAAAAGTTTCTGCGCTTTGGCTGATTGCCGGATACGGTGTTGTAACTATTGGAGAACTTTGTCTTTCGCCAATGGGATTGTCATTCGTTTCTAAATTATCTCCAGCTAGATTGACTGCGCTGATGATGGGCGGATTCTTCTTAGCAAACTCGGTTGGGAATAAATTATCGGGAATTCTTGCGAGCACTTGGTACAATTACGAAAACAAAGCCAATTATTTCTTAGTTAATTTCGGTCTGTTGATTTTCGCAACTTTATTAGGATTGATGATGTTGAAAAGACTAAATAAAATAATGAAAGAAAGCGGACATTAATTATAATTAAAGTTATTCTTCTAATTAAAAAAGCGAAATTAATCTGATTTAATTTCGCTTTTTTATGAGTTATAAATTAATTTCCAAGGACTTTTTCGAATGCTTTTCTAGCACTTCCTCGGAAATGAACTTCGCCACAATATTGATATCCTAATTTCTCTAGAATTGATAACATTGCAGGATTATCAAAATTGGTATCTACTTTTATACTGAAGGTATTATTCTCTTTCGCAACGTCTTCAACGAAACTGAAAATCTTTTTGGACAATCCTTTTCCTGCGAATTTATCCGAAATCGCAACTCTATGAACCACCAAAAAGTCTCCATTAGTCAGCCATTCTCCTTCAATATCATTATAAGCAGGTTCATCATTGAAAATTAACGCGCTGTAACCTGCAACAGTTCCGTCAACCAATAATACATAACCAAATCCCTTTTCAATATCGGATTTTACTGTTTCAAGGTTCGGGTAACCGTCTTGCCATTGCCTGCTTCCATCATTTTTTCTCCTTGTAATAGCGTCTTGTAATATTTGCCAAATCACCGAAGAATCTTCTGCGATTGCTTTTCTAAATTCTAAATTCATTTCCATAAGATGGTAAAATTAAAGCAAATTGATAGAATCTCATTTATTAAATCTTTCAGAAACAACAATCACTATCATTTCCCGTTGATGAAAAAAAACTATATTTGTTACCTTTAAGAAAATTTAACAATTAATTTATATGGATACAGTTAAGACTAATTCAAAACATCCTAAAGGTTTGTGGGTTCTATTTGGAACAGAGATGTGGGAGCGTTTTAATTTTTATGGGATGAGAGCGTTGTTGACGCTTTTTATGATTAATTCCCTTGGAATTATCGAGTCAGAAACCTCTATTATTTATGGTGGATTTTTGGCTCTATGTTATTTAACGCCAATGTTGGGAGGTTTCATTGCGGACAAATATCTTGGAAATAGATATTGTATTCTTCTTGGAGGAACGCTGATGGGAATTGGACAGTTGATTTTATTCTTTAGTGCAACATTATTTGGAGAAAATCTTGACCTTGCTAAAACGTTACTTTGGGTAGGCTTGGGTATTATTATTTTCGGAAATGGATTCTTCAAACCAAACATTTCATCGATGGTTGGAAGTCTTTATCCAAAACAAGAAAAGAACAAATTGGATTCTGCATTTACCATTTTCTATATGGGAATCAACTTAGGAGCATTCTTAGGTCAATTGATCTGCCCAATTTTAGGAGATGTGAAAAGTGTTGACGGAATCAGAGACATCCACGCTTTCAAATGGGGATTCTTAGCCGCTTCTTTAGCAATGTTTTTAGGTACGGTTACTTTCCTATTGCTTAAAAACAAATATGTTGTAACGCCAGAAGGCAGACCAATTGGAGGACTTCCAAAAAACAATACCGCTGATGACTTTGAAGAAGGAGAAGCACAATCTGCATCATTTTCTCAAAAATCAATTATCGGAGCTGTTATAGCATTCATAGCATTAGGACTTTTATTCCATTACGGAATTGGGCAAAATGTTGTTTATTCTCTTGTTTATTCTGCTGGATTAACATTGGCTGGATTGATTATTTCGGATTCATCCATTACTAAAATCGAAAGAGACAGAATCTTGGTTATTTATGTCGTTTCATTTTTTGTGATTTTCTTCTGGGCCGCTTTTGAACAGGCTGGTTCATCTTTGACTTTCATTGCAGATAATCAAACGGATAGAAACTTCTTTGGCTGGAATATGCCACCGTCAATGGTTCAGATTTTCAACGGATTATTTATTGTTGTAATGGCAGTTCCTTTCAGTTTCCTTTGGGATAAGTTGAGAGGAGCAGGAAAAGAACCAGTTTCGCCTTTGAAGCAAGCCATCGGATTGGTTGTTATAGCAATCAGTTATTTTATCCTTGCACACAATGTAAAAGATTTGGGTAACTCAGGTTTATTGGCTATCAAATGGTTGATTTTACTATATTTCTTACAGACTTGTGGAGAGCTTTGTTTATCACCAATTGGATTATCATTGGTTGGAAAATTAGCACCTAAGAGATTTGCCTCTTTACTTTATGGTGTTTTCTTCATTTCGAATGCTGCGGGTTATGCTTTAGCTGGAACATTAGGTTCAATTATGCCTGCAACTGGAGATAAGTTCAAAAAAGCTGAGGAACTTGGAATTAATCTTCAAGATGTACTGGACAAAAAAGTAACTTTGAGTTCAGCTCAGACAGAATTGCTTACTCAAAATCAAATTCCATTAGCCAATCATACTTTTGCAGGATTCGAAATCCATAACTTGTATGAATTCTTTATGGTATTCGTTGTTCTATGTGGAATTGCAGGAATTATTTTAGCATTGATTTCTCCTTTCTTGAAAAAGATGATGCACGGTGTGAAGTAAAAACTTTCACATTTATTTATAAATTCAAACCACCGAATATTCGGTGGTTTTTTGTTAAATTCGTATGGCATAAATCTCAATTGTTGACACATTAAATCAACAATTGAATTAATTATCAATTATCATTCATCAATTATGAACTTAACTCTCGAAGAAATTCAAAACTTCAAAGGCAAATATCCAAAACAAATCTGGTCTCTCTTTTTCTCCGAAATGTGGGAACGTTTCTGCTTCTATGGGATGCGAGGAATGCTGGTTTTCTTTATGATTTCTCAATTAAAATTTGGTGATGAACAAGCCAATCTTCAATATGGAGCAACACAGGCATTTGTTTACGCATTTACATTTGTTGGCGGTTTGTTTGCTGATAAGATTTTAGGATTCAGAAAATCTCTTTTTTGGGGTGGGATTTTGATGATTATTGGAAGTATAATTCTTGCTACCAATCCGCACGATTATTTCTTTTTAGGAATTTCTTTCACGGTTGTAGGAACAGGTTTTTTCAAACCGAACATTTCCACAATGGTTGGAAAATTATACAAACCCAATGATACTAGAACAGATGCAGGATTTTCTTTGTTTTATGCAGGAATCAATCTGGGAGCGCTTTTAGGTGGTTATCTTTGTATTGCGATTGGGAAAGGAGAGATGTTTTCCGCTTTGATTCCGGAACATAAAAGATGGAATGTCGCTTTCGGATTAGCTGCAATTGTAATGGTCGTGAGTTTAATCAATTTTATTTTTACTCAAAGACAATTAGGTCCAATCGGACTTGCTCCTCAAAAACTGAATCAAGACGGCACTTTTTCTCCAATTGAAAAATGGAAAGAATATGGCGTTTACATTCTATCTTTAATCTTCATTCCATTGATTATGATAATGGTTTCTGTTCCGCAATACACAGATTATTTTATGTGGACAGTCGGACCATTGACGCTAATTTATCTTTTTTATGAGATGACAAAAGTAACTTCACAGGAACGTAAGAAACTTTGGGCGGCTTTGATTTTCATTATTTTCTCAATTCTATTCTGGGGAATCTATGAACAAAGCGGAGGCTCGCTAAGCATTTTCGCTGCGAATAATCTCAACAAAGACCTTTTCGGATTAGACCCAAATGGCGTTAATAATTCGGGAGGAGCATTTTTTATTATTTTCTTGGCGCCTTTGGTTGGACTACTTTGGATCTGGTTAAATAAAAAGAAACTGGAACCAAATACAATCAACAAATTCGGATTAGGATTTATATTCTTAGGATTAGGTTATTATGTTCTTTTTGGAACTAAGTTTTTCGCGACTCTTCAAGGAATCACTTCTCTCAATATTTTCACAATTGCGTTATTAGTCATCACTTTCGGAGAATTATGTTTGTCTCCAATTGGATTATCGATAATGACAAAACTATCCACAGAAAAACTGCAAGGAATGATGATGGGAATGTGGTTCTTAGCTTCCGCTTACGGGCAATATGTCGCAGGACAAATTGGAGCAGGATTAGCAAAAGTAAAATCTGGGGCAACCAATTATGATGCTCTTATCACTTACACCGATGGCTATAAACAATTAGGTTTATATGCATTGATTGCCGGAGTTCTGTTAATTTTGATTTCACCATTTGTAAAAAAATTAATGCAAGGTGTAAAGTAAAAAAATAATTGAAACGTCTAAAACCATAAGAATGTAATTAAAAGAATATAAAAACACAATAATGAAAAAACTAATACTGATATTTCTTTTAACAACAGGATTCTTCGGAATTGCTCAAGTCCACTGGATGACTATTTCTCAAGCTTTGGAAGCTCAGAAAAAAGAACCTAAAAAAATACTGATCGATTTTTATGCAGATTGGTGTGCTCCATGTAAAGAAATGGAAAAAAACACTTATAATCATCCTGAGATTGCCAAAATAATCAATCAAAATTATTACGCAGTTAAGTTTGAAAGTGACGGAAACGACGTTGTTAATTTTGCCGGACACAAATTCACAAATCCAGATTATAAAAGTAAAAAAGGCAAGAATGGTCTTCATCAATTCTCGAAATACATGAACATCAACATCATCCCGACAATGGTTTTTCTGGATGAGAAAGCAGACCCAATTACAAGTCTTTCCGGAGCTCTAAAAGCCAAAGAAGTTGAACCCTATTTTACAATGATTGCAACCAACGAGTACAAAAATATCAAGACTCGAAAAGAATGGGAAAGTTATCAGACTAAGTTTAAGTCGAAAATAAAATAAGTTTTTTTCAACATTTCAAATCCCAATGAAATTTTAATTCACATAGATTATTGAAATATATTTCATTTTTCTTTTGTGACTTTTGTGGTTATATTTTATTTCCCGAAATTCGTGGGAATTAATTTTTTCCTTAATTGACTTTAGAAACTTCCATAGAATTTCTCAAAAACATTGGAACCGAACGCGCAAAATTGATAAAGAACGTGTTGGGGATTTCGACTGTGGAAGATTTGTTGACATTCTACCCAATCCGATATATTGATAAAAGTAAAATCTACAAAATCGGAAATCTTACGAAAGAACCTGATGCGGATATTCAGTTACGAGGAAAAATAACGGATATCCAAGAAGTTGTTTACGAAAAAGGAAAAAAACGACTTTCAGCTAAATTTCGTGATGAAACAGGAACAATGGATTTGGTTTGGTTTCGATATACGAACTGGATGAAAGATGCTATTCCGCTCAACAAAGAAATTTTCATTTTTGGGAAAGTCAGTTTCTTCAATGGCAACTTTTCTATGTCTCATCCTGAGATTGAAGCTGATGAAAAAAAAGCTTTGTACGGAACACTTTTACCTGTTTATCCCGGAAGTGAAAAACTCAGCAAACGAGGAATTAACAATAAGTTTTTTCAAAATGTCGTCTACAGTCTTCTGAAAGATTTACCCAATTTAATTTCGGAAAATTTACCTAATTATTTGATGAAATCTTTGAAATTAATGGATAGAATTAATGCTTATTATGACATTCATTTTCCAAAAAATTTCAAACAATTCGAAGAAGCTGACAGACGATTAAAATTTGAAGAAGCATTTTTCTTTCAGTTGGGTTATGGACTCAAAAAGCTTCATCAGAAAACAAAATCATTCGGAAATCCGTTTCCGATTGTCGGTGATTATTTCAATAATTTCTATGAAAACAATCTTCCTTTCGAATTAACCAATGCCCAAAAACGAGTTCTGAAAGAAATAAGAACCGATATGAAACGTTCTACCCAAATGAACAGATTGTTGCAAGGCGATGTTGGTTCGGGAAAAACAATGGTTGCATTATTAACAATGCTCATTGCGATGGACAATGGTTTCCAATCTTGTTTGATGGCACCAACAGAAATTTTGGCGCAACAACATTTTAATTCAATTCAGGAGTTATTAGAAAATACGGGAATCAAAGTCAGACTTTTGACAGGTTCTTCAAAAACCAAAGAAAGAAAAATCATCCACGAAGAATTGGAAAATGGTGAATTGTCTATTCTGATTGGAACTCACGCTATTTTGGAAGATAAAGTAAAATTCAAGAATCTTGGTTTGGCAATTATCGATGAACAGCACAGATTCGGGGTCGCACAACGAGCGAAACTTTGGGCAAAAAATAATATTCCACCACATATTTTGGTAATGACCGCAACGCCAATTCCAAGAACTTTGGCGATGAGTTTTTATTCGGATTTGGATGTTTCTGTGATTGATGAATTACCTGCTAATAGAAAACCGATTATTACCGCTCACAGAAGGGAAAAAGATCGACTTTCGGTTTACAATTTTTGCCGAGAAGAGATTGAAAAAGGTCGTCAAATATACTTTGTTTATCCATTGATTGAAGAATCTGAAACGCTAGATTATAAAAATCTGATGGAAGGTTTGGAAAGCGTGATGAATTTCTTCAAAAGCTACAATGTAACGATGGTTCACGGAAGAATGAAACCTGCGGAGAAAGACATCAATATGCAGTTTTTCGCTTCCGGACAAGCGCAAATAATGGTCGCCACAACCGTGATAGAAGTTGGTGTTAACGTTCCGAATGCGTCTGTAATGGTCATAGAAAGTTCGGAAAGATTCGGTTTGTCTCAACTTCATCAGTTGCGTGGACGTGTTGGTAGAGGCGCTGAACAAAGCTATTGCATCCTGATGTCTGACGATAAACTGAGCAAAGAAAGCCGAACGAGAATCAAAACGATGGTTCAGACAAATGATGGATTCAAAATTTCGGAAGTTGATATGGAATTGCGTGGCCCGGGCGATATTCTGGGAACTCAGCAAAGTGGTGTTGTGGATTTTAAAAAATTGAGTTTGATTGAAGATTCTGCCATTATCAAAGCTTCGAAGCTGGCTGTGGAAAAGATATTGGAACAGGATTCTCTTCTTAATCATCCGGATAATCAAATGATGAAACAATATTACATCAGGCAGTATAAAGGGAAGAATAAGTGGGCGCAGATTAGTTAGAGAGTCTCATTGGGAAGAGTTTTTCTGAGTTCTTGAGTAATCCATATTTCTTTTGAGAATAAAAAGCCAACTATAAATAGCCGGCTTTCTAAATTTAAAAAATAGTATATGAAGAAAAATTACTATCAGGCATCAGCTTGACTTCGTTCTGCGACAAATCTAAAATTATCTCCGATATTGAACTTTAAAGAATCATTAATCGTTTATTAAAGAATGGTAAGAATTAATTAAGATAATCAGGCTTAAAAATTAATATTGAATTCATTAAAAACTTAAAAACAGAATTAATAAAATTTTACAAAATAATTATTCATTTAACATTCAAACAAATAGAAACTAATTCCAAGCTAACTAAAACCCCAAAAGAGTTTTTAAGTTTTTACTATTATTTTGAATATTAATAATTTATTCAAAATAACTAATAATTTTCATCAAAATTAAAATCACAAAAAAAGCACTTGCGAATGAACAAATGCTTTTCAATATATTTTTGGAGTTATTGCTAAAGGACAAATTCCATCAAATAATCATCCATTACATAACCATTTCCGATATCAAAAACGCCTTCATCATAGACTTTGAAACCCTGAGATTCGTAAAAACTTTTGGCTTGATTATTTTTATTAACAGCTAAAATGATTCTTTTATCACCAATCTTTTTTACTTCTTCTTTTATAAAATTCAAGGCTTTTTTACCCAAACCTTTTCCTTGTGCTTCTTTTAGAAAATAGATGCGATGGAGTTTGGTTGTTCCCAATTCTTGATGAAATTCGAAACCGATGAAACCTAGAAACTCGTTATTTTCTTTGATTAAATAATAATGGAAATTTGGGTTTTCTAAATGAATTCTAATTGCATCACTAGAATACATCAGATCCAACATATAATCAATCTGCTCTGGTTTCAAAATATTGGCATAAGTAACTTCCCAAGATCTTTTTGCAAGATCCTGAATGATTGAAATATCTTCTAATTCTGCTTTAATAATCATATTTTTTAAAATATTTCTTTAATAATTTCTAAAGATTTTGGTTCCCGAAAATCTGTAAAATGATAATGGTAATAAACTAAAATAGAATCCAGTAAATTTTGTTTTCCCAATCGATTTAGCTTAATATCATAAGGATTTGGGGAAATAACTAATTCTTTCCAAATTGCCGAAATATCCTTATTGAAAAAATGATGAGATTCGGTCTCTTCGAAGGTTCCAGACTCTGGATTGAGATAAGTTTTATCCGAAAACAAAGGCTGTAAACCTTGTTGTTTCAACAATCTGAAAATAAATATCAAATGTGATTGGAAATTATCCATTTGTAATTGACTTAGAAAAAGAGAAATCTCTGAATAGATATTTTGGTTTTGGTTTTCATTCCTCAAAACTTGATTGAGCAAATCCGAAATAAAAAACAAAATAGAGCTTTTCCTAATATCAGATGTAAATAAATCGATGTTTTTAGATTCGATTTTATTAATGTTCTGGATATTTTTTTTCTTTTCCGAAGTGTAAAGTAACAATTCATTCAATGGAAAAAGAAATGCTTTTTTCTTGTTTTTAGGCGCGTAGATTCCTTTGGCAAAAAAACTTTCGAACCCATTTTCTCTACAAAAACAATGGAGAACAGCATCGTGATCTCCATATTTTGTATAAGACAGTAAAAAAACTTCTTGTGTCATTCTTTAATTCACAACAGCTATTTTTGCAGTTGCAGTGTCGGTTCCATCTTCGTTTGTCATTAGTACATAATAGATTCCAGAAGCGACTCTTACGCCACGCTGATTGTTAAGATTCCATTCAAAATAACCACCATTTGCCACAGCAGAATGTACTAGATTTCCTGCTGCATCTGTAATTCGGATATTAGTTTTAGAAGCTAATCCTCTGATCCTTACATTACCTTTATATTGAGCATAAACAACTGGATTTGGATAAACTAAAACATCTCCAAAATTGGAAGTTACCTCGGTTACATCACCTTGATAAACCATAATCCCATCCAATGTTGCAAAATAGACTTTACCAGTCTTCTCGTCTACTTGGATATCCGTAACACTATCATTGGGTAATGGAGAATTAGCTTTTGTAAAATGGTATATCGTTCTATCTCCACTAGGACTTAGGTAGAATACACCACCTCCATCAACCGAAACCCACTTTTGATTTCCTGAGTCCACCGTTATTTGTAATAACAAAGCATCACGGAAAAGCTCTTCCGCCAATCCGTTTTCTTCTATGATAATCTCGTCTGTTTGTGGACTATCTTCTAAGATTGCTGATTTTGGATTTGATAAAACTCTAAGCCCGCCTCTAGTACCAATCCAAAGATCATCATTTTTATCTAATGCAACGCTTGCACATCTATTATCAGTGGGTAAATTATTGTTTTTATTTAAAAACTTAAATGAATCATCAGATGTTGTAGCTGGTGTATTATTGTAGTTATAAACCAGCATACCACCTGGTGTATAAGGTACAGGAATATAAATCATCCCATCCTTTGCCAATGGCTTTTGAACATTATAAGTTACTGCAACATCAGTTAATGCAAAATTATCTGATTGTCTATTGTAGTAATAAAAACCACCCCCTTTAGTTGTATGAGAAACGGAACAAAGTAAATTATTTGTATCGTCAAAAGCACACCCAAAAGGTCTATTGATGTATGGACCTGCTGGTAAGCTATTAAGTTCTGTAAGGTAAGTCTTTGCCAAAACATCATCTGTCATTTTATAGATGCCTTTGCTATTAGTTTGCGTATAGTTGGTAAAAAAGACTTCAGAAGGATTGGAAGGATTAGGAACAACATCCATGATATTAAAAGTAATATCTGAATTTTGAATAAAATAATTTGGATATATCCACTTAGATCCATCAAAATGATAATAACCTAAATGGGAAGGATTTGGTGCAATATCATAATCATCTCTTACACCTGAAGACACCCATATCTGATTATTGAGAAGAGATAGTTTGTATGATGTGTTTTTATAAGGGCCATCCGGTTTCAAACTAACTTTTTGTTCATTATAAATCCCATCAAGTTTTGTCCCTGTATACAATGTATTATTATACATTATTGCCGTATTCAACTCTTCGCTAGCATTGAAATTTTTCTGTTGTTCACCATTCACACTGTAAACATAAACCTGATTTTGATCTGTAACAATAATCTGGTTTTCTGTAACTCTAAGGTCTCGAATATCTCCAAAAGTTCTTGGTATATTAGAAAACGTAGTACCATCACCATACCTAACCTGATTACCAGAAGAAAAAGCAATAATATTATTAGCATCTACTTTTCTAAAAATACCAGATTGTATAAAATTCGGGTTTACATTCCATTCAGAATAAATGGCAAATGTAGAATTGAGTTCATGTCGTTTTAACCCTAAATTAGTAGCTACATATACAAAATTATCTTTGATAACTGCCGAATTAACAGCTTCATAAACGCCTCCACTTGCAAAAAATGCCGTATCCCCAAATTCTCTACGAGAAATATTAAAAATAGAAACTCCATATCCGGCAGAAATTACAGCTCTATCTCCATTAATAGAAATATGATTAATTTTTTTACTCCCATTGTATCCTGTTGCTAATGGAATATCAACAATAAAATAAATCCCATTGGGCGTTATAACATCCATAGATCCATTCTGATAACCTACAATCCCAGTTTGTTTAGTAGCATCGTAATCAAAAGCAGCAATCTTAACATCATGAAGACCGTTGGCTTTGGACAGTTTTTTTATCTCTCCTGTTGATGGATAATAGAAGAAAATACCATTTTCTGTAGCAGCAATCAATCGGTCATTATCTTCTCTAATTTTTAAAACATTGTTATACGAGAACAAATCACCCCATTTACTTGTCTGAGCAAATGTAATAATCGCTATAAAAAGAGATAAAAGCAATAATTTTTTCTTCATTCTAAACTAGTATGTTTTCATCTATTAACTGATTATTCCAAGAAATATTTTTTACATCCTTATTTTTATCAAAATAAAAATCTAACCTACCCAACAAAATCCCTGCCCATCCTACTTGATTCACAATCACATTTTTATGATCTTTATTTTGAAAAGTCATAGGTTCTGGCAAAAAAGTATGTGTATGACCTCCTAAAATCAAATCTATTCCCGAGGTCTTCACAGCCAAATGTTTGTCCGAAATCTTCTCCGGATCATCTTTGTAATCGAAACCAATATGAGAAAGACAAATAATGACATCACATTTTTTTTCATTTTTCAAGAAGTCAGCATAATGCTGTGCCAGCTCAATTGGATTATGATAGATAGTTTCGCCATAATTTTTCTTTCCGACTAAACCATTCAACTCAATTCCAACACCAAAGATTCCTACTTTGATTCCATCTTTGTTGAAGATTCTATACTGCTCGGTTTTCCCATCAAGAATTGTATTTTTGAAATCATAATTGGAACAAATGAAGGGAAACTTCGCATTGGGTAAAACTTTCAAAAAACCTTCTAAACCGTTATCAAAATCATGATTTCCCATTGTAGAGGCATCATACTTCATCATACTCATTAGCTTAAACTCCAGCTCTCCGCCAAAAAAATTAAAGTAAGGAGTTCCTTGGAAAATATCCCCCGAATCTAAAAGCAAAACATTTTTTTCCTCACTTCTTATTTTATTAATTAAAGAAGCTCTTCTTGCAAAACCACCTTGATTGGGATTTTTTGTATAAGAAGCGTCAAAAGGTTCTATCCTGCTGTGTTGATCATTGGTATGCAGAATCGTGAGTTTATGTGCTGATTCTTTTTTCAGAATATCAAATTGCTCTGCTAATAAAAGATTGGGAGCCATTGTCAAAGCAAGACTTCCTCCACCAAGGTATTTTAAGAATTCTTTTCTTTTCATTAGTCCTGTACTTTTTTATCTTTGAAAATTAACCTTACATCATTAGGCTCCGAAACTTCTGGGTTTTGTTTGAATTTTTCCAGAAAAAGATCTCTCATTTTGATTCCCGTAGAGATGAGCTCCCCTTTTCCAAAGAAAAACATACTATCCCCTCCCAAAGCTAAATAATCTGAAGTGGCGAGGTAATAAGTTTTATTATAATCTATCGTTTTTCCACCAATAAGTTTTTTGGACAAGCTACCATTTTCAGTTTCGATAACGAGATGCGAAACAGGGTTGTTCTTCTGAGTTTTCAAATAATAATCAAATAATCCTTCCAACTCTTTTCCACTAATTTTGACAATGACAATCTCATTCTCAAAAGGCATCACCTCATAGATTTGCTTGGTAAGGATATCACCTTTTGGAATGATGGTTCTTATTCCGCCGATATTGATAACTGCAGCATCTACAGTTGGTAAATTATTTTTCTTTGCCCACTCATCTGCTCCTTCAAAAGTATAATCTGCTAAAAGATTACCTAGATTACTGTTATCACCAGACTTTGTAAGTTCTACATTGGTATGAGAAATTTTTGTATTCATTTTACCTTCCAACTCATGTTTGTAAGGCTGGATAATAGCATCCATTTCCTTATTCTCATCAATGTCGCTGGTAATATAAATATTCTTTTCGGTATGGATGTTTGCAATGTTAAGAGGTGCTTTACAACCAACTAACAGAAACCCAATGAGTCCGAATCCCAAAAGTTTGTTTATCATTACAAGAAAATATGGATACAAATCTAATGAATTTAGATATTTTAAACTAACTATTTAATCAATAGACCTATTACAGATCTATTAATTCTTGGTTAGAAGCAAGATGGTTTCATCTTTTCGAAGTCCAAAATAATCATCTTCTCCAAATGTTTTTATCTTAACTTCAAAACCTGTCTTTTTCAAACGATCTGCTAAGCTATCAACAGAATATATTCTTACATGATCTTTTTGCCCAAAATACTTCAGCCGATCAGCTTCTGTCTTAATGCTCGCATCTTCGTAAATCTCTCCTTGTTTAAAGGGCGTTTGGACAAAAGCGGTTCCTTTAATTTTCAAAACCCGATGTAACTCTTTCATAGCTATTGTATCCTCATCAATATGCTCAAGAATATGATAGCAAAATATAAAATCAAAAAATTGGTCTTCTTGTGGGATATCCGTGATGTCGTATTGATATTCTGAAATAAAATCTGTAGACAAATCCGTTGGAAAATACTGGATGTTCTTTGTTTGCTTCAATCTTCTATACAATGATCGTGAAGGTGAGAAATCCAACAATCTTATCTTCTCTTGATTGGAAAATTCTTTTTTAAACTCCGCAAACAATCGTCTATCTCTAGGCATACTTCCACAACCTGGGCAAAGTTTTTCCCCTCGTTGATTTAATAAAAATTTCCTAAATTTTCTATCACATATTGTACATTGATGGCTATTTCCCCAATAGAAGATGCTAATAAATCTTCTGAAGAATAATTCGTTTTTGATTAAAAAATTTTTGGGCAGAATTTTTTTTAGGCTATTGTACATTAAACAAAAATAATAAATTAAAAGTTCATAATAATTACAAATGAAGCCACAGAATGATTTGATTATTATTCATATTGAAGATAAATAACCTAAAAAGACAACACCTGCGAACAAGAATATTATCTTTTGCAAAATGATTTGATTATCATAAAACACCTATTCCACTACACATATCTACAAAAATATATCATTTGATGTTTGTTATCAAAAAAGAAACAGTACAAAATGTTGTTTTTCATTATTTTTGTGTTTTTATGCGGTGTATGGCTTTCAATTTTCTTCAACAAAAAGGAATCTTATATATTTTTTTCTGTCTTTCAGCAATATTTTTCTTATTCAATCCAGCGAAATTTCCGGCTGATGATGGCTTTTTCTATCCTCAAATTGCTTTCAATATCGTTCATGGGAAAGGTTCTTACTTCAATGATTTATATCTTACAAATGGATATCACCCACTTTGGATGCTTTTTTGTGTCATTGCAGAATTTATCAATCCGTTTGCAAAACAAAATGTAGTTTATATACTTTGGGCTTTACAAGTCTTTTTTGTGTTATTAAGTTTCAAAAAGCTAGAAGTATTTTTCACAGATAATCTTGTTGGCAAAATTCTAGGATTCTTTTGCATCAGTATTTTATTTTTCAGCTTAGGAACACTTTATCTTATTGAGGCACATCTTAATCTGTTCTGTTTTTGCTTGCTGCTTTGGTTTTTATCAAAACAAAAAAGCAACGATTGGATTTTTGGACTCCTATTTTCACTTGTTTTTCTCAGCAGATTGGATAACGTTTTTCCATTAGCATTTTTAGGAATTTATTATTTGGTTCAAAGAAAATGGGATTATAGAGTTTTTCTAAAATCCGGAATCATAATTTTATTAATCGTAGGCACCTATCTATTAAGCAATTTTTATTGGTTTGGAAGTCTTGTCCCAATTAGTGGAAGAATAAAAAGTTCTTTCCCACATCTTCAGCCCAACCTGTATCTAACGATCATTAGCAAGTTTTTCTTAATAATTAATGTTATTTCAATATTATTTTTAATATTAATAAAAACTATAAAGTACCGCTCTCTCAAGTTTTTCTTTGCATTAGGTTCATTATCCCAAATCCTTTATAACATTGGTTTTCAGTCTCAAATTGGGCAATGGTATTATGTTGCGCAAACTTTGGTTTTGGTTTTATTGATTGGAGACCTCACATTGTTATTAATAAAAAGAAGGAATTCCAATTACGTTGTTTATCCTATTTTGATTTCAGGAGTTTTAATTTCTTGTCTTATTGGATATTTTAAAATGAGTAGCAATTTCAGTATACAATTTACTTTGATGGATGAAAAATCTGAAATTGCTGACAGAAAACAAGATGAAGTAAAGGTTTTTGCTGAAGAAATTAAAAATACCTTACCCGAAAATTCAAGAATCTACACCTATGATTTTCCCGGAAAATTGGCTTTTTATTCTGATCTTAATATCATTCCTGCGGATGGATTGGTGGCAAATAAAACTTTCTTCGATGAAATATCAACTTTGAAATTTGATCAGTTTTTAAGAAAGAATAAAATTAGTTACATCAATTTGCCAGCGGCTTTCATCAAAGATGATGATTATAATTTTATAGGGATTTTCGTAAAAGTAAGAAAAGGAAAAGCTACTTATTTCATCAAAAATTCGATGACAAAAGAAAAAGTAGACTCGTTGGATTTGAAGAATTACAAGCTTATAAAATCCCATAAAAACCCTATCAAAACTTGGCAAAAAGAATATGATTCTATAAATGTTTTCCAGCCACAATAACAATAAAATTACTTTTCAGACTATATAAGTTCAAATTTTGTTTAAAATAAATTAACTTTGAGAAATTTAATTTTCAAATAATAATGAGTCAGTTAAAAGGCGTAGGTGTGGCTTTGGTAACACCTTTCAATGAAGATCTTTCTGTAGATTTTGATTCTCTTACCAGATTAATAGATTACAATATAGACAACGGAACCAATTTCCTCGTTGTTCTTGGAACTACAGCAGAAGCTGCAACACTTTCCAAGGAAGAAAAGGAAAAGGTGGTTGCGCACATCACTAAGATTAATAATAATAGATTACCTCTTGTTTTAGGAATTGGAGGAAACAATACGGCTGAAGTTGTAAAACAAATCAAGGAAACAGATTTATCAGATTTTGATGCTGTACTTTCGGTTTCTCCTTATTATAATAAACCAAACCAGGAAGGACTTTACCAGCATTATAAAGCTTTGGCTGAGACTGGCGAAAAAATTATCATTTATAATGTTCCAGGAAGAACTGGACAAAACGTAGAAGCTTCTACAACATTACGATTGGCTAATGAATTCCCCAATCTTTTTATGGTAAAAGAAGCCGCTCCTAATATCCTGCAATATTTCGATATCTTGAGACAAAAACCTGAGAATTTTTCTCTAATGTCTGGCGATGACGAATATACGCTTCCAGTAACTTTAGCTGGTGGAGACGGTGTAATTTCCGTAATCGGGCAGGCTTATCCAAAAGAATTTTCTACAATGGTAAAATTGGCTCGCAAAAGAGAAGTAGACGAAGCTTACAAGATTCATAATTCTTTGGTAGAAATCACCAGATTGATTTTTGCAGAAGGTAATCCTTGTGGTGTAAAAACCATTCTGGCAGAAAAAGGGATTATCAAAAATTACTTGAGACTTCCACTTGTTGCTGCTTCGGAAGGGCTTCAGGAAAAGATAAAACAAGAGATGCAAAAGCTTTCTTAATAAAACAAAAAGGTTCAGAAATTTCTGAACCTTTTTACTTACATATCTAATTTGATTTTATAAACATCCGAAGAATTCCTCACAATTCCTTCTTGGAAAAATCCATCATTTTGTGGAATCAGTTCTATAAAATCAAACACTTTACAACTTTTTGGCAACCCCGAGAAAACTAATGTAAACCAATATTCTTTTCCAAAAGGCACATCAGTCCAATCCGGAAAAAGACTGATATTCTCAAAATGAACCAACTTTGAAACGTGCTCAGATTGTCTATCAACCAAATAAGTGGAAGACCAAATCCTGATTTTCTCCTCCAGAAAAAATTCTGATTTGTAGCAACAGTGCAAAATCACCTGCTTTTCTTCTATAATTTCCGATTGGATTTTCTCAAGAAGTTCTTCTGCAATGTAAGGTTTTACAATAGTTTCACTCATTTTGATTGAGTTCAAAATTAATATTCCAATTCTAATTTTTCTTTAGAATATTCTCTGATTTGATTGATTAATTCTGGATGTTCAGCTAATTTTTTTCCATAGCTTGGAACCATTTCCAGAAGTTTATCGTGCCATTCGTTTTTCAGTTTTTCACCGAAACATTTCTCAAGAACCATAATCATTGCAAATGCAGAAGTACTAGCTCCTGGAGAAGCCCCTAAAAGCGATGCAATATTTCCTTCTTTATTCACCACAACCTCGGTTCCAAACTCCAACCTTCCTCCTTCGAAGCGGTCTCTTTTAATGATTTGAACCCGTTGTCCAGCGTGTTTCAATTCCCAATCCTCTTCTTTTGCATCTTTAACGAAATCTCTCAAATGTGACATTCTCTGAGATTTGTTCATTGTCACCTGCTGAATCAGATATCTTGTCAAAGGCATATTGTGCCACCAAGCACCAAATAATGAACGGATATTTTTGAAATTAACACTATCCGGCAAATCCAAATAACTTCCTTCCTTCAAAAACTTAGTTGAGAAACCGGCAAATGGGCCAAACAACAAGGCTTTTTTACCGTCTATGATTCTAAGGTCAAGATGCGGAACCGACATTGGTGGCGCTCCAACTGTAGCTTGCGTATAAACTTTAGCATTATGCTTTTCTACCAATTCCGGATTAGTTGTTACCAACCATTGTCCACTTACTGGGAAACCACCGTAACCTTTACTTTCTTCGATTCCTGAACTTTCTAAAAGAGGTAAAGCATATCCTCCGGCTCCAATGAAAACAAATTTTGCTTTCAGATTATGTTTAGTAAGGGTTTTTCTATTTTTAACTTTCAGTTTCCATTCTCCTTTTTTCATTGGGGAAACATCTTTCACTTCGTGATAGGTGAAAACATCTATAGATTCTTTCTCCTTCAAATAATCAATTAGTTTTGAAGTCAATTTTCCAAAATCCACATCTGTTCCCTGATCCATTTTTGTCGCAGCTAGTTTGTCGCTGGACATTCTTTTCTGCATCATTAATGGAACCCATTTTTCTAAAGTTTTGTGGTCATCTGCGTATTCCATTCCCTGGAATAATGCCGATTTTTGCAACGCAGCGTATCTTTTTTTAAGATATTCAACATCTTTTTCTCCAAAAACAAAACTCATATGTGAGCAAGAATTGATGAATTCTTTCGGATTATCTATCAAACCTTTGTTGATAAGATAAGACCAGAATTGCTTAGAAACTTCGAATTGTTCAGCAATATATTCTGCTTTTTTGATATCGATTTTACCTTCCTTTTCTGGTGTGTAATTCAGTTCACAAAACGCTGAATGTCCCGTGCCTGCATTATTCCAAGCAGATGAACTTTCCTTTGCTACTTCACCAAGTCTTTCAAAAATTACAATTTTGAGCTTTGGGTCAAACTCGTGGAGCATTGCCGCCAAAGTTGCACTCATAATACCACCGCCGATTAGAGCAATGTCATATTTAGGTTTAGGAGTCATTTATTTAGATTTTTCGAGTGCAAAATTACTGATAAATGTCAACTTATCAGACTATTTGATTTAAAAAATCTTATCATTTGTTAAGAAAAATCAAATCTATTTTTAAACAAGGCTTTGAAAATTTTATTTATTAATTTTGCATCGGCTTTGGAAAATCAAAGTTTGAAAAATGAAAGCTTTAAAAACACTGAATCCATATTTCTGGAAACATCGCGTCTTACTTTTTTGGGGATTTTTATTTATTATTCTAAGTAATTTTTTTGCGATTTACAAAATCCAATATATCGGACAGACAATCAACATCATAGAGAAAAACTACTCAACTCTCAAGTTATCTTCTGACCTTAGCATTCTTGATAACGTCAAGAATAATTGGGCTTATTTCAAAATCATTTTTATCAATTCCGGAATTCTAATCGGTTGTTCTCTTTTATCTGGTTTTTTCACTTTTATGATGAGACAAACCATCATTGTAGCTTCCAGAAGAATCGAATATGAGTTGAAAAACAAAATCTATCGCCAATATCAAGAACTTTCAATTACCGATTACAAAAAGACGACAATTGGAGATTTACTGAATAGATTAAGTGAAGATGTTGTTGCCATTAGAATGTATCTTGGCCCTGGAGTAATGTATGTTGTGAATTTAATTATTCTATTAATTATCACAAGTGTCTATATGTTTATGACGGATTTGCAGATGACACTTTGGACGTTAATTCCGCTACCCATTTTATCTTATGGGATTTATAAAGTTAGTGACATCATTAATAAAAAATCGAAAGTGATGCAGAAAAGCCAATCTGCAATTTCAACTTTTGTGCAGGATAGTTTTTCTGGAATCCGTGTGGTGAAATTCTTTAGTAAAGAAAGATATATTGAGAAAAATTACGGAATCAAGGTTAAAGATTACCAAGACAAAGCACTTGATTTGGCTAGAACAGAAGCTTACTTTTTCACGATTATCATTTTTGTCATCGGACTTTTGAATGTCGCTATTCTTTACATTGGCGGGCAAAAATATATTGCTGGGGAAATGAGTGTTGGTACAATTGCTGATTTCTTTATGTATATTAATATGTTGATTTTTCCTTTTTCAATGCTTGGCTGGGTAACATCTGTCAATCAAAGAGCAGAAGCCAGTATGCAACGTGTGAATGAGTTTTTGGAAGTAGAATCAGAAATCGTCAATACAAACAATGAAGTTTATCCAATCAATGGTGAAATTGAATTCCGAAATGTAAGTTACACTTATCCAAATACAGGAATCAAAGCGATTGAAAATTTAAGTTTCAAAATTGACTCGGGAAAATCTCTAGCCATAATGGGAAAAACAGGAAGTGGAAAATCGACAATCGCACAACTTCTTTGTCGTTTGATCGACCCAGATGAAGGTGAAATTCTCGTTGATGGAAAAAATCTAAAAACCCATAATCTGAAACTTTACCGAGACAAAATCGGTTACACACCGCAAGAAAGTTATCTTTTTTCTGATACGATTGAGAATAATATTGGATTTGCTGTTGACAATCCAAATCACAGCTTGGTAGTAGAAATGGCGAAAAAAGCAGATGTTCATAAAAATATTGAAGAATTCAAGAATCAATACGAAACAATGGTTGGAGAACGTGGCGTAATGCTTTCTGGAGGGCAAAAACAAAGGATTTGTATTGCTAGAGCTATGATAAAACAGCCTAATATTTTGATATTTGATGACTGTCTTTCTGCATTAGATACAGAGACGGAAGAAAATATACTTCAAAATATCGATAATGACATCAAAACCACTACTTCTATTATCATAACTCACAGAGAATCAAGTGCAAAAAGAGCAGACAAAATTTTGCATTTGGATTAATTATTCTAATATATTAATTTAAATTTTATCAAAAGTTTAAGAAAAACACTCATTTTAAACGTTTTTTTAACAAATAATTTTGAAATTCAGAGAATTCTATTATATTTGTTAATACACATTTTTAAAAATAAATAACAATGAGTGATTATAAGGAAAGACATGAGAATGAGATTTTCACTAAAGTGTTGAAAGCAGGCAGAAGAACGTATTTCTTTGATGTGCGAGAGACTAAGGCAGGTGATTATTATTTAACCATTACAGAAAGCAAGAAGAACTTTGGAGAGAATGGTGAAGCAACTTTTGAAAAACATAAGATTTATCTTTATAAAGAAGATTTCAAAAGCTTTCAAGAATTGTTTAATGACTCAACAGATTTTATCATCCAACAAAAAGGCGAAGATGTAATCTCTGAAAGACATGATAAAGACTTCAAATCAAAATCTTTTACAATAGAATCAGACGACGAAGTTTAAAAATAAAACGCATTATAAAATGCGTTTTTTATTTTTATAATCTTGATTACCATATAAAAACAAAAAAGCATTTCATAAATGAAATGCTTTTTTTCTGTGGGTGAATGAGGGGTCTCGAACCCCCGACCTCCGGAACCACAATCCGGCGCTCTAACCAACTGAGCTACAATCACCGTTTTTGCGTGTGCAAATATAACACTTTATCTTTTAATTACAAATTATTCCTTCAAAATTTTTAAGTGCAATCAATTTTTCTGTTGTAAAACCTTCTGCAAACTCAACCCCAGAAAGCCTTCCCAAATCTTGAGCTCTGTAAGTCAGGCTTTCTAGGAAGTCTTTTGTCGCAATAGGTGTTATTGGTTCTTTTGATTCTGGATTGTAAAATTGTGTTTTATAAGCTAAACAAGCTTCTATTTTTTGGTTCATAAATCCTGTAATATCAATCACAAACTCAGGGACTATATTTTTCCATTGGATATAATGAAAAATATGCTTAGGTCTCCATACTTCCTGAGATTCGTTATTATCAAACGTTTCTATCTTTTTAAGCCCAGATAAGAAACAAGCATCAGAAACTAGTTTTGCAGCTTTTGCATGGTCTGGATGGCGGTCATCTATAGCATTTGCCAAAACAATTTCTGGTCTATACTTTCGAATTTTCTCTACTATTTTAAGCTGGTATTCTTCAGAATTATTAAGAAACCCATCTTTTAGTTTAAGATTCTCTCTGGCAGTAATACCTAAGATTTTTGCGGCGTAGGATGCTTCCTGAGCTCGTGTCTCTGCTGTTCCTCTGGTTCCTAATTCGCCTTCCGTCAAATCAATAACACTAACTGTTTTACCTTCAGAAATTAATTTTATAATTGTTCCTCCACAACCTAACTCAACATCATCGGGGTGCGCTCCTATCGCCAGAAAATCACATTTCATAATTAAAATATTTATACAAAATTACTAAAAACAAAACTTCCCAACTTTGTAGGTTGGGAAGTTTTTATAATTTAATAACCTAAATTATTTATTCAATGTATTTTGAAGATTAATAGCATCTTGGTATGTTGGATCATACTCCAAAGATTTTGCGACATCTTGTTTAGCCTTTTCAGGATTTGTGTCTTTTTCCATAAATGCAACAAAGAAATATGCATAACCCAAACTTGGTTTACTAGCTTCGATCTCTGCTGGTTTTACAAGAGAAATAAATTTCTCATAAGAAGCTTTAGCCATATCATTGTTTTTGGCTTGTTGATAAGCATAACCTTGACTGTAATAAGCAGGAGCCCAATCTGGAAGAGCAGATGACATTTTGCTCCAAGTTAAAATAGCTCCATCCCAGTTTTGAACGTTCTGATACTCTGTAGCTAATTTGTAAAGTGAATCTGTATCACTAGGATTTTCTACAATCTTTTTCTTAAGAGCTTCTATTGCTGGTGAAGTAGGACCTTGATCTACAGAAGCTGAATTGATTCCTCCTTTTACTTTTGCTAGTTCCTCGTCCCATTTTAATGTTTCGTCTTTTGCAGCTTTTGCAACAGCAATTTTTTGTTGAGAAAGTGCTTCCAACTGTGCTTTTTTAGCAGCATCTTTTTCATCTTTCGCCAATCCTGCAGCAATTAAACCTTGTAAACCATCATCAGAGGGTTGGATTCTACTTTTTTCTGCTTTTGATAAAAATGTCTCAATGTTTTGTTGAGCTCCTACATAATCTCCATCTCCATATTGGATATAAGCACGCAATCTATATTTGATTACATCATCTACTTTATCAAAAACTGCATCTAATGTCTTTTTTGCATTAGCATAATCTTCATTTGTAAAATAAAGTTTAGCAATTTCTAATTGTGTATATGGATCCTCATCGGCATATTTGGTATAATTAATCAAATTCTGAGTGGCTTCTGCATTCTTCTGATATTTGATATTAAATCCTGCCAAAGCTTTGTAAGCTGGTGCATAAGTTGGATCTACAGCTATTGCTTTATCAATATTAGTTTTGGCTTGTTGCCATTGTTGAGCAGCAATCCAAAGTGTTCCTTTTCTTGTATAAACAGAAGCTTTATTTTTTGCAACAGCCTCTGCTTTATCATAGGCTGTCATTGCATTTCCTGGATCTTTCTTGATTCTATAAGCATCTCCAAGAGAATAATAATAGTTAGCAGGGACACCTTTTTTCTCTGCTTTTTCAATTGCTTTGTTCAAAAATGTAATTGCTAAATCTGGAGAACTATTTTTTTCAAACAACGTCAAAGCTTCACCAGCACGGAAAAGAACTTCTGCATCTTTTTCTCTAGAGTCTTTTACAATCTGCTGGATTTCTGCAACTGCAGACTTATCTCCCTTCCCTAATTTTACAGAAGCTAAGCCGAGTTTATTCAAATAACTTTTAGGATCTGCAGCAAGTCCTTTGTTGAAGCTTTCTTGCGCAGAATCAAAATTTGGATCAAATTGAGTTAAGAATGTATTACCTAAGTAGAAATAATTGTTAGCATCTTTAGGATCTTGATTAATAAGGTCTGTGAAATTTTGTTTTGCTTTCGCATATTTTTGGCTATCTACAAAATTAATACCGTCTTGTACAGATTGTGCAAAACTAAAACTTGTAAAAAACCCTACTGCTGCTGTTACAGCAATCTTTTTTGATAAATTCATTATATACTCTGTTTTCATTTTTCGTAACTATAAAATTCTTTTAGTGACAATATTTAGACCAAAATAAATATTTATATTTAAACTTTCTGTTAAATAAATATTAAAAGTTCAATTATCTCATTTGAACCTCTCTTTTAAAAATATTATACGGCTGGAGACCTTCTTTCTCTACAACTATCTGTCCTAACTGTTGACAAGAAAATCTAATAAATCCATTTCCCAGTCCATAATATGCTTCATTCGTAAGTAGATATAATACTCTTGTGAATGGATAAGTCATATCTTTCAGATTATCGCCATAAACATCGTAAGCTTTGTTATCCTTTATTACTTTAAGAACTTTCAACTCATTTCGAAGTTTTTCAGCTTCTTTGCCAAAAGGTCTACTAATAGTATTATAACTGATAACGCCTATTTTATCGGGATAATTTTTAAGTTGTTCTGCCACATTCTCATTTCCATTGATGATAGAAAACTTAAGATCCGAAGGATTTTTATGGAACTTCTGAGCAATAAAATTAAGATTACTGGAATTAGTCCCATCAAAAATTAATCTTTTTTTGTCTGATGAAAGTTCATTGTAGATTTCATCTATAGAAATTGATTCTAATGGAGAATCTTTTGGAACCACAAAAAGAACAGCATCAGCAGCAAATCTGGCAGGTTTCCAAGGTAAATCAATCTTTTTGTCAAAAGCCTCTTTTTCTTTTTTCGACAATTCTCTGGACATTACAATCACTCTAACTTTCTTATCCAAAAGATCAAGCAATCCCAAATCTTCTTTTTTTATAACAAGATTAATTTTTGTTTTTGGATTAAGTGCAGTATATCGTTCAACTAATGCTTCTGAGACGCTTTTAAAAGATTCATCAGCTTCAATTGTAATTTCACCTTTATTTGGATTGTCAATATCTTTATCTTTTGAACAAGAGGACATCATAGCAAAACTTGCTATAATCAGAAAAAATATTTTTTTCATTTTAATTATCTTTTTTGAGCGCTAATATTGCTCTTACAAATCTGAATATACCATAAACTATTAATAAAGCTCCCAGAGGATAAGCGATATTAGATATTACGATTTCCAGATATCTGTAAGCAATAACAAAGATACCGAAAGCAATGTAGAGAAATCCTACAACTAGAGAAAGCCATTTATACATATCACAAATTTAATAAAAAAAAGAGAAGTTATAATAACTTCTCTTTTATATAAAGTATTACAAATTAAATCCTTATTGGAATTGCATTGTAACAGGAATAGAATAATAAGATCTTACATTTTCTCCATTTTTCTTAGCTGGAGTCCATTTTTTAAGTTTCTTAACAACTCTAATTGTTTCTGAGTCAAAATCACTATTTCCAGATTTCTGAGTTACTCTAACATCTGAAACGGTTCCATCTCTTTCCACAATGAACTTAAGTTTAACTGTCAATTGACCTTCTCCTTCCATTGAGGAGGTATCAACATTATCCGCGATAAATCTTCTTACACCATTTAATCCTCCTGGGTAATCTGCATTTTGATCTACAGATTCATAAACTTCGTTCGTGTTAATTTTAACCTCAGCAACCTTACCTGTTCCACTAGATGGTGGTGGAGGCGGTGGCGTATAAGCAGGAGTCTTAACTCCTTCTTGGTTAGCGAGCCCCGTAGTTGTTTCCAATTGTTTTGTAATTGGTGGTGGTGGTGTTTCAATCTTTGGTGCCTTCTTAGGTTCAGGAACAACATTCTGAATCACCTCTTGTTGTTCTGGCTCCTTTGGAGGAGGCGGTGGTGGTGGTTCTTCTTCTTTAGGTTGCTCTAGGATTGGTTCTTCTTCCAAGATATTCACCAACTCAGCCTCTACTTCTACTTTATCTTTAGCATTCATTTGCTGAATTTTAAGATAGATAAGAGGAGAAACCGCAAGAAGAATAAAGAAAGCAGTTCCTATCAAGAAAGATCTTGTAAGCAACTTAGGATACGCAGTTCTAAGATCATACGCACCGTATTCTTTATTTCTATTTTCAAATACAATCTCGTCAAGAGAAAGATCGTACTTCAAATTTTCGTCTGCCATTTTAATAATATTAAATATGATATTTGTAGTGAGAAATTACTCCCCAACTTTCTTTTTGTAAATAGCTAACTCCCAAGGTTTGATATCGGTAACCCCATATCTTTCATTTTTGGTAATAGCCATTTCATCAAGAATATCTACAAAATTCTTATATACTGCATCGTCTGTTGGCTTGATAATTACTGTGAATTTTTCTTTATCAGATGCTCCAGCTCTTGCTCTCTCAATTACTTTCGTAATACCTTCTCTATCGAAGTTTGTTTCAACAAGTGTTTGATCGTTAAGACCAGCTTGATCCTGTTGGTGATAGAAAATTTTGTTATCTTTTCCTATGATAATAGAAATTGAATTATTCAATTTGATTTCTGTTTCTGGTGGTTTCTGGTTTTCCTTAGGTTTTGCCGGAAGACCAAGATCCATTACATTAGGTTTACTAAATGTTGTGGTGAACATAAAGAACATCAACATTAAGAAATTCAAATCAACCATCGGTGTCATATCTACACGTGGATTCTGCTTTTTCGAGCGGACCTTACCGCCTTTCCCGGAATCCTCTTTTACTTGTACTTCTGCCATTTCTTGATTAATTTTTATTTGTCTCTTGTGATGTAATCAACCAAAATTTAAGAAAATCAATATCTCTTAAACCTTCAAACAAGCTTTTTACTTTAGGATATTTTGTAGTCACATCTCCTTTAATCGCTAACTTATAGTTAGGATTAACGGCAAGACTCTGCTCTACCCAATCAATTAATTGCTTATTTGTACTATCCATCGGGATACCTTCTTTTGCTTTGAAAGCTTTTTGTTGTTCTGCAGGCAGATTCAAAAAACTTTTCAACTGTCCCATTGGTACGCTTACCGCTTCTACTTTTGCAAATGCAGCTTTTTCTGGGTTTGTAAAAGTCATTTTGTACTTCGCTCCCATTTTATCCAAAAGTTGTATTTTCTCTGAACCGTTATCTACCGGCTGAAAATAGAATACACCATCTGGAGTAACACTTACAGTCATAAGACTTGCATCAGGAAGTAACTTCTCTGATATAGAAGAAGGCGGTTTTATCTGTGCCACATCGGGCTTTTTGAACTGAGTAGTCATAATGAAGAATGTAAGAAGTAAGAATGTTACGTCACACATTGCTGTCATATCTAGAGCTACACCATGTCTTTTTGGTTTAATTCTCGCCATTATTTTGTCTATTTAACTATTTGATGAAATTTAAAATGTAAGACTACATTTTAAGAAAACACTCAGTTTCTTAGTGAAACTCAGCAAAAGATTGTTGGATGCTCATAGAGATCTCGTCGATCTTGTAAGTCAAACCATCAATTTTTGATGTAAAATAGTTATAAAGAATAATTGCAATTGCAGAAGTACCAATACCTAAAGCTGTATTCATCAAGGCCTCAGAGATACCGATTGATAATGCAGCAGCATCTGGTGTTCCACCTGCTTCTCCCAACGCTTGGAATGAACGAATCATACCTAGTACCGTACCTAATAACGCTACCAACGTTGCAACTGTTCCTAATGTAGAAAGAATATTCATGTTCTTTTCTAACATTGGCATTTCAAGAGTAGTAGCCTCTTCAATAGCCTTATTAAGACCAGCCATTTTTTGTTCTTTGTCTAGAGTTGTATCGTGAGCTAATGCTTTGTAAGTCGTAAGACCTTCTTTCACTACATTCCCGATAGAACCTTGTTGTTTGTCGCACTCTTCTAAAGCTTCATCTACTTTGTTTTTGTTAAGTAAGCTTCTGATTTTTACAACAAAATTATCAACATTTCCACTTCCAGAAGCTTTGTTCAATACAATAGCTCTTTCAATAGCGAAAACAATAACGATAATCATAAAAGTAATCAACACAGGAACAAGAACTCCTCCCATATAAATAACTCCTAATCCGTGTGGGTGCAATTCTGTCCCTTTGATATCAGCAAATGCTACTGAAGCTGTACCAGCTGTACGTGCATCCTCCTGAAAGTTAGATGGATTACCTAAAACAAATAAAAAGATTGCAATACCAATAGCAAATAAAATTGGTATAATTACCGCAGGATTAAGACCTCCCTTTTTTCTAGCAACTACTTGCTCGTCTGTGTTTGAAACATTCATTTCCATATTAAAACTAAATTATAATTGTTAAATTTTATCGTGTAAAATAAAGTCAATTTTTTGAAAAATGCAAAATTATTTCAGGTTTGACTTCTATTTTTTTTATCTACTAAATTAACTTATTTTAAATATTAATTAAATAAAAGCAGGGTTTTTATGAATTCTTTATCTCTTTTCAAAACATTAAGGAAATATAATTAAAATTACACTTCATTATTTATGATTCTCATTTCAGTATTTTCCAATGCGAAGAATAATAAATTTTCTTAATATCTCTTAAGATTCTCTAAAATCAGATAACAATATTAATGATTTTCTTTGGAACGAAGATGAAATTTTTAACTGATTTATCTCCTAAAAACTTCTTCACGTCATCATTCTCCATCATTAGTTTTTCAACTTCTTCTTTTCCTAGGTCAGACGCCAACTTTATCTTAAATTTCATCTTCCCATTGAAGCTCACTGGATAATCAATCTCATCTTCAATTAGATAGCTTTCATCAAGCATTGGAAATTGTTCAAATTCAATAGATATGCCGTTTCCTAGCAAATTCCATACCTCTTCACAAATATGCGGTGCATATGGTGAGATAATAACAGCCAAAGGTTGCAAAATATTGCGTTTGTTACATTTTAATTTCTGCAATTCGTTCACAGCAATCATAAAAGATGATACCGAAGTATTGAAAGAAAAATTCTCAATATCGTAAACTACTTTCTTGATTAATGTATGCAGAACTTTATATTCTTCTTTTGTTGGTTCTTCTTCAGAAACTGAGAAATTATCGCCATCAAAATATAGATTCCAGAATTTTTTCAGGAAACCATAAACTCCACTTAGACCTTGCGTGTTCCAAGGTTTGGATTGTTCTAATGGACCAAGGAACATTTCGTACAATCTTAAACCGTCTGCCCCATATTCATTACAGATATCATCTGGGTTGACGACATTGTATTTTGATTTGGACATTTTTTCAACTTCACGACCTGTGATGTATTTTCCGTCTTCTAAAATAAATTCTGCATCAGCGTAATCTGGTCTCCAAGATTCGAAAGCTTCAGTATCTAATTCATCAGTTGTTCCTTTCAATAAAGAAACATCAACGTGGATTGCTTGAGTTTTGTAATCTTTTGCTAAATTTTTAGAAACATATTGATTAGTTCCGTCAATTCTATATACAAAAGCACTCATTCCCAAAATCATCCCTTGATTAATCAACTTTTGGAAAGGCTCATTTTGTTCAATATATCCTCTGTCATTTAAGAACATATTCCAAAAACGAGAATACAACAAGTGTCCTGTTGCGTGCTCACTTCCTCCGATATACAAATCAACTTGTCCCCAATAATCCGATAATTCTTTTTTACAGAAAACCTCATCATCATTCGGGTCCATATATCTTAGGAAATACCAAGAACTACCAGCCCAACCAGGCATAGTTGATAATTCTAATGGGAAAACAGTTTTATCATCAATCAAATCTGTATCAACCACTTTCTGATTCGCTTCATCCCAAGCAAATATTTTCGCATTTCCTAATGGTGGGTCGCCGTCTTCTGTCGGTAAATATTTTTCAACTTCTGGAAGTTCCAAAGGCAAAGCAGAATTTGGCAAAGTGTATGGCATTCCTTCCTTATAATATATAGGAACCGGTTCGCCCCAATATCTTTGTCTTGAGAAAATCGCATCACGCTGTCTGTAATTCGTAGTTCCGTGACCGATTCCTTTGTTTTCGATTTCAGCAATTATTTTTTCTTTGGCATCATTATAATTAAGACCATTCAAGAAATCAGAATTCACACAAACCGAATCTTTAGAATCATAAGCTTCTTCCTGAACATCTACATCAGATTCTACAACCTTTATAATTTCAAGATTAAATTTCTTCGCAAATCTGTGGTCACGCTCATCGTGCGCAGGAACAGCCATTACAGCTCCCGTTCCATAACCCATCAGCACATAATCCGAAATATAAACCGGAATTTTGTTCCCATTAAAAGGATTAATTGCATAACTTCCCGTGAAAGCACCACTCACATTTTTCACGTCAGCCATTCTATCACGTTCTGTTTTTTTCGAAGTTTCTTCTATATAATTAGCAATTTCCGTTGCTTGTTCTTCAGTTGTTAAATTTTGCACCAGAGGATTTTCCGGCGCCAAAACCATAAAAGTCGCACCGAAAATTGTATCAGGTCTTGTTGTGAAAACTTCAATCGTTTCTCCGTTTTCAGTTGAGAATCTAACTTGCGCTCCTTGAGATTTTCCAATCCAATATTCCTGAGAATCTTTCAAAGGTTGTGGCCAGTCCAAAGTTTTCAAACCTTGCAACAATCTTTCAGAATATGCAGATATTCTCATACTCCACTGCATCATTTTCTTTTGGAAAACAGGAAAGCCTCCTCTTTCAGATTTTCCGTCTTTCACCTCATCATTAGCTAAAACGGTTCCCAAAGCAGGGCACCAGTTCACAGTTGTTTCCGCTCTGTAAGCTAAACGGTAATTCAATAATATTGCGCCTTTATCAATTTCAGAAGCATTTTTCCATTCTTCTGCAGTGAAATTTAATTCTTCATTTTGATTGGCATTTAATCCTTCGCTTCCTTTTTCCTCAAAATGTTGGATTAAGGTTTCGATAGACTCTGCTTTGTCCGTATTTTTATTATACCAAGAATGGAACAACTGAATAAAAATCCATTGCGTCCATTTATAATAAGAAGCATCCGAAGTTCTCACTTCCCTACTCCAGTCGAAAGAGAAACCAATTTTTCTTAATTGCTCCTCGTATCTCGTGATATTTTGTTCCGTTGTAATTGCAGGATGCGTTCCTGTTTGGATAGCGTATTGCTCAGCCGGAAGTCCAAAACTATCGTAACCAACCGGATGCAAAACATTGAATCCTTGATGTCTTTTATATCGCGCATAGATATCAGAAGCAATATAACCGAGCGGATGTCCCACGTGAAGTCCAGCTCCGGAAGGATACGGAAACATATCTAGGACGTAAAATTTCGGTTTATCGGTTGAGTCGGAAGTCTTGTAAGTTTGATTGTCTTCCCAATATTTTTGCCACTTTTTTTCTATCTGCTGATGGTCGTAAAACATTCTATAAAGTAAGAATTAATAATGAATAATTTTTTTTTAAGATTCACAAAGTTAAGATTTTGAGAGGAAATGACAATTTTAAATTTTTAACGCTATTAAAACTCAAAAATGAAGTCTTTTCTCTTTATTCTTTTATCTTCTTGTCTTTATCTATCTTTGTAAAAAATCGCAAGTGCCTGAAATTTCTATCATCACACCGAGTTATAATTCTTCAAAATACTTGAACGAAACCATTGATTCTGTCCTCAATCAAACTTTCCAAGATTGGGAATGGCTGATTACGGATGATTGTTCAACGGATAATTCGGTGGAGATTCTGGAAAAACAAAACGATTCCCGAATCAAAGTTTTCAAAGCTGAAAAAAATGGAGGCGCAGGTCACGCGAGGAATATTTCTTTGAAAAACGCAACAGGAAGATTTATCACTTTTCTGGATGCAGATGATTTTTGGGAACCCAATTTCCTTGAGGAAATGGTCAATTTTATGAAATCCGAAAATGCAGAATTAGCTTATTCCACTTATTCGCGTTGTGATGAAAATCTGAATCCTACAGAAATTGGAGACTTTGAAGCAGACACAATTGTTAATTTTAATAATCTTTTGAAAACTTGCAGATTATCGCTTTTAGCATCGATGTATGATTCTAGAAGGGTTGGAAAATTCTATTTCCCCGAAGGTACAAAACGGGAAGACCACGTAATGTGGTTAGAATTATTAAAGAAAATCCCGCAAGGAAAACCTTTGAAAAAAACTTTGTCAAAATACAGAATGTTGCCCAACAGCGTTTCCCGAAATAAAGGTAACATTATGAAAGACCAATATTTAGTTTATAAAGATTATATGAAATTTTCAACTTTGAAGTCTTTGTATTACACAGCCAATTGGGCATTCAACGGATTTATCAAATATTCAAAATTGTTTAATTAATGGAATATTCAAAAGAATTCAAACAGGCTTTGAGCGAGTTTTCTTCAAAAGAAAAAGACAAACTAATTTTCCGATTATTGAAGAAAGACAAACTACTTTCCAAGAAATTATATTTCGAACTCATCGATGAAGAAACAACTGATGATAAAAGAAATACAATGGAAGAAAACATCCGTGAAAGGATTCTGGAGATTTCTAAATACATTGGCAATCAAAAATATTTTTTGGTACTCATTAGAAAACTAAGTGCAGAAATCACCGAACACGTCAAAGTGACAACTGATAAATTTGGGGAAGTTTCTTTGAATTTATTTCTGATTAATGAAATCTTAGAACATAACAAAAAGCTTGGTCAGCAAAGATTTGATAACGTTTACAAACTTTACATTTATCTCATTAATAAAATCTTCAAAGCATTGACTTTAATCAAAAAACTGGACGAAGATTATTGGATGGAATTTGATGAATTATTGGAAAATCTCAATGATAAAATTGATAACAATATTTATTTAAGCAAACTTTGCGTCAATAATGGTTTAGATTTCAATTGGCTGAAATGTGAGAATATTCCTGACCATTTTGAATTGATTGTAAAAAATATCAAAAGTGAAGGATTTTTAAGATAGAATTTTCTTCACAATAATCTCCGTAGAATTCGGTTGAGAGTTGACAAATTCAAAGGCTTTTTCGGACATTTCTTTTAGATAAGATTTTTCTTCGCCTTCGGTTTGGAAATCTTTTTTAATCACTTCTGTAATAAAAGCCGAAGCTACTACAAAATCATCAAAACTTTTTCCGCCTTTCGCTTCAATCAATGCATCAGCTTCCGGATTTTTCTTATACTGATTCCCGAAAATAACAGGAACACCATAAACAGCCGCTTCCAAAATGTTATGCAATCCCGCCGAGTGAAATCCTCCGCCAACAACTGCCAAATCCGCATAAGAATACAATTTAGATAATTTCCCTATTGAATCGATGATTAAAATCTGAGAATTTGAAAAATCAGGCGTTTGAGAATTTTGCAGACTACTATATAATATAGCGTTCGGAAAAAGACTTTTCAAATGCGGAACTCTGTGCAAATCGTGTGGCGCAATTACGATTTTGGTTTCAGGAAGTTTTTTCACCAAAACCTGCGCAATATCTTCTTCCGCTTGCCAACTGCTTCCTAACACAATCAGTTTTTGATTCGCTTTGAATTCTTCTATAAATTCCAAATGATTATCTCTGTCGTGAAATTGCTTCACTCTGTCAAATCTTGTGTCACCGGAAACAGTAGAGTTAGTTAATCCAATTTTTTTTGCTAAAGCCAAAGATTTAATTGTCTGATGAAAAAACCAATCGATATTTTTCTGAAGCTGTTTTGCAAACCATTTCCCATAACTTTCAAAGAAAACCTGATGCTCATAAAACAAAGCCGAAATCACATAATTTTTCGTTCCTCGATTTTTCAGTTCTTCTAAAAGATTGTACCAATAATCATATTTCACAGTGAAGAAAATCTCCGTATCAAAAGTGGAAACAAATTCTTTGACATCTTTTTTTCTATCAAAAGGCAAATAACAAATCGCATCGGCAATCTGTTTTCTTTTTTTTACATTTTCATAACCTGAAGGCGAAAAAAAAGTCACCAGAGTTTTATGTTCAGGGAATTGTTCTTTCAATTTTTCGAGAACCGGCAAACCTTGTTCGTACTCGCCCAAACTCGCAGCGTGCATCCAAAGCACTTTTTGTCCCTGAATTTTTTCACGAACGATTTTCAAAGATTCTTTTCTTCCTCGGACCCCTTTTTTTGTTTTGGAATCGAAGAGCGAAAAGACTTTCATCCCGAAAATCATTAGATGGATAGAAAGATTGTATAGCGATTTCATCTTTTATTTTTCTACTGCAAATATAGACTTTCAGAAAATAGAGAAAGGATGGAAGACTTATAATTGAATGTAAACTTTTTATGATAAATCTTGTTTTATGATGAATCTGCAGCCCGACTTGAGCGGAAATCCTTTTTACGCAACAAAGTGGAGTGAAAAGATTGGGAGCGGAAGGCGGATTAAGCTGTCCTAATTATCAATATAGCCTCGAAGTAAAAATTAACATAAAAAAGTTTTTAATTATTTGTCATTCGAAATAATATTTCTATATTTGCAATCTGAAAATTTAATAAAATTACGAACTAAATATATTAGTGATGAGTAAAAGAACATTCCAACCATCTGAAAGAAAAAGAAGAAACAAGCACGGTTTCCGTGAAAGAATGTCTACACCAAACGGAAGAAGAGTGTTGGCAGCTAGAAGAGCGAAAGGCAGAAAGAGCTTAACTGTTAGTGCATCTCGCGCTAAGAGATAATTTCTTAAAATTATCATATACAAAATGTCTGGACAATGTTCAGACATTTTTGTTGTTAAAATTTCCCAAAAGTAAAAGCTTAAAAATAAGTTTTTGCTATTTTTGACTTTCACAAACTTTCAATTTCCGAAATTATGCCACACAGAAATGACCCGGGTATCGATATTATAGATTTGAGCAGCGCAAAAATTGTTCAGAAAAACTTTACCGTCCTGAATAATGTTGACCTTCATATCAAGAAAGGAAAATTCTGTTATTTGATTGGAAAAACAGGTTCTGGAAAAAGTTCTCTTCTGAAAGTTCTTTACGGGCAACTTCCTTTGCAGGGCGGAAGCGGACAAGTCGCAGGCTTTGATTTGAAAAAATTAAAACAATCTGATGTTCCTAACTTAAGAAGAAAATTAGGAATTGTTTTCCAAGATTTCCAATTGTTATCTGACAGAAACATTGAGAAAAATCTTCTTTTTGTCCTACAAGCAACCGGCTGGAAAGACAAACACAAAATGGAAACAAGAATTGATGAAGTTTTGTCAAGCGTTGGAATGAAAACCAAAAAGCACAAAATGCCACACCAACTTTCTGGAGGTGAACAACAACGTGCGGCGATTGCAAGAGCACTTCTGAATCATCCAGAATTAATCCTTGCAGATGAGCCAACAGGAAACTTAGACCCAGAAACTTCTAACGACATTATGACGCTTTTGAAAAATCTTGCAGAAGAAAATCATTGCGCAGTTGTAATGGCGACACACGATTATCATATGATTCAGAATTATCCAGGAGAAGCAATTAGATGCGAGAATGGCGAAGTTTCTGTTTTGGATACTGCGGAATTATTCGAATAAAATATAGAAATTAGAGAATAGAATTTAGACATTAGATTCAAATTCTAAAACTAAAAACAAACCTCTTTGAAAATTCAGAGAGGTTTTTTGTTGAATAAATGAAAATCTTTTGTCAGCTCAAGATATTCATCCGAATAAACTCTTGGCGATTTTTCTATGACGAAGTTTTCTACTATTGTTTCTGATTGTTTTAAAGAATATTCTAAAACTACTCTTTTCGGTTCAGCGTTTTGGATTCCTTTGATGATGATTTTCCTTTGAAGAAATAAATTATTATTAAGACACATCTGAGTAAATTCTTTTTCAGAATCAAATGGAATAATAACAGAAAATAAACCTTCATCAGAAAGTAATTGTGAAGCTTTTTGAATCAAATCAGAGAAATCTAATTCCAATCTTTGTCTCGCTAGAATATCTTTCTCAGAGCTATTAATTTCAAAATAAGGTGGATTTGAAATAATTAAATCAAACTTCTCATCAGTTTCAAGATTTTTAAAATCTTGGAGTTGACTTTTGATTCTATCAGAAAAAGGAGAATTAGAAAAATTATTTTGAGAAATTTGGACTGCTTCAGAATTAATATCAATTGCTAAAATATTCGCATTCGGATTTCTTTGCGCTAACATCAGAGAAATGATTCCCGTTCCAGTTCCAACTTCCAGAATTTGTTTTGCATTAATAACATTTGACAAAGCACCTAGCAAAACCGCATCTGTTCCCACTCGGAAAACATCGGAACTTTGATTAATATCAAATTGTTGAAATCGGAAAGGTTTCATTTATAGATTCGAAGGCATTGAGATTGTGAAAGTCGCGCCCTTATCAACTTCTGACGCAACGGTTATTGTTCCGTTATAATCTTCCACCATTCGTTTTACCATTGTCAATCCGATTCCCATTCCGCTATTTTTCGAAGTAAAATTCGGGTCAAAGATTTTATTGATTTTATCTTCAGAAATTCCTACTCCATTATCCTGAACAGTAATTCTGATTCGTTTTTCAATTTTTTCTAAATCAACATTAATGACAGATTTTCTATCATCCACTTTTGCCTGACTTGCATTGGTCACAAGATTAGTAATGATTCTCGCCAGATAATCTTTGTCAATCTTCATCTTGATGTTATCGTGGTTGGCGTGGACAAAGATATTTTCATCACTGAAAATCGTCAGCACATTTTTCACTTCTTTATTCAGAGAAATTTCTTCGTCATTTTTTTGTGGCAACTGCGCAAATTCAGAAAATGCACTCGCTACTCTACTGATGACATCAATCTGACCAATTACAACCTCGCTTAGATTTTTAACCTTCGCTGTGATATTTGGGTCATTGGGGTCAAATTTTCTTTCAAAATTCTGCATCATCAGCTTCATTGGCGTGAGTGGATTTTTAACTTCGTGCGCTACTTGTTTTGCCATTTCCTGCCAGGCAGACTGTTTTTCTGTATAACTTAGCCTTTCCCTTTGGTCTGCAATTTCAGAAATCATTTTATTATAAGCTTTCACTAATGCATTCAGCTCATCATTCTTGTAATATTTAATTGGTTGCAGATTTTTGTCAAACAAATTGATTCTGCTAATCATGGATGTAAAACGGGTAATCGCATCCGTCAAATTATTCGAAATAATCCAACTCAACCAAATACTGAACAAAACAATCAAAAGATTAATCCCAATGATGTAAGCAAAATAGTGCTTAAAAACCATCATATAAGCGCTCTCGTTGTGATAATACGGAAAATAAACATAAGCGATATTTTCCAGCATATTGTTTTTCAGAACCATATAAGAAGAAACAATCGTCGCCTCAAGCTTCTCATCATAAGACTTGTCGTCGTATTGTTTTCCGTTTTTCTTGATAGCCTTTATGACATCGGCAGGCATTTTTTTTTGAGCAACAAGATTCGGTTCTTTGTTAGAAAGGAGATAATTTCCGTTCAGGTCATAGATGATGATGTCGTGTTTGTTGATATCTGCAATCTCGTAAATTTCGTTTTCCAGAACCGCAGGAATATCTTTGGTCTCAACCATAGAATGACTGAGTGCATAATCCAAAGAAGACATCAGCGCTTCGGATTTGTTCTGCATATCGGTTTTGCTCTGCATCTTCGCATTATCGCGCAAAATCACAAACGACAAAACTGCCGAAGTCAAAATACTAAGGAAGCAAATCGCCAAAAACCCAACAAAAACCCTGTTTCTTAACCGGTAACCTTTATAATCACTAAATGACATTTTGTTTTTTCAAAAGTTTCGCAACATACTTGCCAATGATATCGAATTCCAGATTCACGACATCACCTTTTTTCAGATGCTTCATATTCGTAAACTCCCAAGTGTAGGGAATTATTGCCACAGAAAACTGATTTTTTCTACTTTCTGCAACCGTTAAACTTGTTCCATTCAAAGTAATCGAACCTTGCGGAACCGTCGTATATTCTGCAGACTCTTCGTAATTAATTGTAATAAAATAACTTCCGTTCTGGTCCTCGATACTTTCCACAGTTCCGGTTTTATCTACGTGTCCCTGAACAACGTGCCCATCCAATCTACCTTCGAATTTCAAACAACGTTCCAAGTTTACTTCCGTTCCAACATTCCAGAACCCAAGATTGGTTTTTTCCAGCGTTTCATTGATAGCTGTTACCTTATAAGTATCATTATTTATTTCTACAACTGTCAGGCAACATCCGTTATGGGCAAGACTTTGGTCGATTTTCAATTCGTGTGTGAAAGGACAACTTAAGACAAAATCAATATTACTTTCATTTCTTGTAATTTTCTCAACTTTTCCGGTCGCTTCTATTATTCCTGTGAACATTTTTTTGTGATTTAATATTTTTTCAGGAGCTTAATCCCGCTTTTCGTTGCAATCTTTTCCTTTTCAAAGAAAAGGAAAAGGATTTCCACTACAATCGGGGCTAGGGGTTTTTGTCATCAATACAACTTTAGTTATAAAATTGAAGCGTTTTCCTACAAAAACCTATCCTAAAAAAACGTAATTTTGTAAAATTCATTTTAAACGTCAAAGATAAGCAAATGAGCTCCAAACAACATAAAATCAGAGTAGGAATTTCCATCGGTGACTTCAACGGAATCGGCCCCGAAATCATCTTAAAATCTCTGAAAGACAAAAGCATCACAGATTTTTTCACACCGGTAATTTTTGGTTCTGGAAAACTGTTTACTTATCAGAAAAACGTTTTCAAACTGCAGACGAACTTCAATTACATCAATTCGGCAAAAGAAGCTCAAGGCGGGAAAATCAATATGGTAAATCTTACCAAAGAGAACAGTAATGTAGAATTCGGTGTTCCAACAGAAGAATCCACAAAAATGGCGATTGATTCTTTGGAATCCGCAACACAAGCGCTTCTCAACAACGAGATTGATGTTATCGTAACCGCTCCTATTAATAAGGACGAAATGATGAAATACGGTTTCGCTCACGCAGGACACACAGGATATTTCGAAGAAAAAGCTGGCAAAAAAGCGGTAATGTTTATGGTAACTGAAGATTTGAAAGTTGCTGTTTCCACACATCACATTCCGGTTTCTGAGATTGCAAACAATATCAATAAAGAAAAATTAAAAAAACAAATCAAGCAATTAGTCTCAACACTAAAAGAAGATTTCTGCGTAGAAAAACCGAAGATTGCGGTTCTTGGGCTTAACCCTCACGCTGGAGACGGCGGTGTAATTGGCAAAGAAGAAATCGAAATCATTGAGCCTGCGATAAAAGAACTTTTCAACAATGGAACCTTAGCATTTGGACCTTATCCTGCGGACAGTTTTTTCCAACCGGAAAAATATAAAGCTTTTGATGCTGTCCTTGCAATGTATCACGACCAAGGATTAGCTCCGTTCAAAACAATCGCTTATGAAGAAGGCGTGAATTATTCGGCCGGACTTCCTTTTATAAGAACTTCTCCGGATCACGGTGTTGCTTATGACATTGCAGGAAAAAATTTAGCCGATGAAACTTCTTTTTCGGAAGCCATTTTCACAGCAATTAAAATTTTCAAAAACAGAGAAGAATATCACAACCTAGTGAGCAATCGCCTCCGTCTGAAGCCAGCACACGCAAATAACGGGATAGACGAAGACCTCCCGAAAGAAAAATAACTAGACAAAAAATTAGTTTTTGGGAAGTAATTTTTTGTAGTTCAAGTATTTCCAAAAAATATTTTGTTATTTAAAAAAAATAAATTATTTTTGCAAACCGTTTTTATGGACAGAATTAGAAACTATGACGTTGCCTTTATAGGCTTAAAACCGGGAAAACACGATTTCGAATTCGAAATCGAACAAGAGTTCTTTGATTTATTTGAGACTGAGCAGGAATTTTTCAATCCAAAAATAGTTGCAGATGTTCTTTTGGACAAGCATACAACGTTTTTGGAATTTCATATTAATGTTTCAGGAACGGTTCAATTGATTTGCGATATCAGCAACGATGAATTTTCTGAAAACATTGAGAATGATTTAAAAATTCTTGTAAAATTTGGTGAAGAATATGACGATAGTAATGAAGATGTCATTACCATCGACAAAAAAGACAGTGATTTCAACCTAGCTAACCTTATATATGAAGCAGTAGTTTTATCGATTCCGATGAAAAAATTAGCACCATCTGTAAGAGACAATGATGAATATCAAAAAATCCTTGACCAATACAGTCCGAAAGAAATTGAAGAGGAAGAAGAAAGCATAGACCCAAGATGGGAAGCTTTGAAGAAATTAAAAGACAACAATTAAGAAATAACAACAATATAATTCGCAAGAATTTTTAAAAAGTACTAACAATGGCACATCCTAAAAGAAGACAGTCGTCTACAAGAAGAGATAAAAGAAGAACTCACTACAAAGCAGTAGTTCCTCAATTGGCAAAAGACGCAACGTCTGGTGAAATGCACTTATACCACAGAGCGCACTGGCACGAAGGAAAACTATACTACAGAGGAAAAGTTGTAGTAGAGAAAACTGTAGAAACAACAGAAGAAAACTAAGAATTATCTTTGATAATCTTATACTTAGCATAAAAAACCACTCGGATTTTATCAATTTGAGTGGTTTTTTATTATATTTGGCGTTCAAAACAATTTAAAAATTTTATGGATATAAAAGACATTCAGAATCTTGTAAGATTTGTAGCAAAAGCAGGAGTTTCCGAGGTAAAATATAAAAATAAAGACTTCGAAATCTATATCAAAACTCCACTAGGAGGCGAGCCTGTAAGCTATGTAACTCCTCAGGTTGCATATCAAGCACCAGTTTCTGCTCCTGTTGCAAATACTGCTAGCCCAGTTGCAAATACAGAAGCAACAAGTTCTGCTGACGATAGTAAATATATCACAATCAAATCTCCAATGATTGGGACATTCTACAGAAAACCATCTCCAGACAAAGAGGTTTTCGCCAACGTAGGCGATTCTGTAACAGAAGGAAAAGTAGTTTGTGTAATCGAAGCAATGAAACTTTTCAACCAAATTGAATCTGAAGTAAGTGGAAAAATCGTGAAAATCTTGGTAGAAGATTCTTCTCCTGTAGAATACGATCAACCACTATTTTTAGTAGATCCTTCTTAAGGAATTTTAGATGAAAAATTATAGTTTTAGATGAAAAATAGTTTTATTTAAAATTAATTTAAAATTCAAAATTTAAAATTTAAAATTTCTAAAAAGATGTTCAAAAAAATATTGATCGCAAACCGTGGCGAGATCGCAATGCGAATCTTGCGAACGGCAAAAGAAATGGGCATAAAAACCGTTGCAGTTTATTCTACAGCGGATAAGGACAGTCTTCACGTTCGTTTTGCGGACGAAGCGGTTTGTATTGGCCCTGCAATGAGCAAAGACTCTTATCTTAAAATCCCTAATATTATTGCGGCAGCGGAAATTACCAACGCAGACGCAATCCACCCAGGCTACGGATTTCTTTCAGAGAATGCAAATTTCTCTAGAATCTGTACGAAAAATGGAATCAAATTCATTGGTGCAACTCCTGAGCAAATCGAAAAAATGGGAGACAAAGCTACCGCTAAAGCTACTATGAAAGAAGCAGGAATCCCTTGCGTTCCCGGTTCAGACGGTTTGATTGATTCTTACGAAGATGCAAAAGCTACTGCAAAATTGGTTGGTTATCCTGTTATGATCAAGGCTACTGCTGGTGGTGGTGGAAAAGGAATGAGAGCGGTTTGGAAAGAAGAAGATCTAAAAGAACATTGGGATTCTGCAATTCAAGAAGCTGTTGCAGCTTTTGGAAACGGCGGGATGTATATGGAAAAACTAATTGAAGAGCCAAGACATATTGAGATTCAGGTTGCTGGAGATCAATTTGGAAAAGCTTGTCACCTTTCCGAAAGAGATTGTTCTATCCAAAGAAGAAATCAAAAACTGATTGAAGAAACGCCATCCCCTTTTATGACAGATGAACTGCGTGAAAAGATGGGAGCTGCTGCTGTAAAAGCCGCTGAATTTATTGGATACGAAGGTGTTGGAACGATAGAATTCTTGGTAGATAAACACAGAAATTTCTACTTTATGGAAATGAATACCAGAATCCAAGTAGAGCATCCAATCACCGAGCAAGTTGTTGATTATGACTTGATTCGTGAGCAGATTCTATTAGCTTCTGGAACGCCAATCAGTGGAAAAAATTATTATCCAAAAATGCATGCTATCGAGTGTAGAATCAATGCTGAGGATCCTTATGCAGATTTCCGTCCATCTCCTGGAAAAATTAAAGAACTTAATATTCCTGGTGGACATGGTGTAAGAGTTGATACTCACGTTTATTCTGGATATACAATTCCTTCCAATTATGATTCTATGATTGCAAAATTAATCGTGACGGCTCAGACAAGAGATGAAGCGATTGCAAAAATGAAACGTGCTTTGGAAGAATTTTATATTGAAGGTGTAAAAACTACGATCCCTTTCCACAGACAGCTTTTGGAAAACGAAGATTTCCTTGCCGGAAATTATACCACCAAGTTTATGGAAGATTTTGTAATGGATAAGAATTTTGATAATCATATCTAAATATTATTCTACTCATAGATAAAAATGCCTAACTTTTTCAGTTAGGCATTTTTTGTAGTTATTATTGAATTCAAATTCATTATTTTTACCAAAAATAAAAGATATGTCAACAGCAGTTCAGGAAAAAAATTCTCAATATTTTATTGATCTAGAAAACCAATATGGCGCGCACAATTACCATCCGCTTCCCGTAGTTTTGGAAAAAGGTGAAGGTGTCTTTGTTTGGGACGTAGAAGGTAAAAAATATTACGACTTCCTTTCCGCTTATTCGGCTGTCAACCAAGGTCATTCGCATCCTAAAATTGTAGACGCATTGGTGAATCAAGCTAAGAAATTAGCTTTAACTTCAAGAGCATTTTACAATTCTAATTTGGGTGAATACGAGAAAAAGATTACAACTCTTTTTGGCTTTGACAAAGTTCTTCCAATGAATTCTGGTGCCGAAGCTGTGGAAACGGCTGTAAAATTAGCCAGAAAATGGAGTTATGAAGTGAAAGGAATTTCTGAAAATGCAGCAAAAATAGTTGTCTGCGAGAATAACTTCCACGGAAGAACAACCACAATTGTGTCTTTCTCAAATGATCCAGATGCTAACAAAAATTATGGTCCTTTCACTCCTGGATTTATTAAAATTCCTTATAATGACTTGAATACTTTAGAAGAAGTTTTTAAACAAGACTCTAAAAATATTGCTGCATTTTTGGCAGAACCAATCCAAGGAGAAGCCGGAGTTTATGTTCCGGAAGAAGGATTTTTGAAAGGCGCTTCAGACTTATGTAAAAAGTACGACGTTCTTTTCATTGCTGATGAAGTTCAAACCGGAATTGCTAGAACCGGAAAATTGATTGCCTGCCATCATGAAAATGTTCAGCCAGATATTTTGATTCTTGGAAAAGCCCTTTCTGGTGGGATGTATCCTGTTTCCGCAGTTTTAGCGAATGATGAAATAATGAATGTTATCAAACCTGGACAACACGGTTCAACGTTTGGGGGAAATCCTATTGCTTGCGCTGTAGCGGTTGCTGCGTTGGATGTTGTGGAAGAAGAAAAACTTTCCGAAAGAGCTGAAAAATTGGGACAACTTTTCCGTTCTGAAATTGAAAAATTAATTCAAAAAACAGATTTAATTACAAAAGTTAGAGGAAAAGGATTGTTAAATGCTATTCTGATTAATGACACTCCAGACAGCAAAACGGCTTGGAATCTTTGTGTAAAATTGAAAGAAAATGGACTTTTGGCAAAACCAACTCATGGAAACATCATCAGACTTGCTCCGCCTTTGGTTATTACTGAGGAACAAATTTTGGATTGTGTAAAGATTATCGAAAAAACAGTTTTGGATTTCGGTAGCTAGAATGAAGATATTAGTCATACAGAAAAAATTTATGGGTGACGTTCTCGTTACAAGTACAATTTTACCTTTGTTGAAAGATAAATTTCCAGATTCTGAAATCAGTTTTCTGCTAGAGGAAAAACACGCTCAGATTTTAATTGAAAATCCTTACATTAATCAATATATTTTTTTTAAAGATAGCTTTCTTAAAACACTATCAGAAGTAAAAGCCCAGAACTTTGATATCGTTATAGACCTCTATTCTAAAATAGAAACTGGGGTTTTAGCACTACTTTCCGGAGCGAAAACAAGAATTGGTTTTTTCAAAAATTACACTCAATTCTTTTATACTTTTCCGGTTAAAAGAGCTACAAAACTTAAATCAAAAAATACAACATTTGCAATTGAACATCGATTACAGATGTTAGAATCTTTGGGCATAGATTTCCAAGAAGCCTTCCCCAAAATTTATCTTTCAAAAAAAGAAAGAGAAAATGCTCATAAAATTCTTTCGGAGAATGGCTTATCTACTGATGACAATTTAGTTATGTTAAGTACATTCGGCAGTTCAGAAGAAAAAACTTATCCGATTGAATATATGGCAGAAGTCATTAATTATATTTCACTTTGCAAACCCAACTCAATAATTCTTTGCAATTATATGCCTTTTCAAAAGGGTTTATTTGAAGAGTTAAACAATAAGCTTTCGGAAGATTCTAAAAAATTAGTCATAACAAATTTTGAGACCAAAAGCTTACGAGAATTTGCAGCAGTAACGAGTCTTTGCAAATGCTTGATTGGAAATGAAGGAGGTGCTACTAATGTAAGCAAATCTTTGAATATTCCTACATTTACTATATTTTCGCCACAAATTCAGTTAATAGATTGGGCTTGGACAAGTAATTCAAAAATGGACAGATTTTTGCATTTAAACGATTTTGTTCAAAATTCAGACAATTATTTGGATTTCAAACCAACTTATTTTAAAAATGAATTAAGGGAGTTTTTGAACAAAACTATAGCATAAGAATAGAAAGGCAGAATGCACGAAGACAGACAAAATATACTTCTTATTACCTTTGACAATTGGGGTTATAACCAATACATTGCAGATGCATTGGAAAAAAAATCGTATAAGGTAAAGCACGTCAACTTTCATAGTTTTGAATATACTTATCCCGATTTTACACATAAAGCTTTCAATTTTTTCACAAAAAACTTGGGCATTATAAATCTTAAGCATATTCATTACAATGAAATCATTATGGATGAGATTAAAGATTTTGATAATATAGATACCGCTATTTATATCAAAGCCGATTTTCTTTCCAAACAAACTATTGAAAATATTAATCAAAAAGCAAAGAAATCTGTTCTTCTCATTAATGATTCTATCAGCAGATATCCTAATACGAAGAATATTCTTAGTTTATTCGACAAAGTATTCTCTTTTGAAAAGAAAGATTGTGAAAAATTCGGTTTGATTTTTAAACCAAACTTCATCTATAAAACAGTTGATAAGGTATCAAACCACTATAAATATAAAGTATTTAACATCAGTTCTTATGACAAAAGATTCCCAATAATCAAAAAAATTGCTAAAGCTTTGTACGATTTGAAAATTAAAAGCCGTATCATTATTTTTTCTTCAAAAGAGAACAATGAGCCATACTTAGAATTTTCAAAATGTACTTATTCTATTGATGAGATATTTGCCTTGTTGGAGGAATCAGAAATAATGCTAGATGTTAATAGAAATCAACAAGAAGGTTTAAGCTTCCGCGTCTTTGAAAGTTTAGGACTCAAGAAAAAACTGATTACAACCAATCCTGATATTGTAAATTACGATTTTTATAATCCTGAAAATATTTTTGTGATTGAAGACATTGACAACATACAAATTCCGCAATCATTCCTGAAAACACCTTACAAAGATATTCCTAAAGAAATTTTGGATAAATATCTTGTTGAAAATTGGGTGGACGACTTGGTAAAATAAGCTATTGTAATTTTCAAAATTAAGCCTTATTATAGCTGATAAATTGATATTTATTTTGTAATCAATTTTATCACATTTTCTTTTAATGATTTCGCATAAAAAAACATCTCAAATCATCATTTTTTGTCCTCCGAAAAAAGTAACGGGCGGACCAGAAGCTTTGCATCAATTATCCAACAAATTGATTGAGCTAGGTATTCAAAATGTTTTTATGCACTATATTCCTAAAAGAATAAATGCCAAAGCTAAAAACTACGCCATTTATAAAACCAAGGAAATCTTTTCTATCAAAGATAATCCTGATAACATTCTTATTATCCCAGAATCTATGACTTTTTTGATAAAAAAATATCCTAAAAGTCAAAAAATCGTTTGGTGGTTAAGTGTTGATTTTTATAAAATCCTGATGGATCATAGAATCAGAAAACAAAGTTTTTTTACAAAACTTTTCTATGACCAAAATGACAAAGAATATCATTTTGAACCTTTATCAAATGTTTTCCATTGGGCACAATCTTTCAGGTCTAGTTTGTATTTGGAAAAGAATAAAATACCTAAGAGTCAAATCGATTTTGTTTGTGATTACATTAATCCAAACTTTTTAATAGAACAAGAGATCCTAAAAGATTCCTCTAATAAATACATTTTATACAATCCTAAAAAAGGAAAAAAAGAAATTGCAGAATTAATCAAAAATTCTCCGGAACTGACTTGGATTCCCATCCAAAATATGAATGCGAAAGAAATAAAAACTTTGATGGCAAAATCTCTTTTATATGTTGATTTTGGAGAAAATCCAGGAAGAGATAAAATGCTGAGAGAATCTGTTTCGCAAGATTGCTGTATTATTTCAGGAAAGAACGGTTCTTCTGCTTACTACGAAGACCTAATGATTCCTGAAGAATATAAATTTGATTTCAGCAATGTCAATATTCCTAAGATTTTAAGCAAAATAAAGAATGTTCTTGAGAATTATCCTCAACATATTACTAAATTTGTAGATTACAAAAAAACAGTTTTGAAAGAAGAAATTGTTTTTGAAGAAAAACTGAAAGAGATTTTTATATAAAAAAGTTATGAGTGAAGATAAGCAAGTGTTTGGAGTAAATATGTCTGGCTTTTTTAATGCAGAAATAGGTTTTGGAGAAGCAATAAGGAATAATCTGAATGCACTAGAAAAAGCAGGAATTCCTTCTAAAGCAATCAATTTTAATGTAAAATTAAAACATCGATTAAATGACACTTCCATAAGCTTTGATGATAACATAAATAATTTCCCAATTAATATAGTTCATGTTAACATGGATTCTATTCCTGGATTTATTCAAGAAAAATCTTCCGAATATTTTAAGGATAAATATAACATTGGATATTGGGCTTGGGAGATGGAAGATTTCCCTGAAATATATACTGAATACTATAAATATTATGATGAGATATGGACTTGCTCCAAATATTGTTTAGATTCTATTTCACTCAAATCATCAATTCCTGTAATAAACATACCGCACGCTATTGATATTGCTCCAGAAGACATTGATGTAAACTTTGAAACAGGAATGTCTTCTGATTGTTTTAACTTTCTTTTTATTTTTGATTACAATAGTCTTATTGAGCGTAAAAATCCTCTAGGATTAATTGATTCTTATGAGAAAGCATTCGGCGTAAACAATGAGAAAGTAAAACTTATATTAAAGACTTCTATCCCCAATCATCATGCAAAATCAAAGAAAATAGTTCTGGATAGAATTGGGAAAAACAAAAGTATCATTTATAAAGAAGAAATGTTGAGACGAGGAGAATTATTAGCTCTGATCAATAAGTGTGATTGTTATATCTCTCTACATCGTTCTGAAGGTTTTGGTTTGACAATGGCAGAAGCAATGGCTCTTGGCAAACCAGTTATTGCTACAGGATATTCTGGCAATCTTGATTTTATGAATGTTAATAATTCATTCTTGGTAAAATATAAAATGATAAAACATGATTATGATTTAAGTGTTTTGCCAAAAAATAATTTTTGGTCTGAGCCGGATGTATATCATGCTGCGGAAATGATGAAATTCGTTTTTGAAAATCAAGACTATGCAAAAGCAATTGGAATTCAAGCAAAAGAAGATATAAAAAATTATTTTTCTTTGGAAAGCATAGGAAACAAAATGAAAAAAAGACTGAATATAATAGAGGAGCTCATTTTACCTGAATATTCCGATGATGACAAACGTATTTCCTTACTAGAACTTGAAAATAAGTTTAACCAACAAAAAATCAATAAACTTAAAAGCTATTCTACAATTAAATTGAAATTAGCTTTCAAAAACATTCAAAATAAACTATTTGGAAAGAATAGAAAATACATTTGGGAAGATTAAAAACAAAAAGTGATAAATAAAAAAATATTTATCACTTTTTGTTTTTATTTATTAAAGAATTACTCTCTATCATACTCATCCTCCAATCTCACGATATCATCTTCTCCAAAATAAGTCCCTGTTTGAACTTCTATGAAAACAACTGGTTTATCAGTAAGATTCATAATTCTATGTTTTGCTCCTAGTGGAATGAAAATACTTTGCCCATAAGCCAAAGGAATCTCTTCACCGTCCAAAACAATAGTTGCATTCCCTTCGATAATAGTCCATTGTTCTTGTCTTTTGTAATGGAACTGGTAAGATAATTTCTGCCCTGGGTTTACTTCAATTCTTTTTAATTTATAGTTTGGTTCATCTGCCAAAACATAATATTTTCCCCAGGGTCTTTCTCCTATTTCTAACATAGCTAATATTTTTAATATTCAAAAATACTATTTCGTGAAAGATTAACCAAATTCAAAACGCAAAACGCTCAAAATTTATTAATTTTGCACCACATTTTTTTAGACATAAGATTATTTATAAATAATCTTAAAAAAATAATTATCTGAATATGAAAAAAGTAAGAGTGCGTTTTGCACCAAGTCCAACAGGAGCTTTACACTTAGGAGGCGTTAGAACTGCTTTATATGATTTCCTTTTCGCTAAAAATCAAGGTGGAGAATTTGTTCTTAGAATAGAGGATACAGACACTGCAAGATATGTAGAGGGAGCTGAAGATTATATCATGAACTCTTTGGAATGGTGTGGAATTATTCCTGACGAAAGCCCAAGAGTTGGCGGACCTTATGCACCTTATAGACAATCTGAGAGAAGAGAAATTTATGACAGATATAAAGAGCAAATCCTAAAAACCGATTATGCTTATCTTGCTTTTGACACGCCTGAAGAATTGGATGCAATCCGTAAAGACTTTGAAGCTAGGGGCGATGTTTTCGCATACAACCATCAGACAAGACAGCAATTGAGAAACAGCATTTCTCTTTCATCAGAAGAAGTTCAGAAATTATTGGATGAAAATGTTCCTTATGTGGTTCGTTTCAAAATGCCAATTGACAGAGTTCTCAACCTTCAAGATATCATCCGAGGAAATTTTTCAGTAAATACCAATACGCTAGATGATAAAGTTTTAATCAAAAACGATGGAATGCCAACTTATCATTTCGCCAACGTTGTGGATGATTTTGAAATGAAAATTTCTCACGTTATCCGCGGTGAAGAATGGTTGCCATCTATGCCTTTGCACGTTTTATTATATGAAGCAATGAATTGGGAAGCACCAGAATTTGCGCATCTTTCATTAATTCTAAAACCAGAAGGAAAAGGAAAATTAAGCAAGAGAGACGGCGCAAAATTCGGTTTTCCGGTTTTCCCAATGGATTTCAAAGATCCTGAAAGTGACGAGGTCTGGAAAGGTTACAAAGAATCTGGTTATTTCCCAGAAGCTTTCATTAATATGACTGCTTTGTTAGGCTGGACGCCAGCAAATGACAAAGAAATTGTTTCTATGGATGAAATGATTGCGGAATTTGACCTTCACAAAGTTCATAAAGCCGGCGCTAGATTCGATCCTCAAAAAGCAAAATGGTTTAATCAAGAATATCTTAAACTAAAGTCTAATGAAGAAGTTTTAGTTTTATTAAAAGAAGTTGAAGAAGTAAAAGCTTTGAATCTTCCTGATGAAAAATTATTAAAAATCGTATCATTGATGAAAGAAAGAGCAACTTTCGTTGTTGATATTTATAATGATGGAAAATTCTTTTTTGAATCACCAACTTCCTACGATGAAAAAGCATTGAAAAAAGCATGGAACGACACAACTTCTGCTATTTTGAAAGATTTTTCTTCTAAACTAGAAACTTCAGAATTCGATTCAGAAAATTTGAAAGAAACAATTCATCATTTTGCAGAAGAACATTCTTTGGGAATGGGAAAAGTGATGATGCCTCTACGTCTTGCTCTAGTAGGAGAATTGAAAGGTCCTGATGTTCCAGATATTATGAACATCATTGGAAAAGAAGAAACGTTGGCGAGAATAGAAAAAGCAATCAGTTTAAACTAATTAATTTGTCAGTCTGAGACTGTCGAAGACTTTTTATTAATATTAGAAATCCATTTAAAAAAAATAGATTATTTTTGAACGGTTTAATCCAAACAAAATATGGAGTATTTAGAATTTGAACAACCTGTAAAAGACCTGATCGAGCAGTACGAAAAATGTGTACAACTAGGCACAGAAAGCGGTATTGACGTGGATGAATCCTGCAAAAAGATCAAGACTAAAATAGAGGAAACTAAGAAAAAAATATACGGAAATCTTACACCTTGGCAAAGAGTTCAGCTTTCCAGACATCCGGACAGACCTTACACTTTAGATTATATCAATGGTTTGGCTGATGCGGGAAGTTTTGTAGAGCTTCACGGTGACAGAAATTTTGGTGACGATCCGGCAATGGTTGGTGGAATTGCCAGCATTAGTGGAAACACTGTAATGATTATTGGAACTCAGAAAGGAAGAACAACCAAAGAACGCCAACACAGACGTTTTGGAATGTCGAATCCGGAAGGATATAGAAAAGCTTTACGATTGATGAAATTGGCAGAGAAATTCGGGATTCCTGTTGTGACATTGGTTGACACACCTGGCGCTTATCCTGGCCTAGAAGCGGAAGAACGTGGACAAGGCGAAGCGATTGCCAGAAATATCTTCGAAATGTGCCAATTAAAAACACCTATCATCACAATTATTATTGGAGAAGGCGCAAGTGGTGGCGCATTAGGAATTGGCGTTGGAAATAAGGTTTATATGATGGAAAACACTTGGTATTCTGTTATTTCACCTGAAAACTGTTCCGCAATCCTTTGGAGAAGCTGGGAATACAAAGAAACTGCAGCAACCACAATGAAACTGACAGCGGAAGATATGCTGAAACAAAAATTGATCGACGCAATCATACCAGAACCGCTTGGAGGTGCTCATTATGATCTTAAAGCAACTTTTGAAAATGTGAAAAAGGTTTTATTAAAAGACATCAAAACACTTTCTAAAGAACCTGCTGAGAAATTGGTAAACGACCGTCAAGAGAAATTCATTGCAATGGGAGAATTCAAAGGGTAATTATATTTCTTTGATTAATTATATAAAATAAAACCTTTCAGAGTTTGACTTTGAAAGGTTTTTTATTTCTATTGATTGATAGATGTTGATTGGAAGCCCAATCTGCGCCCCGACTTGAGCGGAAATCCTTTTTGCTTGTACTACGAGTTCTATTTAATCTGAAATCTTCCTGCAAAAAAGATTGGGAGCGGAAGGCGGATAAAGGCGCCCAAACCTAACGAAGTCGTTCGACGAAGTCAAATAATTCATAAAAAAAGCGATTCAAATAATTGAACCGCTTTTATGTTGTAGAAAATCTATTGATTATTCAGCATCGAAATCAGCATCTGCTTCTGCAGAAACTTTTTCGCCTTCTTCTTTAGATTTTTCTTTATCTGCTTTTCTTTGAGATAAACCTTCTTTGATAGAAGCTGAAACTACGCTCAACAACATATCAATAGATTTAGAAGCATCATCATTTCCAGGGATTACGAAATCCACTTTTCTTGGATCTGAGTTAGTATCTACGATACCGAAAACTGGGATACCCAATTTTTTAGCTTCAGTTACTGCGATGTGCTCTCTCATAATGTCAACTACGAAAATAGCTGAAGGAAGACGAACCATGTCAGAGATAGAACCTAAGTTTTTCTCAAGATTAGCTCTTTGACGATCAACTTGAAGTCTTTCTTTTTTAGATAAAGTTTCGAAAGTACCATCTTTCTTCATTTTATCGATTGAGTTCATTTTCTTAACTGCTTTTCTGATAGTTACAAAGTTTGTAAGCATACCACCTGGCCATCTTTCTGTGATGTAAGGCATGTTAAGTTCAGCAGCGTGTTTTGCTACTACTTCTTTCGCTTGCTTTTTAGTCGCTACGAAAAGAACTTTTTTACCAGCAGAAGTTAATTTTTCCAAAGCTGTACAAGCTTCGTCCAATTTAACAGCTGTTTTATGTAAATCTACGATGTGAATACCGTTTTTCTCCATGAAAATGTATGGAGCCATATTTGGATTCCACTTACGAGTCATGTGACCGAAGTGTACACCAGCCTCTAAAAGGTCTTTTACATTTGCTTTTGCCATGTTTTCTTGTTTTTGTTAGTTTACTTTCCGCTTTTCCGCAATCAACTTTACTTTAGATGGGAGTAAAGTTTGGATGCTAAACGTAACGGGCAATATTTTAATTTAGATTAATAGATTTTAGATAAAGGATAATTGACCAAAAAAAGTCTGTAATCCAAGTATCTGAAATCCGATGTCTGAAAAAAATTAACGTTTTGAGAATTGGAATCTCTTTCTCGCTTTTTTCTGACCTGGTTTCTTTCTCTCTACCATTCTTGCATCTCTAGTCAACAATCCATGAGGCTTAAGAGCCAATCTGAATTCTTCGTTGATTTCGCATAGTGCTCTAGAAACACCTAGTCTGATAGCTTCTGCCTGACCAGTAATCCCTCCTCCAAAAACATTAACAGTTAAGTCATATTGACCTAGAGTTTCTGTTAATAAAAATGGTTGATTCACTTTATAAACCAAAACATCCGTACAGAAATAAGTTTTAGCATCTTTACCGTTTATAGTGATATTACCAGTTCCTGGCTTCACATAAACTCTTGCAACAGAAGTTTTTCTTCTTCCGATTTTGTGTACTATAGACATATCAATTATTTGAATTCGTTAACATTGATTACTTTTGGCTGCTGCGCTTCGTGTTTGTGCTCAGTTCCTTCATATAAATAAAGGTTTTTGAATAAAGCAGAACCTAATCTTGTTTTAGGAAGCATTCCTTTAACAGATTTTTCCAATACTTTAAGAGCATCTTTTTTCTTAAGCTCCTCAGCAGTCATAAACTTCTGTCCACCTGGATATCCAGTGTGCCAGATGTAAGTTTTGTCTGCCCACTTGTTTCCGGAAAGTGTAACTTTCCCAGCGTTCAAAACGATTACGTTGTCTCCACAATCTACGTGTGGTGTGTAATTCGTTTTGTGCTTACCTCTCAAAATCTTTGCAACGGTAGAAGCTAGTCTTCCCAACGGTTGCTCAGCAGCATCTACAACAACCCATTCTTTATTTGCTGTAGCCTTGTTTGCCGATACTGTTTTGTAACTTAATGTATTCACAATTTATCGTTTACGATTAAACATAATTTTCCCTCAAAGGGTGTGCAAAGGTATGAATTTTTTCTCGGATGAAAAATTTTCCTCAGAAAAATATTTTAATTTTCTAAAAATTAATACGTTAACCAATCATTAATGGACTGAAAACTTTCTGAAATTTGTCAAAGTAAGCTTTATTTATAATTCGGGATTTTTATATTTTTGAGGAAAATTCTATAAAATGAGCCACGGAAAACTGAGAGAAGAAAAAGATTGCCTAAATTGCGGACACATTGTTGAGGAACATTATTGCCCACATTGCGGACAACAAAACATAGAGACCAGACAACCTTTCCATTATCTATTCACTCATTTTGTAGAAGACTTCACCCATTATGATGGGCAATTTTGGGGAACTCTCAAAAATCTTCTTTTCAAACCCGGTAAATTAACCAATACTTATCTGGAAGGTAAAAGACAAAAATTTGTTCCACCGGTTAAGCTTTACATTTTCATCAGTTTTATTACATTTTTCCTGTTTGCTGTATTTCCACCTTTCAATATTAATTTCGAAGGTGAAAAAGAATCGCAGACTGAAAAGCAATACAAAGCCAATCAAGTTGAAGATGCTCGTAAAATACTGGACAGCATCAAGGCTGAAGGTTCTTTTCGTGGTAAAGATTCTGTAGCTATCAATAAAGTGAATGCCATATTAAAAGATTCTGCGCAAATTGATGACTTAAAAAATAGCTTTGATATGAGTAAAAAGCTGGATGATGATTTTGAGTTTAATGGCTATACAAACAGAAAATCATATGATTCCGGAAAAGTTAAAAATCCTTCGTTTTATGATTTCATCAATGTTCCTGTTGCTCATAAATTTTTTGAACTAAAAGAAAAAGGCGTGACAAAAGGAGAAATTGTGAAAAAATTAGCTGAAACATCATTTCATAATCTCCCGAAAGCGCTTTTCATCTACCTTCCTATTTTCGCATTTTTCCTGTGGATTTTCCATAACAAGAAAAAATGGTGGTATTTTGACCACGGGATTTTCACACTGCATTATTTCTGTTTTTTATTGCTGACCATTTTATTATTTTCCTTCTTATATAAATTATCAACTGTCACACCTACTTCAATCAGTGTAATTATTTACTTACTGATGAATGTTGTATTTTTCTATAGTATAATCTACTTCTTCATAGCTCACTACAAAGTTTATCACACGCACGGCGTCATCAGTTTCATTATTGGTAGCATTCTGTTTATGTTTAATTTCTTTGCATTTATGTTTTTGGTTATTGGACTTGGAACTGTAAGCTTCCTGATGATTCATTAAAAAATAAAAAGCCGGACTTCTTTCGAAATCCGGCTTTTGAATTACATATCCAAATCATTTTCTTTACCTCAACCCTAAAGGGTGAAAAATAATTTTAATACCTCAACGATTTGCTTTCTCGGAAGCTTGCAATCATATAATAAGCTACGAAAACTGTAGAGAATTTGATAATAGACGGAACTGCAGTTTCGAAATCAAAGAAGATTAATCCAACAGCAACCAAGAAAACAATTCCAATCAAGGAAATCCCCATTTTCTTTGGTAAAGACCATTCCGGGTGGTCAACAAAATAAGCCAATCCCCAACCAATCCCAAACGCAGAAGCCACATAAAGCTCTACCCAAAAATCAGCCTGCTCTCCTGTAAAACGTCTCAGGAAAAAACTAATTAAAGTTCCTACTACAAAATACATCAGCACTTTTATCATTTCAAAAAATTTTTGCAAAAGTAAGAATTGTAATTTATACAAATCTAGAGTTTGCTCCAAAACCACAAAAGTCACAAAAGCCATTTGTTCTTTTTTGGTTGATCAAAAGTTCAAAAAAGATGATGTTTAATGTATTTTCCTTTTTTGAACTTTTGCTGTTAAAGTTTTTAATGATTAAAATCAATCAGAATCAAAACTCTCCTCAACAAAATTCCTTAGATTTGTGTAAATGATATTTTTATGCGCGAGGTAAGGCTCAATTCTATTCTGGACAACGACTTCTACAAAATCACAATGCAAAATGCAGTCGTGAAATTATTCACCAACGAAATTGTAAGATACGAATTCATCAACCGAGGCAAACACAGTTTTCCCGAAGGTTTTGCAGAAGAACTCAGAAAATCTGTCAATACGATGGCAGAATTGAAGCTCACCAAAGACGAAAAAAAATACCTGAAAGTGACCTGCCCGTATCTTGCTCTTCCCTATCTTGATTTTTTAGAAGGTTTTCATTATGATCCTTCTGAAGTAAAAATCGAACAAAACGGAAACGAACTAAAAGTTTCGGTTGAAGGTCTTTGGTACAGAACCATTCTTTGGGAAGTCCCTCTCCTATCGCTCATCAGCGAACTTCATTACGAGATGAATCATATGGAACGACAAACCAACGAGGAAGTCATTAATAAAACTGTAGAAAAAGCGGTTCATCTTACAGAACTCGGCGTTCCGTTTGCAGAATTTGGAACTAGAAGAAGGCATTCTTACAAAGTTCATAGATTGGTAATGGACGCTCTCATTCAAGATAAAAAATCAACTTTTACGGGAACTTCCAATGTTCACTTAGCAATGCTTTACAACGTAAAACCAATTGGAACACACGCTCACGAATGGTTTATGTTTCACGCTGCGGAATTTGGTTTCAAAATGGCGAATTCTATTGCATTGGAAAATTGGGTGGATGTTTACCGCGGGGATTTGGGAGTTGCACTCTCCGACACTTATACGACCGAAGTTTTTTTTCAGCAGTTTGATAAGAAATTTGCAAAGTTGTTTGACGGCGTTCGTCACGACAGCGGTGACCCGTTTGAATTTGCTGATAAAACCATTGCTCACTATCAAAAACACGGCATCAACCCGCTATTCAAATACATTATTTTCTCAGACGGCTTGAATCTCGAAAAAGTGGAAGAAATCACCAACTACTGCAGAGGAAGAATCGGTATTTCTTTCGGAATCGGAACCAATTTAACGAATGATGTTGGTCTTAAACCAATGAATATTGTAATGAAGCTAATTAGTGTAAAAGGCATTAATAATGAATGGATTCCGACAGTGAAATTATCTGATGAAAAAGGAAAATACACTGGTGACCCGAAAATGATTGAGTTGGCGAAGGAGTTTTTGAGGATAAAGTAATTATGAATAAGGAGAAATCTAAATTATCTAGAAAAGTTAATACTACCACTTTTAATGTTCATCACAATTTTGGTGGGGATTTTAAAGATGCAAGGCATAAAAAAGAAAACTTAGAATTAACTAAAGGAAAAATGTCTGGTAAAAAAGAACGTGGTTTGGATTACACTCCTCTTTATAGATTTCTATTATCAAAAGTTGGCTCTGATTGGAATGAAGTTTTTAGTGAAGCAAAATCAAGATTGGATAAAAGTGAGCCGATATTTTGGCAAGTTGCATTAACCGAAGAAGACAAAAAAGATTTTATTCGAATTGGTGAATCCTCTTATTTTTCTGGTTTATATGTTGATAATAATGGGATTTTACAATTAACTAATCCGCAACTTCAAGCAAAAGATATGAAACCATATTGTGATTGTTGCACTCATACCTTTAATGGAAAATTATTTGGGTCTGAATAAATAATCTTTTCTAAAATAACTTATCATTATCTAATTATTACGTCAAAATTCTTATTGATTCTTCAAAAACCGACACATTTTCAACATTCTCCGCATTTATTTTCATTCGGGAAAGTGAGAATACACCTTTCTATATATAAATCTCAGTTAATTTTATGTAATTCTCATTGTCGCATCAAAAAAGTTTTTAATTTTACTTAAATCGAAAGTTTAAAATTTAAACAGAACCAAAGTCAATTCATTTTGCTTTGGCACAAGATTTAATAATAATTAAAACACAATTAAAAATAATTTTTACACTATGAGAAAAACAATCAAAATTGCTGCTCTTGCCTTGATGGTTTCAATGACAGCTGTTTCTTGTAAGAAAAAAGTTTCTGATGCGGAACTGACTTCACAAGCAACTACAGTAATCACAGCTTATCCTGGAACTACTGTGGAAGTGAAAGAAGGACAAGCTCACCTAAGTGGAGTTTTCGCAACCGAAGCTGACAAACAAGCAGCAATCGAAGCGCTTAAAAAAGTACAAGGCGTGAAAGACGTTCACGATATGGCAACTGTTGCTCCTGTGGCAGCGCCTGTCGAAGTAAACACTGTGGACGCGGCCGTTTTACAAAAAGTAAATGATGCTCTTAAAGATATCCCAGGCGTAAAAGCTGAAGATGTTGCAGGCACATTGACATTGACTGGTTCTACAACTTCTGCGAATGCAAGAAAAGTAAAAGAGTCTGTAGATGCGCTTAAGATTGGTAAATACGATAACAAAATCACTGTAAAATAATCGCAAATGAGTTTACAAGACAAATATGCAAGTGTAGTTTCTGCAGCTCAGTCAGCAGGACTTTCTGACCTTTCTGTTCAGGAGCAAGACGGTGTTCTTTATATCACTGGAAAAGCAACAAATAGCGCTTCTAAAGATTCTGTTTGGAATGCTTTAGGTGCAATTGACCCTTCTTATACGGCAACTGATATCAATATTGATGTTCAGGTTTCCGGATTGGCAGCTGGTGCTTCTTTAACTGTTGCAACAGACGAATCTAACCTTAACATTAGACAAGAGCCTTCAACTGAAGCTTCGATTGTTGGAAAAGCGGCTAAAGGTGAAGTTGTAACTTTGGTTGAGCAATCTTCTGACGACTGGTGGAAAATCAAAACTGCTGACGGAGAAGAAGGTTATGCTTACGCAAGATATTTGAAAGCTTAATTTTCAAATCCTTAATAAAATTTGAAACCTCTGATTTTGGACTGCCCCCAAAAAGTTATACACTTTTTAGGGGCATTTTTTATGAGAAG
>NZ_DAMBRK010000017.1:0-80336 GCF_032055105.1 Epilithonimonas sp.
AATATACGAAATTTTCGTATTATGAGTAGCCTTTTTTATAATGCACTACGGGTTAAGTTAATTATTCTATAATAAACTTCGTGTTTAGCTCTCCGGTTTTTAAGATGTAAACTCCTTTTGGAAGATTTTTCAAAGTAATCGTATTTCCATTTTGGAAAGGATTTTCAATAGTTTGAACATTTTGTCCAATCATATTGTAAATCATTGCTTTGTTGAATTTTTTCAGATCCTTATCACTAGATATATTGATAATATTTCCTTTTACAGGGTTTGGGACGATAGTAAGATTTTTAGAAAAAGATGCATCATCTACAGCTAGAGCTGGTCCCCAGATTGAAGTTACCCATTCTGGGTGATCTATGAATGGATTTCTGTTGTTTTGATAAACATAAGCTGCGTTGTTTCTTACGATTTCTCTTTCAGAAACTGGATCTTGCTGATGCCATTGCAACATAAGATTTAGCTCCCAAGTCGTAAGTCCTTGGCTAACATTACTTGTGTTAAGAATATTTCCGCTTGTAAAACTAGATAATCTTGTTTGATATCTTGTGACGAAATATAATAGGACCCTTGCGACGTCCCCTTTGAACTCGTTGATTGGTTCGAAAACTGTACCTGAGTAGCCACTAGATGCATTAGGGCCTACTTTTGAACCGTTTTTAGAAGTCCAAGTTGGGTTATTTACTTTTCCGTAAGGATAATTACTTCTCATTCCATTCACCTTACCATCAGTTGGTAAAATATGGTGGATGTCAGAAACCATTGGGCTAGCTTGCTTGAACAAACTTTGAGGAATAGAGTGTTCTCTATTATAACAATCTCCTTCGTTGGCATAGTTTCCACATTTCTTTACGCCATGTTGATAATTGTAGGGGTCTGTACCTGTTGGATTTTCAGAATAAATATCCAAAACACTACCGTCGTTTTCATAAAACTTGTCTGTATCCGATGATGGATAACCGGTGTATAGATTGTCATAACTTTTGGTTTTGTAACCTGCAGAGATGATTTCTCCAAGTTTGGTTTTCAATGAGAATCCAGTAAGCCCGGTTGCAGTACTGTAATAGTTTGCCGGTTCCTGGGCGTTTGCAAATCCAAAAATCCCAGCAAATAAAATAAGGAAAGTTTTTTTCATTTCAAAAAATTAAGGGCGGTAAAGATATTGAATAATTTTATTAATATTACATTGAATTATCAACAATAGAGTGTTGTTTGTTTTGTTTAGATATAATTTTTAAATAATTGTTATAATCATAGTTATATTTTTATGAAAGTGAAAATAACAGATGAAAATATCTGTTTTCAAATTCTTACAAAATTATTTATTGTTTAATAACAAATTGATGAAGTTTGAAACCAATTATTTAGTTTTATTTATCAGAAAGATATCTTTTATTAACCTTCGAGAAAATTCTAGAAATACTCAACCCAAAGAATAAGGCGATTCCCGATACAATGAAATAATTAATTAATTCAATTTTAACTGGGAAAGCCAGACTCTCACTTGCTTTGAAAAATCCTGTCTGGATCTGCGTAAAACAAATGACCGTGCCTATCAGAAGTCCGCAAATAACTCCGAAAAATACAATAAGTAGTCCTGTGAAAAAATAGATTAATCTAAGATTAGTTTTATTAAAACCAAGTGCTACAAGAGATTTTGCTTGTTCTTTTTTATCTAACTGAAGAATCGTAATTGCGCCAGCTAAGTTGAATGTCGTAATGAAAATCACCAATCCGAAAATTAAATAGATCATCAACTTTTCTGTATTAATCATTTTCCAGAATGCTGCATTTTCCTCAGACTTTGTATTAACAATAATTTGATCTCCAAGCTCTTTCATTAGTTTTGATTTTACCAATTCAGAATTTGAAGGTGTTTTAAGTTTGATAACTATTTGATAACAAGCAGATTTTGGAAGACTTAATAATTCCTGAGCTAGTTCTATCGGCGCAATGATGTAATTATCTAGTTGGTCATTTCCGGGAAACACACCAGTTACGTAGATATCTTTTTTGTTAAAAATATCGTTTTCCTGTTGGATGATTCCTTTTCCTGGTTTAGGCATTAGAATCGTTGCGAAATCTTGAGTAGAGTTTACCGGAAGAGAAAGTCTGTTGTCCAGACCATTTTCCATGATGACTTCATTATTATATTTGAAGTCAGGATATTTTCCGTAATAGATATTTTCATCAATAGGATTCACGTGGGTGTACGCTGAATCTACACCTCGCAAATAAGCAATTTCACCGTTGTCTTTGTATCCTAGATAAACTTTTTCTTCAATCAGTTTTGAGAAATGAGCAATGTCTGGATTGTTTTTCAGAGATTGATTGATTTTATTAATGTCCGGAAGAACTTTCCCGGTTTTACTTTTTATAGTAAGATCTGCGTGTAGATTGGCAATCATATCTTTGTTCAGCTCTTCTAAACCAGAAAAAACCGAAATGATGATAAACATTGCTGCTACAGCCGCTACCATTGCAAAAGCTGCTAACCACGTGATAAACGTAACCGCTGTACTTCCTTTTTTAGAAATCAGGTATCGGGATGCTATGTAAAAAGCATTTTTCAATCTCGCAAAAAATTAAAGAATAGGATTGTCGCCTTCACCTTTCAGTTCTCTTTCGATGCGTTCTACATCATCAAGACTTGTATCTATAAAGAAAGACAATTGAGGAATGATACGTACTTGTTTCCCCATCTTTTGTCCAATATAATTACGATAAAAAGAATTATTGGTATTGATTTCCTTCAAAATTGGTTGGCGCAACTCCGCAGGGAAAATGCTAAGGTATATTTTTGCGATACTAAGATCGGCTGTCACTTTCACATCAGAAACCGAAACCAAAAAGCTCTGTTTGCTTTCCGATGCCTGTTTGCGGAAGAGTTCTGCCATATCTTCTTGAATAATCTGCGCTACTTTGCGTTGTCTGTTACTTTCCATAAATGTTGCAAATTTAGTGTTTTTGTTTTGCAATTAAAACTTTATTTCAAAAGCCAAATCAAAGATTGCTTCAGTTCTCTCTTCCAATAACTTTCGGAGTGTGTTCCATCTTCATCTATTTTCACAAGAATATTCTTTTGAGGAACAGCTTTTTTTAATAATAATTTATCGACGTTTTCAATTTCTGGAACCATTGTTTCATCTTCATTTTTTCCTGCTACAAAATAGAATTTAGAATTTTTGAGATTGTTCTTATTAAGATTAAGATATTGATTAAGATCTTTAGAAACAAACCAAAATGCCGGACTGAAGATTCCAGCTTTTCCAAAAATATTCGGATATTTTACAGTTGCATAAAACGAAATCAATCCACCCATAGAGCTTCCTATAATGATAGTTTTAGAAGCTTGTCTCTCTGTTCTATATGTTTTATCGATATAAGGTTTAAGAGTTTTTGCCAAAAAATCGGTATACAAATCACCTTCACCTTCGGTTTTATATTTTTCATTATTCCAAGGCGAATATTCTGCTAATCTTTTTTCTCCACCGTTATCTATTCCTATAACAATTGCAGATTTTCCTGTCTCTTTATAGATTTCATCCAGTGTTTCATCCACGCTCCATTCTCCGGAAAAACTGGTAAGGTTATCAAACAGATTTTGCCCGTCTTGCATATAGATTACGGGATATTTTTTCTTAGAAGTTTCGTAATCGGGTGGTAGATAGATCCAGATTTTCCGAGTTGTTTTAAGTTGCGGAATGTTGAATTTCTCACTCAGAATTTTGACGTTAGAATTTGTAGTATGTTTCTTTTCTTTCGGAGAACTCCAGTTTTTTATTTCTAATTCAATAATTTTTTGTTTTTCATTAATATCAAAAATTCGATTAGATGCAGACTTCCCATTTTCATCGGCTTCCGCAAAATCCCAGCTTCCTTTGACGATTTTATATTCAATTTTTTGAGTTGGATTTGGAAGAATCAAAGTATAAAAACCATTATCGTCTTTCTTAAATTCAAATTGAGAATCATCAGCTTTCCAGCCATTAAGATTGGAAGCCAGATATAGTTTTGTATTTTCTTCTGTGTTTTGTGGTAGTTTGATGATTCGAAAAGTGATTTGCGATTGCGTCAATGTAAATACAAAAGTGAAAAGTAAAATCAGGTTTTTCATAAAAGTAAAATTAGAAATTAATTTAAATCTTAATTCAATTGTGGTTTGATAATTTATGAAAAAATTAAGCCTTAATTTAATTTTAATTTTTTTAGGTTTTGTAAATTTGGAACGCTTTAAATTAATTTTTAAAAGTTTAAATCATAATATCTATTTTAAATGACAACAAAATACGAGCAAATCCCAAGTTCACTTTTCGTAAAAAACAGAAAAAAGTTTGCAGATTCTTTATTACCAAAATCTATAGCAATTTTCAATTCCAATGATATATATCCCATCAGTGCCGATTCTACAATGCCTTTTCAACAGCATCGTGATATTTTTTATCTCAGTGGAGTAGATCAGGAAGAAAGTATCTTGGTGATTTTTCCGGATGCTTATCTTGAAGAAAACAGAGAGATTTTGTTTTTAAGAGAAACCAACGATCATATTGCAGTTTGGGAAGGAGAAAAATTAACAAAAGAAAATGCTTACGAAGTTTCCGGAATCAAAACCGTTTATTGGTTGACAGATTTTGATAAAGTCTTCAAAAATCTAATGTACGAAGCAGAAAATGTTTATCTGAACAAAAACGAACATTACAGAAACTCTGTTGAGACTGAATTGAGAGAAGATCGTTTTATCAAAAAAGTGCAGGCAGATTTCCCAATGCACAATTACAAAAGAAGCAACCCAATTCTTCAGCGTTTGAGAAGTATCAAAGAACCAGAAGAATTAGCATTGATTCAAAATGCTTGTAACATCACAGAAAAAGGAATCAGAAGATTACTCAATTTCGTAAAACCAGGCGTTTGGGAATACGAGATTGAAGCTGAACTGATCCACGAATTTGTAAGAAACAGAAGCAAAGGTTTTGCTTATACACCAATCATCGCAAGCGGAAACAATGCGAATGTTCTTCATTACATCTCCAACAATATGCAGTGTAAAGATGGCGACGTGATTCTTCTGGATGTAGGTGCGGAATATGCGAATTATTCTTCTGATTTAACAAGAACAATCCCTGTCAGCGGAAAATATTCTGATAGACAAAAAGAAATTTACAACTCAGTTTTAAGATGTAAAGTTGAGGCTGAAGACAGATTGGTTGCTGGGAATAACTGGTATAGATTCCATAAAGAAATGGGAGAGGTTTACACTTCAGAATTGTTGCAATTAGGCTTAATTGACAAAGCTGATGTTCAGAATGAAGACCCAAAATGGCCAGCTTACAAAAAGTATATGATGCACGGGACTTCTCACCACATGGGATTGGATACGCACGATTATGGAATCTTAACTGATGATTTTGTAGAAAATATGGTGTTTACCAATGAACCTGGTTTCTACATTCCGGCAGAAGGTTTTGGAGTAAGGATTGAGGACGATTACGTGATTCAATCTTCTGGAAAACCGTTCAATCTAATGGCGAATATTCCAATTACAGTAGATGAAATCGAAGACTTGATGAATTCTTAATTTTAAATTTAATTCAAAACATAAAGAATCCCGATTATCTTTTTGATAGTCGGGATTCTATTTATCAACCTTTTTTCTTTGTGTTGATAGGATATTTTCAAAATCAATGCCAAAATCTATTTTTTGAAAAAATCCATCAAGTCAAGATAATTTTTCTGATTCACACCATGTCCGTTCATATACTCTCGGAAAGAGAAATAAGCACTCAGGTCATACAACAATTCTGCACCTTTTTTTGCCCATTCCAAAGGAATCATTGCATCATCTGTGCCGTGCGAAACGAAGAAGCGTAATTTCTCATATTTCTTTTTGTCTTTTACAATGTTTTTCAACATTTTTTCTTCCGGATAAGAACTTAGAATAGCAATTTTGTTGAACAGCTCTGGATATTGCAAAGCCAAAGCATACACAATCATGCCGCCTTGGCTAAAGCCGCAAAGATGCGTGGGATTTTTTGTTAAGCCGTATCGGTTTGTGACGGACATAATGTTTTCCATCACCAGTTTCACAGCTTCATTAACTTCATTTTCATCGATGAATTGGTGAGGATCATTGAAGTTGATTTCAAACCAAGCAAAACCGCCATAGCTAGAATCTTTAGGTGCACGGAAACTCACAACCAACCAATCTTCTGGCAAAGTCGGAACAAAACTGAAAAGATCTTCTTCGTTACTTCCGTATCCGTGAAGCATAAAAAGAATAGGTGTTTCCGGTGTAATATTTTGAGGTTCTCTTACGAGGTATTGTAATTCCATTCTGCAAAGATAAATAACAGATTTCAGAATCTTGAATACTTTTTATCAATACCTTTTGTGTTGATATAAAAACTGTATTTTTGCGGTACTAAAATTTCTAAAATGGACAAAATACCTAGTGTAGACCTGCGTGATTTCCTTTCGGACAACCCGGAACGCAAACAGAAATTTGTAAATGAAATCGGAAAAGCTTACGAAGAAATTGGTTTTGTTGCCTTAAAAGGCCATTTCCTAGACGACCAACTCGTAGACGATCTTTATGGAGAAGTGAAAAACTTCTTTCAGCTTCCCACAGAAACCAAACAAAAGTATGAAATCCCCGGAATTGGCGGACAACGTGGCTATGTAGGTTTCGGTAAAGAAACTGCAAAAGGATTTAAAAAAGGAGATTTGAAAGAGTTTTGGCATTTCGGACAATACGTGTCTGATGATTCCAAATACAAAAGCGAATATCCTGACAATGTCATCGTAGAAGAACTTCCAAAATTCAACGAAGTTGGGAAGGAAACTTACCAAATGCTTGAGAAAACTGGGAAATGTGTTTTGAGAGCTTTGGCGTTGTATCTTGGTTTGGATGAGTTTTATTTTGATGATAAAATCGCGGAAGGTAATTCTATCCTTAGACCAATCCATTATCCACCAATTACTCAAGAGCCTGATGATGCGGTAAGAGCAGCAGCTCACGGAGACATCAATTTGATTACTTTATTAATGGGTTCTCAGGGAAAAGGGCTTCAGGTTCAGAATCACAATGGCGATTGGATTGATGCCATTGCGGAGCCAGACGAATTGATGATTAACGTTGGTGATATGTTGTCTAGGCACACCAACAATAAACTAAAATCAACAATTCACAGAGTAGTCAATCCTCCAAGAGAGTTGTGGGGAACTTCCAGATATTCGATTCCATTTTTTATGCATCCTGTGAGCAATATGCCTCTTGATGCATTAGAAAATTGCGTGGATGAAAACAATCCAAAATTATATCCAGACGCAACAGCTGGAGAATTCTTGAGAGAAAGATTAATTGAATTAGGTTTGATAAAAATCTAATAAAGATTATAATTAAAACAAAAATACCGTTGAGATAATCAACGGTATTTTTTTATTCTGATGATTTATTTTGGAAGACAATCTAAAATGATCATTCATAAAGATTGTTACGCTTTTTAAACTTCTCTTTTTACAACTGCGACAGGATTCAGTTTGATTAATTTCATCTTGTCCAAAAGAATCATAATGCAATAAGTGACGTCGATCTCGTGCCATCTTACGCCTCCAAAATTGGCTCTTCCACCGTGTTTGTGATGATTGTTGTGATAAGCTTCTCCCATCATTAGCCAATCAAATCTTAGAAGATTTTTGGAGGTATCAGACACTTTGAAGTTCACGTAACCGTAGATGTGGCCAAACCAATTGATAATCACACCGTGGATTGGTGCCATCATATAAGCAACTGGCAACAAAAGCCATTGCCACCAAGCGGTTGCGAAAAAATAGAAAAACAAAGTGTACAAAACGGCCCAGCCAATTCTGGAAGCCCAGGAACTTGCAAATCTGTCAAAGCTTTTCCATTGCGGAACGTTCTTGGTGAATTTATCTTCTATTTTGGCTTTTTGCTCATTGATTTGCTGATAGATTTTTTTCGTTCTCCACATCATTGCAAAAAGATTCGCATCATATTTTGGAGAATGTGGGTCTTTTTCTGTATCGGCATAAGCGTGATGCAATCTATGCATTACTCCGTAACCATAAGCAGAAAGATAATTAGAACCTTGTGTAATCCAAGTCAAAACATAACATAATTTTTCACCAAATTTTGACATTTTGAATGTCTGATGAGCCGCATAACGATGCAGGAAAAATGTTTGAAAAAATAAACCAGAGTACCAAAGTACAATGATAAAAATAATAATCGCCATTTATAAAAATGTAATTAAATTATAATTAATGATTTTAAGAATTTAAATTCCTTTTACGATGAAATAATTTTTCTTTCCTTTTTGAAGAAGAAGAAACTTCCCATCAATCAAGTCACTTTCAGAAACCGAATAATCTTCTCCAATTTTGGTTTTGTTGATAGAAATTGCATTTCCAGCCAATTCTCTTTTAGCTTCACCTTTAGATTTTAGGAAACCAGATTTTTCTGAAATCAAATCCACAACATTACTTCCAACAACTTCTGATTTTGAAATCTCTTTTTGAGGAACACCATCAAAAACCTGAAGGAACAATTCTTCATCAAGACTTACAAGATCCTCAGCGGTTGATTGTCCGAAAAGAATTTGTGTTGCTTTCAAAGCTTTTTCATATTCTGCTTGTCCGTGAACCCAAACGGTTACTTCTTCAGCTAGTTTTTTCTGAAGTTTACGTTCGTGAGCTGCAGTTTTATGTTCTTCTATTAAAGCTTCAATTTCTTCTTTTGGAAGGAAAGTATAGAACTTGATAAAACGTTCTGCATCTTTATCAGTTGCATTTAACCAGAATTGGTAGAATTTGTAAGGTGAAGTTTTCTTAGCATCCAACCAATAGTTTTCACCACTTTCAGACTTCCCGAACTTGGAACCATCAGCTTTTGTAATCAAAGGAACTGTAAGAGCATAAGCTTCACCTTGTGCTTTTCTTCTGATGAGTTCTGTTCCAGTTGTGATATTTCCCCATTGGTCAGAACCTCCCATTTGGAGTTTCACACCTTCATTTTGGTAAAGGTGAAGGTAATCGTAACCTTGTAAAAGCTGGTAAGTAAATTCTGTAAAACTCATTCCATCAACGCCAGATTCTCCGGAGAAACGTTTCTTTACAGAATCTTTCGCCATCATATAATTCACAGTGATGTGCTTTCCGATATTTTTAGCAAAATCTAGGAAAGTAAAGTTTTTCATCCAGTCATAATTATTGACAAGAATGGCTTTGTTATTACCATCTCCATCAAATTCTAAGAATCTGGATAATTGGTTTTTCAGACAATCAACGTAATAGAGAAGCGTTTCTTCGCTCAAAAGATTACGTTCTGCTGATTTGCCGGAAGGATCTCCAATCATTCCTGTTGCACCACCAACTAGAGCAATCGGCTGGTGACCGTGTTGCTGGAAGTGGGCCAGGATTTTGATCTGGATAAGGCTTCCGATATGCAAAGAATCCGCAGTTGGGTCAAACCCGATGTAAGCTTTTGTCATTTCTTTATTCAGTTGATCTTCCGTTCCCGGCGTCATGTCAGAAAAAAGTCCACGCCATTGTAGCTCTTCGATAAATGCATTCATTGTCTTAAAAAATTTAGGTGCAAAGATAAGGATTACAACTTGTAATTGATTTGTAGTTTCTGAAATTAATATGCTAAAATCTTATGTTATTTTTTTTTTTAGATAATCAATGGAGTTTTGGAAATGATTGAAAATTAGTCATAAGTTTTTTTTGAATTTATAAACCCGTAACTTTGCAAAATGAATCAGGATACAATCTGTGCATTAGCAACAGCCAACGGAATCGGAGCCATCGGAATTATTAGAGTTTCCGGTAATGAATCTTTTGAAATTGTCAATAAAATCTTTGATGGGAAAAATCTGGAAAAGGTAGAATCTCACACTGTTCATTATGGTTTTATTAAAGATAAAAATGAAACGATTGATGAAGTCATGATTTCGGTTTTTCATGCTCCGAAGACCTTTACGACGGAAAATTCCGTTGAGATTTCTTTCCACGGTTCGCCTTACATTGGGAAAAAAATTCTTGAAGTTCTGATTAAAAACGGCGCAAGAATGGCAAAAGCTGGAGAATTTACGATGCGCGCTTTTATGAATGGCAGAATTGATCTTTCTCAAGCCGAATCTATTGCTGACCTGATTACTTCAGAAAACGAAGCTTCTCGAAAAGTCGCTCTTAATCAATTGAAAGGTGGGATTTCTAATGAAATTTCATTCCTAAGAAATGATTTATTGAATTTCACTTCATTAATCGAACTTGAACTTGATTTTGCAGAAGAAGATGTAGAGTTCGCAGACAGAACAGCTCTTAAATCTCTGCTTCAAAAAATTGAAGATAAATTGATTTCTCTAATCGATAGTTTCCAATATGGGAACGCGATTAAAAATGGAACGGCTGTTGCCATTATCGGAAAACCAAACGCAGGGAAATCTACACTCCTGAATGCTCTATTAAAAGAAGAAAGAGCGATTGTAAGTAATATCGCAGGAACAACTCGTGATACGATTGAAGAAATTCTCCATATCAAAGGTCACGCTTTTCGATTGATTGATACAGCGGGTTTACGCGAAACTGTTGATGAAATTGAAGCAATTGGTGTAAAAAAAGCTAAAGAAAAAGTTGAAAATGCAGAGATTTTGGTTTATCTCGCAGATGCTGGGACAGAAGATTTTTCTGAAGATATCGAAATGATTAAATCTTTGCTAAGAGATGATTTGAAATTGATTATCTGTGCTACAAAAATTGATGAAGTAATTCCAACTCAATATGAAAAACTAGAACAAATTTTCAGAAAAGAGATTTTTACAGAGTTTGATTTTATTAAAATCTCAGCTGTTGAAAATCAGAATATTCAGGACCTTAAAAATGAATTATCATCTTACGTAGAACATTTGAAATCTGAAGAAGGAAATGTTGTTATTACCAATCAACGTCATTATGAAGCTTTACAAAAATCTCTTAATTCGGTTAAAAGAGTCGATGAAGCGGTTAGTTCTCAGATTACAACAGAACTTTTGGCTTATGAACTTAGAAATGCTTTGGAATATCTTGGTGAGATATCTGGAGAGTTCAGTAATGATGAAGTTTTGGGGAATATTTTTTCTAAGTTTTGTATCGGGAAATAGACATCATTAAAACTAGTTATCAAAAAAAAACTTATAAAATGTAATAAATCGTTATTACTACTAGTTGGATTTAGAGAAAATCAAAAAAAAAGCAGGCTGAAAAGCCTGCTTCTAGTTTTATATTCAAAATCTTATTTACCAAGGTAAGATTTCAAGATCTTACTTCTTGTGTTATGTTTCAATCTCTTAATTGCTTTTTCTTTGATTTGACGAACTCTCTCTCTCGTAAGGTCAAAAGTTTCTCCGATTTCTTCCAAAGTCATTGGGTGTTTTCCGTTCAATCCGAAATATAATCTTACAAGATCAGCTTCTCTCGGCGTCAAAGTCTGAAGCGCTCTTTCAATCTCAATTTGTAGAGATTCAAGCATCAAGTCTTTATCAGGACTTGGAGACTCACCAGAACGTAAAACGTCATATAGGTTAGAATCTTCACCTTCCACAAGCGGCGCATCCATTGATAGGTGACGACCACTGTTTTTCATAGATTCCTTGATGTCTTCCTCGCTCATGTCAAGAACTTCTGCCAATTCTTCCGGAGAAGGTGGTCTTTCGTTCTCTTGCTCAAGGTGAGCGTAAGCTTTGTTGATTTTGTTGATAGAACCAATTTTGTTCAAAGGTAATCTTACAATTCTCGATTGCTCAGCCAAAGCCTGAAGAATCGATTGACGAATCCACCAAACTGCATAAGAGATAAATTTGAAACCTCTCGTCTCATCATATCTTTTAGCCGCTTTCATAAGACCAAGGTTTCCTTCGTTGATTAGATCGGGAAGAGAAAGTCCTTGATTTTGATATTGCTTAGAAACCGAAACCACGAAACGTAAGTTAGCTTTGATCAATTTTTCAAGAGCAGCTCTATCGCCGGCACGGATTCTCTGAGCCAAATCTACCTCCTCGTCAGCGGTAATCAATTCAACTTTTCCAATCTCTTGCAGATACTTGTCTAGTGATGCGGTTTCCCTGTTGGTAACCTGTTTTGTAATTTTTAATTGTCTCATTATAAAAACCTCATTCTATTAGGTTGCATTATATTATACGTTCATAACTTGGAAAAGGTTACAAAAATTTTATTATTTACAGATTATGAATCAATTTTAACTAATTTTAAAAAAGATTAATATAATTTGGGCAGCTTAATCCGCCTTCCACTCCCGCTATTTTGCCCTAGCTTTTCCAGCCACAAAAAATGAGCTCCGTTCAAGTCGGGCTGCAAGATTGTACATCAAATTAAAAGTCAATATAGAAACGCGATTTTGTCATTCCGTAGGAATCTCAGCTGTCTAGATTCCCAAGGAATGACAAAAATACTTTTAGAATAAATCCACAAAATCTGCGAGAGAATTAATATTATTCCTAATTATTATCTCCTCATTTCTCTGTGAATCAATTATTCTTAACAAAAATTAGGTTTTCAAAATTTTCTGTATCGATTCTAATTGTTATTTTTGCCGAATGTTTAAAAATCTAATCAGTATTTTTGTTGGCTTATCTCTTTTCTCTTGTGGTAAAGAACCGGTTCCAAAACCGAAAGGAGAATTGCGCTTGGAATATCCAACTCCAAAATATCTGAATTTTTCTACGCCCTGCAGTTATTCTTTTGATTATTCGGATTTTGCGAAAGTCAAAGATGCTAAGGAAGTCTGCTGGTACAATTTGTCTTATCCCAAGATGAAAGCTAATGTTTTCATCACGTATTTTCCGATTAAGAATGATTTTTTACTTCATATAAAAGAAGCAGAAAAAATGGTTTATGAGCACACAATAAAAGCAAGTTCTATCGATACTAAGTCTTTCGCTTATCCGGAGAAAAAAGTTTATGGTAATTTTTATGAACTGAAAGGTCAGACGGCTTCTAATATTCAGTTTTATGTGACGGATAGTACAAGACATTTTGTAACTGGGAATTTGTATTTCAATTCTCGTCCGCGCCCAGATTCATTAGCACCAGCTGTAGATTATATCAAAAAAGATCTTCTCCATTTGATAGACTCTTTTGAGTGGAAAAGCAAATAAGAAACAAAATAAAAGAGTCAAGAAAAATGGCTCAGAATTAAATTATAAATTAAAATATCCGATTTGATTTCGGAAAAAAACAAATAAATATGAAATTACTAGCAGTTGGAACTGTAGCATTTGATGCCATCGAAACGCCTTTTGGAAAAACAGATAAAATTCTTGGTGGTGCAGCTACATATATTGGATTAGCAGCTTCTGCTTTGGATACAGATGTCAGTTTGGTTTCTGTAATTGGTGGAGATTTTCCACAGGAATATCTAGACATGATGACTTCAAAAAACATCAATGTTGATGGGGTAGAGGTAGTAAAAGATGGTAAAACTTTTTTCTGGAGCGGAAAATATCACAATGATCTTAACTCTAGAGATACTTTGGTTACAGAACTTAATGTTTTAGCAGATTTTGACCCAAAAGTGCCGGAGCATTCTGCTGAGGCTGAAGTTCTTTTGTTGGGAAATCTTGATCCTGTTGTTCAGCTTTCTGTTTTAGAAAGAATGAAAACGCAGCCAAAATTAGTAATCCTTGATACAATGAATTTCTGGATGGATATTGCTTGGGATAACTTGATGAAAGTAATTACTAAAACTGATGTTATCACCATCAATGACGAGGAAGCTAGACAACTTTCTGGAGAATACTCTTTGGTAAAAGCTGCTAAAAAAATCCACGAATTAGGACCAAAATATGTAATTATTAAGAAAGGAGAACACGGCGCATTACTTTTCCACGATGGAAAAATCTTTGCTATTCCAGCTTTGCCTTTGGAAGAAGTATTTGATCCAACAGGAGCAGGAGATACTTTTGCAGGAGGTTTTGCGTCTTACCTTACAAAGAAAGGTGATTTCAGTTTTGAAAGTATGAAAACGGCGATTCTTGTGGGAAGTGCAATGGCATCTTTCACAGTAGAAAAATTTGGGACAGAAAGAATCGAAACTGTTACAAAAGAAGAATTGACAGAAAGAATTAATCAGTTCAAAGAATTGACAGCTTTCGAATCTGCAATCTAAATTTATAACCTAACACAAATTTAACGCTCAAAAGAGTGTCACAAAATATAATAAATGAAGAAGATTTTTTTTCCAGCTGTTTTAGCATTTGTTTCCCAAGTGACTTCTGCACAATATCTGATTGTTGGTAAAGACAGCATCTCTGTAAAGGATTATATCAAAGAAAATAAATATGGACTAGAAACAAACGGTCCAGATAAATCTGTCAACTCAACCGTAGAATTCTTACTGTTGCAGCAATTGGCAAAAGAAAAAAAAGCAGATACACTCACCTTTTTTACCAACTCTATGAATCAGAGATTGTCAGATTTAAGAGAACAAAAATTCTATCCAAAATCTATTGTAGAGCCAATTCTTCAGGATTATGTCAATTCTAGTAAGACAGAAACTCAGATTTTACTTTTCATCAAGGAGAAAAAAGCTGAAGATAAAACCGATTATAAAGCGCTTTATAATCAAGTGAAAGCTGGGAAAATGACGATGGAAGATTTCTTGGCGAAAAATGGAAACCCAGACGCTTCAAAACCTTTCTACGTAAAACCAGGAATGTTGGATTATGAATTGTATCAGCAGGTAAAAAATGCTCCAATCAACTCTTATACAACTTTTATAGACAAACCCAATGTTGTTGCGTTTGGAAAAGTAGTTGCTACAAGACCAAGTTTAGGCTACATGATTTTTGGAGTTTTAACAATCCCTAATGATGCAAATTATGAAACAACTAAGGCTAAAATCTATAAAGAATTAGAATCTGGTAAGAAGTTTCAGACCGTTGTAAAAGAGTTTGGTGCAACAGAGGATGAAAAAAAATCTGGCGGTGCAGTAATGGGGTCTCCTATTTTACCAGATGAAGTTTATAACGCATTCAAAGGGCAAACAAAAGACTTTTATACAAAAACGCCAATTCTTTTCGGAGACAAATATTTTATTTTTAATATTTATAATATTGAACCATACACCCTTACAGATACTAACAGACAGTTTTTTCAAAAAGAAATGTTAGCAAATGGTTATGGGGAAGAAGTGACGTCAAAGCTTGTAGATTGGCTTAAAACGCAAGATAAATTTGTTGAAACTCCTGAGTTTGCAGAAATTAAAAAGTCTTATCAAAATTACCTTAATCCAAAAAATCCCAAAGCTGTTCTTTTCTCATACGGGAAGAATAAAGTGACTTATGAGGATTTGAAAAAAGCGATCGATTCTCAATACAAAAATCTAGAGCAAATGCCAACCAATCAATGGTCGGGTCTTGTAGATTATCAGGCTCAGCAATACATAATTGGGGTTTATGCTAGCAATTTTGAAAATCTGCCAGATGTAAAACCAGAAGTGGATGAGCTTAGAAAAAACCTTTTCTCCGAGTATATCTTTTCCGAATATTTGAAGAATGAAGTTAAAAATAATCCAAAACTTTTTACAGATTATTATAACGAAAATAAAGCTAAGTTTGTTTGGGAAAAAAGGGCAGAATCTAGAGCTGCTGTCATTTCTGATCCGAAATTATTAAAAGAGATTGAGAAAGAGACAAAAGATCCTAAGAAATGGGAAGCTTTGAAGGAAAAGTATAAAAACATGGTTAACGATAAGAATCAGGTTTTGGTGCATTTTGAACAAGGTAAAATCCAAGAGTCAGCGGACATCTTCAAAAAATATAATGTGCCTTATAAAAAAGGAACTTTTGTTACTAAAATTGGAGAAAGAGATGTTGTAGTTGCCATAGATGAGCTTTTGCCAGAACAGCAAATGACGCAAGCAGAAGCTGAGCCAGAAATGGAAGATGCAGTAACCGAAAAAGTACTCCAAAAAACTATCGCAGAGCAAAGAGCAAAAACTAAAGTGGAAATTCAGCCTGCTTTTATGGCGGAACTGAAGAAAAATTTTAAGAAATAATTATAACAAAAAATATAGCAGAATTGGTTGATAATCTTAATTTTGCACCTTAATAAATAAAAATAATGTTAAAATACACGAAATGTCTTTTTTTATTGTCAGTAATGTTGTGCTTCTTTAGCTCCAATTTTTCTGCTCAGGTAAAAAAAGGTCAGCTCATAGATGGGATTGCAGCCGTAATTGGAAATGAGATCATATTGGAGTCTGACATAGAGGATCAAGCGAACTATGCGAAACAGCAAGGCGCTAATGTAGGAGATAAATGTGATTTTATGGAAAGTATCCTGAACAACAAGTTGCTGATTTTTGAAGCAAAAAAGGATACCTTGATAGAAAACAGATCTGCAGCTATCAAAGAAATGGCGGGAACAAAATATTCCCAGATTCTTTCGCAATTTCCAGATGAAAAAGCCATGTTGGCTGCTTACAAATTTCGTACATCTTATGAAATGAAAACTGCCATTGAAAAAATTGATGCCGATAACTATTATGGGCAAGCAAAATATGGTAGAATCACAGAAAAGGCAGATGTAACCCCAAACGAGGTAACGGATTTTTATAACCAGTTCAAATACCAATTGCCTAACGTAAAAGATGAAGTCTTGCTTTCTAAAATAAGTATTTTTCCGAAGATTTCTCCGGCTCACAAAAAAGAAATTATTGATAAACTCAATAAAATCAAAGAAGATATCAAAAAAGGAGAAAGTTTTGAAAGCCAAGCAAGAATCTATTCTGAAGATGAAGGTTCTGCTGCACTTGGAGGATTGTACAAGAACATCAATGTAGGACAAATGGTAAAACCTTTTGAAGCGGCAGCACTTAATTTGCAAGAAGGCGAAATGTCCGATCCTGTAGAATCCGAATATGGTTATCACCTGATTCAGTTGATCAAAAGAAACGGAAAAAAATATGATGCTAGACATATCTTGATAAAAAGTACGCCTAATGCTGAAGAAATTGCATCTGCAAAAAAAGAATTGGATAGTATCAGAACTTTGATTACTACTAATAAAATTAGTTTCAAAGATGCAGCTTACAAATTCTCTGATGACAAGAGCAATAAGTACAGTGCTGGTATTATGACCAATAATCAAGACGGTTCTGATAAATTGGAAAAATTAAGTCTGGATCCAACTATTTCTTACCAGATTGCAGGTCTTAAGAAGAATGATATTACAGAGCCTTTCCAACAAGAGGATCAGCAAAAAAGAAAAATGATTAGCATTGTTCAGATTAATGATATTATCGATGCGCATCAATTGGAACTTTCTACGGATTATGAAAGAGTCAAAGATATGGCACTTAACAAAAAGAAAAATGAGATTGTTGAAAAATGGGTGAATGCTAAAATACCTTCTGTTTTTATCTCAATAGATAACAAGTATAAGGATTGTAAATTCCATAGCAATTGGCTGAAAGGTACAGTTGTTACAACTAATTAATATTAGAATTATAAAACTAAAAAAGGATGAGTGGTTTGCTCATCCTTTTTTTATGTTTAAAATTGATTTTTTAATCAGGTTCTATTATTTTGAAATCGGTTATTTTTCCGTCCCATTTTTCATTGTAGGTTGAGAATTCTATAGACGTGATTTGTCCAGCTGTAATGTCGATAACATAGCTCAAGCCTTCTTTCAAACCCTTTATTTCTATATTTTCACCATTACTGAATAGGGCATTGGTTTCATCAAATTCACCAGAATAATTTTCATAATCCAATTGGACATCCAACCCAAGATTTGACAGCTTCCTATTAGTAACTTTCAGATAAGCAATATGAGATTTGAATTGAGGATATTTTACAGTTAAACCTTCTAATAGCAAAATTTCTATTTCGTTTAAGTCTTTCATATTTTGAGTTTTTTAATTTCTATTTTTAATAACAACATAACCTTGTAGGATTCTTCCATCAGATAATTTGATTTGGTACCAATAGCTGTCAGTTGGGAGTTTGCGTCCGTTTGATTCTCCATTCCATTCAAAAGGTTCTCCTTTCGTGATTTCGTTTACAACCATTATTCCATTTTTGTCAATTATTTTGATTTCAGAATTGGGATAATTTTCGATTCCAGAGATTTTCCAGGTATCATTGATTCCGTCACCATTTGGTGAAAAGATATTGCTTAAAGAAAAAATAGTAAACGTTTTCGAACCAAGATTACAGTTAAGATTTGTTTTTACATAAACGGTATAGTTTCCATTCGGAAGATTTTCAAATTTATTAGAACTCTGCCAATTAATTTGATTCAAAGAATACAAATAATTACCAGCAGAAGACATCACAACTAGAGCATTATTATTTGTGATAATAATATTTTGAATTGTAGCCAATTTAGCTTTTTTAACGACAACACTTGCAGTATTGTCACAACCGAATTGATTCGTAACAGTTACTGTATAAGTCTTTTCTTGATTTGCATTGATGGTTTGAGTAGTTTCTCCAGAATCCCAACTATAAGTGAAATTCGGGTTATATCCTGCATCTAGTATAACTCCAAAGGTATCATCACAATATTCAGCTTCTTTTGGGAGATTGATTTCTGGTTTTGGATTCAATGTCAGACCTAATTTCACATCTTGATAACATCCGAGAGATGATGTTATTTTCACATCAAAAACATTGTTTCCAATCGTCAAATCTACATTTCCTGAAACTAATTGTCCCGCAGAATTTTTAAATTCGAAAATATAATCTTGAGGATTTGTGATTAATTCTTTTTTGTAATCATCAAGATTGATGGTTTTAAAGTTTGCTGTTATGTCGTTACAGAAAGAATCAGCGAAATCATTAGCCGATAGATAATTAGTAATAATATTTACTTTTATGGCCAATTTTTGTGTGCTTTCGCAACTATTAACGATTTGTGAAGCGTAGTAAGTAGCTCCATCTACCAACGGCGTTGTATCAGAAATAGAATTTCCTAGATTGTTATACCATTTTATATCAGTTCCTGTAACTATGATATTTTTCAAAGTTGGATTAGAAGCGGAACAAAAATCCTGAATAGCATTACCTGTTGGAGCACTTGGGTCAGATATTGTTACGAGGATTTCTTTCTTTGCACTTTCGCAACCGCTGGCGTTTTGAGTGACATAATATTTTGTATTGTCTACTAATAGAGTAGAGAGATTAGTTATAATATTTCCATTTGCATCATACCATTTTGGGTTTGTTGCTGTAACTGTAATATCTGATATTCTTGGTTGGTTGATTTTGCAGAAAGTTTGATTTGGATTTGCAACAGGCAAAGGCTGTGATGTTATTTCAACTTGTTGAGTTTGCGTTTCTACATTGCCGTTTCCATCATCATATTTCCAAGTGATGGTATAGTTTCCGGGAAGTGAGTACGATAAAAGATCGGAGGTTGTTGCTGTGATTTGACCTTTACAATTATCTGTTGCAGTTGGAATTGTGGAAATGATGGTTTTGCAATCGCCTGTTATTTTTGGGAGTGTTGCAAGGTCTGGGATTGGTTTTGTTTTGTCACCAACTAAAACATTCACCGTTAAGGTTCCATCACACCCTCCAGATCCAGTTATTATACAAGTGTAAACTCCATTATTTGCGATGGTTGCATTCAGTATTTTAGGATTTTGATCTTTAGACGTAAATCCATTTGGGCCAGACCAAGTATATGATGTGCCTCCCGACGCACTTAACTCTATATTGGCTCCAATACAAATTGGAGAATTGGATTGTACTTGAAGTGCACTCTTACAATCATAATATTTAGAAAGATAAGTGGAGTCATAAGTAAAAATATCATTTTCTTTTAGATGTAAAGAAAAGGGGGGAGACTTGACATATGTTCCCCAAATTCTATTTCCATTAGTATTAAATTTTGTAATAAATCCGGAATTGTAGCCACCAGACATTTGTGTAGGATAGAGTCCATCCGGAGTTGCTATATTATTATCGTTAGCAGTAAAACCGCCGAAAATAATATCATTTTTTTTGTTGACATCCAATCCAAAGACAAGATCATCATTTACAGCCGCTTTAGAGTTAGCTCCAAAATATGTTCCCCAAATTTGAGTACCATTTGGAGAGAATTTTGTTAGAAATATATTATTGCCAATATTATGATTATATGTTGGTTGGAATGAGGATGGAGTTGCAATATTTTCAATAGCTTCAGTATCTCCTGCTAGAATGAGATTGTCATCGTTATCTATTTTCATTGCTTTAATCAATGTAAAACCTTGATTTGAATTATATTGTGTTCCCCAATAATTTCTACCTCCAAAATAAGACATCCATAAATTGTTGAAATTTTTATCAAGTTTTCCAAAAAATACATTTGTTCCTCCAATAATACTATTTTGGTGAGGTGAGTTAAAATTCGTTACTGAAGAACCATTGCCTGCTACATAAAGATTATCATTACTGTCGATTGCTAATGCTTCTATACCTCTTGTTTCGTAAGTTGAATTCAAATTGTAATATGATCCATATAGCATTTTTCCATCCTTCGAAAATTTTGAGATGAATGATGTTGTCTCAGTTTTAAAGATTGCATTACTTGATATGATACCATTAGAGCTACCAGTATATCCTGATATGATGATATCATTGTTTGAGTCTGTAATTACAGCTTGTATTGTTTCGTACATATCACCTCCATAATAAGTTCCCCAAACTTTATTTCCATCACCATCAAATTTCATAATAAATCCATCATGGTAATTCCAATAGTAACCACTAGAATCATAATGTCCACTATTGGTTTTATGAGCTCCCGGTGTAGTAATGGTATTTCTCTTTGATAAATTGTCTTTGGCTTTTCCAACAATGTATAAATTGTTGTTTTTGTCAATAGTAAAATCTTCAAAAGAATTAGAATTATCATTAGCATATTGATGATTTCCCATATAAATTCCCATTAATTTATTTCCTTCTTGATCAAATTTTGCTAAATAACCGTACACTTGAGCATTCATTGATTCATTAAGATACTGGCCACTAGAAGCAACATATATTGCGAGCCTATTATCCATTGTATATAGAAAACCATATTCGTTAGTAAGTACTTTTAACGTTGCGGGAAATGCATGAGTTCCATTAACATGATGGGTTCCCATATCCTAATTGGAACAGGATCTATCACAATCGTTTGATCAGATGTATTGATTGATGATTCAAAACCAAAAGTCTGATTTTCTAGGTTTTTGTAATTAACAGTAATATTTTGTTTACTATCATTCTCAATCCAAGAATTAGGAATGTTTTCCTGCATTTCTCCGAATCTCAACTTCATAGACAACTTACCATTTTTTAATTGGGTTTTTGCTCCGTTGAATTTCATTTTGATATCAGAAATTCTTCCGCCAGGATGAACTAGGAAATTATATTCCACAGGTTTTGTAGAATCCGCAGGTTTAAAAAAAACTAAATCAATTTTATCATAAAGATTCTTGTAAGTGATTTTTCTGTATCGATGAACAAAGCTTACTCCTTCCTTTTTGTAATCAAGGTTATAGTAGTTTTCGTAATCTTTAGACTTTTCTTCAGCAATGATTTCAGGATTAGATTTTGAATCTAAAAAATCAATATCAACTCTATGGTATTTGAATTTAGAATCGCTTTTTAAAAATCTCCTATTCAAAGGCTTTTTTTAAGCTTTCATTGTTGGCTTTTCTTTCTTGGGCTTTTCTCTCTACTTCATAAACATCATAAGAAAAACCATTTTCTTTGATTTGAACATTAAGACCAGGGGAATTAAGAAGATATTTTACTTCAGAATTAGGATTTCCATTTTGGTCAACAATTTGACCTTTGTTTTCATAAAAAGAGTAATCTTGATTTTTTTTCTGAGCAGAGAAGCTTACGAAAATTAAGAATAAAACTAAAGAATAAATCTTCTTCATTTGCGGTTAAAAATTTTTCTCAAATATAAGATTTATTTTAACAAAATTTTAAGACTTCCACCATTCAGAAAAACCTTGAGAATCATCATTCAAATACAATTTTTCACCAATCAAAGGTGTGTATATTTTGAAATTTTTGCCTTTAGAATTTTCAAAGACTTTTTGTAAAGGCTCATTCCAAGAATGTTGAGCCAAAGCGAATTTCCCCGAGTGAACAGGCAAGACATTTTTTACATTAAGTTCTTCTGCAACTTTCACAAATTCATCCGGCAAAGTGTGGATATAACGCCATTTTTCGTTGTATTGACCATTTTCCAAAACAGCCCAATCGAAAGGTCCAAATTTTTCTCCGATTTCTTTAAAATGAAAATCATAACCGCTATCACCACCAACAAAGATTTTTTGAGTTGGAGTTTCCAAAACATAAGATGACCAAAGCGTTGTATTACGTTTAAACAATCTTCCGGAAAAATGGCGTGCCGGCGTAGAAGTAATTTTAAAACCTTTGGCCAATTCTTCATCTTCATACCAATCTAGTTCTATGATTTGATCTTCATCAAAATTCCATCGTTCAAAATGAGAACCCACACCCAAACCACAAATCACTTTATCAATTTTCGTTTGCAAACTTTTGATGGTTTTATAATCCAGATGGTCGTAATGGTCGTGGGAAATAATCAGAAAATCAATCTCTGGGAAATCTTCTGCGGAATAGATATCTGTTCCAGCGAAAGCTTTTGTAGTTCCAGGAATCGGCGACGCATTTCCACTGAAAACAGGATCTACCAAAAATCGCTTTCTATCCAACTGAAAATAATAAGAAGAATGTCCCATCCAAACCAAGAAATTATCTGAGATTGGTTGTTCTTTCAGATTGAGTTTTTTTGTTGGTAGAAGAAAATTTGGTTTTTTGTTTTCGGTTTTATCGGTTAAAAACTCCCAAAGAACTTTTCTCATCGTGAAACCTTCTGCTAAAGATGGCGTAAAACTCAGGTTTTGGAAAACGCCTTCTTTGTAATTGGGCGATTGTTTCATTCTTATAAGACGTTTTCCTTCTGCTTTTCCTCCGAAAACAGGAAGGTTGTAAATATAAAAAGCTAAAGCTAAAAATAGTATCAGAAAAATAATAATCATAATTTATTCAGTCATTTTTTTTACTAATAATAACCATTCGTTATCAAGGATTTTGTAGCCTTGTTCATAAACGAAGAAGTACTGAGAGCCGTTTTTGTACGTTACGATTTGTGTGATATATTCAAAATCGAAACCGGCATTTAGTAACTTAAGACGATTGATTTTTGTTTTTCCTTCAAAATTATGTTCAGAAAGTATGCGGTAGTTTTTGCGAAGCTTGTTGTTGACGTTCCGCATATAGTTTGTCGAAGTTTTGTTTTGCTTGTTGTTATAGGCATTACGACAAGCATCGGAACAGAATTTCTTATCGGAACGTCCAATGATTTTGTCGCCACATTCTGGGCAGGTTAGGGTTTCCATTTGTGTTTTTTTATTGGTTTTTAATCTCTTTCTACAGAAGTTTCCCAGCCATCATAATCTCCATTGTTTTCTTTTGCCAATCTCCATAAGTATAAAGTGTAATCGTCAATATCATCATATCCAACTTTATCGATTCTTTTGATTTGAAGACTATATGGTAATTTATTTTCTTTAATTAAATCATTATTTACTATTTCAAAATTTTCTTTAGTAACAATTTGAATGTAATTTTTTAGGTCATTTTCATTTTTGAAATATATCCAATGAAAAACTTCTCTTGGTTTTGTCAAGTTGTCTCCGTTTTTCTCAAGGTTTTCCAAAACACTTCGATTCGAAATACTTTGTAAATCCATTTCGTTGGGATAAAGTTCGAAATAACTATCCCAATTTTTATCTTCTTTTGAGAATACAGAGATTTCATAATTGGAATATTGTTTTAAAGTTTTTTCGGTCTCAGATTTAAAAACCTTTGAATCTTTAGAATAAAAATAAAAATCTCTATAGCCGTTATTAGTCAATCTTCCTATATATAATGAATTTTTAGGATTAATTGTTTCTAAGATTTTATCTTCAATTTTAAACAATATTTCACTTTCTTCATTTGTTGTAAGTCCATTTTCGGTTGGAGATTTAAGCTTTAAAGAAACCCAGCATAAATTAGATTTTTCTTTGATGGGTGCTAATTGTTGAAGAGCTAAATTCAGATAAATCGATGCGGGTTTATCTTCGATAGATGTCAAGTAGAAATTCCATTCTTCAGGATATTTTTTTTGACCGAATAGATTATTTAAAAATCCCATTGTAATAAAAATGATTAATAGTTTTAATTGAATTCTCATTTATAAATGATATCAATCAAAATTATAAAAACCTTTCCATTTACAAACGATTACAAACGGATATAAATACTTTTTAACCGAATCGAGTTTCCGTTTTGTTGAAAATTTGCATCAAGGAAATCGGGAAATACGACAACACGACCCGATTTCAAATGTCTAATTTTTAAATATTATAACTATGTCGTTAAGAAACAAAGTGACTCTTATTGGGCACACAGGAAAAGAAGTAGAAATTTTCAACTTCGAAAATGGAAACAAACAAGCAACAGTTTCTATTGCAACTAATGATTATTACACCAAAGCCAATGGCGAAAAAGTGGAAGAAACGCAATGGCACAATTTGGTCGCATATGGTAAAACTGCAGAGATTATGGAAAAATACGTTTCTAAAGGAAAAGAAATCGCGATCGAAGGAAAGTTGACTTACCGATCTTATGATGATAAAGACGGAACAAAACGATTTGTCACAGAGATTAGAATTGAAGAATTAATTCTTCTTGGTTCAAAATAATTTTTAATAAATCTTGGCAAGCTTCAAAAGTTTGTCAAGGTTTTTCATTTTAAAATTATGATTATGAAAGTTAAAGTTTTGAAAATAAGAGTTTCGGATAAATTTCAGAATATGGATGAAGCCGTAGTTAATGATTTTCTCTCCAGATTTGAAATCGTGAACATGAATTCAAAATTGGTTCAAGATGAGATTAATTATTGGTCAGTTTTGATCTATTATCAAGAAAAATCCAAACAGTCAGGTTCTAGCAAGATGAATATAAGCTCGGAAGAAGACCTTTCTGATGAAGAGAAAATCATTTACAATAAACTGAAAGATTGGAGATATGAAAAGTCTAAAGAACTTAATCATCCTCCTTATATTATTTTTCATAATACACACTTGATGTCAATTGCGAAATTCAAACCATGCAATTTGCAAGACCTCGAACAAATAAGTGGTTTGGGAGAATCCAAAATCAAAAGATATGGAATTGAAATAATAGAAGTTTTGGAAAATGCCTAAAGTTGAAATTTTAAGATAAAATAACATTTACAGACATTGAAATTCTAAGTTTATCTCTTACATTTGTTAAATGCTAAACGATCAGAAAATTGAAAAATTCAGGCAAATTGTAGAGAATAAGTTTCAAATATACAATTCACTCTTCATGAGTTTGCCTTACGATAAAATGACAAACATCGGAATGTTGCTTCCTTTTCTTTACGAAGAAAGTAAAGATGGTTATCAGGAAGGCAAATCGCCGGAAGAGATTGTAGAAGAGTTTTTTCAGAAACACACAGAGCTTGAGACCGAAGAGCAAAAAACCGAATTGCTTTTCAAAATCATCCAATATATAGAAAGACAAGTCGTTTTGTTTGACAGTATAGAAGATGCGGCATTCCAGCAATTGCATTCGGAGAGTGATCCCGGGACGGTTCTTAATCTTTATGAGAGAGCAACTCAGGAACATCACTTGACTGCCATTCGTAAGAAGATAGATGATTTTGCGATTAAGATTGTTTTCACTGCGCACCCGACTCAGTTTTACCCGAATTCTGTTCAAAGAATTATTCACGATTTGAGAGATGCCATTATAAATGATTCGGTAACGCAGATTGATATGTTGCTTCAACAATTGGGGAAAACGCCTTTCGTTAACAAAGAAAGACCAACACCTCTAGACGAAGCGATGAGCATTATCTATTATCTGAGATATGTTTATTATCAAAGTATCGGTGAACTTTATAAAAAGATAAAGAACACTTTCGGTAACTCGAATTTTACACCGAATCCGGACATCATTCAATTAGGATTTTGGCCAGGTGGAGATAGAGATGGAAATCCGTTTGTGACAGCTGATATTACAATGAAAGTAGCTGAGGAACTTAGGATCTCAATCTTGAAAGATTATTACGGACATCTTAAAAACGTACGAAGAAGATTAAGTTTCCGTGGCGTGTCTGATGTTCTGAGAGATGTGAGCAAACATATCTATGATGCGATTTTCCAAACTGATGTGAAGATTTCTGCTGAAGAAATTATTACAGAAATCAATCGTGCAGAAAAGATCTTGGTTGAAGAACATAATGGACTTTTCCGTGAAGTTCTCGATGACTTTAGAGATCGTGTGAAAATCTTCGGAACTCACTTTGCTACGCTTGATATTCGTCAGGATAGTAGGATTCATCAAAAAGTGATGGATGATATTTATTTAAAAATCTCAGGAGAAGATGCTGATTCCAAAACACCGGACGAGAAGATCCAGTATCTATTAAAATCTGATGCGATTCTTGATCCTAATGATTTTGAAGATGAAATAACAAAAGAGACTTTAAAAAGTATCTTTAACATTAGAATTATTCAGAAAAATAATGGGGAGAGAGGAATGCATCGTTATATCATTTCTAACTCTGATGAAGTGAAAGATGTAATGAATGTCTTTGTCATGATGAAGCTTTGCGGATACAAAGAAGAGGAAATGAACATCGATATCGTTCCGCTTTTTGAAACAATGGAAGGTCTTGACAAGTCTGAAGAAGTGATGAGAAAACTTTATTCGGATTCTGTTTATCAAAAGCATTTAGTAAAAAGAAATAACAAACAATACATTATGCTTGGTTTCTCCGACGGAACCAAAGATGGTGGTTATCTGAAAGCCAACTGGCAAATCTATACTTCGAAAGAAAACTTGACAAAAGTTTCTGAAGAGAATGATATCAAGGTTGTGTTCTTTGATGGTAGAGGAGGACCTCCAGCAAGAGGTGGTGGAAAGACCCACGATTTCTATGCATCTCAAGGTAATACAATCGCCAATAATCAAATTGAATTAACAATTCAAGGACAGACGATTACTAGTGTATTTGGGAACAAGGATCAGGCAAAATTCAACTTTGAACAGTTGTTGACAGCCGGATTGGAAAATGATGTTTTCAAAAGTGATAAAAAAGACCTTACTGAGAAAGATAGAAATTTGATTTCTGAATTGGCAGAAATCAGTTATAAAAAATATTCTGACTTGAAAGCTAATCCAATGTTTGTTCCTTATCTGCAAGAGATGAGTACGTTGGAATATTATGGAAGAACCAATATTGGAAGTCGACCAAGTAAACGTGGAGCCGGTTCTGAATTGAAGTTTGAAGACTTGAGAGCGATTCCTTTTGTAGGATCTTGGGCACAGTTGAGACAGAATGTTCCAGGATTCTTTGGTTTTGGTTCTGCTTTGAAAGCTTTGAAAGCTGCGGGACGATTTGATGAGGTTAAGCAACTTTACAAAGGTTCGGATTTCTTCAGAACATTGGCGTTGAACTCTATGATGAGTATGAATAAGACTTATTTCCCACTGACTTATTATATGAGAAATAATAAAAAATTCGGGGAGTTTTGGAATGTGCTTTTTGCAGAATTTGAGTTGTCTAAAGAAATGATGCTTGAGCTAGCCGGATACAACATCCTGATGCAAGAAGAACCAATCAATAGAAAGTCTATCAGAATCCGTGAAAAGATTGTACTACCATTGTTGAGTATTCAGCAATATGCGTTAATCAAACTTCAGAAGAATGAAGGTGACAGAGATACTTATGAGAAACTAGTGATGCGATCTCTCTTTGGAAATATCAATGCGAGTAGAAACTCTGCTTAAACTTTATAAAACAAAAAGAATCCTTTCAATTGCTTGAGAGGATTCTTTTTGAGTTTAGATTTAAATAATATTTATAATCTTATTGATAAAAAAACATGATTTGTGATGCTTTCTAAGAATTATTTTTGATTAATTATTTAATAATCAATTTTGTATTAGATTTTTTACCTTCAGATTGTTGCGTGATGATATAAACACCTGATTGTAAATTAGTATTGATTTCGTTTTTCCCTTTACTTACGATAGAAGAGAAAACAACTTTTCCACTAAGATCTTGAATTACAATGTTTCCAGCATTTTCAGCTTCTAGGAAGAAATGGTTTTTGCTTGGATTTGGATAAATATTTAGTTTAGATTTAGAAACATCAGAAACCGATAATGGTAAAGCACAATTGTAAGGCTTATAAGAGATTGTATTTGGATTCAAACTTCCCAAAACTGCTTCTACTATTGCATCTGTAGAGAGTTCATCTTCTCTCCAACAGTTATAGAGAGCTGAAACAGGCAAAGTAGTATTGTTGAATAAAGCAGTTGTAGTGCCTCTATTTCCATTGTTTTTGAAGATGTTGTTTCCATGATTTTCTTCTGTTCCTAGGATTGCAGTTCCATTACTTAGAATTGTAATTCCCCAAAGGTTACCCCTGATTTGATTACCCGTAATCACAACATCTTTTGCACCATAGATAGAAATTCCGCTTCCTCCTTGATCAGGATTGTTTTGGGTGTTGTTATTCTCTATAATATTATTTTTGATAATACCTGTTGAGGTTGAAGCGTAGGAAGTGATTCCGTAACGATTATCTCTGATTGTATTGCCTTCGATTCGGAATCTATTGGTTCCACCTGCCAGTGCAGAAGCAGAAATTCCTCCAACCATAATTTTAGTGCGATCACCAATGATTGTATTATTAATTATTTTCAGAGAATCCGTTCCTCCTGGTCCCATATTAATTTGAGGTGTATTGCTATTGTCTGTTACGTTGCCGAAGAGATAATTATTAGAAAAAGTTGCAGAAACAGTGGCATTAGCAGCAGAGCCAAAAGCAGCTTTTGAATTTTCTAAAAACTGAGAGTTAGTTACAATAGGACTCCCTTTTGAAAAACCAAGGGCGCCACTTGTAGATACGCCACCATAATTTTTGTAAACAATGCAGTTATCCATTAAAAAATTGGCAGTTAAAACTCTGATTCCACCACCATAATCTATTCTAGTGTTTCTCATCTCGCCGATTGAACCATCCTCAAAACGGATTCCTTTAAATGGGAATCCAGAATCCACTGCATTAATTAAAAAGTTAGTCGCTGTTGTTTTGTATTCGCCATATATATATAGTGTTTTGTCAGAATAAACACTTAAAGTCGTGTTTTGATCAATGATAAGTTTATCTGTAGCAGAAATGGTAATGTCATCCATCATCATATAAAATGTGCCTTTATCCTGCAAAACAGTTGGTGCAGCTGCAGATAAACTTGCCAAAGTATAGGTTGTTCCATTGTTTGGAGTTGTGAATTGAGCACTTAAAAAAGCACTACAAGCCACAAAAAAAAGTGTCATTTTTTTCATAAGCATAAAATTTTTCTAATATCAAATGTATTAATGTATTTTTATTTTTAACATAATATCTTTGTTAAAAATTTTAATTATGTTTTCAGAAATCATTGCGGGAACAATGCGTTGGGGAGTTTGGGGCGCGAATCATTCTCCTAAAAAAGTACAAAAATTAATAGAAGTTTGTCTCGAAGAAAGCATCACCACGTTTGATCACGCAGATATCTACGGAGGTCACACAACAGAACAACTTTTCGGTAATGCTTGGAAAGAGATGAACATTGATAGAGAAAAAGTACAGTTCATTTCCAAATGCGGAATTGTAATGAATTCTGAAAAGAAACCTTCGGGTCTCAAATATTACAATTATGATTCTAATTATATTTTGAATTGTGTTGATGAAAGTCTGAAAAACCTCAAAACCGATTATCTGGATGTTCTGCTGTTACATCGTCCATCACCGTTGATGAATCCTGAAGAAATCGCTAATACATTCCAAAGTTTAAAAGATCATGGAAAAGTAAAGAATTTTGGAGTGAGTAATTTTTCTGTTTCACAATTTGAATTGATGGATCAATATTTTCCATTGATTACAAATCAAATTGAGGTTTCTGTGAATGAAACTTCAGCTTTTGATAATGGAACTTTGGACCAACTGATGATGAAAAACCTAAGACCAACTGCATGGTCGGTAATGGGAACTTATTTCTCTGAAGAATCTGAACAGAATATCAGAATCAAATCCATAATCGATAATCTTTGCAAGAAATATAATGCAGAAGAAAATCAGATTTTGTTGGCTTTTATTTTAAAACATCCATCAAGAATTATTCCTGTCATTGGAAGTTCCAAGGAAGAAACAATCCGAAAATTAAACAAATCTTTAATGATTAATTTGGAAGCAATAGATTGGTTCAAAATCCTTGAAGCAATCAAAGGAAAAGAGGTAGATTAATATTTTAATAATTTTAAAATTAAAATACCGATTAGTCAAAAATAATTGTATCTTGCAGCAAATTATATTTGAAATCAATAATCTTCATTTTGTTGTTTTTCCTTATCTATAATTTTAAAACAACATTTTTAACTTAATTTTTTTTAAAATGAACATTTTTGTTTCAAACATCAATTACGCAACTAAGGATTATCAGTTGCAAGAATTATTCGAAGAATTTGGAGAAGTATCTTCTGCAAAGATCATCACAGACAGAGAAACTGGTAGATCAAAAGGATTTGGTTTCGTAGAAATGGGAGATGCTGAAGGGAAACAAGCTGTTGAAGCATTGAACCAAAAAGATTTTAACGGTAAAACTCTTAACGTAACTGAAGCTAGACCAAGAGAGGAAAAACCAAGAAGATCTTTCGATAACAACCGTGGAGGTGGTTACGGAGGAGGTAATCGTGGAGGCGGTTACGGAGGTGGAGAAAACCGTGGAGGCGGTGGAAACCGTTGGTAATATCCCAAACAAAATAATGAAGCGATCTAATTTTAGATCGCTTTTTTTATTTCTTCTTTTTCTTCTTTTTGTCTTTGTCTTTTTTCTTAGTCTTTTTGTTGCTAGTCAATTCTTCTATGAAATCCTGAATGTGATTTGTTTCTTTGTTTTCTTTCAAAGAGGTTTCATTAGTTTTTCCATCAAGATATAGATTCAAATCTTTGGGAGTAAGAAATTTTTCATCAATCAGGAGTTGTAATAAGTCGCTTCCAGAATTGTTAAAGTAATTTTCAACAAATCTTTTCAGTACAAATTTTTTATACTCATCAGAGCTTATATTAGGGGAGTAAAGATAGATTCTACCTTGCTTTTCTGTAGTTAAATAATGTTTTTCAACTAATATTTTGAGGAACGTAGAGACCGTGTTTTGATGTGGTTTGGGTTCTGGAAAAACGTCCATCAGTTCTCGGAAATAGATTTTTTCTCTGCTCCAGATCAACTGCATTATTTCTTCCTCAGAAGATGTTAAAGTTTGTAGAATCATAAAAGTTATTTTTTTTAAAATATAATGGACTTTACCATTATGAGATAGATTAAAGATACAAAAATTGCAATGGTACCACCGCTTAAAACTTCTTTTGGTGTATGTCTTTTCAAGATAACCCGAGTAATTCCTATTAATATTGATAATAAAAACCAAAAAATACCAATGATTGGCTCAATGGTAAAGAATAAAGCCGAAACATAGATGTTAAGACTTGTATGCATCGAGCTTTTGATGAAAAAATTACTTATCTGCATTAATATTAATAAGATACAAAGCATCAAAACAGTCCAATCGATTTCTTTATGGAGGAAATAATCAACCGTTAAAAAGATAATTGTTGCAATAATGATGAAGATGTAAAGAGAATGTCTTTGTTTTCTATTGGAGACATCCATATTCGTGTAATTTCCTTTTTTTACGTTTCTATATATCCAAATTGCAATAGGAATAATCAATAAAAGGAGAATAGGTAAAAACTTCTTGGATGCTTCTTCCCACGTATAATTTTTATAACTATAATAAAAAAAGTAAATGACAAGCGAAACCAATGGATTGAAAAAATTCGAAATAACTTTCGATAGATTGGTAAGAATAGGGTTTTTGATTTCCATTCAGAAAAATTTCTGAGGTCAATATACAAAATATCAGATTAATTTTTGGTTTCTGGTATTTGATTTTCACGCAATCGATTGTATTTAAATTTAGACGTTTTTTTTAAATGATTTTATTCATTAAAAAATATGATAATATGCATACAATAGAGAACGATTTTTTTTCTTATTTTTGCTACATATTTCGAAATTACAATGAAAGAATTTTCTAAAGAAGTTTACCTTAAATGGTATGAAGAAATGACAATGTGGAGAAGGTTTGAAGACAAATGCCGTTCTCTTTATCTAAAACAAAAAATCAGAGGTTTTTTACATCTATATAACGGTCAGGAAGCAATTCCGGCTGGTTTTGCCCATGCAATGGATCTGTCAAAAGACAGTATGATTACGGCATACAGATGCCACATCCATCCAATGGCAATGGGAGTAGATCCAAAAAGAATTATGGCGGAACTTTGTGGAAAAGCTACTGGAACTTCTCAAGGTATGGGAGGATCTATGCATATTTTCAGCAAAGAGCATCGTTTTTATGGTGGACATGGTATTGTAGGTGGACAAATTCCTTTGGGAGCAGGTATCGCTTTTGCAGACAAATATTTTGACAGAAAAGCTGTTAACATCTGTTTTATGGGAGATGGTGCAGTACGTCAAGGTTCACTTCATGAGACTTTCAATATGGCAATGAACTGGAAACTTCCTGTAGTTTTCGTTTGTGAGAACAACGGTTATGCAATGGGAACTTCGGTTAAAAGAACTGCCAATCACGAAGATATTTATAAACTAGGATTAGGATATGAGATGCCTTGTCTTCCTGTAGATGCAATGGACCCAGAAAAAGTTGCCGAAGTTGCTTACGAAGCTATCGAAAGAGCAAGAAGAGGCGATGGACCAACTTTCATCGAGGCTAGAACTTACCGTTACAGAGGTCACTCTATGTCAGATGCTGAGCCTTATAGAACGAAAGAAGAAGTAGCGCAATACAAATTGGAAGATCCAATCGAGATTGTGAAAAGCAGACTTTTAGAAAATAACTGGGCTACAGAGCAAGAGTTGGAAGCTATCGATGAGAAATCTAGAGAGTTTGTAGAAGAATGCATCGAGTTTATGGAAAACTCTCCATATCCAGATTCTTCTAAACTTTATGATTATGTATATTCTACTCCAGATTATCCATTCATCAACAAATTAGAAAATAATTAATAATTATACTTTTTGATATTTTAGTTTGAGAATATAATATCTCAAATCTCAAGTCTCAAATTTCAAAACAATAAAAAAATTATGGCAGAAGTAATTACAATGCCCCGTTTATCGGATACGATGACGGAAGGTAAAGTTTCAAAATGGCACAAAAAAGTGGGCGACGCTGTAAAAGAAGGCGACATCCTTGCAGAAATCGAAACAGATAAAGCAGTCCAGGATTTTGAATCGGAGCTTAATGGAACATTGTTATACGTAGGAGTTGAAGAAGGCTCTGCTGCTCCAGTAGATTCGGTTTTAGCAATCATTGGAGAAGAAGGTGAGGATATTTCTTCTTTAACTAGCGGTGGAACTGCAAAACCAGAAGCTGATGCAGAAAGCAAATCCGAAGAAGAATCTAAAACTCAAGGAGAATCTACAGATGTAGAAACTCCTAGCGATAATTCATCTTCTGCTGAGTTACCAGAAGGTGTCGAGGTAATTACAATGCCTCGTCTTTCTGATACAATGACGGAAGGAAAAGTGGCTAAATGGCACAAAAATGTTGGCGATGCTGTAAAAGAAGGCGACATCCTTGCAGAAATCGAAACAGATAAAGCGGTTCAGGATTTTGAATCAGAATTTGATGGAACATTGCTGTACCAAGGTGTTGCTGAAACAGAAGCTGCTGAAGTTGATAAGATTTTAGCAATCATTGGCCCTGCTGGAACTGATGTTTCTGCAGTAGTTTCTGGAGGTGGCAAAAAAGCTGCTGCTCCAAAAACTGAAGCAAAAGCTGAGGCTAAAACTGAAGATAAAAAAGAAGCTGCACCAGTTGCTGCATCTTCTACCGGTGGAAGAATTGCAATTTCGCCTTTGGCTAAAAAAATTGCTGAAGATAAAGGTGTTGATTTCTCAACCATCAAAGGTTCTGGCGAGAATGGTAGAATTGTGAAAAAAGATGTTGAAAACTATCAGCCATCTGCACAACCTGCTGCTACGTCTGCTTCAAAAGCTGCTCCTGCTCAACCAAGTGTAGCATTTACACCAGGTGAGGACAGCGAGACTCCAAACTCTCAAATGAGAAATATCATTGCGAAGAGATTGGCAGAAAGCAAATTCACTGCACCACATTACTACTTGACAGTAGAAATCAATATGGATAAAGCGATCGAAGCTAGAAAAGAGATGAACTCTGTTCCAGATACGAAAGTTTCTTTCAACGATATGGTAATCAAAGCGGTTGCTGTAGCGCTAAGAAAGCATCCACAAGTTAATTCTTCTTGGGCTGGCGATAAAATCGTTCACCACGGTAACATCAACGTTGGTGTAGCAGTGGCAGTTCCAGATGGATTGGTAGTTCCTGTATTGAAAAATACAGATTATATGAACTATAACGAAATCTCTGCTGCAGTTAAAGATATGGCTGGAAGAGCAAAAACTAAGGCTCTTAAAGCTAACGAAATGGAAGGTTCTACTTTCTCTGTTTCTAATCTTGGAATGTTCGGAATTGAAACATTTACATCAATTATCAATCAGCCGAATTCTGCAATCTTATCTGTAGGAGCAATCATCGAGAAACCAATCGTTAAGAACGGACAAATCGTGGTTGGAAATACTATGAAATTGTCTCTTGCTTGTGACCACAGAGTAATCGATGGTGCAACAGGAGCTCAGTTCTTGCAAACGTTGAGAACTTATCTAGAAAGTCCTTTGACGCTTTTATTAGGATAGAATAATATATTCGAAATATTTATAAAACCTTTCAATTCTGTTGAAAGGTTTTTTTTGTAATTTAATTTGGGCTGCTTAATCCGTCTGTAGTTTATCCTGAGCTTGTCGAAGGGCTCCCAAACCTAACGATGTGGTTCTTCGATTCAAATAAAAATAAATAAAAAATTGAGATAAGTCGGACTGCATAAGATTCTGTGTTTAAAGTTTGTTTGGATTGTACAATTGTTGCGTAAGGGATGGTAGTGGTTATCCTTTTTGTCTTTTCTGAAGACGTGTTTCAAATGGAGAAACTTTCTAAGACAAAAAGATATAAACGGACAGCCCGACCCGCTTGTTTTTGCTGAATTGGAAATGGGAATTTAGTAATTAAAGCTCGTGAGCAAAAACAAAGGGTTTCGCCCAAAAAATTATCATTGCGAATGTTGTATTTGATTATCTTTGCAACGTGAAAAAGTTCGGTTTTGTATTTCTGTTTTTAGGTGTTTTTGCATTGGCGCAAGACCATCTTTCTGGTTTTAATATGATGTCTTTTACGTATAAGATGGACCCCAAATGGATGGCTTATGTAGAGCTACAAACCAGAGCTAGACGAGATTATACGGTAATTGATTACTACGAAACCAAGGGTGGAATTGGTTATAACTATATCAAGAATCATCAGATTTTTGTAGGTATTGGAAGATATGGAACATATGAGAAAATGAAGATTTCTCAGGAAGAATTCAGGATGTGGTTGCAATATACGTTTACGCAGAAATGGGGTAGGGTGAAGTTTGACCACAGAGGACGAGCGGAACACCGATTTTTCTACGCCAGCCAAACCGGAGAACATACCGAAGCAAACCGTTTCCGATATAGATTGAGTACCACAATTCCTATTAATAATGATAAAGTGCAGGAGAAAACCTTCTTTGTGAATGCTTTTGAGGAGTTGTTTTTTGGTTCAAAAGTTCCGAATTTAAAAAGAAACAGAAGTTTTGCGGGATTTGGTTATCAGTTCAATAATACCGTTTCCGCCACAACTGGTTATATGTTCCAAAGGGAGTTTTCTGCAAAAGGGAATGATAATTTCCACTTCCTTTATTTCTCATTGAATTTCACGTTGGATTCTTCGGATGATGAGAAGGATTTTGTGATTCCAATGGTGGATTAAAAAAACTCTTGCAGATTTAGCTAATTGTGCAGATTGTAAATTTGCGTTATCTGCTAAATCTGCAAGAGAAAATTTTTATACTAATATTTCTCAGAAAGATAAAGATAAGCTTTAAGATATTTGTTGAAACGTTTTAGGTCTCTTTCGTGTAAAAGTTCTGTACATCTTGTTAAATCCATATTATCTCTGAGGTCATTCAGCTTTACAGCAATTGCCAGTGGACTTTTTTCAATTCTTGCAATGAAGGCATCATAATCCAGATGTTCTTCTTCTCTTTTTGTAAGACATTCGATAGCTTCAAGGATGTGTTCTGGAAAACCTTTTTCTCTCAGATATTCTATAGGGTAATCTGGATTGTCTTCCACAACATCATGAAGGATTCCGACAATCTTTTCATCGATTGTTTTTCCGGCATTCATCACTCGGAAAACGTGCCCAAGGTAGGGTGCATCGTATTTGTCGGTTTGTTTTTTGTGGGCTTTGGTAGCGATTTTTATGGCTTTGTATAATAATTCGTGTGTGGACATTGATTTCTAAAAAATTTAGAACGAAATTATGAAAAGAAATGAAGATTTAAAATAGTATTTAATCATTTTGTATTAGAAATGAATTACACAATTGGGAATTAAATTTTTAATTTTCTTTTTTTCAATTTCCGAGAAATCATTTTTTTCTAAATGAATTTCTTCAAGTCTTGTTAATGATTTTATTTCAATAGGAAGTTCTGTTAAATAATTATTTCCTAACTCTAAATATTTTAACTCTCTTAATTGACCAATTTCTTTTGGTAATTTTGTTAATCTGTTATTGTTTAATATTAATATTTTTAAATTTTTAAGATTTTTGATATTTGAGGGGATTTCTTTTAATTGGTTAGTACTCAAAGAAATCTCATCTAGAGTAGTTAATTCGGTCAAAATAATTGGAAATTTTTCAAATTTATTTCCTAGTAAATTTATTGATTCAATCTTAGAAAGGTAATTAAAATAGCTTGGTAATTTTGTTAGTTTTTGATTGGCTAAATCAACGCTTAAAACCTTTTTTTTATTTATAGTTTCTATTGAAGCTAAATCTGTATATTCAAATAAACTTCTATTCTTTTTAATAATATTCCAATAAGATTCATCTTTGATTTGATTTAACTTAAAGGTATAGGATTCGCCTTTTTCTGATTTCCAAACTCCATATATTTTCATTTTATTTTTAGAAAAATTTCCTTTGAATGTTCCTGTGTTTTTATTTTCAAACCATTCTGATAAAATAAAGGAATTGTCACTATTTAATTTTCCAGCTAAGTTTAAACTTCCATTTTGGGCTTTGTAATAGTAAGATCCAACAATTGAAGAATCTATAAGAACTAAAAAATTCATTTTAATAGAATATTCTTTTGATTGGTTCTTTAAATTTCCTTTAAAAACATAAGTTGGTCTAAAGCTTTTATCTTGTGCGATAACAAAAATAAATATGTTGAAAAGATTAATACATATATTTTTTTTAATATCATACTTTTTATTGATTAGAATGAAATCAAATATCCGAAATAAAACAATATCAAATAAAAAAGCACTAAAAAAATATTTAGCGCTTTAGTTATATTAAATTCTTAAAATTACCTTCCTTTCAACTCATCCAACAATCTCTCAAGCGAATTCAAATCAGAAATCAAAACTTCTCTCGCTTTCGCACCATTGAAACCTCCAACAACACCAGCAGCTTCTAATTGATCCATAATCCTTCCGGCTCTGTTGTATCCTAATTTCAGTTGTCTTTGTAACATTGATGTTGAACCCTGTTGTGTAGAAACCACGATTCTTGCGCCTTCTTCAAACAAAGCATCCTTCTCATTCGGGTCAAAAGCACCAACTGTTGAAGTTGCATCTTCTCCGGAATATTCTGGTAGAAGATAAGCGTCAGAATAACCTTTTTGCTCACCGACAAATTCTGCAATTCTTTCCACTTCCGGCGTATCTACAAATGCACATTGTAAACGAGTCAAATCATTTCCGTTGAAATAAAGCATATCTCCCTTTCCAACCAATTGTTCCGCTCCAGGCGAATCCAAAATAGTTTTGGAATCTACTCCGGAAATTACACGGAAAGCAACTCTCGCAGGGAAGTTGGCTTTAATCATACCGGTAATTACGTTAACGGAAGGTCTTTGAGTTGCAACGATTAAATGGATTCCAATGGCTCTCGCTAACTGCGCTAAACGTGCAATCGGATGTTCCACTTCTTTTCCTGCAGTCATAATAAGGTCTGCAAATTCGTCCACAACTAGAACAATGTAAGGCAAATATCTGTGTCCATTTTCTGGATTCAGTTTTCTTTGAGCAAACTTCGCATTGTATTCTTTGATGTTTTTACAGAACGCATTTTTTAGCAATTCGTAACGGTCATCCATCTCTATACAAAGCGAATTCAGTGTGTTGATTACTTTTGCATTATCTGTAATGATTGCATCTTCCGTATCAGGTAGTTTTGCCAAATAATGTCTTTCAATTTTTGAATAAAGTGACAATTCTACTTTCTTCGGGTCAACCATTACGAATTTCAATTCGCTTGGATGCTTTTTGTAAATTAATGAAGTCAGAATTGCATTAATACCAACCGATTTACCTTGTCCAGTTGCTCCGGCCATTAATAAGTGAGGCATTTTGGCTAAATCTGCTACGAAAACTTCATTAGAAATTGTTCTACCAAAAACGATTGGTAAATCCATATCAGCAGATTGAAATTTTGGAGAAGCAACAACCGAACGCATCGAAACCATTGTCGGATTTTTTCTTGGAACCTCGATTCCAATTGTTCCTTTTCCTGGCATTGGTGCAATGATTCTGATTCCAAGTGCGGAAAGATTTAACGCAATATCGTCTTGTAATTTTTTAATCGCCGCAACTCGGATTCCTGCTTCGGGTACAATTTCGTAAAGTGTAACTGTTGGACCAATCGTAGCTTTAATTTCAGAAATTCCTACGTTGAAAGTTTTTAATAAACCAACAATTCTGTTTTTATTTTCTTCAAGTTCGTCTTTATTAATAGTGATTTCCTCGTTTCCATAATCTTTCAGTAATTCAACAGAAGGCATCTGGAATTTTGCTAAATCCAATTTGTGGTCATATAAACCGTGTTTGCTAACTAAATCGTCAGATTTATTTTCAGGTGTCGCAACTTCAAAATCTTCATCTTTTTTGATTTCCACATTGAAGGAAAAATCATCTTCAACTTTTGGAAGTGGAGTTGATAAAATCGGTTTTTGAGGTTCCGATGGAGTAGAAGACAAAACAATTGGTTCTGGAACAGATTCTTTAATCGTTTCTTTGATATCTTCTTTAAAGCTTGTTTGATTTGGAGTTTTGATGGGCTCAAAATCCTGAGTGACCTTAATATTACTGAAATCATTGTCAGTTTTAACAGGATTTGTATTAACAGAAATATTCTCTGGAACAATTTCTTTTTCCAGTTCCTCATCTGCTTCGAATTCTTCTTCAGAATCAGGCATTAGACTTTTCAATTTCCCGAATGTATTATCATTAATGTCATTCAGTTTATTTTTGATAGAACTTGGTCTTAGATTAAATTCCAAAACAAAATATAAAGTGAAACTTACTAAAAGTACCAGCCAAAGTCCGACAGAACCGATGTAAGATTTGAGATAATCCATAATCTGATAACCATAAACGCCGCCAAGAACGCCTTCACCATTAGTAACTGCACCAAAGAAAATTGGAGTCCAGCAAATGAAAAACAAACTGTGCGAAATGGTTTTCCAAGGTTTGAAATAATTCTTCTTAAAAACCAAGGTTCCAAAAACAAAACACAAAAATGCCACAACAAACGCTGCTACACCAATACTTTCAAAAATAAAAAGATTACCCAGCCAATCACCGATTTTCCCAAAAAGATTGGAAGATTGTACAGTTTTGTCAGTCATTGTTCCGGCTTGGCTTTGGTCCGCTTTCCAGTTCATCAGATAAGAGACGAAAGAAAGTGTCAAAACAATGGATAATATGATGAGCGTAACGCCCGAAATTATCCTTGGCTTTGAGATGATTTTGCTTGAGTTTGAGGTCGTATTTTGTTCGTTGTTCATTTTCAAAAAAAGGTCAATAGATGCAAATTTAATGTTTTTTATTAGTCATATATATTGTTGAGAGTTATTTTTAATTTTTCTTAAAATTATATGAATTTTTAGCACTCTAATTATCAGTTTGAAAAGGCTTATTAAGAACGTTTCAAAATAACGTTTTCACCTTTCAACAATGACAAAAAACAGTTTTTTTTGATGCCTTTCTGGTTTATCATCCTTATTTTTGTGGATTCTAAATTTTCAGATAAAAATCGCCATTTACAAAGCCCGTAAATAATGCCCGAGCGATGACTCTGACAAATAAAATATTAGATATCTAACTTATGAAAAAGATTCAGGATATTCTCATTTCTACGCGAACGATGGCAGTTTTGCTTCTGGCTTTCGCAATTTCTATGGCAGTTGCAACTTTTATCGAAAACGATTACGGAACACCTACTGCAAAAGCATTGATTTATGAAGCTAAATGGTTTGAAGCCATTATGTTTTTATTGATTTTAAACTTCATTGGAAACATTGGAAGATATAGACTTTGGAAAAGAGAAAAATGGCCGATTTTGGTTTTTCACTTGGCGTTTATTCTGATTTTCATAGGTGGAGCAATCACTCGTTATATTAGTTTCGAAGGAACAATGCACATCCGTGAAGGAGAAACTAATAATGAGATTGTAACTGACAAACATTTCTTTAAAATCAAAATTGAAGAAAAAGGAGAACAGCAGAATTATCACGATGTTCCTTACTTGATGTCGCCTCTTCATCACGATTTTCAAGCTACTTATGATTTCCTTGGAAAAGAGAAAATTGTCGTGAAAGCTTTGGAATATATTCAAAGAAAAAAAGATAGTTTGACTGTTGATAATAATGGGAAAGAATTTCTTCATTTAGTTTCTACAAGCGATATGGGCGGTCGTCAGAATATTTATTTAGGCGAAGGCGAGGTTCAGAATATCAATGGAACTTTGGTAAGTTATAATAGAACTGCTATCGAAGGCGCTGTTGAATTCCAGAAAAAAGACGGACAACTTTACATCAAAACTCCAACTGACGCAGCTTATATGACGATGGCAACTCAGGCAACTGGAACAACTAAGAAAGATGAATTCCAGCCTTTGGTTTTGAGAAGTCTTTATACAATTGACCAATTGAAATTAGTAATTCCGGAAGGAACAAAACGTGGAAAATTGATGGCTTACGAAGGTGACAAGCAAAAAGATAAAGATGTTCCTGATATGCTGAAAGTAGAAGTGGCAGGACCAAAATCAAAACAAATTGTTGACCTTATAGTAGAAAAAGGAAATCCGAATAATTATAAACAAATCAAAGTGGATGGTCTTGATATAATGCTAGGTTTTGGACCGAAAATTTATTTCACACAGCCTTTTGCACTTAAATTGGAAAAATTTGTAATGGAAACTTATCCGGGGAGTTCTTCGCCGTCAGCTTACGAATCTCACGTTAGAATTGTGGATGAAGGAAAAGAAACGCCTTACAATATTTATATGAACCACGTTCTTAATTATAAAGGTTATAGATTCTTCCAAGCGAGTTTTGACCCGGACAGAAAAGGAACAGTTCTTTCTGTGAATCACGATTTCTGGGGAACTTTGATTAGTTATATTGGTTATGCATTCTTGTTTTTAGGAATGTTTGTGACGATGTTCTGGAAAGGTTCTAGATTCTGGAGCTTGAATCAAATGTTGAAAACCATCAGTAAGAAAAAAGCAACAGCTGTTCTTTTGATTTTATTAAGTTTCGGGCTTAATGCTCAGGAAATTGATATGCACGGAACAGACGGAAGTCACGAAGGTCATTCTCATTCTACCGAAGCAAAGCCAGCTTCTCCGAATAAAAATCCAATGGTTTTGGATGCGGACGAGATGGTGAAGAATATTACAATCAATAAAGAACACGCGGATAAATTCGGTTCTTTATTGGTTCAAAATTATGAAGGGCGTATTGTTCCTGCCAACACACAGGCGCTTGATATTTTACATAAATTGACTTTACGTTCCAAATTCCAGGATTTGGATGCGAACCAATGGTTTTTGGCAGCTACGATTGACCCAATGTTTTGGGCTCAGGTGAATATCATTAAAATTGAAACTGCTGGTAAAGTTGGAAAAGACCTTAGAGCTAAAACAAAAGCTACGGACGAAGGTTATACAAGTTTGATTAAATTATTCCCGGCTGATAAAAACGGAAATCTACGTTTTGTTTTGGAAGATGATTATGATGATGCTTTCCGTAAAAAAGCGTCTGAAAGAACAAGATATGACGAAGCTGTTATTAAATTAAATGACAAAGTTCAAGTGTTGAATGGGATTATGTCTTACCAATATTTCCGAACTGTTCCTGTAAAAAATGACCCGAATCACACTTGGAGTTCTGTAATGACTCCAAATTTTGAAGCTGATGAAAATGCACAGGTTGTTTTAGGACCATATTTATCAAGTGTACTTTTGGCAACACAAGGCGGAAGTTGGGCGAAAGCGGATGCGGAACTGAAAAAAGTAGAGGAGTATCAACAAAAATGGGGTAAGAATGTAGTACCTTCTGAAACCAAAGTTAAAATTGAAGTCTTGATGAATAAATTAGATATCAACTTCAAACTGTTGATTTTCTATACGATTATTGGAGGTTTGTTGTTGATTTTAGGTTTTGTACAATTGTTTAAACCTAATAAAATTATTAACATCATTATCAAAACATTGATTTACATTGGTGCGATTGGTTACATTTTCCATTTCTTAGGATTGGTGGGAAGATGGTATATCTCTGGTCACGCGCCGTGGAGTAATGGTTATGAAGCAATTATTTTCATCTCTTGGGTTGGGATTTCTGCTGGATATGCCTTGTACAGAAACTCCAATACTTTGATTCCCGCTGCCGGATTCTTGGTTGCGGTAATTATGATGGGATTTGCTCACGGTGGTTCTGCGTTGGATCCACAGATTACACCATTAGTTCCGGTTCTTAAATCTTATTGGTTGGTTGTTCACGTTGCGATTATTACTTCGAGTTATGGATTCTTCTCATTGTCAATGTTGATTGCAATGATTTCATTAATTTTCTATGTAATTTCCAACAAAGAGGCTTTCAAAAGACATAACGATACAACATTAAAGGAATTAGCCATTGTAAGTGAAATGTCTCTTAATATCGGATTATTAGCCTTAACCATCGGAAACTTCTTAGGAGGAATCTGGGCGAATGAATCTTGGGGACGTTATTGGAGCTGGGACCCGAAAGAAACTTGGGCTTTTATCTCGATTATGATTTATGCTTTTGTAATCCATATGAGATTAGTTCCGGGATTGAGAGGTAGATATACTTTCCACGTGGTGACGATGTTTGCGTTCTGCTCAATGGTAATGACTTATTTTGGAGTTAATTACTATTTGTCAGGATTGCACTCTTACGCAAAAGGAGACCCAATTCCATTGCCACTTTGGGTTTACATCAGTATTGGTTATATGTTAGCATTGTCTATAGTCGCTTGGTTTAAATATAAAAAACTGAACGAAAAACAGGAGAAAAGAACACAAGTAGAGCCTTAAACTTGGTTAGATAAAATTAATTAACCGGACTTTTAATAAGTTCGGTTTTTTTATTTTTTGTATTAAAATAAATAGTATATTTATGATATCAAATTAATATCAAATTAAATACTATGGAAAAAATTGTAAAACCTTTGTCTGGCTTCTTAGCATTAGTAATTAGCCTTATTCTTTTTGTATTGGGAATATATCTTGTTATCAGCGGAGCTAGTAACAATAATCCTATTTCGGTGATTTTTGGAGTTCTTTCTTTTGTTGCATTTATCTTCTTTTTGAAAGGTTTGATGATTATTCAGCCAAATCATTCTAGAGTTCTTAGCTTTTTTGGTAAATATGTTGGAACTGTAAAAGCTAATGGTTTATTTTTTATTAATCCTTTATATTCAACGCAGAGAATGAGTCTTCGTTCAGAAAACCTTCAAGGACAAACATTGAAAGTGAATGATAAAATGGGAAATCCTATAGAAATCGGGGCTGTTATCGTTTGGAAAGTTGGTGATACTTACAAAGCTGCATTTGATGTAGAACGATATATGGAATATGTGAGAATACAAAGTGAAGCGGCTGTTCGACATTTGGCGGTGAGTTTTCCTTATGATAATTTGGAAGATGAAAAAGCGGAAATCACATTGCGTGATGGTGGCGATAATGTTAATCATATTCTAGAAAAAGAATTAACAAATAGACTTTCCACAGCAGGAATTATTGTTCAAGAAGCAAGAATCAGCCATTTGGCTTATGCATCGGAAATTGCCGGAGCAATGTTGCAAAGACAACAAGCAACAGCGATTGTTGCAGCAAGAGCAAAAATTGTTGAAGGTGCCGTGGGAATGGTTGATATGGCTTTGAAGAAATTGTCTGCGGAAAATATTGTAGAGCTAGATGACGAAAGAAAAGCAGCAATGGTAAGTAATCTAATGGTGGTTCTATGTGGTGAAAAAGCTGCTCAGCCAATCTTGAATGCGGGAACACTTTATAATTAATCAAAATTGAGTATTGATGAAGAAGAGTTTTGTTTTACGATTGGATGATGATATGTATAAATTATTGGAGAAATGGGCTTCGGATGAATTCCGAAGTGTGAATGGGCAGTTGGAATATATTATTAATCAAAGCCTAATCAATTCAGGGAGGAAAAAAAATAAAACAGATAACAAGTCAACAGATAAAAAATAAGCAGTCCAATTGGATTGCTTTTTTTATTGTAAAAATTTTTTAATGTAAATCTCTCTTTTCTCTTCCGAAATTCCCAAAACTTGATGAATGTAATTGTCCGTGGAACCATATTTTTCATCAATCTCGTCAAAGGCAGATTGAAGATAATTCCGTTCTATCCAACCTGTTTTTTCTAAAACACCAATATCTAATTTAGGATAAATAAAATGTAAGTTATTAGCAAGGTTCAATCTTTTTTGAATGATAGATTGACGGAGATTATTAGATTGAAGGTATTCTTCAAAAATTACAACATTATCGAACTTTAAAATTTTTAAAATCAATGCTGTTATCATTCCTGTTCTGTCTTTACCCGCAGTACAATGATAAAGAATCGGTTGCTCCGAATCTAAAATTTCAGTAATTATTTTCTTGATCACTTCGGGATTTTCTGAAACGTAATCTTTGTAGAATTCGGTCATTCTCTTATCTGCATCCGCTTTATGGAATTGTCCTTTCAGAACTTGTTTTTTGCATCCTTTAACTCTCCATTTTCATCTTCAAAAGCAGGATGATTTTCATAAATGATGTTAGTTGGAAGTTGATCTGGTGCTTTATTGATTTCTTCTTTTGTTCTCAGATCAATGACTTTATTGATTTTCAGTTTTTCAAATTCATCAAAAGAGGATTTTTTAAGTTCATGAAGATTTCCGCTTCTGTAAATTAAGCTGTCTTTTAGTATTTTTCCTTCAGTATTTTTAATTCCCCCTAAATATCGGAAGTTATTAATCTTTTTTATTTCAACTTGATTTTTGTTAGAATAAGTGGAGAAATCTGCTTGCGAAGTATAACTCTTACAAGAAATGAGAGAGATAAAAAATAGAAAAACGAAATGTTTCATTATTAATAAACGTTTATCAAAATTAAATATTTTGGTTTGACATAAAAAATCCTGCATGATTGCAGGATTTTGAATACAATATTTTAAAACAATGATTATTGTTTGATAATCTTTTGTGTTTCTGATTTACCGTCAGTGAAATCAATTTTTACAAGGTAAACTCCTGACTGTAACTTTGAAAGATTAATTTTGGTAGAGGAGTCTTCTAACAAAATTTTACCATCAACATTATAAACAGAAACTTTATTCACTTTCGCTGTGGAGCTAATATTGATAAAATTTTTTACTGGATTAGGATAGACAGAAGACTTTTTTGTATTGACTTCATCGGTTCCCAATTTGATTTGACTTGTGTAAAGGGGACCATACCAAACACTACTTTTGTCATCGGCACATTTTGATTTTACATAGGTTTCATAAAACCAGTTCAAATTTAGATCGCTACGAGAATCTTTGGGTTCGTTTTCAATATCGCGATAAGTTTCTTGACCCGATGCGGCGAAAATGTTTTTCCTTCCCCAAAGTGTTTGCCATTGGTTGGATGATCCAGATTCTTTCCATTCAAGGTCAACTTTTGTACTTACTTGGCTTGCTATTTTAAAATCATAAGGAGCAGCACATATTACATCGCCGTTCTTTTGATTCTGAATATACATTGATATAGGAAAGTAACCTTGTTGTGCTGCAAAAACGGCATCTGGAACATCTATTTTGATAGTGTGTGTGCCAGCGGATAAGTTTCCAAGATTAACCTCGCGGTTTGGGATTACATCACCAGGACACCAGTTGTTCCAAGAGATCCAACCTCTTAAGGTTTTTGCTGTCGATCCGTAGATTCCATTTCCTTGGGTGTTGTACTGTCTGTAATCTTCACAGTTTTTGCCGCCTGGCATATATTGACTTACTAATTGATCATCAAGATAAACATTATGAATTCTTTTTACATACTCTTCGCCTCCAGAATTGGAACCATGATTGGAAGTGATTAAATGTAAAGAAGCATTTGGAACTGCTTGATCTAATGTAAATGTTACCAATCTTGTTGTTTCTCCCGGAACATCAGTAGCATTGTAATTGTTTAAGTTTTGACGATAAGATAAAGGTAATAAGAAGTTTTGTGTTGGATTAACAGTTCCACTTGTAACAAATTCTAAATTCCCACGGAAAACATCTGTTCTATCTGCGCAACCTGCAACTTGGGTGTTAGCTGCTGCGGAATAACCGTCTGCGCGAAACTCAATCCAAAAATCATAAATCGATGATAAGGCTGTATCGTGTAAAATATTGGATATATTATCTACCTGATAACTATAAGGAACTTGCTTTATTGTAGCATTTTTATTCATGAAAGGTGTGATAAAACGTCCAACCTCGATACGTTTAATATCAGCCTGGTCAAAAGTATAAGTTGTGCTTCCTTTTGGAACTAAAACTAAGTTAACACCTGCAAGTCTATCATAATTATCACAGGCGGCTGTCAAAACAATATTCATTTTTACGCTGCTTCCAATGGATGCAATTTCTGTATCTGTTAATTTTCTGGAAATGATATCTTGTTCATAAGCATGTAAACGTATTGCACCTGCTGGAATTTGAGAATAGGCTTCTGGTGGCATTGTTTGCCCTTCTCCTAGATAATGATACATACTGTAAAAAGGAACATCATTGAAAACTGATACATTTTGAGCTTTAAAAAATGTTGCTATCGCAAGTCCTGCAAAAGCAAATAGTAGTTTTTTCTTCATATTAGATTATTATTATAACAAATTTAGAAAATCTTTATCAATAATGGCTTTTGGTTAATTATTTTTATGGGTTTAATTTTTGTTTTTATTGATTATGTTGATGTTTTAATAATATCAGTTGCAAGTCTTCAATGTTAAATTTAAACTTGTACTTCTCCTCAGAAAAAGCTATCTTTAAGAAAAATTGAACACTATGATATTTATATTGATTATCGTCTTTTTTGGACTGATTACATTATTCGCTTCTTTCTTTACTGTCAAACAGGAAACTGCTGCGATTGTTGAACGTTTGGGGAAATTCCACTCCGTGAGACACGCAGGATTACATCTTAAAATTCCTTTTATTGATCAGATTTCCAAAAGAATGAATCTGAGAATCCAACAGTTGGATGTAATGATTGATACAAAAACTTTGGATAACGTTTTTATCAAAATGAAAGTTTCTGTTCAGTATCAGGTCATCAGAACTCAAGTTGGAGACGCTTATTACAGATTGGAAAATCCGGAAGCACAGATTACATCATTTGTTTTTGATGTGGTAAGAGCAGAAGTCCCGAAAATGAAACTGGATGATGTTTTTGTTAGAAAAGATGACATTGCAGTTGCTGTAAAAGGTGAACTTCAGGAAGCGATGAATAGTTATGGTTATGATATAATCAAAGCTTTGGTAACTGATATTGATCCAGATGAACAAGTAAAACACGCAATGAACAGAATCAATGCTGCTGAACGTGAAAAAACAGCCGCAGAATACGAATCTGAAGCACAAAGAATCAGAATCGTTGCGGTTGCAAAAGCTGAAGCTGAATCCAAAAAACTACAAGGACAAGGGATTGCAGACCAAAGACGAGAAATTGCGAAAGGTCTGGAAGAATCTGTGAAAATGTTGAACAGTGTTCAGATAGAACCGCACGAAGCATCAGCTCTTATTGTTGTGACACAGCATTATGATACGTTGCAATCCATTGGTGCGAACAATCGTTCAAATCTTGTTTTGTTGCCTAATACACCAACAGCAGCAAGTTCTATGTTGAATGATTTGGTTGCAGCAATGGCGGTTTCAAAACAAATTGATAACGTTGACAGTCCAAAACCGAACCGACAAAATCCAAAATTTTTATAAAACGAAAGCCTAATTATTCAGGCTTTTTTTATTCATCGTTAATATTGAATCCAATTGTTCTTACTGGTTCTTCTTTCGCTTTGTAAGCTTCGAGTTCTTGCTTCAAATCTTCTATTCTTCCTGCAAAACGATCATAAGAATTATCTTTAGCTTCAGATAAAAATTCCTGAACATTATTGAGATATTCTTCGGTTAATTTAGATGCGGATTCTCTTAAACAGGCTTCCAAAATTCCGTGGCTGATTTGGATGTTTTCTGTTTTGTTTTTCAAATAAAGACTTCGGATTCGCTTTTTGAGACTTTGTGTGAAATCGACAAGCATTGTATTGGAAAATACCTTCATTTTTTCAGCGGTTTCTTTCCAAAAAGGGATTTCATCAGCTTTGTTGTTTTTTAATATTTTAAGTAAAGTTGCATTCTCATTGAGGTTCTTTTTCATATTGAAAAGCTACATTTCTGCTCGTTCTTGCTTATTTGGAGGGAAAACAGGAATCAAAACATCAAATCTTCCCGGAGCCAAAATCTCGGATTCTATTCCAATCAGTTCTTTTGCTGAACCAATCATCAGTATGTTTTCTTTTTCAAACTTTTCGATGTTATGAAGCGTACTTTCTTTGACGTCTTCATAATCTGTATTGATGATTTGATTTTCCTGTCTTTGCATCATTATTTCATCAAAATTTTCAAGAAACAGAATCGTCTTTTCTTTTTTGAGCATTTGGGAAAGATATTCTTCGAAGTTGGATTGTTTATCATTAATTAAAATTGATTTCAACTGAGATTTTCGAATTTCAAAAAAATCAAAATCAATCATTTCAGCAATTTTTTTTGCCCAGAATATTTTTCCACTTCCCGGAGGTCCATAAACTACAATTCCTACAGCTTTCTGTATTCCCCAATTCTCCGATTGTTTCGGATTAAGAAAAGGTTCCAACATATCAGAAATGTAGAAAAACAAATCTCTATAACCAATGAAATCCCTTTGTTTGAGTTCTGTTTTATCTCCGAAATAATTATAAACAAACTGATAATTTCCACCGAGTTGATTATCTATATTAAAAGTTGATATCGATGATTTATAAATTCCGTTGTCGTAAATATTAGGAAATTGATTTTGAATGATTTCTTCAACTTTTTCTTTGGGTTGATTGATTTTTTTTGAAATATCATCAGTTGTTTTTTCACTATTTAAATCTTCATCATATTTTTTCAAAAATTCTTGATTTTCTGTAGCGAATTTTTCAAAAATTTGGGTAATATTGAGATTCGGAGAAAGACAATCAGAAATTTCCAAATTAAAATCCTGAATAAATTGTTTGATGCTTTCTTCGGAAACGTCTAGTTTTTTAGAAAATTCTGTGATATTTTGAATCATTTTAAAATGTTTTTATGAATTTAAACAAAAACTGTACAAATCAAAGTAACAATCAAGTAAAGAATCAGACTTGTATATAAATATCTTTTATGGAAAAAATTCTGGAAGTAAAAAATTTGACCAAAAAGTTTAAACACATTGCGGTTAATAATATTTCCTTCGATGTAGAAAAAGGTAATGTTTATGGTCTTCTCGGACCAAATGGAAGCGGAAAATCTACCACTTTCGGGATGTTACTTTCTACAATCAATCCAACTTCCGGTAGCTGGAAGTGGTTTGGAAAAGAAGGAACTGATACAAATACACTCAAAAAAATCGGCGCAATTATCGAGCAACCGAATTTCTATCCTTATCTGAGTGCGGAAAAGAATCTTGAAATCGTTGCTGAAATCAAAGGCGTTTCTAAAAATAGAATTGATGAAGTTCTAGAAGTTGTCAATCTGATTTCAAGGAAAAAAGATGCTTTCCGAACTTATTCTTTGGGGATGAAGCAACGTTTGGCAATTGCTTCAGCTTTGCTTGCGAATCCTGAGGTTTTGATTCTGGATGAGCCTACAAACGGACTCGACCCGGAAGGAATTATTCAAATCAGAGATATTATCAATTCGATTGCAAAATCAGGAACTACGATTATTGTGGCGAGCCATCTTTTGGACGAGATCGAGAAAATCTGTTCCCACGTTATCGTTTTGAAACAGGGAAATGCAATTTATTCAGGTTCTGTGGATGCAATGAGTAATACAAAAGGATTCTTTGAACTGAAAGCGGATAATCTTTCTGAGCTTGTTTCTGCTTTAGAATCTTTCGGGATTTTCTCTTCTGTAAAAGAACGAGATAATCTTATTATTGCTCAAATTTCTAATGATATTTCTGCATCAGAACTTAATAAAAAACTATTCGAAAAAGGAATTTCTTTGTCTCATCTTCAGAAGAAAAAAGAGAGCCTTGAAACTCAATTCCTAGAACTTGTAAAACAATCCAACTCATGATAAGATTATTAAAATTAGAATACCTTAAATATCTAAATTACAGACCTTTTAAGGTTTTTGCCGGATTGTATTTCATCGTTTTGATTGCATTGCTTTTCATTGGTCTGATAGATTTTGATATTTTCGGAAATAAAGTAAACTTGAAAGAGCAGGGAATGTATAATTTTCCCGGAGTTTGGAATTTCACCACTTATATTGTGGGATTGTTAAAAATTTTCCTTGGTTGTATTATTGTTTTCTCTATATGTCAGGAATTTAGCAATAGAATGTTCAAGCAGAATCTAATTGATGGACTGAGTAGAGAAGAATTTATTTTTTCAAAACTTTTGACAATCTTGGTTTTTACTGGTTTTTCTACGTTGATTGTTTTTGTTCTAGCTTTTATTCTAGGCAAAAGTTATTCTTCGACTCAAGAAAGTGATTTGATTTTTAAAGAAATCTATTTTGTATTCAATTACTTTTTGAAGTTGTTTAGTTTCTTTTCATTCTTGATGTTTCTGTCTATTCTTTTCAGAAAATCGATTTTTGTATTTCTTGGATTCTTTATGTTTTGGTTTGCGGAGAAAATCTTGATTTTTATTGACTCATTTAGTATTCAACATAATGTTACGGAGTTGCAAAGAGCTCAAGCACTTAATTCAACAACATATTACACAGATTATTTGCCTCTGGAAAGTATGTCGAATCTGATTCCAAATCCATTAGTGAGAACAAATATGGCGCAATTGTTAGGAATGCAATTCAAATTTGAATATCCTTGGGGAAGTGTAATTGCTTGTATTATTTGGTCAATTATTTTTATAGCAGGGAGTTATTGGATTCTAAAGAAAAAAGATTGGTAGAAATTGCTTTTGATTAAGTAGTTCAAGTTGTTTGTTAGTAATGATTTAAGTTAATTTAATTAAGGTTTTTTGTAATTTATATAATATCAAAGATTAGTCTGTGAATCTAGCCATCAAAATGATTTTTGGTGGTTTTTTGTTATTCATACTGTAGATTTTTATCTACAGTATTTCCTTGTTTTATAGGGTTTTTTAACCCAATTTTAACTTTTAAACTGTTGATTTTAACAATAAAACGGATAATTTTGTATTAATGGATTTTAGATTTATTATTACTGTATTCTGTATGCTTTTCTCTTCGCAAATTTTAATGGCGCAGAAGAGTTATAATGCTTTGGTTTATGAAGGTAATAAAAAATTTGATGCCAAAGAATATGAGGCTTCTTCTAGTAAATATCTGGAAGCCATAGCTGAAAAAAACGGAAACTACACAGCGCATTATAATCTCGGAAATGCTTTGTTCAAAAGCAAAAAGTACGAAGAGGCAACTGCAGAATATGAAAAAGCTACAAAGTTGACGAAAAGCAAATACGAAAAAGCAGCAGCAATTTATAATCAAGGTAATGTGCAGATGCAATTTAATCATCCTGATAAAGCAGCTGAATTGTATAAAAAAGCTTTGAAGCAAGATCCTTATAACGAAGCAATCCGAAAAAATTATGAGATTGCTATGCTGAAAGACAAAGAGAAAAAGGATAAGCAGAAACAAAAACAGAACAAAGGAAAAGGTGGTGATCAAGATCAGAAAAACAAAGATGATTCTGAGAAAGGTAGCCAGAAAAAAGAACAGCAGGACGGTAAAGGTGACAATCAAAAAGGAAATGACCAAGGAAAACCGAATCAGCCTAAGAAAAAGGAAAATAAAATCCCGGAAGAAGCAGAAAAAATGATTTTGCGAGATATAGAAAATCGTGAAAAAGAAACTGCAAGAAAAATTTTAAACAAAAAAGCCAATTCGATGCCACAAAGCAACGAAAAAGATTGGTAAATGATAAGAAAAAATTTATACATATTATTCACATTAGCATCGGTGTTTTCCCTTGCTCAGGTTAATTTTTATTCTGAGCTTAATACAACAGAAGCCAAAGTAAATACTCCAATTTTGTTTACAGTAGTTTTGGAGATTTTTGGTGAAGACTTAGTTCAGGAAACTCCTGTGAAAATGCCGGATCTCTCTAAATTCAATTCCGATTATGGATCTGAGCAGAACACGTTGATTGACCCTGTAAAAAAGATTAGAATCAATCAAATGGCTTATCAATTTGCATTGGTGCCAAAACAAACTGGAAATATTAAAATTGGTTCTGCTCTGGTAAGAGTTAATGGTAAGATATACAAAACAGAACCTTTCGATATTTTTGTAAAAGAAGCAGAGAAAAAACCTCTTGCAGTTGCTAATAATCCTGCGAAAAGTATGTACTTGAGCATGCAGGTGGAGGAAAAAGAGGTTTATATGGACGAACCGGCAGTAGTTATTTTAAAAGCTTTTTCAAGAAATATTTCAAATTTCAGAAATCTAGAACCTGCCAAATTTGAGCCTGTAAGAAACCTTACGATTCGTTCAATTGCTAACTTTGATGAGTCAATAGAGGATTCTGAGAATAACTATTCTTCGCAGATTATCGGGATGTTTGTAATTGTACCAAAAGTAGCTGGGGTTATGGATGTTCCTCCTGTGGAAGTGCCTTTTACGAACCATAAAAATAGTTTGGTTTCCAATAAGGTAAAACTTAATGTTAAAAAATTACCAGAAGGCGCTCCTGACAATTTTAAAGATGCGGTGGGGAAGTACAATGTTAAAATTGAAATGACTGATAAAAGCAAAGAAAATCTTGAAATTAACAAAGCTTTTAATATTTCTGTGAAAGTATCAGGTTGTGGCAATCTTTCACCTTCAATTGTTCCGAAAATTTTACCTTCTCCTGATTATGAAATCTTTGAGCCTAAAATTTTGAACAATTCTGTTCCGACAACCAAAGGCATTGAAGGAGAAGTGGAAGCACAATACATTATTATTCCCAAAAAACGAGGCGATTTGAAAATTGCTACGAAAAGCTTTTCTTACTTTGATCCAAAAGAAGAAAAATATGTTGAAGTAGGTTCCAAATTTTTGACACTCAAAGCGCTTAATGCTCAAGATATTGCTAATGCAAAAACGACTTTGCAGAAAGTAAATGATTATACTAATAATGTTTTGGAGAAAGTAGACTCTCCTGTTATAAGTACAGAAAAACTGAAAGTAAAAGAACATAAAGATATCCGCTGGTTTGTTATTTTTGGAAACCTTTCCATTGTAGGAATTGGTGCATTTTTATTTCTTTATTTCAACAAGAAAATCAAAGACAAAAAGAAGCTTCTTCTTGAAAAGAAAACTACTTCTGCTCAACCAATTGTGAATATAGAAGAAACTGAAGCTCTTTTGAGAAATAAAAAGAAATTTGAAGCGGATTCTTATTTCAATTATCTGAATAAAAAAATAAACGAAAGTCAACCTTCCGAATTTTTCAAAGCTTTTGAAGAGTTGAAAACTGATGCCGATGAGTATTGTTTAGCTCATTATTCTTCTACTTTTTCCGATTATCTAAGAAATAATTTTGGATTGAGTGAACTTGAGAAGTATAATCAATTAATAGCAAAAACCAATATCGAAAAGTACTCTCCATATTCTTCCAAAGAAAAACAAACTGAAATATTGAACGAAATAGAAGATGTTTATAAGATACTTTAAGAAATTGTCAAAAATATTTTATATTTTTGCGAAATCTTTAAAATCGAGTTTATGGAATTTTTAGAAGAGTTTTCAATCAAAGAAACAATGACGGCTTTTATGGTTTTGTTTGCTGTAATCGACATTTTGGGTTCGGTTCCCATAATTGTTTCCCTTCGTCAAAAATTCGGAAAAATCGAATCCGAGAAAGCTGCAATTGTAGCTGGGCTATTGATGATTGCTTTTCTTTTTATTGGAGATAAAATCCTAAAGTTTATTGGAGTAGATGTTAATTCTTTTGCGATTGCAGGTGCTTTCGTGATTTTTATTATTGCGATAGAAATGATTTTGGGTATAGAGATTCATAAGACCAATCAACCACAAGCAGCTTCTATTGTTCCGATTGCGTTTCCTCTAATTGCAGGAGCAGGAACTTTGACAACTACATTATCACTAAGAGCAGAATATCACGATATTAATATCATTTGCGGAATCATTCTCAACACAATGTTTGTATATCTTGTTTTGAAGATTGCACCTTGGATAGAAAGAAAAATGGGAGAAGGTTCTTTACAAGTTTTGCAAAAAGTTTTCGGAATTATTCTTTTAGCTATCTCTATTAAATTATTTACCGCTAACTTTGCACAACTGTTTCAAAATTATATTCACTTTTAAATATTAAATGAAAAATGAAGACGTTTTATAAAGTATTTTTGGTTCTATTCATCATCTTTATTGGAATCAATTTCTACGCTATCGATTGGCGTTCAGGATTTCTTGATGATGAAAATACCAAATTCATATTCTCCATTTCGTCAGCGATTTTAGGAATTATTGTCGTTTACATTCTCCATACTTGGAGCAAATTGGCAGAGAGAAAATAACAAAAAACGCTTCAGATTTCTGAAGCGTTTTTTGTTATTTTATAAGCGGGTTTTGATATTACAAAACTTCTTTGATATGTTTATAATTACTACTAATCGTATCAGCTACTTCTTTGAAATTACCATCTAGCATCATCCTTGTCATCGCGACACCCATTCCTTTCATCTGCTCCCAGCCAACTTTTGGAGGCATTGCCAAAGCATTAGGATCCGTGAAAACATTAACCAAAACAGGACCATCAATATTTAAAGCATCTTGTATTGCTGTTTCCACTTTTTCAGGATCTGTAACATTGATTCCTTTGATACCAAAAGCTTGAGCTAATAACCCGAAATCAGGATTCACCATATCGGTTTCATTATCAGGAATTCCGTTCACTTCCATTTCCAATTTTACCATACCCAATGAGCGGTTGTTGAAAACTATAATTTTGATGGGAAGATTGTATTGTTTGATTGTTGCGATATCTCCTAATAGCATAGAAAGTCCGCCATCGCCACAGAGTGCGATTACTTGTTTGTCCGGATTGGATAATTGTGCTCCAATTGCCATTGGCATTGCATTCGCCATAGTACCGTGACTGAAAGATCCTAAAAGTTTTCTCTCACCAGTTGCTTCCAGATATCTTGCTCCCCAAACACAGCACATCCCTGTATCTACTGTAAAAATGGTATCTTTATTAGCTTTTAGATTGATTGTTTCTGCAACAAATTCTGGAGAGATATGGTTTTCTTTACCTTTGTCTTCAACGTAAGATCGTAGGTTATTTTTTACTTTTTGATAAAATTCTAATTGCTTATCAAGGAAATCTCGGTTCTCATTGATTTTAATTAATGGCAAAAGATTGATTAATGAATCTTTGATTTTTCCTGCAAATCCTCTTGTCAATTGGGCTCGTCTTCCCAAGCGTTCTGGCTTGTCATCAATCTGAATAATGACTTTGTTAACAGGCATAAATTTCACATAAGGGAAATCTGTTCCAAGGAGTAGAATTACATCAGCTTCATGCATTGCTTTGAAAGCAGATGGTAAACCTAAAAGACCTGTCATTCCTACTTCATAAGGATTATTGTACTGAATACCCATTTTTCCACGGAAAGAATATCCAACCGGCGCTTTCAGCTTTTCTGCAATAGCAATAACTTCTGTATGAGCTTCAGAAGCTCCAATTCCACAATAAATGGCTACTTTTTTTCCTGAATTAAGATGATCTGCAATCCAATTGGTTTCTTCTTCAGAAGGAATGATTCTTGGATTTGTTTTGAATACGAGATCGGAACTTATATTTTTTTCTGATTTAGCTTCGAAGAGATCACCAGGAACGCCCACAACAGAAACACCTTTTTGAGAAATAGCGTGTTGTAGAGCAGCTTGTAACATTCTTGGAGCTTGCTCTGGTGTATTGGCAACTTGATTATAAACAGAACAATCGTCAAATAATTTGATGGTATTAGTTTCTTGAAAATAAGATGTTCCAAATTCCGAACTTTCACATGTAGATGCTATTGCAAGAACTGGAACATTTCCTCTGTTAGCTTCATACAAACCGTTGATTAGGTGGACGTGGCCTGGTCCGGAGCTTCCGGCACAAACAGCTAATCCTTCTAATTCAGCTTCCGCCGCCGCTGCAAATGCTCCTACTTCTTCGTGTCTTACGTGAATCCATTTGATAGAACCTTCACGTTTTATAGCATCATTTAAAAAATTAAGGCTGTCTCCAGTGACAGCGTATATACGTTTAACTCCTGTTTTTACAAGGATTTCAACAAATTGATCTGCAATATTTTTTGCCATAGTTTTATGATTTTGATTAAATCAAAATTTACAAAAAATATTCCAAGTAACTATTTGAAACTAATAACTAAATGTTAATTAAATCAATGAAAATGCTTCGGAAAAGCTTCTCTTGGCGTTTGTTTCAGAATATTGAGCTTGAACCAAGACTTCAGAAAACCGTAACCGTAAGAAAACATTTGAATGTAAGTTGAAATCACAGCCATTGAAGCGATGCTGATATTTTTTGTCAAAATCAAGGCGTGGCAGAAAACTAAAAAAGTATAAAATCCATATAGAAAAAGTAACAAACCATTTCCCCAAACGAAATAATGAATAATTCCTACTAAATATCCCAACAAAAATAAGCTCGGAAACCAAAATGTCGGTTTTACATATTTCGGATGTCTTTGGTTGAGAATCGGTCGCGCACAACCAAATTGATAAACCTGTTTCGAGAATTTTCCAAAGTCTGTTCTGCGTTTGTGATAAACTCCGATATTATCATAGAAACTTGTTGTAAATCCATTTTCCCAAAGCGTCATCGACAAATCTGGGTCTTCACCAATTCTCATTTCTGAGAAACCACCAACTTTCAGGAAAGTTTCTTTGTTGACTCCCATATTGAAACTTCTCGGTTGGAATTTCGTCACTGCATTTTTATTTCCACGAATTCCGCCAGTTGTGAAAACCGAAGTCATAGAGTAGGAGATTGCCTTTTGCATCAGATTAAAACCTTTGTGTGCTTTGTCAGCTCCACCAAAAGCATCTGCTGGATTTTCTGTCAGATTTTTCTTAATATTTTCGATATAATCTGTTTCAACAATCACGTCCGAATCTACAAAAACCAGCCAATCATTTTTTGCTCGTTTTGCGCCGTAATTTCGGCTCAATCCAGGACCTGAATTATCTTTTCTAAAAAACTGAATATCTAACAGATTTTCAAAAGTTTCCACAGTCGGAAGCAGATTAATTTTAGAACCGTCATCCACAATAATGACTTCAAAATCTTTATCAGTCTGATGAGATAATGAATTAAGAAGTTCAAACAGTTCGTCTTTTCTGTTGAAAATGGCTATGATGATGGAAATTGTTGGATTCAATTTGGTAGTTTGATAATGATTTTCAAAAGTATTGAAAAAGGATTGATTCTGAAAAGAAGACAAGAAGTTTTAACAATAATGACCGAATTAATCTATTATTTTGTAAATTCGTTTTAGAAATTATTGATTATGGATGCTATCAGACAGTTTGTAGATGTGAAAGATAATTCTTTCTAAATCACACTTCCAGAAGATTTTAAGGCGAAAAGGGTAGAAGTAATTATTCTTCCTTCTGGTGATCAATTTCAAATCTCAAAAGAAACTCAAAATCTTCTCAACGAGAGAAAAGCTGACTATTTAAAAAATCCTGAAAACGCAACCGATTTTGATCAATTCATCGATGATCTGGAAAACGATTTATGAAAAAATATAAAATAGTAATAACCTAACTTGCTAAAGTTGATGTCAAAAGAGTAAGAGATTATTATAAAAATATCAGTGCCAATCTTGCAAAACAATTTTTAGAAAGTATCAAGGAAGCAAAAATATTTATCACAGAAAATCCTAATGTGAATGATATAATTTATCAAGACATTAGGATGCATCTTTTGAAACAATTTCCCTATCATCTACATTATTTTCTAGATGAAGAACAAAACCAAATTGTTGTAATTGCTGTAGAATTTGCTAAACGAGAAAATCTGGATTTTTCTGAACGAAAATGATTTTCATTTCAAATTTTTGAAATGTTCTCTTGCTTCTTTATCTTTCTTCTTTCCATTTCCATTTGGAAAAAGATCAAAAAATCTAAGAATCATATCAATAATATCCCAAATCATTCCTTGATTTTATGAACTTTCTTTGTTCCATCATACATCTCATACTGCAAAAATCTCGTTTCTAATTTTCCATTGAATAACTTGATTTTTCTAGAAGGTCTGAGGCCGATTTTCTTAGGCGCATCTAAGTCAGCAGAAATCAACCAAGCTAGAGTATTAGGGTAGTGTTGTTTGAAAGTATCACCGATTTTTTTGTAGAAATCATCATCATTAATCGTGATTCTCTCATCATAAGGCGGGTTGAAAACCATTAGTAAAGGAAACATATCTTTCTCAGAATCAAAGAAATTTTTATGTCTAAGCGTAATAATATCTTCCATTTCAGCAGATTCAACATTGTTGTGAGCAACGTTCAAAGCTTCAGAATCGATGTCGTAACCAACTATTTTCCCAGTGAATTCCTTCACACGATTCAGTCGAACTTCTTTGATCGTTTTGAATAATTCTGAATCATAATTTTTCCAATTCTGAAAAGCAAAATATCTTCTGAAAGTCTGAGCTGGCAAATCCATTGCAATCATCGCCGCTTCAATCAATAATGTTCCAGAACCACACATAGGGTCTAGGAAATTGCCTTTTCCGTCCCAGCCTGCCAATTGTAGCATTCCGCTTGCAAGAACTTCGTTGATTGGCGCAACCGTTTGTTCCTTTCTATAGCCACGTTTAAAAAGCGGATCGCCAGAGCTGTCAAGAGAAATCGAAACCAGTTCTCTATCAATATGAAGATGGAATTTGATATCCGGATTATCTTTGTTGACGCTCGGTCTTACTTTATATTTTTCTTGAAAATAATCCACAATGGCGTCTTTCATTTTCAAAGTCATAAACTGAGAATGATTGAATCTCTCAGAATTCACCGTTGCATCAATCGAAAAAGTCTGATGTTTTTCCAAAAACTGGTCCCATTCAAATTTGAATAACTTATCGTAATATTTAGTTTCGTTGTAAGCCTTGAATTCCATAATCGGAACCAAGATTTTAACGGCTGTTCTGCAAGAATAGTTAAGTTTATAAAGAAAACCAAGGTCGCCTTCACAAGTGACCGCACGGTTTTTAACTTCAACGTTTTTTCCTCCTAATTTCTTAACTTCCTCAGCCAAAACCTGTTCTAGTCCAAAGAAAGTTTTGATTTGTATTTGCAGATTATCTGTATTCATAGCGCAAAGATAATAGATTATTGGATGATAGATAAAAGACAAATGAAAATCCTTTAAAATCTATTGTCTATAATCTATACGTCTCGCATCTTTTTTCTTAATTTTGTAGAATGCAATGGTTCGAAGAATGGTTTGATACACCATATTATCATATTCTCTACAAAAATCACGATTACAAAGAAGCAGAAGATTTTTTGAATCTTTTGACTGATTTTCTGAAACTAGAAAAAAACTCCAAAATAATTGATTTGGCTTGCGGAAAAGGCAGACATTCGATATATCTTAATAAATTGGGTTATGATGTTCTTGGCTTGGATTTGTCGGCACAAAGTATCAATTATGATAAACAATTCGAATCTGAATCGTTGAACTTTCGAGTTCACGATATGAGAAATAAGATTGAGAATGAGCCTGTTGATGCGGTTTTCAATCTCTTCACAAGCTTTGGATATTTTGAAACGGAAGAAGAAGACAAAAGTGTTTTCCGTTCTGTTTCTGATGTTTTGAAGAATGATGGTTATTTTGTTCTCGATTTCTTGAATGCAGAATATGTCAGAAAAATGATTACGCCTACAGCTTCTATCGAAAGAGAAAATATCGTTTTCAATATCAAAAAACATATTGAAGGCGAGTATATTATGAAGGAAATCGATTTTGAAGCGGATGATAAAAAACATCATTATTTTGAGCGTGTAAAACTGTCTTCTCCGGAGAAAATTCTGAACTTTGCAGAAGAATTCGGTTTTGAACTCATTAAGCGTTGGGGGGATTATCAACTGAATGATTTTGATGAAAAGAATTCTCAACGTTGTATTAATCTTTTCAAAAAGAAATAATTTAATAAATGATTTATAATGTTATTTTTTTAATTCTGACTTTATTATCAATTATTTCAGCAATTGGATTTGGACATTTTGATAGTCATACACCACCGCCACAATTTGTAATTTCAAGTTTATTATTGATTTTGAGTGTGGTTTTAATATTCTTTAAAAAGAGTCTTTTTTTTTAAAAAAAATTGAATTATAAAATTCATCTCGTACTTTTAATTATAAATCTAATTATTGTTCTAATTTGTTTAGTATCTCTTATTTAAAATGATTATACTTCTACTGATATTAAGTGTTCTGATTGGTGTTTTTCTCGGAAAATATTTTGGGAGCAAACAACAATTCGCCAAAAATCTTCTTATTCTAAGTGCAGGTTTTCTGATAACGATTTGCTTGAACGAGGTTTTTCCGGAAGTCTATCATTCCGAAGACCATAATATTGGGATTTTTGTGATTCTCGGTGTTTTGATTCAGATGTTGTTGGAAAGTTTGACAAAAGGTTTTGAACACGGACATCTTCATCATCATTCCGACGAACATTCTATCATTCCTGTCGCATTGATTATTGGACTTTTTGTTCACGCTTTTATAGAAGGAATTCCTTTATCGCACGAGAAAGAGACTTTGTCACCTTATCTTTTGGGAATCTTGTTTCATAACATTCCGATTTCCTTTGTATTGGGAAGTTTCTTGGCTCACAGCAGAAATTTCTCTACTAAATTTTGGTTGATTGTTATGGTTTTTGCCTTAGCTTCACCTTTAGGAATGTTACTTGGAAAATATTTCGATGAGAATCTGAAAGTTTATTTCTTAGCTGTAGTTGGTGGGATTTTTCTTCATATTTCATCGGTTATTATTTTCGAAAGCAACAAGAATCACAAAATGGATTGGACAAAAATTATTCTTGTTGTTTGTGGAATTGCATTGGCTTTAGGCGGACATCTTTTTCATCATCATTAATTAAAAAATATTTTTTACTTCAATAGGAAAATCATAATTTTACTCAAATCGATTTTATGGGATTTTTAAATCAATTATTTGGTAAAAAAGAAGAGCAGGACCAGACGAAAAGTCTTTGGAAAAAGATTGAATCCGAAAAGGATTTAGACTCTGCTATTGAGAGATCTTCACAACAAAAAGTCTTGATTTTCAAACATTCAACACGTTGTTTTATAAGCAAAACTGTCTTGAAGAATTTTGAGAAACAAATGCAGGATTCTGATAAAGATTATGCTTATTATTTCTTAGATTTGTTAGCCAATCGACCAATATCTAATGAAATAGAGTCTCGGTTTGATGTTGTTCATCAGAGTCCACAATTAATCGTTTTGGAAAATGGGAAAGCTGTTAAAAATGCTTCTCATCAGAATATCGACTTGGAAACGGTATAAGTAAAGTGAAGAAATTAGACATTTAATTTCTGTTATATAACATTTAAAAGCATTTATGATTCAGCAGAATTTTCGCAATCACTTATCTCAGATATTAGGCGTTCCTATTGATAATTTGGATTTTTGCACCTCTTTTTATGAAGTGAAAGAAGTTAAAAAAAACGAAATTATATTAAGGGAAGGAGAAGTTTCTGATTCTACATTCTTTGTGGAAAAAGGATTGCTAAGGATGTATTCTATTGACAAAGCTGGGAAAGAACACGTTATACAGTTTGCGCTCGAGGGTTGGATTATTTCTGATACAACCAGCCAATTACTGAATGAGAAATCTAGGTTTTATATAGAAGCTATAGAAGAAAGTACGATTGTCATTATAAAAGAAGGTTTTTTTGAACATCTTTCCAAAGAATATCCGGAAGTTGCTGAAAAAAATCAACGACTAATGTTCAATCACATCAAAAATCTTCAAAATCGTGTGAATGCGCTGATTAGTACAACCGCAGAAGAACGATACCTTGAGTTCCTTAGAAAATATCCAAACCTGATGTTGAGAGCGCCACAATGGATGGTTGCATCTTATCTGGGAATTACACCAGAAAGTTTGAGTCGCGTAAGAAAAGAATTGGCGAAGAAGAAATTTGAAATTTAATATTTTGAATAGATTTTTATTATTAATTCTCTTTTTAATTTTCAGTTTCGGACAAAGTCAATTAAAAGAAAACCTCAGTCATAAAACATTTTCTGCTATAGTCATTGGAATAATGGACGGCGATACGATGGAAATTCTTTACAAGAAAACGCCAATCAAAATCCGTCTTGCTCACATCGATTCTCCTGAGAAAAGAGGAACGCAACCCTTTGGTAACAACGCCAAACAAGCTTTGTCAAATCTTTGTTTTGGAAAAATGGTCACAATAAAAGCAGAAAAATACGACCGATACAAAAGATTGATTGCAGTCGTCATCACTGATAAAGGCCAAAATGTGAATAAACAAATGCTGAAACAAGGAATGGCTTGGCATTATAAAAAATATTCCAAAGATTCCGATTATGCAAAATTAGAAACCGAAGCTCAAAAAAATAGAGTAGGACTTTGGCAAGATAAAAAGCCGATTGCGCCTTGGCTTTGGCGAGAAAAAAAGAAAAAATGAACCACGAAATTTTAGAAGCAAACATCTTCGATATTCCAGATTTGTGTCAAATGATGAAGGATTTCTATGCTATTGACTTTTATCCGTTTGATGAAGAAATCACGACGGATAATTTTGTGAAATTTATTAATAATGACAATTATGGAGAATGTTTCAAAATTGTTTTTGAAGGTCAAATTGCAGGTTATATTATTCTAGCTAAATATTTTAGTTTTGAATTTGGTGGCGAGATTTTATTTTTAGACGAATTGTTTATAAAGCCAGAATTCCAAGGAAAATCTCTTGGTAAAAAAGCTTTGGAATTTGTTAAAGATTATTCGGTGAAGAATAACTTTAAAGTTGTTTTTTTAGAAATCGAAAACCACAATGAAAAAGCTAAAAAACTCTATGAACATTATGGTTTCCAAAATCATAAAAGGAGTTTGATGATTCTTAAGAATTAATAAAATCTAATCTTAAATAAAAAATCTTGTAAATTTTCTTTACAGGATTTTTTATTATTTAAAATTGAAATTTTAGAATTTCCAGCCAACTGTTACAAAAAAGTTACTTCTTGTATTTTTAACTTTAGAAACAGCATAAGCTTTGCTATTTACATCATAGCCACCGTTGAAATAACCGGTATCACTGTTAACATTTCCTTGTAAAAATGGATTGCTATATTCGGAAGTGATGTTTTGATAAGAAGCATCAATATAAAATGCTTTGAAATCGTAACCAAGACCGGCACCAATTGTATTTCGTTTTCCAACAATTAGGTTTGAAAAAGATTGCTCCGAAGTAGAACCGTCATTGTTGTAACCTAACAATGATAAGTTGTCAAAACTATTACCTTGATATGCATAACCTCCTCTTAATCTAAAAGCAGCAATTCTATATTCTGCACCAACTCTTACTTCTGAAGAGTTTGTGTATGAATCGCTGAAGAAATCATTCAATTCTCTTTCTGCATCGCCATATTCTTTATATTTTGGCTTTGTAATTCCTTGAATAAAATCAACATTCAAAGCAAAGTTTTTACTTGGAACAAAAGCAGCACTTAAAGTTGCTTTCATAGGTGTCATCAACGTTCTATCTTCTCTGAATAAATCAACTTGATTGTAATTGAAGTAATATTGATTATAAACTCTCTCGATATTCCACCAAGTTGGAGATTCGATTGCTGCACCTACACGAAACTGATTACTCAATTTTGCGATAACACCTATATTGGCTGAAAATCCATCAGAATGTTCATCGTAAGGCGTATATTGCTTGTCATAAAAAAGAGAAGTTTTGTCATCATCAGAATAGAAACCGGCTCTGTCAGATTGTGAAAAATAGGAATTATGTAGGTTAACTCCGGCACCTAAATAAAGCCTATTATCGTAATTAGCCCCCACAGAAAAGTTCATTTTTGACTGGTTACCCGTTCTGTCGTAGATATGACCAAGATAAGTATAATTAATCACAGTATCTGGATAAGAAAAATCATCCACTATCTTGATGTTTCCATTGGCATCAGATCTTACAGTATTATCTAATGTGCGATTAGAATAATTAACACCAACATTAACGAACTTCCATTTAGAATTATCGCCTATATTAAAGCTTACAACGCCTCCTGCATTATTGATATCAGTATTATTATTTTTATTAGTCAATGATTTCCCTACAAATGTGGACGTATTCTTATTATTATTGATTCCTAATGTTAAATTAACATCATTTGTAATGAAGACTCCTATTCCTGCTGGGTTCACATTAACAGAAGAGATATCCCCTCCTAATGCCCCAATAGATCCAGCCATTGCATTATATTTAGCAGTACCATTAATAGGATTTCCCGAGTATATATCAGTCGTATTAGTAATTACTGAAACATCTGGTGTGTTTTGTCCTTTTAAATAAAGAAAAGACACTGGAATACTGATCAGTAATAAAGTTTTTTTAAGCATTTTTTTATGAAATGTTTTTATTAAATAATGAATGAAAGTGATGGATTATCTTCTTCCTCCGCCACCGGATCTCATACCGCCACCGCCGCCAGACGAACCTCCAGATCTCATTCCTCCTCCAGAATTGAATCCACCAAAGTTTCCACCAGATCTTGAAGGTGTAGAGTAGCTCTCATTTCGGAAGCTTCCATTGTTTTGTTGTGTTCTTACCCCGCTATTATTAGGATAATTCTGAGTTCTAACATTTCCGTTGCTTGGATAAGTATTTCTTATACCACCATTATTAGGAAATTGTCTTACTCCACCATTCTGTCTTACACCTCCGTTATTGATATTTCTAATATTGTTATTAGAATTTCTGATGCCACTATTTATAGTTCCAACATCATTTTTGATATTTCTACTTGGACGGAAACCGCTATTATTGATTCCATTGAAACGATCACTATTTCTATTGCTAACTCTATTTTGAGAGATCATACCATTGAGTCTTCCACCATTTGCACCAGATCTGTTATAGTAAATTGGTTGGTGATATCCTCCATAAAATCCACTGCCATAGTAACCTCCCCAGCCGCCATAGCCATATCCCCAGAATGGATTATAGAATCCGCCACCCCAGCCCCAAGGTGAGTAGAAAGAATTGCCCCATCCGAAGCCTATTCCCCAACCCCAAGAGTTGAATCCACTGTTCCATCCCCAACCGTAGTAAGGATAGCCCCAGCCTCCAAAACCACCATAACCAAATCCCATTCCCCAGCCACCATAGCCCCAGTTATTAAAGCTAGTATAGTTAGTTTCTGTACCTGTAAAATTTCCCCAATCAGAATCTGTTGTTAAGGCGTAACGATTATTTTGATCTTGGATGTTTTGTTGATTGTTGTCATAGATACTTGGGTAAGTATCTTGATAGTTATAGTAATCATCAACCTGATTACCATAATTTCCAGAATATGTACCCGCAGGAAGAGAATCTTTGTTCGGGTCATAATACACACCATCTGTTTCTGAATAACTTCCTGTGTAGATTACACAAGAAGTCAATAGAAAGCTACTGGAAATCAATATCAAACCTTTTGATTTTATGAAATTGAATAAGCTTGTATTGTTGATATTTTTCATTTTATGAGAAGTATTAAGTTTCCTATATTTGCATTTCTTAAATGAAACCAAATCTTATACCATTTAAATTCCATTAAATACGTGTAAAATTAGGCTTTTTATTTAGATTGAGAAAAGTTAAAAAAGTTAAAATCATATCAAAAAAATTTATGGCAAAATTAACATCGAGAGCAGAAGATTATAGCAAATGGTATAATGAGTTGGTTGTTAAAGCAGATTTAGCAGAGAACTCTGGCGTGAGAGGATGTATGGTTATCAAACCTTATGGTTATGCAATTTGGGAAAAAATGCGTAACGAGATGGATAAAAAGTTCAAAGAAACTGGACATCAGAACGCTTATTTCCCTCTTTTTGTTCCCAAAAGTCTGTTTGAAGCAGAGGAAAAAAATGCCGAAGGTTTTGCCAAAGAATGTGCTGTTGTAACACATTATAGATTAAAAAATGATCCAGATAATCCAGGAAAACTAATTGTTGACCCAGAGGCTAAATTGGAAGAAGAACTAATCGTACGTCCAACTTCTGAAGCAATTATTTGGAATACTTATAAAAACTGGATCCAGTCATACAGAGATTTACCGATTTTGATTAATCAATGGGCGAATGTTGTAAGATGGGAAATGAGAACAAGATTATTCCTGAGAACTGCCGAATTCCTTTGGCAAGAAGGACATACTGCTCATGCAACAAAAGATGAAGCTGTAGAAGAAACTGAAAAAATGATTGAAGTTTATGCAAAATTCGCAGAAGACTTTATGGCTATTCCAGTGATAAGAGGAATCAAATCGCCTTCGGAAAGATTTGCAGGAGCAGATGAAACTTATTGTATCGAAGCAATGATGCAAGACGGAAAGGCTTTGCAAGCGGGAACTTCGCATTTCTTAGGACAGAATTTTGGAAAAGCTTTCGATGTTAAATTTACAACTAGAGAAGGAAAGATAGAACATGCTTGGGGAACTTCTTGGGGAACTTCTACAAGATTAATGGGAGCTTTGATTATGACGCATTCCGATGATTTAGGTTTGGTTTTACCTCCAACTTTAGCACCAATTCAGGTGGTAATTGTTCCGATTTTCAAAGGTGAAGAGCAATTGGCTCAAATCAGTGAGGTTGCTTTGGATATTCAAGCTAAATTAAAAGCAAAAGGAATTTCTGTTAAGTTTGATGATGACACTCAGAACAAACCAGGTTGGAAATTCGCTGAATACGAATTGAAAGGTGTTCCTTTGAGAATTGCAATGGGACCAAGAGATTTGGAAAACAAAACTGTTGAATTAGCTAGAAGAGATAATTTGACGAAAGAATCAGTTTCTATTGATGGTTTAGAAAACTACATAGAAGAATTGCTTCAAACCATCCAAAAAGATATTTATAACAAAGCTTTGACTTTCCGTGAAGAAAATATCACAAAAGTTGACTCTTATGATGAGTTCAAACAAGTTTTGGAGGAAAAAGGAGGCTTTATTCTAGCACATTGGGATGGAACGGCAGAAGAGGAAGAGCAAATCAAACAAGAGACAAAAGCAACAATCAGATGTATTCCTTTGAATAGTGAGTTAGAGGATGGGATTTCATTAATATCAGGAAAGCCATCGAAACAAAGAGTGGTTTTTGCTAAGTCATACTAAATTTGAATTTTAACTAAATACATTAAATCCGGAGAGTTTCTTCGGATTTTTCTATTTGTATTAATGATATTTATCCAAAATAAATATTGAAAGTTAAATGCAGTTTTGTTAAATTTTTATTAAAATTATTGATAATTAAATAAGGTGGATTAATATTTGGTGATATTATAAATATCAATCAAAAAAAATAAACTATTATGTCAATTAATTTAATCGATCTTATTAAAGATCAGCTGGGACCAAGTGTTGTGTCTCAAGCAGCTACTCAACTTGGAGAAAGTGAGTCAGGAATTTCAAAAGCTATTTCTGCATTATTACCAGCCGTTGTTGGTGGTTTAGCTAATTCTAATGCGCAATTAGATCTTTTTACAACTTTGAAAGAAGTTGGTTCTTCTGGAGTACTATCAGGTCTTGTTGGTAATATTGGAGGTAGTGATTCGTTAATCTCGAAAATTCTCACTTTGATTTTTGGTGGCGGAGATAAACAAGCTGCACTAACGAGTTCTGTGTCCAATTTTGCAGGAATTAGTAATGATTCTACAAATTCAGTTTTGAATCTTGTTACTGGAGCTACTGCTGGAAGTTTGGGGAAATATATCAATGATAATAATGTTGATATCTCTTCTTTTGGAAATCTTTTGAATGACCAGAAAGGTTTTCTTTATTCCTTGTTACCTGCTGGATTTAGTTTAGGAGCTTTAGGATTAGGGAATTGGTTTGGAACAGACGAGGGAAAAATCAATATTCCACCTAATACACCAGCTAATGAAGTTCAAGATGTTCCAGTTGTAGAAACTCCGAAAATTGATGTGACAAGAAGCGGAACTACCCATGAGATTGTTTCTAGTAATGATTCTGGAGGAAGTATTTGGAAATGGTTGTTACCACTATTATTGTTATTACTTTTAGGATGGTTTTTCTGGAAACAATGTAATAAAAAAGTAGAACCAGCGCCTGTCGCAACAACAGATTCTACCACAGTTATCGGAGATTCTACCTATACTGCAGATGATACAGTTGTTGTAACCAAGGAAACTACAGTTGTTATCTTGCCAAGTGGAAAAACATTACAAGCTTACAAAGGTGGAATCGAAGATCAAATCGTAACTTTCCTTAAATCTGATGATTATAAAAATGCTACAGAAGCGCAATTGAAAGATAAATGGTTCAATTTTGATAATCTTAATTTTGAATTTGGAAAAGCTGTTTTAACTCCAGAATCTCAAGTTCAGTTAGATAATCTTAAATTAATTTTGGCTGAGTTTCCAGATGCTAAAATCAAAGTTGGAGCTTATACAGATAAAAAAGGTGATGCTAATACAAACCTAAAATTATCTAGTGACAGAGCGAATACGGTAAAAACTGCAATCAATTCTACTCAAGTTACAGAAGCAGAAGGCTATGGCTCCAAGTTTGCCAAAGTTCCTGCCGAAGCTACAGATAAAGAAAGAGAATCTGACAGAAAAACTGCTATAAGATTTGTAAAGTAAAAATAATAATTTCGAATAAATATAAACTGCCAAATTTTGGCAGTTTTTTTATTGGCTTATTGCGAGTTAAGAAAAGTATTATTAGATTTGTTAGTCTAATCTAACAATAATAATTATTTGAATAACTCTGATATCAACAAAGGCTGGAGAAAAGATAAAAGTTCAAACTCTCTTCATGAGGTTTTCTCTAGTATCAATGTTCCGGCAAATGCAAGTTCTTGGAAAAAGTTTATGGCTTATGTTGGGCCTGGATTGCTTGTAGCAGTCGGTTATATGGATCCGGGGAACTGGGCGACTGATATTGCTGGTGGAGCGCAGTTTGGCTATACACTACTTTCTGTTATTTTAATTTCGAATCTATTTGCGATAGTTTTACAACATTTGTCTGTGAAGCTAGGTGTTGTTGCGGAACGTGATTTAGCACAGGCTTGTAAAGATCATTTTCACCCAAGTGTCAATTTTGTTCTTTGGATTTTTTGTGAGATTGCGATTGCAGCTTGTGATTTGGCAGAAGTTATCGGTTCTGCGATTGCTCTTAATCTCTTATTTGGAATCCCGTTGAGTGTGGGAGTCGTAATAACTGTAATAGATGTTTTTCTAATTTTATTCTTACAATCGAGAGGTTTCCGATATATAGAAAGCATTGTTGGAGGATTGATATTTGTAATTTTTGCCTCTTTCTTTTATGAAATAATTCTAAGTAAACCGGATATTTTTCCACTTTTGGAAGGATTAATTCCTAAGAAAGAAATCGTTACCAATCCATCAATGCTTTACATTGCAATCGGGATTTTAGGTGCTACAGTAATGCCTCATAATCTATATTTGCATAGTAGTATTGTTCAAACCAGAAATTATCCTAGAACGACTGAAGGTAAAAAAGAAGCTTTGAAGTTTGCAAGTTGGGACAGTAGTTTATCTTTGATGTTAGCATTTTTCATTAATGCAGCAATTTTGATTATTTCTGCGGCGACTTTCCATACTTCTGGAAACAAAGATGTTGCTGATATCAATGATGCTTATATGTTATTGACACCACTTTTAGGAACAACTTTAGCAAGTATTTTCTTTGGAATAGCACTGTTGGCCTCTGGGCAGAATTCTACATTGACAGGAACTTTAGCGGGTCAGATTGTAATGGAAGGTTTTTTGAATATCAGACTAAAACCTTGGGTAAGAAGATTGATAACTAGATTAATTGCAATAATTCCAGCTTTGATTATTTCAATTCTTTATGGTGAAAAAGGAACGGCGGAATTATTGGTTTTCAGTCAGGTGGTTTTATCTATGCAATTGAGTTTTGCAGTTGTTCCTTTGGTTATGTTCACGGGAAGTAAAGCAAAAATGGGAGATTTTGCTAATAAAATGTGGCTCAAAATATTAGCTTGGATTATTAGTGGAATTATCATCATTCTAAATCTCTATCTTCTTAAAGAAACACTTTTTCCTTAATAACTCATCTGGTAAATCTAGATTTTCGTAAAATTGCAAGTTACCTCTTTGTTAGAAATTAGAGTTTAAAAAAAACAAAATACTAGATTATCACTTTGAAAAAAATCGCTTATATAGAATTAGATACACACGCAGAATTAGCGAATAATTTCTATGAATTGACTAAAGGTTTTGATAGAGTTTTTGTAGATTTTTACTTTTCCAAAAAGATTTTTAAATTCTTGAACATTCATGAGAAAAATGTTTTTCTGACAGACTATTCTCAACTTTTGGAAATTCTGGATAAGAAAAAATACGATTTGATCATTATTGGAACTGTTCATCGTCATTTTATTTTCTACAAAGCGATTGTGCAGAAATTCAACACGGCAATTCTTGTTCATAATCATAATTTTATCAAAGCTTCGAAGTGGGAATTATTCAAAAGTATTTTCAAAAAAGATTTTAAATATCGTCTGAAATTATTCCTTAAAGAAGGACTTCTAGAAGCTTCGAAGGTTTATAAGAAATCCAATTATCTTTTGGGGATTGATGAATTGATGTCAAAGAAAACGGGTATGAAGTTCTTACCAATTTATTTCAATCAATTTGACTCTCAAAATTTTGAAAAAGAAACCATAAAAATTGTGATTCCAGGTGCGGTTTCGCAACATAGAAGAGACTACGATTCGTTTTTTGAAAAGTTGTTGAAATTTGAAAATATTGGAATCAATTATGAAATTATTTTCCTTGGAAAAGCTTCTGGAAAAGAATTAGAAAGTCTTAAGTTAATTTCAATTAAGCTTCCTCAATTTATTAGAATTCAGTATTTTGATAAAAAAATAAAACAATCTATTTTTGATGATTGGATGAAAAAAGCCGATGTTTTATATTGTCCAATTCAGAAAGAAATTGAGTTTTTCTCTATCAAAGAAATCTACGGGAAAACTAAAATAAGTGGCAATATTGGTGATGCGATAAAATATGCAAAACCAGCTATTTTTCCCGGAACTTATGAATCTGATTTAGAATTTATTATTAAAGAACAACCAGACTTGCAAGTTCAATTTTCAGAATTTAGAAACCTGAAATTCGATTTTAATAACTATTCGAAAGACAACATTTCAAAAAAAATATCGATATTAGTTGAAACATTAATTAATAAAAATATTTAGATGAAAAATCATACTTTAGTTGCTGTTATTCTTTGTCAATCATTACTTTAACTTAACTGGTGTGCATTTTTCCAGGCTTTGGTTTTTCTGAAAATGTTTATAAAATAGCATCTATGTTACAAGTTTTAGGATTTGCTGGATTGACTGCTTTTTTTATCAAATTATATCAAAAACAGAAGTAATATGAACGAAGAACTGAATGTGTTATTTGATATTAAAAGTGATAAAAACGAAAACAATAATATCCCGAAACCAAAACAAAATGTTTTAGTTCATAGCATTGTAAGAGTTGTTATTCTGGTTGTTACAACAGTTGCAACTTGTGGTATTTTGTTAGTCGCGGCACTAGATGGTCAAATAGAACTTGCTATTTTGGCTGTTGTAATTATTCTAGCTTGGTTTGGAGCAATGATTTTTGAAACTGTAAAGCTGAATAGAAAAAAATGTCAAGAATTAGCAAATTCTAATATTATTTTAATTGTCATTGCAATATTGATAATACTAGGAATGACAGCGGAGATTGTTTAATCGATTTACTTGCCTCTTTGAAAACTTTTACTCAGAGCAATTTTTGATTTTTTCAAATTCTTTATAGAACTGAACCTGACTCTTTCATTATACAAAAACCAACCGCCCATACAGCCAATAGTACTGCCGATTAAAATTTCTAATAGTCTCATTTTTAAAAGATAATCGGGATTGAGTGAAGTAGAACTTCCTGTTTCTGCGAGTAGGATTCCCATTGGAGTTAAAAACATTACTGCTAATGCATAATGTCTTGTAATCAGCATTTCTACGATGATTTGAAGAGAGATGATGCAAAAACAAATCAAAAGCGGAGAAGTGATGTATGAGAAAATCAACCAAGCAATTCCAAGCCCAATAGTTGTTCCAATAATCCTGTGCAGGCCGCGTTTCCAGATGTGGTATTGATTCACGCCCTGTAAAACTGCCAAACTAGAAATTGGAATCCAATAAGGATAATCAAGGTTGAAAAACTTGCCAATGAAAACCGAAACCAGCATACAAATCCCAATAATAAAGGATTCCACAAGATTCACGTAAGGATTGATGTGGAAAGTTGTAAGGTTTTTGTTTGTTTCTTTTTTTGAGTTTAAAAAACTGTATATTAGGCAGATAAGGCAAGCATTAACTGTTCCGATTGTGAAAATACCGATACGTCTAGGAATGAGTTCTAAATGATGTGGGAGTCCGATTGCCATGGATGCCATCATGATAAAGAAAAAACTTCCCGGTGGTTTCAGATTAAAATATCTTGCTATATAATAAGCGATTGCCGAAAATATCCCGAAAACCAATGATGCAATCCAAAGATTAAAACTAAAGGTCAACCCCAAACCGTACGAAATAATCGTCCCAAAAGAGCAGACAAACATTTTCATCATCGTTTCGATAAAATCATTGCTTGTTGGGATGTAAATAATAACCAAACCTGCCAAACTTGCTGTAAGAGCAGATTTTATATCACCTAAAAAATAACCAAATATCAATGGGATTCCCACTGCAAGACCTGCCAAGAAAGGGATGTGCCAGCTTCTGGGTGATGGTTTTAATTTGAAAAAAGAGAGAAATTCTTCTTTAATGTGATTAGTTTTCAATGTGTTGGTTTTTACTTTAGATTTAGATTTTGGCAGTCATAACAGCTTATTTTTGCCAAAGCAAAAATACCTATTAATACCCGAATTTCAAACTCGGATGCAATGATAAATTGCTTAAAAATCTCTATTTTTGTTATCTTAAAATTTTGAGAATAGAATGGATTATCTGAAAGGATTGAATGAGCCTCAGTTAGAAGCAGTTACGACTTTGCAAGGACCGTTGATGGTTTTAGCGGGAGCAGGTTCTGGCAAAACGCGAGTGCTTACGATGAGAATTGCGCATCTGATTACGAATGGAGTAGACCCTTTCAATATTTTGTCTTTGACTTTTACCAACAAAGCGGCGAAGGAGATGAAAGAACGTATCGCAAAACTCGTAGGAGACAGCAATGCGCGTTCGCTTTGGATGGGAACTTTTCACTCGGTTTTTGCTAGGATTTTGAGAAGCGAAGGTCATCATCTTGGTTATCCTTCCAATTTTACAATTTATGATATGCAAGATGCTCTTAATGTGATGAAAAAAGTCATCAAGGATATGAGTATAGATGCAGAAGTTTATAAAGCTAAGAAAGTTTTGTCAAGAATTTCTCAGTATAAAAATAATCTCATCACAGTCAACGCTTATTTCAATAATCCGGAATTGATGGAAGCTGATGAAAAAGCGAACATGAAACATATGGGAAATATCTACAAAAAATATGTAGAAGCTTGTTTCAAAAATGGTGCAATGGATTTTGATGACTTGTTGTTGAAAACCAACGAATTATTAACTCGTTTTCCTGAAGTTTTAGCAAGATATCAAGACAGATTTCGATATATTTTGGTAGATGAGTATCAAGATACAAACCATTCTCAGTATTTGATTGTCAAAGCTTTAGCGTCTAAGTTTGAAAATATCTGTGTGGTTGGAGATGATGCACAATCCATTTATTCTTTCCGTGGCGCTAATATTCATAACATTCTGAATTTCAAAAAGGATTATCCTGATGCGGTTACGGTTTCTTTGGAACAGAATTATCGTTCAACTCAGAATATTGTAGATGCGGCGAATGTTGTGATTTCTAAAAACTTACAGCAGTTCAAGAAAAATGTTTTTAGCGAGAACGAAGTAGGCGATAAAATCAAAGTTTACCGAAGTCTTTCTGATGCTGATGAAGCTAATTTCGTTTCAGCTAATATCTTCGAATTGCATAACACGCAACAGCGTCATTTTTCGGATTTTGCGATTCTTTACAGAACCAATTCTCAAACGAGAGCTTTTGAAGACGCACTTAGAAAGAAGAATATCCCATACAAAGTTTATGGAGGATTGTCTTTCTACCAAAGGAAAGAAGTGAAAGATTTGGTAGCTTATCTTAGGATTTTGGTAAATGAAAATGACTCCGAAGCTTTGTCTAGAATTATCAATTATCCGGCAAGAGGAATTGGAGAAACCACTCAAAACAAGTTGGTTGTCTTTGCAGATTCTCATAATCTTTCGATTTCTCAAGTTCTGGATAATCTTGGGTTTTATGCTTCTCAATTAGGTCTTAATAATGGAATTATTACCAAACTTGGCGATTTCTGGGCGATGATAAAAGCATTCCAAGTAATGCTGAAAACAGATAATGTTTACGATGTTGCGATGGAAGTGGCAAAACGAAGCGGACTTCTCAAATTATTAAAAGAAGACGCAACGCCAGAAGGAATTTCCAGAGTTGAGAATATTCAGGAATTGCTGAACTCGATGCAAGGTTTTATCGATGAACAGACTCAGATTGAAGATGGTGACCCTAGTTTGTCCAACTTTATGGAGAATATTGCGCTTTCTTCTGATACTCAAAATGATAAAGAAGAAGATGATAATAAAGTTTCATTGATGACAATCCACTTGTCAAAAGGTTTGGAGTTTCCAGTAGTTCATTTAGTTGGTTTGGAAGAGAATCTTTTTCCAAGTTTCATGAGTTCGTCTACAAGAGAAGAATTGGAAGAGGAAAGACGTTTGTTTTATGTAGCTTTGACTAGAGCCGAGAAACAAGTGTTTTTCACTTATGCAGTTTCCAGATTTCAATGGGGGAAAATCACCGATGCAGAACCATCAAGGTTTTTAAGCGAAATAGATGCGAAATATGTCGAAATGATAAATCCTGTTGCCGAACTGAAGTTTATCAATCGTTCCGGATTGGATTCTAATATATTTGATGATTCGCCATCAGAACCTAGATTTTATAAAAAGAAAGAGGAGAAAAAAACCTTGGAAAGAAATGCCAATGTTCCACCTCCGAAAAAAACATTGAAACCTGTTGCAACTGCAAGAATTATCAATCCTGCAGGACAATCTTCGCAGGATATAGAAGTAGGCGATATGGTAAGACACGACCGTTTTGGTGTAGGAAAAGTGGAATTCTTGGACGGAACTGACTCTCAGAATATCAAGGCTAAAGTAATTTTTGCCAACGAAGGCGAGAAGAACCTTATCTTGAAATTTGCTAAATTGACGAAAATTTGAGAGACAAGAAAAAAGGCAAAAGATTCAAGTTTATGAAACTACAAAAGGCACAAAAGAAATTAAATTATTTTAATCTTTTTTTAGACTTTTGAAAAGCTAGAAAACAAAGAAACTTTTGTGACTTTTGTGGTTTTAATATATTGATTATAAAAAGCTAAAAGCAATTTGCCATAAGCAAAAACAAAACTATGATTCGAGCAAAAAACATACATAAATCTTACGGAGCTCTGGAAGTTCTAAAAGGTGTTGATATTCATATAAAATCAAGTGAAGTTGTTTCTATTGTTGGAGAATCCGGAGCTGGAAAATCTACCTTACTTCAGATTTTGGGAACGCTGGATAATCCTTCTGATATTGAAAAATATGGAACCGAAATCACTTTGGACGGCAATTCTTATCTGAAAATGAAAGACAAAGAATTGTCCAAATTCCGAAATAGAAATATTGGTTTTGTTTTTCAGAATCATCAGCTTTTACCGGAGTTTACGGCTTTGGAAAATGTTTTGTTGCCTTCAAGAATCGGTGGAATTGCTGAAAAAGAAGTGATTGAAAAAGCACATTCTTTATTTGAAGACCTTAATATTGCAAGCAGATTGCACCATAAACCTTCGGAATTGTCTGGAGGAGAAGCGCAAAGAGTTGCAGTTGCAAGAGCATTAATTAATTCTCCGAAGATTATTTTTGCGGATGAGCCAACCGGAAACCTCGATTCCAAAAATGCAGATGCGCTTCATCAATTGTTTTTTGATTTGAGAGACAAGTACCATCAGACTTTTGTGATTGTAACGCATAATCCTGTATTAGCGGAAAGTACGGACAGAAAACTGGTAATGAAAGACGGACAGATTATGAATTTATAATTGATAGTTTATAGATGATGATTGATTTTTACTAAAATTAATAACAAGTAAAACTTTGAGTATCAAATCCCTTGCGGAAGATGACCGCCCAAGAGAAAAATTTCTAATGAAAGGAAAAGCTTCAGTTTCGGATTCGGAACTGTTGGCTATCATTATGGGAAGTGGAAATAGGGAAGAATCCGCTGTGGAATTAGCAAGAAGAATTCTGAATTCGGTGGAAAATAATTGGCACAGATTGAGTCAATTATCAATAAAAGACTTAATGAAATTCAAAGGAGTAGGCGAGGCAAAAGCCATTTCTATTGCAACAGCTTTGGAAATCGGGAATAGAAAATCTCAGCAGGAAGTTCTTGAAAGACACCAAATATCAAGCAGTAAAGATGTTTTCGAAGTTTTACAACCGCATCTTTCTGATCTTTCAACAGAAGAATTCTGGGCAGTTTTCCTTAATCATCAGAATAAAATCCTCTATAAAACCTGCCTTTTCCGAGGTGGAATTGCAAGTTCTGTTGCAGATGTAAGAGTGATTTTTAAAACAGCCTTGGAACATTTTTCTACAAGAATCATCGTGGCTCATAATCATCCTGCAGGAAGTTTGAAGCCAAGCTCGGAAGATATTAATATCACAAAAAAAATAGACGAAGCAGGTAAATTGTTAGAAATCGAATTGCTAGATCACATCATCATTGCTCAAAACAAATTTTATAGTTTCAAAGAAGAAGGGATTTTATAATGATAAAGCGACTGAAATATCACGAAATTGATTTTGATAAATATAATGCTTGTATAGAAAAGTCTTTACAAAATTCGGATTATGCACAAAGAGAATTTCTGGATATCGTAACAGGAAAAAGTTGGGAATTAATCATTTATGATGATTATGAAGCTGTAATGCCTGTTCCTTTGATCGTCAAATTTGGTTTTAAAATTGTTCTAATGCCGAAACTTTGTCAACAATTGGGAATATTCTCCAATCAGGATTCTGTATATATTAATAATCAGTTCTATAATTATCTTACAAAAAATTACATTGTTTTATTTTATGCTTTTAATGGAAATAATGAAGTTTCAAATATTGGATTGAAAAAATCTTACATTATTCCAAAAGATCAATATTCTGAAGTCAAAAAAAGATATAGCATCCACAGAAGGAGAAATGTAAGGATAATTGGTGATTTGGAAAACAATATCATATTTCGCAATAGTTTAAAATCCGAAGACAAGGCATTTTTTGTGGAAAATATGAAAGGAATCAAAAAAAAGGAAGATGCCAGCATTTATTTTGATTTGATGCAAACTTTGTATGAGCAAAAACTTATGAATATTGAGATCCTAGAATATAAAAATCAAATAGAATCTATGGCTGGTTTGTATTGTGGTAAAACCAATCATTATCTCAGTCTTTTCGTTAATAAAAACCCTTTATCTAACACCAATATTCCATCTATAGTTATTGATAATTACTTAAAAAAAACTATTGCAGATCAAGATTTTGATTTTATGGGAAGTGATGTAGAAAACGTTGCAAAATTCAATGAACGATTTGGTGCTATAGCTTACAAATATCCTATTGTTTCTAAAAGTAAAAAAGAAGTATTGATTCAAATTCTGAAGAAAATCTTCTTTCTTAGATAAATAATTTATTTTCTAATCAAAAAGCATTAATTTTGCAATCCGAATTTGAGATATGTTTGATTCAGATTATTTACCATACGCTGTTGCAGTTATCATCGCATTGCCATTTTTGGTTTTTGCGAAACAATTCGTGAACAGCTTTGTCAGACTCAAAAAACAGGAAATTAATTTCTTAGCAACAAAATCAAATAGCGAAATAAAACTTCATTCTTTAGAAAGAATGACACTTTTTCTGGAAAGATTGAAACCAGCAAATCTCATTGCAAAATTTGATAAAAACCTTCAGCCACACGAGTTTGTTTTCTTGACTGAAAAAAATATCGTGGAGGAATTCGAATATAATGCTTCTCAGCAATTATACATTTCAAAATCGTCTTGGGAAGATATTATCACAAGCAAAAATAATATCATCCAAAGTCTTCACAAAACCTATGAAGAATTGAATGATAACTCAAAATTAGATGACTTCAAAACTGTTTTCCTGATGAGTTATCTTAATTCTGAAGACTATATTTCGGACACAATAGATAATCTTAGAAAAGAACTTAACAAAATAGAACTTAACAAAATAATATAAACACTAGATAATAAATGATTCCAAATTTTAAAGCCCATCCGTGGCACGGGATTTCAGCTGGAGAAAACTCTCCGGAAGTTGTAAACGTTTTTGTGGAAATTGTTCCTACAGATACAATCAAATACGAAGTTGACAAAGAAAGTGGATACTTAAAAGTTGATCGTCCACAGAAGTTTTCCAATATCATTCCTGCAATGTATGGTTTTGTTCCAAGAACCTATTGTGAAGAAGAAGTTAAAAACCTTGCAGTGGCAACCGGAGCAACAGAAGTTACAGAAGGTGATCACGATCCGTTGGATATCTGTGTTCTTAGTTCGCACAACTTCACATCTGGTAATATCCTTTTGGAAGCTATTCCAATCGGTGGATTCCAAATGATTGACAAAGGAGAAGCCGATGACAAGATTATTGCTGTTTTGGTAGAAGATCAGGTTTATGGTCACATCAGAGATATTTCTGAATTACCAAAAGCAGAAGTTAACCGTCTTTTACATTACTTCTTGAGTTACAAAAACTTGCCAACTGAACCTGCAAAAGTTAAAATCGATTTGATCTATGGTGCAGAGCAAGCTAAAAAAGTAATCGTAGCATCTCAAAAAGATTACAACGATAACTTTTCAAAATAGAAATCTATTGTCTTAAAATATAAAACCTTCTGAATGGACTGCCCCCAAAAAGTTATACACTTTTTAGGGGCATTTTTTATGAGAAGA
>NZ_DAMBRK010000018.1:0-33300 GCF_032055105.1 Epilithonimonas sp.
CTTTCCTATCAAAATATTATTTAATTTTGTCTAAACTTTTGGGTGCAGTCTAAAAAGGTTCTGAGGTTTTATGTTTAGTAAAATTACTTCTAATTATAAAGAAGAAGAGTGTACCAATAGGTCTGTTAATTTGTTAGAATAACCCCACTCGTTATCGTACCAAGATACCAATTTAACGAAAGTTGGAGAAAGCATAATTCCAGCTTCTTTGTCGAAGATAGAAGTTCTAGCATCTGTAACAAAGTCTTGAGATACTACAGCATCTTCTGTGTAACCAAGAATTCCTTTCAATTCACCTTCAGAAGCAGCTTTTACAGCCGCAGCAATCTCGTCATAAGAAGTTGGTTTTTCCAATCTTACAGTTAAGTCAACTACAGAAACGTCAGCAGTTGGTACTCTGAAAGACATACCAGTCAATTTTCCGTTAAGAGAAGGGATTACTTTTCCTACTGCTTTTGCAGCACCTGTAGAAGAAGGGATAATGTTGTTTAGTGCAGATCTACCACCTCTCCAATCTTTTGCAGATGGTCCATCTACAGTTTTTTGAGTTGCAGTAGTTGCGTGTACAGTTGTCATAAGACCTTCTGCAATACCGAAGTTATCGTGGATTACTTTTGCTAATGGAGCAAGACAGTTTGTAGTACAAGATGCATTTGAGAAGATTTTTACATCGTCTGTCAATTCTGTATGATTTACACCCATTACGAACATTGGAGTATCATCTTTAGAAGGAGCAGAAAGGATTACTTTCTTTGCACCAGCATTGATGTGAGCTTGAGCAGAATCTTTAGAAAGGAATAAACCTGTAGATTCTACGATATATTCTGCACCTACTTCATTCCATTTTAGGTTGTTAGGATCTCTCTCAGCCGTAACTCGGATTGTTTTTCCGTTCACAACAAGGTTATTTCCTTGTACTGATACTTCTCCTTTGAACGTTCCGTGAACCGAATCGTATTTTAGCATATAAGCCATATATTCAGCATCGATAAGGTCATTGATACCTACAACTTCGATGTTGCTTCTTTCAGCCATTGCTCTGAAAACTAGACGTCCGATTCTACCGAATCCGTTAATTCCTACTTTAATTGTTGACATATTATTTAAAATATTAAGGTTTTTTTTGTTACTATAAATTTACGAAAAAATGACTTACATCGCAAGTATTTCAGCTATTTTCAGTAAGTCTTTATCTATTTCGTTATGTTTTTTGATGGCTTCCTCTATTGGCGTGTACACAATTTTATTAGACTGCATACCAACCATTACTTTGTTTTGTCCTTCCATTAATCCTATCACGGCACCGTAACCTAGATGACTTGCTAAAACTCTGTCTGCGCAGCTAGGTGAACCACCTCTTTGGATGTGTCCAAGAACAGTCACACGGATGTCATAATTAGGGAATTTTTCTTTAGTTGCTTTTGCTAGATCATAAATATTTCCTAGCTCTTCGCCTTCTGCAACCACAACCACGCTAGAGGATTTTCCTACCTTCTCGGCAGTTGTAAAAGTTTCAAAGAGTTCATCAATACTATCCTTTCTTTCTGGGATTAAGATATCCAAAGCTCCTGTCGCAATTCCGCTATTAAGTGCAATAAAACCTGCATCTCTTCCCATAACCTCTACAAAGAAAACTCTGTTGTGAGAAGTGGCAGTATCGCGGATTTTATCAATCGCATCCATAGCTGTGTTTAGAGCCGTATCATAACCAATGGTTTTATCTGTTCCAAAGATATCGTTATCAATTGTTCCGGGAACACCAATTACTTTGATACCAAACTCTTCATTGAAAACTTTGGCACCGGTAAAACTTCCGTCTCCACCAATACAAACAATGGCATCAATTCCTAATTTTTGACACTGTTCGTATGCTTTTTTTCTACCTTCGGGAGTCATAAATTCTTTAGATCTTGCAGACTTTAGAATTGTACCTCCTTGATTAATTATATTTTTGACGGAACGGGGTCCCATTTTTATCACATCACCTGCAATTAGACCATTGTATCCTTCTCGGATTCCATAACAATCTATGTTAAAGTGATTTGCTGTTCTTACAACGGCTCTAAGTGCTGCGTTCATTCCCGGAGCATCTCCACCAGAAGTCAAAACAGCAATAGATTTTATGTTGTTTTCTGACATATTTTTAATTTTTTTCATAGCAAATTTACGAAATCTCTATCACATTTTAAGAACGTACTTTAATATTGTATTATAAATTATGTCATGTGTCAATTAATAATCACTTTATAAAAATATGACAAATATTAGAATTTAATTTATAATAGGCTTTCTAAGATTTATTATATTTACGAAAAAGAGTTTTAAAAAATTTTAAAAAAAATAATATTATGAAAGTAACTGTAGTAGGAGCTGGAGCTGTTGGAGCTTCTTGTGCTGAATATATTGCGATGAAAAATTTCGCTTCCGAAGTGGTTTTGGTGGATATCAAAGAAGGTTTTGCAGAAGGTAAAGCAATGGATCTGATGCAGACAGCCTCTCTTAATGGTTTTGATACAAAAATTACGGGGACAACTGGAGATTATGGCAAAACTGCTGGTTCTCATGTTGCTGTCATCACTTCTGGTATTCCTAGAAAACCTGGAATGACGAGAGAAGAATTAATCGGTATCAACGCTGGAATTGTAAAAGATGTAACTGCGAATCTTGTTATAAACTCTCCAAACGTAATCATTATCGTTGTTTCTAACCCGATGGATACGATGGCCTATTTAGTTCATAAAACTTCTGGACTTCCAAAAGAAAGAATCATTGGAATGGGGGGAGCTTTGGATTCTGCAAGATTCAAATATAGATTAGCAGAAGCTTTGCAAGCGCCAATCTCAGATGTGGACGGAATGGTTATCGCTGCACACTCTGATACAGGAATGTTGCCACTTTACAGCAAAGCCACCAGAAACGGAGTTCCAGTTTCAGAATTCTTGAGTGAGGAGCAAAAAGCTTATGTTATAGAGGAAACTAAAGTTGGTGGAGCAACATTGACAAAATTATTAGGGACTTCCGCTTGGTATGCGCCGGGAGCAGCAGTTTCTGTAATGGTTCAGGCTATTGCTTGTGATCAGAAAAAAATGATTCCTTGCTCTTTAATGCTGGATGGAGAATATGGCGAAAGCGATATCTGTCTTGGCGTCCCTGCAATCATCGGGAAAAATGGTGTTGAGAAAATCGTTGATATTTCTTTGACTGATGAAGAGAAAGCAAAATTTGCGGATGCTGCAAAAGCTGTGAGAGAAGTAAATGGTGATTTGAAATTTTAATTCAATCTTAATATAAATTGAAACCGCATCCAAAATGATGCGGTTTTTATTTTCTAGAAACTTTCGTTCGTTAATTCCATATTCACCATTGCTTCTGTAAGATTACCTGTATAAACTGCATTTGCAACGGAACGCATCGCAAGAATTATCTCCACAAGCATAAACTCCTGGAATGGTTGTTTTTTGTAAATTATCGATTTTGATATGACCGTTTTTCGTGAATTCACAGCCCAAAAAGCCTGGAATTTCTGAATGTTGTTTGAAGTGAAATGCACCATAAACAGCATTGAAGCTCATTTTTTTTCCATCAGATAAAATCAAACTTTCGAGATTTCCGCTCTGATGCTGGATTTCATCAATTTCTGTTTCGATGATATTGATGTTGTTCTGTTTTAATTTTTGATTCTGTTCTTCTGTAAAATCCGCTTTTCCTCTGGTTAAAATTGTCAAATCGTTGGTCAGGTTATTAACTAATGATGTAATATGAAAACCATGTTCGCTATTAGCAATAATTCCTGTTTTCTTATTTTGAAACTCATAACCGTGGCAAAAGGGACAATGGATCAAAGACATTCGCCAACAGTCCCAAAATCCTTTGGTATTAGGAACATCATCTACAATTCCTGTTGCAAAGATGAGTTTCTTAGCTTCGAATTTTTCCCCTTTTTTTGTCTCGATTTCAAAACCATTTTAGGTTTTACCTCCTTCTGTTGCAAGTCCTTCGCAAAATTAAGAAATTTGATTAATTCTTCCTCTTATTCAGATGGTAATTTGATTTTAGAACTCATTTTTTACTGTGATTTAGTTTCTCAAATTTAATTAAAATTAGATTCTATCAAGAAAAATTTGTTTTCTGACGTAACATTAGTGCGACTTCGGTTGTCTTATAAACAAACAATAACTATGAGGTCAACATTAACTTTATTAGGATTATTATCAATCACATTTTCATTAGCTCAAACCAAAGATACGCTTAGGTCCAAAGAAATAGAAGCGGTAACGGTTATTGCCTAAAAACCAACTGTCCAAAGTAAAGCAGACAGAACGGTTTTTAATAGTGTTGGAAATAGAAAAAATAGAGTTAAAAAATTACTATTTCATCTTAATTTTCACCAAAAATCTAGGGGACTATACGGTGAAAATACTTTGTAGAAAATTTAAAAATATTGAAACTTGAATTAAGAATCAAACTGAGCGGAATCAAACTCCTTAGTGCCTTCGTATTAAATTCTCAAACAAACTTTAATATAAATTTCATATCCCAAAACTTTTGAAAGCCGTAAATTTGGACTCAATAAAAAGTGATTCAATGTTCAGAAAAATTCAGATTTTCGTTTTAGCGTTGGCTACAATGGGCAACGTCAGTGCGCAGAAAACAAAATTAAATTCAGGAGAAAGACCAAAATTAGTTGTAGGATTAGTTGTAGACCAAATGCGTTGGGATTATCTCTACCGCTTTGAAAAAAAATTTGGACAAGGTGGTTTCAGGAGATTGTTAGGAGAAGGTTTTTCATTTAATAATGTTCATATTCCTTACATTCCTACTGTTACAGCGATTGGTCATACTTCCATTTATACAGGCTCGGTGCCTTCCATTCATGGGATTGCTGGAAATGACTGGACGGACAAAGAAACCGGGAAAAATGTCTATTGTACCACGGACGAAAGTGTTAATCCGGTGGGTACAGATAATAAAAAGATAGGAAGTCATTCTCCAAAAAATCTTTGGTCAACAACCGTTACAGACCAATTAAGAATTGCGAGTAATTTCAAATCAAAAGTGGTTGGCGTTTCTTTGAAAGACCGCGCTTCTATTTTGCCTGCTGGTCACAATCCGACTGGTGCGTTTTGGTTTGATGATTCATCTGGAAACTTCATCACGAGTTCTTATTACATGAATGAACTACCAAAATGGGTGAAAGATTTCAATGACCAGAAAGTTCCAGAAAAATTGTTGGTGAACGGCTGGGAAACGGCGTTACCAATTAATGAATATACAGAAAGTACGGCTGATAATGTAGAATGGGAATATCCTGTAGGAACGGCAAAACAACCTGTTTTTCCTTACAAAAATCTATTGTCTGATTATGCCACAAAAAAAGGCGTCATCAGAACAACACCTTTCGGAAATACATTAACTTTGAAATTTGCTGAATCGGCTTTAGACAATTATGCCTTAGGAAAAGGAACTGAAACAGATTTTCTGGCAATTAATTTGGCATCAACAGATTATGTAGGACATTCTTACGGACCCAACTCTATTGAGGTGGAAGATACTTACATCAGACTAGACAGAGATTTTGCAGCCTTTTTTAAAATGCTGGATGAGAAAGTTGGGAAGAACAATTATTTGATTTTCTTGTCTGCGGACCACGGTGGTGCCAATGCAGAAGGTTTTTTGAAAGCCAATAAAATCTTAGGCGGTTTCTTTGATGAAGGAATGGAGAAGAATCTCGGCGCTGAATTGGAGAAAAAATATGCCAATTCCAAATTGATTCTCGGAATCGATAATTATCAAATCTACCTGAATCAAAATTTGATTAAAGAAAAAAATCTGGATGAAGAAGCCATCAAAACAACCATCATAGATAATCTGAACAAAGACCCTAGAGTTTTGTACGCCGTAGATTTGAAAAAGATTGGTTCATCAGCGATTCCAGAACCAATAAAATCCCGAGCCATCAATGGTTACAATTGGCAGAGAAGTGGCGATATCCAAATCATTTCTCACGACGGAATGTTACCAAGTTACGCCAAAAAAGGAACCACGCACAGTGTTTGGAATTCTTACGATTCTCACATCCCATTGATTTTTATGGGTTGGGGAATCAAACACGGCGAGAGCAACGGCGATTATTATATGACAGACATTGCGCCAACAATCTCCGCTTTACTTCACATCGAATTTCCAAGTGGAGCAATCGGAAAACCGATTACTGAGGTCATTGGAAGATAAACAAATAGAAGTTAGATGTTAGAATCTAGATTTTAGATTTAAGTCATTAATTTAAAAAGTCGCAAATGTTTTTAAAACTTTGCGACTTTTTACTTTTCTATAATTAACATTTTTGCGCTTTGTCGATAAAAACAATTCGTATTTTTGAACAATGATTTTGAAAGAAAAAGACATCTTCGATTTACTGAATGAAAAAGCAGAATTATATAATTCTCCAGATTTTATTAGTGATGACCCAATTCAGATTCCGCATCGTTTTTCTTTGAAACAGGATATTGAGATTGCTGGATTTTTGTCTGCGAGCATTGCTTGGGGAAATCGAAAATCGATTATCAATGATGCCAATAAAATGATGGAACTGATGGAAAATTCGCCTTACGATTTTGTGATGAATTTTACGGATTCTGACTTAAATAGAATTCCTCAAAAAGCTATTCACAGAACATTCAATCACGAAGATTTTATTTTCTTTCTAAAGAATTTTCGTCGAATTTATACTCAGTTTGAAAGTTTAGAAGATACTTTTATGATCAATGAAAACGAAATCAATTTTTCTCATTCTATCGAGCGTTTCCGAAATCATTTCATTTCCGAAAAACATCGCGGACAAAAACACGTGAGTTCACCTTATAAAAATTCGGCTTCCAAAAGATTGATTATGTTTTTGCGTTGGATGGTTCGGAAAGATAAAAAAGGAGTAGATTTTGGAATTTGGGAAAAGATTGACCCGAAGTTTTTATCGGTTCCTTTGGATGTTCATACCGCAAATATTTCCAGAAAACTTGGAATCTTGACCAGAAAACAAAACGATTGGAAAGCGGTTGAAGAATTAGATTTAATTCTTAGAAAATATAATTCTAACGACCCAGCGATTTACGATTTTGCTTTGTTTGGTTTAGGTGTTTCCAAGGAATTTGAATGATATTTAACCACAAAAGGCACAAAGTTTTTTCACGAATAGCACAATTGATTTTATGTGTAAATGTGAAGTTTATTCTTATTTGAAAAGTAAACTTCAGAATAAAAATTGTGCCTTTTGTGGTTTGAAAAAAACGTTTCTTGATGTACATCAATGCGGAGACAAGATTTAAGGTCTTATTTTTGCTGAAAGAAAAACAATATTAATTTAAAATATTTTCTATGAAAAAATTAACAGTATTAGCATTTGTAGGAGCAGCGTTGTTGTTCACAGCATGTAACGACAAAAAAGAAACTGTAACAGCTGAACAAGAAGTTGCAGCAAAAACAGGTGAAGCTTACAACGTAGATTTGGCAACGTCTAAAGTAGATTGGAAAGCTTTCCACAAAGGTGGATTCGCGCCAAGATGGGGAACTCTTAACTTGAAATCAGGTGAAATTACAGTTGAAAATGATGCGGTAACTTCTGGAGAATTCGTAATCGATATGACGACTTTGAAAGTTGACCCTGCTTCTGTAACCGAGGCTGACAAAAAACCGGCTGACTTGGAAGCACACCTTAAAAATGCTGATTTCTTTGATGTTGAGAAACAACCAACTTCTGATTTCAAAATTACTGCTGTAGCTGATTTGGCTGGAGAACTTCCAAAAGATGCAGTTGCTGGAGCGAACAAAACTGTAAGCGGAAACTTGACATTATTAGGAAAAACGCTTAATGTTTCTTTCCCTGCGAAAGTGACTGTTGCTGAAGGTAAAGCTGGTCTTGAAGCTAAATTTACCGTAAACAGAGCGGATTGGGGAATCAAATTTGGGACTGACGAAACTGACCCAGCTGAATGGATGATTAGCAAAGACATTGAAATTGGAATCAATGTAACGGCTTCTAAATAATAGAATCTGAAAATGAGAAGAAGGACTGTTTCGAAAAAAGCAGTCTTTTTTATTATAAACACTTCGACTCCGCTCAGTGCGACACTTTTAGTACTAAATGTATAATAAGAATTGTCAGGCTGAGCGGAGTCGAAGCCTTTGTGAAATGAAAGAACCGACTCTTTAGAAGCCGGTTCAGTAGATAAAACATCTCATTTTTTTAGTTAAACAACAACAAAAAAGGACAGCCGACAATGCTATCCTTTAAATTTTTATATCAAATTTAATTTGAGTAATTCCGATCGAGTCAAGAGCAAAATTTGTTTTCATTTTCTTAAATCTCTATTGTAAATTTAGGAAGAAAAACAATACGAAATGTAAACTGAATGTTAAAATTTTGTAGTTATCCACATTTTTTTGTGGATAAGTCTTTATTTATTGAAGTATAGGAGATAATTCATAAAAATTCATAATCCCCACTTTCGTGAAAAAATTCCACTAATTTATTTTGAAGATTATAATCACTATCTTTTTCTAAAAAGAGTCCAAGTTTATCTCCTGATTTATTTTCTGCAAAGATTAATGAATTGTAAGTTTCTGGAAATCTATCAGAAATTTCATTGTAAATATAAAAAGACTCAATTCCTAAGTATTCGTAATCATCTTTTAAAGAACTTTTATATTGATAATCTATTTTAAAATCAAAAGGAAGAATGATGTTTAATTTTTTCTGAATGTCATAAAAATCATCTTTTTCTAACATTTTAAAATCCAGAGATTTCTTTTCTTTAAGCAATCTTTTTTTCTTTGATAAGTAAAATTTTAATTCCTTAGAAATACTATACTTTAATGGTTTGATTGTAATTTCGGGAATTGTTCTTTGTAATTTTAATTTATACTTTTCTTCGTTTAGTTCTATTTTTGAAGTGTGGAATCTCACAAATCTCATTTGATTGGGCAAATTTTTTTCTAAAGCATTTTTTAGAAGTTCATTCACGATAATTTTTTTATGAACTGAATAAGAATATAAATCAAAATCAGAATTTACTAAAAATGATTCCGGTAGAACTGTTAATAAGTATGAAGTACTTTCTGAAGAGTTTTTCTGTCTTTTATCTTTAATATATTTTAGATAATCTTCGAAAGAAGTTATTTTTCTTTCAGACTTATAAATCTTTGTGATATTGTCAATTTTTACAATGTCATAAAAATTTAGAGAGTAATCTAAGTCTTTCATCAACTGGTCATAATCCAGCATTAAAATCCAAAATTCAGTTTTAGTTTTAATGTTTTTTAGCTGGAAATTAGTTTTGATAAAGTGATGAGGAGGTAGTTTAAAGCTCTCTAAAATAAGTTTTACATTTTCGCTAATCAATAATAATGTTCTGAAACTGTGTGATGATAATCTCAGCACATCATAGAGTCTGTCTTTTCCTTCTTGAATATTTCCGTTTTTTATAAGTACATTTTCATTAATGTCAATTAAGCCTTTTTCTTCAAAACTTCCTTTTATCAATGTATTGTTTTCAATTAGAAATTCAGGTGTTAAACCTATTTCATCATTAATAATTGGAGAAAGGGTGTAATATTTCTGAAAAGTATAGAACTTATCTTTAAGTATATTTTCTAATTTGTATTCAAGAAATATAGGTTTGATATATTTTTTATAAATATCTATGTCAACATCAGGATAAAAATCATCACCATATAAAAATATATTTTCTAGATTTTTTTCACTGTAAAGTTTCGGCTCTTTATAATTAAATATTTTTAAATTATATTTTTTTGCAATTTCATCATTTAGAATTGGATGGCTATTTATTATAACCATTTTTTTAGCATATTTTTCTAATAATCTTTCATCAAGAATAGTAGAAGTGTTAGTTCCAATTCCCTCAATGTCTAAATGTTTTTTGAACTTTTTAATGTTGTCAAAATCCCAGATTATAGATTTGTTTCTTGTTATATTGATCCAATTGAATTTTTCCTTATTGTTCTCTAGGAATTCATCATTCCATTCGATATTTTCATTTTTTGATAAAAAATTCCAATTGAAGGCTTCTGAATAATTAGTTAAAAGTTCTAAGGGAATTGGATAATGCTGAGAAACAGAATCAATAAATTTGTTCCAATAAAAATTAAGAATAGTTTCGCTATTTAAATCAAAAGCAATTTCTGATTTATCACTAAAAGCTGATTTAATTTTATTGAATAAATTCATATTGGAATGTTTAAATTTTCTCCGCAATATACTTCGCAGTAAAAGACTTTTTCTCTTTAATCAAATCTTCCGGTGTTCCTGTGAAAACAATTTCTCCGCCGTATTTTCCGGCATTTGGACCAACATCGATAATATGGTCGGCACATTTGATAATATCCGGCTGATGTTCAATCACAACTACTGAGTGTCCTAATTCTATCAATGCCTGAAGCGATTTCAATAATTTTTGAATATCGTGGAAATGTAAACCTGTTGAAGGCTCATCAAATACAAATAAGGTTTTTTCCGTCGTCACACCTTTTACAAGGAAAGATGCCAACTTCACTCTCTGCGCTTCACCACCGGAAAGAGTAGAAGAGGACTGACCCAACTGAAGATAACCCAAACCAACATCCTGCAAAGGTTTCAGTTTTGTAGCGATTTTTTCTTCGTGATTTTCTTTGAAGAATTCCAACGCTTCATCTACCGTCATATGAAGGATATCGGAAATGTTTTTTTCGTCGTATTTGATTTCGAGAATTTCCTTTTTGAAACGTGTTCCGTGGCAATGTTCACACTCCAGTTCAATGTCTGCCATAAACTGCATCGAAACGGTAATCACACCGTCGCCTTTACATTCATCACATCTTCCGCCGTCAACATTGAAAGAAAAATGTTTTGGTTTTAGACCTTGAACTTTCGCAGATTTTTGTTTCGCAAAAAGGTCTCTGATATCATCATAAGCTTTCAAATAAGTTACAGGATTAGAACGCGACGATTTTCCGATAGGATTTTGGTCAATCAATTCGATATTCTGAATCAATCTTGAAGGGAAAGTAACGGAATCATAATCCGCTTTCTTTCCACCCATTCCTAATTGAATCTGAATTGCATTCGTCATCACTTCTTTCATTAAAGTCGATTTTCCGCTTCCGGAAACACCTGTAATCACAGTCAGACATTCCAAAGGAACATTCACATCAACATTCTTCAAGTTATTTTGACGAGCGCCTTTTATCTCAATAAATTCTTTCGTTTTTCTTCGTTTGCTTGGAACTTCGATTTTTAAATCGCCATTCAGATATTTTGCAGTCAAAGTATCTGCTTTCAGCATCTCTTTATAATCGCCACTGAAAACCAAATCTCCTCCAAGATAACCCGCTTCCGGACCAATATCGATGACATAATCTGCTTCTCGCATCACATCTTCATCGTGCTCTACAACAATCACCGTATTTCCAAGATCTCGAAGTTGTTTTAAAACGCTAATCAAATTTTCTGTATCTCGAGAATGCAAACCAATACTTGGCTCATCCAAAATATAAATAGAACCAACAAGCGAACTTCCCAAACTCGTCGCCAGATTAATTCTTTGACTTTCTCCACCGGAAAGGGTGTTCGAAGTTCGGTTTAAAGTCAAATATCCTAAACCAACTTTAGTCAAGAATTCTAATCTTGTTTCGATTTCGTAAGTCAGACGTTTGGCGATTTCTTTATCGTGGTCGTTGAGCTTAAAATTTTTGATTAATGGTAGCAATTCGTCCAAAGGTAATTCTATCAAAGATTGGATGTTGTGTCCGTCAATTTTTACCCAATTAGTTTCTTCTCTCAGTCGCAAACCTTCGCAATCTGGACAGCCCGTTTTTCCACGATAACGAGAAAGCATCACTCTATATTGGATTTTGTAAAGATTCTCTTCCAACATTTTGAAGAAGTTGTCGATACTTGGGAAACTTTTGGTTTTATCGCCTTTCCAAAGAAATTGCTTTTGTTCTTTTGTTAATTGATGATAAGGTTTGTGAATCGGGAAATCTTTGGCTTTTTTCATAAATTCCTTTTTCCACTCGCTCATACTTTCTCCTTTCCAAGAAGCAACAGCGTCCTCGTGAAGCGACAAATTTTTATTCGGAATCACCAAATCTTCATCAATTCCAATCACTTTTCCGTAACCTTCGCAAGTCGGACAAGCGCCGTAAGGATTGTTGAAACTGAAGTAATGGACATTCGGTTCATTGAAAACAATGCCGTCCAATTCAAATTTATTAGAAAATTCACGGATTTTTCCTGTGTCTGTATTTTTAAGTGAACAATAGCCGTGACCTTCGTAGAAAGCCATTTGGATAGAATCCGCCAATCTTTGCAAGAAATTCTCATCTTCCTCATAACTGAATCTGTCAATCACAAGATTAATCGTCATATCTTTTTCCGGCGTGAATCCGAAGCTTTCCAAATCCTCAATCCCCGCCAAATTCCCATTAACTTCCAATCTGGTGAATCCGGAAACTTTAAGCGTTTTCAGTAATTCAGCAAAGGTTTTAACTTCAAAAGCTAAAGGCGTTAACAATAAAAAAGTAGAATCTTTTTTAGAATTCTTAATGAAATCAATAACATCGGTTACGCTGTCTTTCTTCACTTCTTCTCCCGAAATCGGCGAAAAAGTTCTTCCAACTCTGGCGTAGAATAATTTAAGATAATCATAGATCTCCGTAGAAGTTCCAACTGTAGAACGCGGATTGGACGAAATCACCTTTTGCTGAATCGCAATAGAAGGTGCTAAACCTTTGATGTCATCGATTTTCGGTTTTTCTAATTTACCCAAAAACTGACGCGCGTAGGAACTCAAACTTTCCACATATCTTCTTTGTCCTTCGGCATAAATCGTATCAAAAGCGAGTGACGATTTACCACTTCCAGAGACACCCGTAATCACAATCAGTTTGTTCTTTGGAATCAGAACGTCAATGTTTTTCAGGTTGTTAAGATGTGCGTTTTTAACGAAAATATATTTTTTGATATCGATTTCAGAAGCTGTAGCCATAGTAAAAATAAGACCAACAAATTTACGAAAAATTAAATCGATTTGAGATAAGTTTTCAAATTAACATTTTAAGTTTCTCGATTAATTTGTTTGCAGATTAATGTTAATTTCTAAATTTGCGCCCAATTATTCAGAAGGTTAATTTAAACTATGAGAGTGACCTTTTGAAATAATAGAAGTTACATATGAAAAGAACTATTACAGCTTTGTCAATTTGCGTTTTGTCTATTAATGCAATAGCACAGAATCAAGAAAAAGAAATTGATGAAGTTAATTTACAAGGTCGTTTTTTATCAACGCCTTATAATGATGTCAACGAAAACGTAGTTGTCATTACGAAACAACAAATCCAAAATAGTCCGGCAACTAGCATTGATGAATTGCTTCAGTTTTATTCCGGTTTGGATATCAAAAGGCGAGGTTCTAATGGAGTTCAAAGCGATATTACGATTAGAGGAAGTTCTTTTGAACAGGTTTTGATTTTGGTGAATGGAATTAGGATGAATGATTCACAGACTGGTCATAATACATTCAATATTCCATTTGATATTTCGGCAGTTGAGAGGATTGAAATTATCAAAGGTTCATCTGCAAAACTTTACGGACAGAATGTTTATGCAGGTGTTATTAATATCGTGACTAAAACTTCTTCTGAAGAGCAAGTGATAATCAAAGCTCAAGGTGGCGATTTCAAAACTTATGATTTGTCGGCTTCTGCAACCTTTGGTTCGGAGAAATTCACGAATCTTTTTTCAATCAGCAATGGCGCTTCGGACGGTTATCGTTTCAATACAGATTATCAAATCAGAAACTTCTTCTATCAAAATAAATTAAAATTGAATGAAGGAAGTCTAAGTTTACAAGCCGGTTTTTCTGAGAAGAAATTTGGTGCAAATGGTTTTTATGCTTCACCATCTGCAATCAATCAGTATGAAGAAGCTCAAGCTTCTGTGGTGAGTTTGCAGTACCAACAGAAGTTCAATAATTTATCTATTAATTCGAGTGTTTATTGGAGGAGAGGGCAGGATATGTATCTCTACACGCGATCTAATCCGACTGGTTACAGAAATATGCACATTGGAAATAATATTGGTGGAACGGTGAATGCTTCTTATGAATCTTCAATCGGGACAACAAGCGTGGGTGTGGATTACAGAAAAGAATTTTTGGTAAGCAGTAATCTTGGAGATAGAGAAAGAGATGTGACGCAGGTGTTTTTTGACCATCAATTCCGGTTTTTTAATCAGAAGTTAGAAATCAATCCAGGAGCAAGTTGGGCAAATTATTCCGGTGATAATTTTCTTTATCCGGGAGTGGATGTTGGTTTTATCTTTAATCCAAATCATAAAGTATTTGGAGCGATTTCTAAAGGCTTCAGGATTCCAACTTTTACCGACCTTTATTATGTGAGTCCGACAGAAATTGGAAATCCAAATTTGGTTCCGGAAAGTGCTGTTTCATCAGAATTAGGTTATCGATTCCAGAATGAAAAAATCTTGGCGAAAGCGAGTGGATTTATCAGAAATACAAACAATGGCATCGATTGGCTGAAACCAACAGAGGAAAGTCCTTGGACAGCGGAAAATGTCGGCAAAATCCATCTCAAAGGTTTCGAAACAGAATTCAAACATCAATTATTCCCATTTCTGAATTATCGATTGGGTTACACTTATCTTGATAATCAATATAAAAATGAGGAACTTTCCAGATATGCTTTGCAGAATTTGAGACATCAGTTTGTAGCACAATTAGATGTTAAGTTTTTGAAGTTTTTCAGCAATCAATTGATTTATAAATATTCGGAAAGAGTGAATCTTGGAAGTTATAATATTCTTGACGAACAACTTAATTTCCGAATCAAAGACCTTAATTTTTATGTCTTAATCAATAACCTGACGAATATAAAATATGTAGAAACCAATTTGGTTCCGATGCCAGGAAGATGGTTTCACTTAGGATTTACTTATCAGATTAAAATGAACTAAAACTTATTAACCATATAGACACATAGGGAAAACTATTTGAACTGTTTAAAAACTATGTGTCTATGTGGTTTAATTTTTCAAAGAAGTTTAAATAGTTTCTAAAATGAACTAAATTTGCAAAAAATCAAAAATGGCAGCTTACTTAGAATTTAATTTCAAAATAAAACCTCTTCAACCTTGGAACGAAATATTGATGGCAGAACTCATAGAAATCGGTTTTGACAGCTTCACGGAAGAATATGATGGGATTTTAGGATATATTCAAAAAGACCTTTTTAAAGAAGAGGATCTGAAGAATATCTACCTTCTGCAAAACGAAGAAGTTGAGATTTCTTACACCTACGAAGAAATGCCAAATATCAACTGGAACGAGGAATGGGAAAAGAATTTTTCACCCATCAATGTTGAAGATAAAGTCCTTATCCGAGCAGAATTTCACGAACTAAACCCCAATATGCACGAGATTGTGATTCAGCCAAAAATGTCTTTTGGAACAGGTCATCATCCTACAACCCATTTGATGATTCAGCAAATGTTGGATATGGATTTGAAGAACAAAAAAGTGCTTGATATGGGTTGCGGAACTTCGGTTTTAGCGATTTTTGCAAAACAGAAAGGAGCGGGAAGAACGGTTGCAATCGATATCGACGAATGGTCTGTAGAAAATTCTAAAGAAAATGCAGAACGTAATAATGTAGAATTAGATATTGAACTTGGAACTGCGGATAATTTAGGCAAAGAGAAATTCGAAATTATCTTAGCTAACATTAATAGAAATATTCTGATTTCCGATATTCCAACTTATGTTTCAGTTTTGGAGGATGGCGGAAAATTATTGTTGTCAGGATTGTGTTTCTTTGATGTCGATGATATTTTGGAAGTTTGTACGGAACAAAACCTCAAACTTGAAAAGAAAATCCAAAGAGAAGAATGGGTTTCTTTGTTGTTGAGTAAGTAAGATTTCTTAATGTCTATGCTATGCTTCTCCGTGGGTTCCGAAATATTCTATTTTATTTTTAGTAATATTAATTGTAATGTTCAAATAGCAATTTCCACCATCCATTACATAGACTTGATTCTTTCTCCAATCATCATCGTAATAAACACAAAAACAAAACACATTTACAATTTTATCTCCTGATTCGTTTGTGGAAACAAAATACTGTCGATAAAAATATCTTAGATTTAGTTTTTCTTTTTCGAAATCTAAAGTTGATGTTTTGCTCTCTTTATTCCATTTCTCTAATCTGATTTTTAATTTATCGTTATAATCATTAACTCCTTTAATTAGATTATGATTGATAATTCTCAGTTCGTTTATTGAAAGTTGAGTTTTTTTCTTCGAATCTTGGTCAAATATTGCGATATAATTTGGTTCTTTTAATGTGTCAGATTGATTTTGTTCAATATATTTTGATGGGACAAGCTCGCTTTCATCATTAACTTGTTTTTCAATCTTATTACAACTGAATATGGATGATGTTATCAATAGAATTGAAAAATTAAAGAAATGATTTCTCATAAAATATATTTTATATGACTATTTCTGCGGATATTTCTGAATCAAAGCCTGCAAAATAGCCCAGGTTTCTGCATCCATAATACCGCTGTAATTGCTCGGGCGGAAATGAAATTGGAAAGCCTCAATTGTTTGTTTGGTTGTTTTATCCCAAACACCATTCACTGTTAATGTATATCCAAACTGGACTAATTGCTGCTGGATTTTAGACACAAATTCCGGATTATAGTATTGTAAGCTAATATCATTGGTTGTTAGTATTTGATTGAGGAAAGTCTGTTTCGCTGTTTCGTCATACCACATCCCGATTTGATATTCGTCGTAAAGTCTTTTCCAAGGAAAAAGTGGCCCTGGATCTTGCTTTCTGGTTGGTGCAATATCAGAGTGTGCTAAGATATTAGTTGGTTGGATGTTATATCTGGTCACAATATCTTTTACCAAAGCAGCCACTTTTTTGAATTGCTCTTCGGGATAAGGATAAAATACACGGTTATTGAGAGAATCGGTTGTGTAGCCAAGATTCACGATTTCTATTCCAATAGAAGTATCATTCAGGTTTTGATCTTTTCTCCAATTACTAACGCCAGCGTGGTAAGACCTTTTGTTTTCATCCACGATTTGGTAAATTTCTTTATCTGGTAGGGTGCTTACAAGGTAATGCGCACTCACAGATTGCTGGGTCAATGTAAAAATTGATTTCTCATCGTTAAGTACAGTATAATGTAGAATCACATATTTCTGGCGGAAGTTTTGTCCAATTGCAGGGAAATAATTTTTTGTGACTTTGTAGCCTGCAGGATTTGCGCTTACGATAGAGCCATAACTTATCGTATTATCATTTTTTGTAATGTCCGCAATATTGACTTTGTAATATTCGCCTTCATCTTCCTTGATTTCTGGTTTTTTCTGAGTAATCACCGGTTTTGGAGCATTCGGAAGAGCTGGAGTTTTACTTTTTACAATTTTTTGTTGAGAACCACAGGAAATAATTAATGTTCCTAAGGTTATGAGATATAATGAATTACGCATTCGTGTCTATTTTAGGTTATATTTTCGATTCAAAAATATGAAAAAAAATAAATAATTTTTTTTGGTAGTTACGCAAAAGTCTTCTATATTTGCACTCGCAATAACGGAATAGAATATATCTCGGAAACTGCAAGGAGAGTTGCCTGAGAGGCCGAAAGGACTTGTTTGCTAAACAAGCGAACTGGAAACGGTTCCAAGGGTTCGAATCCCTTACTCTCCGCAACAAAAGATGACTACTCGGGGCGTAGCGTAGTCCGGTCATCGCGCCTGGTTTGGGACCAGGAGGTCGCAGGTTCGAATCCTGCCGCCCCGACAATTTTTTAGTAATTTTTGAAAAAATTGCAATGGGTGCGTAGCTCAGCTGGATAGAGCATCTGCCTTCTAAGCAGACGGTCAAAGGTTCGAATCCTTTCGCGCTCACAAAATGGAGGTCATTCTTGATCTCTTTTTTTATATCGAAAGCTAATATTTATTTATCAATTTGATTTAAAATATTAACTTAATCCTCGGGGCGTAGCGTAGTCCGGTCATCGCGCCTGGTTTGGGACCAGGAGGTCGCAGGTTCGAATCCTGCCGCCCCGACAATTTTTTAGTAATTTTTGAAAAAATTGCAATGGGTGCGTAGCTCAGCTGGATAGAGCATCTGCCTTCTAAGCAGACGGTCAAAGGTTCGAATCCTTTCGCGCTCACAAAAGACTCACAATTATTTTAGTTGTGAGTTTTTTTATGTTTCAAAACTAGATTTCTATTTTCTGTTTTCAAATAATTATTTGTTAATTATTTTTTAATAATATTTGGTACTCATGTCTTCTTTAATTACCTAATTGATTTTGACGAGACAGAAAAATTGTTTTATTTCGCTTAAAATTTCTTTTAGCAATGTGGAAGCTTGTCAAAAAATTGTTTTTATTCTTAATCTTAGCGAATATACTTTTCGTTATTTTCGGGATATTCTTTAATCCACCAATAACCTTTACACAAATCGGAGGATTGGTAAAATATGGGAAATTGCAGCGTGATTATATCTCCTATGATGATATGGGTGGTAATATAAAAAAAGCTGTGATTGCTTCTGAAGACCAATTGTTTTTCACACATAATGGTTTCGATTATAAACAAATCGAAAAGGCAATGAAGAAGAACGATAAGAAAGGAAAAGTAGTGAGAGGGGGAAGTACAATCTCGCAACAAACTGCAAAAAATGTTTTTCTGTGGCAAGGCAGAAGTTGGATTAGAAAAGGTTTGGAAGTGATTTACACATTTATAATCGAAAAAATCTGGGGCAAAGATGTTATTCTGGAAAGGTATCTTAATTCTATAGAAATGGGACAAGGTGTTTTCGGAATAGAGGCTGCATCACAGTATTATTATAATAAACCAGCAAAAGACCTTACAAAAAGTGAAGCGGCTTGGATTGCGACCGTTTTACCGAATCCTAAAAAGTACGACCCAAAAAATCCTACACCATATCTTAGAAAAAAGCATGGTTGGATTATGCGCCAGATGAACAATATTGTTCTGAAATGATTACTTTTGTAAGGATATGGCGATTAGATTAACTAAAAAAGACAGCTTCAGTACAATTCTGAAAAATTATTTTTCAGAACAAAACGAAACCCAATCTTTGTTACCTTTATCCGAAATTATTGTAAGCCTGAAGAAAGATGATTTAGGTGTTTTTACTGCGTATCTCAAAGATAATGACAAGATAAGGGAAAATCTGATTTACTATATTAATAATGTCTTCAAGGATAAGCCTTTTAATTTGTCATTGACAGAAGCGGACATCCTTTCGGAAAATGCTTTCTATCCTGAGTTCAAAAAACGAGTTCTGAATAAAATTTTACCGCCAATCGAAAACGAAAATACTGTTTGGTATTTGGTAGATAATGTTTTGGTAACGCCAAAAAAAGACCTCGAGTTTTTCCAGAATTCTGCAGAGGATAAAATGGATGAGCTTTTCAAATTGTTGAGAATTGACAAGTATATTAATTCCCAACATGTTAAAAACGAAATGCTCTTTTCTCTTAATATCTTGGCGTGGCGAGTAATCGGAAATGCACTGGATGTTGAGGTTGTAAAAATGGCTCCGGAATATAGGAATTTTGATAATCCATTTTTAGCATTACAAAACGAATTAGACATATTGAATGCTGATTTCAAGAAGAATCCTGATTTCAAATTCACTTCCAATGATGAGGTTTATAAACAAACCAAAGTCTATCTCGACCAATGTTTGGAATTCGTGAATATTGCTTTCAAGAACTCTTCAAAATATGGTATTTCCAGCAAGACCAATCAGTCATTACTGAAAATCAGACAACAATTACAAAGAATGTCTGATATTATCAAGTTGTTCGTGATTGACGAAGAAAAAGATTATTTGATTAATTCCAAGCAATTATTTTTCAATATTTTAAAGTACAAATCTCATAAGAATAATCTACAGGATTTAGTTTCGGACAGTACAAGATTGATGTCGCATCTCATTACCAATCACACAGCAGAGATGGGAACGCATTATATTACTTCGACTTTCAAATCTTATATGAAGATGTTTTGGAAAGCATCGGGAGGAGGTGTAATTGTTGGAGCACTTTGTGTTTTGAAAATGCTTTATGGTTATATTGATACGAGCGATTTTGCGCATGCATTTTTGTATTCTATGAACTATGCCATGGGATTTGTGATGATTTATCTGATGCACTTTACTCTAGCGACCAAGCAACCTGCAATGACGGCTGCTACAATGGCGAAAGTTCTCTCGGAAGGTAGTAGTAGAAGTACGTATGTAGAGTTTGCTCATGTCGTTTCCCAACTGTTCAGGTCACAGTTTATTGCGTTTGTAGGCAACGTACTGATGTCTTTTCCCGTGTCTTTGATTATTATTTATGGCCTAGAAATACTTTTTAAACAAAATTTTGCCTTTGATAGGTCTAGTAAGTTGTTGTACGACTTAGATCCATTTCAGTCCAAAGCAATTTTACATGCTTCTATTGCTGGAGTTTTTCTCTTTATTTCGGGGGTGATTTCCGGGAATATCAGTAATAATTCAGTGTTTTTTCAAATTCCGAAGAGAATTGAAAAAAATCCTTTTATCAATTATTTCTTTGGACAAAAGATTGCAAAACGTTTATCCGTTTATTATTCTAAAAATTGGGCAGGAATTATTTCTAATTTTTGGTTCGGGGTTTTTCTTGGTGCAACCGCTCCGATTGGACTTTTTCTAGGTCTGGATTTAGATATTCGTCACATTACGTTTGCGGCAGGAAATTTTGCGTTAGGACTTTATGGGAAAGATTTTGTCGTGACTTCTTATACGTTTTGGATTTCCTTTGTTACAGTTTTTATTATTGGATTCTTCAACTTTATTGTCAGCTTTGGGTTGTCAATGTTGTTGGCATTCCGTTCCAGAAAAGTAGAAATGAGTGAGGCTAGAGAGATTTTTGGAGAGATTTTTCGATATTTTATCCGGAATCCATTCAGGTTTTTCTTTCCTTTAAGGTCTTTGCTTGATGAAAAAAGTAAGAAGATGATTGAAGAAGTTTCTACAAAATCAGAAGGTCATTAATCAAAGACTCATCTTTCAATACTTCTTGGAATTTTTTCAGAAAGAATGATTTTCGCATCCGGAAATCATTTTTCAATAGAGGAGATTTGATTCTCAAAACCAAAACTTTTTCTTTTAGGTTGACGGTTTCAATTTCAGAAAAAAGCGCATCCGAAAGATAATTTTGGAGAAAATCCTTGATTTCAAAAGCTTTCAATTTATCTTCAAAACCATAGATTTTTGCAAAAGAATTCAGTAATTCCGAAGATTGAAATTCGCGTTTTTTTCTGCTCATTTTTTGATTTTAATTAAGGGTGTAAAAGTAGAAAATTCAAATTCAAAAATAGTATATTTGCACACTTGAAATTCAATGTTAATAATTAAAAGTTTTGGCATTGAACATTAATTTTAAACATTGAACTTGAACATATGAAATGTGGAATCGTAGGTCTTCCGAATGTAGGAAAATCAACTCTTTTTAATTGTCTTAGCAACGCCAAAGCACAGTCTGCAAACTATCCGTTTTGTACGATTGAGCCTAACTTGGGAACGGTTTCTGTTCCAGATAAAAGACTTTTTGAACTTGAAAAATTGATTAATCCGGAAAAAGTAATTCCTGCGGTTGTAGAAATTGTGGACATTGCTGGATTGGTAAAAGGAGCAAGTAAAGGTGAAGGTCTTGGAAATCAGTTTTTGGCTAATATCCGTGAGTGTGAAGCAATTATTCACGTTTTGAGATGTTTCGACAACGGAAATATCGTTCACGTAGAAGGTTCTGTTGATCCACTTAGAGATAAAGAAATCATTGATATAGAACTTCAGTTGAAGGATTTGGAAACGATTGGAAAAGCTGTTGAAAAGGCTAAAAAATTCATCAAATCCGGGAAAAAAGAAGATGTTCTGACTTACGAGACTTTACAAAATCTTCAAAAATTTGTTGAAGACGGTAAAAACGCAAGAGAATTTGCAACCGATGATTTTACAAAATCAATTATTGGAGAAGTTCAATTGTTGACGAATAAGCCGGTTCTTTATGTTTGTAATGTAGATGAAAATTCTATCAAAAACGGAAACGATTGGATTGCAAAAATCGAAGAAATGGCAAAAGGCGAAAATGCTGAAGTTGTTGTTTTGGCTGCTCAAATCGAAGCTGATATTAATGAATTGGAAACTTTCGAAGAAAGAGAAATGTTCTTGGAAGAGCTTGGCTTGGAAGAGCCTGGTGTTAACCGATTGATTAGAAAAGCATATGATTTGTTGAAGCTGCAAACTTATTTCACGGCTGGTGTTAAGGAAGTTAGAGCTTGGACAATAGACCAAGGTGCAACTGCGCCACAAGCTGCTGGTGTGATTCATACAGACTTTGAAAAAGGATTTATCCGTGCGGAAGTTATTGGTTATGATGACTTTGTAAATTACGGTTCAGAATCCAAAGTTAAAGAAGCCGGAAAAATGAGAGTTGAAGGAAAAGAATACATCGTGAAAGATGGTGATGTGATGCATTTCAGATTTAATGTATAAGTAGATTTTAATCATTATAAAATATAAACTCCCGAATTGTCGGGAGTTTTTTATTTGTACTTTAGCGAGAATTAAAAATAGAATTAATTAATTTTTGCTTCTTTGTTAATGTTAGGTTTTGCGGGATTTTCACAAAATGTTATTTATAAAGAAGACTTTGAAACGGAATCCGGAAGAAACTCTTGGGAAAATGTTGATAGAGACGGCGATGACCAAAAATGGGAATTTTATGATGATGAGATGCCTGCGTTTACAGGTTGGTATGCAACTTCTTGGTCTTGGTTTCTTGAAGCTTTTACACCGGATAATACATTAACAAGTCCTGCGATTACTTTGCCGCCAAGTCAAGATGTACTTTGGCTAAAATTCAAAGTTGGTGCTTTTGATGAAGAATTATATCAAGAACATTATGCGGTTTATGTAATTCCTGCGAATTCGACTTTCACGGGCAATGAAACGCCTGTTTTTGAGGAAACTCTGGATGCGGGTTATACAGAAACGGCTAAAAATATTAGTATCAATATTACTTCATTTGCCGGACAAAATGTTAAAGTAGTTTTTAGACATTACAACTGTACAGATATTGCGTTTATTGCGATTGATGATATTGAAGTTGTGGAAACTCCGGGATTGGCTGTTTCTGATGCTAATAAAATAAATGCTCAAGTTTATCCAAATCCAACATCAGATTTCATAAAAATCAAAGGTGTTGAGAATATCCAAAAAATCAGAATTTTTGATATGAATGGGAAAATAGTTCTTGAAAGTCAAGCTTCCGAGGCTGATATTAGAAAGCTTCCTGTCGGACAATATATCTTGAATGTCCATACAGATTCACAAATTATTTCCAAGAAAATAATCAAGAAATAGAATTTAAAAGCTTTCAATTTTGAAGGCTTTTTTTGTAACATTTCCCAATAATCCTAAACTAATTCTCAAAAATAGAAACAATGAGAAATCACGAAATTGATTATAAAATCTACGGAGAAGAACTCCAATGTGTTGAAATAGAACTTGACCCAAATGAAGCTGTAATAGCTGAACCTGGAAGTTTTATGATGATGAATGACGGCGTGAAAATGGAAACGCTTTTTGGGGACGGAAATCATAATAGTTTTATGGATAAGCTTTTTACGGCCGGAAAAAGAATGTTGACAGGAGAAAGTCTTTTTATGACGGTTTTTACCAATATTTCTTCTCAGAAGAGACAAGTTTCTTTCGCTGCTCCTTATACGGGGAAAATAATTCCGCTTAATTTATCCGATTTTGGAGAGAAAATCATTTGTCAGAAAGATAGTTTTCTTTGTGCTGCCAAAGGTGTTTCTATAGGAATTGAATTCCAGAGAAAGTTAGGAACCGGGCTTTTTGGAGGAGAAGGTTTCATTATGCAAAAACTGGAAGGTGATGGGCTGTGCTTTGTTCATAGCGGCGGATATGTGATGGAAAAAGAACTTCAACCGGGCGAGATTTTGAAAATCGATACAGGTTGTATAGTGGCTTTTACACAATCTGTTTCTTATGATATTCAGTGTGTTGGCGGTATTAAAAATACACTTTTCGGAGGTGAAGGTTTGTTTTTTGCTCAATTGAAAGGTCCTGGGAAAGTTTGGATTCAGACTTTGCCGATTAGTAGATTGGCCGGAAAGATTCTTCAATATGGAGCTGGTACGAGAAAAGAAGAGGGAAGTATCCTTGGGAAATTAGGTGATTTGATTGATGGGAATTAATTTTTAAACTAAATTATAAAATCAATAAAGTCAGGCAGTTGTCTGGCTTTTTTGTAGGACTAAGTTTGATGATATTAATGAAAAATTTTTCAACAAAATTTTCAGATTAAATTCCATTTCGTTAAATTTGTGAGTTATCGATTTTTTAACCCGTTTCAACGTTTTACAAATTCAAAAACTATGAGTGAAATTAATCCTGTAAATTATTCCGAAGATAATATCAGAACTCTTGAGCCGAGAGAACATGTACGGCTAAGACCGGGAATGTATATAGGGAAACTGGGAGATGGTTCATCTGTGGATGACGGGATTTATATTTTACTGAAAGAAGTTCTGGATAATTCCATCGACGAATTCAGGATGAAAGCCGGAAAAAGAATTGACGTAAAAATCAAAGATGGAACTGTAACTGTTCGTGATTACGGTCGAGGAATTCCTTTGGGGAAAATTGTGGACGTTGTTTCCATAATGAATACGGGAGGGAAATATGATGACGGCGCTTTCAAAAAATCTATCGGTCTGAATGGTGTAGGGACAAAAGCAGTTAACTTTTTATCAACTTATTTTAGAGTAAAGTCGGTTCGTGAAGGCAGAGTGAGAATTGCCGAATTCCGTGAAGGGAGTTTGGATGTTTTGCACGATGAAACCGAAACTTCCGAAAGAAATGGAACGGAAATCACCTTTACACCAGATAACAGCATTTTTGTCAACTTCAAATTCAGAAATGAATATGTGGAGAAAATGCTCCGCAATTACACTTATCTCAATCTAAGTTTAAAAATCTATTTTAACGGAGAAGTTTTCGAATCTCAAAATGGTTTGAAAGATTTATTGGAAGAAGAAATTGATGGAGAAATTGTTTATCCGATCATCCACATTAAAGATGAAGATATGGAATTGGCGATTACGCATTCAGACAAATCTCAATCTGAAACCTATTTTTCTTTTGTCAACGGACAATATACTTCGCAAGGTGGTACGCATCTTAATGCTTTCAAAGAAGCTTATGTAAAAACCATTCGAGAATTTTTCAATAAAAACTTTGAAGCGACTGATATTAGAAAAGCTATTATCGGTGCAGTTTACATCAACGTTGGTAATCCTGTTTTTGAATCTCAGACCAAAACAAAATTGGGTTCTACAACAATGGGGCAAGATAAAGACGGTAAAGAGCTGGAGACGATTAAGACTTTTGTTATCAATTATTTGAAGAATAAATTAGATAATTTCCTTCATAAAAATCCTGAAATTGCAGAGGCTATCCAGCGCAAAATTCTTATTTCTGAAAGAGAACGAAAAGAACTTTCCGGAATCCAAAAATTAGCAAGAGAAAGAGCGAAAAAAGTATCGCTTCATAATAAAAAACTGAGAGATTGCAGACATCATTATAATGACCAAAAAGCAACCAGAAAATCTGAAACAATGATTTTTATAACCGAGGGAGATTCTGCATCTGGTTCTATCACAAAGTCCAGAGATGTGGAAACGCAAGCCGTTTTTTCATTGAAAGGAAAACCGCTTAACTGTTATGGATTGACGAAAAAAGTGGTTTATGAAAACGAAGAATTCAATCTTTTGCAGGCTGCTTTGAATATCGAAGAAAGTTTGGAAGACTTGCGTTATAATCATGTTGTAATAGCAACTGATGCCGATGTTGACGGGATGCACATCAGATTGTTGATGATTACATTCTTCCTTCAATTTTTTCCTGATTTGATTAAAAATGGACATTTGTACATTTTACAGACGCCGCTTTTCCGTGTTAGAAATAAAAAAGAAACTAGATATTGCTACTCCGATGCCGAGAGATTGAAGGCATTGAATGAACTTGGAAAAAATCCGGAAATCACACGATTCAAAGGTTTGGGAGAAATTTCTCCGGATGAGTTCAAACATTTCATTGGGAAAGATATTAGATTGGAGCCTGTGGTTTTAGGGAAAGATCAAACCATTACGCAGCTTTTAGAATTCTATATGGGAAAAAATACGCCAGATAGACAATTGTTTATCTTGGATAATCTAGTGGTTGAAGAAGGTGATATTGATAAGAAAGAAGCTCTCGAGATAGAAACTTAGAAGATGAAAATCAATTATAAAAACTAAAAACATAAAACACACACAAATGAGATTAAGTAATAGAAATAAAGTTCCTGTTTATAGTTTTATATATTCAGTGGCAGGGATTGTTTTTATATTAGGAATTATTGCATACATTTTAGAGATTAATAAGTTTGATATTTTTGGAAGGAAAGCTTGGGTTTTATTGGCATTTCCAGCTTTGATGTCGCTTTTTCTTTATCTTCTAGGCAAACCGGTGTTCGAATATGATAGTGATGGGGAAGCACTTAATTTTAGAAATAATCATATCTTATTTTTATTGTCCAAAAAGAATGCAAAAGATGAATTTCCGAAATATAAATTGATTAAGTTTAATTTAGTTAATGTGTTTTTTTTTAAGAAGTTATATATTTATATTAACAGTAAGAAATCACACGTTGTAATCTTAAAATATGATATTTCTTTTCTGAACAAAAAGCAGGTGAAAGATTTGAAATTTTCTTTGAACAAAGTCTTAAAATTTAATAAGGAAAACGTGCACGAAGATAATACAGCAACAGATTAATGGAAGAAAGTACACATAACGAAGAGAGCCTGAAAAAAGTTTCGGGGCTGTATAAAGATTGGTTTTTAGATTATGCATCTTATGTAATATTAGACAGAGCAATTCCTTCTATTTTTGATGGTTTCAAGCCAGTTCAACGTAGGATTATGCACTCTATGCGAGAGTTGGAAGACGGTCGTTATAACAAGGTTGCTAATATAGTTGGTAATACGATGAAATATCATCCACACGGCGATGCTTCTATTACCGATGCAATGGTGCAAATTGGGCAAAAGGAATTATTAATTGATACTCAAGGTAACTGGGGAAATATCTACACAGGTGATTCTGCTGCTGCTGCGAGATATATCGAAGCTAGATTGACACCATTAGCTTTAGATATTGTCTTCAACCCAAAAACAACGCACTGGACCAAATCTTATGATGGAAGAAATAATGAACCTGTTGATCTTCCTGTAAAGTTTCCATTGCTACTTGCACAAGGTGTTGAGGGAATTGGAGTTGGGCTTTCTACCAAGATTATGCCTCACAATTTTAACGAATTGATCACAGCTTCTATTCTTTATCTCAAGGGAAAAAGATTTGAAGTTTTCCCAGATTTTTTGACTGCCGGAATGCTGGATGTTTCCAATTATAATGATGGTAAAAGAGGCGGAAAGATCCGAGCAAGAGCAAGAATTTCGCAAAAAGAAAAGCATTTACTTACAATTACAGAACTTCCTTTTTCCAAGAATACCGGTGATCTTATTGATAGTATTTTGAAAGCCAACGAAAGAGGAAAGATCAAAATCAAAAAAATCGAGGACAATACTTCGGATAATGTAGAGATTAATATTCATCTTCATCCGGATGTTTCACCAGATAAAACCATTGATGCGCTTTATGCATTCACAGATTGTGAAGTCCCAATTTCGCCAAATGCCTGCGTGATTGTTGGAGACAAACCAATGTTCTTATCAGTTTCTGAGATTTTGAAACATAATACAGATCATACAGTTTCTTTACTAAAGAAAGAGCTAGAAATTGAACTTCATGAGTTGCAAGAAAGCTGGCATTTTTCTTCATTAGAAAGAATCTTTATCGAGAATAGAATCTATCACGATATTGAAGAAGTCAAGTCTTGGGAAGATGTGATCAAAACCATCGATGAAGGTTTGAAACCTCATACAAAACATCTTTTGAGAGCGGTTACAGAAGAAGATATTGTAAAACTGACTGAAATCCGAATCAAGAGAATTTCACGTTTTGACTTAGATAAATTCAAAGAAAACATTCTCGCATTGGAAGGTAAGATTGAACAAGTGAAACATCATTTGGCTAATCTTATTACTTATGCGATAGATTATTATACTAATATTCAGAAAAAATACGGAAAAGGAAAAGAAAGAAGAACCGAGCTAAGAATTTTTGATACAATTGATGCATCAAAAGTTGCGGTTGCTAATGAAAAATTCTATGTCAATAGGGAAGAAGGATTTATAGGAACTTCTCTCAAAAAAGACGAATATCTTTTCGATTGTTCCGATATTGATGACATCATCACCTTCCAAAAAGATGGAACAATGAAGGTGGTAAAGGTTGAAGCTAAAACTTTTATCGGGAAAAATATTGTTCACGTAGCAGTCTGGAAAAAGAATGATAAGCGCACGGTTTACAACATGATTTATCGCGAAGGTAGAGAAGGACCTTTCTATATGAAACGTTTTTCTGTGACAGGAGTTACCAGAAATACAGATTACAAACTGGCTTCTGACAAAAAATATTCAGAAATGCTTTATTTTTCGGCTAATCCTAATGGAGAAGCGGAGGTAGTTTCTGTATTGTTAAAACCCAATGCAAGAGTCAGAAAGAATAAAATAGACATTGATTTTTCCGAATTGGCTATTAAAGGTAGGGATTCCAAAGGTAATTTGGTCACCAAATATGCAGTCAAAAAAGTCGATCTCAAAGAAGAAGGTGTTTCAACATTAGCACCTAGAAAAATCTGGTTCGACGATTCAGTAAGGCGTCTGAATGCAGATGGAAGAGGAACTTTATTGGGAAGTTTCAAAGGCGACAATAAGATTTTGACTATCAATTCTCAAGGCGAGGCAAAATTGGTTTCTTTCGATTTGATGAATCGATTTGATGATGATTATTTAATCTTAGAAAAATGGAAACCAGAGCAACCGATAACTTGTATCTATTTCGACGGAGAAAAAGACAAATATTTTGTAAAACGTTTCCTTTTGGAAAATACACCAAATGTCCAATCTTTCTTCGCCAACGACAATCCAAAATCTTTCTTAGAATTTGTAACAACAGAAGTTGGAGCAATTGCAGAATTGGTATATCCAACAATCAAAGGCAAACAAAAAGATTCGGAAACTGTTGATTTAGATGAATTCATTACAGTAAAAGGAATCAAAGCGATTGGAAATCAATTGACAAAAGACAAAGTCAAAAACATCAATATTACCATTCCCGAACCACCAGAGATCATCGAAGAAGAGCCGGAAATAGAAGAAAGAGTTCAGGAAGATTTAGATGACGAAGGTGGAAGTATCGGCAATCTTTTTGAAGAAGAAAATTAAAAACACAATCAATTTTTTAAACAATGAACATCGTTTTATTAGCCATAATCATAATTACTTGCGTAATCAGTTATATCGGATTTCAGCAACCAGAATTTTTTCAGAAATACAAATTTGAGGTTGGAAGCATCCAAAGAAGAAAAGAGTATATAAGACTTTTATCTGCAGGATTTCTTCACGGCGATTTTATCCATTTGATTTTGAATATGTACGTTTTGTTCGCATTTGGACCGTTTGTAATACAAGTTTTTGGTGTCGTTAGCTTTTTGATTATCTATTTAGGCTCTATTCTTTTGGGAAACTTGTTCTGTTTGTATCATTACAGAAATGTTCCTTTTTATTCAGCAATTGGTGCTAGTGGAGGTGTTTCTGGACTTATCTTTGCTGCGGTTATTTTGGATCCGGTTAATATTCAATTAGGTATTCTTTTTCTTCCACTTAGGATTCCGGGTTATATATTTGGAGCATTATATTTCGGTTATTCTGTTTATATGATGTTGAATCCGAGAATGAATGATAACATCGGGCACGCTGCACATTTGGGAGGTGCTTTTTTTGGATTAGTTTATGGGGTTGCAATGTATCCTGAGCTTGTGATGCAAAATGCACTCTATGTTGGGATTATGGCATTGCCATTACTTTATTTGGCTTACGAAATTTTCATCAAAAAGAGAATTGGATAAGATTAGGAGCAAGACATTTCCAATTTTGTTTCAACATTCCAACCCGCTGTCCGCTATATCTTTTTTTTACAAAAAAAGGATGCCGCTATCATCGGGGCTATGTTGAGGTTTTATAATTCTTTTCACGATTCTGTTTTAGCAAAATTAAAACGCTGAATCTGAATCAAAAACACGGAATTTGAGAAAGCTCCAAAGGAGCGAGATGATTGTAGAAAATTGGAACATGTCAAAATCAGAGCTCAGGATGAGCGACATAAACAATTACGAAAATTTATTTCCTCCCAAAAATCATCCGATCATTTCCAGAAATATCTTTCAGTAAAACAGATTCAGAGAAACTTTGGAATAATTCCAAAGTTTCTTTTCCCAATTTCTGATTGATTTCAAGAAAAATCATTCCATTTTCGGAAAGATATTTTTTAGAGTCTTCTGCAATTTTTCTGTAGAAAATCAAAGCATCAGAAGTAGGAGAGAAGAGCGCCAAATTAGGTTCAAAACCTTTGACTGAATCTTCTATTTCAATGTTTTCTTCAATTCCGATATAAGGAGGATTGCTGATAATGACATCATAAATATCATCAAGACTTTCATTCAGATAATCTTTATTCACGAAATTGATTTCAACTTTATGGAATTCAGCATTTCTTTTCGCAATTTCCAGTGCATCTTTAGAAATATCAATAGAACTGACTTCAGCTTCAGGAAAATACTTTTTCAAAACAATCGGAATAATCCCGCTTCCAGTTCCAATATCAAGAATCTTAAGACCTTGATTCTTTTTACTTTTCTCTTGTATCTTATTTATTGCTAATTCCAGCAATTCCTCAGTTTCCGGTCTAGGAATCAAAACGTGTTCATTGACAAAGAATTTCATTCCATAAAATTCAGTTTCGCCAAGAATCTGCTGAAATGGTTTCCCTGTTTTTAATTCCGAAAGCGCTTCTGAAAATTTTTTTGCATCGATTTCAGTCAAATCTTTATCCAGATTATGTCGCAATTCAATTTTATTTAACTCTAAAAAAGATTCACAAAAAATAGAGAACAATTCCTCAATCTCAGATTTTGAATAGATTTCAGAAAGTTCAGTTTGAAAAACAGTTTTGATTTCAGAAAGCTTCATAGTTATCTTGTGAAAACCAAATTAGTTTCTGTCGAAAGTTTCTCGTCCAAAAGATAATTCTCGTAATTAAAAGCCTTCAATTCATCCAAAGTTTGAACTTGATTTTCTGCACAAAAACGTAAAACCAAACCACGAGCGTGTTTGGTATAAACAACAATCGTTTTTAGTTTTCCATCAGGCTGAATTTGTTTAAATTCAAAATCGATAACTTTTGCTTTTAAAGATTTTTTATTAATGACTTTAAAATATTCTGTACTAGCAAGATTAATGAGCAATTCTCCTTTTTTAAGCTCAGAATTCAATTGTTCAGTTACTTTATCTGTCCAGAATTCATAGATGTTTTTATAAGAATCAAACTGGAAAGGTCTTCCCATTTCCAGACGATACAACATTATTTTGTCTGAAGGTTTCAAAAGTCCGTAAAGACCAGATAAAATTCTGTAATTTTTCTGAAGATAATCAACCGCATTTTTGTCCAAAGTTGGCGCATCCAAACCTCTATAAACTTCTCCTGTAAAAGCAAACATTGCGGGCGCTGAGTTTTTAGCTGTTGGTTTCGAAGTCCATTTTTGATTACGTTCCCAATTTTCGTCTGCCAGTTTTGGAGAAATTTCCATTAATTCTGCTAAGAACTTAGGTGATTTTTCTGTTAAAAAAGATTGGATAAATTCTGAATCCTTGATGAATTTTGGAGTTGTACTTTTTAGGAATTCTGTAGAGTTTTCTACATTCATCAATTTTGCAGGCGATGTTATGAATTTCATTTTTGTTGTTATCGGTTGATAATTGTTTGTTGTCAGGCTGAGGCTCTCGAAGCCTTTTTTCTTGAATCTTATAAAATTCCTTTCCCTTGTCTGATAATCTCGGGTTCTCCAGAAGTCAAATCTACAATGGTGGAAGCTGTGTTGTCTCCATAACCAGAATCAATGACGAGATCAACCAATTTGTCATATTTCTCAGCAATCAATTCCGGATCGGTAGAATATTCCAAAATATCATCATCATCGTGGATAGAAGTGGAAACAATTGGATGTCCGAGTTTTTCTACAATCATTTGCGGAACAATATGATCCGGAACTCTGATACCAACAGTTTTGTGTCCTTTATAAGAAGTAGGAAGATTTCTGTTCGCTTCCAGAATGAAAGTAAATGCGCCAGGTAAATGGTTTTTCAGGAAACGAAAAGTAGATGTTTCTATCGGTTTTGTAAACTCAGAAAGATGGCTTAAATCATTACAGATGATTGAAAATTTGTGTTTGTCAATCTTGATTCCTTTGATTTGAGCAAGTCTTTCCATTGCTTTGTGATTATAAATATCACAGCCAATTGTATAAATCGTATCCGAAGGATAAATAATAACGCCACCGTTTTGAAGGACTTTTACGGCTTCGTCTATTAAATTTTCTTGCGGATTTTGCGGGTATATTTTTAAGATTTTTGCCATAATCAAAGATACAAATTTATTTAAAGACTTTTTATTACGAATTAAAAACCCTTTCATAGTCACAAACTATGAAAGGGCTCAATAAAAAAGAGAACCACAAATGTGATTCCCTTAGTTGGTTGCGAGGACACGACTCGAACGTGCGTCCGCCTTTGGCGGATATGAGCCCTCCAATTATTTAATCAAAGATTTGATGAACAGTCTTCCTTGTCTAGTTTTCAAGAATTTTTCTCTTTTCATTGCATCTTTCTTTTCGTTGAAAAATTCTACGTGAATTACAGTCCAAGGTCTAAATTTGATTGTATAACCTTTTGTTCCCAATTCATTATGTGATTTGAATCTTTCCAAAAGATTTGAAGTAAAACCAGTATATGTTTTATTAAATTTCTCTGAATACAAAATATAAACAACAAATTCTTCCATAAATAAAAAAGAGAACCACAAATGTGATTCTCTTAACTTGGTTGCGAGGACACGACTCGAACGTGC
>NZ_DAMBRK010000018.1:33400-79705 GCF_032055105.1 Epilithonimonas sp.
GACCTCCGGGTTATGAGCCCGACGAGCTACCTACTGCTCTACCTCGCGATATTGTACTGCAAATATACGACTTTTTCAATACAAGTCAAGCGAATTGGTGTTTTTATTTTCTTTAATTGAATTCTAAATTTTAAAATTCTCGCAGATATAGCAATTCTGCTGATAGAAATAATCTGCTTAATTAGCGGGATCTATGAGATGATATTATAACCAATTCTACAAACAAATTCTTAGTTTATGAAATAAAAAAAAGAGAACCACAATTGTGATTCTCTTGATTTGGTTGCGAGGACACGACTCGAACGTGCGACCTCCGGGTTATGAGCCCGACGAGCTACCTACTGCTCTACCTCGCGATATTGTGGTGCAAAGATAAGACTTTTTCGATACAAGTCAAGTCATAGAATGGAAATTTTGAGTAATAATTGTTTGTATTTTGATTTTCAATTAGTTATAATATTTAACGTCTTTTAACTATAAAAATAGTTGTACGAATGAAAATTAATCCTACATTTGTATTACTAAGTTTTTAGTGATATAAGATTGATTGTTTTTAAAGTATTAGATTATGAATAAGTTAACCAAAGCAGAAGAACAGGTAATGCAGTACCTTTGGCAGATAGAGAAAGGTTTTTTAAAAGACGTTTTAGAATTGTTTCCCGAACCAAAACCGCATACCAACACGATTTCTACGATTTTGAAAATCTTGATGGAAAAAGGATTTGTGAATTACAAAACTTTTGGAAGACAACACGAATATTTCCCATTGATAAGTAAAGAGAATTACAGCGGAAAGTCTATCAGAAGCTTGGTTAAGAATTATTTTGAAGGGTCATATACCAATGCGGTTTCGTTTTTGGTAGAAGAAAACGAAATTAGTGTAAAAGATTTGGAGCTTTTGTTAAACGAACTTAAAAACAAGGAATAATGGAACTAATTTTACTTTATTTTGGCAAGATGATTCTCTGCTCAGCAGTGATGTTTGCCTATTATCTTTTGTTTTTAAAGGATAAGACTTTTCATCATTACAATAGATTTTATCTTTTGTCTTCGGTGGTTGTGAGTCTTGTTCTGCCTCTGATAAAAGTTTCTTATTTTACGATAGAAACAAACAAGAATTTGTATCTGCTGTTGAGCGGATTCAATCAAAATCAATCTCAAACAACAAACTATGATATCACTATTTATTCAGTTTTTTATACAATTATTGGAGTGGTTTCAGTCACTCTTTTAATTAGATTAATATTAGGAATTTTAAAAATCAATTCGATAAAAAATCAGTTCCCGAATGAAACAATCGAGGGAATTAAATTTTATCAAACCAATCTTAATAATGCGCCGTTTTCATTCTTCAGAAACCTGTTCTGGAAAAAGTCAATAGAGATTAATTCTCCTGTTGGTCAGCAGATTCTGAAACACGAGATGGTTCATATAGAACAAAAACACAGTTGGGACAAACTTCTGATGCAGGTTTCCAAATCTGTTTTCTGGTTCAATCCTGTGTTTTACTTCATCAACAAAGAAATCAATCTTATTCACGAATACTTGGCGGACAACAAAGCAGTTAAAAAGTCCGACACCAGAGCATTTGCGCAGATGCTTCTCGAGAGTCATTTCTCGGGGTCGGTGATTCCTGTTACAAGTCCTTTTTTATCATCTAACCTCAAAAAAAGACTTACAATGCTAACAAAAAACCAAACCAAGTACAGCTACGCACGCAAACTTTTTGCGCTACCAATTTTATTCTTTATGGTATTCGCCTATATGGTGAATGCAAAAAACAAAGAAATTACAGAAACGAACAAAGCAATTGAAATTGCTGTAAACGAAATGAAAAATGACACGATAAAACCTAAAACTTCCGAGTTTGACAGTTTATCGATGAGTCATCAAAAACAAACACAATTATATTCTGAAGCTTTGAAAGAAGACCATTTGAAGATGTCTGCGCTTAGTGCAAAAATGGCTGAAAAAAGCAAAGCATTATCGGCTCTTAAAAAAGCTAAAAAAGAAGATTCATCAGAATATAAGGCTTTAGAAAATGATTTGGAAAATCTTTCTAATCAAATGCAGTCTATTGTAGATTCTGACAACTATCAAAAAAATCTAAAAGGTTTGGAAGAACATTCTGAAGCGATGGCTAAAATGTATGATTCTCCTGAATTCAAGAAAAGAATTGCCGACGCAAAAAAAGCGGGCAGAGATGCTGAAGCAATGGTTAATTCTCCAGAATTTAAAAAGAGAATTGCTGATGCAGAAAAGCAAGCAAAAATAGCTGAACGAATGATGAAATCTCCAAAGTTCCAAAAGAATTTGGAAAATGCACAGGAACAAGTTGAGAAAATGCAGATTAAAATCAATTCTCCTGAATTCAAGAAAAAGATTCAGGATGCACAGAAAAGAGCACAAGATGCGCTTGAAAAGTATGGGAAAACTTATACTAATGACGAGTTTCAGAAAATGATAAAAGACCAATTTGGGAAAGATGCTTTTACGGATGGAACAGTAGCTTATGGTTTTGATGCAAGCGATTTTCCTGAGTTTAAAGACTTGACAAGTAATTTCAAATTTAATTTTTCTGATGATAATTTCTTTAATGAAGCTAAATCCAAATTGTCTCCAAAAGAATTGAAAAAAATGGAGAAAAAAAGAAAGCAACTTCAGGAAAAGCAGAAAGAACTGATGAAAGAGCAAAAGAAGCTTCAGGAAAAGCAACGTGAATTGAACAAAGAGATGCGTCAGAATAATCCTTGGACAATTAGCTTTAATTCTAATTTGGATTCTCCTAATAAAATAGTGTTTGTTGATAGTCCAAAGATTAACGCTTCCAATAAGACTTTTGTTCTCAACAAAACTGCATCATCTTCTAATTTGGATAATACAACAATTTATATTGATGGAAAACAGGTCGAAAAGTCAGAACTTCAGAAATTAGATCCTAGCATAATTTCTTCGATGAGTGTTTTCAAAACTAATGGAATAGGGAAAATCGAAGTTATTACAAAATAAACAAGTACATTCATAATTCTTTAGCCGGTTCGCCGGCTTTTTTAATAATTTATATATGAGAAAATTACTTTTACTTTTTACGTTTTTAGGAGTTTTGACAATTGCTCAAAACAAACGATTCATTTACGAATACAAATTCATTTCGGATTCAACCAATCTTGAGGATGTTAAAACAGAAATGATGTTGTTGGATACCACAAAAGATGGTTCCAAATATTACAGTTACACCGTTTTTAATTCGGATTCTATTATGAAGGTGGATTTGGAAAAACAATTGGCTGCTACAGGTTCTATCAATGTAAAATCGGATATGCGAAAAGGAGATGTAAGATATTCGGTAACAAAAACTTATCCTGATTATAAAATTAATCTCCATCGCAGATTGGGAATGGATGCTTACAATATTTCCGACGACAGAAAAATCAACTGGAAAATCTCATCAGATAAAGAAAAGATAGCAGAGTGGAATGCTCAAAAAGCTGAAGCAGATTTTGCTGGCAGACATTGGATGGCTTGGTTTTCTACAGAAATTCCCATTCAAGATGGACCTTATAAATTTAATGGTTTACCAGGGCTGATTGTTAAGATTGAAGACAAAACAGGTTCTCACAAACTAGAATTGAAAGGAATCAAAAATATAAAAAAAGAATTGGATATTAATGTTTTTGACGCTAAAGAAATTGCCGTCAATTCCAAACAGTTTCAGAAAGTGATTAAAGAATACGAAAATGATCCTACAAAAGGAATCAAGCAAATCCAAATGGGCGGAACGTCTATCGTTTTAACGGGAAAAGATGGGACTTCTACCAAAATTGCAAAAGAACAAGAAGAACGTTTGAAAGCTCGAATCAAAAAAGATAATAATAGAATTGAGTTGGATATTGAGAAGTAATACTAAATCACTTCTAATAATCTTTTTCGGATTGAAACTAACTTAAAAAAATCGCCACTCCAAAAGTGGCGATTTTTATTATGCTTTTTTCTTAAGTTCGTCACGGATTTCCATCAGTAATTGATCTGTAGAAGATGGCCCGGCTGGTGCAGCTTCTGGTTTTTTGTTGAACTTGTTGGCTAGTTTAATCAACCAAAATAAAACAAATGCAATCACCAGAAAACTAATGACGGAAGAAAGGAAATTTCCATAGGTCACGCCATTCCAAGCTAGTTCTTTGATGTTTTCTGCACCGGCAGCTTTCAAAGCAGGTGTCAATAGAAGCGGAGTGATAACATCATCGACCAATGATTTTACAATAGCTCCAAATGCAGCACCTATGATAACACCGACTGCTAAGTCAACTACATTCCCTTTGAATGCAAACTCTTTAAATTCTTTTACAAATCCCATAGTTGTATTTTTTTATAGTTAGTTATAAACAAAAGTATCAATTTTTTTTTAAATCGATTTATTTATTACTATTGATAAAAGAGTATTATTGATTAAATTTGAAACTGCACTCTTTTAAAATTTAATTCTAATGAAAATCCTTTCATCTTCTCAAATCAAAGAATGTGATTCTGCAACCATAGAAAAAGGAATTTCTTCCATTAATTTGATGGAAAAAGCAGCCAAGAATTGTGCTGATTGGATTGGTGATAATTTTAAATCAAATCAAAGTTTCTCCATCTTTTGTGGAAACGGAAATAATGGAGGAGATGGATTCGCAATTGCAAGAATGCTTTATGAGAAAGGATTTGATGTCGATGTTTTTATTGATGAAAATAACTCTAAGTTTTCTGAAGATGCAAAAATTAATCTTAATAAAATAAAACCAATCAGCGGAATTACAATTAAAGATTATTCTGAATTTGATAACCGTGATAATTCTATAATCATTGACGCGTTATTCGGTTATGGATTGAATCGGGAATTGTCTGAAGAATTTAAAAATTTAATTGAAAATCTGAACCAAATTCAGGCTTCGAAGATTTCTATTGATGTTCCAACAGGATTATTTGCAGACAAGATGATTGACGAAGATTCTGTAGTTTTTAAAGCAGATTTCACATTGACTTTTCAATTCTATAAAAGAAGTTTTCTTCATCCAGAAACGGGAAAGTTTTGCGGAAGTATTATCGTTTTGGATATTGATCTTGATGAAGATTTTATTAATAAAACAGAAACCGATTATTTTGTAGTTGATGAAACTTTAATTAAAAACATTTACAAACCTAGAGAAGAATTCAGTCATAAAGGGACTTATGGGAAAAGTGTTTTGGTTGGCGGAAGTTATGGTAAAATCGGTGCAGTTTTGATGTCAACTTTATCAGCTTTGAAAACCGGAAGCGGGTTGACTTTTACAATTGCTCCGAAATGTGGAAATATTATTCTTCAATCTCAGGTTCCTGAAGCAATGTTCATAGATTCAGGGGAAAATCATATTAATGAAATAGAAATTCAGAATAAAGCAGTTTACGGAATCGGACCAGGTTTGGGGAAGAAAATCGAAACACAAAAAGCTCTATTAGAATTTCTTGAAAATTATAAGAATTCGGTTGTTCTGGATGCAGATGCGCTTAACATTTTAGCAGAAAATCAAAAATTAAATCTAATTCCAAAACATTCTGTCATTACACCACATCCTTTGGAATTTGAAAGATTGTTTGGGAAAACAGAAAACTCTTTTGAAAGATTAGAATTAGCAAAACAAAAAGCAGAAGAATTACAGATTTTTATTATTCTAAAAGATCATCATACGGTTGTAATTACACCAAATCAAAAGGTTTTCTATAACATCACAGGCAATTCCGGAATGGCAAAAGGCGGAAGTGGTGATGTTCTCACAGGAATTTTAACATCATTGATTTCTCAAAAATATGACGTCGAAAAAGCTTGTGTTTTCGGAGTTTGGCTTCACGGAAAAGCCGGTGATTTTGCAGCTGAGGAATTCTCAAAAGAAGCAACGTTACCTACAGATTTAATTAACAAAATTGGAAACGTCTTCAAGTATTTATCGTACTAATTGATATAATGCCTTGTCAGGCTGAGGCTCTCGAAGCCTTTATCTTAGATTTCAACATATACAACACGCCAATTTCTGTTTCAGATAGGTTTTCGTTTTTCTTCAAAAGTTTTTTAATTTCTTTCTGGAAATATTGGATGGTTTGTCCGTTTTTATAATGTTCAAAAATTCTGGGATCAATATAAGAATCTCGGGCAACGGCAGGCGTATTTCCCAATCTTTCGGATACGGCAACGATAGCATTTCGGATTCTTTTATTCATTTCTTTTTGCTGTTGTTTTTCACAGATGCCAAGTTCGTCTAATATTCCTGCGGCAATCATAGTTCCAGCCCAGGTTCGGAAGTCTTTTGCGGAAAATTCTTCGCCCATTACTTCTTTGATGTATTGGTTAAGATCCTGGCTTTCTACCAAAATTAATTCTTCATTTTCATCATAATATTTAAAAAGTCTGTAGCCAGGCAATTCTTCCAATTGGGCAATAACTTTTGATAATTTTGAATTAATGATGTGCTTTTCCTGGAATTTTCCCGATTTTCCTTTGTAAGAAAAAATTATTTCGTCTCCTTCTATACTCAAGTGTTTTTTACGGATTGTCGTTAAGCCATAACTTTTATTTTGCTGCGTGTATTTTGGACTTCCAGGTCGGAAATAAGCAGAGTCCAGAAGTCTTACCATAGCGGCCATTACTTTTTCGCGGGTCATTTTTTTCTTACGAAGATGTTGTCCGGTAACCCGTCTCATATGCTCCAGATTTTCTGCAAAATGGAGGATTCTGTCAAACTTGTCCGCGTCTTTTTTCGCACGAAATTTGGGATTATAAATATATTGTTTTCTGCCTTTCTGGTCGCGTCCAATAGCCAATATTTTTGCCCGTCTGTTGGTGGTAATTTCTACATTGGTCCACGCTGGCGGAATTACAAGAGATTGGATAAAATCGATTTTATCTTGATCCTTCAGTTTTTCATTATGTTGATTGATGTAGAAGAAATTTTTGCCTCTGGTTTGACGTAAAATTTTCATAATTCTTGATTTGGTAAAATTCTTTAAACAATAAAAATGCCGAGTTTAAATTTTCTCAAAAAGGAATGAAATAGTACATTTTATAAAGTTTTTATGATTTTATTAACAGAGACTAAAACCAATTATTAAACGAAAATTTCTATTTTAGCAAAAATTTTTTTGATGCCAAAGACCGTTGACGATTTTAACAAAAGTAGACTCCGATCCAGCAATATTACTGTAGTTATCAGTATTTCACTGGTTTTGTTCCTTGTAGGATTATTTGGATTGATTTTGATTAATGCTCAAAAATATTCTGATTATATCAAAGAACAATTAGTTGTAGAAGCTTATTTTGATGAGTATCTTGACCCGAGAGATTCTGCGAAAACACTAAAATTTCAGGAAGAGACTTTTGCGAAAATCAAGGAGCAAAATTATGTAAAACAAGCCAAGTATATTTCCAAACAACAAGCGACAGTTCTTGCTAAAAAGCAACTAGGAATAGACGCTGATGCATTGTTTGAAGAAGATATTTTCCCTGCATCTGTTGAGGTTACTTTGAAACCCGAGTTTGTAGATCCAGCAAAAATTGACGGTGTTGTAGCTCAATTAAAAGCCATAAAAGGTATAAAAGATGTAGCGAACGACAATAAGCTAACTATAGATGTTTACAATAATCTAAACAGAATCTTGACTTGGATTTTAGCATTTTCAATTTTATTCTTGATTGTTGCAATGGTTTTGATTAATAATTCAATCAGGCTTAAGATATTCTCTAAAAGATTCATTATCAAAACAATGCAGTTGGTTGGGGCGAAAAGAAGATTTATTCTAATGCCTTTTATCAAAGAAGCTTTGGTTCTTGGTTTAATTGGCGCATTTATCGGACTTTTAGCTTTAGGCGGAATCTGGTATTATTTCACCAATCAAATTGGAACCCCTTTTGTACAAGACACCAATCAGTATGTTGTTTTGGTATTAATAGTTTTGTTTGTTGGTATTTTTATTACAGTAGCAAGTACTATCTTTGCAACTTGGAGATTCTTACGAAGCAATGTGGATGACCTTTATTACTCTTAAAAATGGCAAAAAAAACAAAAAATAAATATTCTGCAGATCAGTTTGGGACATCCGAAACGGTGGAGAAAAAAGCATTCTATTTTGGAAATAAAAATTTCAAATTGATGTTAATTGGTTTGGGATTGATTCTCTTAGGATTTGTTCTGATGATGGGAGCTGATGCAAATACAACACCAGACGGGAAATTGGATCCTAATTATTGGAACGAGGATATTTTCTCATTCAGAAGAATCAGGCTTGCTCCGCTTTTGGTGATTACTGGTTTTGTAGTTCAGGTGGTTGCAATTCTGAAAAGAAACAAAGATTAATTTTAAATTTAAATAAAATAAAAGCTTTGTCTTGATCATTCGAGGCAAAGTTTTTTATTAATAAAAACAGAAACTATGGATTTGATAAAGGCAATTATCATTGCAATTATAGAAGGACTTACAGAATACCTTCCGATTTCTTCAACCGCTCATATGGGGTTTGCGGCTAATCTAATGGGATTGGAAGAAACCGAATTTCTAAAAATGTTTCAAGTTTCAATTCAGTTTGGAGCGATACTTTCCGTGGTGGTTGCTTATTGGAAAAAGTTCTTTGATTTCAGCAATCTTCAGTTTTATTATAAATTAGCTTTTGCAGTAATGCCAGCTTTAGGAATTGGTTTTTTCTTGGATGATTTAATAGAATCTGTTTTGGGAAATCAAATCGCTATTTCGTCTGTTTTGGTTTTAGGTGGCGTTGTTTTGTTATTCGCAGATAATTGGTTCAAAAACCCGATTGTTCACGATGAGAAAGAAATTACAATCAAAAAAGCTGTAACCATTGGTTTTTGGCAATGTTTGGCAATGATGCCTGGGACGAGTAGAAGTGCAGCATCCATCATTGGAGGAATGGCACAAGGTTTATCCAGAAAAGCGGCTGCTGAATTCTCTTTTTTCTTGGCAGTTCCAACGATGTTGGCAGTGACTGTTTATTCAATTTTTGTAAAAACTTGGGGTAAAGAAACGCCAAATCCAATGAAAGGCTACGAAATGATTTTGGAATCCCAAGACCATATTTTAATTTTCATAATTGGGAATATTGTCGCATTTGTTGTTGCTTGGATTGCTATCAAATCTTTCATTGCTTTGTTGAATAAATATGGTTTCCGACCTTGGGGCTGGTATCGTATTTTTGTTGGTATCGCTTTGTTGATTTATTTCTATTTCTTTAAGTAATACTTTCCAACTCTCAAACTCAAAAAATACTTTAATACTTAGAATGACGGCAGAAGAATTACAATCCGGACACATATTTCTATTGGACAAACCTTTGGATTGGACCAGTTTTCAGGCTGTTAACAAGTTGAAATATAAACTCAAAAGAGAGTTCAAAGAACTGCCAAAGAAATTCAAAATTGGGCATGCTGGAACTTTGGATCCACGAGCAACTGGACTTTTGATTGTTTGTACAGGAAAATTCACGAAGAAAATTCCTGAGATTCAAGATGCAGCAAAAGAATATTGGACAGAGATAAAAATCGGCGTTCAAACCGAATCTTACGACACCGAGAAACCCGAGATTTTGCATCAAGATTATTCTCATATTACAGAAGAACAGATTTATAATATTTTAGAAAAATTCATCGGTGAAATCGATCAGAAACCTCCTGTTTTTTCTGCACTTAAAATTGATGGAAAACGCGCTTATGATCTTGCAAGAGCTGGAGAAGAAGTGGAAATGAAATCTAGAAAAACAACGATTCATTATATTAATGATATTAAAATTGATTTGCCTTTAGTTTCTTTTACAGTTGGATGTTCAAAAGGAACGTATATCAGAAGTTTGGCTCACGATATTGGGCAGGGGTTAGAAGTTGGTGCTTATCTTACACAACTTAGAAGAACAAAAATCGGTGATTATTCTGTAGATAATGCGACTTCTGATTACCTTGATAACGAATTCTATTTTAATAATTAAATTGTTTTATTTTATCTATTCCATAATAAATTGTCAGTAGTTGTTGAATTTTGGAATGATAATATCTTGAAATTTAATTTATATGCTAATAAAAATGATAAGTTAAAGTTTAAATTACTGTTTAATTCTATTGTTTATTTAATAAGGATGTGCTATTTTCGCTATCCTTTTTTAAAACGAATGTTTAATTTAAATAAATAATATGAAAAAAATTCTATTATCTTTCTTTGCTACATCAGCAATTTTTTATTCGGTTAATGCTCAAACAAAAATTTCTTTCGAGACATCAGAAGGGTATTCTTTAGGATCTTTAGATGGACAAAAAGGCTGGGCAGTTTGGGGCGATGCGGTAAGTGCTATGACTCAAGTTACAAACCTACAACCTACTGACGGTGCTAATTCTTACAGACTTGTAAGCGATGAATACTATACAGGTGATATGATGGGTATTGAAAAACAAATTAATGCTTTTTCCAAAACTGATCTTTCTTTAGATATTAGAATTGATGAATTAGATGGGTCAGATCAGGCAGTTGATTTGTATGATGTTGATTATAATCCTATTGCATCATTTTATTTCGATTATGAAGGAGGTATCAATGCTTATGACGGAACTTCTTATCAAGTTGTTGGAACTTGGACTGCAAATACAGTCTATAAATTGAAATATGTTGTCGATCTTACAGCAAATCAAATTGAATATTATTTGAATGGTAATCTAGTTTTAACTGGTTCTATAGTAGATGCTGTTAGTTTAGACATCATTGATTTAACAACTGATAATTATTCTAGCGGATATATTGTAGATAATATTCAAATTGCTGATGCTACTTTAGCGACTTCTGACGTTTCCAAAAAAGATATCTTTACAGTTTATCCAAACCCTGTTGTAGATGTTGTTAATTTTGATCTTCAAGGTAAAGTAACTTCTGTTGAGGTTTACGATGCTGCAGGTAAATTGGTTAAGTCAGCAAATGATGGTGCTAAGTCTTTGAATGTTTCAAATCTTGCAAAGGGAAGTTATCTTGTAAAAGTGAATGCAGATAACCAAATTTATACTAAGAAAGTAATCAAAAAATAATGACTTTCTAATTGACTTAAAAGCTCTACTGAAAAGTAGAGTTTTTTTTGTATTCAATTTTAATAAAACATAGCTTTGCTAAATATTTTAAACAGAATTTTGTTAGAGATAAATTAGTGAAAAGATATTGAATGAAGAAAAATTTACTTATTATAACTTTGCTTTTTTCGGTTTTAGCTTTTGCACAATCGGAAGAAAAATATAGTAAAACAATGGGGTTTTACATCAGCCCGAATGTTCAGGTCGGTTATAATCTTGGAAACTCGATAAAAGACAGTCAGCATAAGAATGATGCTTATTATCAGCAATATGTTTCCCCTTATCTTCCCAATGATTTTACTTATGGCGTTGGTGTTGTGGGAGGTTATCAGTTATTGTCTTTTTTTGCTTTGGGAACAGGGATTAAGTACAATTATATTTCAGATAATTTGCATTTGCTCAATTGGGTTATTCAGCCTAAATTTATTATCAAAGGTGATACGGCAGCAACCACATTCGAGTTTGAGTATGGAAAACAGTTCAATCAATCTAATGTAAGTGATACACATTATTTTGGAGGAAAAATTGGCTATCAGGATTTCTTTTCAAAAAGATTGAATCAGGAAATTGGATTGTTCATCTATAGATATAACTCTAATGTTTCTAATGCTTGGTTTATAGGACTTTCTGGAAGCATAACGGTTTTTAGTAAAAAGAATTAAACAGTTTACGGTAAAGATTAATGGAAAAAATAAGAATCAACAAGTATTTGTCAGAAGTAGGTTTTTGCTCCAGAAGAGAAGCAGACAGACTTTTGGAAGAAGGTAGAATTACCATCAATGGGAAAGTTCCGGAATTGGGAACCAAAGTTTCTGACGAAGATGAGATTTTCGTAGATGGAAAAACCATCAAAAAAACTGAAGAAGAATTTGTTTACATCGCTTTCAATAAACCTATTGGTATCGTTTGTACAACAGATACGAAACGTGAGAAAAACAATATTGTTGACTATATTAATCATCCAAAACGTATTTTCCCAATCGGAAGGTTGGATAAACCGAGTGAAGGTCTTATTCTTTTAACTTCTGACGGAGACATCGTCAACAAAATTTTACGAGCTCGAAACAATCACGAGAAAGAATATTACGTAAGAGTTGATAAACCTATTACCGAAAAATTTCTTGAAAAAATGAGAAATGGTGTTCCGATTCTTGATACAATTACCAAAAAATGTGAAGTCGAGAAAATCGATACAATGAATTTCCGGATTGTTCTGACACAAGGACTGAATCGCCAAATCCGTAGAATGTGCGAGCATCTTGGCTACGAGGTGAAAAAACTCAAGAGAATCCGAATAATGAATATCAAACTCGATCTTCCTGTTGGGAAATGGCGCGATCTGACTCCACAAGAAATGAACGAACTTAACGGATTATTAGAAGACTCTAGTAAAACGTTTGAATGATTTTTATAAAATGAAAATACAATGATCTCGTAGATTTGTTGGATTTAGTAGATCATAAGAAAATCTGCTATATTTGCTAAATCTGCGAGATTTTTTTATTGTCAACTATCAACCATCAATTATCAACTATCATTTATCATTAATCGTATAAAGTCTCATTTTCTCTTCAAACTCGGGTTTTAGTTTCAGCCATTTCCATATTTTTTTGTCATCAGGATAAGTTGTTCTATAAAAGATAATTCGGTCAGCAGAATATCGGAAATACGGATGTTTTTTCAGCCATTCTTCTGGAGCATCTTTTAGATTGTATTTTGGAACATGAGAATTGTCAATTTTTGCATCGTAAATTAGTTTTTCTCCAAGAGCTCGGTCGATTTCATAAGTTTCCAATAATTGATTTTTATTGACAAAACCACCTAGTTTCTTTCTAAAAGCCAAAATTCCAGCCGCATCTTTTTCCGTGAAACCAAATTCTCGCAATTGTTTGAAGCTAATTTCATTCAGATTAATTTTAGAATAATCCGTTTTTTCTGTGATAATTGGTTTTTCTTCTTTCGGTTTTTCGACCACAGAGAGTTTAATCCAAGGCTTCATTTCTTCAAATTTTTCTTCCGAAATCACAAAACATTTTTGAATGTCATCTATAGATTTAAAGCTTCCTCGCAAGTTTCGATCACGATAATTGACGATTACATTCGCTTGTTTTTCCGAGAATCCTAATGCTTTCCATTGTTCAAGATTAAGTTCGTTTGGATCAAAATAATGATTGATTTTCACTACTTCTTTTTCCTTTTTCTTTTCAAATTTACTAGCCAAATTTTCTGGAGTCTTACTTGGTAAAATAAGGAAAGGCGACATCTGAGCAAATTGTTCATCATTAATCATAAAACATTCTTTCAATTTTTCTTTGCTGATGAAACTTCCACCGAGATAGTTTTTATATTTCAGAATAGCAGCCGATTGTTTCTCCGAAAAGCCAAGATTCTCCCAATCTTTTTGAGAATAAGAATCTGGATTGAATTTCCCTTTGATGTTGAGTCTCTTTTTCTCGTAAGGTTTGAAATCGAATGTGCTATTTTTTAAATTAGAATTAGTTTCTGGAAGTAAAATATAATCTTTCAGCTGTTCATATTTTTCCTCCGAAACCGCATAACACTTTTTGAATTGAGCTTTTGATTTGAAATTTCCGCCAACAATTTCTTTGTATTTCAGGATCGTTTTGATTTGCTTTTCGCTGAATCCAAGGTTTTTCCATTGACTTTCATCCAAATCATTGGGATTAAATTCAGTTAAAATTAGCTCTTCAATTTTTGGAGAAATGAAGGTTATTTGAGGTTTTTCGTATTGCTGATTTTTCTTATAAATCGAAAAAGCAATTTGAGAAAAAATAATGAGAATTCCGAAAATAAAAAGACTTAACAATTGTCTTTTCCGGATTTGGAAAGGTAGTTTTGGTTTCATCTTTTGTGTTTCTATAAAGTTAAGAATAAAACCAATCCAAATTGAATTTTGGCAAAAAAATAAACGACTAAATTAGTCGTTTAATGAGTTTTTCAGTTTAAGAAGTTCTGCTTTTATGAATTCTAATCGATCAATAATGGTAATGGTTTCCGATATCCTGGAGTTTGTAGTCAGTGCAACTCTCGCCCCGTCTAATGTATAACCTTTTTCTTTAACAAGATGATAGATAATCTTCAAATTCTCAATATCAGAAGGTGTAAAATATCGATTTCCTTTTTTGTTTTTCTTCGGTTTGATAATTGGGAATTCTTGTTCCCAATAACGAATGAGAGACGTATTAACATCAAAAGCTTTGGCAACTTCGCCAATAGAATAGTACAGTTTGTCAGGAAGATTGAGTTTCATTGATTTTTATCGAATTTTCAAAGATAATTATTTTTAATTCTTTTATACAAATTGTATCTTGCAACTTTATATATTTCATTATGCAATCTCTATTATCGGGAAACACAAGCGCCAATGAAGAAACAGAAATTGTATATGGAAAATAAAAACAAAAAGTATCTGCATATGAAAAGTTTTTACAAATTTGGTTATGTTTTGATTTTGCTCATTTTAGTCAATTGCAAAGTTCAAAATCCCAATGGAAAATTGTTTGACGTTCCACCAATATTACTTTCTAGTCAATTCAGTTTTACAGAAGGTCCAGCTTCTAATAAAGAAGGAAATGTCTATTTCACAGACCAGCCAAATGATAAAATCTATTTCTGGGATTGGAAAGCCAATCAAATCGAATTATTCCTTAGTAAAACAGGAAGAGCAAACGGAACTTATTTTGACAAAAACGATAACTTAATTACTTGTTCCGATGATAATGGTGAAGTTTGGAGAGTTTCTAAATCTAAGTCTATTGAAGCTCTTGTGAAAGGTTTTGAAGATAAAAGATTGAACGGTCCCAATGATCTTTGGATTGATAAATATGGCGGAATCTACTTCACGGATCCTTTGTACAAAAGAGATTATTGGAAAAATTTTAAAGTAGAAATTCCGGAGAAAAACCTCTATTACAGAAATAAAAAGGGAGTCATCACAAAGTTAGATACCTTTGTTCAGCCAAACGGAATCATAGGTTCTCAAAAGTTGAAAAAACTTTATGTTTCTGATATTGATGCTGGGAAAACTTATGTTTATGATATTTTAGGAGAAGGAAAATTGTCCGAAAAGAAATTATTCTGCGAAATGGGATCAGACGGAATGACTTTGGACAATCAAGGGAATCTATATCTTACAGGGAAAGGTATAACCATTTTCAATAATAAAGGAGAAAAAATCAATCATATCCCCATTGATGAAAACTGGACTTCCAATGTCACTTTTGGTGGAGAAAATAATTCAACCTTATTTATAACAGCTTCGCACTCTGTTTACGCTTTAAAGATGAATGTTTCCGGAATCAAATAAAAAAATCGCTTGTTAATAAGCGATTTCTATTTTTACTTTCTTGCCTTTCAGTTTTTCGTTGGCGAGTTTTTTAAGAAGTTCGATGGTTTTTTTTCGGTTGACAGCAACGTAAGAAGTGGTGTCTTTAACTTCGATTAAGCCAATATCATCTTTTTCAAGTTGTCCTTTTTTTATTAAATATCCCACGATATCCACTTTGTTGACTTTATCTTTTTTTCCGGCGCTAATGTAAATTGTTTGGTTAGGTGTTCTTTCCGGAACTCGATTAGCTTCCGAAACGTTTTCTTCCGGTGTATTACTTTTGATGAATGGGAAATTCTCGTCTTCCGTCATTACGAGATAAGCAAAACCTTTCGCATTCATTCTCGCAGTTCGTCCGTTTCTGTGGATAAAAGCGTCTTCTTTCGGCGGTAATTGATAATGAACAATGGATTCCACTTCCGGAACGTCTAAACCTCTTGAAGCCAAATCTGTTGTGATTAATATTCTTGCAGAATCATTCCTGAATTTCAGAAGTGCACGTTCTCTTTCGTCTTGTTCCATTCCGCCGTGGAACGTTTCTCTTTGGATTCCTTTTTCTCTTAATAATTCTGAAATTCTATCAACAGCATCTCGGTGATTACAGAAAATCAAAGTTCTTTTGTTCCCAATTTTACAGATTAACTGGAAAAGTGTATTTAGTTTTTCCTCTGGCGTTGTCATTACCTTTTTAAATTGAATGTTTGGTTTTGACTCGTTTTCTTTGAGGAAATTGATTTTCTTTTCGTTGTTAAGTTCTACAAACTTCGGAATGTTATCCATTACGGTTGCAGAAGTCAAAATGCGTTGAGCTAGTCCAGTCAAAGAACCAATGATGTATTCCATATCTTCTTGAAAACCGAGTTCCAAAGCTTTATCAAACTCATCCAGAACCAAAGTTTTAATTGAACTTGGATCAAAGTTCTCGTTTTTCAAATGATAAGCAATTCTTCCAGGCGTTCCAATTAAAACTGCAGGAGCTTCTATCAGATTATTGATTTCGATCTTTTTATCGTGTCCGCCATAAGCAATCGTTACTTTGAAATCTGTTCCCATGGATTTGAAAACCTGCTCAATCTGCAAAGCTAATTCTCTTGCAGGAACTAAAATAATTGCTTGGATTCCTTTGATGTCAGATTTCAAATTTCTGAGAACCGGAAATAGAAATCCTAATGTTTTCCCAGAACCAGTTGGTGATAGCAAAACAATGTCGGTTTCGTTTTCGGATGCTTTGTATATAGATTTCTGCATCTGATTCATATCAGAGATCTGCAGTTTTTGAAAGATTGATTCTAATTCCATTTTGCAAAGATAATTCTTTTTGGTTCGAGGTTCAAGGTCTTGGGTTTAAGGTTTAAATTTAGGATTCAAATTTGTTTAATTATCAAATCTCATTTATAAGTACTTCATCAATAGCCCCGATTTTAACGGCATCCTTTTTTTTTGCTGATGGAAAAGCTTTGACAAAAAAGATATAGTGGATGGCAGGATTAGCTCTTAATTATTTTGTTTTGATTATCAATTGGTTATAAATAAATTCAACTTCTTTTAAATTATTGTCTATTTCAAATAAAATTTGTATTTTTGCACCACTTTTGTGAACGCACTTTCGGCGAAGTAAAACATTAACAATTAACATCTTCCATATTTTTCAGGAGTCACAGCAAAGCCAAAGTCTGAATAAATTAGGAATACAAATTTTTTAGAAAATGTCAAAAGAGACAAATTCAGCAGAGGTTCTTTTGAACCAAAACGTAGCACCAGAACAATTTGATTGGGATTCTTTCGAATCAGGTCTTAACGCAGAAGACAGAAACGAGAAAAAAGAATTGGAAGAAATCTATAACGGTTCTCTTAATGATCTTACAGATAACGACGTAATCGTTGGTAAAGTTGTAAGATTAACAGATAAAGAAGCTATCGTAGATATCAACTTCAAATCTGAAGGTGTTATTTCTCTTAACGAATTCCGTTACAACCAAGGTCTTAAAGTAGGCGATGAAGTTGAAGTAATGGTTGACAGAAGAGAAGACAAAACTGGACAATTACAATTATCTCACAGAAAAGCTAGAACGCTTAAAGCTTGGGATAGAGTAAACGAACTTCACGAAACTGGAGAAATCGTTAACGGTTTTGTAAAATCTAGAACTAAAGGAGGTATGATCGTTGATGTACACGGAATCGAAGCATTCTTGCCAGGTTCTCAAATCGACGTTAAGCCAATCAAAGATTACGATCAGTTTGTAGGAAAAACTATGGAGTTCAAAGTTGTGAAAATCAACCCTGAGTTCAAAAACGTAGTTGTATCTCACAAAGCGTTGATCGAAGCAGATCTTGAAGGTCAAAAAAGAGAAATCATCGGTCAATTAGAAAAAGGACAAGTTCTTGAAGGTACTGTTAAGAATATTACTTCTTACGGTGTATTCGTAGATCTTGGAGGTGTTGACGGATTGATCCACATTACAGATCTTTCTTGGTCTAGAGTTAATCATCCATCTGAAATCTTGGAAGACGGACAAACTGTAAAAGTGGTTATCCTTGATTTTGATGATGAGAAAACTAGAATCCAATTGGGTATGAAGCAATTAGAAGCTCATCCTTGGGATGCTCTTTCTGCTGACCTTAAAGTTGGAGATAAAGTAAAAGGAAAAGTAGTTGTTCTTGCTGACTATGGTGCATTTGTAGAAATCGCTCCAGGTGTTGAAGGATTGATCCACGTTTCTGAAATGTCTTGGTCAACTCACTTGAGAAGTGCTGGAGATTTCGTAAAAGTTGGTGATGAAGTAGAAGCAGAAGTTCTTACTTTAGACAGAGAAGACAGAAAAATCTCTCTAGGTATCAAGCAATTGAACAAAGATCCTTGGGAAAACATCGAAGCTAAATATCCAGTAGGTTCTCAACACGTTGGAACTGTAAGAAACTTCACAAACTTTGGAGTTTTCGTAGAATTGGAAGAAGGAATCGATGGATTGATCTACATCTCAGACCTTTCTTGGACTAAGAAAATCAAGCACCCATCTGAATTCTGCAACGTTGGAGATAAACTAGATGTTGTAGTATTAGAATTGGATACTCAAGCAAGAAGATTGTCTCTAGGTCACAAGCAATTGACTGAGAATCCTTGGGATAAATTCGAAACTAAATATGCTGAAGGAACTGTACACGCTGGAAAAGCAACTGAAGTTCACGACAAAGGTGCTTCTGTACAATTCGAAGATGCTGAGGTTGAAGCGTTCTGCCCATCAAGACTATTAGAGAAGGAAGACGGATCTAAAATCAAAAAAGGAGAAGAGGCTCAATTCAAAGTGATCGAATTCAACAAAGAATTCAAAAGAGTAGTAGTTTCTCACACAGGTATCTTCAGAGACGAAGAGAAAAAGAATGTAAGAGAATCTAACAACAACAGATCTAGCAATGTTGCATCTTCTTCTAACAACGAAGAAAGATCTACACTTGGAGATATCGATGCATTAGCAGAATTGAAAAGAAAAATGGAAGAAGGTAAATAATCCTTGATTCATTTTCAATCATAATGAAGCCACTTGTAAGAGTGGCTTTTTTATTTTAAAGACCAAGTTAAATTATCTATCAGTCACATGATTTTTTTAATCTTATAAAACTTTAAAGCTCAAATATTAAATCGTACATTCGCCGGCTCAAAAATAGTTATGGAGAAAAAAAATATATTGAAAGGTGTTTTGTTTGTAGGGATTGGTGCAAGTATCTACGGGATGTTGGCGACTTTTGTAAAGCTATCATACAAAGATGGATTTACAACTTCTGAAGTTACGACAGCTCAGTTTGTTTTAGGATTTATAGGATTATTAATTCTGAATTTATTCCAAACAAAAACCTCAAAAAAACAATTGTCAAAACCAAGTTCAAAAGAAATCAGAATGCTAATGTTGGCCGGAACTTCTATGGGATTCACTAGTTTGTTTTATTATATCGCAGTTCAGTATATTAATGTTTCTATTGCCATTGTATTGTTGATGCAATCGGTATGGTTCAGCGTTGTAGTAGAAAGTTTCATTGCTAGAAAATTCCCAAATGCCAGAAAAATTATAGCTGTTATGATTGTTTTAACAGGAACTATTTTAGCAACCAACCTAATCAATATGCAAGTGAAAATCGATTGGCACGGGATATTCTGGGGGCTTTTAGCAGCAGCATCATTTACAATGACGATGTTTACATCCAATACTTTAGCAACACATTTACCTGTTTTGAGGAAAAGTATGACGATGCTTTCTGGGGGCGGTGTGGTTGTACTTTTGTTTTTGTTTTTTGCTCAGATTGGACCAATGTATTTTGACGGGTTGAAATCTTTTTATCTCAACTTTACAGACAATACAGAGCATATCCGCCCATTTGATTATTCCATTTTCTGGACTTACGGATTTGTATTAGCGCTGTTTGGAACTATTATTCCTCCGATTTTATTTAATATAGGTTTCCCGAAAGCAGGTTTGGGATTGGGAAGTATCATCTCCTCATTGGAACTTCCGGTTTCTGTTACGATGGCTTTTATGCTATTGGGAGAAGAAGTGATTCCTGTTCAATGGTTTGGAATTTTGTTGATATTATTCGCTATTGTTTTGATGAATTTACCATCTAAAAATGATAATCAAGAAGCAATCGCTTATCATTAAACATTAGAAAAACAAAAACCGCCTCATTTAATGAAGCGGTTTTTTTATTTATTGTGCAGCTTGTTGTGCGTCGTTTTTCAGTTCTTCAGCTTTTGCTTTCAGTTTCTCAGCTGTTTGAGTGGCTTTATCTTTCAAGTCGTTACCAAATTTCGTCAGATTATCCTTTGCATTATTGATGGTGTCTTTCACTTTTTGTTGATCTTCTGGAGAAGATTTTTTGTATTTCCACCAAGCCAATGCTCCCAATCCTAATAATGCCAATAGGCCATTTGTTTTATTTCCCATTTTTGTAAATTTTTGTGATTAATTAATTGATTATTAAAGTTAGTAGAAAAATTTGTGCCAACAATATATTAGATGTTAATTTTAAGTTCTTTTTAAGAAGTCTTTGAAATTTGATGAATAAATCAAATTTTATTTAGTAATTCAGACAGTTTTTTCGTTAATTCTTTTCTACTGAATTCATTAATGTTGGCTTCATTATGAATCGATGTTCCAGATTTCCAATTTTCATAAAGCGAAAGGATATAATTCTCAATTTCTTTAATTTCCGAATAATCAAAATGTTTCCCAGCTTTGGTTTTATCAAGAATCGTTTCCACATCAGCATCTTTTGGTCCAAACGAAATAATCTGTTTTCCAGTAGCCAAATATTCAAACAGTTTCCCGGGGATAATGCCTTTTGATGTCCCATTAGGGAAATTGGTAATTAATAATAAATCGGAATTTTGCATTTCATTCACAGAGTCATTGTGGGCAATATAACCAAGGTTTCTAATGTTATTTTTTAAAATCGAACTCTTAATTTCATTCAATATTTTATCATCAATTCTTCCTACAAACTTCAATTCAAAATCTTTAGAAAAATCAGAATTGATTTTACACAAATTCTCTAATGCTTTCCAAAGATTCTCAGGATTTCTCAATTGTTCCAGAACTCCAACATAACTCAAAGTGAATTTTACTTTTCCATTTGTCACACTGAGCGGAGTCGAAGTGTTTTCTTTATCAAAACCATTCGTTATACAAAAAGCATTGGCGCCATTTTTTTTGAAATTTTCTGCATCAGTATAACTTGTTGCCAAAGTCAAATCAGCATTTTCAAAAACAGATTTCTCTAGTTGTCTATGTTTTTTATCAGAACTTGAAGTTAGTTTGAGATGTTTGTAATAAGATATTTCTGTCCAAGGGTCACGAAAATCGGCAATCCATTTTAGATTGGGTAATTCTTTTTTTAATCCAAGTCCAATAAGATGTAAACTATGAGGCGGACCGGTTGTAACGAGAACATCAATATTATTTTCTTTCAGATATTGTTTGAGAAATTGTATGGAAGGTTTTACCCAGAATTTTCTCGCATCAGGAATGAAAAAATTACCTCTGATAAAAATTGAAAGCTTCGACATCAAAGACTGGTTTTTTCCAACATCAAACTGTCCGCCTTTGAATTTTTTATTACTCTTACTGAATTTCTCCGCCAACTGATAAGGTTCCCAAATATTGGTTTTAACAATTTTCAAATTCTCAGGAACTTCCTTTATCAAAGTCTCATCCACCAAAGGATAACTCGGGTTTTCGGGTGTGTAAATAATCGGTTCCCAACCAAATTCACGCAGATATTTTGCAAATTTCAACCAACGTTGAACGCCGGGTCCGCCAGCTGGTGGCCAATAATAAGTAACTATTAAAACTTTTTTCGATTTCTTCATTTTCAAACTTTCTGAATGCTCAGAACTGTTCTGTAAATTTATTTGTTTTTAAAGCGATTTCAAAATGTTTTTTAAATAATATAATTTCTGTAGTAATTGATTTCTAATTGTTTAAAATCTATGGTATTATGTTTGTTAAGAATTATTCTTGAAAAATATTAGAATATGAAAAGGTTAATGTTATTGTTGGTGTTATTTTCTGTGAGTTTTACTTCGGGACTTTTTAAAGCTCAGGTTAACGTCAATGTTAATATCAATAGTCAGCCGGATTGGGGGCCAAGAGGTTATAACTATGTAGAATCTTACTATTTGCCAGAATATGATATCTACTACAACGTTCCACAACGCAGATATTACTATTTTTCTGGAAACAGATGGAATTATTCAACCGCGTTACCGGTTAGATATCATCACGTCAATTTTTATAAAACTCACAAAGTGGTCTTGGTTGATAGATATCCATACAAAAGACATAAGGTTCATTACAAACAATATGCGAAATACAGAGGAAATCATATAGTTGTAAATAATTATAAGCACAAACCGCCAAGGAATGTTGTTAAGGTTAATCACTTTACTTCAAATCCTAGATATGTTCACAAGAAAATCGTTTCGGAAAAATATCATAATCCACCCAAACATCAGAAATTTGGAAAAGTAAAAGGACACGGAAATCCTCATAACAAAGGTCATAAAGGACACAGATAATTTAAAATTAAATAAAAGTCTCGATTATAAAACTGAGACTTTAATTTTTTATAGTCTTGAAATTTATGGCTTCAGAATTTTTGCTTCAACGGAACATTCAGTAAATTTATCTGTTTTTTGAAAGTTTGAAAAACGACCATTTCTCAACTCAGTTTTATTATGATTGTTAGACAAAGAACCAACTGGTTTTTGATGCTTTTCATTTGGAAAGGTTCTGTTCTGCGAAAGATTATTCCGCAATTGTTGATTATTACTTTGTTTTCGGTAATTGTATTTTATTTCAAAGGTTTTATTTACGATTTCAAAGTCCATCTCAATCCTGCGATTTTTACATTGTTGGGCTTGTCTTTGGCCATTTTTATGGGATTTTGTAATTCTGCGAGTTATGACAGATTTTGGGAAGGACGCAAACTTTGGGGAGCTTTGGTTATCGAAACAAGGTCTTTAACACGTCAGGTTTTGACTTTGATTAATGACAATTCTCCAGATTCAAAAACAAAAAAACAGGAATTCGTAAAAATGATTTCTGCATTTTGTTGGGCTCTGAATTTCCAATTGAGAAACAAAGAAGACAATGGAAAACTGAGAGAATTGCTTTCTGAAGAGAATTTTGAAAAAATAAAAGACAAGAAATTCAAACCAATTATCATTTTAGATTTGATGGGAGAGTGGATTAATGTTCAGAATCAAAACCAGAAAATCGACACCATTATTTTGTCTTCAATAGATGTACAACTCAACCATCTGTCCACTATTGCAGGAGGTTGCGAAAGAATTGCGAATACGCCTTTGCCTTTTGCTTACAGCGTTTTGCTTCACAGAACGGTTTATCTGTATTGTTTTTGGTTGCCATTTGGTTTGGTAGATGCGATTGGCTGGATGACACCAATTATCGTTTTGTTTATCAGTTACACATTTATTGCTTTGGATGCGGTGATTCAAGAAATTCAAGACCCGTTTGATGAGGAAGAAAATGATTTGGCGCTTAACAGTCTTTGCAAAACGATTCAGTTTTCTATTTTTGAACAGGCGGAAATTCCTCAGCCGGACTTAGAAAAACCTAATACTTATTTTTTAGATTAAATTTTAAACCACAAAAGTCACAAAAGGAAAGCTTAAACATAAAATTATTTAAAGTGGAAAAAATAAGCCACTTCTAAATATTACTTTTTTTACTTTTGAAGAACTTTAATAATTAAAAACTTTTGTGACTTTTGTGGTTTTGTAAGCATCATTTTTAAATCTCTCCGAAATCTAACCTCAGACTTTTAACTTCTAATCTAATGGACTATTTCTCCGAACAAAAATTTACGAAACTCGATACAACCAAAGTCCCAAAGGCGGATTATGATAATTGTGTTTTTACAGAATGTAATTTCGCCAATCAGGATTTGTCAGATTACAAATTTTCCGATTGCGATTTCAAAGATTGTGATTTCAGTAATGTCAAAATCAATCAAACAGCTTTTCGGGATGTTGTTTTCAAGAATTGTAAGTTGATTGGAATTAATTTCGACGATGCTCATCAGTTCAATATTTCGTTTAGATTTGAGGATTGTTTGATGAATCATTCTTCGTTTTATCAATTGGATATTAGAAAAACGCTGTTTAAAAATTGCAGTTTAAACGAAACCGATTTTACAGAAGCTAATCTTTCGAATTCAGTTTTTACAGAGTCCAATTTGACCAATGCTGTTTTTGATAGAACGATTTTGGATAATGCTGATTTCAGAAATGCCAATCATTTTTCCATTAATCCCAATCAAAATCAATTGATAAAAGCAAAATTCTCAAGAGATAATCTCGCTGGATTATTGGACCAACTACAAATAATTATAGACTAAATTTACGCACCAAAAATTCCCCTCCAATGGACGGGGGATTTCAAAATTTATTTTGAAATTCGGGGTGGTTAATAACATCAATTAAATCAAGACTATGAAAAAAATACTATACGCAAGTTTCCTTTTATCCATCACGGTTTCTGCGCAATATAAAGACTTCAATCTCATCAAAGAAGTCAAAGTTAAGAACAAGGGCGTTGTGGTTTCGGCTCATCCTTTGGCAAGTGAAGCCGGTTCCAAAGTTATGAAAGAAGGCGGAAATGCCTTTGACGCTGCCATTGCAACACAATTGGCTTTGGCAGTTGTTTATCCTCAGGCCGGTAATATTGGTGGTGGTGGATTTATGGTTGCTGTAACTTCTGATGGGAAAAAGTTGGCTTTAGATTATCGTGAAACGGCGCCTTCCAAAGCAAGTTTCGATATGTATTGGGATAAAAAAGGAAATGCCAATACAGATTTGTCGCAATATGGAAGATTGGCAGTTGGTGTTCCTGGAAGTATCTCTGGAATGTTCGAAACTATGAAATATGCGAAATTGCCATTTTCAAAATTGATAGAACCTGCGATAGATTTAGCACAAAAAGGTTTTGCAATTACAGAACAAGAAGCTGAGCTTCTGAATCGTCATCAAGATGATTTAAAAAAACACAACAAGAATAAAATTGTTTTTATTAATGACAAAGGTTGGAAAGCTGGAGATTTGTTGATTCAGCCAGAATTAGCGGAAACATTGAAACGAATCCAAAAGTCAGGAGAAAAAGAATTTTATGAAGGCAAAACTGCTGAATTAATTCTTGCCGAAATGAAATTAGGAAACGGAATCATCCAAGCAAAAGACCTAAAAAATTATAAAACGAAAGAAAGAAAAGCCCTGTCATTCGATTATAAAGGCAACGAAATTGTATCGATGCCAATGCCTTCCAGCGGAGGAACCTTGCTCGCTCAGATGTTGAAAATGGCCTCTTACGAAGACCTTTTAAAATATCAACAGAATTCTGCTGAAGCAGTTCAGATTATGGTCGAAGCCGAGAGAAGAGCCTACGCTGATAGAGCAGAATATATGGGAGACCCGGATTTTACAACCGACAAAACTCAAATGTTGATTTCTGATGACTATTTGAAAAACCGTTGGAAATCTTACAATCCAAACTTGGCAACACCAAGTAAAGATGTTGGTGAAATCATCAATCAACCAAAAGAAAGTACGCAAACTACGCACATTTCAATTTTGGATAAATTTGGAAATGCAGTTTCTATTACCACGACACTTAATGGTTATTACGGAAGTAAAACTGTCGTTTCCGGAGCTGGATTTTTCTTAAATAACGAAATGGATGATTTCTCTATAAAACCCGGTGTTCCAAATATGTTTGGTGCAGTTGGTGGAGAAGCAAACAAAATAGAACCAGGAAAAAGAATGTTGTCCTCTATGACGCCGACGATAGTTTTGAAAGACGGAAAAGTAAAAATGGTAGTTGGAACACCTGGAGGAACTACAATTCCGACTTCGGTTTTTCAGGCGATTGTTGGTGTGATTGATTTTAAACAAAACGCCAATTTCTCTATTAACACACCGAAGTTTCATCATCAATGGTTGCCAGAAGTGGTGAAAGTAGAATATAATTTCCCAGAAACAACCATAAAAGCTCTTGAAAAAAAGAATTATAAATTCGAGAAAATCAAACAAATCGGTAAGACAGAAATCATCCTTGTTGATGAGAATCAAAATATCCATGCTGTTGCGGATGGAAGAGGAGATGATTCTGTAGCGGTGGAGTAATCCTCAAATTAATTGATGAAATGCTCTGCAATTAGTTTTGGAACCTACACAAGTTCTCAGAAGGTTACAAATCTATAGTTTTGTAACCAAATGACTTTTACTTTGGTTTAAAAACGAGGGTTTGGTAACAAAACAACTTCGACGGAAGTCACAAAACGGTCGTTTTGTAACCAAATGACTTTTACTTTGGTTTAAAAACGAAGGTTTTGTAACCAAACGACTTTTCTGATATTAAATATAAAAAACAAAAGGCTTCCAAAATCTGGAAGCCTTTTGTTTTTATTTCAAACTGAGGATTATCTTGCGATATTCACAGCTCTTGTTTCTCTAATCACAGTCACTCTTACTTGGCCAGGATAAGTTAACTCATTCTGGATTTTTTCAGAGATGTCGTAAGATAATTGATAAGCGTTTTCGTCGTTCACTTTTCCGCTTTCAACCATCACTCTCAGTTCTCTACCAGCTTGGATGGCATAAGCACTGGAAACACCTTCAAAGCTTAAAGCTGCTGCTTCTAGATCTTTCAATCTTTGGATATAAGATTCTAGAACTTGTCTTCTTGCTCCCGGTCTAGCCCCTGAAATAGCATCAGCAACTTGGATAATAGGAGATAGGAGAGAAGTCATTTCGATCTCGTCGTGGTGGGCTCCAATGGCATTGATTACTTCTGCATTTTCACCATATTTCTCAGCCCATTGCATCCCAAGAAGTGCGTGAGGAAGTTCAGACTCTTGCTCTGGAACTTTTCCGATATCATGTAATAAACCTGCTCTTTTAGCTAGTTTTACATTCAATCCTAATTCTGCAGCCATTGTTGCTGCGATATTTGCAACTTCTCTAGAGTGTTGTAATAGGTTTTGTCCGTAAGAAGAACGGAATTTCATTCTACCAACTACTTTTACCAATTCTGGGTGAAGACCGTGGATTCCAAGATCGATGATGGTTCTTTTACCAACTTCGATGATTTCTTCCTCGATTTGTTTTCTAGTTTTTTCAACCACTTCTTCGATTCTAGCTGGGTGGATTCTACCATCCGTTACCAATCTGTGAAGAGATAATCTTGCAATCTCTCTTCTTACAGGATCGAAACAAGATAAAAGAATAGCTTCCGGTGTATCATCAACAATGATTTCCACACCAGTTGCAGCTTCAAGTGCACGGATGTTTCTACCCTCGCGACCGATGATTCTACCTTTGATTTCATCAGACTCGATATTAAATACAGAAACAGAGTTTTCAACCGCCTGCTCAGTACCAATTCTTTGAATGGTTTGAATGATGATTTTTCTAGCTTCGTTTTTAGCGTTCATTTGCGCCTCTTCCATAATGCTTTGAACGTGTGCAGACGCTTTTGTTTTAGCTTCAGCTTTCAAAGATTCTACCAGCTCGTTTTTAGCTTCTTCTGCAGAGTAGTTAGAGATTTTTTCCAACATTTCTACTTTTTGAGCCATTGCAACTTCTAGATCGTGTTGTTTTTTCTGAACAACTTCTAGTTTCTTATTGTATTCAGAAACTTGTCTTTCAAGGTCCTTTTCTAATTTTCCAACTTTGCTAAGCTCGTCATTCAGCTTATGCTCTTTATCTTTGGTACGTTTCTCAGCTTCCTGCATTTTTCTCTCACGAGATTGGATATCAGAATCGTGTTGAGACTTTAGTTCCAAAAATTTTTCTTTGGCTTGAAGGTGTTTTTCCTTTTTTATAGCTTCTGCTTGAACATTGGCTTTTTCTATAATGTTTTCGGAAGTTTTCTTTGCATCTTCTATCACAAATTGAGCCTTAGAATTAAGAGAACTTTTTCCGAAGAAAAGTCCAACAACAGCTCCGATAATAAGTGCAACAACCCCGATAATAATGGTAATTGTTTCCATAAAATTTATATATATTGAGTTTTAATTGTCTCCTTTTTTTTGTTTAAATTTTGATGTCAAAAGTAAAATGTAATCATCACATTTCATTATACATCTTTCACTTTTTACTTTTCATCTTATTTCATAAAAAAAACCTACAACAGTTCAGTTATAGAGTAAACTCCATAAAAACACGATTTGAACTGATTTTCATTCTCTGTAATCTGCGCAAGGCAGCACGCCATCAAATGAACTTTCGTCCGGTAATTTTTAATTGTTGAGTTTACTTCTTTGTGTTAGAACTATTGTAGGTAGCTTAAAAACTTGAAAAATTACTTTTCCAATTGATCTAAGAGTGCGTTGATTTTAGCAACACGCTCGTTTGTATTTTTAATATTTTTTTCATTGTTTAAAGAATAAACTTCTGCATTGGTTCCCAGTTTCAACACACACATTGCCAATGCATCTTGTTTGTCTCTTACATCAAAACTAGATTCGAAGTCCTTTATCATATTTTCTATCTGCTTACCAACTTTTCTAAGGGTTTCTTCCTCGGCTGCTGGTACATTCAGTGGATAATTTCTTCCGGCGATATTGATGGTTATTCTTCTAAAATCCATGATTATAAACCGGTGTTTTGTAATTCAGAAACGCACATGTCTATCTCTTTTACCAATCTGTTGATATGATTTTTCATCAGTCGGTTGTGCTCGGCGTTTCCAGATATTGCTGAATAAAGTTTTAATTCTTTGTTTTCTTCTACTAAGATCTGGTTTCTGCGTTTTTCCTCTACATAGTCCTCTCGCAATTTTTCTAGCTCCTGAGTTGTCTCTGCATGTTTCTCCGAAAGGTTCTTGAATCTCTTGTAAAGATTAAGAATCTTTTTTTCCAAAACAGAAAAATTGTTTTCTAATTCGCTTAACATAACCAGAATTAAATTCTAACTTTTACAAAAATAGGAAAAAATAATCATGAATTAACAGCTTATTCTTCTTTTATTAAATGTAACTTGTTTCTGTTTGATTTATAATGCTTTAACATTAAATTAAATCGTCTTAATAATTCAGAACGATAGATTATGATTGTTTTAAGAGCGTAGTAATATAAAAAAAGAGCTTTCTAAGAAGCTCAGTTTATTTTTATTCAAATTTAAGAACCAACATAAAGGCTCTGGATTGCAATGTAGAAATTGCCGGTGTCCAATAAGGTTGTGTTGTGGCATTATCCGAAACCAACTCGTTATTGGTGAAGAAAGTTCCTCTGATGGCTGGTGTTAGCTTAAATCTACTAAAATACAACTGGATCCCAATCTCTGCACTCCAGCCAAAATTGTGTGTTGTAGAGCGGAAAGTGTTCAGAAGATTGTCCGAAGTCGATGTTTGATTGGATTGTAAATTAACCAAATAATTGATCCCTGCCGCAGCATATGGACGAGAGTTGTACCAGCGGTCACCATGTACCTCCAACAAAATTGGGATATCAATGTATGTGGATTTTACAACTTTGTTAATTTGCTCATCACTTGGATTTGTGATTGGATCAAATGGTAAATTATAATTGGTACCTCCAGAATATTGACTGTTATGTTCAAAGGTGTTGAAAGTCAAATCTCTTTGGACAAAATGTAAGCCTGGTTCTATTCTTAGATCAAGAAACTCATTGAGTCTCATTTTTCCAATTAATCCAGCTCCGAAACTGTAAGTGGATTTAGATTCTACAAGATTTTGATTACCATCCATCCCAAAAATAGGATTCAGAACCATTTTGTAATCAAAATTGTTAGCAGCTAGATAAAATCCATAACTGAATTTTTTGAGATCAAAATCTTCCAGATTATCTTGTCTATCTTTCGTTCTGAAAAGATTGTTGAAAGTCTGAGCTTGTAAATTACTGCTCAAAAGAATTCCAAATGCTAAAATCTTGATAAATCGTTGCTTCATTCTATTTCGTTGCTTTGTATATTGTGGCTATTCCTAAGCTTAGTTTTTTATATTCTACTTTTTTGAAACCTGTGTTCAAAAGTATGGTTTTCATTTTTTCTCCAAAAGGGAAAGCGTTCACAGAATCAGGAAGATATGTGTAAGCACGGTTGTCTTTGGAAACCAAACGTCCAATTGCTGGTAAAATGTTTTTAAAATAAAACATATACAATGGTCCAAGAAAACCTTCTACTTTTGAAAACTCTAAGATATAAATACTTTTGTTTTCTTTCACAACTCTTCTTAGTTCTGATAATCCTTTTTCAAGATTTTCAAAATTTCTTACTCCAAATGCAACGGTAACACCATCAAATTTATTGTCTTCAAACGGAAGTTGTTCAGCATCTCCTTTCTGCATAGAGATTTTTCCGTCTAGGTTTTGCTTTCTGATTTTTTCGATTCCAACGTTCAGCATTTGCTGAGAAAGATCCAAACCTACAACATCAGCATTAGTCCCTTTTTGAACAGTAATTGCCAAATCTCCAGTTCCTGTCGCAACATCCAAAACCAATTTTGGTTGGTCTTGTTTTAGCATATTCACCAATTTGTTTCTCCAAAGCACATCTATTTTCATAGACAGAACGTGATTCAAAAGATCATATTTTGGCGCAATATTGTCAAACATATCTTCTACCTGACTTTTTTTGCTGTATTCTGTGTTGTATGGTGTTACGTTGTTATGTTCCATTTTTTTATTAAATGATGATTGGTAAATGATTATAATTAATCATTTGATTTTTATAATTTAATCTACTTAAAATTATAGTAGTTGTTGTAATAATTGATGAAATCCTGCTTTCTGAAGATTTTTGTACGACTTTCAACTTTCGCAACATTCTTGATGACACGATCATACTCTTCGTCCAGATTATAATAGAAATCCTCGATGTAGAGCTTGTTTGTTTTCTTTACATCGCCAAGATATTGCTTTTTATCAATCTCGATTCCTGGTTTTGTAGCCATCAGAGAATCTTTGTTCAATCCATATCCGTAATATTGATTGTTGATGTAATAATCCTTTTTCGTAATATTAATTAAACCTCTCACTTTTTCTACTGTGAAAGCAGAATCATAAATCATTTTCTTGTTCTGATCAAAAACCTGAATCTTATTTTTCCCTTTATTAAGGTCAACTTTCAAATACTGTCCTGCAGAAAGAATGTTTTCTCCGCCATTATTGATTTTAAAATAATAAGTTTCCGGCGTAGGATTATCCACCAAATAATAATTCGGTTTTGCCAAAAACAAAAAGTAAATCGCAAAAGCAAATCCCATTGCCAACAAAGAAAAAATCAAACCTTTAACAGATGCGCTTAGATTTTTCATAGAATGATTAAAGGTGCGAATTTACGGATTTTTTCTGAGCTAAGTTTCTGATATTAATCAAGACTCGTGTTACTGAAAAATAAAACTTCTGTGTCTCGTAGATTTTCTTTTTTTTTAGGATTGAAATTGAATTCCGGAGCTTTGGTTCCGTTTTCCAAATTTAAATTGGGATTTTTGAAAATTAGAGCTTCATCCCAAAGATTTTGATTGATGAATTCTTGCAATGTAAATCTTCCACCTTCGATGATTACAGATTGAATTTGCAATTCGTACAGTTTTTCTAAAATTTGATTTAATGAATTTTGTCTTTCAATTTTGATGAATTTCAAATTTTTATCTTCGAAGTTTTTAATCGAATTAAAAATAATGGTTTCTGCTTCATCATTATAAATATTAGAATCCTGTGAAACTTCCAGATTGAAATCAATTAAAATTCTAATAGGATTTCGACCTTCAACTTCTCTTACAGTCAAACTTGGATTGTCGTGAAGCGCTGTATTTTTTCCAACCAAAATAGCGTGTTCTTCGCTTCTCATCTGATGAACAAATTGCTTTGAAAGCGAATTGCTGATTTGGATTGGTTTAAAATCTTTATCCATAAAACCATCAGCAGACTGCGCCCATTTCAGAATAATGAAAGGACGTTTTTTTTCGTGATAAGTAAAGAATCGTTTGTTTAGTTGTCTGCATTCACCTTCTAAAACACTTGAAACCACTTCAATTCCTGCATCAGAAATGATTTTTTTACCTTTTCCATTCACTTTGTCGTGGCTGTCCATTGCGCCAATTACCACTTTTTTGAAACCCAATTCTTTTATTTTAAGAGCGCAAGGCGGTGTTTTTCCAAAGTGAGCGCAAGGTTCAAGTGAAACATAAATTGTAGATTCTGGAATCAGATGTTTGTCTTCATCTTTTATAGAATTAATTGCATTGATTTCGGCGTGTGGTTCGCCAGCTTTTTTGTGAAAACCTTCGCCAATAATTCTGTCGTTATAAACGATAACAGAACCAACCAAAGGATTTGGGTAAGTTTTTCCTAGAGCTTTTTCAGCTAATTCTATGCAACGTTTAATGTAAACTTGGTCATTCATCATAAAAAAACACTCAACTATTGTCAAGTGTTCCGTAAAATTAAGTTTTATTTTTTACTTTTTGGCTTCTACCGCAGTTGGTTTATAGGTTACAACAGGAATTGCAGTTGTGATAACAGCTTCCATTAATCGGCTTCTTTCTTTTGACAAAGCTTTGCTAGAGTATTTCAAATCGCCAGCAATTCTTTTAGAATAAGAAAAAATCAAGAAAGATTTTTTTTCATTAGTATCAAAATTTTTGAATCTGTCAATGTTATATTCTGCATAAGATTCTCCATCTTGAGGTACAACTGTGACGAGATAATCCACAATGATTTCTTTACCATCGGGACTTTCGGTTACATTGACGAAAGAATATTTGTCCTGAGTTCTTTCTTTTCTCTTTTCAACATATTCTACTTTTTGTTTTGCAGCATTGTCAATGTCAATTTCTTTATCGAAATAAGAGATATTAATAAGTTCTTTATAATTTTTAAAATCATCATCTCTCAAAAGATATTGTTGCTGAGCCCAAGTTGTCGAATTTTGCTTGCTCCAAGTCAAAAAATATTCGCTTTCATTAAAAGTCAAAGGTCCCGGAATGTTGAGTCTGTCAATCACTTCAACTGGAGCAGAAGTAGCAGTTTCTTCGGTCTTGGTTTCTTGAGAATAAGCCATCGATGAAAAGGCTAAACCCAGTGAAATAGCAAGTGTATTTCTAATTTTCATATTATTTTTTGAATTAAATTCTATTTCAATTCCGCAGGAATCTCACAAACAGGAATCGGATTCATCTTGTGTTGAGTTGCTCTGTTAAATCTTAGATAGATTGTCATCACTTCTTTTTCTCTTCCTTCGAAGTCTGCTTCGGTTTTTCCAACAAGTTGCTGTTCCATTGCCCATTCCAATTCTGGATACGTGGCGCCAATTTGATCTTCATCTGTTCTGTCAACTTCCCAAAGTCCGTCCGTTGGTTTTGCTTGTTGAATGCTTTCAAGTATACCTAATTCTTTTGCAATCTCATAAACCTGAGTTTTATAAAGATCCGCAATAGGAGAGATATCAACACCGCCGTCGCCATACTTTGTAAAGAATCCAACTCCGAAATCTTCAACTTTGTTTCCTGTTCCAGTTACCAAAAGTCCATTGATTTGGCCATAATAATATAGTGTAACCATTCTCAATCTTGATCTTGTGTTGGCTTCAGCCAAATTTTTATTTGGAGAATCATCTTTGTAACCTTCTGTTGTTTTTTCAAAAGATTCAAATGTTGGAGTCAAATCAACTCGGAAACCTTCTACATTAGAGAAATTTGATTTTAAAAATTCGATGTGATCCTGGGCTCTGTCCACTTGATCGGCTTTTTGACGGATTGGCATTTCCAAAACCAAAGTTTGCAATCCTGTTTTCGCTGCCAAAGTTGAAACCACTGCGGAATCTATTCCTCCGGAAACACCTACTACAAAACCTTGTGAATTCGCTTTGGTTGCATAATCTTTTAACCAGTTGACAATATGATCGATTACTTTTTGTGTCTGCATAATATTTTGTTAAAATTCTTGATTCAAGATTTAAAGCGTTATTTTTGCTTTTCGAAAATCTTAATGTAAAAATAATGAAGTTTTTCCGATATATCACGATTTCTGCGGTTTTAGTTTTTGGATTGAGTTCCTGTAAAAAAGAAAATGAAAACCAATGGGATGTCGAAATCAAAAATCCTGTCAAAAAAGTGGATGTCACAGATTTGTCAGGTGAATTCTATGATTCCAAAGTAAGTTTGGAAGATTTCAAAGCAAAGTATCCTTGGTTTCAGGGTTCTGTTCCAGATGCAGATTATGGAGATCGAAGAAAAGATACAATGGAAGTTCGCATTTATAAAGAAGCGATTTCTAAGATTGATAAAACAAAATTGAATAAAGATTTAGTTGATCTTTTCTCACACATCAAAAATTACTTTCCGAATTTCGTTCCGCCTCATATTTATCTTTATTCATCTGTTGTTGATCCACAAAATGTAACAGATCCGATTTTTCTGAGAGAAGATCAGAATATGCTTTTTGTTGATGTAACAGGTTTTATGGGAGATGGAAACAAAAATTATAAAGGGCTAGATTTATATTTTCAAAAATCGATGAATCCTGATAATCTTGTTCCGAAAATCTCTGCTTTTTTTGCATCACGATTGGTTCCAATTATGAATGATCAGCAAAAATTTTTGGATCAGATTGTTTACCAAGGAAAAGTTCAGATTTTGCAAGATGCTTTTTTACCCAATGTTCCGGATTATCTAAAAATAAATTATACAAAAGCTCAATACGATTGGGCGGTTGCAAATGAAGCTAATATCTGGAATTATTTTGTAGAAAATGATTTGCTGTTCAGTGCGGACCCCAATCTTTCAGAAAGATTTATTACGCCTGGTCCTTTCTCAAAATTCTATACAGAAGTAGATAGAGAAAGCTCGCCACAAATCGCAATTTGGACAGGTTGGCAAATTTGTAAACATTATCTGAAAGCTCATCCGGAAGAGAAACTGCAAGTTTTTTTGAAAAAGAATGCAACGGAAATTTTCAATGCTTCGGATTACAGACCGAAGTAATGTTAGTTATAAATTATAAGTTATGAGTTTCAAATTCTGAATCTCTTAATTTTTAAATATTTAATTTTTTATAAGAATAAAATCAATGAAAAAGACAAAAATCGTTATAGATGTAGAATTGGACGATAATCACGTTCCGGAAAAAATGTTTTGGAAAGCCGAAGACGGCGGAATCAAAAGACAGGAAACCAAAGCCGCAATGATTTCCGTTTGGGACAGCAAAGCTATGGAAGCTCTTAGAATTGACCTTTGGACAAAAGATATGCCTGTTGACGAGATGAAAAGATTTTTTCACCAGATTCTGGTTTCTATTGGACATACTTACGAAAGAGCAACCAGCGAAGACGATGTAGCACAATGGTTAGCTGAAGTAGCAGAAGAATTTGCAGTGAAATCAGCGATTAAAATGTAAAATAAAGACATTAAGATTTCAGATATTAGACACAAGATTTTTGTCTGACATCTGAAATCTTTGTTCTGAAATCTAAATATTATAATATGAAATTCAATACAAAAGTTATACACGGCGGACAACATCACGAACCGGCAACCGGTGCAGTGAACGTTCCTGTATTTTTGACATCAACATTTGCACAAAAAAGTCCAGGACAATTACTTTCCGGCTACGAATATTCCAGAGGAGCAAATCCTACGAGACAAGCTTTAGAAGATTCTTTAGCAAGCATCGAAAACGGCGCTCGAGGTTTGGCTTTCGGTTCCGGTTTGGCAGCGATTGATTGTGTTTTGAAATTGCTAAGTCCGGGTGACGAAGTGATTGCTGTAGATGATCTTTACGGAGGTTCTTACAGAATGTTCACAAGATTATTCGAAAAATATCAGTTAAAATTTACATTCATCGGTTTTGATAATGTTGAGGAATTAGAAAATGTTATTACTGATAAGACTAAATTAATTTGGTTAGAAACACCTACTAATCCATTGATGAAATTGGTAGACATCAAAATGGTAGCTGATGCCGTAAAAGGCAAAGATATTTTGGTAGCAGTTGATAATACATTTGCGACGCCTTATATTCAGAAACCTTTGGATTTGGGGGCTGATATTGTGATGCATTCTGCGACTAAATATTTAGGCGGACATTCTGATGTGATTGCCGGCGCTTTGATTGCAAAAGATGCGGAATTAGGAGAAAAATTACATTTTATTCAGTTTGCGAGCGGAGGAATTTTAGGTCCTCACGATTCTTATTTGGTTTTGAGAGGAATCAAAACATTGGCACTTAGAATGCAAAGACATTCTGATAACGGTTTTGAAGTGGCGAAATATCTTGAGAATCATTCTTTGGTAGAAAAGATTTATTATCCAGGATTATCATCTCATCCGCAATACGATTTGGCAACAAGACAAATGACGGAATTTGGAGGAATGGTTTCTTTCACTTTCAAATCCGGTAAAAAAGAAGATGCGATTAAATTCTTAGAAAATATCAAAGTTTTCACTTTGGCAGAATCTTTGGGTGGAGTAGAATCGTTAGCGAATCTTCCTGCAATGATGACGCACGCTTCAATTCCTGAAGATAAAAGAGCGGTTCTTGGAATCACGGATGATTTGGTGAGATTAAGTGTCGGAATCGAAGACGCTGAAGATTTGATTGCTGATCTGGAACAAGCTTTTAATACTTTAAATTAAATATATGACTTTTCGTGATGCGACTTTAGATGACCTTCCTAAGATTGTGGAAATTTACAATTCTACAGTTGCATCGCGATTGGTTACAGCTGATTTGGAGCCTGTTTCTGTTGAAAGTAAAGTCGATTGGTTTCATCAGCATAACTCCGAATTTCGTCCGCTTTGGATGGTTTTGGATTCGGAGAAAAATACAGTTGGCTGGGTAAGTTTTCAGGATTTCTACGGAAGACCGGCTTATCAGAAAACTGCTGAAATCAGTATTTATATTGATGAAAAATACAGAGGAAAAGGATTAGGCAGATTGATTCTGGAATATGCCATCGAAAAATCTCACGACCTTGGAATCGAAAATCTTCTGGCTTTCATCTTTGCACACAACCTTCCGAGTTTGACTTTGTTCCAGAAATTCGGTTTTAAATTATGGGCAAATCTCAAAAATATTGCAGAATTGGACGGCGAAAAACGAAGTCTGATTATCCTCGGAAAAAATATTAAAGAATAAATTGATAGAATGGAACACTGGACGTCTTATTTGTATTGGAGCATTTCGGTTTTGGCGATTTTATCGGTTCTGATTCCGGCGATTAAAAATACATATTGGACTTTCAGAATTTTTGATTATCCACGTTTTCAGAAGTTTATCATTCTTTTGGTTCTCATTTTAGTTTGGTTTTTTACTTTTGAAAATCCAACGATTTATGATCAGGTTCTTCTTTTTTCGGAGATCATTTTGTCATTTTATTTATTTTATATCATCATTCCTTACACAAAATTTGGAAAAACGATGATTGATAAAATTAAACCAAATTCCGGTGAAAAACCTTTGGATATTTTGGTTTGCAATGTTTATCAGTACAATAATAATTATCAGAAATTAATTGATTTAGTTAACGAAAATAATCCGTCTGTTTTGTTTTTCTTGGAGACTGATGAAGAATGGAAAAACGCTCTGAAATCGGCTACAGACAATTATCCATATAAGATTGAAGTGCCTTTGCCAAACACTTACGGACTTCTATTTTACAGCCAATTCCCGATTAAAAATAAAGAAATCAATTATTTGATTGATGATGATATTCCGTCTATTGTAGCGGATTTGGAATATAATAATGATATCGTTCGTTTATATGGAATCCATCCAACACCGCCTGTGCCACAGGAAAATCCTGAAAGTATAGAACGTGATGCGGAAATTCTTTTGGTTGGCGAAGAAGCGAAAAATTATGGCAAACCTTCTATTGTTTTTGGAGATTTGAATGACGTCGCTTGGTCTAGAACGACTAAGTTATTTTTAAAATCCAGTGGGATGCTAGACCCGCGACGTGGACGAGGAATGTACAATACGTTTCACGCCAAATATTGGTTTCTGCGTTGGCCTCTAGACCATTTTTTCGTAAGTCCACATTTCCGATTGGTTGATATGAAAAGAATGAAATCTGTTGATTCTGACCATTTTCCGATTTGGATTTCTTTGGTTGTAAGAAATGAGGATAAAGAAGAACAATTCAACATTTCACAAGAAGAAAAAGAAGAGGTGGTTGAAAAAATCGAAGAAGGTATTGAGAAAGGCGACGTTAACTAAATTGATTCAAAATATTTCTCAAGCGGATTACGCTAATCACGCAGATTTTTTTCAATAAATTAAATCTGTTTAATCTGAAAAATCAGCGAGATGTAATTTTAACTTTTATTGATTCTTTAATTTTAAATTAAATCTAAAATTTATGAAAAAGCTAATTCTTGTTTTCGTGTTTTTCTTTTGTGTTCAGTTTTTTTTGGCTCAGAAATCTGAAGATAATCCAATTTATATTGTTGATAACGTGATTGTTTCTAATATATTGCTTCACAGTTTCAATCCAGAAGAAATTCAAAGTGTTCAGGTTTACAAATCGCCGTCTTCGCAAATCGAACAATATGATGACCTTGTGAAAAATGGTTTGATTAATATTGTAATGAAGAAGCCTCAAACTATCGAAAAAGTAACCATTGCTGAAGCTAAAACAAAATTGAATCTTACATCAGAATCAAGGTTTTTCCTAAATGATATCGAAGTTCATAATCAATCAATTCTAATTGCGGAAGACCTTTTGAAAAAAGCAAGAATTCTACAGCCCGATAAGAAATTCAATAATTATAAAGTTCCTGCAATCAGCATAGAAACGAATTAAAGTTATTTGTTTTTACCTTTCCGAATTTCTATTTTTGCTGACATCGATAACATTTTAATATGGTTTTCACTAAAGCAAAATTATTCTTTAGCGCATTATTTTTAGTTTTAATATCAAATTTATTTTCCGCTCAAAATCGAATCAGCAATCACAATAATATTGGCTGGTACGCTTACAACGGAACTTTTAAAGTTGATTCCAAATTTTCTATCCACACCGAGTATCAATGGAGACGAAATGATTATATCACAACTTGGCAACAGAGTCTTTTGCGTTTGGGAATTAATTATCAGGCAAACCCGAATCTGCAATTACGACTTGGTTACGCTTGGGCAGAGACTTTTCCTTATGGTGAAATTCCATTGAACGGAATGGGAAAAGATTTCACGGAGCATAGAATTTACGAAATGGCAACTGTAACCGACAAGATTGGAAAAATCGATTTATCTCATCGTTTTATGCTAGAACAGCGCTGGGTCGGGCGATATTCTAATGCGAATTTGACTTCGGAAGATCAATATCCTTTTATGAACAGAGCGCGTTATATGGTTCGTTTGCAAATGCCTTTAAAGGGAATTTCGATTGCTGAGAAAACGCCTTATGCAGCGGTTTACGATGAGGTAATGATTGGATTCGGGAAAAATGTTGGCGAGAATATTTTTGACCAAAATAGAATCGGAGTGTTGTTAGGTTATAAATTCAATGATTTAGTTAGAGTAGAAGGCGGTTATTTAAATCAAATTGTTCAACTTGGAAGAGAAGTGGAAGGTAAAAATGTATTCCAATACAACAATGGTTTTATCGTGAGCGCCAATTTTAATTTCGATTTCTCTAAGAAAACTATGGATTGATTTAACCACATAGACACATAGTTTTTTTCAGCGAAAAGCTTTCTGCTCTACTTAACCTGATAGTGTTGATGACTTAACTCTAGTATTAGAATTGTCATCCTGAGCGGAGTAGAAGGATTTTCTATTGATGAATAAATCTACTTTGGTGGTTTAAATAAAGAATAATCTTTAATTTCGCAGTATGAAAATAGTATTCCTCGGACCCGAAGCCTCTTTTACACAGTTAACTGCAAAGCAATTATTCCCAAACGAAGAATTGATTCCAAAAGCTAATATTTTGGATTGCTTTTTGGCGGTTCAGAATAATGAAGTAGATAAAGCGGTTGTTCCTTTGGAAAACTCGATAGAAGGAACGGTTTCTATGACTTTGGATTATCTTTATCAGACGCCTGAAATCAGAGTTGAAGCCGAAGCTGTAATGCCGATTGCACATCATTTGATGATTCATCCAAGTCAAGAAAATGATACTGAAATTGAAAAAATCTATTCTCATCCGCAGGCTCTTGCTCAAAGTTTTCATTTTTTAAATCAGAATTATCCGGATGTTCCGAAACAAGATTTTGCTTCGACAGCTGCTGCAGCAAAACGTGTTTCTGAAAATCCTGATAGAAAAATTGCAGCTGTTGCCAACAAATTTGCTGCGGAATTATACGGATTGAAAATCATAAATGACAACATTCACGATGTTGAAGAGAATCATACGAGATTCATTGTGATCTCCAAAAGTGATGAAAGTTTTGACAGTGACTTGAACAGTTCTGGAAAGAAAACCGGACTTTTGATTACACTTCCTCAAGACCACGCCGGAGGACTTCATCAGGTTTTATCGGTTTTTGCGTGGCGCAATATGAACCTTAGCAAAATCGAATCCCGAACTTTGAAAACCAAACTTGGCAACTATTTCTTTTTTGTAACTGTTGTCGGAGATTGGAACAATGTTCTTTACATTAATTCAATTGATGAATTGAGAGCTATTGGCGCTGATGTTAAGTTTTTGGGGAATTATAAGGAGTTTTTGCTGGAAGGGTAGAATTAATTACTTTTTTAAAATGTATTGAAATTGTTGATTGTTGTTTATGTTTGTTGGTATCATTTTTAATTTTTTATAATTTTCAATTGTTTCAAAAATGTGGTCAACAGGTTCTACTAATGATAAGCCTGTGTTGTCTTCAAAGATGATTCTTGGACGTTTAGTTTGCAAACTTACTGCTGTATCTTGATAAGGAATATAAGATTTAATTATTCCAATTAATGCAGCTTTATTATTAACTTTTGTTCCTTCTATGTTTATAATCTCCGGTTTTAATATAACTGGACCTCCACTATTTCCGGGAAATACTAAGGCATCAACAATAAAGTCTGTATTTCTATTTTCAAATAAATCTCGAATTCTTGCAATACAACCATTTCTTAGTATAACATGTTGTCTATCGGTGCCAATTAATCCCATTGGAAAGCCTAAAACAAATACACCATCACCTTCAGTTGTTTCATTGTCAATTAATTGGTTTTTTGTTAAAAGTGTGGATATCAGAATTAAAAAATTGAAATTTCATCCCCTCACTTTTCAATAAATTTGTATTTATTGGAATTATAGCAACATCTATTTTAGGATTTGGATGCCCAAATCTATTTTGGTCATTTAATGATAGTTCATAGTCTTTCGCTGGAGAATCTTCTTGAGGATTAAACCTAAGAATTATTTTTGATAAATCATTTATTACATGTTTATTTGTTACTAAGAAAACTTCGTATAGATTTTGGCCTTCAGTATTTTTTTCTATATAGTTACCGTATAAAAAGCCAGTCCCAATCCATTGTTTTTTAGAGTTATTTATTATTCCTATCCCTACTACACAATCAAGAAAAAAAGGAGGTATTAATGCCATAGTATTTATATTTAATTAATTTTTTTTAGTTTGGTTCTTATTAATAAAAAAATAAACAGGCAACCCAATCAAAATCAATCCCAATCCTGGCCAAGTATATTGCGGTTTATAAATAAATAATAGAATACAAAATCCGGTTCCAAACAAAAGATAGAGAATAGGCGTAAAAGGATAAAGAAAAGTTTTGTAACCTCTTTCTAATTCAGGTTTTTTGATTCTCAGATGGATGACACCAAAAACGGTAATCATATAAAACAAAACAATCACAAACGAAATCATATCCAGCAAATCGCCATATTGTCCGCTCAGACAAAGTAAACTTGCCCAAATTCCCTGCATCCAAAGTGATTTTGCAGGAACACCATTTTTATTATTTTCAACGGCAGATTTTAAGAACAATCCGTCTTTTGCCATTGTCTGGAAAACTCTAGCTCCGGCGAGAACAATTCCGTTCACACAACCAAAAGTCGAAATCATCACAAGAACTGCAATGATAATTGTTCCTGCATTTCCAAACATTTTTTCGGCAGCAGCAACAGCAACTCTGTCATTCGCAGCAAACGCAATAGAATCTCTGTCGAGTGCGTTGAGGTAAACAAAATTCACTAAAAGATAAAGAATCATCACAGCAGAAGTTCCAAGAATCATTGCTTTCACAACATTCTTCTTTGGATTTTCGATTTCACCGGAGATAAAAGTCACATTTTCCCAAGCCACAGAACTGAAAACCGAACCAACCATTGCAGCGGCAATTCCACCCAAAACAGTTGCGCCGGAAATACCTTTCCATTCAGTTTGTTTCAGATTTTGGAATGCATCCCAACCGAAGCTCATATTAGAACTCCAATTAGATTGAGAAATCAAAACAAAACCAAGAATAATCAAACCTAAAAGTGCGATGATTTTGGATGAAGTAAAAACATTTTGGAGAAGTTTTCCGCTTTCAACACCTCGTGTATTCACAAAAGTCAAAAATAGAATCACAAAAATTGCTAGAATCTGAATCCACGTGATTTTAAAATCGCCACTTTGAAAAATCGGAGGAGCATCATTCAAACTTGGAATCAAATAAGCTGTGAATTTTCCGAAAGCAACGGCAACCGCCGCAATCGTTCCGGTTTGAATCACAGTAAACATTCCCCAACCGTATAAAAATCCCATTGGTTTCCCAAAAATCTCTGTGATGTAAGTGTATTGTCCACCTGCTTTTGGGAACATTGCCGATAATTCACCGTAACTTATTGCTGCTGCAACGGTCATAACTGCTGTAATCAACCAAACGACAATCAGCCAATAGCCAGAACCTAGATTTCGCATAATGTCCGCACTCACGATAAAAATTCCGCTTCCTATCATTGATCCCATTACGATCATTACAGCGTCCCAAAGTTTGAGTTTTTTCTCCATAGTTTTTATTAATAATCAAATATATAAAAAGTAGAGATATGTTTTTCGGATGATTTTTTTGTGTTTAAAAGTCTAATAAGCTGAAAAATTTTAGGTTGATAAGTGATTATGGTAAAACTAAAAGGATATTTTTCTTAAAATTATACTATAAAATTAAAGTTTCATTAAGCTTTTAATAATAATTTGTTAGTCTGAATAGAAATATATAATTTTGCAACTTCAATTTTAACAAATATGGAATTAGAATACGTAGATCATCTGAGCCCAATGCTGAAAGGCGATGTCAAGAATTATCTTATCGATATCGATGGTACAATTACCGAAGATGTTCCTAACGAAGAACCAGAGAGAATGGTAACTTGCGAGCCTTTTCCGGATGCTTTGGCGACCATTAATAAATGGTATGACGAGGGTCATCAGATTTGTTTCTTCACTTCCAGAACAGAAGATTTGAGAGAAATTACAGAAACTTGGCTGAACAAACACGGTTTCAAATACCATAGCGTTTTGCTTGGAAAACCAAGAGGTGGAAACTATCACTGGATAGACAATCACCTTGTACGCGCAACAAGATACAAAGGAAAATTCACGGATTTGGTTGAAAAACAAGTAACCATAGAGGTTTTCCGTGACTAAAAATATTTTAAATCAAAAAATTCCCGAGCCTCAAACTTTCGGGAATTTTTGATTTGATGACAAAACCACTAGCCCCGATTGACTCTATTATTTTATTAAATTAAGGAATCGTCGAAACTACGTTTTGTAGCGGCATCCTTTTTCTTTTTTTGCTAAAAAAGAAAAAGATATAGCGGAAAGCGGGATTAAGCTCCTAAACCAATTAATTATTGAACAGATTCTGTTCTTCAAAAAAAATATACAATTTATAATGAAAGTACTTGCTAATGACGGATTGACGCAATCTGGAATAGACGCTCTTAAAGAAAACGGATTTGAGGTAATCACGGACAAAGTGGCTCAGGAAAATCTAATCACTTATATCAACGAAAATCAAGTTAAAGTTCTGCTTGTAAGAAGCGCGACGAAAGTGACGAAGGAAATGGTGGATAATTGCCCAAGTCTGGAAATCATCGGTAGAGGTGGTGTTGGGATGGATAACATCGAGGTTGCTTACGCGAGAGAAAAAGGAAAACACGTAATCAATACGCCTGCAGCGTCTTCGGAATCTGTGGCGGAATTGGTGTTTGCTCATCTTTTTTCAGGAAGCAGATTTCTGCAAGATTCTAACAGACAAATGCCTGTGAAAGGTAATACTGAGTTTGCGGAATTGAAGAAAAAATACGAAGCTGGAATTGAACTGAGAGGAAAAACTATAGGAATCGTAGGAATCGGAAGAATCGGACAGGAAGTTGCTAGAATTGCTCTTGGATTGGGAATGAAAGTGATTGCTTCTGACACGAGAATCGGGAAAGCAAGTGTACGTGTAGATTTCTACAACCAACAATATATCAATGTGGAGATAGAAACGGAGCCGTTGGAACAATTGATTCAGCATTCGGATTTTATCACGCTTCACGTTCCTGCTCAGAATGGTCCAATCATTGGAAAAGCAGAATTGGAAAAAATGAAAACTGGCGCAGCTATCGTAAACTGTGCTAGAGGAGGAGTAATTGATGAAGAAGCTTTGATTGAAGCTTTGGATTCTGGAAAATTGGCGTTTGCAGGTCTTGATGTTTTCGAGAACGAACCAAAGCCTTCAGAGAAAATCTTAACGCATCCAAAAATCTCTTTGACGCCTCACACAGGTGCTGCTACGGAAGAAGCTCAAGACAGAATCGGAACTGAGTTGGCGAATCAGATTGCTAGTATCCTTTTGGTTAAATAATTTAACTTAAATATCAATAAAATGCTCGTTTTATAACGGGCATTTTTTATTTTCCCGATTCATATTAAAATTTTACTTTTGTTGAGAATTTTTATGGCAGCTTAATCCGTATGAGTTTATACTGAGCGGAGTCGAAGTAGGCTGCAGTTTTCACCTTCGAATCAACATTCTCTTATGAAAAGAAAAGTCCTACTTATTTACACCGGCGGAACCATCGGAATGGAAAAAGATTACACGACGGGAAGTCTTGTTCCGTTTGATTTTTCCACTATTTTCAAAAGAATCCCAGAAATGAATCTTCTCGAATGCGAGGTTTCTGTTCATCCTTTTGAAAAACCTGTAGATTCTTCTGATATGGGACCCAATGAATGGCGAATGATTGCAGAATGGATTCATAAAAATTACGAAGCATTTGACGGATTTTTGATTCTTCACGGAACGGATACAATGTCTTATACAGCTTCTGCACTCAGTTTTATGCTAAAAAATCTTGGAAAACCCGTTATTATGACAGGTTCTCAGTTACCAATTGGAGATTTGCGAACAGATGCGAAAGAAAATCTTTTGACAAGTTTATATTACGCAAGTCTCTATGAAAATAATGAAGCGGTTATCAAAGAAGTCGCTGTCTATTTCGAATACAAACTTCTCCGCGGAAATCGAAGCTTGAAATATTCTGCTGAATTCTTCGATGCTTATCAAAGTCCGAATTATCCAATTTTGGGACAGTCAGGTGTTCATCTTAATATCGAAAAAGATTTGCTTTGGAAACCAAAAGATGAGTTCGAATTGGATACTTATCTCAACGAAAATGTTCTTTTCTACAGAATTTTCCCCGGAATGAACTTCGAATCTTTATTGGAATTGAAAACGCCGGAAGCCATTGTTTTGCAGGTTTTTGGTTCAGGAACTATTTTCAATAGTGATAAAACGCAATCGGTTCTTCAGGAATTAAGAAATCGTGGAATTGAGATTGTGGTTATTAGTCAATGTATTTCCGGTGGAATTAGTTTTGGGAAATACAGCAATAGTAATATTTTTACAAAAATTGGTGCAATCAGTGGAAAAGATATGACTGCAGAGTCAGCAATTACAAAATGTATGCACATTTTGAAAAACCCTAAATATTCTAAAACTTTCTTTGATGTCTTTTCTCAAAATATTTGTGGAGAAATTACAGAAGAATTTCAATAATCCTTGGAGTAATCAGATATTTCATTATATTTGCAACCTCAATTAGAAAGGTGTCCGAGTGGTTGAAGGAGCTACCCTGGAAAGGTAGTATACGGGTAACTGTATCGAGGGTTCGAATCCCTTCCTTTCTGCAAGAAGAGAAATCAAACAACATCAAAAGTCTTTAAATAGTAGTGTTTAAAGGCTTTTTTGTTTATTACACTATCATACTGCATCAAATAAGTGCAAATAAGAAGTGAGTGATTAGGTGCGTATAAAAAAATCATGTACTTGTACGCACCTAAATTTATGAAAAGTGCCTATTCATAATATATACACGCTATTGAAT
>NZ_DAMBRK010000019.1:0-69245 GCF_032055105.1 Epilithonimonas sp.
GAAAAATGAATAGACTTAAAATTGAATTAATTTAATAATGCACTACGAGTTATATTTTCTTAGAAGACCTTGTCATTAATTTAAATTTTTAGCAGGGTCTTTTTTCTAAAAAATAAGATTCTTGTCAATCTTAAAACCAATAAAAATTAAAAATGAAAGACAGAATTCCTAACGATATTTTCTCCGATTCTTTTCTGTTAAAAAATTTAAAAGCGGAGAATCTCTACTTTGGTTTTGTGAAAGATCTTCCGATTATAGATTATCATAATCATTTGGAACCGGATGTAATTTCAAACAACCATAATTTCCATTCTCCAACAGCAATTTGGTTGGATGGTGATCATTATAAATGGCGTGCAATGCGAAATTTTGGGATTGATGAAAAATTCATTTCAGGTAATACTTCGGATGAAGAAAAATTCCGAAAATGGGCAGAAACAGTTCCTTATACTTTGCGGAATCCATTATTCCATTGGACGCATCTTGAACTTAAAAATCCTTTCGGAATTAAAGAATATCTAACACCAAACAATGCCAATTCTGTTTATTCTAAAATGAATGATTGTCTGCAAAGCTCCGACTTTTTACCACAATCTATTATTGAAAAATTCAAAGTGGAAACGCTTTGCACAACAGATGACCCAGCGGACGACCTTGGTTTTCATAAAGCTTTGAAAGGAAGTTTATTCAAAACCAATGTTTTGCCTGCTTTTCGTCCGGATGTTTACATTAATATTATCAATCCGCAAGAATATCTCAACAAAATAAAAACGCTTGAAAGTGTCGTAGGATTTTCAATTCATTCGACTTTTGATTTACTGAATGCACTTCAATCCAGAATCAATTATTTTGATGAGGTTGGCTCCAAAATTTCAGATCACGGCTTCGAATATTTTCCTGATACAACGAAATGGAATTCAGATTTAGAAAAAGAATTCACTGAGTTTTTGAAAGGAAATAAAACTTCATTTTCCAATCCAGAAGCTTTGTGTGGTTATCTCTTGAAAGAGCTTTGTAAGATGTATGCTGAGAAAAATTGGGTTCAGCAATTCCACGTTGGTGCGACTCGAAATAATAATTCTCTGATGTTGAAAAATGTTGGAATTAATGCGGGTTATGATGCAATTTCTGAACAATATTTTGCACAAAGAATGAGCGTGATGCTTGACGAACTCAATTCTGAAGGACAATTAGCCAAAACAATTATTTATAATCTGAATCCAATTTACAACGAAGTTTTAGCAACACTTGCTGGCAATTTCAACGAATCTGGAATCAAATCAAAAATACAATTCGGCGCAGCTTGGTGGTTTCTAGACCAACTCGACGGAATGCAAAAACAATTGAACACACTTTCCAACATCGGATTGATAAGCACTTTTGTAGGAATGTTAACAGATTCTAGAAGTCTGCTGTCGTTCTCAAGACACGATTATTTCAGAAGATTGCTTTGTAATATGTTCGGAACCGAGATGGAAAACGGAATGCTTCCTAACGATGAAGAATGGGTCGGGAAAATCGTGCAGGATATCTGTTTTAATAATACTAAAAACTACTTTGGATTCTAATGACAGATTCAAATTCAAATAAAATCTTGTGTTTTGGAGAATTGCTTTTGCATTTCGCACCAGATTCTGACGGCGATTGGGTGAACAATCAATCGATGAAAATTTATGTTGGCGGAGCAGAGTATAATGTCGCTTCAGCACTTTCGAAATGGGGAAATTCTGTGAAATTTTATACTGCATTGCCAGAAAATTATCTCGGAAATCAGTTAGAATCAAAATTGAAAAATGAAAATGTCGAAGTTTTTGCTGAAAAAAACTCAGGAAGAATGGGAACGTTTTATCTGGCTTCTGATGGCGATATGCAAAACGCAAAAGTCATTTATGACCGTTTTCCGTCAGTTTTCACAGATTCTGATTTTTCAAAATTAAATTTAGAGGAAATTTTTTCTAATGTCAAATGGCTTCACATCAGTACGATTACACCAGCTTTGAGCGAGAATGCTTTTAGAAAATGTTTGGAATTGATGAAGGAAGCTAACGCTCGAAATATCAAAATTTCTTTAGATCTCAATTATCGTGCATCGCTTTGGCAGAATCAAAATCCTTATGAGAAAATTTCTCAATTGATGCCGTTTGTTAATGTTCTAATGGGAAATATCTGGTCGATTCAGGAATTTTTGAATATTCCAATCGAATATGAATTGAATGGGACTTTCGATGATGAAAATCTATTGAAACAAGCTGAAAAATCGGCGTCTGAAATTCAAAAACAATATCCAGATGTAGAATTGATTGCCAACACTTTTCGCTTTACAAAAGGTGATGAAGTTAATTATTCTGCGACTATTTATGCTGATAACCAACTTTATATTTCTCAAAAATATTATTCGGATAAAATTGAAGAAAGAGTAGGAAGCGGTGATTCTTTTATGGCGTCGCTGATTCACGGAAAAATTAATGAAAATCCGATTCAGAAAATATTAGAAGATGCAGCCAAAGTGGCTTTCAAAAAGCTTTTTGTGAAAGGCGATACGATTAATGAAACCATTAATATTAACGAATTATGAGTTTATCAATTATAGAAAAAATCAAATCTCAGAAAATCATTCCATTGTTTTACAATGAGTCTTTTGAGGTTTCAAAAAATATCATCAAAGCGCTTTATGATGCAGGAATCCGAGTGATTGAATATACGAATCGTGGACATCAGGCTTTTGAAAATTTTAAAAAATTGAAAGAGATTACCGAATCAGAATTTCCGGAACTTTTATTAGGAATTGGAACGGTGAAAAATGTAGATGAGTTGGATGATTTCTACAATATTGCAAAAGCAGATTTCATCATCACGCCAATAATTAATGTAGAATTAATCAAACATTCTGTTCAAAACAATATTCCTCTGATTCCGGGTTGTTTTACGCCTTCGGATGTCAATATTGCTTATCAAAATGGATTAAGATTAGTCAAAATATTCCCTGCAGATGCGCTTGGGAAAAATTATATCAAATCCATCCAAGCCGTTTTCCCAGAAATGAATTTTATGCCAACTGGCGGAATCGATGCGGAAATTAATGACATCAATGATTGGCTGAAAGGTGGTGCAATTGCTGTAGGATTGGGAAGTTCTTTAATTAAAAAAGATGTTTCTGCAGAAGAATTGAAAACCAACGTTGAGAATCTTTTAACCCAATTAAATCAATAAAATGCAAGCACCACAAAAAAAGAATCTGAGATGGTTTATGTTGTTTTTGGTTTTCTTGGCAACAACAATCAATTACCTCGACCGACAAGTGATGGGACTTCTTAAACCCACTTTGGAAGCCGAATTTGGCTGGACAGAAAAGGATTACAGTTACATTGTGATGGCTTTCACAGCGTCTTATGCTCTGGGAAATCTTCTGATGGGAAGATTTGTAGATAGAGTAGGTTCCAAAATTGGATACGCGGTTTCTTTGGTCGTGTGGAGTTTGGCTTCTATTGGCCACGGTTTTGTGAAAAGTACAATGGGATTTTTGTTTGCAAGAACAGCTTTAGGTGTTTCAGAAGCGGGTAATTTTCCTGCAGCGATAAAGTCTGTGGCAGAATGGTTTCCGAAAAAAGAAAGAGCTTTAGCAACTGGAATTTTTAATTCTGGAGCGACAGTAGGAGCGATATTAGCGCCTATTTTGGTGCCTTTTATTTTGGGACATTACGGTTGGCAGGAAACATTTGTCTGGATTGGCGCAGCCGGATTGTTGTGGTTGATTCTTTGGTGGTGTTTTTATAATAAACCGGAAGAAAATAAAAATCTTTCTGCAGAAGAACTGGCTTACATCAAAAGTGACCAAGAGGAAAATCAAAATAATCTGCCAAGTGCACCTCTGAAAGATATTTTAAAATTAAAAGCAACTTGGTCTTTCGCCATTGGGAAAATGATGACCGACCCGATTTGGTATTTCTTTATGTTTTGGTTACCTGCATATTTTGCAGATGTTTTCAAAATGGATTTGACAAAACCTTCATTACCATTGATTTTAATCTACGGAGGAACAACCATTGGAAGTATTGGAGGCGGTTATTTGTCTTCAACATTAATCAAAAAAGGCTGGGAAATCAACAAAGCTCGAAATTTCACAATGTTACTTTTCGCTCTGTTTGTAGTTCCAGTGATGTTTTCAAAATATCTGGATAATATGTGGATGATAACGATTGTAATTGCTTTTGCAACCGCAGCACATCAAGGCTGGAGTGCTAATCTAATGACTTCAGTTGGTGATAGACTACCTAATAATTATGTAAGTTCTGTCATTGGTTTTGGTGGAATGATGGGATCTGTTGCCGGAATTATTTTTCCTCTTTTCATAGGAATTGTCTTAGACATTTTCAAAAATGCAGGGAATATAAATGGTGCTTACAATATCATTTTCTTCATTGCTGGAATTGCTTACGTCTCTGCTTGGCTGGTTATTAAATTAATTAACAGAAAAGAAAATATTCAAAATAATAAAATGTAACTATGAAAAATAATCTTAAAAAATATCTTTATACAGCTTCGGTTTTATTTTTATTTCAAAATAATTCGGCTCAGGTGTTTTCTGATTTTTCTTACAAAGGAAATGACAAAATTTACACAGAAAATCCTTTGAAAGAAGACGAGTTCTATTCTCCGATTCTTCAAGGTTGTTATCCGGATCCGAGTATCACGAGAAAAGGAAACGATTATTATTTGGTGAATTCTTCTTTTGCAATGTTTCCAGGCGTTCCTATTTTTCATTCTAATGATTTGGTGAATTGGAAACAAATTGGTCACGTTCTCGACAGACCTTCACAATTAAAAGTTGGCAAAGCCGGATTTTCAGAAGGAATTTACGCTCCTGATATTAAATATAATAAGTTCAACGACACTTTTTATATGATTACCACGCAGATTGCGAGCGGAATCGGAAATATGGTCGTGAAAACAAAAGACCCAAAACAAGGCTGGAGCGAAGTTCAAAAACTCAACTTCGACGGAATCGACCCTTCCATTTTCTTTGATGATGACGGAAAAGCCTACATTGTTCACAACGATGCACCACCAAAAGGGACGGAACAATACAGCGGACACAGAGTTATCAAAATCTGGGAATATGATTTGGAAAAAGACCAAGTTGTTGCCGGTTCAGATAAAATTATTGTGAATGGTGGCGTTGATATTTCGCAAAAACCGATTTGGATAGAAGGTCCACATTTGTACAAAAAAGACGGAAAATATTTCCTGATGTGTGCAGAAGGCGGAACTGGAGGCAATCACAGCGAAGTGATTTTTATGGCAGATTCACCGAAAGGTCCATTTGTTCCGGCCGGAAATAATCCGATTTTAACCCAAAGAAATTTCCCGAAAGACAGAAAAGACAAAGTGGATTGGGCTGGTCACGCCGATTTGGTGGAAACACCTGATGGGAAGTATTACGGCGTATTTTTAGCCATTCGTCCTAATGAGAAAAATAGAGTGACGACAGGTCGTGAAACTTTTATTTTGCCTGTAGATTGGAGCGGAACTTATCCTGTTTTTCAAAATGGTTTGGTGCCAATGAAACCCAAATTGAAAATGCCAAACGGTGTAAAAAATCAAACTAATAATAAAGAGTTTTTTCCGAATGGGAATTTCACTTTCAATGATGATTTGAAAAAATCTCGATTGGATTACCGATGGATTGCAATGCGTGGACCTCGTGAAAGTTTCATTTCATCAACAAAAAATGGAATTAAAATCAATCCTTTTTCAACGAATATCAAAGCAAAAGCGCCAGTTTCTGCATTGTTTCACAGACAACAGCACGCTACATCAGAAACTACGGTTTCTTTAGATTTTAAACCAAAATCTGAAAAAGACTTGGCTGGAATCACTTGTTATCAAAGTGAAAATTTCAATTATGTTTTTGGAATTACTAAGAAAGATAAAGATTTCTACATTGTTTTGGAACGTACAGAAAAAGGAAATTCAACTATAATTTCTAGTGAGAAGATTTCGCTTTCGAAAAATATACAGCTCCAGGTTTCTGTAGTGGCGGATGATTATCAGTTCAATTATTCTTTGGATGGAAAAAACTTTAAGAATCTTGGAGGAAAAGTGTCTGGCGATATTTTGTCAACAGATGTTGCAGGCGGATTTACAGGAAGTTTGATTGGATTGTATGCAACGTCTGATAATGACATCAAGTTGTAAAATTAATATTTAAAATTATTGATAATGAATCCATTTTTGAAATCAATTTTAATCATAATTTTTAGTTTCGGTTTTGGATTGAAGTTAAAATCGGCTCAACCTTTCATCACAACTGAAAAAAGTTCTGATGTTATTGTTCTAAATGAAAAATCAACAAATATTTCATTATTCGTAAACCAATCCATCGATAAAGGAATTCTGAGAGCAGTCAATAATCTTCAGACAGATTTTCAAAAAGTCACAGGTGAAACTCCGAATATCATTAATCAAATTTCAAATTCAAATTCGCCTTTAATCATCATCGGAACGATTGCAACGAATTCGATTATTGATGAATTAATCAAACAGAAAAAACTCAACGAAAAAGATTTAAAAGGAAAACGAGAAAAATATCTGATTCAAAATATTAAAGATTTTAATGGAATCTCAGATATCATTGTGATTGCAGGAAGTGACAAACGCGGAACCATCTATGGAATCTACGAATTTTCTAAGCAAATAGGTGTTTCACCGTGGAATTATTGGGCAGATGTTCCGGTCAAAAAATCGGAAAATCTATGTTTCAAAAAAGGAATCTATACAGACAACGAACCAGCCGTAGAATACCGTGGAATTTTCCTTAATGATGAAGAACCTTCGCTTGGAGGTTGGGCGAGAGCGACTTTTGGCGGTTTCAATTCCAAGTTTTATGAAAAAGTTTTTGAATTGGTTTTGAGACTCAAAGGCAATTACGTTTGGCCGGCAATGTGGGGAAGTGCTTTCTACGATGATGACCCACAAAACGGAGTTTTAGCCAACGAAATGGGAATCGTAATGGGAACATCGCATCACGAGCCAATGGCTTTGGCACAGCAGGATTGGAGACGATACATCAAGAAAAATAATCTTCCCAATGTTTGGGATTATTCTAAAAACCAAAAAGTTTTGGACGAGTTCTGGAAAACCGGAATCGAACGTTCCAAAAATTGGGAAAAGATTGTAACAGTTGGGATGCGTGGCGACGGCGACGAAGCGATGGGAGAGGGAACCAATATTTCACTTCTTGAAAATATCGTTAAAAATCAAAGACAAATTATAGAAAAAACGTCTGATAAAAAAGCGAGCCAAACACCGCAACTTTGGGCTTTGTACAAAGAAGTTCAGGATTATTATGACGCAGGAATGCGCGTTCCGGATGATGTGACTTTGCTGTTTTGTGATGACAATTGGGGCAATGTCCGCAAGCTCCCGGATTTGTCAAAACCTTTGCACAAAGGCGGTTACGGAATGTATTATCATTTTGATTATGTTGGCGGACCGAGAAATTCCAAATGGATTAACATCAGTCCAATCCAAAGAGTTTGGGAACAGATGAATCTGACTTATGAACATAAGGTTGATAAAATCTGGATTGTGAATGTCGGCGATTTGAAACCAATGGAATTCCCAATCAGTTTTTTCCTGGATATGGCTTGGAATCCAAAACAATTCAATGCTCAGAATCTTCTGGAATACACCGAGAAATGGGCTTCGGAACAGTTTGGAGAACGTTATTCAAAAGACATTGCAAAAATTCTGAATACTTATCCAAAATTCAACAGAAGAGTGACTGCTGAAATGCTGAACAGCAAAACTTACAGTCTCGAAAATTATAATGAATTTGAAACCGTAAAAAACGAATACAAAAATCTTTCTTTGGACGCTTACAGGATTTACAACCAACTTCCGAAAGCTTATCAAGATGCTTATTTTCAGTTAATTTTATATCCTGTAGATGCGATGAGCAATTTGTACGATATGTATTTTTCGGTCGCTAAAAATCAAGAATTATTTTCCAAAAAAGACATCAGAGCTAATGATTTTGCTGACCAAGTGAAAAAGGATTTTGAATATGACGCATTTCTTTCCAACCGATATAACAACGAAATTTCTGGCGGGAAATGGAAGCATATGATGGATCAAACGCATATTGGTTACACCTATTGGCAACAGCCGGACAAAAATGTGATGCCAATAGTAGATTATGTTTCGAAGGATGAAGTTTTAAAAAACAGAGTTTTCAAAGAGAAAGACGGTTATATTTCTATCGAAGCAGAACATTTCGCAAAAAAGAATAATTCGGATAAAATCGAGTGGCAAATCATTCCGGATTTTGGCAAAACCTTGTCTGGTGTTACCACTTTTCCACAAAATATTTCTCCCAAACAAAATGAAAATATTTCGTTGGAATATGAAGTCGATTTCACTTCAACTGGAGAATTTGAAGTTCAATTGTTATTAGCACCAACCCTTAATTTTAATTCAAACAAAGGTTTGCGTTATGAGATTTCTTTTGATAATGAAAAGCCACAGATTGTCAATTTCAATGGGCATTACAGAGGAGAATTAGAAGGTTGGCAAGCTGAACATATTATCAAATCCAAAACAAAACATAAGATTTCGAAAACAGGCAAACATACTTTACGTTTCCGAGTTTTAGATGCTGGAATTGTTTTAGAAAAAATACTGATTAATACAGGTGGTTTGAAAGATTCTTATCTCGGTGCTCCGGAAAGTGAATTTTAACCGATTATGAATCAAATATTAGATTAATTTCTTTAAAGATTTTAGAAATGATCTTTTGGAATGAGATTTTGGTAATTATTTGTCCTTCAAAAAACAGAATTTCACTAATATTTAGATTAATCAAAAGTGAATTTAATGTTAAAATTATGTTAAAATAATTAAGCAAAAATTCTGATTATAAAAAATATAAAACCTTATAGGATATTGTAAAAAATACGATAAGCAAATTGTCGCAAAATTCTGAATCAATTTAGGAAGCTTGTTATTGTATTAATTGATAAGTTGTTTGAGCCTATTATCTTGATTTAATAGTGTTTTAAATATCTTATTTTTTATGATAAGTTAACCTTGTTTTTAACAAAAAATTGAATTGTAAAATAAAGGTTTTTAGATTGGAAATATTTAGGTTGAGTAAAAATATTTGGTAGATAAATTCTTTCTTTTATTTTTATAAATGTTCAATTAACATTTGCAAATAGAGTGGAGGATAGTGTTAATAATTCTAAAACTCTAATTAAAATATATAATATAAAAAACTTTATTATGAATCTCAGAAAAAGCTTTATTCTTCTTGGAACTGCGGTGGCATTTTTTACTCAGGCGCAAGATATTCCTCATCTTCAGAAAAAGGGGACAGCCACACAATTAATGGTTGATAACAAACCGTTTTTGATTTTGGGAGGAGAATTAGGAAATTCTTCTGCATCCTCTTTTCAGGATATCGAAAGAGATTTTCCGAAGCTTCAAAATATGGGATTGAACACGGTTCTGGTTCCTGCTTATTGGGATTTGATAGAACAACAAGAAGGTAAATTTGATTTCAGTTTAATTGATAAAACCATTAATCAAGCTCGTACAAACAATTTGAAAGTTGTTTTCTTATGGTTTGGTTCTTGGAAAAATTCGATGAGTTGTTATGCGCCACTTTGGTTCAAACAAGATTATAAAAAATATCCAAGAGCTTATTCCAAAGCTGGAAAACCATTGGAAATTGCAAGTTCCTTTTCCAAGAATGTTTTAGAAGCTGATAAAAAAGCTTATCTGGAATTAATAAAACATATTTCTGACTTTGATAAGGATAAAGGAACTGTAGTAATGGTTCAGGTAGAAAATGAGATCGGAATGTTGGAAGGTGCGCGTGATTATTCTAAGGAAGCTAATGCCGCTTTCAATGCACAAGTTCCGGAACAACTGATTAACTTTTTGACTAAAAATAAAAAAGAGCTTCATCCATCTTTATCAGAAAAATGGGGAAAACAAGGTTTCAAAACCAAAGGGAATTGGCAAGAGATTTTCGGAGCTGATCTTTATACAGATGAGTTGTTCACAGCTTATTCTTATGCAAAATATGTAGAAGAATTAGCCAAAGAATCTAGAAAAATCTACAATCTTCCTTTGTACGTGAATGCGGCGATGAACAGTAGAAACCGCCAACCCGGGGAATATCCTGCAGGCGGACCATTGGCACATCTTGTGGACATTTGGCACGCTGGAGCGCCTAGTATAGACATTCTGGCTCCTGATTTTTACGATGGTGATTTTGCGGAATGGTCTTCAAAGTATAAACTTCACAACAATCCATTATTTGTTCCGGAAATCAAAATGACCCAGAATAATGGTGTCCAAGCTTTCTACGCTTTTGGTGAGCACGATGCGATTGGTTACAGTCCATTTTCTATCGAAAACAATTCTGAAACCGGAAGCAAAAGATTAGCAGAAGCTTATTCTAAATTAAAAGAATTAATGCCTTTACTGGCGAAATATCAAGGACAAGGTCAATCCAAAGGTTTGCTTTTTGACCAAAAAAACTCGGAGCGAATCATTAATTATGATGATCTCAAAATCACAGCAAGACATTATTTCTCTCTTCCTTGGGATCCACGTGCAAAAAATGGAAACGTTTGGCCAGAAGGCGGTGGATTAATTTTAAGATTAGCAAAAGACGAATACATCATTGCCGGAAGCGGAATCGTAGTTGAGTTCGAAAAAGAGAGTGAGAAAAAAGTGATTCAGGCAAAGGATTTGGGCGAAGATGGATTTGCTGCACAAGGTGGAAAATCTCAAACTCAAACCGTTTGGAATGGCGGGAAAAGAGCAGGAATTGGTTCTGTGGATGAAGTCAGTATTGATGAGAATGGAAAATTCAAATACATCAGACGACTGAATGGCGACCAAACGCATCAAGGGAGACACGTAAGAATCGGTGTAGATGATTTCCAGATTCTGCAAGTCAGATTATATGAATATCAATAAAACTTAACCATGAAATATCTATATCAATTTTTATCGCTCATTATCATTTCAAGATTTTCTCTTGTCAATGCAAAAATCAAGCTTCCTGCATTAGTTTCTGATGGAATGATTCTTCAGCGTAATACCAATATTAAAATTTGGGGACAAGCCGATTCTGAAGAAAAAGTGATTGTCAAATTTCAAAACAAAAGCTATTCTACAGTTGCAGACATCAATGGAAATTGGAAAATTACTCTTCCGAAACTTCCTGCTGGTGGTCCTTATACAATGATCATTAATGAAGTTACTCTTAATGATATTTTGCTAGGCGATGTTTGGTTAGCTTCCGGACAGTCTAATATGGAATTGCCAATGAGAAGATTGACTCCGCTTTATGGAGACGAAATCAAAAATGCGAATAATTCTAACATCAGATTTTTCACAGTTCCTCAAAAGTATAATTTCAAAACAGCAGAAACTGATTTTTCTGATGGAAAATGGGAATCAACCAATCCAGAGACGATTCTCAATTTTTCTGGTGTAGCCTATTTTTTTGCTAAAGAATTGAATGAAAAAAATAAAGTTCCGGTTGGGATCATCAATTCTAGTTTAGGAGGTTCGCCGGTTCAGGCTTGGATGGATGCAGGAGCGCTCAAGAATTATCCAGAATATATCACCGAAGCCGAAAAATGGAAAAATGATAATCTTATCAAATCCACAGAAGAAACCGAGCAAGCTCATAGCAAAGCTTGGTACGGAGAGCTTAATCTTCTGGATCTTGGTTTGCAAAAAGGGTGGGAGAAATTGGATTTCAATGATTCTGATTGGAAAACCATTACAATGCCCGGTTCTTGGGAAGATCAAGAAGGTGATTTTGAAGGTTCGGTTTGGCTCAGAAAAGAAATTAATCTAACCAAAACTCAAGCTGAGAAATCTGCTTTTTTAAATTTAGGAAGAATAAAAGATGCTGATGAAACTTACATTAATGGAAAAAAAGTAGGCAATGTAACTTACGAATACCCACCAAGATGGTACAATATCGAAGCCGGAGTTTTGAAAGAAGGTAAAAATATCATTGCGGTAAGAGTGACAAACGTAAGCGGAAAAGGACAATTCATAATGGATAAACCTTATTTTCTGGAAATCGATGGTCAAAAATTGGATTTGAAAGGAGAATGGAAATATAAAATAGGTGCTAAAATGGATCGTGTTGCGCCAGGACAAACTTTCATCCGATGGAAACCAACAGGACTTTACAATGCGATGATTAATCCAATCACAAATTACGCAATCAAAGGTTTTATCTGGTATCAAGGGGAAAGTAATGCTTCGAAACCGAAAGAATACAGAGATCTTTTGTCAACAATGATCGTGGATTGGAGAAACAAATGGGGAAATCCTACTTTGCCTTTTTACATTGTGCAGTTAGCTAACTTTATGGATCCTAAAAATGAACCTGTAGAAAGCAATTGGGCAGAGTTGAGAAATCAGCAACTTTTGGTTTCTCAAAAAGTTCCCAATTCTGGATTGGCTGTTACGATTGATATTGGAGAATGGAATGACATCCATCCGTTAAATAAAAAAACTGTGGGAGAAAGATTGGCACTTCAGGCTTTGAAGAAAACTTATCTTAAAAATGTTGTTGCAGACGGACCAATCTATCAATCAATGAAAATTGAAGGAAGAAAAATCATTCTGTCCTTCAAACCCAATACCAATCAATTGAAACCTGAAACAGAACTGAAAGGTTTTGCGATCAAGTCTAAAGAGGGAAATTATCAATGGGCAAAAGCAAAAATAGTGGGAAACAAAGTTGTTGTTTGGAATGATGATGTCAAAAAACCAGTTGCCGTAAGATACGATTGGGCAGATAATCCGAATGGAAATTTGAGCAACAAATCTGGACTTCCAGCTTCTCCATTCACTACAGAATCAAGCTTAAAATAAACTCAAATCACAATCAATCATAATGAATAATCAATCACAAAAAATATCAGTAATCGAAAAAGTAGGTTATAGTTTAGGAGATTTGGCAGCGAATCTCGTGTTCCAAACTTTGGTGACTTATTTAGCTTATTTTTATACAGATATCTATGGTTTAAAAGCAGAAGACGCATCTCTAATTACTTTGGTTGTTGGATTAATTGCCGGTTTTGGATTTAATCCAATGATTGGTGCGTTAGCTGACAGAACACGAACCAAATGGGGAAAATTCCGTCCTTGGATTCTGTTTACGGCTATTCCATTGGGTGTTGCAGCCTTGTTTGCATTCAGTACACCAGATTTTTCATACAAAGGTAAAATCATTTATGCGGCGATAACTTATACTTTACTGTTGCTTTTGTATGCAGGAAACAACTTGCCTTATGCTGCGCTTAGTGGCGTGATTACAGGCGATATGGGAGAAAGAAATAGCATTTCGTCTTATCGATTTGTTGCGGTAATGTTTTCCCAGTTTTTTGTGCAGGTTTTTATGTTACCAATTATTTTATCGGCTGGTAATGGCGATAAAGCTGTCGGAATCGAGATTGTGATGACTTGGTTGGCTATTATAGGATCAATTATGTTATTGATTACATTTTTTACCACCAAAGAAAGAGTTATTCCAAAACCAGAACAAGAATCCAGTTTAAAAGATGATCTTAAAGATCTTTTCAAAAACAAACCTTGGGTGATTATGTTGGTTGTGACAACAATGATCTTCATTACACTAGCTATGAAAGGCGGTTCTTATGTTTATTATTTTAATAATTATGTAGATGAAGCGTCGCTTAAAAATTTCATTTCTCCAATTACAGGATTCTTCAGTTCTATTGGGATGAATTTCTTTGGCGAAGATCCTAGATCTGCTGGTTTCGGATTATTCAATGCAGGTGGAATTATTATGATGATTATTGGTATTACATTTTCAAAAAAATTCGCAGACAAATATGGAAAGCGTGACGTCTTTATTGCGTCTTTATTTATCTCTACAATTTTTGTTTTTCTCTTTCTATTCTATCCATCAAAATCCGTTGGATTAATGTTTACATCTCAGATTTTGCACGGATTTTTCTACGGAATCAGTACACCGCTTTTGTGGGCGATGATTGCCGATGTAGCAGATTACTCGGAATGGAAAAACAACAGAAGAGCTACCGCTATTATTTTTTCTGCAATGATGGTTGGATTGAAAGTCGGTTTGAGTATCGGAAGTTCTTTAGTAGCATTAATAATAGGAAAATACGGATACATCTCTGCAGGAGAAACTCAAAATGTCATTCAGCCAGAAACTGTTGCTACAGGCGCAAAGATGTTGGTAAGTATATTCCCATCTATACCGTTTTTCTTAGCTTGTGGATTACTTTTCTTTTATAAAATTGATAAAAAAATGGAAGTCCAGTTGGAACAAGATTTAGCAGAAAGAAGAAAAAATAATTAATTATGAATAAGATACTATTTTCATTAAGTATTGTTGCTGCGATGATTCCAAGCGCAATATTTTCTCAGCAAGCCAATACTTTGAAAGAAGCTTACAAAGATGATTTTTTCATTGGAGCAGCATTAGATTTATCCCAAATTTATGAAGCCGATAAGCAAGCTGCAGATATTGTTAAAAATCAATTCAGTTCTATTGTTGCGGAAAACTGTATGAAATCTATGTTTTTGCAACCGAAAGAAGGTCAGTTTTTCTTTGATGATGCAGACAAATTTGTGGCACTAGGAGAAAAATATAATATGTTTACCATTGGTCATACACTCATTTGGCATTCTCAATTACCGGATTGGTTTTTTGTAGATAAAAATGGGAAAGATGTTTCTGCAGAAGTTCTTAAACAAAGAATGAAATCTCATATCAGTACCGTTGTCACAAGATACAAAGGCCGAGTGAAAGGTTGGGATGTTGTCAATGAGGTAATTATGGAAAACGGATCTTATCGTAAGAGTAAATTCTATGAAATCCTTGGCGAAGAATTCATTCCATTAGCTTTCAAATATGCTCAGGAAGCTGACCCAGATGCAGAACTTTATTACAACGATTATAATGAATGGCATCCGGGAAAAATAGAAACGGTTGTCAAAATGGTGAAAAATCTGAAATCCAGAGGAATCCGAATTGATGGTGTAGGAATGCAAGCGCATATCGATATGACAAGTCCAACTCTTGCAGAATATGAAAATGCAATTGTAAAATATACAGCTGCTGGCGTTAAAGTTAATATCACAGAGTTAGACCTGAGTGTTCTTCCGTCACCTTGGGGAACTTCGGCTAATATTTCTGATAAAGTAGAATACAACGAAAAAATGAATCCTTACAAAACAGGACTTCCAAAAGATGCCGAAGAAAAATGGGAAAACAGATATGCAGATTTTTTCCGATTGTTTCTGAAGCATAAAAGCAAAGTCAGAAGAGTCACTTTGTGGGGTGTAACCGATGCGCAATCTTGGAAAAATGATTTCCCAGTGAAAGGAAGAACAGATTATCCTTTGTTTTTCGATCGCAATTGCAACACAAAACCAATTGTTGAAAAAATTATCAAACTAGCAAAATAAAATCTATATATCTATTATCTATCAGTCTATTATCTAAATATCTAAAATATAATGAACAAATCAAAATACCTTTTCCCGAAAGATTATATGGCAGATCCATCTGTTCACGTTTTCGAAGGCAAACTTTACATCTATCCATCTCACGACCGCGAAAGTGGAATAGAGGAGAACGACAACGGTGACCATTTCGATATGAATGATTATCACGTTTTCTCTTTGGATGATGTTGAAAATGGCGAAGTGACAGATCACGGCGTTGTTCTTTCAGTAAAGGATATCAATTGGTCAGGAAGACAACTTTGGGATTGCGATGTGGCACACAAAAATGGTAAATATTATATGTATTTTCCTTTGAAAGATAAAAATGATATTTTCAGAATAGGAGTTGCTGTAAGCGACAAACCTTATGGATCTTTCATTCCGGAACCGCATCCGATGTTAGGAAGTTACAGCATCGATCCGTGTATTTTTGAAGAAAATGGAAAACATTATATGTATTTTGGAGGAATCTGGGGCGGACAATTACAGCGTTACAGAAACAACAAAGCTTTGGAATCTGCAATTTTACCAAATGACGATGAACCAGCAATTCCGTCAAAAGTGGCTCTTTTGAGTGATGATATGTTAGAGTTTGCTGAAGAACCAAAAGATTTATTGATTTTGGATAAAAACGGAGACGAATTACTTCACGGCAATCCTCACAGGTTCTTCGAAGCGTCTTGGATGCATAAGTATAATGATAATTATTACTTCTCTTATTCAACTGGAGATTCTCATCTTTTGTGTTATGCGATTGGCGATAATCCTTATGGTCCGTTCACTTTTCAAGGCGAGATTTTAACGCCTGTTGTTGGCTGGACAACACATCACAGTATTGTTGAATTTAAAGGAAAATGGTATCTCTTCTTCCACGATTCTGTTCCTAGTGAAGGCAAAACCTGGCTCAGAAGTATGAAAGTCGTAGAATTAGAATATGACGAAAACGGAAAAATCAAAACCATCGAAGGTTTAGATTAAATAAACCGTTTCCAAAGAACCGAATGGTTCAATCTGAATAGCCGTAGGTGCAACCTATGGGAGAATATACATCCCGATTTCTGAACCCGATAGGGTTCAATATTAACGGACAAAACCATTTCAAATGCAAAATTTCAAAGCTTATATTTTAATATTTTTATTAATTCCATTCTCGATTTTCGCCGAAGATGGAAGTCAATTATGGCTCAGATTTCCGAATGTCAAAAACGGAATTTCTGCTGACAAGATCATTTCAAAAGGAAACAATCCAACCATTGAATTGGCTAAAAATGAATTAACCAATTTCTGGCAAGGACAAACTGTGGAATTAAGAACAGATAAAGCTTTGAATAACCTGAAAGATGGTTATACAATCAAATCATCATCAGACAAAATCACCATTTCTTCCAGCAAAGAAATTGGTTTGTTGTATGGAGTTTATAATATTCTCAGACTTCAGCAAACGAAACAAAATCTGGACAATCTAAATATTACAGAAAAACCTTCTTATGATGTCAGAATCCTCAATCATTGGGATAATCTGGATGGAACTATTGAGCGTGGTTATGCAGGACATTCGCTTTGGAAATGGGAAGATTTACCAAACAAAATTTCGCCTCGTTACAAAGAATATGCAAGAGCTAATGCATCAATCGGAATTAATTCTGTAGTTCTCAATAACGTCAACGCTTCGCCAAATATCCTTAGAAAAGATTACCTCGAAAAAGTGAAAATCTTGGCTGATATTTTCAGACCTTATGGAATTAAGGTTTATTTATCCGTCAATTTCTCTTCGCCAAAAGTTTTGGATGGATTAGAAAATTCGGATCCATTGAATAAAAATGTTCAAAATTGGTGGAAAAGAAAAGCGTCTGAAATTTATAAATTGATTCCAGATTTTGGAGGTTTTTTGGTTAAAGCCAATTCCGAAGGTCAGCCAGGTCCACAAGATTATGGAAGAACCCACGCAGACGGCGCGAATATGATGGCGGATGCATTAAAACCTTTTGGCGGAATCATTATGTGGCGTGCTTTTGTTTATAGTCCGAGCAAGGAAGATAGAGCAAAACAAGCCTATTTGGAATTTGTTCCGTTGGATGGAAAGTTCAAGGATAATGTAATTATTCAAATCAAAAATGGACCGATAGATTTCCAACCGAGAGAAGCTTTCAATCCGTTATTTGGAGCTTTGAAGAAAACACCCGAAATGGTGGAATTTCAAATCACTCAGGAATATCTTGGGTTTTCAAATCACTTGGTTTATTTAGCGCCATTATTCAAGGAAAATTTGGACAGCGATACTTATTCTTTTGGCAAAGGTTCTACAATTGCAAAATTGACAGATGGAACTTTAATGAAAAATAAAATCACTGCGATTTCTGCTGTGGCTAATATTGGAGAAGACACAAATTGGACAGGTCATCACTTTGCGCAAGCCAATTGGTATGCTTTCGGACGTTTGGCTTGGAATCACGAGTTGTCTTCCGAACAGATTGTCAATGAATGGATTAAAATGACTTTCACAGATAATCAGGATTTTGTAAAACCTGTAAAGGAAATAATGCTTACGTCAAGAGAAACTGCTGTGGATTATATGATGCCTTTGGGACTTCATCATATTTTTGCTTCGGGACATCATTATGGACCAGAACCTTGGGGCGATTACAAAGGCGGAAGACCAGATTGGTCGCCGGTTTATTACCATAAAGCGGATGCAAATGGAGTAGGATTTGATAGGACAAAAACAGGAAGTAATGCAGTTTCATTATACTTTCCACCACTTAATGAAACTTATGAAAATATAAAAACTACGCCAGAAAATCTAATTCTTTGGTTTCATCACATTCCATGGAATTACAAAATGAAGGATGGGAAAACGCTTTGGGAAGAACTTTGTTTCAAATATGATACAGGTGTGAAAAATGTCCGTGATTATCAAAAAACTTGGGATAAGCTACAAACTTATGTCGATGAAGAGAGATTCAAATCTGTTCAATCAAGACTTAAAATTCAGGCAAAAGATGCGGTTTGGTGGAAGGATGCTTGTCTGCTTTATTTCCAGACTTTCTCAAAACAGCCAATTCCTTATGATATAGAACGCCCAGTTCACGAATTGGAAGACCTGAAGAAGATTAAACTTAATATGGGGCATCATAATTAGTATTAATAAAAATTTAATTCCGGACTTGGGTTCGGAATTTCTTTTTTCGGAATCTTTTACGGTTATTTGTACTGTAGATTTTGGAAATTGAATAAAAAATAATCCTTTATGAAAGAGATAAAATTAATAGTAACTGATATGGATGGGACTTTTCTTAATTCTAATTATGAAGTGAGTCCAGATTTTCCCAAAGTTTATCAGAAACTTAAAGACAGAGGGATTTTGTTTGTGCCAGCCAGCGGAAGACAAATGCCAGGAATTACAAAATATTTTGGAGATATAGAGAATGAGATAGGTTTCATTGCAGAAAACGGAGGTTATATTGTTTACAAAAATCAAGAACTATTTGCTGATGAAATGGATCACAATCTTGTGGTGAAAATTATCAAAGCTGTTCGTGAGATCCCTGGTGCAAGAGCTGTTCTTTCTGCAAAGAAACAAGCTTATTACGAAACGGAAGATCAGGGATTTATCGATTTTTTCACACAATATTATACCAAGAATCAGAAAGTTGAGGATTTGACAGAGGTGATTGATGACACTGCGTTTAAAATTGCTGTTTATCATCCAGATGGATCGGAGAAGAATTTGTATCCGATTTTGAAACAGTTTGAAGAATTTAATTTGAAAGCAGTAGTTTCTGGTAAATATTGGCTAGATGTCATGAATCAAAATATCAACAAAGGTATTGCTCTTGAAAAATTACAAAAATCTTTGAACATCTTACCAGAGGAAACAATGGCTTTTGGTGATTATATGAATGATATAGAAATGCTGAGTAAAGCGAGTTATTCTTATGCTATGGAAAATGCGCATCCGTTTGTAAAAGAGACGGCTAGTTTTGAGGCAGCTTCTAATGATAGTTTTGGAGTTCTTGAAATTGTAAAGGATTATCTTGGGAATAATTAAAAATGTCCTGCAGAACACCATAAAATTAATTTCATAATTCAATTGAAAAATGATATAAACTACTATATTTGCAACCCAGTTTAATACTTTATACTTTAAAAATTATGAAAGAACTTATTGAAAAAATCAATGCAGAATTCGAAGCGTTTTCTAACGAAGCAAACCAACAAGCTGAGAAAGGAAACAAAGCTGCTGGAACAAGAGCAAGAAAATCTGCTTTGGAGTTAAGCAAATTATTCAAAGATTTCAGAAAAGTTTCTGTTGAAGAATCTAAGAAATAAAAGCTTTTAAAAGTGAAAAACCCTGCATCTAACAGGGTTTTTTATTTGTGTAACTTTATTCCTTAATGAATTTTTCTACTATTTCCTGATCTCCAGTTTTTATTTTGATGAGGTAATTACCTTTGGCAAGTTGGGATACATTAATTTTGTTCGTGTTCTCGGTTTTAATTAATCTACCTAGGTAATCATAAATTTCAACTGAGGTTACCAGTTTTTCTGCCAAAATATTAATCATATCCTTTGCCGGATTAGGATAGATTTTAACATCTATTTTTTTTATATCGTTTGTAGCCAGTGTCTGATAATTTTTATAAAAATTAAGAATTCCGTATCCCATCTGGTCTGTATAGTTAGGATAAAGAGATGAACTTTGTCTTAGACTTTGCTTTATGATCTCTCTAGGTTTTGTGTTAGGGACAGATTGTAATAGACACGCAACGCCACCAGCAGCTAAAGGTGTAGCGAAAGAAGTTCCGTTCCCATAATCAGAAGAGTTGTTGTAAGCGTAATAGGTGGAAGTGCCTCTTGCACTTGCATCAGGTTTTATAACACCTGCAGAATTGGGACCAAAAGAAGAAAATCCGGATGAGCTTCCAGCAGAGTTAACTGCACCAATGGTAAAAATACTAGCATTGTCTGCAGGAGCAGAGATATAGTGCCATGCCTTTTGCCCCTCATTTCCAGCAGCAATTAATACAAGAATCCCTTTTTCGCTAGCAATCTGAGCTCCTCTGGAGATAAAAGTGGTTGTACCATTCATATCATCATATGTATAATCATAACGACTGTCATCAAACTCAGAATAACCTAAAGACGTAGAAATAACATCTACACCTTGTCTATCAGCTTCTTCTGCAGCCTCTATCCAGTAGAGTTGTTCTTCTGGGATTTCATTAGCAGCATCTTCACTTGCGTACAAATAGAAGTCTGCATCTGGTGCAGCTCCTACAAATGTCCCGTCTATATATCCACCAATAATACCCAGACACATAGCACCATGAGAATTGAGTGAGGTTGTATAGACAGAAGATGTTTTATTCACAAAGTTATAAGTTGCTTTGATGTGTCCGTTATCTCGCATTCTTTTAAAGGCACTGCCTGTATTGACATAAGGAAACCCTGTATCAATCACAGCAATAGAAACTCCCGTGCCGGTGTAGCCAGCAACATGCAATGGACGAAGGTTGATTTGATTGATCTGAGACAAGCTGTTCCCATAATTAAAAGTTGTCAAAGCATCTCTGTTTGTATTTTCAGAATCAAACGCATCGAATTTATTCATTTTTTCATTACGTTTTCCTCCGTTGGGATTTTTTACAAAACTTTCTACATGATCTACATAACTCTGCTGGGATAATGTCTGGATCTGTTCTGTAGTAGCATTGACTGCAACACCATTCAACCATTTTGAATAATCTGTTACTGTAAAACCTAAATCTTTAACATTCTGGATATAACTAGGTTCTATAGGTGCGTCCTGATCAACAAGAGGGATTCCGAGGTTGGTTCTCCTGTCCAGAGATTTTTGGGTTAATTCTGATAAAGGGTTTGCATAAAAAGATGCTTTGTTAGGTTTATCTTTGAAGAAAACAAAAACTAATTCGGTTTGAGCATTAATTACTACAGAAAAGCCAAATGATAAAATTGTAAAGATTTTTCTCACGTTTAGGAGGATTTGATTTTTTAAACAAATAAATAAATGTAAATTTACAAAATAATGTTTTTGCTCAAGAAAGCCTTTGAAAAAATAAAATGATAACTTCTTGAGCAACAAAATTTAAATATTAGATTATGAAGAAAATCCAAATGGTTGATTTACAAAGCCAGTATTATAAGATAAAAAGTGAAGTTGATAATGCCGTTCTTAATGTAATGGATTCGGCAGCTTTTATAAATGGTCCAGAAGTCAAATCCTTTCAATCAGACCTTGAAAATTATTTGGATGTAAAACACGTGATTCCATGTGCTAATGGGACAGATGCTCTTCAGATTGCCCTTATGGCTCTTGACTTGAAAGATGGTGACGAAGTGATAACAGCAGATTTTACATTTGCAGCAACTGTGGAAGTGATTCATTTATTAAAGCTAAAATCTGTTTTAGTAGATGTGGATTATGATACATTTACGATTGACACAGAAGCTATTAAAAAAGCAATTACTCCAAGAACAAAAGCAATTATTCCTGTTCATCTTTTCGGACAATGTGGAAATATGGAAGAAATCCTGAAAATTGCCAAGGAACATAACCTTTATGTGGTTGAAGATAATGCACAAGCCATTGGCGCAGATTTTATTTTCTCTGATGGAACTGAAAAAAAATCTGGAACAATGGGAACAATTGGAACCACATCTTTCTTTCCTTCCAAAAACTTAGGTTGTTATGGAGATGGAGGTGCAATTTTTACTAATGATGATGAATTGGCTCACAGACTAAGAGGAATCGTGAACCACGGGATGTATGAACGTTATTATCACGATGAGGTTGGTGTTAATTCCAGATTAGACAGTATTCAAGCTGCAATTTTGAGAAAAAAATTGCCACATCTAGATTCTTATAACGATGCTAGAAGAAAAGCAGCTGATTATTATGATGAAGTTTTTGCTGGAAATGAAAATATCTTAACGCCAAAAAGAGCAGAAAATTCAACGCACGTTTTTCATCAATACACTCTAAGAATACTAAACGGAAAGCGTAATGAATTGCAAAAATTCTTATCAGAGAAAGAAATCCCTGCGATGATCTATTATCCGGTTGCTCTTAGAAAGCAAAAAGCGTATTTTCAAGATAGTAATCCTGCAGATTTTGTGAATACGGATAAATTATTGGATCAAGTAATTTCTCTTCCAATGCATACAGAGTTGGATGAAGAACAATTAAAGTACATTACAGATTCCGTTTTAGAGTTTTTCAATAACTAATCTCCAACATTTATAAAAACTATGTCCATACTCGTAACAGGTGGTCTCGGCTACATTGGTTCACACACAGTTGTAGAGCTCATTAATCACAATTTTGATGTCATCATTGTTGATGATTTATCCAATTCGGAAAAATTCATTCTTGATAATATTGAGGTAATAACCGGAAAACGTCCAATTTTTTATCCTTTTGATCTTAGAAGAAAGGAGTTGCTGAAACAAGTTTTTGATGCACACGATATCGAAGGTTGTATCAATTTTGCGGCTTCAAAAGCAGTAGGAGAGAGTATGATAAAACCTTTGGATTATTATGAGAACAATCTGTTTTCATTGATTAATGTTCTTCAGGAATTTAAAGAAAGAAATATTTCCAACTTTATTTTCAGCTCGTCTTGTACGGTTTATGGTCAAGCGGACGAAATGCCAATTGATGAAAATACACCACTCAAAGAACCAGAATCCACTTATGGTAAAACCAAAAGTTTTGGTGAAGATATATTGAAAGATTTTTCCAAAGCTTACAATAAAAGAGTTTCTTTATTGAGATATTTCAATCCCATTGGAGCGCATCCTTCTGCCTTGTTAGGAGAATTACCAATAGGAATTCCTAATAATTTGGTTCCTTATGTAATGCAAACTGCGGCTGGAATCAGAGAAAAACTGAGTGTTTGGGGGGATGATTATCCTACGGAAGATGGGACAGCCGTTCGCGATTATATCTATGTTGTAGATTTGGCAAGAGCACACGTGGCTGCATTGCAAAAATTGATTCATTCAGATGAAGAAACAGTTCTGGATATTTATAATCTAGGAACAGGAAAAGGTTCTTCAGTTTTGGAAGTGGTGAAAGCTTTTGAATTGGCAAATGAAGTGGCAGTTCCTTACCAGATTTGCCCAAGAAGAGAAGGTGATATTACCATTGCTTATGCAAATCCAAGTAAAGCTGAAAAAGAACTCAACTGGAAATCTGAAACATCTCTGGAAGAAGCGCTCAAAACCACTTGGGAATGGCAAAAATATCTTAAAGACAGAAATAACTAAAACATAAAATCCAATCAACTCTGATTGGATTTTTTTATTGCGTTCTCTTCTCAGCAAAACTGAAAATACTATGGAGTTTAACTTCAGAAAAACTATTAGATTTTATCTTCGATGCGACAATCATTGCTTTTGCAAGAACTTCAGTTGGCAATGGTTGTTGATTTTTGAAAAGTCCTAGTTTATTGAGGAATTTAATCGTTTTCAAACCATAGACTTCACCACTTCTATCTGTGTTTTTTCGTTCTAGCATTCCTGGTTTGAAGATGGTTGTTTTGGGGAAATGCAAGTTTTTCACGGCTTCCTCCAATTCGCCTTTCATTCGGGAATAGAAGATTTTCGAATCAGGAGTTGCGCCATAAGAAGACACTAAAATATAATCATCCACTTCGTTTTCTCTCGCAGCTTTAGCAAACTGATATTGATAATCATAATCTATTTTCCACTGATTGTCTTTGCTTCCTGCCGATTTCAAAGTCGTTCCGAGGCAAGAGAAAACAACATCACCTTTCACAAGATGTTTCCATTCGTCAGGCTGGTCAAAATCTACGATGTGCGCTTTGACTTTTTCATTATGAAAATCAGACCGTCTTCTCACGAAAATATTAATCTCATCAAAATCCGAATCCTGACAAAGTTGACTTACAAGGTCATTTCCTGTAGCGCCAGTTGCACCAATTACCAAAGCTTTCATACACGTAAGATTTGATAATAAAGTTAAGGAATATTTCTTGGATTAATTCAACTGATTACGATATTCCGCCCAAATGATTTTAAACCATTCCGTAAAGTTGTCCGGATTTTCAGCAATTTCCTGTTGCAAATCAGTAATAGAAACATATCGGATTTCCGAAACTTCATCAGGATTCAAATCAAATTCCCCATCAAAGTTTCCTGTAAAAACATAATCCAATTCGTGTTCCCAAAGCCCGTCTCCAACATCCGCTTTGTAGATAAAATGGAATTTCTCTGTCAACTCACAATCGATTCCCAATTCCTCTTTGATACGTCTTTTTGCTGCATCCAGATAGGATTCCTCGATTCTTGGGTGCGAACAACACGCGTTCGTCCATTGGTTTGGCGAGTGGTATTTTTCATTGGCACGTTTTTGCAAAAGCATTTCTCCCTTTTCATTGAACAAAAAAACCGAAAATGCACGATGCAAAAGACCATTTTCGTGAGCCTGCATTTTTTCCATTTGTCCCAAAACTTCATCCTGAGGATTGACTAATACCACTTTTTCCATAGAACAAAAATAAGGATTTTAGAATTAATTTTTAGGAGCTTAATCCCGCTTTCCGTTGCAATCTTTTTCTTTTCCTTATATGAAAGAAAAGAAAAAGGATTTCCACTACAATCGGGGCTAGGGCTTTTGTCTTTTATTAGAACATTTGCTCAAAAATACACGGTTTGTCATTCCGTAGGAATCTCTAGAAGTAAGGTTAGATTTCTACGAAATGACAAAAATTACTGCTAAATCATTATAGAAATTAAAAATAAAATCAGCCAAATCACCTCAATCTGCGAGAAATTTAAAAGAAATAAAATTCAATTTTTCAAAAGTATAATCAAAACAGAGCCAATTATCATAATAACAGAACCGATTACCTTTTTCCGAATTCCTTTTTCTTGAAAGAACTTATATCCAAAAATAATACTCACAATCGTTGAAAGCTGAAATAATGATAACGCATAACCAACAGGCATATAATCAAAAATATAGTTGGTCGTAAACTGCATTATTCCGATACAGATAATCAGGGAAAAAAACTTGTTCAGATTCTCAATTTTTAATGTTTTGTTTAGTTCGTTTTTAATGGGGATTTTATAGAAAAATAAGAATATAAAAGAAAACAAAGCTCCGAAGAAACACCAACTCGTAAATGCTAAAACAGTTGAAGAAGCCAAGATAACTTTCTTAACAAAAATAGCTTCAATAGCTGTAAGAATCATTGCCCAAATCCTGAATTGTATTTCCTGTTTTTTCAGAAGTTTCCAAGAGAATTTTTCGTCAGGAGAATCCAAAACAAAATAACTTCCATAGATAATCAATCCAATTCCCAAGATTCCCCAAACATTCGGAATCTCCGAAAGTAGAAATATTCCGAATATAATTCCGACAACCGATTTGTAAGAATTAATTGGACCAAGAACGGACAAATCTCCTTTATCAAGAGCTTTCACAAGAAAACCATTTCCCAAAGCGCCCATAATTCCTCCAAGAATAGAGTAGAGCCAAAAGCTATTTCCAAGAGTGGGAATTTTAATAAAAATCAAAAGAACAAAACAGAAAACCGAAAGAAAAAAGTAAGTCAGAAAATTGACAATTAATGGATGATTTTTTCTAGCTGTCAATTGCTTTTGAAAGACATTAGCCAAAGGATTTGAAATCACTCTCAATATAACCGCAATCGTCACCAAAATTACATCAGCCATCTATTTGATTCTGTCTTTGTATAAATAAAAATTTGTTTTAATTTATAAATTTTCCTTCCACTCATTCGCAAAAGCAATAAAATCAGCAACAGACAATTCTTCTGCTCTGATATTAAGGAAAGGATGAGATTTCAGATTTTCAGGAATGCCAAGAACTTTCAAAGCATTACTCATCTTTTTACGTCTTTGTCCAAATCCTGCTTTTACAATCTGTTTGAAAAGAATCTCGTTTCCCGCTAATCCTTCTTTCTGATTTCTGGTCATTCGGATAACGCCGGATTTTACTTTTGGTGGCGGATTGAAGACGTTTTCGTGAACTGTGAAAAGATATTCAACATCATAATAAGCCTGAACTAGAACAGACAAAATTCCGTAATCTTTTGTTCTTGGTTTTGCGGCGGTTCTTTCGGCAACTTCTTTTTGGAACATTCCGCTCATTTCCGGAATCAAAGTGTAATTATCAATGATTTTAAACAAAATCTGAGACGAAATATTATAGGGGAAATTCCCAATCACAGCCAATTCTTCATTGAAAACCTCCGGAATATTGATTTTCAGAAAGTCACCAACAAAATGTTGCTCTTCAAGCTTCGGATAATGTTTTTTAAGATAGACGATAGATTCTTGGTCGATTTCAGCCACATAGATTTCAGCATCTTTTTGAAGAAGAAATTTCGTAAGAACGCCCATTCCCGGACCGACTTCCAAAACTTTTTTGTAACCTTCCAAAGAAAGTGAATCTACAATATTACGTGCGATATTTTGGTCTGTAAGAAAGTGTTGACCAAGATGTTTTTTTGCTCTAACGTCCATTTTGCAAAGATAGAATTATATTTAACGCAAAGTTGTAAGAATAGTTTAGAATCTAATTATAAAAAAGTCGCAGATGAAATTTGAATTAAAATAATTCCAAAATATAATCTCTATTATCTCTTTTTAAACTTAATTGATAGTCATTGTTTTGATTAATCAATTCGCTTACTCTATCATTCCCTAATTTTCTAATTAATCCAGTGTTTTCAAAGATAAATTCTTCTATGATTTTTCTACTTTGTTTTTGTCTGAAGAAGCTATCAAATAATTCTCCGAGAAAATAAAATGGAACTTTTAATATCCCACGAGTTGAAATCCATCCAAATGTTGCAGAAATAATATAATTTTTAGTTCTAGCTTTTTTACCACATTTTTCACATAAAATAAGATTTGATTTATTTGGATTGTGGGTTAATGAACAATGATGAATGTAAAATCCTTTAATATCATTTTTTAAGATTTTACAGTTTGAACATACAGAAGTGTTAATTTTTGATTTTAAAATCTCTAATTCTGTTCCTTTGAAAAAATTTCTTTCTAAATGAACCCAATCTAACAAATCTGTACCAAGGTTTCTCTTAGAAATTTCATCAATTAGAATTGGAATTGCTAAGTCGGTTAATTTTTTTGATTCAAAAGTTGCAAGTTTGATAATCTCAGAATTATCAAACTCAGTATAGATTTTTGTTAATTCTTGTTTGGTCAGCATAAGTTGATTTTTTTATTAAATCAATACATCTTAATTTTTACACAAGTCGGATGACTAATTTTTACAGGCTTTCCAACTTTTTTCAACATTCCTGTTTCCAGATTTCTTCTGAAAACTGTGGCATCCTGAGAATTAACATTCGTCACAATCATAAACTTTCCAGTTTCATCAATCGCAAAAGTCCTTGGATGTTTCCCGCCTGTTTTCTGATAACCAATAGATTCTAATTTTCCATCATTCAAAACTTTGAAAATTGCAATGTTGTTTTCCTTTCCTCTATTGGTTGCATATAAAAATTTTCCGTCCGGAGAAATGTGAACATCAGAACTTTCAAAACCATCTTTAATTTTATCTGGATGTGTTGCAATTCTCTGGATTTCTTTCAGTTTGTTTTCAGAAAAATCATAAACCGAAATCATTCCAGCCAATTCTTCAATCGAGTAAGCTATTTTCCCATCTTTACTGAAAGTAATGTGTCTTGGACCGCTTCCGGGTTTTGTATTGATGAAAGAACTTTTACTGTCAAGCAAAGGTTGTTTCTGATTGAGGTCAAAAGGATATTGCAGTATTTTATCAGCGCCTAAATCTGCAAACAAAACCGTCTTATAATCTGGCGTAAAAACTGCAGAATGTGTATGCGATTTTTCTTGTCTTGTTGGATTAACACCGCTTCCTTCTGTGAATTTAAAATGTTGTGCTATCGAATCTATTTTTCCATTTTCAAGAAGTGGAAAGACGGAAATAGTTGGTTGATTATAAGTTACATTAATGAGCCATTTTCCAGTTTTATCAACGTTTACGTAAACCGGATTTTCGCCTCCTGTTTTTTGTTGATTAAGGAAAGTCAAAGATTTTTTATCAGCATCAAAAGCGAAGGAGCTTACTGTTCCATAATTTGGAGTTTTGGCGTCGGATGAGGCATAAACGTATTTTCCGTCATTAGAAACTGTTATATATCCAGGATTGATAACATCAGAAGATGAAGCAACTTTAGTGAGTTTTCCAGTTTCTGTATCGAGTTCATAAACATACACCGCTTCTGCACCTTTTTTCCAATTGTAAGAACCAAAAAATACAAATTCTCTTTGAGAAAATAGTTGATTGAAAATCAAGAAACTTAATAAGAGAGCGATTTTTTGGGTTTTCATTGAGGTTTTAATTTTTTAAATTATTAGACGCAAAGAATTTTAAAAGTTTAAAGTTTCCAAAGTATCAATAAATTGATGTCTGAAGAAGCTTTGAATTTTTAAATAGCCTTAAAAATCAACTTCTTGATTTTCTTAGTTTTTTAATAAATTCTTTTTCCTTTGAAATTCTTTGTGTTTAATTCAATTTTTAGATTTAAGAAAGAACTGTCTTTCAACAAATTTCCTAAAAATTCATCTGGAAACCAAACTGAACGCCAAATTTTCTAACATTTTCATTAGCTGTTGTCTTATGATTGAGATAATTTCCCCTCCAGTTAAAGTCAATTCTTAGAAGTCTGAAATTTCCCCAACCGATATTTTCAATCCCGAAACCATATTCGTAATAAGGTTTATTAGGTGCAGTCAGGTTGATACTTCCAGCATTCATATTAATGGTTTCTTGTTTCAAGCTTCCGACTCCGGAACGGAAAAATGCTACTTCTCTTAATTTCAATTTTTTAATTAATGGAATCTGAGACAAAATCTTTCCGTTGAAATGGTGCTCTAAGAATAAAACGGCATAAGAATCAGCAACGAATTCATAATAATTCATCAGAGAAAAAACACCTCTCACCAAACCGTAAGATTGGTTGGCAGGCAAAACATTTTGCAAAGCGAGTGGGAGTGCATCAAAGTTTTTACCAACTTCCACATTCGCAAACAATCTTCCCCAATTTCCTAAAATCACAGGCTGATAATAGTAAAACTGAAGCTTATTATAATTAAAATCAGAATCAAAAACGCCTCCAACTCCTTTTGTGTATTTTAGAATCAAAGATGGATTGGTTGCCAGGGCTGTCATTTCATAACGATCAACTCCGTAAGTAGAAAATTTGATTCCTGGTCTAAAAATCAAAGTTGTTGTTAGTTTTGTATCATTCAAATCATTTCGAAGAACGCCTTGTCTGTAGTAATCAATGTTAAACAGGTTAGAATCGGCAGATCTGATGTTTTGTGTGGTTGCATCCAATTTGATTTGGAAGTTTTTCCAAGGTTCTATACTGGTGAAAAAATTATATTGTTTAACAGAACTCATAGACGTTGTTTCACCACTGTTAAGAACAGAAGAAGAAGCGAATGAACGTGTCATAATTCCTTCATCAGTCGTCAATTGAACTCCAAGTTGAAGAACATCCTGTCTATAACCTCCACCAATTTGGAAACGATTGGTTTTGTTGAACATATATTTTGCTTCACCTCCAAATTTCCATTTTTCATCACGGAAACCGTAAGCAGTATAAGCTTGGACTCTCCACATATCATTCTTTCCAAAGTAAGTTCTGGCGCCAGCTCTCAGTCTCAAACCTTCAATATCATTATATCCCCAAGTTTGAAAAATATTTCCAAAATCCAGCCATTTTCCGAAGTGGATATAACCGGTATTCCCAATCTGAACCAGTTTTACAATCCGTTTGTATTTTGGAACATTTTCCAGTTCGTCATACATTTTGTAGATATTCTGTTCGCCGTCGGTCAGTTTTTCGGTTCTGTTTTCTAACCAATAATTTTCGTCTTTCTCAACTAGGTAGTCCTCAGGAATATATGTTTTACTAAGGAAAGAATCTTCTATCCCTTTATCGAATTCGTATTCAGAATAATTGGCAACGCGTTTTGCAATCACACTTTTTGCACCATCTCTATCATTAAGGACAAGATTAAGCGTAGTCTCATTTCTAGTCGGGATGAAAGTAGAATCATCTGGATTATCAAATTCTAAATCCGTCGCAATATTTTTAACGAAATTGATATTAATTCTTTTATTGGTCTGCATCTCCACTTTCATCACATTATATTTGTCCATCGAAATATAAAGTCTGCCTTTCAAAGCTAATGCTTCAGGGTTTTTTGGAGTGAATCGGATTTCGTAGCTTCGGACTGTGTTTATCTCAATCGTGTCGGTGATATTATAATCAAAAACACCGAAACCATCTGTGGAAACAGGGCTTGTGAAACCAAGATTCAGATAATTAATGGTATTATCATAAATGTTGATATCCTTGTACATATTCTGAATCGTCTTTGCAACGATTTGATTATTCTTAAGTCCGGAATTTCTTATTGCCAGAAGATCTTTTCGTTCTTTTTTAGGGGCATTTTTTCCGTAAGTTTGAGAAATACTTTCTGTGATGAAAAGTGGCAAAACAGCTTTCCCAGCAATCTCGGAAGTGTCATTGTATTTGAAAATAATAGAATCCAGACCTCTGAAAACTTTCTTTTTTGTAAAAGAACTGTCGATATTGTCTAATCGAAAATCGATTTTCTCATAAGTTTTGTACTTGTAGTCTTTGTGTAGAAGAAGTCCGTTGGATTTTTTCTTTTTCCAAACTTGTTGCATAATTGCATAAGCAGGATTTTCCTTCTTATTCTTATACTTTTTTACAGATTTTATAACGACACTTTCAATTTCGTTCTCCTTTTCGATTTGCGAAAAAAGCAAACCGGAACACCAAATCAGAAAAAATGAAAGAATAAATTTTTTATCAAACATCGAGTCTTCGAACATTAAGCTATTAAAACTAATTTTTTATTAAAATATTATATTTAAAATGAATTATTCTCCTTTTTCATAGAAAATAACATTTACAGGCGCACAAACAGGGATAGATTTCTTTGTAGGAGTCAGTTCTCCCGACTTTAAATCTCTACTGAAAATATTGATTCTATTGGTGTCTTGATTGGCTATCAAAACCAGCTTGTTATTTGGGCTGATAATGAAATTTCGTGGATTTCTACCAGTCGTTTTGATTTGCTGAATTTTTTTCACTTTTCCGTCTTCAAGAATTTCGAAAGTAGTAATGTCGTCCGCATCGTCACGATTGGTCACATAAAGAAACTTTTCGTTGTTAGATAAATGGATGTCCGCAACTCTGAAATTGAATCTCACTTTTCTAGACAATAAAGTTTCTTCTTGGATTAATGTAATTTTTCCTTCGTTGAAACTTAAAATCGACAAATCACCACTCAGTTCTTGCACGAGATAAATCAATTTTCCACTTTTATTAAAAGCAAGATGTCTTGGCCCTGAACCTTTTTTTGCATCAAATTCTCCAACTTTTTCCAAAACCTGATTTTTTGTTTTGTTATATTTAAAAACATAGATTTTGTCCAATCCTAAATCAGTTGCCAAAACATATTGACCATCCGGAGAAAACTGAACCTGATGAATGTGCGACTTTTCCTGTCTTTTAGGATTCACGCCAACACCTTCGAATTTGATATTCTGAAAAACATCAGACAATTTTCCGTCAGCATATCTTTTGAAAACATTGATACTTCCGCCGGAATAATTGGCGACAATCACATTTTGGTCATCAGAAATAATAAAACAAGGGTCTTCGCCTTGCGTTTTTCTTTCATCTTTTTTGATTAAAGTTCCATTTGTTTCATCAATAGTGAATGATGTAATCGTACTTTTTTCTCCATTTTCGTTAACTGAGAACAAGAATTTTTTATCCGGACTCAAGCTTACGAAACTTGGATTAATGATATTTTCTGTGTGATATTTTAGGTTGTATTTGTACGTGTTTTCATCAAAATCAAATACATAAATTCCACCGCTGTTGCACTTCTCACTATTCGTGTAAGTTCCAACGATAATGGTGTTTTGCGCCGATAGATGATTAACCATAAAAATTGTTGAGAAAATAATACTATTCCAGATTTTCATTCTGATTTGAGCTGATTTTACAGATAAATGCTAAATTTTGCCCGAATTTATTACAATAAAAATTAAGCCAAAGACCTTTTAAGATAAATTAACTTTATTTTGGGGTAAAATTCAATAGCCTTCTTTATATTAATTTTATTAAAGAATTTAATAATATGAAAAGGCTTAATGATTTGCTTTAATCAATTTGTAAAATTAATTTTGTAAAAAATATCAGAAATGACTTGGAATGAAGTTTTGAAACCAATCAAAGAAAGTGAGTATTTTGAAAATCTTTGGAAGAAAGTAAAAGTTGAATTTAATTCGACGAAATGTTTTCCTCCCAAAAATGAGATTTTCCGTGCTTTGGAACTGACGGAATTTGATGAAGTAGAAGTTGTAATTATTGGTCAAGACCCTTATCATAATGACGGACAGGCTAATGGACTTTGTTTCTCGGTGTCGGAAAGTGTAACTGCGCCACCTTCACTTAAAAATATTTTCACGGAATTAAAAGATGATCTCGGAATCGAAAGAAATAACAAAGATTTACAAGATTGGGCAAAACAAGGCGTTCTCCTTTTGAATGCGACTTTAACAGTAAGAGCACACGAACCAAATTCTCATAAAAGTTTAGGCTGGGAAACGTTTACAGATTATGTGATTCAACAAATCTCTGATAGAAAGAAAAATGTGGTTTTTGTTCTTTGGGGCGCATTTGCTCAGAAAAAATCTGCATTGATAGATCAAAATAAACATTTCATCATTCAGTCTGCGCATCCTTCTCCGTTTTCTGTTTACAGAGGTTTTTATGGAAGCAAACCGTTTTCTAAAATCAATCAATATCTTAAAGATAAAGGGAAGGAGGAAATTGTTTGGGGATGATTTGGGTTTGAGAGTGGGAGTGTTTTAGAATTTTTCGATTCGGAAATTCTATCAACAAACAACCAAAAGCTATCAGCTAAATTATTCTTCTTTCTCATATTTAAGAGTAACAGATTCACTTTCTTCTTTTCCACCAGGATAAGGTTTCAAATCTGTTAATGTAAATCTGTATCCTGAGAAACTAAATGATTTTGTAGCGCTTTTCGGTTGGAAATCTCTTGTTGCAACTTGGAAATCTTCTGTTTCTTTTCCGGAGTCGGCTTTCACATCAACAATTGCAATGCCTTCCCAAACGCAAGTCACATCAACAGGACAACGGCTGTCTTCAACAATGTTTTTGAATTCCAAATTGATTTTGGAATTAGAAATTTTTGCTGTTTTGTTAATTCCGATTGTAATAGTTTTGTTTCCACTTTCGGAAGTCTGAGCCTGAGATTGTGTTGTGCAATTGCTTATCAATAATACAACTGGAGCGAATAAAAGTGTTTTGAAATTCATCATTTATAAATTTAAAAGAAAATATAATAACCGACAACCAAAAACATTGCCAGCCCAACCATTAAATTGAATCCTGTTCCATAAATAAAGCCAATAAGCGCGCCTTTTGTCGAGTTAAAAGCTTTCTTTTTATCACTGAAATCGTGCAACAATTCTCCAATAAAAACACCTAGCAACATTCCAATCAAGAATCCTAATGGAATCGGAATGAAAATCAAACCAAGAATAGTTCCGACAAAAGAACCGATACTTCCGTAGCGAGTTCCTCCGTATTTTTTGTTGGTTTTCGCAGGAATTACATAATTCAGAACTGTTGAAATGATGGTCAATAAAACAAAAATCCATACATAAATCATTGGCATCTCGTTTTCTGTCGCAAATTTGAAAATCAATAATCCGCAGATACTCAATAGTAATCCCGGCAAAACCGGTAAAAATGTTCCTAACATTCCTACAAAAAGTAGAACCAAAGCGATAATGTCGATAAAAACAGAATCCATTATTTTAAATTTATTTAAAAATACAACATTCAAACTAATGCCAAAAGATTTTTTTTATGCTTAAATTTGTGAAATAATTCTTCTCAATGAAAAATGAACTTAAAGATTATAAAGATTTTCTTCAACAAATCAGTGATGAAATTCATTTCTTCTGCAGAGATTTTTTTCCTGATGAGTTTGTTTTATCAATGCAGATTACGTTTAAGTTTTTTCTTCTCATATTTCTTATTTATTTGGTTTCTTTTCTTTTGAAAAACGGAATCAATTTAGTTTTCAGATTCTTTTTTGATAAGGAAAAATATCCTGTGATGAAGTCCATTTATAAAGCAAAAGTGACTAATTCTGTGGCTAATATTTTGGCTTTAGGATTTGGGAATTATGCTTTGTTTTCGATTTTTTACAGACATCCGAAAAGTTTTGTTTTTCTGGAAAGATTGATTGGGATTTTGATTGTATTTGTGATCGCCAATATGGCTTTCCGATTCATCAAAGTTTTGCAGAATTATTACCTGATACAGAAGGATTATTACAAGATAATCGCCATTAATTCTATCTCACAAACGGTTAGGATTTTTGGAGGATTTATTTTTGGAGTGATTGCAATTTGTGTATTATTCGGTATCAGCAGTACAACGGTTTTGGGAAGTTTGGGAGCAATAACCGCAGTTATGGTTTTGGTTTTTCGAGATACAATTCTGGGTTTTGTAACAGGAATTCACGTAGCTACTTCTAAAAATCTTAAAGTAGGAGATTGGGTGGCTATTCCAAAATATTCGATAGAAGGAAATATTGAAGATATCGATTTGCTGACGACAAAAATCAGAAACTTTGATAAAACGCTTTCCACAATCCCGACATATGATTTGCTGACAACGGAAATCAAGAATATGCAGGTGATGTCTGAAACCAATACGCGACGAATCAAAAAATCTATTGTTTTCAATATTAAGTCGTTTAAGTTTTTGGATGACAACCTTTTCAATGAATTACTTAAAATTAATTTGATTGAAGATTATCTTCTTGAAAAGAAAAGAGAAATTGATTTGGAGAAAAGTACCTTGAAAAACTCAGACGAAATCATCAATGGAAAGCAGTTGACAAACATCGGGACTTTCAGAATCTATGCTTACAATTACCTCAAAAATAATCCCAATATAGACCAAACCGGAACTGTAATGGTTCGCCAAATGGAAATCACGCCGCAAGGAATGCCTTTGGAAATCTATTGTTTTACCAATGATTCTAACTGGGAGAATTTTGAACAAATCCAAGCCGATATTTTTGACCATCTTTTGGTGGCTTCCAAAGAATTTGAGTTGGAAATTACTCAAATAAGTTTGAAGGTATAGAATGGATTTTATGATATTTCAGAATTTTATTAAATGAAATCTATCAAAATCTATATAACAATACTTTTGATTTTAAACTGTTTGATTTTAATTGGAGCAGGTCATGGATTTGGGCCACTAATTTTGATTGAATTTTTAGTTTTTTCTCCAAATTTTACTAACTCTTATGAAATTAATTTTCTTGGAAGTTATGACCAAAGAATTATACCTTTTTCAATATTATCAATAATACCTCAAATTTTATTATTAACATCTTTTTTCGTTAAAGCTCATTTTAAATTAAAGCTGATTATTTTTTCTGTGATTTTTATGATTATAAATTTGATTTATTTTACGTTTGATTTTATTGATTCTGGACTATCCAAATTTACTTTGATTAGTTCAATCCCTTTTCTAATATGTGCTACCTTTGTATTAATTAAAATTTTTTCAAATATAAAATTAAGAAATGACTAAACTAAGTGTCAATATCAATAAAATTGCAACATTAAGAAATGCCAGAGGAGGCGATGTTCCAAGTGTAACCGGAGTTGCTTTGGATTTGGAAAGATTCGGAGCGCAGGGAATTACCATTCATCCAAGACCGGACGAAAGACATATCACAAGAAAAGATGTTTACGATTTGAAACCTTTGGTAAAAACGGAGTTCAATATCGAAGGAAATCCTCACAGACCTTTTATTGATATGGTTTTGGAAGTGAAACCTGAGCAAGTAACTTTGGTTCCTGATGCTGATAATGCGATTACTTCGAACGCAGGCTGGGATTGCGAAAAGAATCTTGATTTCTTAAAATCTGTTATCGCTGAATTCAAAAATGCAGGAATCAGAACCTCAATTTTCCTTGACCCAAATCCCGAAATGGTGAAATTCGCAGCAGAAACAGGAACGGACAGAATCGAACTTTATACAGAAGCTTACGCAACCAATTATCCTAAAAATAAAGAATTAGCAATGGAATCTTATTTCAAAACTGCTGTCGTTGCGAGTGAATTTGGTTTAGGAATTAATGCCGGACACGATTTGTCTTTAGAAAATTTAAAATATTTCTCAGACAATATCCCAAATCTTTTGGAAGTTTCTATTGGTCACGCTTTGATTTCGGAAGCGCTTTATCTTGGTTTAGAAAATACGGTTCAGGCTTATCTTAAGAGATTGGCGAAATGGTAATTATATTTTATTATTAATGGAAATTTTACATTCAAAAATATACGGAGAGGAAAGAACAGAAACACCGCTTTTGGTTTTTCACGGATTGTTCGGGATGTTGGATAATTGGGGGAGTTTTGGGAAAGAATTTGGAGAATTGATGCCAACGCATTTGTTGGATTTGAGGAATCACGGTCGTAGTTTTCATTCAGATTCTATGTCGCACGACGATTTGGCGAATGATATTCTTAATTATCTTGATGCTCACAACATCCAAAAAGCTAATTTATTAGGACATTCGTTAGGTGGAAAAGCAGTGATGCAATTCGCCATTAATTTTCCTGAAAGAGTTGAAAAACTGATTGTTGCTGATATTTCTCCAAAAGCATATCCGCCACATCATCAAGGGATTATAAAAGCACTTCAAACGGTTGATTTCTCAACAGTTGAATCTCGTCAAGATGTAGAAAAAGTTCTTGGAGAATATATTCACGAGAAGTTTGTGATTCAGTTTTTGATGAAAAATCTGTATTGGACAGAGGATAAAAAACTGGCTTGGAGATTCAATCTTGAAACTTTGGCTGCAAAATATACTGAGTTTGTTTCTAATGCAATTAAATTCGGTGTTTTCAATGGTCCAACTTTATTCATAGCTGGAGCTAATTCCAATTATATTCTTCCACAAGACGAGTTTCTCATCAGACAACAATTTCCAAATTACAAACTCATCAAAATCAAAAATGCAGAACATTGGGTTCAGGCTAATAATCCTGTTGATTTCAATGCGGCTGTGAAAGAATTTTTACATAATTAAGAATATTAACCACATAGAAACATAGATTTAAATTCTAATTAAGCTGAAAAGAATCATCTCTATGTGTCTATGTGGTTTTAAATTATAAAAAACTTTGAAGTATCTTTGTAATTCCTAAATGAAAAAATACCAAGAAACCATTTATAAAATCATTTTGATTTTTTCTGTTGTCATCAATCTGTTTTTGATTGTTCTAATGTTTCTCGTGCTCAGAGATTCGTTTTCTGAAAATGGAGAATGGTTTTTGGAAGGTAGAAGTTTTTGGTTTTTCATTGGTGTAATTCTAGCTTATTCTGTTTTGAATTGTTTTCTTTTGCTTCAGATTTTCAAAAGAAAGAAACAGATTTAACTTGATCACTCAGCAAATTTTGTAAATTTTTCAATCAATTTATCCAAGATGAAAGATAAATTGATTGAAAATTATTTGTTAAATCCTATTGATATTTAGTTCTAATAGAATTATTATATGATTTAAGTTGTATTAATAAGTTTAGAAGAGGGCAATCTTATTTTTGTCCGCAAATAAATCTAAATGAAAAAGCTTATTACAACTGTACTTTTTTGTGCAACAGTTTTTGTGTTTGCGCAAAAAGGTAGTATCTCTGGGATTATTAATGATAATAACCAAATTCCTTTGCCTGGTGCAAAACTAACTTTAACACCTGGTAATTATTACACAATCTCTGATGCTACAGGCGATTATGTCTTCCTTAATGTTCCAGAAGGAACCTATACGCTAACAGTAGATTATATTGGTTATGGCAGTCAGCAATCAACAGTAGTTGTGAAATCCGAGAATAATACTAGCGTAGATGTTTTGTTTGATAAAAATAAATCAACTACAATAAAAGAAGTTCGGCTTCTTGGTATTAGCAGACAAAACCAAGCTAGAGCCCTAAACACGCAGAAAAATAATTCTAATATCACCAATATTGTTTCGTCTGATCAGGTAGGGAAATTTCCAGATTCTAATATCGGAGATGCTTTAAAACGAGTACCTGGGATTACGATGCAAAATGACCAAGGTGAAGCCAGAAATATTATTATTAGAGGTTTGGCTCCAGAACTTAACTCAGTTACTCTCAATGGAAACAGAATTCCGTCAGCAGAAGGTGATAATAGACGAGTTCAGATGGATCTAATTCCTTCCGATATGATTCAACTTATCGAAGTTAACAAAACCTTAACGCCAGATATGGATGCAGACGCCATTGGAGGCTCCGTAAATCTCATCACAAGAACTGCACCTAACAAAGAAAGAATGTCTCTTACCGCGGCTGGTGGTTATAATCCTATAAGAGATAAAGTATCTAGCAATACAGCTTTTATGTATGGTAACCGTTATTTTGGTAAAAAATTTGGATTTGTTTTCAACGGTTCTTATAATAATCAAGATTATGGGTCAGATAATGTAGAAGGTGTTTGGGCGCAAGATAATTTTGGTAATGCTTATATCAGAGAGATGGATATTCGCAAATATGATGTAAGAAGAGAGCGTAAAAGTTTAGGGGCTAATTTTGATTTTAAAATTAATGATAAAAATATCATCAAAGCTGGAGCTGTTTATAACTGGCGAGACGATTGGGAAAATAGATATAGACTGAGATTTAATAAAGTTACACCTATCTACGACAAAACAGATGAAAGTCTTATTACTGGTTACAAAGCCGATCTTAGAGCACAAACCAAAGGTGGTATAGATACTGATAAAAGTAAAGCGGCAAGGTTAGAACGCCAAATCATGCAAAACTATTTTATCAATGGTGAGCATTTGTTGGGTTCTCAGGTACAATTAAATTGGTCTGGAGGTTATTCACGAGCGTCCGAAGACCGTCCTAATGAACGTTATATAGATTATCAGTCAAAGGGAGTAGCACTTTCTGGTTATGATAGTGAGAAAGAACCATTACTAACGCCAACAACAGAACCTACACTCAAATCCTATAAATTCCGAACACTTACGGAGCAGTTTGGTCATACTTTTGAAGATGAGATTACGGGGAAAGTAGATCTTAGAATTCCGCTTAATATTATATCAGAGCAAAAAGGCAGATTGAGATTTGGAGCAAAAACAAGAATCAAACAAAAAGAAAGAGAGAACAGTTTTAATGACTATACTCCAACCGAAGCTAACACTAGCTTAGCCACTATGGATAAAATTAATCCAGTCTATTGGGATGGTAAAAATTGGTCTCCAAGTAGCAAGTATATCCCAGGATATTTTGCATCAAAACAATTATTAGGCAATTTGGATTTATACAATACAGGAATGTTTTCTTCAGAAAGTAATCCTGCAGAATATCTCGGGGTAAATTACAAAGCCAAAGAACAAATCTATGCTGGATATATCCGTTGGGACCAAAATATTACGGATAATTTTTCTTTCATAGCAGGTCTTCGTTTAGAAAATACCCACACAGAGTATACTGGTAATATCACCAAAACCGAAGATGATGATGTAATGTTAGAAGGTGAGAGAAAAATCAAAAACGACTACACCAATTATTTACCAAGCATTACCTTCAAGTATACGCCAACAGATGATATGGTTCTTAGGGCTGCTTATACAACTTCTTTGGCAAGACCAGGGTATTACAATTTGTCTCCATTTGTGAATATTACACCAGGAGAAGATGCACAAATAGATGCAGGTAATCCAGATTTGAAAGCTTCTTATGCTCATAATTTCGATGTAATGGGAGAGTACTATTTCAAATCAGTGGGATTAATATCAGTTGGTGGTTTTTACAAAAAGATTAATAAATTTATCTTTAATTACATCGATCAAAATTTTACAAGAGACAAGTTTACACAACAGTTTCCTGATCTTGCTAATGATTTGGGAGCAGATAACACCTACGTATTTTCACAAGCCAGAAACGGACAAAGTGTAGACGTTTATGGTTTTGAAGTTGCTTTGCAGAGACAACTAGATTTTCTACCTGGTTTTCTTAGTCATTTTGGGATTTATGCCAATTATACTTATACACATTCCAAAGCTAAAGGTATGGTAGGAGATGATGTACAAAGAGAAGGTCTTATGTTGCCAGGAACAGCACCACATATGTTTAACTCGTCCTTATCTTGGGAAAACAAAAGATTCTCTGCGCGTGTGTCGCTTAACTATACAGCTTCTTATTTAGATGAGATTGGAGGTGTTGCTTTTGATGATCGTTACTATGATAAACAAACCTTCTTAGACGCTAACGTATCTTATGCCATTACAGAAAAAATAAGATTCTTTGTTGAAGCTAATAATCTTACCAATCAACCATTAAGATATTACCAAGGCGAAAAGAACAGAACAATGCAAATGGAATATTATAAACCAAGATACAACGTAGGACTAAAATTCGATTTTTAATGAAAAAGATATTATGGATAGCTTCGGTTTCTTTTTTGATGGTACAATGTACATCTATGAAGGTTAAACCAGTTTATAAAACACAAAAAGTTCAATTTGATACAGATGATCCCGCATTTTGGATTAATCCACACGATGCCTCCAAAAGTTTAATTTTAGGTACAGACAAAGAAACCAATGGGGGGATTTATGTTTACGATTTAAAAGGTAAGATTGTAAATAAAGTCTTGGGAATACAACGTCCCAACAACATTGATGTAGAATATGGATTAGAAGTAGGTGGTAAAAAAATGGATATCGCTGTATTTACAGAGCGCGAAACTAACAAAATACGTGTTTTTTCGGTACCAGATCTAAAACCAATAGATAACGGAGGGATTTCTGTTTTCGAAGATAGCGATCAAAAAAGTCCAATGGGTATTGCATTATATAAAAACCTTGCAACACAACAAATTTATGCAGTTGTTGGGAGAAAAACAGGACCTTCTGGCTCATATTTGTATCAATATTTACTGAAAGATAATGGTAGTGGACAAGTAATTGGAGAGCTCGCTCGTAAGTTTGGCGAATACTCAGGTAAAAAAGAAATAGAATCTATTGCAGTAGATGATGCTTTGGGAGTAATATATTATTCTGATGAACAATACGGGATTCATAAATATAATGCAGATCCATCAGCTTCTAATGAACAATTAGCTTTATTTGGTACCAATGATTTCAAATCAGATATCGAAGGGATTTCTATTTATCCAACAGGTGAGAAAACAGGTTATATTTTGGTCTCAGATCAGCAAGCCAATACTTTTAATGTCTATAGACGAGAAGGAGATACTAATGAAAATACATACCAAAGGATTGCTATCATACCAGTTTCTACTAAAGAAAGTGACGGATCGGATGTTACTAATGTTAATTTTGGACCAGATTTTCCTAAAGGTATGTTTGTAGCAATGAGTAACGGAAAAGTTTTTCATATCTATGATTGGAGAGATATAGAAGCTCTTATTTTAGCACAACAAAATAAAAAATAAAAACAAGAGGATTATCTGAAATTCTTTTACAAAAGCTGCATTGGTAAATAATGCAGCATTTCTTATTTTATGTGATTAAAAATCATTTCATAAATCTACAATTTCGCTATATTTGCACATATGGTTTTAGTCACAGGTGCAACAGGAATTTTAGGCAGAGTTATCACTCTCGAATTGTTGAAAAAAGGCAAAACTGTTCGTGCGACTAAAAGAAAGTCCAGCAACTTAAAAGAAGTCAAAGATTCTTACCAATTTTATACAGACCAGCCCGATTTTTATTTCGATAAAATTCAATGGATTGACACCGATTTTGATTCCATCGAATCTTTAGAAAATGCTTTAGAAGGAATCGAAGAAGTTTATCATTGCGCCGCAGTTGTCAGTTTCAATCCAAAAGATGATAAAAACCTTTATAAAACCAATATAGAAGGAACCAAGAATCTTCTTTTTGCCGTAGAAAATTCATTAGTCAAAAAGTTTCTTTTCGTAAGTTCTATAGCTGTCTTAGATGGTTTCAACGAGAATGGAATGATGGATGAAAATTCTGATTTTAATGAAAAACTAGAACATTCTTCTTATGCCATTTCAAAACACCTTTCCGAAATGGAAGTTTGGCGCGCACATTACGAAGGTTTACCAAGCATTATCATCAATCCAGGTGTCATTATTGGAACTGGAAATTGGGGAAATAGCAGTGGTGATTTATTCAAAAAGTCGTCTCATTCCAGAACTTTTCCTGGTGGAACGGCTTATGTAGATGTAAGAGATGTTGCGAAAATCGCTGTCGAATTGATGGACAAAAATGCTTTTGGAGAACGTTTTATTATCATCTCTGAAAACGAAAAATTCCGTTTAGTTTCTGATAAAGTAAGAACTGCGCTTGGAAAACCAAAAGCTAAATTGGTTCCTGAATTTATTTATAAAGTTTTACCGATTATTTCTTTACTTTTCGGGTGGTTATTTCCGATTCTGAAATTATTGAGTAAAAATAACATCGAAACGGTAAGAACTGACTCCAAAGTTTCTAATCAAAAAATCACAGAATTCCTGAATTACCAGTTTATTCCGGTTTCTGAAAGCATAGATTTCCATCTCAAAAATTATATGGAATCTCTAAAAAAATAAATTATATGAAAATTAAAGATATAATATTCATCAATAAAACAGTATGATTGTAAGTCTATTATCTCATATGTATTATCTTTCATCTTTATTAATTATCATTAATGAGCAACGTTACTAGTTTTCTTCAAAAAAACGTTAACCTATATCCCACAAAACCAGCTTTAGGTTTCAAAAAAGACCACGAATGGAAAGAGCTTGGCTGGTATCAACTCAAAAGATTAGTCTTTAAAACTGCCAACGCACTTAGAGCAAGTGGCGTAAAAGAGAACGACAAAGTCTCTATTTACGCTGATAATTCTGCTGAGTGGATTATTTTTGATTTGGCAATTATGGCGATTGGTGCGGTTACAGTTCCTGTTTATTCGACTAATGGTGAAGACCAAGTTGAATATATTATCAAGGATTCTGGAGCAGAAATTATTTTTGCAGGAAATCAGGAACAATATAATGTCTGCCTAAATCTTTTGAACAAAGGTTTGCCTCTCAAACAGATTATCATTACTAAAAAATATATCAAGTTAAAAGAGAATTCGTCCTATTTAGAAACTTTTATCGAGTCTGCATCTGAAGATTTGGAAATTGTTGAAAGAGAAGATGATGATTTAGCAACATTGATTTACACATCAGGAACAACAGGCGTTCCGAAAGGTGTGATGATTACACATTCCAATTTCTTAAAAGCGTTTGATGCACATATGGAATTTTTCAAATTCAAACGTTTTGAAGATGAACATTCTTTGGCATTTTTACCTTTGACACACGTTTTCGAGAGAAGTTGGACATTACTTTGTTTACATTTTGGAGCAAAAGTCAGTTTCTTGGAAAATCCAAAACTGATTGCATCTGCATTGACCGAAGTGAAACCGACAATGATGTGTTCTGTTCCAAGATTCTATCAGAAAATCTATGCCGGACTGAACGAAATGGTAAACTCTGGTTCAGATTCTAAAAAGAAAATCTTCAGTTGGGCGATTGAAAACGGAAGTTTATTTTCTGAGAAAAAACGATTGAATCAAAGTATTCCTTTTGGACTTAGTCTTAAAAATAAATTGGCCAATGCTTTAGTCTTTAATAAAGTGAAGAAAAAACTAGGCGGTAAACTTTGGTTTATGCCTTGTGGAGGTGCTTCTATTTCTGCAGAAGTGACACAGTTTTTTGATGCAATGGGAATTCATATCACGGTTGGTTATGGGATGACGGAGACTACAGCTACAATCACCGCTTTTCCGTTTACAAAATATAAATACGGAACTGCAGGGAAATTATTAGGAGATTCTCAAATCAAAATTGGAGAGAATGACGAAATCCTAGTGAAAGGAAGTGGTCTAATGAAAGGCTATTATAACAAACCGGAAGAAACAGCGAAAGTTTTTGATGAAAATGGTTGGATGAAAACAGGCGATGCCGGTTTTATGGATGATGAAGGCAACCTTGTGATTACAGACAGAATCAAAGACCTGATGAAAACTTCCAACGGGAAATATATCGCACCACAACCAATTGAAAATATGTTTTCTAATAACAATTACATCAATCAGATAATGTTGGTGGCGGAAGATAAACCGTATGTGACCGCAGTTATTGTCCCGAATTTCGAATCGATGATGGAGAAAATAAAAAGCCTTGGCGTGACATTTACCAATTGGGTAGAAGTGGTGAAAAATGAAAAAGTGCTTTCTTTTTATCATCAATTAATCGATGACATTCAGAAGGATTTGCCAGGGTTTGAGAAAATCAAAAAGTTTGTTTTGATGCCTGCTGATTTCGAAATAGCAAGTGGAGAAGTCACACCGACTCTTAAAATCAAAAGAAACATTGTTATCCAAAAATACAAAAGTCTTATAGACTCAATGTATCATCACGAATAAGTTCAAATATAAAATCTCTGTGCAAAAGGGGATTTTTTATTTTTACAAAATTCACTAAATTTACAAACCAATTTTATTAAAATCTAATTTTCTAAAGTATATAATGAACACACAGCAATTTGTAAACCGTCACATCAGCCTCAATGAAGCTGATAAAGCGGAAATGCTAAACAAAATCGGGGTTAACAGTATCGATGAACTCATTTCTCAAACCATTCCGGACAGTATCAGACTAGAGAAAGATTTGGAGCTTTCTGAGCCACTTTCTGAGTACGAAATGTTGCTTCACTCCAAAGAATTGGCATCCAAAAATGTCGATTTTGATACCTACATCGGTTTCGGGTATAACAACACGATTTTGCCTTCACCAATCCAAAGAAATATTCTTGAAAACCCAAGCTGGTACACGGCTTATACACCTTATCAGGCAGAGATTGCACAAGGTAGATTAGAAGCACTTCTTAATTTCCAGACTGTGGTTTGCGACCTTACAGGTTTTACAATGGCTAATGCTTCACTTTTGGATGAATCTACGGCTGCTGCGGAAGCAATGCATATGTTCTTCAACAATAGAACAAAAGACCAAAAGAAAAACAACGCGATTAAGTTCTTTGTTTCTGACTTAGTTTTACCACAAACGATTTCTGTTCTTAAAACCAAAGCAGAAGGTCTTGGAATTGATATTATTGTAGGAAATCACGCAATACATCAGTTCAATGATTCTTATTATGGTGTATTGTTGCAATATCCTGGTAAAAACGGAATCGTTCTGGACTATACAGAATTCATTACTTCAGTAAAAGGATTCGATTTGCAGGTGGTTGTAGCTTGTGACCCGATGTCTTTGGTTAAACTGAAATCTCCTGCTTCAATGGGTGCAGATTGTGCTGTTGGAACGACTCAGAGATTCGGTATTCCGATTGGATATGGAGGTCCTCACGCTGCGTTTTTTGCTTGTAAAGACGATTATAAAAGAGATATTCCTGGTAGAATTATCGGTGTTTCTCAGGATATGTACGGGAAACGTGCATTGAGAATGGCACTTCAAACCAGAGAACAGCATATCAAAAGAGAAAGAGCAACTTCTAACATCTGTACAGCGCAGGTTCTTTTGGCTGTAATGGCTGGAATGTACGCTGTTTATCACGGTCCAAAAGGTCTTAATTTTATCGCTGACCAAATCCATTATAAAACTAATGCTTTAGCAGATGCTTTGAGGATTTTAGGTTATGATATTGTTGATGAGCCTGTTTTCGATACAGTGAAATTCAGACTTCACGAGGAAGAGAAGACTTCTTTGAGAATGAAGATGAGAGACCAGAAAATTAATCTTAATTATTTCTCTCAAGGGATTGTAAGTATATCAATTAATGAAACGACTACTGTTGAAAAACTAAATAGATTGGTTGAAGCTTTTGCTCAATTCAAAGCTAAACAAGGTTATAAACTGACACTTAAAGAAGAATATTCGATTCCTGCTGAATTGCTGAGAACAGATGAAATTCTTAAAGAAGAAGTTTTCAACAAATATCATACTGAGACTGAATTGATGCGTTATATCAAGCGTTTGGAAAGAAAAGATTTGTCTTTGACACACTCGATGATTTCTTTGGGTTCTTGTACAATGAAACTGAATGCTGCAACGCAGATGATTCCTTTGTCTTGGGCAGAATGGGGAAGTATCCATCCATTTATCCCAACAGAACAGGCAGGAGGTTATCAGGAAATGATAAAACAGCTTGAAAAAGATTTAGCTGAAATTACAGGATTTGCAGGAACATCACTACAGCCAAATTCAGGCGCGCAAGGTGAATATGCAGGACTAATGGTTATCCGCGAATATCATAAAAATAGAGGAGAAGGTCACAGAAATATCGTGTTGATTCCGCAGTCTGCGCACGGAACCAATCCTGCTTCTGCTGCAATGGCAGGAATGAAGATTGTAGTTGTGAAGAATCTTGAAAATGGAGAAATCGATTTTGAGGATTTGAAAGCGAAGACAGAACAGCATTCTGAAAATTTGTCTTGTGTGATGATTACTTATCCGTCGACTTACGGATTCTTCGATGCGAATATCAAAGAAATTACCAAACTAATCCACGAACACGGAGGACAAGTGTATATGGACGGTGCGAATATGAATGCTCAGGTTGGATTCACAAGTCCGGGTAATATCGGAGCAGACGTTTGTCACTTAAATCTTCACAAAACATTTGCAATTCCTCACGGTGGTGGTGGTCCTGGTGTGGGACCAATCTGTGTGGCTGAACATTTGGTTCCATTCCTTCCAACGAATGCCAATATTCCGGTAGGAACAAAAGATGCAATTGAAGGTATCTCTGCTGCGCCTTATGGTTCAGGTTTGATTCTTAATATCTCTTATGCTTATATCAAATTATTAGGAACTTCCGGTTTGAAAAAAGCTACTGAGTATGCGATTCTTAATGCTAATTATCTTAAAGAATTATTGGCAGAACATTTCCCAATTCTTTACGCCAATGCGAATGGCAGAGTAGCACACGAGTGTATCGTAGACTTCCGTCAGTTCAAGTCTTTGGGAATTGAGGTTGCTGATGTTGCGAAAAGATTAATGGATTATGGTTTCCATGCTCCAACAGTGAGTTTCCCTGTAGCCGGAACATTGATGATTGAACCAACTGAATCTGAAAGCAAAGAAGAAATCGAGCGTTTTGCAGAAGCATTAATCAGTATCAAAAATGAAATTGATGAAATTGCTAATGGAGAAGCAGATGCAACAAACAACGTTCTTAAAAACGCGCCTCACACAGAGCAACTGGTAATCTCTGACAATTGGGATAAACCTTACGGAAGAGAGAAAGCAGCTTATCCATTGGAATGGGTGAGAACGCACAAGTTCTTCGCGACTGTTGCAAGAGTAGATGAAGCTTATGGCGACAGAAACTTGGTTTGTACTTGTGAACCGATTGAAGCATATATGTAATTAGTTATTAATGATGAGTTATGAATTATAATTCATTGATTATATAAAAGAAAGAGGCTGTCCTTTTGAGATAGCCTCTTTTTTATTGTGTACGAATTTGGCTATAGTTTTTTTTAGCAATTATATTTTAAGTTGTCAATTAGTTTTTACTTTTCTAATTCTTTAAGAAAATTATAGTTTGCGATTTTGTATATGTAATTATCAGTTTTAGATTATTAATTGAAAGTCGTATTAATTAAAGATTTAAAGTTTATTTATGGATTAAAACTATGGAAAGAATTAAAACAATTGTATAGATAATTTTTTTCCTGCTTGGCATTTCCGTAAATTTATTCCTTGAATTTAATCTAATTTAAAAATGAAAAAATACAATTACGGGGTAATTGGCCTCGGAGTAATGGGAAGAAATCTTCTTTATAATATAGCAGACAACAACTTTTCAGTTACAGGATTTGACCTTGATGAAGAAAAAGTAAAAGAACTTCACAACGGTGCTACCGAAGGAACAACTGTTCTGGGAACAGCTTCTTTGGAAGAATTTGTATCTGTATTGGAAAGTCCGAGAAAAATAATTCTAATGGTTCCCGCAGGAAAACCTGTTGATGCGGTTTTAGGAAATATTACGCCACTTTTAGATAAAGGAGATATTGTAATTGATGCAGGTAATTCTTATTTCGCTGATACCAATAGACGTGTTGCCGATTTAGCATCGAAAAATCTACATTTTATGGGAATGGGAGTTTCCGGTGGTGAGCAAGGTGCTAGAAGAGGTCCTAGTATAATGCCTGGAGGAGATTTGGAAGCTTTCAATCTGCTTCAACCAATGTTGGAAGCGATTTCTGCAAAAGTTGATGGCGAAGCTTGTACCGCTTATATGGGAAAAGGTTCTGCCGGAAACTACGTAAAAATGGTTCACAACGGCATCGAATATGCGATTATGCAACTCATAACTGAAGCTTATGACTTGTTGAGAAAAGGAGCAAATCTTAATAATGATCAGTTATACGAAGTTTTCAAAACGTGGAATGAAGGCGAGATGAACTCATTCTTAATTGAAATCACTAGAGATATTTTCAAACAAAAAGATGATTTGACAGACGGTTATCTTGTTGATAAAATCCTAGATAAAGCCGGAGCTAAAGGAACCGGAAAATGGACTTCCGAACAAGCTATGGAAATCGGAGTTTCTATTCCAACAATTGATATTGCGGTGACTTCAAGAATTTTATCATCTTATAAAGAAGAGAGAATTAAAGCTTCTCAATTATATTCTAAAGAAGAAATATCAAAGCAGGAAAATACAGAATTATTCATCAAAGAAGTTGGTGATGCACTTTATTTATCTACTTTAATCAGCTATGCTCAAGGTTTGGCGTTATTGGTAAAAGCTTCTGAAGAATATCAGTTTGAAATTCCTTTGAAAGATGTTGTGAAAATCTGGAGAGGTGGATGTATTATTCGTTCTGTTTTGTTGGAGAAATTCTATCAGGCTTATTCTCAGGAAGAAAATTTGTCTAATATTTTATTAAATGAAGGAATTTCTGAAATCGTTAAAGACAAAATTTCTTCATTAAGAAAAACGTCTTCTTATGCTGTTTTGAATGGAATTCCGAGTTTAGGTATTCAAACTGCTTTAGGCTATTTTGACGCTTACACTACAGAATCTTTACCGGTGAATCTCCTTCAGGCACAACGTGATTATTTTGGAGCACATACTTATCAAAGAGTTGATAGAGAAGGCGTTTTCCACACTTCTTGGAATAGTGAAAACAATTAAAATTCGGAAAAAATGAGCGAAAAAGAAACTTTGACCCCAACAACAATTGTGATTTTTGGGGCAACAGGAGATTTGGCAAAAAGAAAATTATTTCCGGCTTTTTATAATTTGTTTATTGATGGCAGAATGCCTAAAGATTTCAATATTATAGCTTTGGGTAGAGCGGAAAATGATGATGAAAATTTCAGAAATTACATCAAAGAAAATCTGGAAAACTTCTCTCGAAAAAAGGTAACTTCTGAAGAATGGGAAGCTTTCCAATCCCATATTATTTATTTCCGACATCAGTTAGATGAAGTAAATTCTTATAAAGCTTTGAATCAGAAATTAGAAGATTTTGATAAAGTTTATGAAACAAGAGCAAACAGACTTTTCTATTTGTCGATTGCACCTAATTTTGTCTCGGCTATTTCTGGTCATATGAAAAATGCTTCCATTGCTTCTGATCCAAAAAAAGACAGAATCATCATCGAGAAACCTTTTGGTCACGACAAAGCATCTGCGATTGAACTTAATAATCTGCTTTCTCAAACTTTTGAAGAAGAGCAAATCTATCGTATTGACCATTATCTAGGAAAAGAAACGGTTCAGAATATTCTGGCATTTAGATTTGGAAACTCGATTTTTGAACCTTTGTGGAATCATAGACATATAGAATCTATTCAAATCACTGTTGCAGAAGAAGTTGGAGTAGAGACTAGAGCGGCTTTCTATGAACAGACTGGAGCGCTTCGGGATATGATTCAGAATCATTTGTTGCAAATCCTTTGTATGGTTTCTATGGAAGCACCTGCCTCTTTGGAATCTAGCGAGATAAGAGACAAAAAAGTTGAGGTTCTAAAATCCATTCGAAGAATTACACCAGAAAAAGTTGACCATTATGCTGTGAGAGGACAATATGGAAAAGGGAAAATCAATGGAGTTGAAGCTAAAGCTTATCGAGAAGAAGAAGGTGTTGCAAGTGATTCTAATACAGAAACTTTCGCAGCAATAAAATTCTATCTAGACAATGAAAGATGGCAGAATACGCCTTTCTATGTTAGAACGGGTAAAAAAATGAAGGAAAAACATTCTTACATTACGATTCAGTTTAAAGAACTTCCGCATTCTACATTTTCTGATGGTCCGTCTCAATTATCTGCCAATAGATTGATTATCAATATTCAACCGTCCATGGATATCAGACTTCAGTTTATGTCAAAGAAGCCTGGACTTTCTTTGGAATTGAAACCTGTAGAAATGGTTTTTAATGATTTTGCTTGTCAGGAAAATAGTCCAGAAGCTTATGAAACATTACTATTGGAAGCACTTTTGGGAGATTTAACTTTATTTATGCGTTCGGATCAGGTAGAAGAAGCTTGGGATGTGATGAAAACCATCCAAGAAACTTGGCAAAGTCGCAAAGATGCTTCATTCCCAAATTATGAAGCAGGAAGTTGGGGGCCAGAAGAAAGTAATGCTTTGGTTGCAAGACAAGGTCACCAATGGGTTTAATTCAAAACTATAAAAATGAATATTACAGTATTTGATAATTTAGATACATTATATAAAAAAGCAGCAGATACGTTTGTTGAACTTTCTGAAAAATCTATTCAAAAGCACGATAAATTTGTAGTTGCTTTAAGCGGAGGTTCTTCTCCCAAAGCGATTTTCAATTTGTTGGCAACTCAGGAATATGCTGATAAAATAGAGTGGAGCAAGGTTTATTTTTTCTGGGTCGATGAAAGATGGGTTTCTTTGGCTGACGAGAAAAGTAATTTTAAAATGACTTTAGAAGCACTTTTGGATAAAGTTCCAGTAGATGAAAATCACGTTTTTCCAATGTATAAAGATGGAGTTGAACCTAAAGATTATGCTAAAGAATATGAAGCGCAAATCCGAAAAGTTCTTGGTAATGAAGGAGTTTTCGATTTTATCCTTTTAGGAATGGGAGATGATGGACATACAGCTTCGCTTTTTCCAGGTAAAAAAATTCTTCACGAGAAAGAAAAATGGGTAGATGCTTATTATCTGAAACCTCAGGAAATGTACAGAATCACTTTGACAGAGCCAATCATTAATAAAGCTGAAAATATCTTGGTTGTAGCTTTCGGAGAATCTAAAAAGCATGCTTTGAATGAGGTCTTGAACGGAGAATATAACCCCGAACTATATCCAATTCAACTGATTGAAAGAAAAGACAGTTTTCAGTTTTTTACGGATGAGAAAGCTCTAGGTTAAAAGTGAAATTTATATTGAAATTAAGCATTTATATTTTTGTAAATGCTTTTTGTTTTACATTCAGAAATTTAATTTTATTAATCTTGTTTTGGTAATTTTTAACTACCTTTAGAAGAATGAAAAATGATAAAGTTAACATTAATTGTGGCGCTTTATCATTAGTGTTTTTTGTAACTCGCCATAATTAAAACTGTTTTCTAGAAAATTTTAAAATTATGAAATTCCAGAAAATTCTACTTGCCTCACTTCTGATTTTTTCTTCCAAAATACATTGTCAGCAATATACATTCAAAGAATGTATAGAAAAAGGAAAACAAAATAATGTCGTTATAAAGCTGGCGGAACAATCTCTGGAAACCCGTGAAAAACTTCTGCAATCAAACAAAAACAATAATCTTCCAAAAGTTGATTTTCTTGGCGGTTATAATTACATCGGAGAACCTATCAAAATCAATCTTCAGCAGGTAAAAGACGGAATTGTAGAAGGTTCGGCCACTCAAAGTGCCGCTTCTGCCAATACTGTTTATCAACAGATTACTGGAAATCCGCTTCCGCAACAGGTTCAGAATGTGATTTATCAGACTTCCAAAGATATTATCAGCGCAGTTTATCCCAATTACAATCCTGCGATTGCAAAACAAAGTTACTTCTTGGCGGGAATTCTTGCTCGTCAACCGATTTATCTTGGAGGAAAACTGAATGCTGCAAAAGAGCTTTCAAAACAACAAGTAGAAAGTGGAAAAGCGAATCTGGAATCAGCTCAAAATCTTACTGCTTATAATATTTCATTGAATTATATTCAGGTGATGTATCTCAATTCGATGATTAAAAAACAGGAAAAAATTGTTGAATCTCTTGAGAATAATGAGAAATATGCACAAAGTCTTCTGAAAGCTGAAATCATTCCGCCTTACTTGAAAAACTGGTCAAATATTACGAAGCTTCAAGGTGAAACTAATCTCAAAAACCTTAAACTCGAAAAAGAAAATACGCTTTTAACTCTAAAAGATTTAATGGGAATTTCGCTTGACGAAACAATGGAAATCAATGAAGAACTGAATGAAAATATTGAAGTTCCTAATTTCTCATCATCAGAAAAAAACGCAGATTTAAAATTATTATTAAGCAAAAAGAAAGAAGCGGAAACGACTCATAATATTACCAAATCTCTTTCCAGACCTAACATTTTCGCCATTGGAAATTACCAGTTTTTCAGAAATGACCTTCCGCTCATCACGCCACCTTGGTTAGTCGGGATAGAAATGCAATGGACACTTTTTGACCCGGAAAGAAAATCCAAAAACCTTGCTTCACAATCTTTGATAAAAGAAGCCGACCTTTTGATTGACCAGAAACAAAAATCTGTGGATTTGGCTACCAAAATTTCTGAGAATAAATTAATCAGTTTCAAAGAACAGAGCGAGACATTTGATGCAGCGAGAAAACAAACTTATACGACCTCAGAAATGGTAAGGAAAAGAATGGAAAATAGCCTTTCTTCAGTCAAAGATGTGAACGATGCTTTACAACTTCAATACGAAGCCGAAAAATTATATTACACGTCTTTGGTTGCTTACCAAACTGTGATTGCAACTTATTTTTATATCACAGGAAACGTCGAAAATATCACCAATTACATTCCTTAAACTGATAACAAGATGAAAAACTTTATAAAAAATTACTGGGCAGTTTTTATTCCGATTATTGTGTTGGTTATTGCCTTGATTTATCTTTTTCAAAATAAATCTTCCGAAAGTAATAAAGAAACAGTCATTGGAATGGTAGATGCAGAATTTGTGGATGTTTCCGCTTCTTTGCCGGGAAGAGTTGTTGAATTATTGGTGAAAGAAGGCGATGAAGTAAAAGAGGGTCAGGTGGTTGCCCAAATGAAAACTTCTGAAATTGAAACGATTCAATCACAAATGTCGGAAGCTGTGATTGTTGCTCAGAATCAATTGGATAAAATCAATCGTGGCGTAGAACCAGAAGTTTTGAAATCGGCGGAAAATCTTCATCAAATTGCCAAACAGCAAATGGATTTGATGAATAAAACTTACACTCGTTTTCAAAATCTTTATTCGGAAGGTGTGATTTCGGGACAGGAGAGAGATGTGATTTATTTTAAATATAAAGCGGCTCAAAAAGAATTAGAAACCGCAAATTTGAACGTTCAACTTTTACAACGAGGAAATAATCAGGAACTTAAAAATTCGGCTCAGGCGATTCTGAATCAGGCAAAAGGTGCAGATGAATTAGCAAAAGAGATTAAAGATAATGCTTCTATAAAAGCGCCGGCTTCTGGGAAAATTTCAACAATGATTTCTGACAAAGGCGAAATGGTGAATGCGGGTTATCCGATGATGACGATTCAGAAAGACAATTCTTTTTTTGTAAAATTCAATATTCGTCAAAATCAAATGACCAAAATTGATAAAGGAAGTATTGTAAAAATGAAAATCCCTGGCTGTACACCGGAAGAAGTGAAAGGTGTGGTTTCCGAACTGGCTCCGGCTTTAGGTTATGCAGATTGGGTTCCTGAAAAACAGAATGGAGAATTTGAGCTGAGAACTTTCCAGATAAAAGTGAAACCTGAGAATGCTAATTCGATAAAAGGACTTCGTTCGGGAATGACGGCGCAGCTTATTTTTGATTAAGAAATTATTTAAATAAAATCAATAAAACCATTGAAAACTATCAGTCAAATTATGATTCGGGAATGGAAACGGATTTTTTCGATTCCGAATTTTTATGTGATTTTGCTGGTCATTCCACCAATTATTTTTCTTTTTTACGGTTTCATTTATCAGAAACAATTTGCGAAAGAACTTCCGATGGCGGTTTGGGACGAAGACCAATCGTCGGTTTCCCGAATGTTGACTGATATGATGGAGCATAACGAGTTGATTCAATTTACTCAAACGGTTCATAGCAACGCAGAAATTGAAAAATTGATGAAAGAAGGAAAAATATTCGGTGCAGTTCACTTTCCAAAAAATATGGAATCTGCTGCCAAGAAAAATCATCAGTCCAATATTACACTTTATACCAACGGAGCATATTTGGTTCCTGCAAAAATGATTTACAAAGGCGCTGCCGAAGTTATTATCAAAGGAGGTTTGGCGGTTGTTCTTCAAAAAGCGGAAAAGCAAGGAATGTCTGCTGAGAAAGCAAACACGCTGGTTCAGCCTATAAAACTGAATACAACAACATTGTACAACCCGGATTTTAATTATCAGATGTATCTCACGCCGGGATTGATTACGGTCGGGCTTCAAATGGCTTTGGTTGTGGCATCGGTTTTAATTTTAAATCTTGAATTTAGAAGAAATACAATCGACAAACTTTTACAGATTTCAACTTCATCTTCGCAGATTGTAGTCGGGAAAATGTTGGCTCATCTTTGCATTTCGTGGATACTTTTTGTGTTGGTGGCTTACGTTGTTTTTCCTGTTTATGAATTGGGAAAACCCAAAACCGATTTCAATTTTTTTCTGATTTACACGTTGATGTCGTTAGCTTGCATCGGGATTGGGATGATGCTTTCCGCGATTTCCAATAATCTTCTTTTTGTGACGGATGTTGCTCTGTTTTTCACTTCGCCGGCTTTTGTTTTCAGTGGGTTCACATTTCCGAGGTGGGCAATGCCTTGGTACGACCAGTTTTATGCAGACATAATGCCTTACACACATTTTCTGGACGGATTTATCAAGCTCTATTTTATGGAACTTCCGTTATCTTATGCAACTCCGGAAATTTTCAAATTACTGGTTTTTATTGGAATTACGTTTCCTTTGAGCATTGTTGTTTTTCAGAAAAAAGTTAATCAATATCTTAAAGAAAATCTGGAATGAAAGAGATTTTCGACATATTGAAAAGAGAACTTAGGAATGTTTCGAAAGATTCGAGTCTGTTTCTGATTTTGCTTTTGGCACCGATTCTTTACGCATTTATGTACGGAAGTATTTACCTGAACAAAGGCGAAAAGAAAGTGAAATTAGCTTTGATTGATAACGATGGAACTTCAATTTCCAGAACCTTGACGGAACAATTTGATTCGACGCCGATGATAGAAATTATTCCGAGTTCTAATATTAATGAAGCTCAGGAAAAGATGTATCAGGGAGAAGTTCAAGGCTATTTTTATATTCAGTCGGGCTTTGAAAAGGATATTTTATCTCAAAAACAAACGAATGTAAATCTGGTCCTGAATGCATCACGGTTTTTGCCTTCCAGTGATTTGCTCAGTACGGTTACCAAAGTTTGTCTGACAGTCGGAGCTGGCGTTAGAAAAACGTATTTCAACAAACAAGGAATGGGAGAGGACGAATCGATGAAAATGACCAATCCGATTAATATGGATTATCGTCCGCTTTACAATTCGGGGATGACATATGGTTCGTTTCTTTTGCCGGGATTATTGGCGATTATTTTACAGCAAACACTTTTAATAGGTGTTGCAGCGGCTTTTACTTCTGAAAGAGAGGAAAATAAATTATTGAATCTTTATCAAATTTCAAGGCAAAGTATTTCTAAAATGATTTTCGGGAAAAGTTTACTTTATTTCTTTGCATTTATGATATTCGGATTGTTTTTCTCGATTGTTAATTTTTCCGTTTTCGGAGTTGAGATTAGAGGAAATTATTTTGATTTGGCTGTTATTTCAGCTTTATTTATCGCAACAATTATTGTCTTCGGAATGTTGATTGGAAGCTTTTTCAAGACCAAACTTTTTGCTTTTCAGGTTTTGGTATTTTCGTCTTATCCGATTTTTTTAATCACAGGATATTCTATGCCTTATCAGGCTTTGCCGAATTTTGTTCAGATGCTGTCTGATGCTTTACCGACTTCTCCGTTTTTAAAAACATATATCTCAATTGTACAATCCGGAGGTTCACTCGCCGATAATCTGAATTCTGTTATTCATCTGGTGATTCTATGGATTATTTTTGAATTTCTATTAATCTTAAGGATAAAATATTTGATTAAAACTATAACTTAAATACTTAATGAATATGCAATTTTATAGTGAAATTTAAAATACGAGTTAGCGATAAAAAAATAACGCTATCGATTTTGATAGTGTTATTTATAAAGTTGATTTCTGATTTCTATTAGTGTATTCTCTACTTTTCTTTTATCAGGCAAATTTGGCAATAAAGAACTTTCAGCTAACAAATTTAATTTTTCAATTAATTGCTCGGCCAATAAAAGTAAATCATCATAATCCCAATTTCCAGCTTTGATATTCAAAAGTTCATCACGATTTTTAACTCGGATTTCAATCTTATTATTCTTGAAAATATTGACTGCCGATTGCAAAAGACGAATCGTGTGCATCATATTTTTAGAATCGTAATTTTTCCCGTGCTTCTGATTTGTGTTGTATCGGTCTTCATTTCTTTTTTCTACCCAATCCCAATATTCCTTATAACTTTTGCAGTAGGTAGAATAGGCATCTTGATTGAAAAACAGATAAGCTTTCGGCTTTTCATTTTTCGGAACAGAAGATAAACTGACTTCATTAGAATCTTCATTTTTATAAATTCCGTTGTAATTCTTATCTCCAAATTCATCATAGAACAAAGCAAAAATACCTTTTGAATTGGGCATCTTTACCAAACCACAACTTTCCTGTAAAAAGTTTTTTTCTTTCAACCAATCTTTTGCGGGAATTGAATTAGAATCTTTCAATATCACACAAAAATCCAGAATTCCTTTTCGTTCTTTTTCAACAGGATTCACAATCTTTTTATTCAATCCTCTCGCTTTCTGAATCTGAGTTGAAGCATATCCGCCAAAAGTATCTTTACACAATTTTGACAAAAAATCTTCCTGCCGAAACTTATACATTATCGGATTTTTATAAAGAATACAATCTTGTGGAGTTGCTAATATTTCTAGAATATTTGGATTGTTTTTTAATAAAAGTTCTGTGAATCTTCAAATCTCATAATAAACGATATCATTAGTTTCATTTGAAACTTGCGGAATATATTCTAAACCATAGAACAAATCTTTCGGTAAATAAAAACTCCTTTGATATCCGTATCCGAATTCTCCGTTGCCAATCCGAAAGACTTGCTTCCGGAAATGGCTTCGAAAAGGATAAGGTTGTTTTCTTTTAAAAAAATTGATAGTTATCATTGTTACGATTTTAATAATTCTATAAATACTTTTTCAGCTTCTGATTTATCAAGATTTCCTGCTCTCAAAGTTTTTGCTTTTTCTGAAAGACTTTCTATTTCTGATTTGAGATATTCGAAAAGTTCCCAATCTTGAGCGTGGAAATATTTTTCTCCATTTTCAGATTTTACATTCAATAAAAATTGAACTTTATCAAATATATTTTCTGGTAACAAATCTAACATTTCGTGAAATATTACCGGTGGAAAAGTTCCTTTCTCAACAACCCATTTTGAGGCTAAAGTTGTCCTTAAACAATAGAAATAATCTTTAAGCTTAACTTCACCTTTATTACACAATTCCAAATATTTTTTACTTATCGATAAATAATGAAAAACTACTGCAACGGTAGAAAAAGCTTCTTTTGCTAAAGGTATTATCTTTTTCAAAAAAGCATTATTCTTTATATAAAATATATGTGAAAACAAGTGCTCCAAAAGTGGAACGTTTGATTTGTTCAACAAATGAAAAGTCTTCTTCAAATCCCAACCAGAACCATCCAGATCATCTTCTGTCATAAATTCTATCGTATCACGTTTTTCCCAAGGCGAAAGATACCAGTCAACCGGATGTTTGTATATAAAACGTATGTCATAATCGCTGTCTGGAGAAGCAAATCCCCAAGAACGGCTTCCTGATTCTATCGCGAAGAGTATTTTTATATTTTTCTCTTTTTCAAGAGTTTTTAATTTATCTATTATTTTTGTTTTCATTGTTTTTATTTTTTAGGATAAAAAAATGCGTTACAGAATTTCGTTTTATAGAATCTTGAAATGATTTTTCAGAATAGAAATTTTTGTACTCTGAATATTTTCTAACATTATCTTTTGTCGTGATTTTTACCCAAATTTTAAATTGTTTTTTCTTTCTGGCTTTCTGAAATAGAACAAAATCATTCAGTTGATTTTCAATTTCCTGTTTTTCAGTTTTGCGCCATTTTTTGTTTCCGATTTTTTTAAGAAATGGACGCAAATGTTTTGCATATTCGAATGAACGATACTTACCCTTGTTGTAGAGATTTTTCATAGTCAGTTTAAAATTATGAAAGTAAGAATTTTATTTTCTAAACTTATTCTTCCTCTTCCAAGGCGCATTTTTCCCAACATCACCCGCCATAATGCAACCATAAGGCATCACTTCATCCAGAACTTTACAAAGTCCATATTCTTCGATTTGAGCTCTTACATTTTTGACGCTTTTGTAGGCACTTGGTAATTCGGAAATATCAATTTCGTTGGTGAAAAAACGTATGTCCAGACCTTGGGTTTCCTCGGCAAAAACTTCATCAAAAGTTTTGTGCGCCAGAGATTTTTTATGAAAACTTCTGCTGAAGTTTCGCCCTGCGCCGTGAGGAGCAAAACCTAAATTTCTGCTGTTGGTTGTTCCTTGAACAATCAGTACAGGTTCCGCCATATTTAGAGGAATCAGTCTTGGACCTGTAATATCCGGCAAAAATTTGTCGTCCAGCGGCGTTGCTCCTTTCGCGTGGTAGAATAAATCTCCATCTCTGAATACAAAATTATGTTCGTTCCAATATCTGTTTTGTTTTTCGATATTTAATTTTTCCAAAGTCGCATTGTGAATGGATTCGTGGTTTTCTTTCGTCCATTTTCTTATTAATTGCAAGGCTTCCCAATATTGTTGTCCTTCTTCAGTTTCATACGGAATCCAAGCATTTTCTTTCAAAGTTTCGGGCGAAAGTTCCATTCGGAAACGGTTAGCGACTTTCATTCCTTTATCGTACAATTTTGCACCGGGCGCTCTTGAGCCGTGATGTGTTACCAACATTGTATTTCCTGTATTTTTAGAAATTCCGACAAACAAGAAATGGTTTCCGTCACCTTGAGTTCCCATATGAGAACGAGCGATGCTGATTAAGTTTTCATCATTCAGAAAAAGATTTTCTCTGAAAGCATCCATCAATTCCTGAGACATCGGCATTTGCTCACCTCGAGGTCTTCCGCCGTAACCGAAATGTGTGTTAGAATGTGCTGCGTCCAAAACATCTTTTGGATTTACTTTTCCAAAATCTGTCAACATCACAGAACAGCAGATGTCTGCGCTATGAAATCCGGGATGAATGGCGTTTTTCGCAACTACAACTCCGCCAACGGGAATATGACCTTCCGGTCCGGTTGGACAAGCATCCGGCATAATAGCACCGTGAATTAATGTTGGAGTTTTCATCAAGACATTCATTGTGTTGATGACTTTTTCTACGTTGTCATTTTCGCTTTCATTTTCTGCTCTGATGTTGATGATGAATTCTGCAGGATTTTCTAATAATGAAATCGGTTCCGAAGATTTGAACTGCTCCAGATATTCTTTCATTTGAGTTTCATCAAGGTTATTTTCGTTGATATATTCCAAAGCTTCAGCAAACCATTTTTTCGGTGCGAATTCTAAAGCGATTAAATCCTTTCCTGTAATTGTTTTCATTTTGTTTATTTTGATGATGCAAAGTAATTGTACAAGTGCGCAATGTTTTTGCGTAGGAAAATTATTTTAAATATTTTTGATGAAATTTTATTAAAATGATTTTAGAACAACTTAAAAATTCTCCAGAAACAATTGATTTCAAAGACGTGATTGCTTTCATTGATGAGAATTATGATTTCACTCCAACGAAATTTACGAATGGAAATACTATCAATGAAGCCAATCAAAATAATGGTTCTTGCAAAGTTTTCAGTTTTGCGAAATTGAATCAACTTTCGAAAGAAGAAACTTTAGCATTATTCGGAGATTTTTACAGAACAGATGTTTTACAAAATCCTGAAGGAAATGACCATCAGAATATCAGAAACTTTATTGAATTTGGCTGGGACGGGATTTCTTTTGAAGGAGAGGCTTTAAGAAATAGAGATTAGAATAGAGATGTTAGAAGTTAGACATTAAACGTATATCAGATTTTATGACAATTCAAATTCATTTATAATTCATAATTAATCATTTATAATTATTCTATGTCATCCAATAAAAATGCATTAATCCGTTACAAAACATTAGACAAATGTCTGAAGAATAAATATAAAAAATATACTTTGGAAGATTTGATTGACGAATGTTCCGAAGCATTATTTGAGTTTGATGGCAAAGAATCTTTTGTGAGCAAACGGACGATTCAGTTGGATTTGCAGAATATGCGAAGTGAAAAATTCGGTTATGAAGCGCCGATTGAAGTTTATGAAAGAAGATTTTATCGTTATAGCGACCCAGATTACAGTATTCATAATATTTCGGTCAACGAAAATGATTTGAAAGCAATGAATAATGCGGTTCAGATTCTGAAACAATTCAAGGATTTTTCGATGTTTAAGGAGATGAATGGTGTGATTCAGAAATTGGAAGATTCGATTCAATCGACTAATCAGAAATCGATTATTCATCTTGACAAAAATGAACAATTGAAAGGTCTTGAGCATATTGATATTCTCTACGAAAGTATTTTGAACAAAAAGGTTTTAAAGATTTGCTACAAAAGTTTCAAAGCAAGGGAAATGAATATTCTGACAGTTCATCCGCAATTGTTGAAGGAATATAACAACCGTTGGTTTCTCATCTGTTTTCATAAAAATAGCATTATGAATCTCGCCTTGGACAGAATGGAAGAAATCACTATTGAAGACAAAATCGAATATATTGATAAAGATTTCAATGCGGACAGATATTTTGGAGAAGTGATTGGAGCTACAGTTTCTGAGACACAGCGACCGCAGAATGTCATTTTTTTCGTTACAAGAAAACATGCACCTTACGTTACAACAAAACCTTTCCATCATTCTCAGGAAATTATTAAAGAAGATGAAACCGGAACAACTTTCAAAATCTGTGTTCAGTTGAATTTCGAATTAGAAAGAATGATTCTGGGGATGGGAGAGTTTATAAAAGTTTTAGGACCAAGAAAATTAAAACAAAGGATTCATAAAAGTCTTAAAGAAGCTGTTCGTAATTACAGTTCTGATGAAAATCAATAATGGCGCATTTCTTGTTATAATCTTAAAAATTTAATGTTATGAAATCAAGATTGTTAAGAATGGCTCTGACTTGGGCAGCTCCTTTTATAATTGGATATATCGTCAACAAAATAGAAGAGAGGACGAACAAAAATAAAATAAAAAAAACGATAAAAGCCTAAACCAATAACCACTGATTTTCAGTGGTTTTATTTTTGATAATTTATTCAAAATGAAAATTAAAACTCCAAATTTTAATAAGAAAATAACATTTTGGCTTAAGTTTTGAATTTTCATCACAAATAAATAAATTATGAAAAAATATATCAATATTATTCCATTATTCCTAATGTTAGGATTGTTAACAAGCTGTGAAGCAGTGGAAACTATTTTTAAAGCTGGTATGTGGTGGGGAATTATCCTCGTAGTCGGTGTTATTGGCTTAGTAATGTGGCTTCTGTCAAGGGGTAAAAACTAAAAAAGCGGGAAATATTTCCCGCTTTTCCTTTTTTATAGAATCTAATTTACTGCCTTTAGGGTTGGGGTAAAATATCTTAAAGATTTTCCAAAGTTTGGCTAAGATCATTGTAACCGCCGCCGTTATAAACATTTTCAAAACCTTGAGATTTGTAAAACTCTGTTGCTTTTCCTGAACGGTTTCCTGACCTGCAGAAGAAAATCACATTTCCGTCCAAAGCTCTGATTTCATCGATGTGAGCTTCGATATCTCCTAAAGGAATATTATTAGCTTCTGCAATGTTTCCATCCATTTCCAATTCCAAAGGTTCACGAACATCAATCAAATGATAGTTTCCCGCTTTCAATATTTCTTCTATTGCCATAATTTTAAATTTTTACTGTTTTAATTGTAACAAAACTACAATATAAATTTCAAAAATTGAGTTTACTTTAAGATAAAAATTTTAGAAAAACCTAACTCAAAAATCGAAGATTTAAAACTTTGCGACTTTCACAACAAAATTATTACAGTAAAGATTTTGCGCCTTTGCGATAAAATTATAAAACATTAATTTCGCAAAATATTTATGAATCCTAAAGAAAGACACACGCAACTTATCAAAACCAAAGCTTCTGCATTTGGGTTTCAGTCGTGTGGAATTTCAAAAGCGGATTTTTTGGAAGAAGAAGCGTCTCATCTGGAAAATTGGTTGAAAAACAATCATCACGGTGAGATGAAATATATGGAAAACTATTTCGATAAGCGTCTTGACCCGAGATTACTTGTGGAGGGTTCTAAGTCTGTGATTTCTCTGAGTTATAATTATTTTCCGGAAGAAAAACTTCAGAACGAGAATTTCAAAATCGCGAAATATGCTTATGGGGAAGATTATCACGAGGTTATCAAAGAAAAACTGAGAACGCTGGTTGCTGAACTTCAGGATGAGATAGGAGAGTTCTCTTTTCGTGTTTTTGTAGATTCAGCACCGGTTTTAGAAAAAGCTTGGGCTAAGAAATCCGGAATTGGATGGGTTGGAAAAAACTCGAACCTCATTACCAAAAAATATGGTTCTTTTTACTTTTTAGCAGAGATTATCTGTGATTTGGATTTAGTCGAAGATTTTCCAGTTACAGACCATTGTGGAAGCTGTACCAAGTGTATAGATGCGTGTCCGACTCAAGCGATTATTTCTGATAAAATCATTGACGGAAGCAAGTGCATCTCTTACGCAACCATCGAACTGAAAGACCAAATTCCTGATTTTTTCAAAGATAAAATGGACGATTGGATGTTTGGATGCGATGTTTGCCAAGATGTTTGTCCTTGGAATCGTTTTTCGGCTCCTACTTTGGAAGAGAAATTTCAACCGAATTCTCAGCTCAAAAACTTTACAAAACAAGAGTGGAAAGACATTACCCAAGAAGTTTTTTCCTCGGTTTTCAGAAAATCTGCAGTTAAGCGGACAAAGTTTGCAGGACTAAAACGGAATCTCGATTTTTTATCAGAGTAAAATCCCGTTTTATCAAGTTATTTTCGTTTTTGAACTCTTTTCGGTGCAACTTTTACTCTAATTTTTAATCTTTTGTTGGAATGGCGTTTTTTCGGCATATATTAGTGATTTTTCGTTATTAAATTTCAAAATAAATTTCCATAATTCCAAGAAAAATTAAAAAAAATTAACATATCTATTTTGCTTTGAAAATTTTATTATCTTTATTGTTCTCTACGATTCGTAAAAACAACCGGATGAAAAAAATGCTGCTAATAATCATAAAAATAATCGGCTTCATAATTGGAGTCGTTTTTTTGTATATCATTTTGGGATTATTGATTCCTTATATTCCAGTAGAAGCTGAAAAAACTGACGAACCAAAAACGATAGAATTGTACATCTTGACCAATGGTGTACATACAGATTTGGTGGTTCCTGTCAAAACAAAATATGTCGATTGGAGCGAGAAATTACCATTCGAAAATACAAAAGGGAAACAGACGGATTTTAACTACATTTCTTTCGGTTGGGGCGACAAAGGTTTCTATCTTGATACACCGAATTGGTCTGATCTCAAGTTTTCAACAGCTTTCAAAGCTGCTTTTTGGTTAAGCGATTCTGCGATGCATTGCACTTATTACAAAAAAATGCAATCAGGCGATGATTGTAAAAAAATGCTGATAACGGAACAGCAATATCAAAATCTTATCAAATTCATAGACGATAAATTCGATAAAGACTTAAAAGGCAACTATATTCTGATAAAAACTGATGCAGTTTACGGAAATAACGATGCTTTTTATGATGCAAAAGGCAGTTATAACTTCACTTATACTTGCAATACTTGGGCAAATAATGGGTTAAAAGCTGCCGGACAAAAAGCTGCGCTTTGGACTCCTACGGATTTTGGTATTTTTCAGCATTATAAATAAGAATGAGAAAGTCTTTTTATTTATTATTTCTGATAATCATTTCTGGATGTCAAAAAGAAAACTTAAAACCAAATTTTCTGCCTACAACAGATTCGGTTACTGAATCTAAGCCTGTTATTAATATTTTCAAAACTAAACAAAAAAGCAAAGACGCATTAGAGTTTTGTAAAACCAAAAACTTCAATACAGATTTTTGCATTTTGATTGATATGAGTTTGCATTCGGGGCTCAAACGTTTTTTTATCTATGACTTTAATAAAAATGAAATTTCGCAAAAATATTTGGTAGGTCACGGTTGTGGAAATGGATTTTGGAGTTTCGATTCTTCAAAAGATAATCCAAGTTTTAGTAATGAAGATAACAGTCATCTTTCTTCTTTGGGAAAATATAGATTGGGAGAAAGAGGTTATAGTAATTGGGGAGTGAATGTGAAATATCTGATGCACGGTCTAGACGAAGCTAATAGCAATGCTTTGAAAAGAATTATTGTCTTCCATTCTTGGGGAAAAATGAGCGACGATGAAGTTTATCCAAAAGGTTCGCCAGAAGACTGGGGTTGTCCAACTGTTTCTAATAATGCATTCAAGGAAATAGACCCAATGTTGAAAAATTCTAAGAAGCCAATTTTGATGTGATTTATAATTGAATTTGATTGACATTGTTCCGCTGATTTATGAAAAATTATTAAACGCAAAGTTTTTTTAACGGGGTTCTTATATTTAAGAAAGCAAAGGCAGATGAATCTGCAATTATTAAGGTGGAAAATAAACAACAAGCACACAAATGTATGACAGAAAATGAATTATCGTATAAAGTTATAGGAGCAGCGATTGAAGTTCACAGAACGCTAGGGGTTGGATTACTTGAAAGTGCGTATGAATCTGCACTTCTTTATGAATTACAACAGTTAGGTCTCGATGTGAAAACTCAAGTTTTTCTGTCAACAATTTATAAAGGTATCAAGATAGACAAAGCCTACAAAGTTGAAATGATTGTTGAAAATAAACTTATTGTAGAAAATAAGGCTGTGCGAGAGTTACATTCCATAGATTATTTTCAAACAAACACATATTTAAAATTAACAGGACTAAAGCTTGCTCTTCTAATAAATTTTAATTCACCACTTTTAAAAGACGGAATACATAGAATTGTAAACAAGCTATAAATCAAGCTTCATAAAATCAATTCATTGATTAATCTTTGCATCCTAAATCACAAATTATCGTAATAAAATCTTTGCGTTTAAAATTACTCTTCCAAAACTATATTGAATAATACAATAACTAATATTTAAACCAAATTTTCTTAAATTTGCCAACCAAAAGTTGATGTACATAAACAGCAATCAACTATCAACCAACAACCAACAACTAAAATGACTTCACAAGAGATAAGACAGCAATTTTTAGATTTTTTCAAAAGCAAAGAACACCTTATTGTTCCTTCTGCGCCAATTGTTCTTAAAGATGACCCGACACTAATGTTTTCCAACTCCGGAATGACACAGTTCAAAGATTATTTTTTAGGTTACAAAGAGCCGAAAGCCTCAAGAATTGCCGATACTCAGAAGTGTCTGAGAGTTTCCGGGAAGCATAATGATTTGGATGATGTAGGTCGTGATACGTATCACCACACGATGTTTGAGATGTTGGGAAACTGGTCTTTTGGCGATTATTTCAAAAAAGAAGCGATTTCGTGGGCTTGGGAGTTGTTGACAGAAGTGTACGGAATTCCAAAAGAAAATCTTTACGTAACCATTTTTGAAGGAGATGCAAAAGAAAATCTTGAAAGAGACAATGAAGCTTACAATTATTGGAAAGAATTCATTTCTGAAGACAGAATCATCAATGGAAACAAGAAAGATAATTTCTGGGAAATGGGTGCAAGCGGACCTTGCGGACCTTGTTCTGAAATTCATGTGGATTTGAGAAGTGCCGAAGAGAAAGCAAAAGTTTCAGGTTTGGAATTGGTGAATAACGACCATCCTCAGGTTGTGGAAATCTGGAATCTCGTATTCATGCACTTCAACAGAAAAGCTGACGGTTCTTTGGAAAATCTTCCTGCAAAACACATCGATACCGGAATGGGTTTCGAGCGTCTTTGCATGGCTTTACAGCAGAAAGAATCTAATTACGATACGGATGTTTTCACACCTTTAATTGCTAAAGTTGAGGAACTTTCAGGTAAAAAATATACCGGAATTTTAACGGACGAAAAAGACATTGCCATCCGTGTTGTGGTTGACCACATCAGAGCGGTTTCTTTTGCAATAGCAGACGGACAGTTGCCTTCCAACGGAGGAGCGGGTTATGTGATCAGAAGAATTTTAAGAAGAGGAATTTCTTACGCTTACCGATTCTTAGACCAAAAAGAACCTTTCCTATATCAGTTAGTAGCTGTTTTACAGGAGCAAATGGGTAATTTCTTTCCGGAATTGGAAAAACAAGGAACTTTGGTTACGGAAGTGATTAAAAGTGAAGAAGAATCATTTTTAAGAACGATTGAAACAGGATTAATTAGAGTTGAAAAATTAATTCAGCAGACGATTTCTGAAGGTAAAAAAGTATTGCCAACGGAAGAAGTTTTCGAATTGTACGATACTTATGGTTTTCCTGATGATTTAACGAGAATTATTGCTGAGGAAAAAGGTTTAACGATTGACGAAGCAGGATTTGAAGATGCTTTAAATCAACAAAAACAACGTTCAAAAGCAGATTCTGCACAGAAAGTTTACGACTGGGTAACGTTAGAAGAAAAGCCTGAAAACTTTGTGGGTTACGACAAAATTGAGACTGAAACTTACATTACAAGATACAGAAAAGTAGAAAACAAAGACGGAGAATTTTATCAAGTTGTTTTAAGCGAATCGCCTTTCTATCCAGAAGGTGGTGGGCAAATCGGGGATAAAGGAATTCTTGAAAATGCTACCGAAAGCTTTGAAGTTTTAGAAACTAAAAAAGAAAATGGTTTGATTATTTCCTTAATCAACGGACTTCCTAAAGATGCAGGTGCAGTTTTCTATGCTAAAGTAAACGCTTCTGACAGAAAAAAATCTGAGGCAAATCACTCGGTAACACATTTGTTGCACGAAGCTTTGAGAGAAGTTTTGGGAACTCACGTAGAGCAGAAAGGTTCATTTGTTGGTCCTGATTATCTGCGTTTCGACTTCTCACATTTTAATAAAATGACGGAGGAAGAACTGACTTTGGTTGAAGATAAAGTGAATGCAAAAATAAAAGAAAACATTGCATTGCAAGAGTTTAGAAACATCCCAATTCAAGAAGCTTTAGACAGAGGTGCAATGGCTCTTTTTGGCGAAAAATATGGCGACAGCGTGAGAATGATCCAGTTCGGAACTTCGATGGAACTTTGCGGTGGAACTCACGTAAAAAATACCAGCGAAATTGGTCATTTTAAAATCGTTTCCGAAAGTTCTGCAGCAGCTGGAATCAGAAGAATTGAAGCCATTTCAGGAGATAAATCTGATGAATACTTCAAAGGTTTGGAAAAACAAATCACTGAGCTTTCTCAATTGCTGAAATCTAAAGATGTTGTACGTTCTATCGAAAAATTAATCGAAGAAAATGCCACCTTAAAATCTGAAGTTGAGGCTTTCAAAAAAGAAAAAGCAAAAGGCGAAATCGGAGACTGGAAAGGCGCTTACGAGCAAAAAGGAGATAAATTACTTTTGGTAAAAAGAACTTCACTGGATGCCGGTTCAATCAAAGATATCGTCTTCCAATTGAAGAAAGAAATCCCAACTTCCATCACAATCATCCTTTCTGACGCAGACGGGAAACCAATGATTACTGTTGGCGTTTCTGATGATTTGGCAGGAATTTATCAGGCCGGAGCGTTGATTAAAGACTTAGCTAAAGAAATCCAGGGCGGCGGCGGTGGAAATCCGGGCTTCGCAACAGCAGGAGGTAAAAACCTTGATGGGTTGGAAAATGCGTATCAGAAGGCTTTACTATTCTAAATTAAATTGCCAAAAATGTAAAACTCCCAAAATGGACTGCCCCCAAAAAGTTATACACTTTTTAGGGGCATTTTTTATGAGAA
>NZ_DAMBRK010000020.1:0-55763 GCF_032055105.1 Epilithonimonas sp.
TCTTCTCATAAAAAATGCCCCTAAAAAGTGTATAACTTTTTGGGGGCAGTCCATCAGCAGAGTTTCAAATTTATATTGCAAATGATTTTACATTCTATTCACGACATTAATTCCAAGAAGAGAAAGTCCTTTCTTAATCGTTTTTCCAGCCAAATCAGAAATCTGAAGACGGAATTGTTTCGCATTCTCATCATTTTGATTCAAAATTGGATTGTTCTGATAGAAAGAGTTGTAAGCTTTCACCAATTCATAAACATAATTTGCAACTAACGCAGGACTAAGTGATTCCGAAGCTTTTGCAATAACATCTTTGAACTCCGAAAGAAGCATTATCAAATCTTTCTCACCAACGTTCGGGAGATAAGCCTCAGAAAGCCCTTTTGCAGAATAATTTGCCTTATCCAAAAGCGACTGAATTCTCGCATAAGTATATTGAATAAACGGACCTGTATTTCCATTAAAATCGATACTTTCTGCAGGATTGAAAAGCATTTTCTTTTTCGGGTCAACCTTCAAGATGAAATATTTCAAAGCGCCCAATCCAACCGTCTCATAAGAGCGCTCTTTCTCTTCATCACTTAAACTCTCCAACTTACCAAGTTCCTGAGATTTTTCTTTCGCAGTCAGATACATTTCCTGAACAAGGTCATCTGCGTCAACCACAGTTCCTTCACGGGATTTCATTTTTCCTTCTGGCAATTCAACCATTCCGTAAGACAAATGATAAAGATGCTCAGCCCAATTATAACCCAATTTCTTCAAGATTTTGAACAAAACTTGGAAGTGATAATCCTGTTCGTTTCCAACAGTGTAAATCAATCTTTGGATGTTATTATCCTTGAAACGCTCCACAGCAGTTCCCAAATCCTGCGTCATATAAACCGAAGTTCCGTCTGAACGCAACAATAGTTTTTGGTCAAGACCTTCGTCCGTCAGGTCGCACCAAACAGAACCGTCTTCTTTTTTGTAAAGAACACCATTTTCCAAACCTTGCTGAATCAAATCTTTCCCCAAAAGATAAGTGTTACTCTCGTACTGAACTTGGTCAAAATTAACGCCCAATCTCGCATAAGTCTGATTAAATCCTGCATAAACCCAAGAATTCATCATTTCCCAAAGTTTGCGAACGTCAGCATCATTTTGTTCCCATTTCAAAAGCATTTCTTGAGCTTCGATGATAGAAGGCGCTTGTTTTTTTGCTGTTTCTTCGTCGATTCCGTCAGCAAGTTGCGCTTTGATTTCGGATTTATATAATTTGTCGAATTCCACATAATAGTTTCCGACCAATTTATCGCCTTTCAAACCTGTAGATTCAGGCGTTTCTCCGTTCCCGAATTTTTCCCAAGCCAACATCGATTTGCAGATGTGGATTCCACGGTCGTTGATGATTTGAGTTTTGATAACATTATAACCATCCGCTTTCAGGATTTCAGCCACAGAAAAACCGAGAAGATTATTTCTGATGTGTCCCAAATGGAGCGGTTTATTGGTATTTGGCGAAGAATATTCCACCATTACCGTTTCTTTTTTGAAAGGTGTAGAATCGAAGTTCTTTTCCGTTTCAGAAAACTCTTGTAAGAACGCTGAGTCTTTAACTTTCAAATTCAGAAAACCTTTCACGATTCCGAAATTTTCTATGAAATCGATTTGATTTTTGATTTCTTCACCAAGTTCATTTCCAAGAACATCTGGGCTTTTTTTTGCCAGTTTTACCAGTGGAAAAATCACGATTGTGAAATCGCCTTCAAACTCCGTTTTGTTCTTCTGGACTTCCAGCGTCACATTCTCGATGCTGTATAATTTGGAAACGATTTCCGATATTTTAGATTGTATATGTTGTTTGATAGTCATTGTAAAATATTGAGTTGCAAATTTAAAAATTTAAAATCTGTATTAAAGATTAAAGGAAGAAATGTTTTTTATTTACTTGATTTTTCGATTAGTTTACATAATTCAACAAATTCTTTTTCATCCTCATTACTGTCCGGACTAGTTCTAACTATTAAATGATACTCGCCATCAATTAATATTTCCAAAATCCATTCTTCTCCATCGGTGTACATTCTTGTTTCATTGGTTGGAAAATTCCAAATATTGATTTTTTTAATTTTTTCTAGTATCTCATTCCATTTTTTAGAACTTATTTCTCTGGTTTTATTATTAACTAGATTTCCTGTTTCATAACCACCTAAACCATTTGTTCGTTTATAAATTGATAGAAATTTATCATCAACTTGCTCAATTCTGTATGAATAAGGATTTGACCAAGTTCCTAAATGGGTGAATCTTATTATGTTTTGTTCTTTACCTTTTTTATTAAATAAAATTGGCTCTTTTAAAGTATAAAGATGTTTAGAATACCATTTATTAGTAAATGAACTTAATGAATCGTTTGGACCGCTATTTATTGTATCCCTTTTATATTTTGTTTCATCGAAAGTTGGGAAATATAATTCGCCTTTGTCGGTTTTGTCATAGCGATAATCAGTTGATAAACTTGCACAACTTACTATTGCTAACGCCAAAATAGAATAAAGACATTTTTTCATTTTAATTCTTTATTATTAATTAGCCAAAGCCAAAGCTTTCCTCTTGCTCAACCTCAAAAATCTAATAACCAAAAGAATCGCAGAAATCGTTAATCCAATTCCCAACGCAATCCACATCCCAAATGCACCCATTTTCATTGTCACACAAAGGAAAAATCCAACAGGAATCGTGAAAACCCAATACGCAACAAAAGTAATAATACTAGGGATTTTCACATCTTGAATTCCTCTCAGGCAACCTAAAGCCGTAACCTGAATTCCGTCTGATAACTGGAAAAGTGCCGCAATAATCATTAGTTTCGAAGCTAAATTGATAACCAAAACATCACTTTCTTTAGTGAAAAAATGGGGAAGAACATTTCTGAAAAGAATGAATATCAAACCACAGAATCCCATATAAATTAAAGTTAGTTTGAAATTATTAATTCCGATTTTTCTTAAACCTGCATAATCTCCAACGCCCATTTTGTTTCCAATCATCACCGTAGAAGCCACACTAAAACCAATACAAAGATTAAAGGTAAATGAAGCCATAGACAACGCAATCTGATGAGAAGCAATGTCAGTCGAACTAATTAATCCACAAATAAAAGCCGCCGCTGCAAAAGCTGTAACTTCAAAGAACATTTGCATTGCAGTTGGGAATCCCAGTTTTATCATTTTGGAAAACATCTCTTTACTGAATTCTGAAATTTTCAATGAGAATTCTTTGATATATCGTCTAGTTTTTGGTTCTTTTACCAATACAAAATATAAGAATACGACCATAAAGATTCTGGCAATCAAAGTTGCTAAAGCTGAACCTTGAACACCCATTGCAGGCAATCCGAAAAGTCCTTTGATGAAAACGTAATTCAATGCAATATTAATAACGTTCGCAATAATCGTGGCTTTCGTCACACCTATGGTAAATCCTAATCCTTCCGAAACTTCTCTTAAAGTCTGGAACATCATAAACGGAATCATCGTAAAAGCCATTATGCTCAAGAAACTAATTGTATTTGGAATAATTTCTTTCGGCTGATCAAGATGATAAATCAATGGAAGTGCAGATAACAAAATTATCATCAGCAAAATCCCGATTCCCAGATTAATCACAAATCCGTGTCTGAAAACCGAATTGATAGTGTCGTGTTTCCCTTGAGAATTAGCTTCAGAAACCAAAGGCGGAATCGCAAAAGAAAATCCCAAAGCCAATACAAAAATTGAGAAAAATAAGGCATTACCAAGAGAAACCGAAGCTAAAGCCTGCGCTCCTAAAAGTTTTCCCACGATGATGTTATCGAACAGGTTTACAGATACTTGTCCAACTTGTGTCAGCATTACAGGAAGTGCCAGTTTCAGTCCTTCCTGTGTATATTGTTTATTTAAAAAGTTCATTTTTTTATTTTTAAGTTTGTTTTTGAACACAAAGTCCACAAAGTTTTTTATTTTTTTTGTTCACAAAGTCGCTTCGCTTAACCAAGGTTTTATTTTCTTTAATAAGTTTTACGCCTTTGTGAACTTAAATGATTATAATCTTTTTTTGAAATTCTTTGTGAGCTTTGTGTTCAAAAAATTTCAAAAAAAAACCGCAGAAGAAACTGCGGTTAAATATAATATTTAATTAAGCTTACTTCTTTACAAAATTCGAGACGTCATCAGCAGTCACAGGGTCAGCACCCAAAATGATTAATCTTTCTACAACGTTTCTAAGTTCTCTGATGTTTCCTGTCCAGTCAAATTGCTGTAATGCTTTGATAGATTTCTCATCAAATTTCTTTGGAGCAGAACCATTTTCGTTCGCAATAACTTGAGTGAAATATTCCACTAATAATGGGATATCTTCTTTCCTGTCATTCAACGATGGAACATTGACTTCGATTACAGAAAGCCTGTGAAACAAATCTTCACGGAATTTTCCTTGCTCAATTTCTTTAGACAAATTCTTATTGGTTGCAGCGATAACACGGACGTCTACTTTGATTTCTTTGTCACTTCCGACAGGAGAAACTTTGCTTTCCTGCAATGCTCTTAGAACTTTGGCTTGAGCGACTAAACTCATATCACCAATTTCATCCAAGAAAATAGTTCCGCCGTTAGCCTGCTCAAATTTTCCAGATTTATCTTTGATTGCTCCAGTAAAAGAACCTTTTACGTGACCAAATAATTCACTTTCAATCAATTCTGAAGGAATCGCAGCACAGTTAACTTCTACCATTGGTCCGCGGGAACGTTCGCTTTGGGAGTGGATAGCGTGAGCTACCAATTCTTTACCCGCTCCGTTTGGTCCTGTGATTAGAACTCTTGCGTCGGAAGGAGCCACTTTATCAATGATTTCTTGGATTCTCTTAAGTGCAGAAGAATTACCAATCATCTGATATTTTTTGTTGACTTTTTTCTTAAGTTGAGAATTTTCCTGCTTCAGATTGGTGTTGGCTTTTTGAAGATTTCCTTTGTCAAGCGCATTTTTTACACTTGTTATCAATCGATTGATGTCAATTGGTTTGGAAATGAAATCATACGCACCTTCTTTCAAACAGCTGACGGCAGTGTCAATATCTGCGTGACCGGAAATCATTACAAAAGTAGTTTCTGGTTTTATCTGAAGTGTTTGTTTTAGTAATTCGGTACCGGAGATTTTTGGCATTTTGATATCAGAAATCACTAGAGCGAAGTCTTCCTTCTCTAGAAATTTGAAACCTTCCAAACCGTCCTCGGCTATTTCGAAGTGGTAATCTGGTAGTTCATCTGATAAAATACTGTGTAGAACTCCGGAAATTGCTTTTTCGTCTTCTACTATTAAGATTTTTTGCATAGGCACAAAGATAGTGATTTTAGATTTCGTAAAACGAATTAATTACGATTGATTATTTCAAAATTTGAAAAACTTCATAGCAAATTACCTGCCGAATTTTTGACTTGTTTTAAAACCACAAAAGCCACAAAAGCTGTTGTTCTTTTTAAGCATATTAAAAGTTGAAAAAGTTGTTTTATAAAACTTGGTTTTTTGCTCTTTTGGATGATTTTTTTGTGGTTTAAAGAATGTTTGTCATTTTGAACAATCTTTTATTCAACTATGATTTTCTTAGTAATCTGTTGGTTATCTATTTTAAAAGTTCCAAGATAAACACCTTTTGGAAGTTTGGAAATATCAATCCTTATTTGATTTTCGGTTTTACTGACTGTTTTTCCTTCAAGATTTGTTATCGTAAAGCTAAACTTTTGATTTTTATTACTCGGAATTTCCAGATGAAGATAGTCTTTTGCCGGATTTGGGGAAACTTTGAAATTTTTCAAAGCTTCTTTTGCAGTATCTAAGCTTAGCATTTGACTTGCAATCGCAAAATGTTGAACTGCTCCAGTTGTAGCCTTCGCAATATTGTAAATGTAAACTGGGTCTAGATTAGAATAAGTGTCGTTAACCGTGTGTGCATAAGGTGTTTCGTTGTACTCGAAAAGTCCGGTGATGATTTCTCCATTTGATTGAAATGGCATATAATCCGATGCGTAGGCGTAACTCAAATTGGTTTTCAAAGTGGAATAAAGCGTCACACAATTCATCAATTGTTGTGTGAAAGTATTGGACGCCGAGTTGTTGGAACTTGGACTATTAGATTCATCTCTTTCGCAAGTAATCGTGTCATTGGTTTGACCTTTGATTCCGCCAACTTCATCGATATTAAGAACCAAACGAATGCTCATTTTCGGAGACGTTCCATTCACGACACTTGTTACATAATGCTGAGAACCAAGCAATCCTTGTTCTTCGCCTGAAAAATTGATGAATTTGATTGAATATTCTGTAGGAACATTTTTGAGTAGTCTCGCTAATTCCAGAATTACGGAAACACCACTTCCGTTATCATTAGTCCCTGTTCCTGTAATTGTATCGTAATGTCCGCAAACAATAATGTAAGTGTTAGGATATTTGGTTCCCGTTTTTGTAACAATAATATTGGACGTTGATTGCGCGCCGTAATTAAAAGAATCTTTTGTGATTTCAGTTTCCGAATATCCGAAGGAAAGATATTTGTTTCTTAACCAATTATAAGCATTGTTGTTGGCTGTTGAGCCTGTGGTTTTCACGCCCAAAGCTTCAAATTCCTGTAAATAAGTGTTGATATTGGTCTGAGAAACCAAATTAGCGACATTCGCGTAATCTTGATTGAATGTTTGAGAATTTGCAAAAAATCCTAAAAATAAGACAGAAAATAGTAAGTTCTTCATCTTCATTATTAATAATTGGCAAATATAATTAAAAAGGAGAAGACAAATTGTTGTCTTCTCCTTTTCGTGAAAAACTATTACTAACTTAAAACTAATTAGTTGCTTTTCTGAATTCTGCTTTCACATCTTCTGCGGTGTCCTTGGTTTTTTCCCAAGCATCAGAAGCTGTGTCTTTTGTTGTTTCCCATGCTTTATCTGCGAAGTCTTTTGTGTCTTCCCAAGTGTCGGAAATATTAGATTTCAGATTTTCGAAGAAACCGTCTCTTGTTGGCTCCTCATTTTTCCTTTTCTGCTCATCTATATATGAGCGAGCTCTGTCTGCATACTCATTTACTTTGTTTTTAGCGGTATCCGCTGCACTTTCCAAAGAATTTTCTGTTCTGTTTACAGCTCTTTCTGCGTCATTGTATTTTTCGTCGTGCGTACTCATAATATTTTGTTTTTAGTGATTAATATTGAAAAATTTGATTTGATGTTAATCAATTATTCAATTAGAATGCCGAGAAATCTTAATGAACGTTAATGTTTTGTTTTGAATTTATAATGTTTCCTAAATTGACGTCAAAATTAAAAGCAATGGAAAAAATTAGATGTGCGTGGTGCGGAACGGATGAACTCTATCAAAAGTATCACGACGAAGAATGGGGAAGATTGGTAATCGATGATGCAACAATGTTTGAGTTTCTGATTCTCGAAAGTTTCCAAGCAGGATTGAGCTGGATTACGATTCTAAGAAAGCGAGAAACTTTCAGAAAAGCATTTGATAATTTCGATTATAAGAAGATTGCAAAATATGGCGAAGGTAAAATCGAGGAATTGATGCAGGACACAGGAATCGTGAGAAACCGATTAAAAGTAAACGCTTCCATTTCCAATGCGCAGAAGTTTATGGAACTTCAGAAAGAATTCGGGAGTTTTTATAATTACATCTCAACCTTCACAGGCGGAAACCGAATTGTGAACATTTGGAAAGTTCATACAGAAGCACCAGCGACAACTGAATTGTCTGATGCCATTAGCAAAGATTTGAAGAAAAGAGGATTCAAATTTTTAGGTTCTACGGTTATCTACTCTCATCTGCAGGCTACCGGAATTGTGGATGACCATATTGAAAGTTGTTTTGTGAGAAACTAAATAAAAACAAAAAGCAACATTCATTTCTGAATATTGCTTTTCTAATATCTAAAGTCTAATCTCTAACTTCTACTTAATAATTCTGTCAAGAACCCACTCAATCATCATTTTTTCTGATGCGTGATGATCGCTTGCAAATTCGCCACGTCTTCTGTTGGCGATAACGCAGTTCACAGTGATTGCTTTGTGTCCTAACAATTTGGATAAACCATAGATTGCCGAAGTTTCCATTTCGAAGTTAGAAACACCAAGGTCATTCAAAGTTTCAAGGAATTTGTCATCCAAAGCTTTCAGTCTTAACTGACGACCTTGAGGTGCATAGAATCCAGGGAAAGTTGCCGTGTTTCCTCTGTATTTTGCATCAGCATAATAACCAGCGATATCTTCTGCCCAATCTGAGAAATACAACATTGGCTTGATTCTCTCATAAGGAAACTTCTCCAAGAAATTCTTACTGAATTCATTCTCAAAGTTATAATCCTGATAAAAATGCATTAATCCGTCAAGCCCAACTACATTTTCTGTCACCAGCATATTGTTAACTTCAATATCAGGATTCACACTTCCGCAAGTTCCCATACGGAAAAGCTCCAGCGACTTGTGCTCTTTTTTGAATTCTTTTGCCTTCAAATCGATGTTAACCAAAGCATCCAATTCGTTCATCACGATATCGATGTTCTCTGTCCCGATTCCTGTTGACATTACCGTGATTCTCTCGCCACGCAAAGTTCCAGTGTGTGTGTAGAATTCTCTTTTATTTTTCTTGATTTCGATAGTATCAAAGAATTTAGAAACTTTTGGAACTCTGTCTGGGTCGCCCACAAGAAGTACTTTGTCTGCAAGGTCTTCCGGAAGAAGATTCAAGTGATACACACTTCCGTCGTCATTAAGAACCAATTCGGAATCTGCTAGTTTGTTTATCATATTTATAATTTATTTTATTTGAATATTTTGAAAATAAAAAGGTCTTAAAGTTAACAAAATTCTTCATCCGCAAAAGGATAGATGCTTTTTAATTTTGAAAAAAACATTTTCATTTCTTTTCAAACTTCTTTTCACCACATAGTCACATAGTTTTGAAAGAGGAAATAGTGTCACGAAATTTCTATTTTCTCTTTATTATAAGAAATTTCTATGTGTCTATGTGGTTTGATTAAATTTTGAAATCTCATTTGCAACCCAAAATCCTGTACTGAAACAGGCTTGCAAAAGATAACCGCCTGTTGGCGCTTCCCAATCTATCATTTCGCCAGCGCAGAAAACATTCGGGAAATTGTAAAGTTCCAATTTATCATTCAAAGCGGAGAATGAAACTCCGCCGGAAGTCGAAATCACTTCATCGATTGGTCGGAAACTCAGAATCTCAATTGGGAATTTCTTAATCGTTTTCGATAAGTTTTCTATGTTGGTGTAGCTTTCTTTGTCTAGAGTTTTCAGAAGGTTGAGTGCGGTTGTTGAAAGCTTTAATTTTCGTTTCAAAATCTGACTAATCTTTTCATTTCCGTTGAGTTGTTCGAAGATTTCTGCTTCTGAAAGATTCGGTTTTAAATCGATGTTGATGATTAATGGAAAATCGTGTTTTCTTGTGAAGCGATTTAGGTAATAGATGGGACTTCCTTCGATGCCATATTTTGTAAAAACTACTTCTCCGATTTTATCATTATTCTCAAAAGATACTTTGATGTTTTTAAGATATTGACCTTGTAATTGATGAAATTTCGAATCTGTATTATAACCAGAATTGGCGGACTCCAAAGGGGTGATGTCTATGTTTTTTGATTTTAAAATCTCAATCCATTTAGCATCGGAACCTGTCTTTTTCCAAGAACCTCCACCCATCGCTAAAATCAATTTTGAATATTCAATTTTAAGTTCTTTCTCTCTGTTTTTAAGCGTAATAGAATTTTCGTCAAAATCTAAAAAAGTATGCTCATAATGAATTGTAACGCCCAATTGTTCCAATCTATCCAGCCAAGCTTTCAAAACCTGAATCGGTTTAAAATTTTTCGTAGGAAATATTTTCCCAGAACTTCCAACGTAGGTCGTAACGCCCAAGTCAGAAAGCCAATCGATAACTTTTTTATTATCAAAATTCTTTACAATATTTCGGATTTCTGGCGCATCATATTTTTCGATAAAAGTTTCTAAATCTTCGCTATGAGTCAGATTGAAACCACCATTTCCTGCTACCAAGAATTTTCTTCCAGAGGCTTTGTTTTGTTCGTAGATTTGAACTTTAAAACCTTTCTCCGCAAGAATTTGCGATGCCATCAATCCTGCAGGACCAGCGCCAATGATGATGATTTGATTGTCAGGAATTTGTTTCAAAGATTGTTTTTTTCTGAGGAAGTTAGAAGTTTAGAAATTACACAAAGGCACAAAAGGTTTATTAATGAAAAGGATTTTGTTTTTAAGGCACAAAGTTTAGCTTCGCCGATATAAAAATCAAAGATTTTTCATTGTATCTTAAAGTATGATTTATAATAAATAATCCTTAGTGTCTTTGTGTTTAACTTCTAAGGATAAAATCATTCATCATTTATAATTTATCATTAATAATTATTCTCATCCTCCAACACGTTTTGTTTTGTAACCCATTTCTTTTAGGATGGTCATTATTTTGTCACGGTTGTCGCCTTGGATGATGATAACGCCGTCTTTTTCCGAACCACCGATTCCTAATTTGGTTTTGATTTTTTTCGAGATTTCTTTCAAGCCTTCATCATCGCCTTCCCAGCCTTCGATTAGGGTAACAGGTTTTCCGTTTCTGCCTTTCTTCTCGAATTTGCAGACCAAAGGTTCTTTCTGTTTGAAGTTTTCTTTTGCTTCATCGGGCATTTGGAAATCCTGTTCTTCGTGTTCGGGGAAAAGGTTTTTTAGTTGGTCTCTTAAGTCCATTTTGTCTGTTTAAATGAGGCTTTAAAATTACAGATATTAGTTGAGTGGTGAAAGTTAAGATTTGGAATTGTTTTGAAAGGATGTTGTATGAAGGTTGATGGCTTATTATTTTGGAATGTGGTGAATGCTTCTTTGGAGTTTGTGTACTCTTTCTGTATCCACTGTATATACTAACACCAATTTTGGTCTAATACAACAGCATTACTCCTCCATTATTCTATTGGACTCTATTGGACTTGTATTGGAGTTGTATTGGATTTGTTCTGGATTGAACGAGGATGGAGGAGGTGGTGTGTTTTGTAAAGATAGGGAATTTTTTTGTTGGTCTCTTAAGTCCATTTTGTATCTTTAAATGAGGGTTTCAAATTACAGATGTTAGTTGATTGATGAAAGTTATAAAGAGGAATTATGAAGCTTATTTCAATTGTATTTCATAAAAAGCTTTCAACAATTAAGATGATTTGTGTTTGTGTAAGAGCATTATGTATATTTGGATAATATTAATGATTTTATGAAAACATATTTTGCAGATATAATCCCTAAGATTAAGAAATTTAGCAAACGTCTTGATGATTTAACCATCTTAATGAATCAGCATTGGATTTCTCTTGAAGATATTAATGAAGTAAAACGTGTTTTTATTTTTAGAAATGAAAATAAATTATTAATATCTAAGAATGGAATTGTTGAAAAAGGTAGCTGGGAATATTTAGGAAATGATTCTTTATTATTAGAAATGAGTGAGGGTAATTATTTGTTTAAAAAGGACTTTATTGATGAAAATTTAATTGCATTTAAACAAGATAGTACTGATAGATATGTTCTTTTTATTAATGAAACTAAGTTTCATAATGAATTAAATAATATAGATGATGTTGTAAGGTTTCTTGAGAATAAATATTATAAAAAAATTAAGGAATATAATAAACCAATTATAAACTTAGATGCAGAATATGGATATAAACTAATTGACGAAAGAAAAAAGATGAATTTTACTTGGGGTGATTATGTTGAATATCATATAGTGTTTACAAATGGACAATCTGGAAATGTTTATAAAGGAGGATATACAGAAAAATATTTTTATGTAGATAAAGATTCTAGTAAAAAATATTTTATAAATTTTGAGGATTCTGTATATGCACTTTATTTATATTTGAAAAGTAGTCTTTGATATGGTATTTTAGATTTTGAAAATTAACTTATATATAAAAATACCCATCAAAATTCCCATGCTAGTGCGAGCGTCCCGCTCGGACCTACTAATATCAAGACACGAGATGGAAGCTCGCGCTAGCGATTCAATCAAAAAAATCATCAAAAATTATTAGAACCCTTTTTCATTTACTAATGTCAAAGACACGAGCTAGAAGCTCGCGCTAGCGATCCAATCAAAAAAATCGTCAAAAATTATTAGAACCCTTTTTCATTTCGTAAATTTGTAGTAACAAAACAAAATTAAAAATGTCAAAAAAAGCAATTCTTGCAATATTAGATGGCTGGGGAATCGGTCTTAATGACAAAGTTTCTGCATTGGCTCAGGCTAATACGCCTTTCATAGATTCGGCACTTAAAAACTTTCCTAATACAACACTTGAAGCGAGTGGTTTGGCGGTTGGTTTACCGGCTGGACAAATGGGGAACTCGGAGGTTGGTCATATGAATCTTGGTGCAGGTAGAGTCGTTTACCAAAACCTTGTAAAACTAAATATGGCTGTAGAAAATGGAAGTCTTGGAAAAGAGCAAGTCATCCAAGATGCTTTCGAATATGCTAAAGCCAACAACAAAAAAGTACATTTCATTGGGTTGGTTTCCAATGGTGGTGTGCATTCTCATATCAATCATTTGAAAGGTTTATTGACTGCTGCCCACGAATTTGGATTTACAGACAATGTTTTCGTTCACGCTTTCACAGATGGACGTGATTGCGACCCGAAATCCGGAAAAGGTTTCATCGAAGATTTATTAAATCATATGAAATCTACAACCGGAAAATTGGCTTCTGTGATTGGTCGTTATTATGCGATGGACAGAGATAAGCGTTGGGAGCGTGTGAAACTGGCTTATGATGTAATGGTAAATGGTGTTGGAAAAGAGTCGAAAGATTTCGTTCAGGCGATTCAGGATTCCTATAACGAGGATGTTACGGATGAATTTATCCTTCCAATCGTGAATGTTCAAAACCATTTCCCAATTGCAAAAATCGAAGACCACGATGTTGTGATTTCTTTCAACTTCCGTACAGACAGAGGTCGTGAGATTACAGAAGTACTTTCTCAGCAGGATTTCCCGGAGTATGGAATGAAAAAGCTGGATTTGTACTATGTGACTTTGACGAATTATGATAAAACATTCCAGAATGTAAAAGTTGTTTTTGATGAGAATGTTCTTCAAAAAACAATGGGAGAAGTTTTGGAATCTGCAGGTAAATCTCAAATCAGAATTGCTGAAACTGAGAAATATCCACACGTCACATTCTTTTTCTCAGGCGGTCGTGAAGCCGAATTCGTTCAAGAAAGACGTTTGCTTTGTCCAAGTCCGAAAGATGTTCCAACTTACGATTTGAAACCGGAAATGTCGGCTTATGATATTACCAACGCCATTGTTCCGGAATTGGAAAAAGAATCCGCGGATTTTGTAGTTCTTAACTTTGCGAACACAGATATGGTCGGTCATACAGGCGTTTTCTCAGCGGCGGTAAAAGCGGCGGAAGTTGTGGATTCTTGCATTCAAAAAGTGGCAACTACAGCTTATGAACACGGATATGCAGTTTTCATCTTGGCAGACCACGGAAACTCTGATGTAATGATAAATCCAGACGGTTCTCCAAACACGCAACACTCTACGAATTTGGTTCCGTTCATTGTTATGGACAAAGACCACACTTGGAATTTGACACCAGGAAAATTGGGCGATGTAGCTCCAACTATCTTAAGTGTGATGGGTGTAGAAATTCCTGAGGAAATGACAGGAAATATTCTTGCGAACTAAAAATGTATAAGGAGTTTTCCTCCCTTTAGTGTTGGGAAAAAGAAAATTTAATTTAGAAATAAAATAGGAAAGTCGGTTTTAAAACCGGCTTTTCCTTTGAACGTCCTTGTAATAAATTTCAAAAAAAGGAATTTATATAATTCGTATATTTGCTCACTTATTTTCATAAAAAAACAATAATGATAAAAAGTAACAAAAAACTAGCAATCGATTTCGATGGAACTATTGTAGATGATGCTTATCCGGGAATTGGGAAAGCCAAAACATTTGCATTCGAAACTTTGAAAAAACTTCAGGGAGAAGGTTATAGATTGATTCTTTGGACTTACCGTCACGGTAAATCTTTGGAAGAAGCAGTAGAGTTTTGCAGAAAAAACGGATTGGAGTTTTATGCTGTTAATTCCAGTTTTGAAGGCGAGGTTTTCGATTCCGAAACACAATCCAGAAAAATTGATGCAGACCTTTTCATTGATGATAGAAATCTTGGTGGATTCCCAGGTTGGGGAGAAATCTATCAAATCATCAACGAAAGAATAGAATTCCAGGTTGCTGGAGGCGAAGTTCATGCCTACTCCAAAATGAAAAAAGAAAAGAAAAAAGGGCTTTTTTGGTAAAATTAAAGACTAAATAGATAATAGACGAATAGATGATAGACTTGGGTGTCTATTTTCTATTCGTCTATTATCTAAATATCTAAAATAAAGTAATGATTCAACTCAAAAATATAGAAGAGCTTCGATTGATGAAGCAAAGTGCAAGATTAGTTTCCCAAACTCTAGGTATGTTAGCTAAAGAAATAAAACCTGGAGTTACAACACTTCATCTTGATAAATTGGCTTACGATTTTATCAAAGACCACGGCGCAGAACCTGCGTTTCTTGGTTATGGCGGTTTTCCTGCCTCACTTTGTATCTCTCCGAATGATCAAGTCGTTCACGGAATTCCGAATGCTGAACCTATTAAAGAAGGTACAATCCTATCCGTAGATTGTGGTGTTTTCTGGAATGGTTTTGTTGGCGATCACGCTTATACTTTTGAAGTGGGAGAAGTTTCTGATGAGGTTAAAAAACTGTTGAGAGTTACAAAAGAATCTTTGTATAAAGGAATTGAACAATGTGTGAGAGGGAAACGTATAGGAGATATTTCCAATGCTATCCAAAAGCATTGCGAAAAAGAAGGTTATGGTGTTGTTCGTGAGCTAGTTGGTCACGGTGTTGGAAGACAAATGCATGAGGATCCGCAAGTTCCCAATTATGGAAGATCGGGCAGTGGGAAAGTTCTGAAAGACGGAATTTGTCTTGCCATCGAACCGATGATTAACCTTGGAACAGAAAAAGTGAAGTTTCATAATGATGGATGGACGGTTACAACATTGGACAACAAACCATCTGCGCATTTTGAACACGATGTTTGTGTTTACAATGGTAAGCCAGTTTTGCTTTCTACTTACGATTATATTTACGAAGCTTTAGGAATTAAATCTGACGAAGAAAAAGCTTTCCAAGTTGATTTTTAATTCTTAAAATATTGTATAGAAGCCACGAAGTTGTAGAATGTTGGTAGAAATTAAATTGTAGTAAGTATTGAGCGACGAAGTCGCGACATATTGGTAGTAGTAGAAACGAAATATTTGTAATTATGAAGGTGCGAAACACCGAAATGTTGGTTGATTCTATTAACTAAAATTCAATTGCTATGGCGGATTCCAACGCAACTTATTCTCAAATTCATATTCAATTGGTTTTCGCAGTTAAATTTCGAGAGGCTTTGATTCAAAAAGACTGGAAAGAAGAACTCTATAAATATATCACAGGCATTGTTCAAAATAACAATCATAAGTTATTATCTATAAATGGAATGCCAGACCATATTCACATTTTAATTGGATTGAGACCAAATCAAGCGCTTTCTGAATTGGTGAATCAAATTAAGAGTAATTCTTCAAAATGGATAAATGATAAGCATTTTTTATCAGTAAGGTTTGAATGGCAGAAAGGCTATGGTGCGTTTTCGTATGGGAAATCTCAAATTTCAGATGTCATTAATTATATCAATAAGCAAGAAATTCATCATCAAAAAAAATCTTTTAAAGATGAATATTTGGATTTTTTGAATAAATTTGGTGTAGAATATAATGAAGAATATATTTTTAATGAATTAATGTAATACCAAATTGTCGGGGCTTCGCAATTCTTCCAACATTTCGGTGCTTCGCACCTTTGTCTTGATAATGAATATTTCTACCGACATTTCGCGACTTCGTCGCTTCCTATAAAAATACAAATTGAAGAAACTAGCCCAATTCCTGCTCAATAAAATTCCGAGACCAACGCTTATTAATCTAAGCCTATTTTTGCGTCCTATAATTGTATTGTTTTTCAAAGGGAATAATTTTACAGATCCAATCGACGGAAGGTCTTATCGCAAATTTTTGCCTTACGGTTACGGAAAACAACGAGCAAATGCCTTGTCTCCAGGAACTTTATCCTTGGAAAGACATCGTCAAATGTGGCTTTATCTTCAGAATGAAACTAATTTCTTTACCGCAAATTTAAAGGTTCTTCATATTGCGCCTGAGCAAGAATTTCTTAGGAAATTCAAGAAAATGAAGAATTTGGATTACACTTCTGCCGATTTGTTTTCTCCGATTGTGGATGTAAAAGCTGATATTCTTGATTTACCTTTTGAAGATAATAGTTATGATGTCATTATCTGCAATCACGTTTTGGAGCATATTATTGATGATAGAAAAGCAATGTCCGAACTATACCGAGTAATGAAAAGTGGAGGTTGGGGAATTGTCCAAGTTCCGATGAAAAATTCTCTTGAAAAAACATATGAAGATTTCACAATCACAGATCCGAAAGAACGGCAGAAACATTTTGGACAATATGACCACGTTCGTTGGTACGGAATGGATTATTTTGACCGTCTGAAAAGTGTTGGTTTTGAAACTGAAATCAATTTCTATTCTCAAAAATTCTCAGAAGCTGATATCAAAAGATTTGGTCTTAATAAGAATGAGATCCTTCCTGTTGTGAGGAAATAATAATTATTTTTCTGTCAAATATTTAGATTTATTGACATAGTAATCCAAAATTGCTACGCCGAGATAGTAGATTCCGCCAAACATCATATTCATCTTTATTTCGTTGTCGTCAAACAAAAAGTAAGATAAAGAAAAGAGTAAAAGAAAAAACCATAATAATAACTTTCCTGCATAAACACTTGCAAATCTTGCTGTCATTTCTCCATCTTTTATTTTTTGAGATTGTATCAAACATTGAATCAGAACTACCAAATATCCACACAAAAGTTCCTCTTCTTTGAACAAGTCGAAGGAATAAAAATATAAAACAGACCCTGATAAAACCAATCCAAAAATCAAAAATTTAAGAAACATATTCGCTTTTTTCATCTTTGAAAAAATCAAAGTTGAAAAGATAAACAGCGGATAAACCAGAAAAACTGAGTACAACATATATTTGTAATTCAATAGTTCGGGCGTTTCTTCTCCCTCCGAAATCCAAAATAACCTAAAGTACAGAAACGATAAGTAAAGCGAATTGAAACTGAATAGAATTGGAAGCGGTTGAGGTTTCATATTACGATCAAATTTGCAAAAAATATTTTATTCTGGAGGTTAGTAATGAAAGTAAAATTGGTAATTCTTGCCGTAATTCTGGTAATAGTTTTTAATTAAACTTGATGTAACTTTGCTTTATTGGGAATCTTTGTTGGAAATGTCTATCAATAAGTTTTCATAAACCAAATTTTCTGGTAATTTTAAATGTTTAATTCAAACGTTTGTTTGATTGGATTGTGTTAAATATTCTTTAAAATTATTTTTTAACTTATTGTATATCAATAATAATAGTTTTTCTTGATTATCTTTGATAGATTTTATTATTATTTATATAACGTATAATTTATATATAATCAATAAATTTGAACGTTTGTTTGAAAACATGTCTAAAAAAATAGTATTTATGAGGAATATCGCGATTAGTTTTTTTGTTGTTTTAGGTCTTTTGACATCTTGTTCGAAGTCAGAAAATAAAGATGACAAAAAAGAATTGCCACCACAACCATATCAATATATTGTTGCGAAAAGTGGTCCTGCTGAAAATCTTACACAATATCCTGCAAGATTGGAAGGCATACAGAATGTAGAAATTCGTCCGAAGATTGACGGATTTGTTGAAAGAATTTATGTAGATGAAGGTAGCCAAGTGAAGCAAGGACAACTTTTGTTCCTTATCAGAAATCCACAGTACGAGCAGTCTGTTTTGGCTGCCCAAGCGACTGTGAACAGTGCAAAAGCTCAAGTTGCTACAGCTCAGATGCAAGTGACGAAAACCAAACCTTTGGTTGATAAAAAAATCATTTCTGCATATGAATTAGAAGCTGCAGAATTAGCACTTAAATCTGCAAAAGCGGCTTTGGCTGAGACACAAGCTCAGTTGACTAATGCGCAGGTTAATCAAGGTTATACAAAATTATTTAGTCCTGTGAGTGGAGTAGTTGGTACACTTCCTTACAAAGCTGGTAGTTACATCAGCAGCGCAACTGCACAACCATTGACAACAGTTTCGAATGTTTCAAAAGTGTTCGCTTATTTTTCAATTAATGAAAAACAACAGCTAGACTTTTTTAAGCACGCAACCGGAGCTACAATTCAGGAAAAAATTAACAACTCGCCTTTGGTAGATTTGATTTTATCTGACGGAAGCAAATACAACGAAAAAGGAAAAATAGAATCCATCAGTGGTTTGGTTGACCCCAATACAGGCTCTTTCTCTGTGAGAGCAACTTTCCCCAATCCAAATGGACTTTTGAGAAGTGGATATAGTGCAACTGTACAGTTACCAAACAATATGGAAGATGTAATCATCATTCCACAATCTGCAACTTATGAGTTACAAGGTAAAGTTTTCACTTATGTTATCGGAAGTAATAACAAAGTGAAATCTACAGAAATTAAAGTTGAAGATTTGCCAGATGGATTGACTTATGCAGTAACTTCTGGTCTTAAACAAGGTGATAAAGTTGTTGTAGAAGGAACTGGTCTTCTTAAAGATGATACGGAAGTTGTTCCGAAAGAAACGACATTACAAAACGTTATCAACAAAAAATAGCATTAGTATTTAATTTGAAAGATGGGAGAACTGGATTCTCATTGTAAACTTTTTCTTTCATCTTTTCTCTATTATCTCAAATAATATATGTTTAAAAAATTTATAGAAAGGCCGGTTTTATCTACGGTTATTTCCATTATCATCGTAATTCTCGGTGTTTTGGGAATTGTTTCGTTACCGGTTTCACAATATCCCGACATTGCACCACCAACAGTAGTTGTAAGTGCAAGTTATCAAGGTGCTAATGCCGATGTAATTCTTAAAAGTGTTATAGTCCCATTAGAAGAACAAATCAATGGAGTTGAAGGGATGACTTATATGACATCTACGGCGACCAATGACGGAACGGGCTCGGTAACAGTTTATTTCAAACAAGGAGTTGATCCGGATATTGCGGCGGTAAACGTTCAGAACAGGGTTTCCAGAGCTACACCATTGTTACCAGCCGAAGTTACTCAAGCCGGGGTTACAACTACGAAAAGACAAAGTTCTAACGTTTTGATTTTCTCGCTTTATAGTGAGAATCCGGAATTCGATATGACTTTCCTTCAAAACTATGCGAATATTAATATCATTCCTCAGGTTAAAAGGGTAACAGGTGTTGGAGATGTAATGGTTTTTGGAACCAAGGATTACTCTATGAGAATTTGGTTGGATCCAAATAAAATGGCTTCTTACGGATTGATTCCTTCTGATATTAGAACAGTTTTGGCAGAACAGAATATCGAAGCTGCGCCAGGAAGTTTAGGTGACGAAAGTAATCAGGCTTTCCGTTATACATTAAAATATAAAGGAAGATTGACTGAGATTCCTGAGTTTGATAATATCGTTATCAAAGCTACAACAACCGGTCAAATCCTAAGATTGAAAGATGTTGCAAAAGTAGAACTTGGAGCGCAAGATTATACAAGTAGTAGTAATACAGACGGACACCCATCTATTGGTATGGCTGTTGCACAAACCGCAGGTTCCAATGCGCAGGATGTAATCAATCAATCGATTGCTGTTTTAGATAAGGCTCAAGCTTCTTTTCCAAAAGGTGTAAAATATGTGACTCTTGTTAATGCGAACGACTTCTTGGATGCTTCAATTGAAAAAGTTATTCACACACTATTTGAAGCTTTTATACTAGTATTTATTGTTGTTTTCTTATTCTTACAAGATTGGCGTTCTACAATGATTCCGGCAATTTCGGTTCCAGTTGCGATTGTTGGTACGTTCTTTTTCCTGAGTATATTCGGGTTTACAATTAACTTATTAACGCTTTTCGCGTTGATTCTGGCAGTTGGTATTGTGGTGGATGATGCGATTGTGGTTGTGGAAGCGGTCCATAGTAAATTAGAACAAGGTGAGAAATCTCCTCTAAGAGCTTCTATTAATGCGATGGATGAAATTAGTGGAGCGATTATCAGTATTACGTTGGTAATGGCAGCTGTTTTCATTCCTGTGAGTTTTATTACGGGTTCTGCAGGGGTTTTCTATAAACAGTTTGGATTAACACTGGCAATCTCAATTGTACTATCTGCTGTTAATGCATTGACTCTGAGTCCTGCATTATGTGCCATTTTCTTGAAGCCTCACTCTCACGAAGAAGCGAAAAAGAATTTTATACAAAGGTTCTTTACTAATTTCAATATTATTTTTGACGCTTTTACCAAAAGATATTCCCGAGGTGTTTTATTCTTATTAAGAAAAAAATGGATGGCTTTTGTTGGACTTTTGGCATTTACAGGGCTTTTTGTTTGGTTGATGAATACAACGCCTAAATCCTTTGTTCCAAGTGAAGATATGGGTGGTATTTTTATGGATATTTCGCTTCCGATTGGTTCCAACGAGAATAGAACAAAAGAGGTTCTTGCCAAAGTTGAAGAGATTGTAAAGAAACAACCGGAAGTACTTCATATTTTCAAAGTTTCCGGACGAGGAATGATTAGTGGTACAGGTTCTAATAACGGGATGTTGATTGTAAAACTGAAGGACTGGAAAGACCGAACCAAAAAAGGAGAAGATTTGCAGTCATTCGTTGCAAGAATGTACAAAGAAACTGCGGGAATCAAAGATGCAAAAATGACATTCTTCGGAAGACCAACTTTGCAGGGATTTGGTAATGCGGCTGGTTTCGAATTACAAATTCAGGATCAGAAAGGTGGAAATATTAGTGACCTTAATAAAGTGACAAATGATTTTATCGATAAGATGAATCAGCGTCCGGAGATTCAGAGGACGTTTACTTCTTTCAACCCGAATTATCCTCAATATATGATTGATATTGATATTCCTGCTGCAAAAGCGGCTGGTTTCTCAGTCTCAGATATCTTGAGTACGATGCAAGGTTATTATGGTGGAGTATATTCATCCAACATCAACTTGTTTGGAAAACAATACCGTGTAATTTATCAAGCTCCTTATGAAGCTAGAGAGAACGTGGAAAGTTTTAATATGATTCAGGTTCGAAATGCAAATGGAGAAATGGCACCGTTAAACAGATTCATTACTGCTAGAAGAGTTTATGGACCTCAGGCAATTGGACGTTTCAATCTATTTACTGCGATTTCTATAAACGGAACACCAAATCCAGGATTCTCTTCTGGAGATGCTCTGAATGCTGTTCAAGAGGTTGCATCTCAAACACTTCCGCAAGGTTACGGTTTCGAATATTCTGGTTTAACGAGAGAGGAAGTAAGTGCAGGAAGTCAGACAGCTCTTATTTTTGCACTTTGTTGTGTATTTGTTTATTTCCTTTTGGCAGCACAATATGAAAGTTATTTGTTACCATTTGCGGTAATGCTTTCACTTCCTGTTGGTTTGGCAGGAGCAATGATGTTCAGTGCTTGGATTGGAGGTTCTAACAATATTTATACGCAGATTTCACTCATTATGTTGATTGGTCTCTTGGCGAAGAATGCAATTTTGATTGTAGAATTTGCTTTGGATGCAAGGAAAAAAGGTTACACCATTGGGCACGCTGCAATTAGTGGTGCAAAACAAAGACTTCGTCCGATTTTGATGACATCTTTTGCCTTTATTTTCGGTTTGGTTCCGTTGGCAATTTCAACAGGAGCAGGAGCTGTAGGTAATCAATCGATTGGAATTGGAGCAATTGGAGGGATGTTATTCGGAACGATTTTCGGAGTGTTCTTTATCCCGATTTTATTTGCAGTATTTATGTATTTGCAGGAAAAAGTGAGTGGCAAAAAAGATCTTGAAACATACGAAGGAGAACTTAGCGAATAACCAATAAAAGTTAGAAAGAGATGAAAATTAAAATCATAAATTTAGTTCTATTGGCTGGTATCGCTGGTTTCTTTTACTCTTGTAAAGTAACGGATACTTATAAAAACCCCGAAATAGAACAAAGCAGGCAGGATAATCTTTTCCGTCAGAAAACAAGCAATGATACAATATCGGTTGCCAATGTGGCGTGGAATCAGATTTTTACTGATGATAAACTACAGAATATCATTAATAAAACCATTCAGAATAATCTTGATTTAAAAGTTGCTGTTGCAAGAATCCAAGAAGCTAGTGCTGTTTTCAAACAATCGAAATTACAAAATCTTCCAAGTTTGGACATTGCAGCTTCTACTACCGAGACAAAAAATAGTGGCGCAGCGCAAGGTGGTAATTTTGTAATGCCAGATTTGTTGGTTTACAGGTTAGGACTTTCTACGGGTTGGGAAGTGGATATCTGGGGAAGAATCAAATCGGTGAAAAAATCAGCCTATGCTGGTTTACTTCAAACAGATGCTGCAAAAAGAGCGGTTCAGACTCAGATGGTAGCACAAGCGGCAACGTTGTATTATCAGTTAATTTCTTTGGATAAACAATTAGAAATTACAAAACAGACAATTGAACTTCGTAAACAAGATGTAGAAACTGTTCAGTTGTTGATGGATGCAGCGTATCTTACAGGAGCAGATGTGGAACAGAGTAAAGCTAATCTTTATTCGGCACAGTTGTCGGTTCCGGATTTGGAATTACAGATTCAACAAGCGGAAAATTCTTTAAGTATTTTGATGAATGAAAATCCGCAATCTATCGAGAGAAACTCTATTGATTCTCAGGTAATTTATACGGATTTGAAAACTGGCGTTCCTGTTTCGTTATTGAAAAATCGCCCGGATGTTCAAGCTGCTGAATTCACTTTCCGTCAGGCGTTCGAAAATAAAAATATGGCGATGGCTCAGGTTTATCCGACATTGAATATTACAGGAACTTTAGGATTGTCATCTAGAACTTTGGAAAACTTTTTCAGCAATTCTTTATTCTATACAGCAGCAGGAACCTTGACACAGAATATCTTCCAAATGGGAAATAGAAAAGCGCAAGTTAGAATAATGGAAGCCCGTAAAATGCAAGCGTATTATACTTTTGAAAAGACATTGTTAACAGCTGGTTCCGAGGTTTCTAATGCTTTGCTGTCTTATCAAAAAGCTAAAGAAAAAGAGTCAACAAGACTTCTTCAGATTCAATCTTTAGAAAAAGCGGTGGAGTTCAACAAAGAATTATTGACTTACTCTTCTAATACAAATTATGTAAATGTTTTAACTTCAGAACAATCTTTGCTAGCTGCAAAATTATCTGCTGTTAATGACAAATTACAACAACTTCAAGCGGTCACCGAGTTTTACCGAGCGCTTGGAGGTGGACAGTTTTAGAAACTAAATTTTTTTACTATACTTGTAAGCCCAGCAATTTTTGTTGGGTTTTTTGTTTTAATAATAAGTTCTCCAAAAAGTTGATTGAAAGTACTATTTTAAAATTATAAATTCATAAAACATTAAATTTGCGAAATGACAGCTTTAGAACAATTTGGGGTCGAGATTTTTACTCAGGAAACAATTCATCAGAGAATTGCGACAGATAAGCCATTTCGCCCAGAAAATCCTGCTTTTCTATTTATTAAAAGTGGAGTAATCAAGCTTCGTCAACATCTCAGCGACCTAGAATTGACTGCCAATACTTTTATCGTTACAGATCCGCAAAGTGTCTATGAATTGATTTCTGTTAGTGACGATTTTCAGTCAAGGATGGTTTCTTACAAGAGAGAATTTATCTCTACATTATCCTTAAAATTCAATAGGCTTATTACTTATCGCTATTTTCGTCAGCAGATGAATGTTGGCGTTCCTTTTCATGCAGATGAAATGGAGGTAGTTTGGAAATCGGTTAATTTCCTCAAGTATATTCTCGATTCCGAAACTGAGATGACCTATAAGAAAGAAATGGTGGAACACCTTTTTTCTGTTTTTTGTTACCAAATGGCGGGAATTATTGCCAGTGAAGATAATAAGTCGATGAATCAAATGTCGAGACAGGAAGAAATTGTTTTTCTTTTTTTGAATGATGCCAGTAAATATCATCTCAGTGAGCATCAGATAGAGTTTTATGCAGAACGGCAATCTATTACAACTCGACATCTTTCATCTGTGATTAAAAGTATAACCGGTCGCTCGGCAAGTCAGATTATTGCTTTGATTTTAATTAATGAAGCAAAAGTTCTTTTAAACTCTTCCAAAAAGCCTGTATCAGAGATTTCTGCAACCTTGGGTTTTAGCGATCAATACTCATTTTCTCACTTTTTTAAGAAACATTTAGGCGAAAGCCCAAGTCATTACAGAAAACAGTTTGAAAGTTAAATCTTACATTTGAACATCTTTTTCCAAAAATCAAACATTTGTTTGAGCTTATGCTTGCCATAACTTTGCATCTGTAAAACAAGGTAAAATGATTAAGCAAATAAAAACAGCACTGTCAATTCTGGCGGGGATATTTCCTGTGCTGTTTTTTTCTCAGAACATAAAAGAAATGACCGTCAGTGAAGTCGCCAATCTTGCGCTTCAGAATCAACAGCAACTTAAAGTTTCTGCCCAGAATATTGATATTGCCAGACAAAATATTGATATTGCTAAGTTGCAGAAACTTCCTACGATTACGGCTTCTACAAGTCAGTTTTATTTGGGGAATTCTATTGCAATCGATAAAGATTTTTCAAACTCTATTAAAATAGAGATGCCGCATTACGGAAGTTCGTATGCAGTGCAGGCGACTCAGCTTATCTTTAAGGGTGGTTTGGTGAATAAATCGATTGAAATGGCGGGACTTCGTAAGCAGCTTTCAAAATTAGATTTAGAAAAAAATCAGCAGGATGTAAAGCTTTTGGTGATTTCAAATTATCTTGATATTTATAAAATCATCAATCAGGAACAAGTTTTTCAAAACAACAAAAAACTGGCTCAGAAAAGATTAGAAAATATCAAAGATTTTTACAAACAAGGGATGATTACCAGAAACGAGGTTATTCGTGGTGAATTGAACATCAAAAATCTGGATCAGGGAATTCTTACGTTAACCAATAACAAGAAAATCCTTAATTATAATTTAAGTACAGCTCTCGGGCTTCCTTTGGAAACAGAAATCATTCCGGTTGAAAGTTTAGAAAACAAAGAAGCAGGAATCGGAATGGATTATTATATTAATCTAGCCCACGATTCTAACCCGCAAATGAAGTCTGCTAAAACCAATATTTCGGTTGCTGAAAAAAATATCGAAATCATCAACACCGATAAAATGCCGACACTTTCCGGTTTTGGAGGATATACTCTGCAAAGACCAATTACTACGAGAAATCCTGTTCTGGATATGTATTCTAGCGGTTGGCAAGGCGGAATCTCTTTAAGCTACAATATCGATAATTTGTATAAAACCAAAGAAAGAGTAAAACTGGGTGAGTTGCAGAAAAATCAGGCCAGCGAATCACTGACTCTGGTACAACAAAACATTGATATGACAGTGAATGCTGCGTATGTGAAATACCAAGAAGCTATTCAGCAAGCGGAAATTTTAAACGATGCTAAAAATCTAGCAGATGAAAACTACAAAATTACAGAAGCAAAATACCTCAATCAATTAGCAGTACAGGCAGAAATGCTGGATGCGCAAAATCAGAAACTGCAGTCGGAATTGGATTTTGCTAATGCTGAAATCAATGTACTGTATCAATATTATAATTTATTGAAATCAACAGGTACGCTTTAATTTAAAACTGAAAATCAAGATAATGGAAAACAAGGAACAAAATACTCAAGATAAAAAGCCTGCAGTTTCAAGTGCAGAAGCTAAGAAAAAACAAAATAGAAAGAATAAAATAAGAGCCGTCATCTCAAACGTGATTGTTTTTGCTGTGATTGGTTTCGGTTTGTGGTGGTTGGTGAGAGAATATTTTCACATTGGAGATAAGACTTACACTGAAGCAGCTCAGGTGGAAGAGTTTATTAACCCTATCAATACAAGAGTTTCGGCTTATATTAAAGAAATTAAATTCATCGAACATCAACAGGTAAAAAAAGGAGACACTTTGGTCGTTTTAGACGAAAGAGAAATCCTCACCCAACTTGGTCAGGCAGAAGCAGCGTATAAGAATGCTTTGGCTCAAAGATCAGCAACCAGTTCATCTGTGAATACCGTTTCAAATAATGTAAGTGTAATGGAATCTAACATTGCCGGAGCAAAAGCCCGACTTTGGAATGCCGAACAGAACTTAAACCGATACAAAAATCTTTTAGCTTCAGAAGCTGTTACCAGACAACAATTTGACCAAATGAAAACCGAATATGATGCCCAAAAAGCAGCGTACGAAACATTGGTTAATCAAAAGCAATCTGCCAATCTTTCAACCACCGAAGTGAAATCTAAATTAGGAATCAACGATGCCGAAATTAAAAGAACAAAAGCGGCTTTGGATATGGCGAAAATTAATCTTTCTTACACCGTAATCACTGCTCCTTATGACGGTGTGATGGGAAGAAGATTGATTTCTGAAGGTCAGCTCATTCAGCCGGGACAACAGGTAGGGACGATTGTTTTAAATAATCAAAAATGGGTTACTGCCAATTTCCTGGAAAGCCAGATGCCGAATGTGAAAATAGGAGAGAAGATGACGATGACAGCTGATGCTTTAGGTGGAAAATCTTTTGAAGGAATCGTTACCGCGGTTTCTGCCGCAACCGGTTCAAGATACTCAAGTGTTCCGACAGATAACTCTACCGGAAACTTCATTAAAGTACAGCAGAGAATCCCCGTAAGAATCGAGTTTACAGATTTTAATAAAAAAGAAGATGTAGCGAAACTGAGCGCGGGGATGAATATGAATGTTTCTATTAAAGAGACTAGAAGATAATAGACGAATAGATTATAGATTTTTTTCTTTATTAAAATTTTAATCTATCAAAAACTCAAATTGTCTATTGTCTATCAGTCTATCATCTATTAGTCAAAAAAAATTATGTACAATCAAGGTCTTTTTAGTCACTGGGTTCCGAAGCCGTTACAGCTTTTTGTGATTTTTCTGTTAACGCTTATCGCTATGCCGGTGAGTGGGGTTTATACGGGAAGTTTAAGCTATATGGTTGGCGATACCGGAGTGATGAGCGAATATTTTATGTGGGCAAACTACGCGACCACAGTGGGAATGGGGGCGGCGATGCCTATCGTTTTGCGGGCTAAAATGCGTTTCAAAGTAAGAGATAAAGTTGTGATTTTACTCTTGCTATTGGGGATTTTCAGTTATATTAATGCGACGACTTCAGAGCCGATGGTGATTGTATTTGTGTCTCTTATTTTAGGTTTCTGTAAAACATTTATTACTATCGAAGTCTTTCTTCCGTTGATGGCAATGTTGGGAGGTAGAGGTGTTTTTTACGGTGTTTTTTATACGTTTATTCTCGTGATTACGCAGGTAACCAACTATTATGCAACCGACTTTTCCATAGAATACAATTGGCGACAGTTCCTCATTTTCGTGGCGATTCTGTGTTTCGTTGTAGCGATGATTTGCTGGGTGGTGATGCACGATAAATATTTTTCCCTAAAAGTTCCTCTGCATTATATCGACTGGCTAAGTATTCTTCTGTTTATCTCTACTTTTATGTTTTCGGCATATGTTTTTTCGTTTGGAAAACAGCAGGATTGGTTTCATTCTAAAAATATCCTCAACGCAAGTATTGCTGCTTTTGTGAGTTTTGCTTTGATGGTCGTTCGTCAGTTTACTCTCAAGAGACCTTATTTGTCATTTGAAATATTCTCCAGAAACAACGTACAGGTCGGGCTTTTCCTCTTGTTGTGTTTAGGAATGTTTATGGCAACGGCGATTATTCAGAATATTTTCACAATCGGGGTTTTGGGTTACGACCAATTAACGAATGCAAAAGTCAACCTGATGATGATTCCAGGAATGATTGCAGCGGGAGCGCTTGCGGTGTATTGGTTTAAAAAAGAAAAAAAACTGAAACTCTTTATCTTCTTTGGCTTCTCGGCGATGGTGGCGTATTGTATCATTATGTACTTTTCGATGGTGCTGGAGTTTAATTACGAAAGCTGGTATTTCCCAATGATTTTGAAAGGATTTGGGATGGTGGCACTTTACATTTCGGTTTGGTATTATGCTTTAGATAAAATTGATATTAGCCAGATGTTGCCTGCGATTGGTTTATTTCTGTTGTGGAGAACTTTCGTAACGACTGGTTTTTTCTCAGCCTTATTTTCATGGACTCAGTATCAGTTTCAAATTGAAAGCTTAGGTGATTTAGCTGTTTATATTGATGGAATGACATTGAATGCACAACCCAATTTAAGCTTAAAATCCATTCAGCTGAATGCAATAATTATTGCCAACAAAAAACTTTTTGGCTACGTTATTCTTGCCGGTTTTGGAGTCTTGGCTTTTGTGATGACGCACCATTTCGGATATCCGAGATTCACTTTAGATAAACTGGTCAGAGTTTTCAGCGGTAAATCTGTTGTCGCCCGAAGACGTTTAAGAGAAAGAAAAAAAACTCGCAGAAAGCCTGAAAGACGGCGTAGGTTCTGCGGTATAAAGAAACCTTGTTTTTACCTGTAAAGTCCAGTTTTGTTTTCAAAGCGGGGCTTTGCTTTTTACTAATTTTGGTTAAGTCACTTTTGGACTTCGATATGAAATGAAAAACCCTTTCAAAGTTTTAAACTCAGAAAGGGTTTTTGTTTTTTATATGAATGATTATCTAAAACATATTTTCTTGATAAAAATGCTTCGTTTCTTCAATGATTTCATCAATTTGTTCAAGTGTCAAAGCCTGAAGAAACTTAGTTTTGAATTCTTTAAAATACGGAATTCCACGGAAGTAGTTGCTATAATGCTGTCTCATTTCCACAATTCCGGGACGTTCGCCTTTCCATTCCACAGACCAAAGTGCGTGATTCTTTACAGCTTCCAATCTTTCTGCAATAGTAGGCTCTGGTAATATTTCTCCAGTCTCAAAAAAATGTTTGACTTCGTTGAAAATCCAAGGATAACCAATCGCACCACGACCAATCATAACGCCGTCGCAGCTGTATTTGTTTTTATATTCCAGAGCTTTTTGTGGAGAATCAATATCGCCGTTCCCAAAAATCGGAATTTCGATATTTGGATTATTTTTGATTCTTGAGATGTGTTCCCAATCTGCTTCGCCTTTGTACATTTGAGCACGTGTTCTTGCGTGAATTGTTAAGGCTTTTATTCCAACCTCCTGCAACCTTTCAGCAACTTCATCAATATTGATTGAATCGTTATCCCAACCTAATCTAGTTTTTACAGTTACTGGCAAATGTGTAGAACTCACTACAGCTTTTGTTAATCTGACCATCAAATCAATATCTTTCAAAACACCAGCTCCAGCTCCTTTGCAAACGACTTTTTTTACAGGACAACCGAAATTAATATCCACCAAATCAGGTTCAACAGTTTCCACAATCCTTGCCGACATTGCCATTGCTTCTTCATCTCCACCAAAAATCTGGATTCCAACAGGTCTTTCGTAATCGAAAATATCAAGCTTCTTACGACTCTTAATTGCATCACGAATCAACCCTTCCGAAGAGATAAATTCCGAATACATCAAGTCTGCGCCGTGCATTTTACATAATTTTCTGAACGGTGGATCACTTACATCTTCCATTGGCGCCAACAAAAGTGGAAAGTCAGGAAGTTCTATGTTGCCAATTTTTACCATTCTGCAAAGATAAGAATTCCTATTTTGACTAATTTAAAATCAGTCTTAATTCCTTATTTAATAAATTTGTAATATAATAATCAATATGAAAAGAGTATTTCTAACAGTTGTTTTAACTGTAATATTTTCTTGTTCCAAAAATGAAAATTCTGATAATAAAGATTTAACGACTTCTGAACCAGAACCAGCTCCAAAAGTTGTAACTGACCCAATTGCGGAAGGACAATCTTTAATTGAGGGTTCGGATTGTCTCGGTTGTCATAAATTAGATGAAAAAATGATTGGTCCCTCTTATAAAGAAGTGGCTGAGAAATATGAAAACACGCCAGAAAATGTAGAGATGCTAGCAGATAAAATTCTTAAAGGAAGTTCTGGGGTTTGGGGTGATGTTCCAATGCCAGCTCACGGATTCAGTAAAGAAAATGCCAAGTTTATGGCGCAATATATTCTCTCTTTGAAAGAAAAATAATGTCTGAAAAATCCAGTCTTCATCCAAGAAATCTCCATCGCAATTCTTATGATTTTGAAGAATTGATTGTCTCAGTTCCAGAACTCAAACATTACGTTTTCAAAAATGATTACGATACTTTGACGATTAATTTCAGTATTCCGAAAGCAGTTAGATTATTGAATAAAGCCTTGCTTCTGAAATATTACAATGTCAAAGATTGGGATATTCCGGAAGGTAACCTTTGTCCACCGATTCCTGGTAGAGCAGATTATGTTCATTATTTGGCGGATTTACTGGCTGAAGAATATGGAAAAATCCCAACGAGAAATTCAGTGAAAGGTTTGGATGTTGGAACGGGAGCTAATCTCGTTTATCCGTTGATTGCGAATCATTCTTATGGCTGGGAAATGTTGGGAACGGATATCAATCAAGATTCTTTGGCTAGTGCTCAAAAGATTTTAGAAAGCAATCCTGATTTAAAAGAAAATATTCATTTGAAATTTCAACCAAAGTCAGAACTCATTTTTAAAAATATAATTTCAAAAGAAGATAAGTTCGCATTTTCGATGTGTAATCCACCTTTCCACGATTCCGAAGAGTCAGCTTTACAAGGAAATCGACGAAAAAATAACAATCTCAGAAAGTCAAAAACTCAGAAACCAAATCTCAATTTCAGCGGACAACAATCCGAATTGTGGTGCGAAGGTGGCGAAATGGCGTTCATCAAAAAAATGATTAATGAAAGTGTGCAATTCTCGTCTCAGGTTCTTTGGTTCACGAGTTTGGTTTCCAAAAAAGACAATCTGCATCAGTTGACAACGCTTCTTAAAAACCTCAAAGTGCCAGAGTTTAAAATTATTGATATGGCGCAAGGTCAGAAAATCAGCAGGATTTTAGCTTGGACATTTATTCCGAAAGAAAATAGGAAAGATTGGTTTTAAATAAATATTTTCAAAATGGATAGAATAGAAAGAGGCGAAGAACCAATAATTTTTTCTTTAAGTGAAGACGATAAAGAAATGAATTCTGCTATTGAATTGGCAAATAAAACATTAATGGATTTCGATGAAGCTTTAAAATTTTCAGAGAATGAAAACTTTGCTTTAAAGATTCGTTATGATTTTCATAATAAATCGGAGCATATTTGGGCTGTTAATATTGAAAAGATAGGCGATGATTATTTTGGAATTATTGATAATCTGCCCAATTCGGTAACACACGTAAAATTAACTGATAAAGTTAAAATCGAAAAAGATAAAATTTCTGATTGGATGTTTTCGAAAAAAGGAAAGCTAGTTGGAGGTTTTACAATTAGGGTTATACGTAATCGAATGTCAGAATTAGAAAAAGAAATATTTGACAGAGAATTCATTCTTTCCATTGATTAATTATTCTAAATTTTGCTGAGCAAAGCGCCTTTGCGAACCTTAAAATATCTTCAATGATTTCAAAAAAACCTTGCGCTCTTTGCGTTGAAATGACTCATTAAAATTTAACTTCCATAAACATTTAAAAATCACTATTTTTGCAATTCGAAAAAATTGAATTAAAATGTCATTATCAGAACAGGAAATTATCCGTCGCGAGAAACTACAGAAATTGACCGATTTGGGAATCGATGCGTTCCCGGCCGCTGAATACAAAATCACTGATTCCACAAAATCTATAAAACAGGATTTCGAAGAAGGAAAAAAGGTGGTTATTGCTGGAAGATTGATGTCCAGAAGAATTCAGGGGAAGGCGAGTTTTGCAGAATTGCAGGATTCTGAAGGTAGAATTCAGGTTTATTTTAACCGTGACGAGATTTGTACTGGTGAAGACAAGACTTTATACAATGAGGTTTACAAACATCTTTTGGATATCGGTGACATCATCGGAATCGAAGGTGAATTGTTCAAAACTCAGGTTGGAGAGATGACGGTAATGGTGAAAAATTTCACTTTGCTAACAAAATCTCTTCGTCCGCTTCCACTTCCAAAAGTAGATGCAGAAGGCAATGTTTTTGATGGTTTCACAGATGCGGAATTACGTTACAGACAGCGTTATGCAGATTTGGTTGTGAATCCTCACGTGAAAGAAATCTTCGTGAAAAGAACAAAATTGTTCAATGCGATGAGAATGTTCTTCAATGATGCAGGATATTTCGAAGTTGAAACGCCTATTTTGCAATCAATTCCTGGTGGAGCGGCAGCGAGACCATTTATTACACATCACAACGCTTTAGATATTCCTTTATATCTTAGAATTGCAAACGAATTATATCTGAAAAGATTGATTGTTGGTGGATTTGACGGTGTTTATGAATTCTCAAAAAACTTCAGAAATGAAGGAATGGACAGAACGCATAATCCAGAATTCACGGCAATGGAAATCTATGTGGCTTACAAAGATTACAATTGGATGATGGATTTCACAGAGAAATTGTTGGAATTCTGTGCGACTTCGGTTAACGGAACTTCGGAATCTGTTTTCGGAGAACATACAATCAACTGGAAAGCACCTTATCCAAGAGTTTCTATGACAGAAGCGATTCAGAAATATACAGGTTTTGATATCACTGGAAAATCTGAGCAGGAATTATTCGACTTTGCAAAATCTATCGGAATCGAGGTGGATGAAACAATGGGTAAAGGAAAATTGATTGATGAGATTTTCGGAGAAAAATGTGAAGGAAACTTCATTCAGCCGACTTTCATCACAGATTATCCTGTAGAGATGTCGCCTTTGACGAAGAAACACAGAAGTCAAGAAGGTTTGACAGAACGTTTCGAATTGATGGTTTGTGGGAAAGAAATCGCAAATGCTTATTCTGAGTTGAATGACCCGATTGACCAAAGACAACGTTTTGAGCATCAATTATTGTTATCCGAAAAAGGTGACGACGAAGCTGGACAATTTATTGACGAAGACTTCCTTAGAGCTTTAGAATACGGAATGCCGCCTACGTCTGGTCTTGGAATCGGGATGGACCGTTTGATTATGTTCTTAACGAATAATCCGAGCATCCAGGAGGTTCTTTTCTTCCCTCAAATGAGACCTGAGAAAAAAGCGCCAACCGTTGAATTAGGAGAAGATGAAAAAGTGATTCTTGAAATCCTTAATTCTCAAGAAGATGCTTTGGAATTGAATGAAGTAAAAACACGTTCTCAGCTTTCTGGTAAAAAATGGGACAAAGCTTCTAAAACTTTAACTAAGAATAATTTGGTGAAAGTGGAGAAGATTGACGAGATTTTGTTGATGAAATTGATTTAATGTTTTCTTGAAATTGTTGTCGAAAACTATTCAAAATAAAACTTAATTTATTCATTATTCAAGTATTTTTAATTACTGTTGTTAAATTATTAAAATTGAATTTTGTTTTTCTATTTTAATTTTCTAAATAATTAAAAATAGTTTCAATCTGATAGTGATATGAAAATATGATATCGTTTTAATTAAAATTATATTCTAAAATATTTCACCCCTAAATAATTTAGGGGTGTTTTTATTTTATTGATTAATTTTTAGACTTTGCTGGATTTTTAGAAAAATTAGATGCGATTTCAGTCTTTTTCGAACCTAATTGAAATATCGATTTTAAATAATTGTCTGATTGTTAATATTTTAAGTATTTTTAATATTAATTTAATTTTAACAAGTGTTTATTTAGTATTAAATTAATGTAAATTATCGACAAATAAAAGATGTTTTATTTGTTTTAAATCTTATTTGTGGTTTTTATAATTGCTGATTTGGTAATTTAAAATCATTTTTGACTCTTTTTTTATTAAGTTTGTTAGTATCCAAAATTGATGTAGATGAAAAGAGCAAGGAAAATTTCCCAAAAATCCATTCCCGAAAATCTAGGACTTTATTTACCTGAAACAGAATTCGACTCCTGCGGAGTCGGCTTTGTGGCTAATATAAAAGGAATTAAAAGTTTCAAAATCGTCAGCGACGCTATTACGATGCTCGAAAATATGGAACATCGCGGTGCAACTGGTTATGAAAGTAATACAGGTGACGGCGCAGGTTTGCAAATTCAGATTCCGCACGAACTGTTGTATGATGAAGCGCTCAATTTCGGTTTTGATTTACCTGAACCTGATTATTATGGCGTTGGAATGTTGTTTTTTCCTCAAAATAATTTCATCAGAGAAGAATGTAAAGAGATTATTGAGCAATCTGCGGATAAACTTGGGCTTAAGATTTTGGGTTATCGTCCCGTTCCTGTAAGTAATATAGATTTGGGAGATTTGGCGAAAAGTGTTGAACCTGTAATGGAAATGCTTTTTGTGGAACGTCCTTTCGATGTGGAAACGGATAAAGATTTTGAAAGAAAGTTATTTGTTTTCAGAAATTATATTTCGCATCAAATTACAAGTGTGACAAGCAATGACCCGATTGGTTTTTACGTGGCTTCGTTTTCTTGTAAGAAATTGATTTATAAAGGACAATTACGTTCTGTTCAGATTCGTAATTACTTCAAAGATTTGACAAATCCTAAAACACGCTCTGCGTTTGGGATGATTCATTCCCGTTTTGCGACCAATACATCTCCGACTTGGAGTTTGGCGCAACCGTTTCGATTTCTAGCGCATAATGGCGAAATCAATACAATCGGGGGAAATCTTAATTGGTTAAAGTCATCCGAAAAAACTTTTTCAAATCCCAATTTCACGCCTCAGGAAATGGATATGATTTTGCCGTTGACAAAACCCAATCAATCCGATTCTTCCTATCTCGATAATATGGTGGAATTGCTTTATCATTCTGGTCGCTCTTTGCCTCATACGATGATGATGTTGATTCCCGAAGCTTGGGACGGCAACAAACAAATGGAGGATTACAAAAAAGATTTCTATGAATTCCACGCTTGTATGATGGAACCTTGGGATGGCCCAGCTTCTATTTCTTTCACGGATGGTGAAATGATTGGCGCGACTTTGGACAGAAACGGACTTAGACCTTCGAGATATTGCGTGACTTCGGACGATTTGGTGATTATGGCTTCGGAATCGGGAGCTTTGCCTGTTAATCCAAAAAATGTCATCAAAAGAGGTCGTCTTCAACCTGGGAAAATGTTCTTGGTTGATATGAAAAAAGGCGTTATCGTAAGTGATGACGAACTTAAAAAAGAAATTTGTACATCACAGCCTTATCGTGATTGGCTGGATAAAATGAATATTAATCTGAAGGAATTGCCAAGCCCGAAAATCAGATTTAATAAATTGCAATCCGAAGATATTTTTAAATATCAGAAAGCTTTTGGTTATTCCAGAGAAGATTTGGATAAAGTCATCAAAGAAATGGCGGTTCACGGAAAAGAACCGATTGGTTCGATGGGATTTGATGCGCCGTTGGCTGTTTTGAGTGAAAAACCACAGCATTTCAGTTCTTATTTTAAGCAATTATTTGCGCAGGTAACTAATCCTCCAATCGACCCGATTCGTGAAAAATTGGTAATGTCATTAACAACAATTATCGGCGGAAATGGGAATCTTTTAGAAGATGATAAAAACTTCGCCCATTCTATAAAACTTGAGCATCCGATTCTTAATAATGAGCAATTGGAAAAATTAAGAAGTGTTGATACGGGGAAATTCCAGTCAAAAACAATTTATACTTATTTCAAAGCAGATGAAAAAGAAGGAAGTCTCAAGAAAGCTTTGGATAGAATTTGTCGTTATGCGATAGATGCTGTTGAAGATGGTTTTGAAGTAATTATACTTTCTGACCGTTCGTTAGATTCTCAACACGCATCGATTCCGTCTTTGTTGGCTTGTTCGGCTGTTCATCATCATTTGATAAGAAAAGGTGTTCGTAGAAGGGTAGGTTTGGTGATTGAAGCCGGCGATGTTTGGGAGGTTCATCATTTTGCAAGTTTGCTTGGTTTCGGAGCGACTGCAATTAATCCTTATTTGGCTTTGGCGAGTATCAGACAAATGTTTTATGATGGCGAATTCAAGCACGATGCGGATTTGGAACAACTTAAATATAATTATAAAAAAGCAGTTGGTGATGGTTTGCTGAAGATTTTTTCAAAGATGGGAATTTCTACTTTGCAATCTTATCACGGCGCACAGATTTTCGAGATTATTGGTCTTAATAAACCTTTGGTTAATACTTGTTTCACCGGAGCGATTTCCAGAATCAACGGAATTGGTTTTGATGAAATTGCGAAGGAAGCTTTGGCGAAACATTACCAAGCGTTTGAGAAAGATTCAGCGTTTGGAATTTTAGATTCTGGAGGAATTTATCAATGGCGAAAAGACAGCGAATATCATCAATTTAATCCTCAATCCATTCATCTTTTGCAACAGGCAACTTGGAATGATAATTATGAAACGTTCAAAAAATACTCACGAGCAGTCAATCGTCAAACCGAAAATGCGTCATTATTAAGAGGTTTACTGGAGTTTAAAAATGACCGTCAATCGATTTCTTTATCGGAAGTTGAACCAATTGAAAATATTCTGAAACGCTTCGCAACTGGAGCAATGTCTTTTGGTTCGATTTCTTGGGAAGCGCATACGACTTTGGCGATTGCGATGAATAGAATTGGTGCAAAAAGTAATACAGGCGAAGGTGGCGAAGATGAAAACAGATATGTTATTAATGAAAACGGCGATAGTCTGCGTTCATCAATCAAGCAAGTTGCTTCAGGTAGATTTGGAGTAACGGCGAGATATTTGGCAGAAGCAGAAGAACTTCAAATCAAAATGGCGCAAGGTGCAAAACCGGGAGAAGGTGGACAATTGTCCGGCGAAAAAGTAGATTCTTGGATTGGGAAAACACGACATTCTACGCCGGGAGTTGGTTTGATTTCTCCGCCTCCACATCACGATATTTATTCTATCGAGGATTTGGCGCAGTTAATTTTTGACTTGAAAAATGCCAATCGTCACGCGAGGATTTCTGTTAAACTAGTTTCAAAAGCTGGTGTTGGAACAATTGCTTCCGGTGTTGCAAAAGCAAAAGCTGACCATATTTTGATTTCCGGTTATGATGGCGGAACAGGAGCTTCGCCTTTGAGTTCGGTTCGTCATACGGGTTTGCCTTGGGAATTAGGATTGGCAGAAACACATCAGACTTTAATTAAAAATAAATTAAGACAAAGAGTTACGGTTCAGGTTGACGGACAGATGAAAACCGGACGTGATTTGGTAATGGCAACGTTGCTTGGAGCGGAAGAATGGGGAATTGCAACTTCTGCTTTGATTGTGGAAGGTTGTATCCTGATGAGAAAATGCCATCTTAATACTTGTCCTGTCGGGATTGCGACTCAGAATGAAGTGTTGCGTAAAAAATTCACAGGAAAACCAGAGCATTTGGTAAGTTATTTTACGTTTTTAGCGATGGAAGTTCGTGAGATAATGGCAAGTCTTGGTTTCAGAACGATTGACGAAATGGTCGGCCAATCTCAATGTTTGGAAAAGAAAAAAGAAATCAAATTCTGGAAACATCAAAACATCGATTTGAGCGGACTTCTTTTCAAAATGGAAACCGATTTGCCAATTGTAAAAGCGGAAGAACAAGATAGTGGTTTGGATGAATCTTTGTCTTGGAAAATGCTGGAAGTTTCAAAATCGGCTTTAGAAAATAATGGAAATGTAGAAGCTTCTTTCTCGATTAAAAATACGGACAGGACAGTTGGAACAATTCTGTCACACGAACTAACGAAAATCTATCATTCAGATGGAATGAAAGAGGATTCTTTGAAATTTAATTTTAAAGGAACGGCTGGACAAAGTTTTGGCGCTTTTTGTAACCAAGGAATGACGATGGTTTTGGAAGGTGATGCGAATGATTACTTCGGAAAAGGTTTGTCGGGTGCAAAACTCGCTGTTTTTCCGGAAGAAGAAGCGGTGATTAAAGCCAATGAAAATAGTATTATCGGAAATGTGGCTTTGTACGGAGCAACTTCCGGAAAGGTTTTCATTAATGGAATGGCGGGCGAAAGATTCTGTGTTCGTAATTCCGGAGCGACTGCTGTTGTGGAAGGAATTGGTGACCACGGTTGCGAATATATGACAGGTGGAACGGTTGTGATTCTGGGTGAAGTTGGTCGGAATTTCGGAGCCGGAATGAGTGGAGGAATTGCTTATGTTTGGGATGTTAGAAAAGATTTGGAGAAGAATTTCAATCCTGATATGGCGGATTTGGAAAACTTGACGGAGAAAGATGTGGAGTTGGTTTTGGATTTAATCAAAGAACATTTTGAAATCACGGGAAGTCATTTGGCAGAATATCTTTTAAGCGATTTTGAAAATAATCTGAAACATTTTGTGAAAGTTTATCCTCGTGAATATAAAAAAGTAATGGAGAATCAAATAAATGCAATGAAATAATGGGAAAGATAGATGGTTTTTTGATATATGACAGAAGTTTACCTGCGAAATTTCCGGTTTCAGAAAGGTTGAAGAATTATAAGGAATTTTATGAACCAACTTCTGAAAAGCTTCTGAAAGAGCAGTCTGCAAGATGTATGGATTGTGGCGTTCCGTTTTGTCAGAGCGGTTGTCCGTTGGGAAATGTGATTCCTGAGTTCAATGATGCAGTTTATAAAGAACAGTGGGAAAAGGCTTATCATATTTTAACTTCAACGAATAATTTTCCTGAATTTACAGGTCGGATTTGTCCTGCACCTTGCGAGGGAGCTTGTGTTTTGGGAATTAATAATCTGCCGGTTGCAATTGAAGAAATTGAAAAAAATATTATAGAAATTGCTTTTGAACAAGGATTTGCAAAACCAAAAGTTCCTCAATTCAGAACGGATAAAAAAGTGGCGGTTATTGGTTCCGGCCCTGCGGGTTTGGCTTCTGCTTATCAATTGAATCAGGCCGGTCATCAGGTGACGGTTTTTGAAAGAGATTCGGAGATTGGTGGTCTGCTGAGATTTGGAATTCCTGATTTTAAACTTGATAAAAATATTGTTGAACGTCGTGTTCAGTGGATGGAACTGGAAGGTGTTGAATTTAGAACTAATGTCAATGTTGGTGTTAATTATTCGGTCGAGGAATTGAACAGGAATTATGATGCGGTTGTTTTGGCTTTGGGAAGTACGGTTCCACGAGATTTGATGCTTCCAAATCGTGATGCAAAAGGTATTCATTACGCAATGGATTTTCTGGTTCAGAATAATAAAAAAGTCAGCGGAATTGATTTTTCTGAAGAAGAACTCAATGTTAAAGGTAAAAAGGTAATTGTAATTGGCGGAGGAGACACAGGTTCGGATTGTATAGGGACTTCCAATCGTCAAGGAGCGGAAATCGTTTATCAGATTTATTATAAACCAATGCAACCTACAAAACGTGACGAAACAATGCCTTGGCCGACAATGCCGATGACTTTGCAAATTACGTCATCTCACGAAGAAGGTTGCGAGAGAAGGTGGTCTGTCAATTCCAAAGAATTTGTGAAAGATGAAAACGGAAATCTTACAGGTCTTCGTCTTGTAGAAGCTGAATGGACAAAAGATGCCGACGGAAAATGGAATCTCTACACAGAAAAACCAAACTCGGAATTTGTCATCGAATGTGATTATGCTTTCATTGCTTTGGGTTACACGCACGTTGAGCAAAAAGGTTTAGTAGAAGCTTTGGATATTAATCTTGACCCAAAAGGAAATCTGATTGGAAATAATAAAGAATTCCGAACCAATCAAACCAAATATTTCTCTTGTGGTGATGCCCGAAAAGGACAAAGCTTAGTTGTTTGGGCGATTGCGGAAGGACGGGATTGTGCGAAAAAAGTGGATGAGTTTTTAAAAAGTTAAAACTTTTATTAACATTAATTTTAGAAAATCAATTTTTGTAATTAAATTTTATGATATTGCAATAATTTAGATTGAACCTATATGATTTTGAATTTTAAGTTTTTAAGGAATAATTTGAGTGTCTTATTTTTGTTAATGAGTATCTTGGTGTTTTCTCAAAATAAAATCACAAATGTTACTGTAATAAAGCAAGATAATGATACATTAAAAGTGGATATGGATGTATATATGACTAGACGTAATGGTGAAATACTTGTTGATGATTATAGTTTTCATAAACAATTAACTATTGTAGATGCGGAAGGTAAAAAGCTGTATGTGTTACGTCCGAATGAAATTAAGGAAGTTTCATTTTTAGATTTGGACGGTAACAAAAAATTGTATACCTCTATTCCTGGTAAAAATAAATTGAGAACAGTTGTTTATAATGGAAAAATAAAATTGTACAAAGAATGGACTACGGATGGAAAATGGAATCCAGCAGTTTATTATGAACTGATACAAGAGAATGGTTTACCTGTCAGGAATGCTGGTGGCGGTGGTAGTATAGAAAGGAAATTGCTTAAAATTACAGAATCAAAACCTGAATTGAAAGATAAAATTAAAAATATGGGAAGGGAGATTTCTAATGCGAAAATTGCAGAAATATTAAAAGAATTTGAAGAGAATTAAATTTTATAAAATCGAGCTTTTGGGGTCGATTTTTTTTATTCAAAATTCTCAAGCATCCCTGTTAAAAACTTATCATCTTTGACTGATTTTAAGGCTTTCATATCTCGATTTTTTTAACGATATTTGTAAGCTTTAACAAAATAATTAACAGAAAAATAACAAGAAAAATTCTCAAGCTAACTATTTGAAAATTTGAGTTTTATATCTTGAATCTTTTACAATATGAGTCAAAAACAATATACAGCAAGTAGTATTCAGGCATTGGAAGGAATGGAGCACGTACGTATGCGTCCTTCGATGTACATTGGTGATGTAGGAGTCAGAGGTCTCCACCATTTGGTTTATGAAGTAGTGGATAACTCTATCGATGAGGCTTTGGCAGGATATTGTGATACGATTACTGTCGCGATAAAAGAAGGGAACGCCGTAGAAGTTATGGATAACGGTCGTGGTATTCCTGTCGATTTTCACGAGAAAGAACAAAAATCTGCGCTAGAGGTTGTAATGACCAAAATCGGAGCTGGAGGTAAGTTCGATAAAGATTCTTACAAAGTTTCCGGAGGTCTTCACGGGGTTGGGGTTTCTTGTGTTAATGCACTTTCCAACGAGATGATTACAACTGTTTACAGAGACGGAAACATCTATCAGCAAGTTTATTCAAGAGGGAAAGCGCAAACCGGTGTTGAAGAAATCGGAAAAAGCGATTACAGAGGAACAAAACAGTTTTTCCAACCAGATGATTCTATTTTTACTGAATTAGTTTACAACTACGATACATTAGCTAATCGTCTTAGAGAATTGTCTTACCTTAATAAAGGAATCACGATTACTTTAACAGACGAGAGAGAGAAATTGGAAGATGGTTCTTTCAAGTCGGAAACTTTCCATTCGGAAGGTGGTTTGAAAGAATTCGTTGAATATATCGACGGAAACCGTGAGTCCATTATGGAGAACGTTATCTTTATGGAAGGCGAGCGTGATGATATTCCGGTTGAGGTTGCGATGCGTTATAACACATCTTTCAATGAGAATCTTCATTCTTATGTTAATAATATCAATACGCACGAAGGAGGTACTCACTTGGCAGGTTTCAGAAGAGCTTTGACAAGAACTCTTAAGAAATATGCTGATGAATTAGGACTTCCTGCAAAAGAAAAAGTTGAAGTTACCGGAGACGATTTCCGTGAAGGTTTGACGGCTGTTGTTTCTGTAAAAGTTATGGAACCTCAGTTCGAAGGTCAGACTAAAACAAAATTAGGAAACTCAGAAGTTTCGGGAGCGGTTGATAAAATCGTTGGAGAAATGTTGACTAATTTCTTGGAAGAAAATCCGTTAGAAGCGAAGCAAATCGTTCAGAAAGTGGTTTTAGCTGCAAAAGCTAGACAGGCTGCGAAAAAAGCGCGTGAAATGGTTCAGAGAAAATCTCCAATGGGAGGTTCTGGTCTACCAGGGAAATTATCCGACTGTTCTTCTAAAGACCCAGCAGAATCTGAAATTTTCCTTGTTGAGGGAGATTCTGCAGGTGGAACGGCAAAACAAGGTCGTGACCGTCATTTTCAAGCGATTCTTCCATTGAGAGGTAAGATTTTGAATGTTGAGAAATCAATGCTTCATAAGGTTTATGATAATGAAGAAATTAAGAATATCTATACTGCGCTTGGTGTTTCTGTAGGAACAGAAGAAGATTCCAAAGCATTGAATATGACAAAGCTTCGTTATCACAAAATCGTAATTATGACCGATGCTGATATCGATGGTTCTCACATCTCAACTTTGATTCTGACGTTCTTCTTCAGATATATGAAAGAATTGATTGAGAACGGATATATTTATATCGCGCAACCGCCTTTGTATTTATTGAAAAAAGGAAACAAAAAAGTTTACGCTTATAACGAAAAAGAACGTGAGCAATTCACTTTGGAAATGTCACCAGACGGAAAAGGAGTAGAAGTACAGCGTTACAAAGGTCTTGGAGAGATGAATCCTGAGCAGCTTTGGGAAACCACTCTGAATCCAGAAAACAGGATCTTGAAACAAGTAACAATTGACAATGCTGTAGAAGCAGATTCAACATTCTCTATGTTGATGGGAGATGAAGTTCCACCGAGAAGAGAATTCATTGAGAAAAATGCGGTTTACGCAAGAATTGATGCTTAAATCAGTTTTATAAATCAAACCTTCCAATTTTGGAAGGTTTTTTGTTATCTTCAGAATTGGTTATCAAACCAATAATTAATATAAAAACTATGAAAAATTTATTTGTTATTTTGTCTTTAGGCATTTTAGTGGCTTCTTGTTCTAAAAAAAACAATAAAGTAACTGCAGAAGTTTCAAAATCAGACAGTCTTGTTACAAAGAACGAATTCGTGATTGATTCCGTGAGAGTTCAGGATTCTTTGGTGATTAATAAAAATCTGACAGCCAAATTTGACAGACAATTGCTTGTTTTTCCATCAATTCAAAACAAAGTTATTCTTGACAGTATTTATAAAGAATTGAAGTTCGACGGAACTTCTTACGACGCTAATTCTCTAAAAGCTGCTTTGACGAAACAAATGCAGAAAAGCTTTGCAGATACCAAGAAAAGTTCAGAAGAATGGTCTCCAGAATTCAAGCAGACTTGGGACGAGTCTTCTGCAATGAAGGTGGTTTCGCATAAGGATTATATTCTTACTTTGCGCTACTTTGGAAGTGGATATTCTGGTGGGGCACACGGTTATTATTTTGAAAGCTACAAAACTTTTGATTTAAAAAATAATAAAGTAATTTCTCAAAATGACATTCTTAAAAATCCTGCGGATGCTAGTTGGGATAAAATCTTGAAAGCTCATTTTGATGAACCGGAACAAAAAGAAATGCTTTTGGAAGATAAAATCTCACCCAATAATAATTTCTATTTTGACAAAGATAAAATCACATTTGTTTACAATCAATACGAGATTACGGCTTATGCGGCTGGTGTTGTTTATATTACTTTAAATTTCAAAGATATCAAAGACCAATTGAAACCGGAGTTTTTAACTCAATATAATATCAAATAAAATGAGCGATCAAAATCTTAAAAATCACAGAAAATATTATCCGCTTCATCATTTTATTTTCTATCCGATAATGTTGATTTTCTTGGTACTGTCACTTTTTGAATTTTGGGATAATGCGGTTGATGATAGAGGTGTAAGTTTGATTTGGTTGGCTATTTCAGTGATTATTATTTCAATAATTGTTTTATCGTTTATGTTGCGTCAACATTATGCTTTGGGATTGCAAGATCGAATTATTATTAATGAATTCAAGTTTCGATATTTTGCTTTGACAGGAAATCCATTAGAAAGTTTACCGTATCAATTTTCCGACGCTCAGATTTTTGCATTAAGATTTTCCGAAGACGAAGATTTGATTGAATTAATGAATAAAACTATCGAAAATGATTGGTCTTCTTCTAAGATTAAACAGAATATCAAAAACTGGAAAGCTGATAACAGAAGGATTTAGGATTAAAATTTCTTAGTTTAACCTCTGTTGAGTTTTACGCCTTTGTGAACCTTAAAATATCTTCAATAAGAATAAAAAAAATCTTTGCGGACTTTGTGTTCAAAATAAAATTAATTCAAATAATACTCTGAAATCCTCAGAGTATTTTTATTTTTGACAAAATGAAATCAGCCTTCATCATCAATCCTTTTTCGGCGAAGAAAAATTATCAGCCTTTTGTGGACGAGCTTCACAAAAAAGTTGATAATCCGCTTTATTTGGTTTCCCAATCTTTGGAAGATACCGATGAGTTTATCCGACGAGTTTGGAATGATGTCGATGTTTTCGTGGCTGTTGGAGGTGATGGAACTATTTCTGTGGTTGCTCAAAAACTCATTAATACCAACAAAATTCTCGCAGTTTTTCCTGCAGGTTCCGGCAATGGATTTTCTAATGAAACTAATTTCAACAAAAATATTTCTCGTCTTTTAGAAAAAATTGAAACCAAGCAATCTCGACAAATAGATACATTTATGGTGAATGAACATTTTTCGATTAATGTTTCAGGAACCGGTTTTGATGGAAAAGTGGTGAAGGAATTTGAAAAGACAAGTCGAGGTTTCAAAAACTATATCAAAGTTTCTATCCAGACTTTTTTCAAATATAAGCCGATTAAAATCAAATTTCTAGAAGAAGATTACAAACAATACAACGGCAAATATCTAATGCTGAACATAGCCAACACACGCCAATTCGGTAACAACGCGTACATTGCACCGATGGCGAGTAAAAGTGATGGTTTGGTGGATTTGGTTTTGGTGAAAAAATTTCCTTTGACTTATTCTCCTTTTTTCGCTTTCAGAATGTTTACAAAACGTTTGAAAGACGATGATTATGTCACGTATCTTCCTGTTTCAGAAATTGAGTTCAAAGTGAATACAAAAACTTGGCATATCGATGGAGAATTCAAAAAAATTAAGTCTCCTATTCATATCAAAGTTTTACCGAAGAGTTTGAGGATTTTGGTTTGAGAATTTATTCTTTTTTATTAATCCATTCTGTGTCAAGAACGTCGGATAGTTTGCTGATGCTTTGTTTGGATTGTATTTTAAAGAATATTCCAATGAAAAAAAATCTAATAATTAAAACTTGCCCGATACAAACTAGTATGAATATTGGATTGAATTCAGCTGTTTTTGAAAATAATTGGATGAAAAATGCAACAAAGGGGAAAAGCATCAATATTGTAAGAAGTATTTTGAAGGGTTTATTGATTTCCACTAAGACTTCTCCTTTTTCTTCTTTTATAAATCCGGTTAATGTACAAAAAGCACCTTTTCCGATGTTTCATGAAATGATTCTAAAGTTATTGTTTTTTACTTTTCCAATAAAAGACTTTTCTGTTACTTTTGATATAAGACTTTCGGATTCTTCAGTTCTTCTATTTAGTCTTTCTAAAGTTTCAGTTTGTCCATTAATAAGTTTGAATTCATAAATTGTTGAAGGAAAGATGCTCATTAGTTTTTTTATTTAATATTATGCTCTTGAAAGAATCACGAATATACAATCAATATAATTAATTCTTTTATTCTCGTCTTATTATTTATTACATAAAACCATTTTAATTTCCTTATTTTTGTATCAATCATCAATATTGAAAGGTGCAGAATAAACTCAAGATTATCAACGACCCAGTTCACGGTTTTATCAAAATTCCTCACGAGATTTTGTTCGATATTATAGAACATCCTTATTTTCAAAGACTCAGAAGGATTTCTCAAACCGGACTTCTTTCCCTCATTTTTCCTGGTGCAAAACATACCAGATTTCTTCATGCTCTTGGTGCAATGAATCTAATGTTCAAAGCTTTGGAAACGCTTAAGCTGAAAGGTGTGAAAATTTCTAAAGAAGAAGAAAAAGCGGCGATGTTGGCAATTTTACTTCACGATATTGGTCACGGTCCATTTTCGCACGCTTTGGAAAATATGTTGATGGACGATTGGCATCACGAGAAAATTTCAATTTTGCTAATGAACCGTTTGAATAAAGAATTCAAGGGGAAATTAGATTTGGCAATCGAAATGTTTCAAGGCAAATATCACAGGCCGTTTTTCAATCAGTTGATTTCATCTCAATTGGATGTCGACAGGATGGATTATTTGAAACGAGATAGTTTCTACACAGGAGTTTCCGAAGGAAGTGTGAACGTAGAAAGAATCATTTCAATGATGAATGTGAGTGATGAAAAACTGGTCATCGACGCAAAAGGAATTTATTCAATTGAAAATTATCTGACAGCGAGAATGTTTATGTACTGGCAGGTTTATTATCACAAAACTGCGGCGCTTGGCGAACATATTCTAGTTCAGATTCTTAATAGAGCCAAATATCTGGTTTCTAAAAATGTCGATTTGGAAGCGCCCTCTAATCTAAAATATTTCTTGGTTAAAAATAAATTCGATGAAGCGACGGAAGAAGATATCAGAAGATTCACAATGTTGGATGATATGGATGTTTACCAAGCCATCAAAGAATGGGCTGAGAATGAGGATTTTGTATTGTCCAGACTTTGTAAAATTGTCATATATCGAGATTTTCCGAAAAGTATTATTTCTTCCAAGCCTTTTTCAGAAGACTTTATTAAAGATAAAATTGAAAAAACGAATAAATTTTTCGGAATTGATAATGGAGAGGAAATCGTAGGACAGATTTCTCGTTCGCTTTTACCTTATGATACAGAAAAACAACCAATTTATTTGATGAACAAAACAGGAGAAACGATGAAGTTGGAAGAGTCTGAAAATCAGATATTATTTGGCTGTATGGAGAATGCGACGAAAAAATATATCATTTATTTTCCTAGAGAAATAATATAAGTAAAGTAAAAGTAACTTTGATTCGTCATAAAAAATTAAAAGATAATTAATAAAATATTTATCTTTGCAAACTATGGAATTTAGCGCAGAACAAATTGCAGAATTAATAAACGGCAAAATCATTGGTGACGGAAAAACTGTTATTACAGGAGTTTCTCCTATAGAAAATGGAGAACAGGGACATTTGTCTTTCGTTGGCCAAAGTCGTTTTTCTCATTTTATTGACGAAACAGAATGTGCAGTTTTAATCGTTTCTGAAAATCTTGTGGAAGACAGAGATTACAGACCTGTGATTATTGCTGTGGAAGATGCATATCTTTCTTTTCAAGTTTTGATGAATCTTTATCAAGAGATGCAAGGCAGAAGAATTGGGATAGAAGCTGGTTCATTTTTCCACGAAACTGCGAAAGTAGGCGAAGATGTTTACATCGGCGCTTTTACTTATGTTTCTGAGAACGCTAAAATTGGTGATAATACACAGATTTTTCCTCACGTTTACATCGGGAAAGGTGTGAAGATTGGTAAGAACTGCAAAATTGACAGTGGCGCAAGAATATATGATTATTGTGTTGTTGGGGATAATTGTGTGATTCATTCCAATACAGTTGTTGGTGGAGATGGATTTGGTTTCCAGCCGACTGCTGATGGCTTCAAAAAAATTCCTCAATTAGGAAATGTTATCATTGAAGATGATGTAGAAATTGGTTCTAACTGCAGTATTGACCGAGCAACAATCGGTTCTACAATTATTGGAAAAGGAACTAAGATTGATAATCTAATCCAAATTGCTCATAATGTGAAAATAGGCCAGAACAATGTAATAGCTTCACAAGCAGGAATTGCTGGTTCAACCGTTATTGGAGATTGGAATCAGATTGGCGGACAAGTAGGAATTGTTGGTCATATCAAAATAGGGAATCAAGTTAAGATTCAGGCTCAAAGTGGTGTTAATTCTTCTGCAAAAGATGGAGAAACGCTTTATGGTTCGCCTGCAATCAACTACAGCGATTATAGAAGAAACTATGTACATTTTCGTAATTTTACGGATATTGTCAAGAGAATAAACGATTTAGAAAATAAAAAATCAGAGTAAAGGTATCAGGAGCCAAGACATAGTTCTTCCCGCCTCAAAACTATTACAATGAGTGATAAACAAAAAACAATCAAAGAAGAAATCCAGCTTTCTGGAATAGGTCTTCACACAGGAAAAGAGGTTAATTTGAGAATCAAACCAGCAAAAGAAAATACTGGATTTGTATTCGTAAGAACAGACCTAGAAGGTCATCCTCAAGTTGAGGCTGATGTTAATTACGTAACCACTACAGAAAGAGGGACTACTCTTGAAAAACTGGGTGTTAAAATCCATACTTGCGAGCATCTTTTAGCTGCTTTGGTCGGGATGGATGTTGATAACGCAATTCTTGAAATGAACAGTGCAGAGCCTCCAATTTTGGACGGTTCTTCTAAGTTTTTTGTAGAAGCGATAGAAAAAGTAGGCATTCAGGAACAAGAACTTCCTAGAGAATATCTTGTGATCAAAGAAGTGATGAACTATATTGACCCTTCTACAGGTTCTGAAATTACTGTCATTCCTGCTGACGATTATGAGATTACAACAATGGTAGATTTTGGTACCAAAGTTTTGGGAACTCAAAATGCTAGTATGAAAAATCTTTCCGAGTTCAAGGATGAGATTGCTTCTGCTAGAACATTCAGCTTTTTACATGAACTTGAGCAACTTTTGGATGCCAATCTTATCAAAGGTGGTGATATCAGTAATGCCATTGTCTATGTTGATAAAGAGTTGACACCAGAGACTCTTGAAAAACTAAAAGTTGCTTTCGGAAAAGACCAAGTTTCTATCCGTCCAAACGGTATTCTTGATAACTTAACCCTTAATTATACTAATGAAGCTGCACGTCACAAATTGCTTGATGTAATTGGTGATTTGGCTTTAGTAGGAGTTAGAATCAAAGGTAGAGTTATTGCTAATAAACCAGGACACTTTGTAAACACTCAGTTTGCAAAAAAACTAAACAGACAATACAAATTGCAAAAAAGAAAAAACGTTCCAGATTTCGATTTGAAGGCTGAGCCTGTTTTCGATATCAACGGAATTATGAGATTATTACCACACAGACCTCCCTTTTTGTTGGTAGATAAAATCTTAGAATTATCCGATACTCATGTTGTGGGACTTAAAAATGTTACTATGAACGAACCGTTCTTCGTAGGACATTTCCCAAAAGAACCAGTAATGCCAGGGGTTTTACAAATCGAAGCGATGGCTCAGGTTGGAGGAATTTTGGTTTTAGCTAATGTTCCAGATCCTGAGAATTATTCTACTTACTTCGTGAAGATGGATAACGTAAAGTTCAAGAAAAAAGTGGTTCCAGGAGATCAGGTTATTTTCAAGATAGAATTAATAGAACCAATCAGAAGAGGAATTGTACATATGCAAGGTTATGGTTATGTTGGAGACAGTGTTGTTGTTGAAGCAGAACTGATGGCTCAAGTTGCAAAAACTAAAATTTAATTTATGATTCATCAGCTAACAGCAGTAGATCCACGTGCCAAAATTGGTAAAAATGTAACCGTAGAACCGTTCAGTACTATCGCAGCAGACGTAGTTATAGGAGCAGGAACTTGGATTGGATCTAATGTCACCATTATGGATGGCGCTAGAATCGGAAAAAATTGTAAGATTTTTCCAGGAACAGTTATTTCGGCTGTGCCACAGGATCTTAAATTTGATGGAGAAGATACTCAAACCATTATTGGTGACGGGACAACTCTTAGAGAATGTGTTACCATCAACCGAGGAACAAAAGCACTTGGCTATACAAAAGTAGGAGAGAACTGCTTGATTATGGCGACTTCTCACGTTGCTCACGACTGTATCATTGGGAATAATGTGATTATTGCCAACGGTTGTGGAATTGCAGGGCACGTAGAAATTGGAGATTTCACAGTCATGGGAGGTTTGTCAGCGATTCAACAATTTGGGAAAATTGGAAAACATGCTATGATTTCCGGTGGTTCATTAATCAGAAAAGATATCCCACCGTATGTTAAAGTTGCTAGAGAACCAATATCTTATGCAGGAATCAATTCTGTAGGACTTAGAAGAAGAGGTTTTACTAATGACAAAATCTTCGAAATCCAAAAAATCTACAGAGCTATTTTCCAAATGAAAATGAATACGACTCAAGCAATAGAATTCATTGAGAAAGAAATGCTACCTACAATGGAGAGAGATGAGATCATTACATTTATCCAGAATTCTCCTCGAGGTATTGTAAAAGGTTATGGTTCTGGAAAAGAATAATTTAAAATAATTATAAGTTTATATATAACTAATGGCAACAAGCAACGATATCAGAAAAGGACTTTGCATAGAATTCAGCAATGATATTTTCAAAGTAATCGAGTTTCTACACGTAAAACCAGGTAAAGGTCCTGCTTTCGTAAGAACAAAATTAAAATCTGTAACCAATGGAAAAGTTCTTGATAATACTTTTTCAGCAGGTCACAAAATTGATGAGGTAAAGGTAATCACAAGAAAATTCCAATATCTTTATGATGATGAGAATGGATTCCACTTCATGAATAACGAGGACTTCTCTCAGCTTTATCTTAACAAAGAAATGATCGAGAACTCTAACTTGATGAAAGCAGGGGAAGAGGTAACAATCATCTTGAAAGAAGCTGATGAAACGCCACTTTCTGCGGAACTTCCTCAGTCAGTTTACTTAGAAGTTATCGAAGCTGATCCTGGGGTTAAAGGAAATACAGCTACCAACGCTTTGAAAAATGCAATCGTAGAAACAGGCGCAAGAGTAATGGTTCCATTGTTCATCGAGCCAGGTGACAAAATTAAAATCAGCACAGAAGACGGCTCTTACTTGGAAAGAGTAAAATAAAATTAAAAGATGGAAGTCTGGAGTTGATCTTCAAACTTCCATTTTTATTTTAGATCAATTATTTTTTATTTGGGGCAGCTTAATCCGCCTTCCGTTCCCGCTTTTTTCTTTTTCTGTCAAAAAAGAAAAAGAGCTCCACTCAAGTCGGGCTGCAGATTCGTATTCATAAAGACGATTTTACCCAAATCTAATGTCTAAATTCTAACATCTAGTTATGACTTTCAATCAACCTCAAACACTTAAAGTAATTGCAGATATCATTGGTGCAAAATATATCGGAGACGAAAATTTTCCGGTTCTAGGAACCAATGAAATTCATATGATAAAACCAGGAGAAATAGTTTTTGTTAACCATCCAAAATACTATGACAAGGCTCTCAATTCTGCTGCTACAATCATCTTAATCGATAAAGAAGTAGAATGTCCGGAAGGTAAAGCCCTTTTGGTTTCAGATGATCCTTTTCGAGATTTTAATAAAATCAATACGCACTTCACAAGGATTTCAAATTTCAAAGAAGAACTTCACGATTTGGAAGTAGGAGACGGGACTTCCATTCATCCATCTGTTGTTATTGGAAATGATGTAAGAATTGGAAAAAATTGCCATATTTTCCCCAATGTTGTGATCGGTGATAGAACTGTAATAGGAGATAATGTTATTATTCAAGCTAATACAGTTTTAGGAGGCGACGCTTTCTATTACAGAAAACTGAATGGTAATTTTGATAGATTAATTTCTGTAGGGAACGTTGTCATCGAAAATAATGTTGAAATAGGGAATGGATGTACCATTGATAGAGGTGTTACCGATTCTACAACCATTGGAGAAGGGTCTGTTTTAGACAATCAAATCCAAATTGGACACGATACAATTATTGGAAAAAGATGTTTGATAGCTTCACAAACTGGAATTGCTGGATGTTGTATTATTGAAGATGAAGTAACAATTTGGGGGCAAGTTGGGATGGCATCTGGTGTCAGAATCGAAAAAGGAACAGTACTTCTTGCAAAAGTCGGTGTTAATAGAGATTTGAAAAAAGGTACTTATTTTGGTCCGATTGCGGAGGAGTTCAAACAGTATCTTAGAAAAGAAGTTAAAATCAAAAATCTGAAGTAAATCATATTTTTAATATTCAAAAAAAGTATTTTATAAAGAAAATTCTGAATAATTATCGTTATTTTTGCGAGTAACAAATGTTTATAAAATCAATAAATAATAATAAAAAATGTCAGTATTAGTAAACAAAGATTCTAAAGTTATCGTACAAGGATTTACTGGTAACGAAGGTACTTTTCACGCAGGTCAAATGATCGATTACGGAACCAACGTTGTTGGTGGTGTAACTCCGGGAAAAGGAGGAACTGAGCACCTTGGTAAACCTGTTTTCAACTCAGTTGCAGAAGCTGTAGAAAAAGCGGGTGCTAATGTGAGTATTATTTTCGTTCCGCCTGCATTTGCTGCAGATGCAGTAATGGAAGCTGCTGAAGCAGGAATCAAAGTTATTGTATGTATCACAGAAGGAATTCCTGTTGCTGATATGGTAAAAGTTAAGGATTATATCCAAGACAGAGATGTTCGTTTGATCGGTCCAAACTGTCCTGGTATCATCACTTCAGACGAAGCTAAAATCGGAATTATGCCTGGTTTCGTTTTCAAAAAAGGAAAAGTTGGTATCGTTTCAAAATCTGGAACTTTGACTTATGAAGCTGCTGATCAGGTTGTAAAAGCTGGTTATGGTGTTTCTACAGCTATCGGAATCGGTGGAGACCCAATTATCGGAACTACTACAAAAGAAGCTTTGGAATTGTTTATCAATGATCCAGAAACTGAAGCTGTTGTAATGATTGGAGAAATTGGAGGATCTCTAGAAGCTGAAGCTGCAAGATGGTACAAAGCTAGTGGTTCTACAAAACCAGTTGTAGGTTTCATCGCTGGACAAACTGCTCCAAAAGGTAGAACAATGGGACACGCAGGAGCTATCGTTGGAGGAGCTGATGACACTGCACAAGCAAAAATGGCTATTATGAAAGAAAACGGTATCCACGTTGTAGATTCTCCTGCAGAGATTGGTAAAACTGTTGCTGCTGTTTTAGCATAAAATTCTTTAGTTAGAATACTTTTAAAGATATTTTGAGAAGCTCTTCTGGGCTTCTCATTTTTTTTATTTAAATTTGAAAAGAAAAATATTTATAAAAACACAAGTTATGAAAAAAAACCTTTTTGGGTCCTTATTGTTAATGTCGTTTTTTTCTCAAGCGCAAATTGATTTCAGATCTACTGAGTTTGGTATCGTTGCAGGAGGAACATATTCTAGAGTTATAAATGCTCACAATCCTTCGGGGCCAAGGTTCTCTGTGTTAGGTGGAGTTACAGCACAAGTGCCAATAGGTATTGATGAACAATTTTACATTCAGGCAGAAGTTTTGTATTTTGGAGCTGGCGAAGGAGGAGACAGAAAATATGAAAAGACAGTTGGATGGGAGCACGCAGTTTATGCTAACAATTACTTGAGTGTTCCATTTAATTTTAAAGCTTATTTCTCTCAAGCAGAGTCTGAGTTTTATGGATTGGTAGGACCTAGATTTAATTTTTTGATCAGTCAAAAAGTAAAGAACGCACCAGCTGAAAGAGGATATTATGATCCAAATGTAACAAATCCAGATTACCCGGATATCAATGGAAAAGCCAATTCTTTCAATTTTGGAATCGGTGCGGGTATTGGTTTTAGCTATAAAAGACAACTAGAGATTGCACTCAAATATGATATTGGACTATCAAATACTTATCCTAATCTTGTAGAGACTTGGACGATGGATCCTGATACACAAAAGAAAAAATCGGAGCATGTTCTAAGCTTAGGTTTGACTTACTTCTTCAAATAAAAACAAAGGCTGTAATAATTCACAGCCTTTTATTTTGATTACTTATTCTTGATGATTTCTTTGATTTTACCTTCAATTTCTTCCGATAATTCTGGGTTATCTCTCAATACTTCTTTTACAGCGTCACGTCCTTGTCCTAGTTTTGTATCTTCGTAGCTAAACCAAGATCCGCTTTTCTTAACTACGGCAAGATCTACAGCAGTATCAAGGATCTCTCCAACTTTGGAAACTCCTTCTCCATACATAATATCGAATTCTGCCATTTTGAAAGGTGGTGCAACTTTATTTTTAACCACCTTTACTTTCACACGACTACCAATAGCTTCGTCTCCATTTTTGATAGGTGCACTTGCTTTTCTGATATCGATTCTTACAGAGGCATAGAACTTAAGTGCGTTTCCTCCGGTTGTAGTTTCAGGATTTCCAAACATCACTCCAATTTTTTCACGAAGCTGATTAATGAAAATGACAGTACATTTTGTTCTGTTAATTGTAGCTGTTAATTTTCTAAGAGCTTGAGACATCAATCTTGCATGAAGTCCCATTTTAGAATCTCCCATTTCACCTTCTATCTCTGCTTTTGGTGTAAGAGCGGCAACAGAGTCAATTACTACGATATCTATTGCTCCAGATCTGATTAGGTTGTCAGCAATTTCTAAAGCTTGCTCACCATTGTCTGGTTGAGAAATAATTAGGTTTTCTAAATCGATTCCTAATTTGGCTGCATAGTTTCTGTCAAAAGCATGTTCGGCATCTATAAAAGCCGCAATTCCTCCTGCTTTTTGAGCTTCTGCAATGGCGTGAAGAGTGAGGGTTGTTTTACCAGAAGATTCTGGCCCATAGATTTCTATGATTCTTCCTCTAGGATATCCACCTACACCTAAAGCAAGGTCAATCCCCAAAGAACCAGAAGGGATTACTTCTATTGTTGTATCAACAGAATCCTCTCCCAAAGTCATTACAGTTCCTTTACCATAGGTTTTATCTAGTTTTTCAAGCACCAATTGTAATGCTTTTTTCTTATCGTCAGCTGTACTCATTATTTCAAAAAAATTATTCTCAAAAATACGGAATTTTAAAATCAAAATCCAATATTATTTTGTTTATGAGTTTTTATTGAATTAGCTAGTGTCTAAAGGAAATTGGAATTTTTATGATACTTAGATAGTCATTTAAGACTTTCATTTAATCCTTAACTCCTTTTTTTATTCTATTTTTCTACCGACTAATTTTGCGCAGATTTTATTGAAAATTATTTTTGATATTTGGAACAGTTTTTTGTTTTTTATATTCCAAGAATTTATAGGCTCTCCTCGGTTTTTGGTATCCCAGTTTTTATAATGTTTCTTGATAGAAAGTCTAGCATAAGAATAAATTATTCTAGTTTTATAGCAAATTCTTAACATTTTATAGATTTTCAATTTCTGATGTAGATCTCGATTTGCTTTAAAATTCCTGTAAATGATTGTGAAAAATAAATATCTTTTACAACTGGATCAGTATCATAAAAGTAGTGAGAGAATTTTTCAAAACCTTCAAAACCAACTTTTGCATTAGGAAATCCTACTAGATGCATATCGTTTCCTATTTCTCAAAAATATCTGAATTGAGTTTAGAGTCTTTAAAACGTGGTTGTCAATTTGTTTTTTCCTTTCAGATAAAGTTATGGTTATTTGCTCCAGAGAATAATTGTGAATTTTATCCTTTTAAAAATATAAAAAAACCTCAGAAATGGACTGCCCCCAAAAAGTTATACACTTTTTAGGGGCATTTTTTATGAGAAG
>NZ_DAMBRK010000021.1:0-9675 GCF_032055105.1 Epilithonimonas sp.
TCTTTCCTATCAAAATATTATTTAATTTTGTCTAAACTTTTGGGTGCAGTCTAAAGGCATACGGATTTTTAAATTTTAAAATTGTACCCGCAACTGAAGATGGCTTTTATCAAATACAGAGAGAAGATGGCGAAATAGCTGAAACTACTTTAAGCGAGGGTGAAATAACTTTCATTACTTTTCTATATTATTTACAACTTGCAAAAGGAGGACTTGATGAAAATACAGTAAATGATGATCGTATTTTGGTAATTGATGATCCAATATCAAGTTTAGATAGTAATGTTTTATTTGTCGTAAGTACATTAATTAAAGAAATATTAAAGGAAGTACGAAATGATGTTGGTAGTATTAAACAAGTGATTCTCTTAACCCATAATATTTATTTTCATAAAGAAGCATCCTTCGAAGGTATTAATAGAGGTAAGGGAGAGAAAAATCAATATTACATACTTAGAAAGGTAAACTCGGTAACAAAGTCATTTCCTTATTTAGACAAAAATCCGATTTCTTCTTCTTACGAATTATTGTGGAATGAAATAAAGGATTATGAAAAGAATTCAGGTATCACTGTTCAAAATGCAATGAGACGAGTAATCGAAAATTACTTTAGTATTTTAGGAAACAAAAGAGATGAGACATTGTTATCAAAATTCCCTAATCCGCAAGAAAAGGAAATTTTCAGATCATTGTTAAGCTGGATAAATGAGGGTTCACATACATTACCAGATGATTTATATGTTGAATTACCTGATCAATCTATAGAAACATATTTAAAAGTTTTTAAGGAAATATTTCTTCATACACATAACATTGGGCATTACAATATGATGATGGGTATAGAAGAAAATGAAGAAATTTTAGTAGATCCTCTTTTGAATTAATTATATCATTTCTAGAAGTAATCAATGAATCACTACAATCCCCAAAAACACCATCGCCGTTCGATACGTTTACAAGGTTATGATTATAGCCAAGAAGGATTGTATTTTATTACGATTTGTTGTCAGGATAGAGCGCATCTGTTTGGGAAGGTTGTAGATGGAGAAATGATATTGAACATATATGGAGAGATAGCACAAAAAGAATGGCAAAATACAAATGAAATAAGAGACAATGTGGTTTTGCACGAATTTGTTGTAATGCCTAATCATTTTCACTCAATCTTAGAAATAAAATTTCAAAAAGGGAAAAATGAGATTGGGAAATTTCAATCGCCATCTCAAACGGTGGGCGCTATTATTAGAGGATATAAAATAGCAACAATAAAAAAAATAAAAGATTATATCTTAAATACAGGCGAAAAAATAAACGACAGTACGGGCGAATTGCAATTCGCCCCAACCGCCCCAACCGCCCCAACCGCCCCAACCGCCCCAACCGCCCCAACCGAGAAAATAAAAGAATTAGATTTTAAGATTTGGCAAAGGAATTATTATGAGCATATCATTAGAAACGAAGAGGCTTACGCAAGAATATCTGACTATATTAGAGATAATCCCAAACGCTGGAATGAGGATAAATTTTATGGAATATAATAATTTCGTAGTACGGGCGAATTGCAATTCGCCCCAACGATTCGCCCCAACGATTCGCCCCAACGATTCGCCCCAACGATTCGCCCCAACGATTCGCCCTAATTAATAAAATTAAAAAATGAAATACACCGAATCCCAATTAGAAAAATCATTCATCCATCTTTTGAAAGAGGAAGGCTATGAGTACGTGAATGGCAAAGATTTATTGAAGGAGAGGGCGAAAGATTTTTCGCCCCAACGGTAACGTAATAAAACTGATAAAATAATTATGAATAACTACAATCCCCAAAAACACCATCGCCAATCGATACGATTGCAAGGTTATGATTATAGCCAGGAAGGATTGTATTTTATCACGATTTGTTGTCAGGATAGAGCGCATCTGTTTGGGAGGATTGTAGATGGAGAAATGATATTAAATGATGCGGGATCGCAGTCGCAAGAATGTTGGCAAGATATTCCGAATCATTTTCCCAATGTGGTGTTGCACGAATTTGTTATTATGCCCAACCACATCCACGGCATCATTGAATTCGTTGCAGGGGCGAATAATTATTCGCCCAATAACGATTCGCCCAATAACGATTCGCCCAATAACGATTCGCCCAATAACGATTTGCCCAATAACGATTTGCCCAATAACGATTTGCTCGATGAAACATTGTCAGATAAAACGAATCATTTGGAAAGGGATGATAGGGCGAAATTAAATGGGGCGAAAGATTTTTCGCCCCTACGGAATGTAACGTGGCGGTCACCATCAAAAACCATTGGTTCTGTTGTTCGTGGGTTTAAAATCGGGGTTACAAAATGGATGCGAAATAATACCAATATTGTAAATGTTTGGCAAAGGAATTATTATGACCACATTATAAGAAACGAACAGGATTACGAGAGAATATCAGAATACATAAAAAACAATCCGATTCTTTGGAAAGAAGATAGGTTTTATGATAATAATATTTAATGAAATACTTATAAGCGAAAGATATTTCGTACGTAGGTAATTAAAAAATAAAAAAATGAAATACACCGAATCCCAATTAGAAAAATCATTCATTCATCTTCTGAAAGAGGAAGGTTATGAGTATGTGAATGGTAAAGATTTGTTGAAGGAGGGGGCGAAAGATTTTTCGCCCGTACTGATTCGGGAAGATTTGAGTGATTTTCTGCTTTCCCGATATCCTGATCTGGAAGCGATAGAATTGGAAAGCCTGATCAATGAACTGGTATATCAACCAGCATCCAATCTGTATGACAGTAATAAATATATTGGAAAACTGTTGGCAGACGGTCTTATTTTTAAGAGACACAACCCGGCAAAAAAAGATTTGCACATCCGCTATATCGATATAGATAAAAGCAGTCTTTTGACCACCAATCGGTTTAAGATTGTGAATCAGCTGGAGATTCAGGGAAAAGAACTTCGTATTCCGGATTTGATTCTGTATATCAACGGGATTCCGGTGGTGGTTTTTGAGTTTAAAACTTTGATTGAAGAAAACGTTACTATTTTTAATGCATACGAACAATTAGCAAAACGCTACCGAAGAGATATTCCGGAACTGATGAAATACAATGCGTTCTGCATCATCAGCGACGGCGTGAACAACAAAGCAGGTTCTCTATTTGCACCTTACGATTTCTTCTACGGTTGGCATAAAATAACAGGCGAAGAAAAGAAAGCACTGACAGGCATTCATACCGCCACCTCCATCGTGCACGGAATGCTGAACAGGGAAAGGCTTTGTGATATTCTGCATCACTTCATTTGGTTTCCCGATACGACTAAAAAAGAAGAAAAAATCCTGTGCCGTTATCCGCAGTATTATGCTGCCAACAAATTGTTTGACAATATCCAAAAGCACCGCAAACCGGAAGGCGACGGAAAGGGTGGAACCTACTTTGGCGCCACAGGTTGCGGGAAAAGTTATACGATGCTTTATCTGTCGAGGCTGTTGATGCGATCTACACAATTGGCAAGTCCGACCATCATTATTATCTCCGACCGTACTGATTTGGACGATCAGCTGTCGAGAGATTTTACCAATGCCAAGGATTTTATTGGTGATGAAAATATTATCAATATAGAAAGTAGAGCAGATCTTCGTGCAAGGTTGAGAGGCAGAGAAAGTGGTGGTGTTTTTCTGACAACCGTTCAGAAATTTGCGGAAGACAGCGAGATTTTGAGCGACCGCACCAATATTATCTGTATATCCGACGAAGCCCACCGCTCGCAGGTGAATCTGGATTTGAAAGTTCGCATTAATGAAGATGGTGTGAAAAAGTCGTATGGCTTTGCTAAATACCTTCACGATTCACTTCCTAATGCGACGTATGTAGGATTTACGGGAACGCCTATTGATAAGACTTTAGATGTATTTGGTCCTGTGGTAGATTCGTACACGATGTTTGAATCGGTGGTGGATGAAATTACAGTGCGATTGGTTTATGAAGGTCGTGCTGCAAAAGTCAATCTGAACCATTCTAAAGTGGTGGAAATTGAGCAGTATTATCAAAATGCCGTTGCAGAAGGCGCTTCGGAATACCACGTGGAAGCCAGCCAAAAAGCGATTGCCAGAATGGAAGTGATTTTGGGTGACCCGGGGAGAATTGAAGCGATTGCGCAGGATTTTATTACGCATTATGAAAAACGGATTGAGGAGAAAGCGACTGTTGCCGGAAAGGTAATGTTTGTCTGTGCCTCCCGAGAAATAGCCTATAAATTATTTAAAGAAATCATCAGGCTAAGACCGGAATGGAATGAGAAAACCATAGCAGAACATCTGAGCGAGAAAGAACAGAAAGAAATCAAGCCCATCGAGCGCATTAAAATGGTAATGACCCGAAGCAAAGATGATGAAGAAAACCTTTGGAATCTGCTCGGAACGAAAGAAGACCGAAAAGAACTGGACAGGCAGTTTAAACAAATGCATTCCAACTTTAAAATAGCGATTGTGGTTGATATGTGGCTCACAGGTTTTGATGTTCCTTTTCTTGATACGATTTATATTGATAAACCTTTACAGACACATAATCTGATACAGACGATTTCCCGTGTGAACCGAAAGTTTGAAGGGAAAGACAAAGGTTTGGTCGTCGATTATATCGGTATCAAGAAAAACCTGAATCACGCTTTGGGATTATTCAACAATACGACGGCAGCCGATGACTTTGAAGACCTTGATAAAGCGGTGATTATTGTGAGAGACCAGCTGGATTTATTGCGACAGTTTTTCTATGAGTTTGATACCAGTGATTATTTCAAAGGATCACCCGTTGAGCAGTTGCATTGTCTGAATCGTGCTTCTGAATTGGTTTTGCTCACTGAAAAGTCGGAAAAGTTCTTTGTTGATGTCACGAAAAAACTGAAGGCAGCTTATAACTTAACTTGTGGTTCGGAAATCTTTAATGACAAAGAAACTGATGAGATTCATTTTTACTTTGCGATTAAATCAATTGTTGTTAAACTGACCAAAGGCGAAGCGCCCGATACTGCACAGATGAATGCAAAAGTGAGTAAAATGGTTGAGGAAGCTATCGTCTCGGAAGGCGTGGAAGAAATCTTTAAACTGGATGACAACAAAGCTAATGCGATAGATCTGTTTAATGATAAGTTTCTGGAGAAAATAGATGCGCTTGAACTGCCGAATACCAAAATCAAAATCCTTGAAAGACTTTTAAAACAAGCCATCTCTGATTTTAAAAAAGTAAACAAAGTAAAAGGCATTGAGTTCTCTGAAAGGCTTCAGAAAATCATTAACAGCTACAACGAGCGTAGCGAAGCCGACCTGCTGGATTACGACGGTATTCAAGCCGATACTTCGGAACAGATTCTAGATTTGATTTTGAAACTGCGTACCGAAATGGCTTCTTTTGAAGATTTGGGAATCGACTATGAAGAAAAAGCATTCTACGATATTCTGGATATGGTCTGTAAACAATACGGTTTTGAATTCGATAAAGATAAAATGCTGGAGCTTGCCCGAGAAATCAAAAAGATAGTAGACGACACCGCCAAGTTTCCAGACTGGAGCGACAGGGATGACATTAAAGCGCAATTGAAAATGGAAATTATTGTCAAGCTGCACGAGTTTGGCTATCCGCCGATTACACAGGATGAGGTTTATAAGAATGTGCTGGAGCAGGCTGAGAATTTTAAGAGGAATAGGTAAATACAATGATAAAAACAAACCCCACAATAGAATTTGAGCAGTTTCTGTCTTTGGTAAAAGGATTGAAATAGTTTAAAAGTAAAACAGGAAAAAGATATAAAGTTATTTCTTTAAATGGCTCTATTTTAAGCATTCTGAGGGAATCGACAAAGGTTGAATGGGAAATAGACTTAAAAAAAGTTCATCAGGCGTATCTTGAATTGTCTGACTTCAAAACAATTAGTTTTTAAAGCTTATGTTCCAAGAAAACAATCTCCCGCTTTGGGACTTCTTTTTAGCATCGAATTAATAAAAGATAATAGAAACTAATATGTACCAAGAACTACAAACCCAAGTCTTTAATTGGTTAAAAAATAAATACGAACAAGATAATAGCTTCACTTTTTCAGTAAGACAAAAAGCCAATAAAGGCGCAGAGCTTAATTACTTTATAGGAACTGAGAAGTCTAAATATTTTTCTACAACCTTTTGGAACGTTTCTGTTTCATATCCTGGTTCTTCCAGTGATTTGATTAATCTAGTGTTTACAATAAACAAAAACAAAAAAATTGAATTCCACTTTCAGTTTAATCAAACCAAAGATCCCCAAGATAACCAAAATGCATATGCTTTGGAGTTTATCCAAAGCATTAAACCATTATTCAGAGAGGTTTTCCCCGAAGGCTATTATGCTCCGGATACGAATAAAATGGAATTTTTTGCAGCCTATTCTGGTTACATTTATGATAATTTTGAGGGATTAAAAAATGATTTGGAATTATTTTTGGGCAAAATATTTCCTATTGTAGATCGGCAAATTTCTCTATTCAAACAAAAATATCCCGAATTCATTGCTTATAGATTTTCTTCCGATGATCAAGAAAAAATGTTTTCAAAAATGGAAGAAAGATTTCAGAAGTACAAAGTCCTTGGAGAATTAACCGAAGAGCTTGAGGAGGAAGAGGAATTAGTAATGTTGGATCCTGAAATTGATTATAATGTCCCTCTCAACCAAATCCTTTATGGTCCTCCTGGAACAGGAAAAACTTATAACACAATTAATAAAGCTATCAGTATTGCCAATCCTGATTTTAATTTAAAGCAAACCAGAGCTATTGTAAAAGAAGAATATGCTCGTTTGGTAGAAGCTGGGCAAATTGTATTTACTACGTTTCATCAAAGTATGTCTTATGAGGATTTTATTGAAGGGATAAAGCCTATTATGAATGAAGGTGAGAGTGATTTGGCTTATGAAATCCAAAACGGAATCTTCAAAGAGATTTGTCAATCAGCTGTAGAAATAAATGAAAATAGTGTCGTTGACAATTTTGATGAGAGTTGGAATCAACTTATTGAATCTGTTAAGGAACATATTGCTGAAGAAAAATTATTAAAGATAGGTTCTTGGGAATATGGCTTGTCTACCAAAGAATCATTAAAGTATTCATCCCTAAATTCGCCATCGCAATATACTTTTACCATTACAAAACAAAACATTAAGGATGCTTACCAAGATAAGCAAGCCAGACCATCGGGTGCATTTCAAAAGGATATGATTGATATTGTTCAGTATATGAAATCACATTTTAAATTATCTGAAAATCAGAAAGAAAATGCAAATACTGAAAATAGTGAACAGATTAAAAATTATGTCCTCATCATCGACGAAATCAACCGCGGCAATGTTTCACAAATTTTCGGTGAACTGATTACCTTAATTGAAGAAAGCAAACGTTTAGGAAATCCTGAGGAGCTGCAGGTCACTTTGCCATACAGCAAGGAGAAATTTGGTGTTTCTTCCAATTTGTACATTATTGGAACTATGAATACTGCAGACAGAAGTGTGGAGGCTCTTGATACTGCACTGCGAAGACGTTTCAGTTTTGTGGAAATGATGCCAGATGTAAATGTTGTGACTGAACAAGAGTTTACTGATTATGATAGAGCCGAGATTATGCAAAGAATCAACAACAGAATAGAATTGTTGCTGGACAGAAATTATACTTTGGGGCATTCTTATTTTATTAAGGAAGATTTTAAATCGTCTTTTAAAAATGAAATCATCCCATTGTTGCAGGAATATTTTTATAATGATTGCAGTAAGATTGGATTGATTTTGGGAAAAGGATTTGTGCGAGAAAAAGAAATTTCTAAGTTTTCTCAAAAGAATGTATTTGCCGATTTTGATACGAGAAATGAAATTGATATTGTTAAGTCTTATGAATTGATTCCGTTTGAAGAGGTTGCTTTTGATGATGCTATAGACAAACTTCTGGCATAAAAATGCTTAAAAAAAATACCATACAAGTTTTCGAGCACAGCTTTCTTCCCATCGGAGAAAATGGTTTTGAGCAACGTCATTTTGTGGCCTTATCGAAACTGAATGCGCTACAAGACTACCAGTATTTTGATTTAAAACATAATGGTGTAGTCTTTAAACAATTCGTTGGTGTGATTCAGGTGGATGGCTTAACAATAGAAATTCTGCCTAAAATAGATCGTTATGAATCTGAAAATGAAGATAACAAAGCCAAGTGGCAAAAGGTTTTGATACAAATGTTGAAGGTGACTAAAAAGCTGAAGATTCAGCAGGTGGGTCAAGCCAATGTTTCTAAACAGTCTATACATCTTTTGGATATTTATTTTGAATGGTTTCTGAGTGAAGTGCAACTGTTGATTCATCAGGGATTAATTAAACAATATTACAAGCAAACCGGAAATGTAAAAGCTCTGAAAGGAAAGCTGGAATTTGCAGGTCACATCAATAAAAACTTAGTTCATAAAGAACGGTTTTATACCACGCATCAGGTGTATGAGAAAGACCATCTGATACATCAGATTTTAGGTCAGGCTTTGGATATCGTTACCTATCTTTCGAAAGGAACTTATCTGTACAGTAAATGCAAAACGGTACAGCTTGATTTTCCGGAAGTAAAAGCTATCAGAGCTAATGAAAATACTTTCAGTAAAATCCCCAGATCCAGAAAAACAGCGCCTTATGAGACGGCTTTGGCGATTGCGCGACTGATTATTCTGAATTATGCGCCCAATATCTCAAGCGGTTCTGAAAATATGTTGGCTTTGCTTTTTGATATGAATAGTCTTTGGGAAGAGTACGTTTTAGTGAGGCTAAAACAGGCCGCACAAGAAAGTTCAGAATATATTGAAGTTTATGGACAAGATTCAAAACCATTTTGGAACGCAATTACGATTCGACCGGATATTGTTTTGAAAAAGGGGAGTGAAGTGGTGCTAATCATTGATACCAAATGGAAGAATATCGACCAGACGCAACCTTCTACTCACGACCTCAGACAGATGTATGTGTATAATGAGTATTGGAAAAGCCAACGATCTCTATTGCTTTATCCCTCCAATAATACCTTGCTGAAGTTTGAGATACAGGATCAGTTTGTGCCTCTGAAGGGAGATGAACATCATCACTGCAGTTTGGGGAAAATATCTGTGCTCTCCGACGGAAAATTGTGTGAGAATATCGGAAAGCATCTTTTAGATTTTCTTGAATAAAACCACCATAGGTTTATTAGCTTTGCCAGAGGACTGGGAGCATTCTGCTTTTTCTAAATTATAGATTCTGCGCTGCACTGCGTTTTGCTCTGAAAGAGAATAGTTATGTTTTGCCAGCGTTCTGAACCTTGGCAAAGGTTGAGAAAAATAAGAAAGTATGAAAGAAGGCTTTACCACGCTCCGCAAAGTTTGCAACTTTGAGGAAAATTGTAGATTCTACTCATTTATTATTAAATTTAGCAATCATAGGGTTATTAGAATTTGATTTGGCAAATCATCCTATAATTGATGTAACAAAAAAGAATGAGTTTTGGAAATACAATAATTATGATGAATAATTATATGCTCAAAGTCAGGAGACTTTGCGCAGCGGCGGGGTTATTAGAATTTCATTTGGCAGATCATCCTATAATTGATGTAACAAAAAAGAATGAGTTTTGGAAATACAATAATTA
>NZ_DAMBRK010000021.1:9922-52635 GCF_032055105.1 Epilithonimonas sp.
AATAATTATGATGAATAATTGTATGCTCAAAGTCAGGAGACTTTGCGCAGCGGGAAAAAGCTCATCATTTTATATATTCATCAGCAAGTAATTATGTAAACGGCAAAGGATTATTAGAAATTGAACTGGCTGATAATCCTATAATTGATGTAACAAAAAAGAACGAGTTTTGGAAATATAATAATTATGATGAATAATTGTATGCTCAAAGTCAGGAGACTTTGCGCAGCGGGATTTATATTATTGGTATAGAAAGGTTCTCGATACATTTTTCTTCCGCTTTACTACGAAAAAACTTGAACTGACGAGAGATTGCTTCGCTTTGCTCGCAATGACAGATTAATTCAAAAACTCAGAGGCAGGGATTCTGACACAATATTCACTGCCTAGAAATAAAGGATTGCCGTGTTTCTCGGACCAGAAGCCATCTAAGGTATTGGGGTTGATGAATCGATAGACTGCTACGCCTTTGTAAACTTTGCCTTCATCGCCTTCATAGTTGAAATTGATGACCAAGATATCATCTTTGAAGAAACCGGTTCCTTTCTGGATATGATCACCGATAGTCCATTTTGCTACAATTCGGTTGTTTTCATCAAGGTTTAGGGTTAGTACACCGTGATAACTGATTCCGTTCCCGTCTTGATTGCCACCTTCCACAGCGTAATTGCCCACCAAGTCTTGTATTGTCATTGTTTCGTCTTAAGTGCAACAAATTTATAAAATCTTAACGAGTCTTTTTTATAGGCTAACCTCATTGATGCTGAGTTGTTCCATTAGTTTCTGAAGATTCTCAATGTCCTTTAAAACCTTTTGATAAGAAGCTTTCGCATAATCTGCAAAATTGGCTTTGGAAGATGATTGTTGGTCTTCTGTGTCGAACGCGTTATTGATTTGTGGATTCTCTACAATATCGTCTTTGTAATTTTCTAAGCATTCTTTGATAGCGCGTTTTTTCTTTTTGCAAGTGATATTCTTCTTCAGTTTTTTTAAAGAACTTAGCATATACGGATTGTCATTGTAAGGCGTACTGAAACCAGCATCAGTGTTGTCTTCGTGGTAAACAAGATAGCGAATATCATTATTAGGCTTGAGGTGGTTTTTATCAAATATCATATTGCAGAAGGTATTAGAGTTAAATCAAAAAGAACATTATATTTAATTTCTAATATCAATTTTAAGACCAATAGATTACAGAGAAGTCGCTTCCGGAACTGTGTAATAGTTATCAAAACTTGTATAGACTCTGGTTTTCTTCACTTCGCCATTTTCGTAAATCTCAACTTTGGTGGTAGTTACAGACTTTTTATCAATATAACGGACTTCATCTAGCTGTTCTTTTCTGTTGTAGGATTCAGTTTTGACATTTCTGCCGTCTTCCATATAATGAACGCTGTTTAATTTGCCATTGTCTCTGTATCTGTAACTTTTAGAATTGTAGAAATTTCCTTGTTTGTAGACTTGACCTTCATAAGTATATTCGGAATCGTAGCGCCCTTCCATAAACAACTTTTCTTCGTTATCATAGATGTAGTAATATGCACCGTCAATTGGAGCTTTCAATTCATAAATCGTAATAGGTTCAGGTCTTTGTCCGGGATTGCCAGACATCACTTCTTTCTGAAGAAAAACTTTAGAATCATTTTGTGAAACCCAAAGTGTATCAATGATTTTTGAATTCGGTTGGTAATGAACTTTTGAGATGATGATATTCTTCTGCTCTGTTCCTTTTGTATCGCAGCTCATCAGAATCAGTATCAAGAAAAAGGGTAGAAGTAGAGTTTTCATTTTAGTTTTTTTAGAATTAATTTTGATCTTCAATCTGTATATGATTATTGTTAATCAGATGCTTGTTTTGTTTTAGATATTCAACTTCTTTGGAATCGCTTTTATGACAAATTATTTTAGATATTAAGGTTTTATCCTGATAAAGATAAACAGAGCATCTTCTGAAACGTCCAATATCCACACGTTTGATTTATAAAACAAATGATTGCTGGAATGACTTTTCCTCTAACAAAGAAAGAAACGAAAGGTAGAAGAATGGCTAATAACATTGATTTATTTTATAATTAAAGTAAAACTACTGATTAATTAATAAAACAAAAAAGTCGAAAGAATATTCCTCCGACTAAAGAAAAAAAATGAAAATATATGTGATCATTATTTATAATCAATAAAAAGGCGTTTGGTCTTAAAAAATAATAATTTAATCCATTATTAACTTTTAAAACAATATTTTAAGTTAAATTGAGTTTATAATTTATCTGTCTGTTAAATGCTAAAATCGTTTTGCTTTTGCGTATCAATTTTCTGTTTTTTTAAAATTGCAGCGCAAAATAATTTGAGCTATTCTAATGACATTTATAGCGGGATTAATTCAGCCACTTTATCTCCAACTCAGCCGTTTCTCAATTCAAATCCTTGGGATATTAATCTAATGTCTGCTGATGTTTTTCTACAGAATGATTATGCTTATATTTCTAAACAAAGCCTTCTGGGATTGACAAAGTCCAAGATTCAAACGGCTAATCCAAAGGAGAATATTACTGGAGAAAACACAGCCAATGTTCTGGATTTTTACAATAAAGATAATGCTAATCTTTTGCTGTTGACAGACGTTATGGGACCTTCGTTTTCTATGACAACCCATATCAAGGAGAAGAAGTATGTTTTTGGATTGTTCAGTAGACTTAGAACTCAAGCTTCTGTTTTAGATTTTGATAATTATCTCCGTTTTGGGAACGAAAGAATCCCTCAACCAAACGAATATCTCATGCATCCTTTTGCAACACAAGTTATGAATTGGAACGAGATAGGTCTCAACGCAGCAACAAGCATCTTTCCTTATTCAGGAAAAAAATGGATTTTTGGACTTAATTTGAAATATGAAATTGGTTTAGACGCTGCTAACATCGTGAATCACGATAATATGTTATTGACTACCACAAATGCTGGACAAAACCCTAACAAAAAAAACATCTACGCTTCCAATTATAATCTTACAGCAAGTTATGTTACCAATTATAATTTTGAAACCGACCGCTACGAATATAAACAAAACGGTTCGGGAATAGGGCTAGACCTTGGAATTACAATGTTGGATCAAGATCCAAGAGAAGATGAATATGATTCTAAGTTTTCCTTCAATGTTTTGGATTTGGGATATGTGAATTTCAAGAATGGAATCAACCATCAGTTTGTGAACGGAAATACAGTTAAGCTTCAGAATAATCCAAATTTAGATGATGTAGAATTTGAAAGTCCTGAACAATATCTGAAACTACTAAGCCAAGAAGCTTATGGCGATGAGAACAAATCGTTTGCCGGCAATGGTTTCAAAATCGGATTACCAACAAGCATTAATATCAATTATAGTCAAAGAGTTAAAGAACATCATTTTATCAATGTCAATTGGATCCAGCGTGTTCCGGTTTTTGAAAATTCTTTGAAACGAAATAATATCCTTAATGCCAATTATTCTATTCAGAAAGAAGCAATTGGTTATGGCGTTTCTACCACTTTGTCAGAATATAATAATCTTCAATTCGGAGGTTATGTGAGACTTGGACCTTTGATTTTGGGAAGTGAGAATGCTTTTCCACTTTTATTCAAACATAAAAAACTACACGCTGCGAATGTCTATTTGGCAATCAAACTTTATCCGTTTTGGGATAATGCTTTCAAACGCCATAGAAGAGAACAATGTGATTGTGAGAAGTAGAGCTTATGCAAACTCAATTATTTTTTTAATTTTATCTAAGAGACTATACTTGTAATTAGTGTAATTGATAAAGAAGTCAGATTGCCAAAGTTTGGTTTTTTCTGCTTGTTTATTATTGGGGAAATGCCAATCTGTATAGATTCTGAAACCTCGTTTTCCTGTTTTGATTTTGCTTGATATTAAGTTTTCTTTTTCTAAAACTGTTTTTGGAAAGATGAAAAATCCAGAATGATGATTTTCTTCGACAGCAATAATGTAGAAATCGAAGTTGTCATTAATATCAAAAGGAATGGTTTTTCCTTCAGCGTTTCTTTTCCATAAAGTTACAAATTGCCCCATCTTTTTAGGTGTCAGCTTAGATTTCCTAAACTTGAAATTGATTTGATTAATTTTAAAATTAAAACCAAAGTACTCTTCGCATTCAGAATCTTGAGTAATTTCTGAGAATGGCAAATCAAAGTGTTTTTGTAATACTTTTTCTACTTTTTCTATTTCCTTATTCATTGATAATATTCTTATTGAGCATTAGACTTATAAAAAAAAACTTTGTCAAAGTTCTGGACTCTGACAAAGTTAATTTCTTAAACTAATTAAAAGATTACTTTACAATCTTCATCTCGTTCAATAGCCATTTTGCATCCGCATATTTATCGATTACGAAAAGAATATATTTGGTATCAACCATAATATTTCTACATAATTTAGGATCATAATTGATATCACTCATTGTGCCTTCCCATTGTCTATCGAAGTTAAGCCCGATGAGGTTTCCATAAGCATCTAGGGCAGGACTTCCTGAGTTTCCACCAGTTGTGTGGTTGGTTGCTGTAAAGTTAACCGGAACGTCGCCAGATTTATCTTTGTAGATTCCGTAATCTTTGGTATTGTAAAGATTGATTAATTTTTTGGGTAGATCAAATTCATAATCTCCCGGAATATATTTTTCCAACACACCAGCAAGATGCGTCTGATAACCATAATTAACAGCGTCTCTTGGATTAGAACCTTTTACTTTTCCATAAGTCACACGAAGCGTAGAATTGGCATCTGGAAAGAATTTTCTGTCTTTATCCGTTTCCATTTGCTGAGCCATAAACAGCTTCTGTAATGCATCTATTTCGGTTTGATAAGATGTCACCTTCTCATGAGTCGTTTTCACATAAGTTCCCTTGATAGAGGCATAAAGCTGAACAATGGGATCGTTTTTAAGAGCTTGAATTAAAGCATTTTGATCTGCAAAAACTTTATTGATGTCAGAATAAACTGTAGCACCATTCACTTTTCCGCTTCCCATTACTACAGAATTTTTCGCCCAATTTTCTAAAGTTGCAACATTTTGATTCACATCTTTATATTTCTCAAAACCTGCTGGTAAAAATTGTTGAGGGGTTTTGTTGGCGTAAAGTGCAACTACTTTTGCTGTCACTTTAGCATCCAAACCACTTTCATAATCTTTGTACATCTCAGTCAATCTAGATTTCAGTTGATCCAAAGATTTCTGAGAAGATGTACCGTTTTCCACAGCTTCTACATAACTCCCAAATAAACTTCCGAGAGCCAATGTTTCTGAATTTCTAGGTAACTCGCTGTAGTAAGCTCTGTTCAATGCGTAAGGCGCTTGCTCGTTGTAAAGTTTGTTTAATCCATCAATGGTTGTTTTGATGGCTGGATTTTTTGAAATCAAAGATTGTTCATATTGTTGTTTCTTTCCAACAGCATTAGACTTTTTAAGACCTTCGATTTCGCCTTGCCATTTTTTCCAAGCATTGGATATTCTTGCATATTTAGAAGCATATTTGATTCTTGTCGCATTGTCCACTCTCATTTTTTCATCAAGAGTTTTCAATGTCACATCACGCACAGAAATCATCGCTGGATCAATCTCTGTCATGATTTTCTCAACCGCTACTGCGGGAAGATATTCGGTTGTTCTTCCTGGGAATCCAAAAACAAAAGTGAAGTCGTCTTCTTTTTTATCCTTGATAGAAATTGGCAAGAAATGTTTTGGTGTGTAAGGAATATTATCTTTGGAATATTCTGCAGGCTTGTTGTTTTTATCAGCATAAATTCTGAACATAGAGAAATCGCCTGTGTGTCTTGGCCAAACCCAGTTGTCTGTATCAGAACCATATTTTCCAATGGCCTGAGGCGGAGCACCAACCAAACGAATATCTTTGTAAGTTTCTATGACATAAGCATAATACTTATTACCATAATACATTGATCTTACAGAGATTTTCTGATAGCTTTCTGGTTTTTGAGAAGCAATGTATGCCTCTGTGTTTTGTTTGATTTTAGCATCCAAATCTTTTCCAGTCAAACCTGCTGTTCCTGCAAGAATGTCTTTAGTTACTTCTTTAATATCTGTGATAAAATCTACAGTTACGCCAGGATTTGGTAATTCTCCATTCATATCCTTTGCCCAGAATCCGTTGGTTAAAAGATCATTTTCTACAGTAGAATGAGATTGGATATTATCATAACCACAATGATGATTGGTTAGTAAAAGTCCGCTAGGAGAGATAACCTCAGCAGTACAACCACCATCAAACTGAACAACCGCATCTTTGATACTTGCTTTTTCAGGATTGAAAATATCTTTTGCAGAAATCTTCATTCCCAGTTCTTTCATTTCTTTTTCATTGACTTCTGTCGGAATCCACATTCCTCCGTATTGCTGAGCAAATGTCATCATCGTAGACAAAGCAAAAGCTGATAAGAGAATTTTTTTCATTTATAAATTTTAAGAGGCACTAATTTAAATAAAATTTTAAGAATGGAGTAAATTAGATTTTAGCATCAAAACAAAAAAAAGCTGTCTCTTTTTATTGCTAAGATTTATAATATTTAATATTAGCAGGTTATTACGAATCGCTACAGCAAAGTTTAGGTTCTTACGGACTGACAAGCTTTACGTTAAAAATAGTTTTATATTTATTGTAACCAATCAAAAGTAACAATCCTCAATTTTTTGTGACTAATAAAATGTTGCGTAAATTACGCCCCCAAAATAAAAATTAAGAAAAATTAAAAGTATAGTATGAAGAAAATTTTTATTTCAGTTTCACTATTATTTATGATGAATGCTATGGCACAGAAATTTGAAACACAATCTGCTACAGATAAACAAGGTTATACTTACGAAACCATAAAAAATGATCAATCAGGTGTTAGAGTTTACACCCTGAAAAACGGACTGAAAGTCTATCTCGCTAAAAATGATGATGCTCCAAGAATCCAAACTTATATCCCTGTAAGAACGGGTTCTAATAACGATCCTAGTGATAATACAGGATTAGCGCATTATCTGGAACACATGGTTTTCAAAGGAACTTCACATTTAGGAACCAGCGATTGGGCAAAAGAAAAAACATTACTAGCTCAGATTTCCGATTTATACGAGCAGCACAAAGCAGAAAAAGATCCTGCAAAGAAAAAAGCATTATACAAGAAAATAGATGAAGTCTCTCAGGAAGCTTCCAAATATGCGATTGCTAACGAGTACGACAAAGCGATTTCTTCTCTTGGTGCAACAGGAACCAATGCCCACACATGGTTAGACGAAACAGTTTATAAAAACAATATACCATCCAACGAATTGGAGAAATGGCTTAAAGTAGAACACGAGCGTTTCTCCGAATTGGTTTTGAGATTGTTCCATACAGAATTGGAAGCAGTTTATGAAGAGTACAATCGTGCTCAGGATAACGACGGAAGATTGGTGAATTATGCCATGATGGAAGCGCTTTTCCCAAAGCATCCAAATGGTCAGCAAACGACAATCGGTACTTCGGAGCATTTGAAAAGTCCCTCTATGGTAGCGATTCACAAGTATTTTGATACTTACTATGTGCCTAATAATATGGCGGTAGTTTTGGTTGGAGATTTGGATTTTGATAAAACGATCAAAATGGTAGATCAATACTTTGGAACGTTCAAGTACAAAGAATTGCCAATGAAGAAAATGGTTTCCGAAGAGCCAATGACAAGTATCGTTTCCAGAACCGTAAAAAGCCCTTCTACACCAAGAATGACAATGGCGTGGAGAACAGATTCTAACGGAACTCAGGAAGCTAGATTAGCAGATGTTGTCGCTGAAATATTAAGTAACAGCGGAGACGCAGGTTTAATTGACCTTAATATTAATCAAAAACAAAAAACACTTGGTGCAGGTGCTTACGAATCGCCTTTTAAAACTTATGGTGCTTTTGTTTTAAGCGTTGTTCCAAAAGATGGACAAAGCTTTGATGAGGCTAAGAAATTGTTATTAGACCAAATTGAATTGGTTAAAAAAGGACAATTCCCAGATTGGATGCTAAACGCAATCGTGAATGATTTGAAAGTTCAGAGAATGAAACGTTGGGAAACGGCTGACGGTTTGGCAACAACATTATATTCAACTTACATCGGGGAAAGAACTTGGGAGCAGGAATTAGATGAAGTAAACCAATACGAAGCGATCACTAAAGCGGATGTTGTGAAATTTGCTAACGATTTCTTCAAGGATAATTACGTAGTTGTTTACAAAGAAAAAGGTGTGAATGATAAATTGGTTCGTGTAGAAAACCCTGGAATCACACCAATTAAACTGAACAGAGAAGCGCAATCACCTTTCCTTAAAGATATTATTAATACAAAATCTTCTGACATCAAGCCAGAGTTTGTTGATTTCAAAACAGCAATTGCAACTTCAACGATCAAAGACAAGAAAGTAAGCTTCATTAAAAATAAATACAATGAAGTGGCTCAGGTGAACTATGTTTTCCCTTTCGGAACAGATAATGACAAAGAATTGGCACTTGGTGTAACAGTTCTACAATATCTAGGAACGGATAAATATACACCAGAACAATTGAAAGAAGAGTTCTACAAATTAGGAATTACGAATCAATTCAAAACGTCTAATGACCAAATGATTATTGCGCTTAGCGGATTGGAAAGCAATATGAAAAAAGGTGTAGAGCTATTGAATCATTGGATTAATAATGTGAAAGCAGATCAAGCAATCTATGACCAAACGGTGAATACAATCCTTGAGTCCAGAGAAGTTGCGAAGAAAGATAAGAATAGAATTATGGCGGCTTTAGCTAATTATGCTAAGTTTGGAAAAGATTCTAGATTCTCTGATGTGATTTCTAAAGATCGTTTGAAAAGCATCAACGTTTCTGAATTGATTTCTAAAATCAAAACGTTAAACGAATATCCTTACGAAGTTTTCCTTTACGGGGAAGATCAAAAAGGATTGGAAAAAGCAGTGAAGCCTTATATTGTTAATACAAAATTACAGCCTGCAACTGCGAAAGAATATGCAGAGCCTGCAACTGCCGGAAAAGTATATTTTACACCATACGATATGGTGCAAATGGAAATGTCTAAAGTGGCAAAAGCCGGCGATGTGAATGTGGCAAACTTCGGGAAAGCAAGTGTTTTCAACGAGTATTTTGGACGTGGATTGTCTTCAATCGTTTTTCAGGAAATCAGAGAAAGTAAGTCTTTGGCTTATTCAGCTTACGTTTCTTATGCTAATGCGACTGAGAAAAACCATCCGAATTATGTAACAACTTATATCGGAACTCAGGCGAACAAATTGCCTTTGGCTGTAGCTGCAATGACAGATTTGATGGCAGAACTTCCACAGATTCCGGCTCAATTCGAGAATGCAAAAGGTTCAGCGCTTAAGCAAATTGCTTCTAACAGAATCAACAGAACTGTGACTTATTACAATCAGTTATCTTTGAAAAAATTAGGAATTGATCACGATGTGAGAAAAGATATCTATGCAGAGATCCAATCTTTGACATTGCCTCAATTGACTAATTTCTACAACACCGAAATCAAACCATTGCAATACAACACAGCAATCATCGGTAAAAAAGAAAACCTGAATATGGAGTCTGTCAACAAAATGGGGGAGTTCCAAGAAGTAAGTCTTGAAGAGATTTTTGGATATTAATCTGAATTGATTTATAATAAAACCCTCTTGGAAATTTTCAAGAGGGTTTTGTTTTAGTATCCTGGATTCTGTTGCATATAAGCATAACAGTAGTTGTGCTTTGTGATATGGGTAATACTAGGCTTGGCTGCAATTGTTAGAGTTGCAACCGTTACTTCTCATCATATTTTTGTAACTTCTTCCTTCAGCTTCTTTGTACATAAGTAGGGGGAATTAGTATCTATCACTTTTCCAAAGTTCAGAACCATTGATTCCATCGTTGGTATTAAACATTATTTTGTTATTCTCAAAGAGAAGCATTGGAATTTATAATTAAAAAATACTATCATAAATCAATTATTTTCTGATATAAACAGAATACATTTGTAGTTTTAAAATTTAAACTAAAATGAAAATATTAGCATTTGCAGGAAGCAACTCTAGAGAGTCTATCAATAAAGTATTAGTAGAATACACAGCAAAACAATTTAACGGTGCAGAAGTAGAAGTTCTTGACTTGAATGATTACGAAATGCCAATCTTCAGTGTGGATAGAGAAAAACACGACGGAATCCCGACTTTAGCTTTGAGATTTGCAGAGAAAATTGATGATTCGGATTTGTTGATTATTTCTCTTGCAGAACATAACAGCACTTATTCTGTGGCTTTCAAAAATATCTTCGATTGGGTTTCCAGAATCAAAGACAGAAAACATTTTGGAGAAAAACCTGTATTCCTTTTAGCAACTGCGCCTGGTCCTGGAGGCGGGAAAAATGTTATCGCACATTTCGAGGCTAGAGCTCCTTTTAGTGGAGCAAATGTTCTACAGAGTTTTTCTTTACCTAAGTTTAAAGACTCTTTTGATATCGAAAAAGGGATTGTAGATGAAGAAAAGAATGCTGAGTTTCAGGAGAAATTGTCTGCTGTTAAGAACTTTTTTGGTTAACATTTTGGAATGTTGTGTTAAGAATGCTTAACTTTGCTACAAAGAAAAATGAAATTTAATCCGATGAAAATCCCACAACTTCATTTCCAGCAATCTATTAATTCTTGCAAAAAGAATTATACAATTGCCTCCGAACTTGTGAGCTAAAATAACGGCCGACTATCTTAATAAGATTGTCGGCTTTTTTATTGGAATAAAACTGAAAGTAAAGTTTGAAATAAATCTAATGAATTCCAAGATTCTTTCAGGTTTTCAAAAGCCTGAAAGAATCGAAAGAATCGCAATTCTGAAAATCTAAAAATGAGCAATACCTACAAATCAGCCGGCGTTGACAAAGAAGAAGGTTACAAAACCGTTGATAAAATCAAATCTGCCGTTGCAGAAACCCATAACAAAAATGTTCTGAACAATCTGGGAAGCTTCGGTGCGTTCTATGAGATTGCAGGCTATAAGAATCCGGTTTTGGTCTCTGGAACAGACGGCGTTGGGACCAAACTCAAAGTAGCTTTGGATTCCAAAAAATACGATTCTATCGGTATCGACTGTTTTGCAATGTGTGCTAACGACATCCTTTGTCACGGAGCAAAACCATTGTTTTTCTTAGATTATTTGGCTTGTGGAAAATTGGATTCAGACATCGCAGCAGAAATCGTTCTTGGAATGGTAAATGCTTGTAAGGATAACAATTGCGCTTTGATTGGTGGTGAAACTGCAGAAATGCCAGGGATGTATCAGCCGGGCGATTATGATGTTGCCGGATTTTGCGTAGGAATTGTAGAGAAAGACCAGATTATAGACGGTTCCAAAATCAGAAAAGGAAACAAAATCATTGCGATTCCAAGTTCTGGATTTCATTCCAACGGTTTTTCATTGGTGAGAAAGATTTTCCCAAATTTTGAAGAAGAATTTGAAGGAAAACCATTGTATGAGACTTTGCTTGTGCCAACAAGATTATATTACAAAGACATTCACAAAGTGTTGGAAGAAGCGCCGCTTTACGGGATTGCGCACATCACGGGAGGCGGATTGTACGAGAATGTTCCGAGAATCATTCCGGAAGGACTTTGTGCAAGTATCGATGAATCTAAAATCAAAGTTCCAACCGTGATGTTAGAACTAGAAAAACGAGGAAACATCGACAGAAAAGAGATGCACGGGACTTTCAATATGGGTGTGGGAATGGTTTTGGTAACCGATGAGAATCACGTTGACAAAATCCTTGACCTTTTGGAAGATGCTTATGTTGTTGGCGAAATAACAGAAGGAAGCGAGAAAATCGATTTAAAATTTTAGGAGCTTAATCCCGCTATCCGCTATATCTTTTTTGTTTTTTAGACGTTTTGTCATTCCGAACGAAGTGAGGAATCTAAAAAAACAAAAAAGGATGTCGCTACTATCGGGGCTAGGTAAATATTGTGATTAAAAGCTCTTTGCTAAGTAAAACGCCTTTGCGAACTTAAAAACATTGAGTATTAAAGAAAAGCTTTGCGGACTTTGCGTTTAAAAAGCATAGCATTAAAATGAAAAACTTAGTCATACTAATTTCAGGTTCAGGAACCAATCTTCAAAGAATCATTGACTGCATCAGCAACGGCGAAATCCGAAATGCAAAAGTGAATCTGGTGATTGCAGACAGAGAATGTTTCGGATTGGAAAGAGCAGAAAAACATAATATTCCGAATCAATTAATCAAAAGAGGAAAAGACTTTTCTGAGAACTTAGAAAAAGCAATTCCGGAAAATACAGATTTGATTATCTTGGCTGGTTTTCTATCCATTTTGAAACCTGAATTTTGCCAAAAATGGGAAGGTAAGATGATTAATATTCATCCAGCGTTGTTGCCAAAATTTGGAGGAAAAGGAATGTGGGGACATCACGTTCACAATGCAGTGATTGAAGCTGGAGAAAAAGAAAGTGGAGCAACCGTTCATTTTGTGACTTCAGGAATCGATGAAGGCGAGATTATTATGCAGGGTAAATTTGATGTTGAAGAAAATGATACAGCTGAAACATTAGCTCAAAAAGTACATCAGATTGAATATGATATTTTCCCAAAAGCCATTGATTTGGTTCTTAATAAATAGAATTTATTTAGTTAAAGCAAAAATGATATTTTAATTCATAAATTATTTTAATATAATGATTTATGGATTTTAATTAAAATTAACTTTAATTAATAAAAGATAAAATCTAAAGTAAATAAAAAGTAAATCCGGAGGTGAAAGAACCGGTAAATCACAGTTTGAATAAAACTGTAAAAAGTAAAATTTGAAAGAAAAAATGAGTAAAAAGAGAGCACTTATCAGCGTATCTGATAAAAGCGGTTTGGTAGATTTTGCCAAATTTTTGGAAGCTAACAATTACGAATTGATTTCCACAGGCGGTACTTTCAAACATCTGAAAGACGCTGGTCTTAATCCAATTCAGATTGATGAAGTAACCGACTTTCCAGAGATGCTGGACGGAAGAGTGAAAACGCTTCATCCAAAAGTTCACGGCGGATTGTTGGCAGTTCGTTCCAACGAAGAACATATGAAAACAGTTCAAGAGTACGAAATCGGGCTGATTGATATGGTGATTGTGAATCTTTATCCGTTTTTTGAAAACGTGAACAAGGATATTTCTCTTGACGAAAAAGTAGAATTCATCGATATTGGTGGTCCTTCTATGTTGCGTTCTGCAGCTAAAAATTTCAATTCAGTTACGGTTTTGACAGACGTTAATGATTATCAAATCGTTAAAATCGAAATGGAGCAAAACGGTGATACTTACATTGAAACCAGAAAAAAACTTGCTGGAAAAGTATTCAACTTGACTTCTGCTTATGACGCAGCGATTTCCAGTATGCTTTTGGATGAGGAATATCCAACTTACTTAAACGCTTCTTACAAAAAGGTTTCTGACCTTAGATATGGTGAAAATCCACATCAGTCGGCAGCTTATTACACTTCGACTTTCGAAAACGGCGCAATGAAAGATTTTGAGATTTTGGGAGGTAAAGAATTGTCTTTCAATAATCTTCGTGATATGGATTTGTGCTGGAAAGTGGTTAATGAGTTCAAAGAAGAATTGGCTTGTTGTGCCGTAAAACACTCTACGCCTTGTGGTGTTGCCGTTGGAACTACAGCTTTGGAAACTTATACCAAAACTTTTGAATGTGACCCGGTTTCAATTTTCGGTGGCATCATTGGAATGAATTATAAAGTAGATGCTGTAACAGCTGAGGAATTAAACAAAACATTCCTAGAGATTGTAATGGCGACAGATTTTGATGAAGATGCTTTGGAAATTCTTAGAAAAAAGAAAAACCTTAGAATCATCAAAATAAAAAATGCAGTTACCGACAAACAGGTTTGGGTAAAAATAGATGGCGGAATGCTGGTTCAGAATGCAGATGACCAATTCTCAGAAGACATCAAATTGATGACAGAAACTGCTCCTACAGAAGAACAAAAAAAAGCCTTATTATTCTCTCAAAGAGTTGTGAAATATGTGAAATCTAATGCGATTGTGGTTTCAAACGGCGTTCAGGCAATCGGAATCGGTGGCGGACAAGTGAACAGAATCTGGGCAACGCAGCAAGCAATTGAAAGAGCAAAAGAGAAATTCGATGGTGAATTGGTTTTAGCATCGGATGCATTTTTCCCTTTCAGAGATGTTGTTGATTTCTGTGCTCAGGAAGGTATTAAAGCAATCATTCAGCCTGGTGGAAGTATGAGAGACGACGATTCTATCGAAGCAGCTAATGAGCATAAAATCCCGATGCTGTTTACAGGAATGAGACATTTCTTGCATTGATAAATTAACCACAACGTCACAAAGATTTTAACACAAAGAGCACAAAGTTTTTTTATTCTTTGTGTTTTAGGTTCAAAAAGCTGAATTGTGGAATCCTTCGACTTCGCTCAGGATGACAGCGCTAGTACTGAAATTTTTATTATAAATATCAGGCTGAGCGGAGTCGAAGCCTTGAGATATAAATTTAACCCTTTCAGAGTTTCAAACTCTGAAAGGGTTTGTTCAATAATTAATAAAAACTATTTGTAAAAATTATCGTTAATTCTAATGATTTGAAGTTATAGGTTAAGAATCAATTTTTTGTTGAATTAATTTTATAATTCTGATAAAATTTAGCTTTAAAATTCATTCAAAAATCGAAATAATATTTACATTTGAGACCAAATTCTGGATATGAGTCTATTCAATAATACCAAGCTTGCATTTGCCGATAAAACAGATGCTCAGCTCAAAAAAGCCTATTGGATGTTCAAGGCGATTGAACAACCTGCATTGACCAATATTGGCGTTTCTCTTCTCAATTTTACAGTGAGGAACAATTTTCCGTTTGTAGACGGGATTGTGAAGCAAACTTTGTTTGAGCAGTTTTGCGGTGGCGAAACCCGAGAAGAAAGTATGAAAGTCGTAAAACAGATGTTCAAACGTGGCGTTGGAAGTATCTTCGATTACTCGATTGAAGGGAAAGAAGAAGAAGAGGTTTTTGATGCGGTTTGTAAAGAAATCAAAGATATTGTGAGATTTTCTGTAGGAAATCCTGCGATTCCGTTTATCGTTTTCAAACCAACGGCTTTTGGTAGAATTGATATTTATGAAGCGGTTGGAAAAGGAAAAGAGTTGACAACCAGCCAGAAAGAAGAATGGAATAGAGTAGTCACTCGTTTTGATGAAGTCTGTAAACTTTGTTTCGAAAGTGATAAAAAAGTAATGGTGGATGCTGAGGAAACTTGGATGCAGGATTCAGCTGACCAGCTTTGCGAAGAAATGATGGAGAAATACAACAAGGAAAAAGCCATTGTTTGGAACACAATTCAGATGTACAGAACTGGTCGTCTGGAATATATGAATGCTCATCTGGAAAGAGCCAGAGAAAAAGGTTATTTCATTGGTTATAAGATTGTTCGTGGCGCTTATATGGAGAAAGAAGCTGACCGCGCAAAAGCAATGAATTACCCTAATCCGATTCAGCCAAGCAAACAAGCAACGGATGATAATTACAATTCAGGAATTGATTTTGTGATGGAAAACTTAGACAAAGTCTCTGCGTTTTTCGGAACACACAACGAGATTTCGTCCGAATTGGTAATGGATAAAATGAAAGCCAAAGGTCTGGAACACGACAATCCGCATATCTATTTTGGACAGCTTTATGGGATGAGTGATAACATTACTTATTATTTGGCCGACCAACATTACAACGTAGCAAAATACCTTCCGTATGGACCTGTAAAAGATGTTGTTCCATATCTTACGAGAAGAGCGCAGGAAAATACTTCTGTTGCAGGACAAACCGGGAGAGAGCTCGGTTTGATAAGTAAGGAATTGAAGAGAAGAAAATAAAATAGATTTTAGATGTCAGATATTAGAAGTTAGACATTTTGTAATCTTAAAAAAAAATCGGCTGTGAGGCGGATTTTTTATTTAATCTTTTGCCATTTTGAATCTAATTTATTTATATCCACATCATATTCATTGAATTTTCTGAAAGGTCCAAAATCAGACACATTGTTTACTATAGTATCTTTAAGATTGTTTTTCCAATTTACATAATATTGTTTTTCAATCTTGTCGAATTTATTTTCCTTACTATAATAAAGAGTTTCGATGTCAAAGTATTGAACTTGCGGGTCGATTTTTAATAAATATAAGGGTAAATTTATTAGAGATATAAATAAAAAAAGTCCATTTAAAATTAAAATAGCATATTTTAAATAAACATTATCTAAAAGTTTAGTATTTTTAATGATGATTAAACAAGTATAAATAAAGAAAATATTAAAAAATACACCGAAAATTCTATTTAGCGTAGCAGTTTTGAATTCAATATTTGGAAATATATAATATATTAAACCAACTATTATTATAAAACTTAGTGAGATAATTAAATTTATTATTGAATTTTTATTTGACATTAATTATATAGAATTATAAATTATTTACAAGTTTTTCTATTTCTTCTTTTCCGCCTTCACAGCCTGTCTAGCCAACAATTTCCAGCCATTTTTGGTTTTCTGCCAAACGTACAAAATGTCAAGACTCACTTCTCCTTGTTCTTTTCCCAAATCGTGAGTTTGTGCGTACAAATGATTACGGACAATGGCTGTTTTATCAACAATTTGGATGGATTGATTGGTATTTTCAATCGTCAAAAAGTTAGATTTTTTAATGACTAATTTCTCTACAAATTCCTTAGCATCATCAATGTGACCTCCAGAATGTCCATAAGTCAATTCCGGCAAAATCAAGGATTCTAAAACGGCTTTGTCTCCGCTAATCATTGCTAATCTTAGTTTTTCAGAAGCTTCGGCAACAGATTGTTGGTCATTATTTTTTTGAGCAAACATCATTGATACGGTTAAAAAGCTAAAAGCTAATAATAATTTCTTTATCATAGTTACTTATATATTTGAATCAAAGATAATGAACTTGATGATAATAATTATTGAACTAATTTTTATCTTTATTTTCTAAAATTTCAAATTTGAATCCAATTCTTGATATTGTTGTTCGCTCACTTGCCGTTTACTTTTTTATGGTTATTGCGGTGCGCGTTTTTGGTAAGAATCAATTGTCACAGTTGAATGCAGGCGATGTGATTCTTTTACTTTTGATCAGTAATGCCGTTCAGAACGCAATGGTTGGTTCCAACAGTAGTTTACAAGGAGGAATTGTCGCTGCGTTGGTTTTGTTTGTAGCGAACTTTGTCGTGAAGAAATTTATTTTCAAAAATCAGAAAATCAAAGAACTGATAGAAGATCATCCTTACGTTTTGGTCAAAGATGGGGTAGTGTATTCAGAAACTCTAAAGAAAGTCTCCATTTCCGAAGACGAATTAGAAGAAGCAGTTCACGAACACGGCATCGAAAAAGTGTCTGAAGTGAAATTAGCCATTCTGGAAGTGGATGGAAATATCAGTGTTATTTCTACCGATAAAAACACAGAGCAAACGCATTATTCTAGACATAAAACTAAGATGAAAAGAAAGTTTAGGAATCAGTAAACACATCAAAAAAACACTTCGACTCCGCTCAGTGTGACAAAGTTTAATTAACAATGTCAGTCTGAGCGGAGTCGAAGACTTTAAAAAGTTTGAATTACGCTAAAATAGTAATTCCTTTCTCCGCTAAATCATAAATCGTGTTTCTTGCGCTGTCTGGTTTTACATTCACAGCTTTGGTTCCGTTGAAATGTAAACAAGTTATAAAACCTGCATTGAAAGCGTCAATCGCAGTTAATTTCACACAATAATCCAAAGCTAATCCAACAATCTCAACCAACTGAATATCGTGGTATTTTAAGAAATCTTCCAATCCGGTTTTCATAAAGTGATTGTTATCTTGAAATCCGCTGTAGCTGTCAATTTCTACATTTTTTCCTTTTTGAATGACGTGTGTTACTTTTTCACGATTCAAATCTTTATGAAACTCTGCCCCGAAAGTTCCCTGAACACAATGGTCTGGCCACATAAACTGTGGAACGCCATTTAGAGAAATAGTTTCGCCAACATTTTTACCATTATTAGAAGCGAAACTTTTATGATTTGCAGGATGCCAGTCTTGGGTTAAAACGATTTGGTCATATTCGTTTTCTTCCATCAGAAGATTGATATAAGGGATGATGCTGTTAGCTTCTGGAACGGCTAATGCGCCACCTTCGCAGAAATCATTTTGAACATCAACTATAATAAGCGCTTTTTTCATTGTCTGAGATTTGGGTTGTTAAAGTACAAAATGTCATTCTGAAAGAAACCTAACAAAGTGGTTCGACGTAGTCAATCTTACCAATAATGATTTTCTTCTCTCGGAATGACATATTGACATTAAAATCTAGGAATTACCCTAAATATGGATATTTATAATCTTTTGGAGAGACAAAAGTTTCCTTGATACTTCTTACAGAAACCCAACGCGTCAAGTTCATTTTAGAACCTGCTTTATCGTTTGTTCCAGACGCTCTAGAGCCTCCGAAAGGCTGTTGTCCTACAACTGCTCCGGTTGGTTTATCATTGATGTAGAAGTTTCCAGAAGCATTTTCCAAAGCTTTGTAAGCCTCATCAATCGCATATCTGTCTTGTGCAAAGATAGAACCAGTCAAAGAATATTGAGTGGAAGTATCAACCAATTTCAGAGTCTCATTCCAGTTTTCGTCTTCATAAACGTAAACCGTCAAGATTGGACCGAAGATTTCCTCAACAATACTTTCGTAATATGGATTAATAGTTTCGATAACAGTTGGATGCACGAACCAGCCTTTTTTATCATCATATTTACCACCGATTACAACTGTTGCATCATTTGCAGCCTCAGCTCTATCGATATAACCTTTACATTTTTCGAAAGAATTTTTATCAATTACCGCGTTTACGAAGTTTGAAGGGTCTTCTGGAGAACCAATTTTAATCGTTTTGATTTGAGCTTCCATCACCGCTTTTATTTCATTCCAAAGAGATTTAGGAACATAAGCTCTAGATGCTGCAGAACATTTCTGTCCTTGATATTCGAAAGCTCCTCTTACCAAACCAGTTGCCACTGCTTCAACATTAGCAGACGGATGAATCATTACGAAGTCTTTTCCGCCAGTTTCTCCAACAATTCTTGGGTAAGATTTGTAGTTATGGATATTATCTCCAATCATTTTCCACATTCCTTGGAAAACCTTTGTAGAACCTGTGAAATGAAGACCTGCAAAATCTGAATGCGCCAAAACTTTCTCAGCAGTCTCTTTGCCATCTGTGAAAATCATATTGATAACACCATCAGGAAGTCCTGCTTCTTTGAAAACGTCCATAATCACTTTAGCTGAATAAACCTGCTTATCAGACGGTTTCCAAACCACCACATTTCCCATCAAAGCCATACAAGCTGGCAAGTTTCCTGAGATAGCAGTAAAGTTGAAAGGCGTCACCGCGAAACAGAAACCTTCAAGTGGTCTATATTCTACACGGTTCCAGATTCCAGCATCAGAAATAGGTTGCTCCGCATAAAGTTCTGTCATAAATTCTACATTGAAACGCAAGAAATCTATGAACTCACAAGCCGCATCAATCTCAGCTTGATGAACATTTTTGGACTGTCCAATCATTGTTGCAGCATTGATAACATCTCTGTAAGGTCCAGCTAAAAGGTCAGCTGCTTTCAAGAAAATCGCAGCTCTATGTTCCCAACCAAGTGCATTCCATTTTGCTTTTGCAGCAAGCGCAGATTCGATAGCTTGGTCAACGTGTGACATATCACCTTCGTAATAGAAACCAAAGTCGTGCTGGTGGTCCTGAGGCGAACTTAGTTGTATTTTTTTGTCTGTTTTTACTTCTTTTCCACCGATTACCATTGGGATTTCGGTTTTTTCTTTCCACATTTTTTTGTAAGTAGAAATAAGGCTTTTTACCTCTTCAGAGCCTGGAGCATAAGAACTTACTGGTTCATTTTGTGCAAAAGGCACTTGAGAAATGGCTTTAGACATAATTTTATATTTTGATTTTTACAAATTTACAATAAGGATTTCAAAACAACAATTGAATCCAATTGTTTTATTTTATTAAAATTATTTTTGAGTTTAAATCACAATTAATCTGTGTTTTAAGTTTGCTGGATTGGAAGTTTAGATTTTAATTAAGATTAATTATTTTTCAAAAAATGTTTTTGTTTTTTACGAAATTTACATTCAGCTTCTTAACTTTGCAGAATCAAATTTCTAAAGGATGATAAATTTTGTGTTGATTATAGTTTGCGTAGTTGCAGGAATGATTTTCAAATCTACAAAATCGATACATCCAGATGCGCACAAGGGTATTAATACTTGGCTTCTTTACATTGCTTTACCTGCAGTTTCTTTCAAATATCTACCTAAAGTAGATTGGTCTTGGGAAATGCTTTTCCCTATTTTGAGTACAGTTTTAGCGGCAATTGGCGGTTGGGTTTTTATGCTGTTTTATAGCAGGATGAAAAACTATTCTGGAAGGTCCAGAAGTACGATGGAATTGGCGAGCGGTTATAGTAATACATCATTCATTGGATTTCCTTTAATCACTGCTTTTTATGGTGAAAAATATTTGAGTATTGCTATCATTTGCGATCAAACGATGTTTTTGATGCTCTCTACAATGGGTATTGTAGCGGCTTTGAAAGGTGGAAGTAAAAGTGGAAAAGTTGATCCCAAATTCATATTAAAAAGACTTGTTACTTTTCCCCCGTTTATTGGTTGTGTGAGTGCGTTGATTTTGTCACAGTTTATCAATCTTGATTTTGCAGAACCTATGTTTGATAAATTAGCTTCAACCGTCGCTCCTTTGGCTTTGTTCTCTGTTGGTTTACAATTAAAGTTTAATGGCTGGAGAAAGTTGATTCCGCAGATTTCCACATCAATGCTTTATAAATTGATTTTGATGCCATTAATGGTTTTAATCTTGGCACTGGCTTTAAGAATCAATGGTGATATTGCAAAAATTAGCATCTTCGAGGCGGCAATGCCAACAGTAATCACTTCAAGCATCATCGCAGAACAATACCGACTGAACACAAAGCTAATTAATCTGATTATCGGAATTAGTATTATTGTTGGTTTTGTGACAACGGGAATTTGGTACGAGATTATTGAGTTTTTATTTTAATATAAATTTTACGCAAAGTTTTTTTAAGAATTAAGAACCTGTTAAGAAGGCAAAGAATCAACAAGTTGATTTTATTAAAGGCGAATAAATAATCGTAAGCTTTATCAACATATCAATTAAAAATCTTTGCGATAAAGATTTTATTTAAAAACCACAAAAGTCACAAAAGATATTCTATAATTATATCTTTTGTGACTTTTGTGGTTTAATATTTTTTAGAATTTATGGCAAGATAAAAAAGAAAACTGCACAAAAGTGCATTATGCTTCCACCTAAAACAAATAAATGCCAAATAGGATGGTAAAAAGGTTTCTTATCCTTAGCATAAAAATAAATCCCAAAAGTATAGCACAATCCACCAAGAATAATCAGTGTTAATGCACCTGTGGAAAGATTTTCTATCATTGGCTTAATGGCAATAATGGCAGCCCAACCCATCAATGCGTAAAGAGAAAGTGAGATTTTTTCATTGTTTCTCATTGGAGAAAATTTAAATATAAAACCAATCAAAGCCATTCCCCAGATGACACCAAACATACTCCAGCCCCAAGCGCCTTTCAGCCCAAGTAAAGCAATAGGTGTGTATGTTCCGGCAATCAAAATATAGATACTCAGATGGTCAATCCTTTGGCAGATTTTTTTCCATTTCAGTTTATAAACAGCGTGATAAATGGTGGAAGCGGAGTAGAGTGTAATGAGACTCAGTCCAAAAATCAACGATGAGGCAATTGCAATAGCGCTTCCGCTGATAGCAGAATAAACAATCATCAGAACCAAAGCCACAACGGACAGAATTGCTCCGAAACCGTGTGTAATCACATTGTAAAGCTCTTCTTTTTTTCTATTCTTTTTCGGCATAATGTTGATTTTGAAGTAAAGTTAGTTATTAAACTTTTTCAAAGTTGCGATTATTGTCAGAAGATGTTTGTTTTAACAGAGTTTAATTACTATTAACATCATTTAAAATTCTTAGTTTTGATAAAAATTCAGAAATGAAGAATCTTTTCATTGTACCTTTATTAATTTCACAAATCATTTTCTCGCAGTCTGTAGCAGATAATTTGGACAAATCTGTGAAAGAAATGCTGTCAACTTCAAATGCTTTGTCTGCAAACCTTTCTTTCTATGTTTCGGATGAGAATGGAAATCTTGTTTATGAATACAATGGGAACAAAGGACTTTCCACGGCGAGCACGCAAAAGATTTTCACATCTGCTGCTGCTTTGGAAACTTTGGGAAAGAATTATCAATTCAAAACCACAGCTTCATATTCTGGAAAGATATCGAATGGTATTTTAGAAGGCGATTTTTACATCACTTCCAATGGCGACCCTACTTTGGGAACTTGGCGTTGGGAAAATTACAAACCTGAAAACTTCAAACAACAGTTATTAGATGCTATCAAGAAATCCGGAATCAAGAAAATATCAGGTAATCTTATTATCGATGATTCTTATTTCGATTTTCAAAGTACGCCTGGAGGTTGGCCTTGGAATGATTTAGGGAATTATTACGGTGCAGGAACTTTTGGAGTGAACTGGAGAGAGAATCAGTTTGATATTAATATTAATGGAAATCAGTTTAAGAGTTTTTCTTATGATTTGAATCAAGTGAATTGGATTAATGAACTGAAAACCGGAGGAAACTCTGATAAAAGTCTAATTTTCACTGCGCCACATTCCGAAACTGCAATGATTAATGGAACTTTGCCTGCTGGAAAAGTAACGACTGTTTCCGGTGCAACGCCCAATCCACCAATACAATTAGCTGTCGAAATCAAAAAGCTATTAGAAGAAAACGGAATTACTATTTCGGGGGAAACAACCACTTATTATAATGAAAAGATTGCCGGGAAATCTATTTCCAAAGCTCCAACTCAGAATCAGATTTTCGAATATAAATCGCCAACGTTGGACAAAATAGTCTATTGGTTCTTGAGAAAAAGTATCAATCTCTATGGAGAAACATTAATCAAAACAATGGCGAAAGAAAAACGAAATAACCCGAGTTTTGAAACTGGTGTTGACTTTTTAAAAGACTTTTGGAAATCAAAAGGAATTAATCCAATGATGATTAATTTTGCAGATGGAAGCGGACTTTCTCCACAGAATTATGTTTCGGCAAAAGCGCAAGTTCAGGCATTGTTGTATGCGAAAAAACAAAACTGGTTTGATGCTTTTTACGAAGGTTTCCCAACTCAAAATGGCATCAAAATGAAAAGCGGGACTATCAAAGATAGTAAGTCTTTTGCAGGTTATCAGACTTCCAAAAATGGTAAGAATTTTGTGTTTTCCATCATTATGAATAATTATCAAGGCGGAAGTATCAGTAATGCTTTGTATAAGGTTTTGGATAATTTGAAATAAAATAGAATGCAGAAACACTTCGACTTCGCTCAGTGTGACATCTTTCTTATCTGTTTTGTTAATCTGAGGCTCTCGAAGGCATTAAAATAAAGTATTAGAATTTTAACGCAAAGGCACAAAAGATTAATATCTATAATGTTTTCAAGGCACAAAGATTTTAACTTTGTTAAAATTTTAAAATCGAAGATTTTACTTTTGCGACTTTTACTAAATCAATTTTAAATATTTTTGCGACTTTGCGATAAAACAAAATGAACAGAATCAATTCTTTTCCACCAATTGTAGATGAACATTCAGAAATTCTGATTCTCGGTTCTGTTCCTGGAGTTAAGTCTTTGCAGATGCAACAATATTATGCACATCCGCAAAATCAGTTTTGGAAATTGATGTTTTATATTTTTGATTCAGGATTTTCAACGGATTATAACACAAGACTAGAATTACTGAAAATCAATAAAGTCGCACTTTGGGATGTCATCGAAAGTTGCGAAAGAAAGGGAAGTCTAGATACAGAAATCAAAGATGAAATTGATAATGATATCTTTGAATTAATCCAAAATCATCCCAATATCAAAACTATTTTTTGCAACGGACAAAAGTCTTATAAAAACCTTTTGAAGATTCTAGGCAAGAATTTTAAAATCCCGATTGTAGTTTTGCCTTCTACAAGTCCGCTTCATACGGTGAAGTTTGAGGAGAAATTGCTATCTTGGTTGAAAATAAAAACTAAACAATGAAAACTTTTCTATTATCACTATTAGTAATGATTTCAGTTAATTGTTTTGGGCAAAATCCTGAATCAAAAACTTTTAATTTTGACTATCAAATTAGTTACACTATAAAAAATGAGAAAAGAATAATTGATAAATCTGTATTCATTAACTCTGAAGATTCAAGTTACTATATGTTATTATCTAAAATAGATAATGAAATTCTTGCTGAAGTTATTTTAGTGAAAGATAAAAAGAAAAATGTATTTGTATTGAATCAAAAAAATGATAATTTTGATTTTAGATATTCGACAAAAATTAACAATTACTCTGGACATTCGCATTATTATAGTATGAATATTTTGGATAATGGAACTGTTGAGTTACTTCAATTTAGAAATAAAAAGAAAACAAAATTAGAAGAATCACAAGTTTTGACTTTTACTACATCAGAAAAACCTTTATTCTTTGCTTATATTTATGCTATTTATAATGCGCAAAATGTGATGGAAATTAATTTTTCTTATCCTGAAAATATTACAGTTAAAGAAGCTGATGTTGATTGCGGAAATGGCTCAATGGCAAAAATTACTCTTAAGGAGGTGAAAAAGATTAACCTTAAGTTGTAGAATTTTATTTATCCATTCCAAATCTCCCAAGCTCTTTCCGCCTGTTGTTCCAACATATAAAAGCCATTAAGTGTTGTTGCTCCCTTTTCTGCAGATTTTTTAAGAAAAGCAGTTTCTGAAGGATTGTAAATCAAATCAATCACATAATGTTTATCTGTAATGGCTTCAAATGGAAACTGAACAGAATCATTTACATTCGGGAAAGTTCCAACAGGTGTTGTCTGGATAATCAGCAAAGAATCTTTTACCAAGTCTTCCGAGAGATTTTCAAAAGTGATTTCAGATTTTCTGGAAATCGTCTGATGTTCGATATTATGTTTATCAAGAATATATCTTACCGCTTTTGCAGCGCCGCCATCTCCAAGAATCAAAGCTTTTTTATGGTAGTCTTTTTTATTAATAAGTAAAGTTTTTTCGAATCCAAAAGCATCTGTATTATAACCGATTTTTTTTCCGTTTTGGAAACTCACACAATTGACAGCACCGATTTGTTGCGCTTCATCACTCAATCCGTCAAGGAAAGGGATAATCGCTTGTTTGTAAGGAATAGTGACATTCATTCCGATGAGATTCGGGTTTTCTAAGAAAGGCGTAACATTTTCGATTTCAGAGATATCGAAGAAATTATATGAATGATTTTTTAGAAATAATTTTTTGAATTTTTCCTCGAAATATTTTTTTGAAAATGAGTAAGAGATATTCTTCCCAAGTAATCCGAATTCCTGTTTTTCCATAGTCCAAATTTAGGAAATATCAACACAAGATTCATCATAATTTTTTGATTCTTCCATCAGCTGAATTATTTTAAAATCTCTTTCTATTGGCGTAATTTTGGCTTTCGAAAAAATCAAATTATTTTAAAATGAAAAATGTTATTCTCAATAATGGGACAGAAATTCCTGAAATAGGTTTTGGAACTTGGCAGACAACAGAAGGTGTTCAGAAAACCGTAAAAGAAGCTTTGAAAGCAGGTTACAAACATATTGATACAGCCGATATCTACGGAAACGAAGCGGAAATAGGAGAGGCGATTGAAGAATCTGGAATTGATAGAAAAGATTTGTATCTCACAACCAAAATCTGGAATTCCAACAGAAGTACAGAAGGTGTAAAATATTCTGTGGAGCAATCTCTCAAAAAACTGAAAACCAATTATCTGGATTTGCTTCTCATCCATTGGCCTGCGAATGCTAAACAATTTGATAACTGGAAAGAAATCAATGCGGAAACGTGGAAAGCGATGGAAGAAGTTTACAAATCTGGCGTTGTAAAAGCAATTGGAGTGAGTAATTTTATGCTACCACAAATCGAAGCACTTTTGGAAACTGCAGAAGTGATTCCTGTAGTCAATCAAATTGAGTTTCATCCGGGATACACGCAACCGCAAGTTATAGATTTTTGTAAAGAAAAAGGAATTGCAATAGAAGCTTGGAGTCCGATTGGTTCTGGAAGATTGCTAAAAGATGAGGATTTGAAAAATATTGCTGACAGTTATGGTGTTTCTCCTGCGATTCTTTGTATTCAGTTTTGTCTGCAGTCCGGTGTGATTGTTTTACCAAAATCTGAGAATCCGACTAATATTTACAACAATTTACATTTTGAAAGATTCAAGATTTCTGAAAGTGATATGAAAGCTTTGAAGACATTGGAAGAAACAGGTTTTTCTGGATTGAATCCTGAAACAGTAGACTTTTAAATTTTAGTAAGAACAAGTAAAATCCGTTTTAAAAAGTTTTAAAACGGATTTTTTATATAATTAATTCGCTATTGTGTGTTCTTAACGTTGAATCCTTATCAACCTGACTTGACCAGACTCTTCGAGAGCCTCAGAGTAACAATTGTGAATGAAAGGCGGACTAAGTTGCCCCAAAATTACTCACCAGAACTAGAGTAATATCTAATTTTCTCAACAATTTCTCCAAGGTCAAATGGTTTTGGAATGAAATCTATCGCGCCACTTTCTATTGCAGAATCTCCTAAACCTCGGCTGGCTGACATAATCACCACCGGAATGTTCTTAAAGTCCTGATGTGCCTTTATCATTTTGCAGATGTCTCGTCCGTCTTCTCCGGAAAGCCACATATCCATCAGAATCACATCAGGTTTGGTGGAAGAAGTCTGAAGAGAGTTGAACATCTCAGACCCTTTTTCATAATTATCTACATCATAACCTTCCATATTGAGCATCAATTTGACTGAGTCTAGAATGGCAGGGCTATCATCTACAACATATATTTTTTTTGAAGTTGACATTTTCTTAAAGTAATTAATTAATGGTTGTAATTTTGGGGAATTTCAAAACAGAAGTCTGAACCTTTCCCTTCAACAGAATTTACAAAAATCCTGCCACCGCTTCTTTTTATAATTTCGGATGAGATATAAAGTCCCAGACCAAGTCCTGGAAACGTATGTTCTTTGCTTCCGCTGACTCTGTAATATTGCTCGAAAACTCGATCTTGCTTATCCTCAGGAATGCCGATTCCAAAGTCTCTCACAGAGAAATGGACATAGTCTTGTTCTGTTAATTTTGTTGTGATTTGTATCTTGTCGGAGTCGGGAGAATATTTTATCGCATTGCTTATGAGATTAGTCATGACTTGCGAAATTCTATTTTTGTCGCCATAGATATTTCCAATTCTTTCGTTTTCCAGATAGATTCTGTGGCTTGTGCTCATCTGTTGTTCCGCAATCACTTCGTCCACGAGTTCATCAAAATCAAACTTGATAGTATTTAGAAGTATTTTGCCGTTTTGCATTTTTGTAACATCTAGCAAATCATTAATCAAGCTGGTTAATTTGTTGATTTGATCATCCATTTTCTGGGCAACATCGGCATTTTTATGATCATCCTGTTTTCTCAGGTTTTTTTCTAAAAATTGTGAATAGAGTTTAAGACTGGTGAGTGGGGTTTTGAGCTCGTGACTAGCAATTCCAAGAAAATTATCTTTCTGCTGTTGGAATTGTTTAAATTCATCAATATCTGTACAGGTGCCAATCCATTGCGTGGTGATGCCTTCTTCATTTTTGACAGGTACCGCTCTTCCCAGAAACCATTTGTAAGAATCTGGTTTTGATTTATCTCTGAAGCGGTATTCTATTTCATAAGGTGTATCGTTTTTTTGGCTTTCTGTCCATACATTTATCGCTCTTTCTACATCATCCGGATGCAGGATTTTGCGGCTTGCACTTTCTCTGGAATCTACACCTTCAAAACCTGTGAAATCATACCATCTTTTGTTGTAATAATTGATATTATTATCTTGATCCGTGGTCCAAACAATCGTAGGAATAGAATCTGTAAGATTGCGGAAACGCGCTTCGTTTTCGGCTACTTTTTGTTTTGCCAGAACAAGATCTGTTACATTCACCGCCACATTCAGGATGGCATAAGCTTCATTTTTACTGTTGAAAAGCGGTTTATAAGAGAAATTGTAGTAGAAAGTCTCTAGTTTTCCATTGATTTCCAGCATGACTTTATCTTCGGATGCGGAGTAAGTTTTACCTGTTCTTAAAACATTTTTCAGGATTTCAATAAACGGTTGACCTTCCAATTCCGGGAGTGCTTCCTCTAATTTTTTTCCGATAACATCAGCACTTTTTCCCCAGGTTTCCAGCATTTTATCATTAGCAATATCAATAATCAAATTTTCTCCTTTGTACACAGCAACAGAATAATCGGATTGTTTAATGAGGTTCTCGAATTTGACCTCGGTTTCCTGCAATTTGATTTCAGAGAGAACTTGTTCGGTGCTTTCTGTGGCTACAATGCTTACACCAATTACTTCTGTTTCTTCATCATTATAAATCGGAGAATAAACAAAATCAAAGTAACATTCTTCGGTTTTCCCATTTCTTACGAGATATGCTTTTTCTTTGTAACCTTTGTAAGCAACGCCTGTTTTCAAAACATTAAGAAGGATACCTATAAAAGGCTGACCTTCTAGTTCCGGGATGGCATCAATGATTTTTTTTCCGATGACATTGGGAGATTTTCCCCATAATTCTAAAATCTGAGGATTAGCAGCCTGGATAACGAGTTCTTCCCCCATTAGCATTGAAAGGGCAACAGGCGCCTGAATCAGAAGCTGCGCTAGCGACTCGTGGGAGATATCAGTTTTTAAAAATTTCTTCATTGTTTTGATGAATCATTAATTTTTTTCAGGAGATAAAGGCGTGTACAATTTTTGTTTTACAATGATTAGTTCAAAAAACATTTGAAAATCTGCAATCAAATTCCAAACGGGATATCGGAAAGTTAATGGTGTGTTTTTTTCGAAAATAGCGTGGCTTAACCATCCTAAACCAAATCCGAAAATAGGACAGTACCAAAGAAATCGTTCTTTCCCGGATTGTAACACATAAGATATAACCACAAATACCAGTAAAATGCCTATAAAATGAAATAACCTTGTGAGAGGTTTAGAATGTTCTGATAAATAAAATTGATAAAATTCTTTATACGTTTTGATTTTTTGAGTTTCCATTGTTTAACATATTTAGCTTGCTGTTCTTATATCCGTATAAGAAATATATAACCAGACCTATAGCAAACCAAAGACCAAACCAAAACCAGTTCTCGTGGCTCATTCCCGTCAATAGATAAAGGCAAGAACTTAGACCAATCAATGGGATTAATGAAAGATTTTTAATAAATGTAAGACCGCACAGGATAAAATTTGCAATCAAATAAAAAATAATTGCTAGTCTGAATTCGCCTTCTTTCGGGTCATTAATATTAGTTAAATTGTGGAAGAATTCTGGCTGAAAAAAGTAGAAAAATACCAATCCACCAATGAAAATTGTAGGAAAAATAATCTTCCCATTAATATAAGGCAAATGAAATCTGCCTTTGATTTTTTCTTTTGGAGGCAACATTAAAACACCACCACATACTAAAACAAATGCAAAGATAGTTCCGATACTTGTGAAATCTAGAATGAAAGTTTTATCGGTGAATAGGATAGGGATACCTACTACGATTCCTGTAACGATGGTTGCAAAAGAAGGAACTTTGTTCTTGCTGTGAACTTCTTGGAATTTCTTTGGTAAAAGTCCGTCTCTCGACATTGCCATCCAGATTCTCGGTTGCCCCATTTGGAACACCAAAAGAACTGTTGTAATCGCAACAATTGCAATCAAAGCGACTACAAATTCCATCCAAGGAAGGTTGAGATTGCTCTTGTCAAAAACAAATGACAACGGGTCTCCAATCCCATCAAATCTTTTATAATCTACTAATCCTGTTAAAACTAAAGTCAGAATAATATAAATCACAGTACAAAGTCCAAGAGAAATAAGCATTCCTTTCGGAAGGTCTTTTTGAGGATTTTTGGTCTCTTCTGACAGAACAGAAATGGCATCAAATCCGATATAAGCAAAGAAAACACCTGAAACTGCGGACATTACTCCCGCAAATCCATTAGGCATAAAAGAACCTGATGTTGCTGTATCATTGGTCGGGAACCAGTTTCCTGTATTCACATAACCTACACCAACTGCGATTACCAAAAGAATGACAAACAACTTCAGAATTACAAAAAAGTTGTTGAAGTTCTTACTTTCCTTGATTCCTTGATAACAAAGCCAAGTGATTAATCCATTAATAACCAAAGCAGGAATATCAACAATGATTTTCAATCCGCCTATAATTGGTGCAGATTTCCAAGCGTTGATGAGTTCTCCGTTTGTTGAATTATTGAGGAAAGCTTTTTTAGCTTCGGTATAACTACAGGTAAAATAATCAGGAATATGAACCCCGATTCTTTCTATAAAACTGGTGAAATAATCTGACCACGAGAATGCTACATAAATATTTCCGAAAGAATATTCCATAATCAGAGCCCAACCGATAACCCAAGCAATCAACTCTCCGAAACTGGCATAAGCATAGGTGTAAGCACTTCCTGCAGTAGGGATTCTGCTTGCAAATTCGGCATAACATAAGGCTGTAAAAGCGCAGGCAAAACCACAAATCAGATATAAAACAATAACGCCGGGTCCTCCACGGAAAATAGCTTCTCCCAAACTGCTGAAACTTCCTGCTCCAATAATGGCGGCAATCCCAAAAAATACAATGTCCCAAGTTCCAAGAACTCTATTAAGTTGTCCCGAATCTGCATTCTCTGCGTAGTGTTTTCTTCTGAAAAGTGAACTCATCTAAGTTATTAATTTTGGTCAAAGAAACAAATGTAATGAAAATTTGATGGTTTTGTTAAAAAAATGTTAATCACAATGCTATTTTTTAATATTGTAATAAGTTATAGTCACGAAGAATAATGGTCTTATATTTTGTGTTTTTGGTATAATTAAGAAAAATGGATTGTAACATTAATATGAAAAGAATTATTTACATCATTAGTATTTTATTCATATGATTATTAGATGCTCAGACTCATAGATTTTTTATGAATTGGAGTACAAATCAGATTCCTTGAAAGGAGATTTGCTGTTTTTGAGTTAGAAAATAAACTTAAGAATATCAAGTTTAACATTAGATTATTACTTCAAAAATACTGAATTAAGAAAACATGCAATTTATAATGGTCTAGAAAAAAGACCGCTTCTATGTAAAACAGCTCTTCCTTCTGTTGCATTAATTTTATCGCCTGCGAACATCTTTTCAATAGCTTCCTGAAGTTTCATTTCATTTGCTAATTCAAGCAATAAATCAAATGTTTCTTTTGTGATTCTGTTCTTTGAATAATTGAACAAAATATCATTCCATAAGATAGAAAAGAAGAAAATCGTTGTGGATCTTTTGAAAATAAATCCTTAATCTGCACATCTTTTGTGTCCTCGAAATGTGATGCAAGATTCTGAAATGCTTGCGTATTTTTTAATTGAACTGATGGTAACATATATTTTTAATTTGTAATACAAACCCACCTCTAATCATAGGCGTTTATGCTACCAAGTTAAGTCTATGTATTATACATTTGTACCAATTGTTGTTGCAGATTTGTTGGGGTTTCATCCAATTTTGCACGCACAAACTTATTCAACGCTGCTGGCGAATTGAATCCAAGTTCAAAAGCAATTTCTTTATGAGAATAACTGGATAGTAACAGCAATTGTTTGATCTCGTTCATTATTCTTGCGTGAATGGTTTCAATAGAAGTTAAACCTGCAGCTTTCTTCGTTATTTCATTTAATTTCTTTGGTGAAATAAGTAGTTTTTCAGCGTACCAACTAACCATTCGTTCCGTTTTATAATGGCGTTCCAACAATTCAAGAAATTTTCCATAAAGTCTGGTATTCTCATTTGTTACTTTATCTTTATCCCATTTTGTATGTGCAAACTCCACTAATTTCAACAATGTTATCTTGATAAAAAATCGTGCTTGCTCTTTTTTGACAGAGGTTAGGTCATCATACAACTTTTCAATTTGTTCCAATAACATTTGTACTTCATTTGTTTCGGCAACGGGTAATTCAATATGGTTTAGCTTAACGGATATATTGTGATTGTAAATACTTAACTCATTTTTTAAAATATCTGAACAGAATAATACTTCATCAAATAAAATCATTTTTCCATCAAAATCATCACTGATTTGTTCTTTTGAGGATAATTGACCAGGAAATATAATGCTTATGCAATTTTCACTGACATCATAACGACGATCTTCTACTTGCATTTTCATACTTCCTTTTTTAACAAACAGAAGACAAAAATGGTCTTTTGTATGAGGATTTCGATATTGCTCCATATCCTCTTTATCCAAATCAAAAATATGAAAAGGCGAGATTGGCCTTTCAGAATTATGCTGTATATCTTTAAGATAATGTGTAAACATATTGTAGTTTTTCTTTTTGCTAATCAATCGTTATTGCTCAAATATTTTGCCGCTTTTTCGTCCACTAAAAACAAAAGTTCTCCTATTGTGGGTTTTAATAATTGCGATGGATAGAGGGACGGATTATAATCTCCTTCCAACACTTCTTTCAAGGCATCAGCCTTAGCATCGCCAAAAGTTAACACGATTATTTTTTTTGCTTTGTTTAAAAAAGGAGCTGTAAGAGTGATCCTATACATTTGCTGTGCATCTAAATAATAAGCAGCAACCCATTTTTCTTTTTCCTCAAGAACGGCAGTTCCAGGAAATAATGAAGCAGTGTGTCCATCACTTCCCATCCCCAAAAGAATAAAATCCATTATTCCATCATCTCCAAGTTTTTCATGTAAAAGTGTATTGTAAGTTGATGCAAAATCTTCGGGCTTTACACCATCTGCATACATTGGAAAAACATTAGATGACAGTACAGGAACATTTTGTAAAAGTGTTTCTTGTGACATTTTAGCATTGCTTAGCTCATTATCTAAAGGAACCCATCTTTCATCTCCCCAAAAAACAAGAACTTTAGTCCAGTCAATTTGATTTTTGTATTGATCCTCGGACAAAAGTTTGTATAGCCCTTCTGGCGAAGATCCTCCCGTTAAAGCAACTGTAAAAAAGCCTTTTTGATCTATTGCATCACAAGCGGCAGCTACAAATAATTGTGCTGCCGTTTTAAATATTTCTTCCGTTGATGATTGTATATTAAGCACCTTTTTTGGTTTTCAATGTTTCATTAGAATTACTCAGCCAAGTATGTCCTTGTCTCTTCAACAATTCATCTGCTGCTTCTGGCCCTGAGCTTCCAGCAGGATAAGTTACCATTTTTGACACGCTTCCATTTTCCCATGCTGTTTGAATATTCGCAATAACATCCCAAGCTTCTTCCACTTGATCAGAACGCATAAAAAGTGTTGAATCTCCATCTAGAGCGTCCAACAATAACGTCTCGTAAGCTTCCGGTGTATCTGGTGCACATTCAAAATAATCGAATACCATTTCAGCAGGTTTCAGTTTCATGTCAAGCCCTGGCTTTTTCGTCATAAATGATAAATTGATATCCATTTCAGGTTGAATATTGATGGTTAATTTATTGGGTTGCATTTTTTTTATTCCATCCTGAAAAGTAGAACAAGGTACTTCTTTAAAACTGATTACAATAGAAGATTCTTTTTTGGACATACGTTTTCCTGTGCGCATATAGAACGGAACACCTTTCCAACGCTCATTATCAACATAAAATTTCATGGCAACATAAGTTTCTGTATTTGAGTTTGGATTAACTCCTGGCTCTGTCAAATAGCCTAATTTCTTTTTACCATCAATCTCGCCTTCTGTATATTGTGCTCTAACCGTATAATGGTTGATGTCTTCTAAATTGATTCTTCTCACACTTTTTAAGACATCTACTTTTCGGTTTCTGATTTCTGTAGATTCAAATGCAGTTGGTGGTTCCATAGCTACCATACAAAGAATCTGCATTAAATGGTTTTGGATCATATCTCGCAATGCTCCCGAACCGTCATAATAACCTCCACGATCTTCAACACCTACGGTTTCCGCCACAGTAATCTGCACAGAATCGATATATTTATTATTCCAAAGTGGTTCGAAAATAGTGTTACCAAAACGGAACGCTAAAATGTTCTGTACATTTTCTTTACCCAAATAATGGTCAATTCTGTAGATTTGCTCTTCTTTGAACGTTTTTGCTAACATTGCATTAAGCGCCACAGCCGAATCTTTATCGTATCCAAAAGGCTTTTCGATAATCATGCGATCTTGATTCATATTATTAGCCAAGCCATTTTCTTTAAGGCTTTTTGAAACTTTTTCAATAAAGCTTGGCGCTACCGAAAGGTAAAAAAGACGGTTGGCTCTGGCACCTAATTTAGCATCTATGCCGTCAAGTTGATTTTTCAACTGAATGAAAGATTCTTCTTGTGTAATATCGAATCTGACAAATTTGATTTTTTCTTTGAATTGATTCCATTTCTCTTCAGAAAAGTTCTTGATTCTCGAAAAATCGTTGATATTTTCTAAAATATAATTTCTGAATTCTTCCTGAGTATGTTCTGTTCTTCCTAAAGAAAGAAGTTCAAAATCTTCTGGCATCCAACCGTCCAAAAACAGATTAAAAAATGCAGGAAATAATTTTCTTTTTGCTAAATCTCCCGTTGCGCCAAAAATGACAATAGAAGTTGGTTTTTTATCATTATTTTTCATTTGATTTATTTTTTACGATTCCCAACGGGTGTGGAATATTCCATCTTTGTCAATTCTTTCATACGTGTGTGCTCCAAAGAAATCACGTTGCGCTTGAATAAGATTGGTTGGCAATTTTTCAGAACGATAAGCATCAAAATAAGATAATGCGTTCATCCATGCAGAAGCTGGAGTTCCATTTTGAATAGTGTTTTTCAAAACATTACGAATACTGCTTTGTGTTGTAATCAGTTTTTCTGCAATGTGCTTATCGAGCATTACGTTTGGTAAATCGGATTCTGTTGCAAATGCTTGTCTAAAATCTTCTAATAAAATGGCTCTAATAATACATCCTCCTCTCCAAATTTTACATATTGTTTCTAAATTCAAATCGTATCCATAGATTTCAGAAGCAATTTTAAGTTGAGCTAATCCTTGTGCATAAGTGGTTATAATGGCAAAGTACAGTCCTTTTTTCAAATCATCTAAATTTGCATTACTGATATTTTCTTCATTATTCCATTTTAATAAAGCTGAAGCCTGTATTCTTTCGAGTTTGTATATAGACATATCTCTCATATTTACAGCAGCATCAATAACTGGAACCGGAACCTGTAAATCCATTGCATTTTGTGAAGTCCATTTTCCTGTTCCTTTAGACTTAGCCCAGTCTGAAATTAAATCAACCAAATGTTCATCACCTTCTTTTTGCTTCAAAATATCAGCTGTAATTTCAATAAGGAAAGAGTTTAATTCTTCTTTATTCCATTGTTCAAATAATTGTTGAATGGTTTCATGATCCAAATGATAAACATTTTTCATCATATCATAGGTTTCTGCAATAAGCTGCATAATTCCATATTCTATACCGTTATGCACCATTTTTACATAATTTCCAGCAGATCCGTTGCCTAAAAATTCTACACAAGGTTCACCATCTACTTTTGCAGCTATGGCTTCGAAGATTGGACGTAAACGTTCGTAAGCTATCTTATCTCCTCCGGGCATCATGCTTGGGCCTCTTCTTGCCCCACTTTCTCCGCCAGAAATACCCATTCCGAAAAAATGGATTCCTTTTGAAGAAAGCTCTTTATATCTTCTGTCTGTATCTGTAAAATACGTGTTTCCTCCGTCAATAATAATATCGCCTTCGTCCAAAAATGGAAGCAATGTTTTAATTGCTCCATCTACTGGAGCACCAGCCGGAACTAATAGCATTATAGCTCTTGGTTGTTCTAAGGACTTTACAAAGTCTTCTGGTTTAACAGTTGCAAAAACAGAATGACCTTCCTGAGCTTCTGCCTGTAATGAATCTGCTTTTTCTTGATCCAAATCTAAACCTGCTACAGCAAACCCATGGTCAGCCATATTGAGCAATAGATTTCTGCCCATAACACCTAAACCAACTATACCGAAATTATATGTGATCATTTTCTAAGTTTTTTATTAATATCAATTACTAACAAACTAATTGAAATATTAACCATTCTGAATTTAAAATCCCACACTAAAATTAATCCTTATTTTAATATGCAGAGATTGAAAAAAGAGAATTTATATCATCAAAAGCATAGAACAAGGTCTTCCCTACAATAATAGAGAAGACTTTGATGGTGAGTTAATAGCAAATTATGCCATTATTGCTTCTTTTAAAGCTTTTGCAGCTGCGGCAGGATTTTCTGCACCATAGATTGCTCCACCAGCTACTGCTACTGCAGCACCAGCAGCTACGACATCTTTTATTGTGTTGATGTTAACACCCCCAGCGATTGAGAAAGGAACTTGAGCTTCTCTACCTTCGCTGATTAATTTTTGTACATTATAACCTGGTAATGCTTGTTCATCTAAACCAGCGTGTAATTCCACAAACTCTACTCCAAAAGCAGTTACTTCTTTAGCACGTTGTACACGATTCTTAACACCGATTGTATCTACTACTACTTTTTTACCCGCTTTTTTCGCAGCTTCTATAGCGCCAATAATTGTTGCATCATCTACAGCACCCATTACGGTTACTAAGTCTGCTCCAGCATTGAATGCCATTTCTGCTTCTAATGCACCTGTATCAGCAGTTTTAAGGTCTGCGAATACCAGTTTATTTGGATGAGCGGCCTTCATTGCTGTGATTACTTTAAGACCTTCTGCCTTGATTAATGGAGTACCTAACTCAATGATATCTACATAAGGTGCTACTTTTTCTGCCAATTCTAAGGCTGCTTCAGTAGTTAATAAGTCAATTGCTACTTGTAATTTAGTCATGATATAAAATTTAAAAATTTAAAAATTTAATTGTATTTTAATTATTCGAGATTGGCATGTTTCGGCCAAAGATTTTCTTTTGTTAATCCTGATTTCTGCCATAGCGTCATAAAGACTGCGTCTAAAATCAACAAAACAGATTGTTCAAATAAGCTACCTGCATATTGCTCAGAAGCAGATGTACCGAAATCGGTTTTTACAGCTGCTTTAATGGCTATTATTTGATCTGATAGAGTTGCGATTTTACTATGTTCATCTGCTGTAATTGCAATTACTGTGGCATTTTGTTTTTTAGCTTTTTCTGTAGCAAGCACAAGGGTTGATGTTGTGCCAGAACCGGAACCGACTATAAGCAGATCATTTTCTAAAATAGCCGGTGTTGTAGTTTCTCCCACTACATGCACTTCAAATCCAAGGTGCATAAACCTCATAGCTGCCATTTTTAATGCTAATCCAGTACGTCCAGCTCCTATAAAAAATATACGTTTTGCTTGCTTAATATGATTTTCAAGCAACGATAGAGATTCTGGATTCAGAAGAGTTGAGATTTCTTCATTTTCAATCAGGATCTTTTTTAAATTGTCGATTGTAGTATTCACTTGTTCCATTTTTAGCTTTTAGAAGAACTTTAATAATTATTTCTTCTAATTTGATAATGCAAAGTTATACTTCCCAATTCTCCTGATATTATACAAATAATATTATATAATATACATTTGCGACCATCTAACATTTACCTATTGGATAACGTACAACAACTTCCAACTAAGTATTGCTCTTTTATAAACCGCTGTATAGTAACAGTTTTAACCGTTTTACTTATTTTTGCTTTATCTAATATTTTTTTTGAAAAATTTTTATTTCAACTGGGAGACAATTTTAATGGATGGTATACTTATATAGGTTCGTTAAAATTCCATTTTCCTAAGCTTACCAATTTCAATGCAATCATCGCTGTGATAGTTTTGGCTAAAGAATTAACAATAAAATTAGAGTTGTGTGAGATATTAGTTCCTTCAGAGTTTACATTTGGAGTCAATAATTCTTTTGTTTGCAATTTAGGATGATAAAAATATGAGTGAGATTTTAAGACGTCAAATTGAGAAAATTACACCATTAACTGACCAGGAGTTCGAGTATATCCTGTCTCATTTTACCTTGAAAAAATTTAAAAAGCATCAGATTTTAATTCAAGAAGGAGATACCGTACAAAATGATTATTTTGTGATGAATGGTTTGTTAAAAGCTTCTTACCTGAATAAAGAAGGGAAAGAGCACATCATGCAATTTGCAATGGAAGATTGGTGGATTACCGATTATCAAGCATATTTTAATCAAACGGAAGCTACTTTTACCATTGATGCATTAGAATCTACCGAAGTACTTACTTTGTCTCTCTATAACCGAGAAAAACTCTGTGCAGATATGCATAAAATAGAACATTTTTTCAGGAAAAGGTCTAATAATGGTTATATCGCGCTCCAAAGAAGGATTTTGTCTCTGCTGAATAGCAATGCCAAAGAACGCTACGAACAATTTATTTCTCAATATCCTACACTTTTACAACGATTGGCCAAAACTTTAATTGCTTCATATTTAGGTGTTTCCAGAGAAACTTTGAGTCGGCTTTCGGTGTAATGTGATGTAGGTCACAAAAAAGTTGTGAGGTAGGTCCTGTTGTTTGTGTGGAGCTGCATTTACCTTTGCACTATCAAATAATTAAAAATCAATAGTAAAATGAATCACAAAAAGTTTTTATCCAAGATTATTTTCTTTACGGGTTGTATTCTTTTTTTAGGGATTAATATGATCAATGCACAAACAATTAAATCTAACAAAATGAGTAAAAAAGTATTATTGGTGGTAACGAGCCACGGCGAATTAGGAAACACTGGTGAATCTACCGGTTATTATTTAGGTGAAGTTACGCATCCTTGGGCTGTATTAGTAGATGCTGGTTACGAAATAGATTTCGTGAGTCCAAAAGGTGGAAAACCGCCGTATTACGGAAATACTCCAGATGATAAGGTTAATGAAAGATTTTTGGCAGATGAATATTATCAAAATAAAATTCAGAACACCATGACGCCTTCAGAAGTAAATCCTGATAAATATGTAGGGATTCTTTATGCTGGAGGTCACGGTACGATGTGGGATTTTGCAGATAATGAAGAATTGGCAGTAATCGCACAAAAAATCTACGAAAAAAATGGAATCGTAAGTGCGGTTTGTCACGGTCCTGCCGGATTGGTGAACATTAAACTCAGCAATGGAAAATACTTGGTAGATGGCAAAAAAATCAATGCTTTCACCAACGAAGAAGAAGCTGCTGTGAAATTAGATGAAGTGGTTCCATTTAGATTAGAATCTAAATTAATAGAACGCGGAGCCAAGTTTGAAAAATCTGGTTTATGGCAAACTCACGTTACCGTAGACGAAAGAGTGGTAACAGGACAAAATCCTCAATCTGCTCATGCAGTTGGCGAAGCTGTTTTAGAAGAACTTAAAAAACTATAATAGTTAACAATACAAAAGAGACTGTTTTTTCAGTCTCTTTTTTTTGTGCTAAATTGAAATTTTATTCGAATAATCAAGATAAATCTTGTATACATAGCAAAGGTTCAACCTCTCACAAAACTATATAAAAAAAATGGAGCAGGGGAGATGCCTGGCTACATTTAACGGTATTAAAAATTGGTGTTCGATTGCTTACTTTACTGCTAGTAGATCTACCATTTCAAGTACAGGTTCTTTAGCAAGTAATTCAGAAGCATTGGCCATTAAAGCCTTTGCAATCTCACCATTCAAGTGAGCATCTCTTGCATCTGTAGTTTCGAACGTATCGAATATACCAAAAGTAGAAGGGCCAATTTGTAAAGCATACCATCTTACGGTTCCTGGCTCACCTTCGGCAAGCGGTAACGCAGACTTTAGGAATTCCAATACGTCATTTTCTTTACCCGGTTTTGCTTCTACTCTTGCTAATATTGCAAACTTTTCCATAATATAAAATTTTTGGTGTTATTAAGAGTATTCTTCAACTCTTTATAACAAAAATAAGTTTTCCTTATCAAAATAAAAATTCAAAAGATGTTAAATAACGTTAATGTTAATCATCGAAAATTAGCAAATTTTCTAATGTTCTCTCTCATTAGAATTTATTCATCATAAATATTTCATCCGATTGCTTGGAGAGTTTAACGTTATTTTAGAAAGTTACTAAAAATAAAACGACCCAAAAAAGAGATTTTTCTAGAAGTCTTCTGTAAATCTCTAAAATCCTTCGTCGATAAACCCATAATACTGAAAAAGCTCCCGAAGCTGCAGCCTATCCTGAGCGAAACCGAAGGGTTCAACAGGGTTTTCATGGTTCGTGCTTTCTAATTCATTCCCAGTTTTTCCTCCTGTAAATCGAGCATTTTTAAATGTTTACGTATAATTTCTTCATCCAGCAGAATTTCCTCACGGTTTTTGGAGATCAGCCATTCGCGCTGCTGGTTTATGATATCCAGGTAAATTTCACGGTATTCCGGAAAATTCAGAATAACTTCCGAACTGTTCACACGGTTTTCCCAGATTTGCAACTGATCCTGTAACGCCGGGAATTTTTCAAGTTTTTCAAAATGGGTATCCCGGATTCTCTTCACTCCTATTTTTGCAAGTTCGTTCCGGATTTCATTATCGATTTCCTTTTCAGAGCGGGTAAAATCAGGATCCTGAACTTTGAATTTTTTGATGAGAAAAGGCAGCGTCAATCCCTGAACCACCAAAGTAAGCAGGATGACCACGAAAGTGATAAATAAAATCAAGTTCCTGTGCGGAAAGGGTGTTCCATCCTGCAATGTCAGCGGAATTGAAAGTGCAGCAGCCAGTGAAACCACGCCGCGCATTCCCGTCCAACCAATTAAAGCAGGTACTTTCCAGCCTGGATTTTGTCGGTCGGCAACAGTGATGAAGTTACGCATAATCATCGTGATCAATACGGCGCCATAAGCCGCAACGATTCTTGTTATCATCAGAATAACTGTAATCAAAACGCCATAACCGAATGCTGTGAACCAGTCTGTTTCAAGCCCTGAAACAATCTGTGGAAGGTCGAGACCAATCATCATAAAAACAATACCATTCAGCAAAAAAACCAAACTGCTCCAGACATTCAGTGTCCCCAAACGCGATGAGGTAGCCAGAAACGAATGACTTCTGTTAGAAAGCAACAAACCACCAGAAACTACAGCCAGAACACCGGACGCGTGAAGCTCTTCCGCTACCAGATACATGAAGAACGGCGCCACGAGTGTGAGCACGATATCGATATTGGCGTCAGTTGGCAACAAGCGGTGCATCTTCATAAAGAAAAATCCTAAAAGGATTCCGATTCCAGCACCACCGATACACATCCACACGAAACTAAGGGCAGCTTCATGCCAGATGAATTGTCCTGTCGCAACGGCAATCATTGCAAAGCGGAAAATAATCAATGATGAAGCATCGTTCAGCAAACTTTCACCTTCAAGAATCGAAGAATACCGTTTCGGAATTTTTACAAATTTCAAAATCGCACCAGCACTTACGGCATCCGGCGGCGAAACTATTCCACCCAAAAGAAAACCCAGCGCCAGCGAAAAACCAGGAATAAAATGATTGGCGACAAAAGCTACAACCAAAGAGGTGATAAACACCACCACAAAAGCAAAACTGACCACAATCCTGCGCCAGCGCCACAATTCTTTCCACGAAGTCGCCCAGGCAGCTTCATACAAAAGTGGCGGCAGGAATATAAAAAATATCAGTTCAGGTTCTATATGAATTATAGGCGTGCCGGGAATAAAACTGATGCCCAGACCGGCCAGGACCAGCAAAACCGGATATGCAACTTTTATTTTTTTGGAAAGCATCACCAGCAAAACGATGATGATCACCAGGATCAGGTAAAATGTGAGATTCTCCAGCATTTAGTTTTTAGATTTTATGATTAAAGAAGTTTCTCGAAAGCTTTTCTTTCACTGCCTGCCAGGTAAACCTCGCCACAATAAGTATAGCCTAGTTTTTTGAGTATTTGAAGCATGGCTGCGTTATCAAAATTCGTGTCCACTTTTTGCTGACTATTTACAAACCCATCTGCTCCGATTTTATTTTTTAGTTCTTCTTCTCGGATGTTTTTATAATTCATAGTGCTTATTTGCCTAATTATGTTTTTTTTGTAAGACAAAAATAATTTTTTAAAACTAATGAAATGTGAATAATGTGCTTTTTAAAAATGAAAAAACGTCACTTTGTGAAACTTGATATTTTTTATGCGGTTTGTTTGAAAGGGTGTCGCCTAACGTAAAAAGTATTAGCGAAGTGCGGGATTTCGAAGAACTAAAAGTTCTATGAAAATCAAACGTAGCGAATGCTTTTTCAATCGAACTAAATTAATAAAAAATACCCTTTGTGCATTTAGCATAAATTAATTTTTATTTTGTTTAAACTTCTTTTGAATATAA
>NZ_DAMBRK010000022.1:0-29932 GCF_032055105.1 Epilithonimonas sp.
ACATCAACCAAAGTTAACACTTTCTATATTTCTCCCCAACTTTTGAGATTGATCCAAGCCTTTTTAATCAAGAATTCAAAGCTCTTTTTTATTAAACTTATGTTTAATTTTTAATTAATTTAACAGTGATAATTAACATATGTTTATCAAAATAGTGTGAACCAATTAATTATATTATCTTTGCCATAATGTATATATAATTGTGAAGCTGCTGGATTCTTGTAATCCAATTGCCATTCGTTTCACTTAGCTATTTTACTGTAATAATGGCTTGCAGTGTTTTATCTCTCAAACTATATGAATGCAATAGCATTGGATTTACCCACGGATTCTTACACAGAGTTCCTTAACCGTTTCAAAACCTCACTCTCATCTCTTTTTCAAAAGGAAAATATAGATCAATTAAGTCTTTCCCGAGGTTTGCCAGCTAATGTTTGGAAGGAGATTTTTAATTTGAAACCATTATCCGTTGCTATTCCAAAAGAATTTGGAGGTAGAGGAGTGAAGGTGAAAGAATGTTTAGGCGTTTTATCTGCAGCCTCTTACGAATCTTTACCATTGTCTTTGACATTTGGGATTAATATTGCACTTTTCCTAGAGCCTTTGGCAAAATATGGTAATGAAATTATAAAAGGAGATATCTTCAAACATTTTTTAGACTACGGTGCAATGGGCGGGTTGATGATTACCGAGCCAGATTACGGAAGTGATGCGCTTAGTATGAGAACTCAGAACGAACTTAAGGATAACAAATACCACATCAAAGGAACAAAACACTGGCAAGGTCTTACAGGTTTAGCCAATTATTGGTTGGTAACTTCAAGAAATATCAATGCTGATGGTAATCTTGCGAGAGATGTAGATTTCTTTATAGCAGATACACACAAACCAGAACAAAATATTGAAGTTCAGGAATATTATGACAATGCAGGTTTATATATGATTCCTTACGGTCTTAATAAACTTGATATCAAAGTTCCTCAAGAAAACAAACTGATTCCAGAATCTACAGGTCTTAAACTGATGCTGGATTTGCTTCACAGAAGTAGATTACAATTTCCGGGAATGGGAATGGGATTCTTGAAAAGAATGATGGAGGAAGCAATGACGCAGTGTAAAGAAAGAATTGTTGGAGCTTCTAACTTATTCTCTTTGGATCAGGTTCAATATCAATTGGCAAAATTACAGTCATTTTTTACGCTTTCTTCTGCAATGTGTGCAAAAAGTACATTAATTAGTGGAATTGATAAAGATGTTTCTGCTAGTGGAGTACACGCCAATAGTATGAAAGCTTTTGTGACAGATATGATGCAGGAAGCTGCTCAGATTTTGGTGCAATTGTCTGGAGCCAAAGGTTACAGATTGAGCCATATTGGCGGAAGAGGAATTATGGATAGCCGTCCTTTCCAGATTTTTGAAGGGTCTAATGAGATGCTTTATACTCAGATTTCTGAAGGAATCTTGAAAGATATGAAGAAGAAGAAAACAGAAAATCTAGCGGATTATCTTGCTATTAATGAGATTACTAAAGAGGCTGCTAAGTTATACCAAAAAGAATTGGACTTTACAATCAGTGGTCCGCTTTCTCAAAGGAAAATGATTGACTTGGGTAAAATTATTTCAAGAATTGTGACTGTAAATGATTTGACAGATCTTAATAATGCAGGCTTCAATCAAGAGTTGACAGATAACTCTATAGAGATTGTAAGACAAGAGATTGTGACGCTTGTAGCATCTTTCAATCATCATAAGAATATAAGCGCACTATGCGACACAAGCGAAAAAAGTGATTGGATGGACTTTTTCTAGTCATATCCCAATACCATAGATAAAGACGATGCCTCTAATTTTTAGGGGCATTTTCTATGTCTCACATATTTGTCGTATATTTGCACTATAATTTCTAAACGGTTTTCTGTATCTGCTGATGCAACGTTTTCTTTTGTTTTGTGTTCTCGGCCTTGGTTAATGTTTTTATTGGCGACACAATCTCTCTGAATAGTAGAAACAGAATAACTTTTTAATCTTATTAGGAATCGATTTTCAAATTCCATTAATGAAGATTTATTCTGAATTCATTTAATTCAATTTCAGAAAATTAATTTAAAATAACAACCAATAATTTATGGCAGATTCTTTCTCAAAAAAAGAAAACTTCAAGAAAAAACTTCAAAAACAAAAAGACAAAGCACTTCGTCGTGAAGAACGAAAAACTAATAACGACAAAGGAAAAGAAACCGAGTTTATGTATGTTGACGCATACGGAAGATTAACTTCTACACCACCAGAAGAAAGAGTAGAGGTTGATTTGGACGATATCCAGTTAGGAGCAGCTCCTGTGGAAGCAGAATCTCCTATTAAAACAGGAATTGTAACTTTTTTAAGTGATAAAGGTTACGGTTTTATTACGGAAAATAAAACTAATGAAAATGTCTTTTTCCATAGTAACAACTGTGCAGTACCGGTAAAAAAAGGAAACAAAGTATCTTTCGAAAAAGAAAGATCTCCAAAAGGTTTTTCAGCAATCAATATCGAACTAGTAAAGTAATAAATAAAAGTTAATCATTCTTTGGATAATCTTTTATACACTAATTATAATATTCAACCGGGTTTATCCCGGTTTTTTTATGCCCAATTAATAAGGACTATTTTTTTATTTAAAACCTTATTTTAAATACGGAACATTCGTATATTTGCTCTACGCTTTAGGGGTATTCTGAAAAGAATTGAGAGAGTCCCTTTGAACCTGATACGGCTTACACCGACGTAGGGAAAAGCAGGAATGTATCTTTTGATGTTTTCTTTCTTATTCTATTTGTTTTCCTAAAGCTTATTTTAAATTAAAATTAAATGGAAAACAACCTTTGGAATTACATTCAATCTGTAAAAAAACAATCACCACTTGTTCATAATATCACCAATTTCGTGGTAATGAATAACACCGCCAATGCGCTTTTGGCAGTCGGAGCTTCACCGATTATGGCTCACGCAAAATCTGAAATCAAAGAAATGGTTGCCATTTCGAATGCTGTCGTTATCAATATCGGAACACTCGATGAATATTGGTCTGAATCAATGTTGATTGCTGCAGAAGAAGCTCATAGACTCAATAAAACTTGGATTCTTGACCCAGTCGGAGCAGGCGCAACTTCTTTCAGAGATGAGGTTTTGGCAAAACTTTTACAATTCAAACCAACCGTTATCAGAGGAAATGCTTCGGAAATCATCGCTTTAGCCAAAGCCAATAAAACGATTACAAAAGGAGTCGACAGTACAGCAGAAAGTAACGAAGCTATTTCGGCAGCTCAAAGTCTTGTTGAAAACTATCAATCTGTAGTCTGTATTTCGGGCGCAACGGATATTATTATTGATGACAAAGAAACTTATTTTGTTGAAAACGGACATCCGTTAATGACCAAAGTAACAGGTTTAGGGTGTTCTGCTTCAGCAATTGTCGGAGCTTTTGCAACGATTTCTGAGAATAAAACCGAATCCACAGTTGCTTCAATGTCGCTTTTAGGAATTGCCGGAGAATTGTCTGAAAAGATTTCAAACGGTCCGGGAAGTCTTCAAATGAATATTTTAGACAAGCTTTACAATATTTCTGAACAGGAATTTTCCGAAAATGTAAAAGTTTCTAAGAAATGAGTTTAATAAAATCATTTCCTTATCAATTGTATCTTGTAATTTCCGAAGCAGATTGCAAAGGACGAAACTTTCTAGAAGTTGCCGAACAATCAATTTTAGGTGGAGTAGATATCATCCAATTACGTGAGAAAAATTCTTCTGACCAAGTTTTCCTTGAAAAAGCTATTCGTTTAAAAGAAATCACCGATAAATATGGAATTCCTTTAATCATTAATGATAATACTTTCGTAGCCAAAGAAGTCGATGCTTTTGGAATTCACGTTGGGAATAGTGATACTCAGCCAACGGTTTTGAGAGAAAATTCATTTCAAAATAAAATGATTGGCTATTCCATTGAGTATTTGGAGCAACTTGAAAATGAGGAAACGATTGTTTCGGATTATTTGGGAATTAGTCCGGTTTTCAGGACAGATACTAAAACCGATACGGTTACAGAATGGGGATTGGAAGGTTTAATGAAAATCAGAAAACTGACAGAAAAACCATTGGTTGCCATCGGAAATATTCACTTAAAAAATGCCAGAGCTGTGATGGATGTAGGAGCGGATTGCATCGCAGTAGTTTCAGAAATATGCAGTGCTGAAAATCCTCAAAAGGCAGCTTTTAATTTAAAAAACGAAATCAATAAATGAAACGCCAAACGGAAAACATTTTTTCTATGGAAAACAAAGATAGGCGTTCCATCTGACCTTAATAAAAAATAAAATTGACAGATGACACAATACAAATATCCATCAGTTCTCGCTATTGCCGGTTTTGACGGAAGTGGAGGCGCAGGAATTCAGGCTGATATAAAAACGATTTCAGCTTTGGGATGTTATGCAACTTCAGTTTTGACGGCTTTACCTGTACAGAATACGATGGGCGTTCGAAATATTTTTCCGATTCCTGTTCAGGCAGTTTCAGAACAGATAGAATCTATTTTAGATGATATTTTTCCTGACGCAATCAAAATCGGAATGGTTCACACGCCAGAATTGGTTGAAACCATTGTGGAAACTTTAGCCAAATATAAAAAAGTACCGATTGTCTTTGACCCGGTAATGGTAGCAACAAGCGGACATCGGCTGATTGAAGAAGAAACCATCCAGACGATTATCGAAAAACTTTTCCCGATTTCAGATATCATCACTCCGAATATGGATGAAGCTGCAATTTTAGCCAATATGGAAGTGAAAACTTTAGACGATATGAAAATTGCCGGAGAAAAAATCAAAAAGTTAGGTTGTAAGCATATTTTACTGAAAGGCGGACATCAAACCACTGAAAAGATTACATCTCTATTTTATAGTGATAATGATGATTTTCAAACTTTCGAATCTTTAAAATTAAATACAAAAAATACCCACGGTTCAGGTTGTACATTGTCATCAGCGATTGCTTCTTTCATTGCTCAAGGAAAATCTATTGATGAAGCGGTTGCTTTTGCACAAAACTATGTTTCAGAAGCTATTCTTGAAGGAAGCAACGTCCAAACCGGAAAAGGAAATGGTCCTTTGAATCACTTTTTTAATCCTCAAAAACTTATCAAGAATGAATTGGTCTGAAAACGCCTGGAAATTAATAGAGAATATTTATAAAGACATCATTGAAATGCCTTTTATTAAGGAATTATCAGTTGGAACTTTAGACAAAGAAAAATTCCAGTTTTACATTGCTCAGGATTCTTTGTATCTGGAACATTTTGGAAGAACTTTGGCAATGATTGGAAGCAAAGCATACGATATAGAAGATGCTTTGGCTTATATGAGATTTGCCGAAAATGCAATCGTTGTGGAAAATGCTTTGCACGAATCTTATTTTAAAGAATTTGAAATTTCAGACAAAAGGATTTTACAGCCTGTTTGTCATCATTACATTCATTTTTTGAGAAGTACAGCCGCTTTTGAACCTGTTGAAGTGGCTTTAGCAGCTACTTTACCTTGTTTTTGGATTTATAAGGAAGTCGGAAATTACATTCTGAATCTTGATAAAACTTCAGAAAATCCTTATCAAAGCTGGATAGAAACGTACGGCGGAGAAGATTTTGCCGTTGCTGTTAAAACTGCCATCGAAATTTGCAACAAAGCCGCTGAAAACACAACTCCAGAAATAATAACCAGAATGAATGAAGCTTTTATCACTGCTTCCAAACTGGAGTTTCAATTTTGGCAGGCTGCTTATGATTTGAAAAACTGGTAGTAATTCAAAAAAATTAAACCTTCAAGATTTAGATATGGAAATTAAAATGTGATTAAAATTTCAATATCCTCAAACTTTGGCACAGTTTAATTTTTTTTAACATAATAAAATAGCGAATTGCCATTATATCGCCTTATATTTGTAAATCAATCTAGTTTCTTCTAAAACATAAATTGTTTACAAAATATGTTTGCCTCCAGATTATCAGTTTTTTTGTGTTTCCTTCTTACCTTTTCTATTTGTAATTGGAGATGGGCGCAGTCGAGTTTGCAAACAGTTTGTGTTGCAAATATTAAAGGTCAGGATAATCTCAAAATAAAAGGTAAAAAGTATTTTAATCTTAAAGCTGTTCAGTATAGATCAAAAACTAGTTCGCAATATTACACAAATACAACAACTTCTTATTTTTCAGAAAAATATATTCATGCTTTTGTTGAAACTGTAAAAATTAACAGTCGCATTATCTCAAAAGCGCTGTTTTGTGCTATAAAATCCTACCTCCACCTTCTTCAGTTATTCTAAATCAAGCGATTACATCCAGATTATTTTTCGTCAAGTTTTAGTAATAAAAATTCTATAATGAATACAAAAAGTTTCATACAGTGCATTATTGCATTCGTATGCGTAGTTTCTTGTGGTAAAAATGCCCAGAATAAAAATAAAGATAACAAAGAAGTGCCTGTTTTTGAGGTCAAGCAAAAAGATACATTAGTCAGCAATCAGTTTGTAACGGATATTCAGGCTAAAAGAAATGTCGAAATTCGTTCGAGAATAGATGGCATTGTCGACCATATTTATGTCAATGAAGGTCAGTTTGTGAAAAGAGGGCAGGCTTTATTTAAAATCAATGATGCCGAATTACAAATGGAGCTTCTGAAAGCCAATGCAACCATTAAGCAGACTCAGGCCGATATGCGTATTGCTGAAGTCGAATTAAAACAGATTGAAAGTCTTCACGCCAAAAAATTCGTTGCCAATAACGAATTGGAATTGGTTAAAGCTAAACTATCTTCGGCCAGAGCAAAACACGCTTTCGCAGATGCCGAGAAAAAAACGGTGTTGCAGAAAATTAGTTTTACAACCGTTACCGCACCTTTTGATGGAGTGATTGACATTATTCCTCACAAAGACGGAAGTTTGGTTAACAACGGAACTTTACTCACAACTTTGTCTCAGCTCGATGAGGTTTTTGCGTATTTCTCTATTCCTGAAAATCAGTATTTTGAATTATTAGCGAATGACAAATTAGGAAAACATCAGAAAATTGAATTGACGCTTCCTAACGGAATGGCGTATCAATTTAACGGTGTTTTAAAATCCGCGGAAAGTGAAATCGACAGAGCAACAGGTTCCATCCGTTACAAAGTTTTATTTCCAAATCCGAATCGTTTAATCAAACACGGAACTTCCGGAAAACTCACGATTTCTGAAGTTCAGAATAATGCCATGCTGATTCCTCAGAAAGCAACATTCTCGATTCAGGATAAAACCTATATTTTCAAGGTAGACAAGAACAATAAAGTAAAGATGACCAACATTGAGGTTGGAACAGCTTTAAAGGATTCTTACCTCGTGGAAAAAGGTCTCAAAAAGGGAGATTTGATTATTTATGAAGGCACTCAGTCTTTGAAAGATGGCGACGAAATCAAAATCAAAAACAGACTTTAATTCTTAAATAATCAATTATGGTAGAGATGTTTATAAAACGAAAGGTTCTTTCGTTGGTGATTTCCATTGTCTTTGTTTTGGTAGGAATTATGGCGTTGACGAAGATGCCGATTACCCAATTTCCAGATATTGTTCCTCCTTCTGTAACGGTAACAGCAAAATATACAGGAGCCAATGCCGAAGTTTCTGCAGATGCGGTCGCTTTGCCTTTGGAACGAGCAATCAACGGTGTTCCGGGAATGACGTATATGTCAACAGTGACTTCCAATGACGGTTTGACTTTGATTCAGGTGTTTTTTGAAGTGGGTACAGATCCAGATTTGGCGGCGGTAAATGTTCAGAACAGAGTCACTACAATTCTCGATGAATTGCCCGAAGAAGTAATCAGAGCTGGAGTTACCACGGAAAAAGAGGTGAACAGTATGTTGATGTATCTCAACATTACAAGTACAGACCCAAGTCAGGATGAGCAATTTATTTACAACTTTACAGACATCAATGTTCTTCAGGAACTGAAACGTCTGGATGGAGTTGGCCGTGCTGAAATTATGGGTCAGAAAGAATATTCGATGCGTGTCTGGCTCGATCCTCAGAAAATGGCGGTGTACAATATTTCTGCGGATGAAGTGGTGAATTCTCTTCAGAAGCAGAATATTTCCGCAGCTCCTGGAAAAGTGGGTGAATCTTCTGGTAAAAAAGCAGGTCAGTTGCAATATGTTGTTAAATATAAAGGTAAATTTTTTGAGCCTAAACAATACGAAGAAATCCCAATCAGAGCCGATGAAGAAGGAACAATTTTAAAACTGAAAGATATTGCCAAAGTAGAATTCGGTGCAATGACGTATGGAATGGTTTCCAAAACAGACGGAAGACCTTCCGCATCGATTATGATGAAACAGCGACCGGGATCCAATGCTTCGGAAGTGATTCAGAATGTGAAAGATAAAATGGCGGAACTTAAAGAGAATTCTTTCCCTCCCGGAATGGATTACAATATGGCGTACGACGTTTCGAGATTCCTCGATGCTTCAATAAGTGCGGTGTTAAAAACTTTGGTGGAAGCATTTATTCTCGTGGCGATTGTAGTATTCCTATTTCTTCAGGATTGGCGTTCGACATTAATTCCTGTTTTGGCGGTTCCTGTGGCATTGGTCGGAACTTTTGCTTTTATGGATATGCTGGATTTTTCCGTGAATTTATTAACGCTTTTTGCCTTGGTTTTAGCTATTGGAATTGTTGTCGATAACGCAATTGTCGTCGTAGAGGCAGTTCACGTAAAAATGGAGGAAGGTTATGCACCTTACCAAGCTACGGTGATTGCGACAAAAGAAATTGCAGGTGCAGTTGTTGCGATTACTTTGGTAATGTCGGCAGTGTTTCTTCCGGTTGCGTTTTTGGACGGTCCAGTCGGTGTTTTTTACAGACAGTTTTCATTAACCTTGGCAATTAGTATTGTGATTTCGGGAATCAATGCATTAACGCTGACTCCGGCTTTATGTGCTTTAATTTTAAAACCTCACAACCACGATAAAAAGAAAGGAATTATTGATAAATTCTTCAATAAGTTTAATATTTTCCTTGAAAAAGTCACCAACGGATATGTAAAAGTTTTGTCAAAATTTGCAACCCGAACCATCGTAACTTTTGGATTCTTGTTTTTATTTATTTTTCTGATTGGTTTGACTTCAAAATTTCTTCCGTCAGGATTTATTCCAATGGAAGACCAGGGAATGGCATATGTAAGTGTTACAACTCCTCAAGGTGCGACGGTTGAGCGAACCGAAAAGGTTTTAGATGAAATTACAACGATTGCCAAAAAAATCGATGGTGTAGAAAACGTAACGACTTTGGCGGGGTACAGCGTGGTGACAGAAATTGCCGGTTCGTCCTATGGAATGGCGATGATTAACCTGAAAGACTGGAGCGAAAGAGATCAATCTATCCAAGATTTCATCAAAGAATTAACTGAAAAAACAAAAGGAATCTCTGATGCAGAAATTGAAGTTTTTGCACCGCCTACAGTTCCCGGGTTTGGTAATGCGAGTGGTTTTGAACTTCGTCTTCTCGACAAAACGGGCGGAAGTATTGAAAATATGGATACAGTCACGAAAGATTTTGTCAAAAAACTGAATGAAACACCCGAATTGAAAAACAGTTTTACGAGTTTTGATGCCACTTTCCCGCAATATATGATCAATATTGATTATGATATGGCGTCGAAAAAAGGAATCTCGGTGGATAATGCAATGTCGACGTTGCAGACGATGTTGGGTTCATATTACGCAACGAATTTTATCAGATTTAGGCAAATGTATAAAGTGATGGTACAGGCAAGTCCGGAATTTCGCGAAACTCCTGAAAGCATTCTGAATTTATATTTAAAAAATGATAAAGGTGAAATGGTTCCTTTCTCCACTTTTATTACGATCGAAAGAGTTTACGGACCGGAAGTTTTAACCCGATACAATATGTATATGTCTGCAATGATCAACGGTGAAGCTTCTGAAAGTTACAGTTCCGGAGATGCGATTGAGGCGGTTGAAAAAATTGCCAAAGAAAGCCTCCCAAAAGGTTTTGAAATCGAATGGTCTGGAATGACAAGAGAGGAAATTCTGTCGGGAAATCAGACGTTTTATATTTTTATTGTCTGTCTGGTTTTTGTGTATCTTTTATTGGCGGCTCAATATGAAAGTTTCCTTTTACCCATGCCGGTTTTACTGAGTTTACCAACCGGGATTTTCGGTTCGTATATCGCCTTGCTGGTTTGCGGGTTGGATAACAATATTTACGCACAGGTTGCCTTGGTCATGTTGATTGGATTATTGGCTAAAAATGCCATTCTGATTGTAGAATTTGCCGTTGCCAGTCACAAAGAAGGAAATGACATTATTCCTGCAGCGATTGAAGGTGCAAAACAACGTCTCCGTCCGATTTTGATGACTTCATTTGCATTTATTGCAGGATTGATTCCGTTGTGTATTGCTTCGGGTGCAGGAGCCATCGGAAACCGTTCAATTGGAACCGCAGCCGCAGGTGGAATGTTTATCGGAACCGTTTTCGGACTGATTATTATTCCGGGATTATACATTTTTTTCGCAACCCTTGAAAATAGAAAAAAGAATGAAACGAAATAAATTAAGACTCGTAGTTTGGAGCGTAGCCGCATTGACATTAACATCTTGCGCTGTCCCAAAAGTAACCGCCTTAAAAGAAGTAAAAGAACCGCCTGAATTACAAACCTCGGAAAAAAACAATCCAAACAGTGGAGATTTTACCGGAATTGATTTGAATACCTATTTCACAGACCAGAATCTTCTGAAACTTTTTGAACAGGTGAATCAAGCAAATCCAGACTTTAAAATCGCCCAGCAACGTGTTGAAATGGCAAACAGTTTTCTGAAACGTTCAAAAACAGAACTCCTTCCGTCTCTGGATGTAGGAGCGATTGTTTCAGGCGACCGTTACGGAAAATATACGATGGAAGGCGTGGGAAATTACGATACCAATCTTTCTCAGAATATCAATGATCAGCAAAAAATCAACACAACTTTTACGCCGAATTACTGGATGGGCGCGAGAAGCAGCTGGGAAATTGATGCATGGGGAAAGCTGAAAAATAAAAAGCTGTCGGCTCAGAACAAATTTCTGGCTTCGGAAGAAGGTTTAAAACTCCTTCAAATCGATTTGTTTACGGATATTGCCAACTTGTATTATGATCTGATTGCTTTAGACAAACGTCTGAAAATTTATCAGGACAACTACAATTTGCAGAAACGAGCTTTTGAAATCATTAAAGCACAGCGGGAAGTAGGGAAGGTGACCGAACTTGCTGTTCAGCAGTTTAAAGCTCAAAATAATAATTGGTTGGCAGAAATCGAACACATTAAAGTTGAAATCGTAACTGTAAAACAGGCGATCGCAACATTGACCGGAGTTTACGGCGGAGAAATCGACAGAAGTCCGACACTTTTACCGACGAATTTCGAAATGTTGAATAAAAATATCAACGTTGATACGGTTATTCATTCACGACCGGATGTGGTTTCCAATTATTATTCTTTACAAGCTTCACACGCCGATGCAAAAGCAGCGAGAGCAGCATTTTATCCAAAAATTGATTTGCGAGCGACTTTCGGATTGAATTCTTTTTCTGTGGAAACGATTTTCAAACCTGCTTCTTTGGCGGGACAGCTTTTGGGAGGACTGATGGTTCCTGTTTTCAATAAAGGACAGCTGAAATACGAGTTCAATATTGCCAACAGCGAGCAGGAAATTGCATTTTTGAATTATCAGAAAAGTGTAACCGGAGCCTTCAATGAACTACAATCTATTTTAAAACAGACCAATATATTTCATCGGGTTTTAGATTTAAAAGAAGAAGAAGTGAAGTTTCTCGACAAAGGAATTGAGGTTTCCAATGATTTGTACATCACGGGTTATGCCAATTATTTTGAATTGATCAATGCCCAGAAAAGCAAACTTCAGGCTGAATTGGATTTGCTTAAATTCCAGCATGAGAATACGAGGAATAATGTGTTGTTGTTTAAAGCTTTGGGAGGAAAATTGAATTAGAAATGCGCTAAATTTTTCACTATAAAAGAAAAGCTGTTTCAATTTTGAAACAGCTTTTTTATTAATCAATTCAAATTCCTGTACTCATTCGGGGTCAGCCCAACTTTCTGCTTAAAAAGTCTAGTAAAATGCTGAGGATATTTAAATCCTAATCCATAAGCAATTTCACTAATTGATTTTTTATTGTCAAAAATCCTTTCTTTCGCAATATCAATCAGCTTTAGCTGAATATATTCCTGAGCAGAAATTCCCGTTTCTTTTTTAATTAAATCTCCAAAATAATTGGCCGATAAATTCAGTTCCTCCGCAAAAAAATTAACGGAAGGCAAACCGATATTCTGTGGTTTATCAGAAACAAAATAAGTATTGAGAAGCTCTTCAAACCTTTGTAAAATTCCTTTGTTGATGTGCTCTCTCGTGATAAATTGTCTGTCGTAAAAACGGGCAGCATAATTCAGGAAAAGCTGAAGTTGTGAGATAACCAGTGTTTTGCTGTGTTTATCGAGATTTTGTTTTAGTTCGTTTTCAATTGTATCAAACATATTCACCACCATTTCTAGTTCTTTTTCGGAAAGATGCAGAGCTTCGTTTGAAGCATAAGAGAAAAAACTGTAGTCATTTAAAATCGTGCTCAAAGCCGTTCCTTTCAGGAAATCCGCATGAAAAACAATGACTTTTCCTTTAGGTTTTATATTGGGTAAATATTTTTCAACCGTCAAAATCTGTCCGGGAGCCACAAAAACCAGGCTTTCTTCCTGATAATCGTAAGATTCTTTCCCGTAACGCAGATCTCCACACTTCGTTTCTTTCAGAAAAACACAGAAAAATCCGAAGTTGTAGGTCGCCGAATTCAAAGGTTTCAGATCATCATAATCCATCACATTAATGAGTGGATGAAGCGTAGTTGCACCACGAAGAAAACTGTATTCACCAACGCTTTTAAGGATGTTTATGTTCATTTTCGATGAATTTTAAACTACAAATTTATCTAAAAAATACCGCTCAGAAGCATCTGAATCGCCAATTCAGTAATAATGGTAAGAGAATCCGTAATTGATATTGGTTTTCGGTGTTTTTGAAGAATAATTTGGGCGTATCCCTTTGCTTTTTTGCCAGAAGTTTTTGTCTATCAAAAGAACATTTCAACAAGGCAAAAATGCAAGCGGGTCGGGCTATCCGCTATATCTTTTTTGTCATTGCGAACGAAGTGAAGCAATCTCTATAACTATTTAGCAATCGCAATAACAAAAAAGGATGTCGCTACTATCCCTTACGCAACAATTCGACTGCAAATTTTCAGAAGTTTCATCAGTAAAAATGGTAAGCAAAGCAGTAATTCATATAACAAATCCTTTCTTGAATCATCGGACATTTGTACTGTGAAAATTAGGTGATTTGATAATTCTACTTTTTACATTCTACTTTATACAAAAAAAATATGAAAACAAGAACTTTAGGACAAAACTTAGAAGTATCCGAATTAGGATTGGGTTGTATGGGACTCACTTTCGGTTATGGTCCTGCAACTAACGAAAAAGATGCAATTGATTTGATTCAAAAAGCGTACGATTTAGGCATTACATTATTCGATACAGCGGAAGCTTACAGTCAAGGAGGAAATGAAACTTTGCTAGGAAAAGCTGTAAAACCTTTTAGAGACAAAATTGTAATTGCTACAAAATTTGGTTTCCTTGACGGAGATGCTTCAAAAGGTGTTGACAGTCGCCCAGAAAGAATCAGGACGGTGGTTGAAAATTCATTAAAATATCTGGAGACCGACGTTATCGATTTGTTGTATCAACACAGAGTTGACCCGAATGTTGCTATGGAAGATGTTGCAGGAACCGTGAAAGATTTGATTGCTGAAGGAAAAGTAAAACATTTCGGAATGAGCGAAGCTGGTGTTGAAAGCATCACAAAAGCGCACGCCGTTTTGCCTGTAACAGCTCTTCAAAGTGAATATTCGATGTTTTGGCGCGAACCTGAAAATGAAATTTTACCCTTATTGGAAGAATTAAATATCGGTTTCGTCCCGTTCAGTCCGCTGGGAAAAGGATTTTTGACGGGAGCAATTACTGATAAAACAAAATTTGACGATAATGATTTCAGAAATGTTGTTCCACGATTTTCAGAAGAAAACAGAAAGGCAAATCAGGAGTTGGTAGATTTGGTAAAAGCAGTTGCAATCGAAAATAATGCGACTTCTGCACAGGTTGCTTTGAGTTGGTTATTAGCTCAAAAATCATATATCGCTCCGATTCCTGGAACGACAAAAATTCATCGTTTGGAAGAAAATATTGGCGCAGTGAATGTTCATTTGAATGAAGACGAATTAAACAGAATCGATTTGGCTTTAAAACAAATTCAGATTGTTGGCGAGCGTTATCCTGCTTCTTTACAGGCGAGAGTAGGGAAATAATTTAAAATAAATTTAATAATGAAAAATACAGCAATCCTTTTATTTTCAATGTTTTCAATCTTTGGGTTTTCTCAAAATAAATCGGATGATCGACTTCAAATCATCGAAGATAAATTAGCCATCAAAAATGTAGTGGATGTTTTCTCAAACCTTGCTGATACGAAAGAAATCGACAAGCAGGTTTTGCTTTTTACCGAAGATGGAGTCGTGCAGTCTTACAACAACGGACAAGTTTCGTCCAATCTAAAAGGAAGAAAAGAACTGAAAGACAGATTTTCCGCTTTTCTGGATAATTTCCAAACGGTTTATCATCAAAATGGGCAACAAACAATTGATGAATTGACCTCAAATTCAGCAAAAGCAACTTCATATTGCCTTATCATTCTGGTCGGAAAACAAAACGGAAAACAATTAAAAACAACACTTTACACTATTTACAAAGACGAGTTTGTAAAACAAAACGAAACTTGGCTGATTCATAAAAGAATATCCAATTTCGTACGAACGGAAGTGGAAGAAGTTTTTCCCATCGGTGGATAATTTTAAAATTAACAATGAAAAAAGTACTGATAATCGGCGCTTCGGGAAGTTTGGCGCAATATGTAATCGAAGCTTCCAAAAATTTAGAAAATATAGAACTTACTTTATTTTTAAGAAACAAAACCAGAATTTCTACGGAACTTTCAGACGGTTGTAAAATCATCGAAGGCGACGCTTTGAATTTTAATGATATAAAAAATGCCGTTGCCAATCAGGATATTGTGTACGTAAATCTTGAAGGAAATCTCGAGTTGATGTCCAAAAATATCGTAAAAGCAATGCAGGAAGAAGGTGTGAAAAGAATCATCGCCATCAGTTCAATCGGGATTTATGACCAACCTTTAAAACCAGTTTTGGTGCCTTACAGAAAATTGGCAGATGTGATTGAAAATTCTGGTCTAGATTACACCATTTTAAGACCAGATTGGTTCACGAATGCTGATGAAATCGATTATTCTGTGACGATAAAAGGTCTTCCTGAAACGGGTTCTGCAATTTCCCGAAAAAGTATTGCTGACTTTATTTCGAAATTATTTATTTACCCGAATTTGTATGTGAATGAGAATTTGGGAATTAGTAAGCCTTGATGAAAATGAGGCTGCCCTTTTGAGACAGCCTCTTCATTTTATTTATTACAGATAGATTACTTCTTCAAATCCAATTCCATCTGAATATTCGCACGTTTATAAGGAGTCGGCCGACCCGAAATTTTCACAAATCCCAATTTATAATACAGATTAATAGCTGGTTTCAGAATCGTATTACTTTCCAGATACAATTTTGAAGCTCCCAATTCCTTCGCCGAATTGATAATTGCCTGTCCCAAAAGCCAGCCGATATTTTTACCTTGAACTTTTGGAGAAACTGCCATTTTTGCCATTTCAAAATCGTAATCTTTGTCGTTCATTTTTATCAAAGCACAAACGCCCAAAGGTTCGTTTTTGTAGAGTGCGACAAGAATTTTTCCGCCTTTGTCGAGGATATATTCCTGTGGATTGTCCAGAGATTTATAATCCGTTTCTTCCATTTCAAAGTAATTCGAAATCCATTCTTCATTCAAATCCCTAAAAGCCGATTGATATTTTGGTTCATATTCCACGATTTCAATATCTTTACTTTCACGCAGTTTTTTCTGTTCCTGAACACGTTTTAGTAATGACTTTTGCTCCAACAAAAATTCCCATTCTGCAACCGCTTCCCAAAGATTGTAAGTGGATTCTGCTAGAAGATTTTCTACCGCTAAATCAATATCAACGCATTGTTCCTGCAACATTTTTTCGGCTAAAACTTTTCCTTCGTCAGTTAATCCGACAACATTTCTGCGTTTGTCGCTGGATTTCAATTTGTCATTTACCAAACCCACTTTCGTCATTTCCTTGATTATTTTGGTGACAGAAGGTTGAGAATGACCAATTTCCTTGGCTATTTCCGTAATCGTATTTTCCTCAGTTTCTGAAAGCACAAAGAAAACAGGAAACCATTTTGGAGAGAATTTCTCGTCATTGTACATTTCATAAATCTTCGTTGCATCATCCGTAAATCGGCTTGTCAACAAACGCAATCTGCTTCCCAAAGCCATTTTCCCTGTTTTTTCAAATATATTCATAATTAATTACATAACTGATTATACAAATGTAAAAATTTTAATTAAAAGCAAGAATTATTTTATTCTAAAATTTAAAATCATATAAAACCTATTTTTTGAAATCAGTAAAAATGGTAAGCAATTCCGTAATCAATATAATAAAAATCTGACCGAATGGACAGAACTTTGTTTAATATTAAAAAGTATCAAAATGAAATATTTTTTAACAATAATTCTTTTTGTGTTCGGGCAATTTGCGTTCGCACAAAAGACAAAAAATCAAAATAAAATGAAAACAAACATTCCTAAAATAAGCGATTTTCCGACAGGCGAAGAAAACACGGGTTTTGCTCAATATTTTACAGGTAAATCCTATTTGGCACCATTGACAAACAATAAAGATTTAAATGTTCCACTTTCTAATGTCACTTTCGAGCCGGGTTGCAGAAACAATTGGCACAGTCACACTGGCGGACAATTGTTGATTGTCATTGGTGGCGAAGGTTTATATCAGGAAAGAGGAAAACCTGCCCGTCATCTGAAAGCGGGCGATATCGTAGAAATTGCTCCGAATGTTGAGCATTGGCACGGTGCGACTGCAACGAGTTGGTTTTCGCATTTAGCAACGAACGGTAATCCTCAAACCAATCAGAATACTTGGCTGAAAGCGGTTTCAGATGAAGTGTATAAAGAAGCTAATCTTCAAATTAAGCCTTAATGAAATTTAAAATTTTCACTTTATTATTTACCACATTCACATTAGTTATGAATGCTCAAAACCAGCAAAATCTTGATAAAAAACAATCGAGTCTTGTTTCAATTTCTTCATTAACAGCAGTCGGAAATCTGGAAGATTTAAAATTAGAATTAAATAAAGCCTTAGATTCTGGTTTGACGATTAATGAAATCAAAGAAGCTTTGGTTCAACTGTACGCTTATTGTGGTTTTCCAAGAAGTTTGAATGCAATTAATACTTTTAAAACAGTTTTAGATGAAAGAAAATCCAAAGGGATTAATGACATCGAAGGCAAAAAAATCATCGTCGAAAATAATATTGATGATAAATATGAGCAAGGCAGAAAAACTTTAGAAACACTTTCAAAAACACCACAATCGAAACCCGCAAAAGGTTTTGGAGAATTTGCTCCCCGAATTGATACTTTTCTCAAAGAACATTTATTTGCCGATATTTTTGTGAGTGATGTTCTGACATATCAGCAAAGAGAATTGGTTACGATTTCAGCTTTAGCTTCTTTAAGTGGTGTTGAATCTCAACTTCAATCTCATATTAATATTGGAAAAAATACTGGAATTACGGATAATCAATTGGAGCAATTAGCGAATTTGATACAAGAATCTGTCAGTAAAACTCAAGCCAATACAGTTCGGAAAATCATTGGAAAACCACTTGTTCCGATTATCCAAAATGATATGATGATTCGTATCTCGGAAATCGAAATTATTCCTGAATTTTTAGAAGAATACAAATCGATTTTGAAAGAAGAGTCTTCGGCTTCAGTGAAATTGGAGAAAGGTGTAATTGCTATATTCCCAATGTTTCAGCAGAAAAATCCGACTCAAATCAGAATTGTTGAAATGTATGCGGATAAAGAAGCATATCAGTTCCATCTTCAAACGCCACATTTTCAACACTACAAAACATCGACTTTGAATATGGTAAAATCTCTGGAATTGATTGATATGACTGCAATTGATTCGGAAACAATGCAGGAAATTTTTAAAAAATTAAAATAAATAATAGACTTAATAAAAATGAGTACAAAACAAATAAAAGCTTACGGAACAGCTTCGGCTGAAACACCTTTGAACGAAATGGTAATCGACAGAAGAGTAGTGCAGGCGCACGATGTGGAATTTGAAGTTCTGTATTGTGGGATTTGCCATTCGGATTTACATCAAATCAAAAATGACTTCGGCGGAACGCTTTTTCCGATTGTTCCCGGACACGAGATTGTAGGACGAGTGACTGCTGTTGGCGACCACGTTAAGAATTTTAAAATTGGAGATTTAGCAGGAGTTGGTTGTATCGTTGACAGTTGCGGACACTGCGAATATTGCGAAGACGGAATTGAACAATTCTGTGATGAAGGCGTGACTTTTTCTTTCAATAGTGCAGATAAAATTTCGGGAGGTCATACTTTCGGAGGATTTTCTAAAACTTATGTTTGTAATGAAAAATACGTTTTGAAAATGCCTGCTTTTGAAGATTTGGCTTCAGCAGCGCCTTTACTTTGTGCGGGAATTACGGTTTATTCTCCTTTGAAACATTGGGGAGCCGGTCCAGGCAAAAAAATAGGAGTTTTGGGAATCGGCGGATTGGGACATATGGCGATTAAAATTGCAAAAGCAATGGGTGCTGAGGTTGTGGTTTTCACGACTTCTCCAAGCAAAGTTGAAGATGCGAAAAGATTAGGCGCAGACGAAGCTGTTTTATCTTCTGATGCAGAAGCAATGGCAAAATATTCTCGTCAGTTACATTTTATCATCGATACGGTTTCTGCAAAACACGATGTGAATGTTTATCTTAATCTGCTTCGTCACGATGGAACAGTTGTTTTGGTTGGATTACCGCCGGAACCATTGGAAATTGGTGCTTTCAATGTGGTAAGTGGACGACGAAGTTTTGCAGGTTCTAATATTGGAGGAATTGCTGAAACTCAAGAAATGTTGGATTTCTGTTTTGAACATAACATTACAGCAGAAAGTGAAATTATCCCAATTGATTATGTCAACACCGCTTTTGAACGTCTGGAAAAAGGCGATGTGAAGTATCGATTCGTGATTGATATGGCGAGTTTGCAGAATTAAAATAAGTAAATCTGAAATACAAGAAGTGGTGAGAAATTCTCATCACTTTTTTTGTTTTTAGAGAGGAATTCAACTCAAGATTATTTTTTATACATTTGCGCCAATCTGGTGAGCTGTAAAAAGCACTTAATAGGGAATCCGGTGAAAATCCGGAGCAGACCCGCTGCTGTAAGCTTCAAACAAAGGTTTTTGAAAATTATATCCACTGTTTTTTTGATGGGAAGGATTTCAAAAATGAAGTAAGTCAGAAGACCTGCCAGAATGTTTTAATAATTGACGCTTTCGTGGAATAAAGCTTAGTCAACATTGATTATGTACAGCCCAAGTTGTACCTTGTCATTGCTTTCTTATATCCATTAGCGTCATCATTATTCGATATGAGCTAATGGTGACACGATTTACTTTTCGGATTTATAAAACTGCTGTTGCGATATTGGCGACAGCTTCTTCGCTTTGTTTTTCCCAGTCAAGAAAAGATTCGGTTAAGGAAACGGAGATTCAAAAAGTCAATGTTTATAAAAAGAATTTCAAAGAGATTCTTCCGGCTCAGACACTCTCCGGCGAACAATTAGAAAGATTAAATAGTCAATCTGTTGCAGATGCATTGCGCTATTTCTCAGGTGTTCAAATCAAAGATTACGGAGGATTTGGCGGGCTTAAAACCATCAATATCCGGAGTATGGGAAGTCAGCACGTTGGAGTTTTCTATGATGGAATTGAATTAGGAAATGCGCAAAACGGTGTGGTTGATTTAGGCAAATTTTCTTTGGATGATATTGAAGAAATCTCGTTATACAATGGTCAGAAATCAGAGATTTTCCAACCTGCGAAAGATTTTGGTTCATCAGGTTCGATTTATCTTCAACCTAAAACGCCGAGTTTTAAATTTAATAAAAAAACAAATCTCGTTTTAAGACTTAAAAATAGTTCAATTGATTTATTCAATCCGTCTTTCCGATTGGAACAGACGATTTCAGACAAAGTTTCGGCGAGTTTCAGTTCTGAGTTTTTGCAGAGTGACGGTGTTTACAAATACCATTACAAAAGAAAATTTCTGGATGGTTCTATTGCTTATGATACGATTGCAAAACGTTTTGACGGCGATGTAAAAACCAAACGATTCGAAACCGGAATCTACGGAAAACTGAATAATGGAGATTGGAACATCCGTGTTTATGGTTTCCTTTCTGACAGAGGAATTCCCGCACCAATTGTTAAAAATAGATTTGACGGACGAGGACAAAGGTTGAAAGATGAAAACTACTTTATACAAGCAAGTATCAAAAAGAAATTATTCCCGAAATTAGAATCACAGCTCAAAGCCAAATTTGCGTACGATTACACTTATTTTGCTGATACAGTTAAGTTGCAGACAGCTTATCCTGTAGAAAATACCTATATCCAGAGAGAAGTTTATGTTTCTTCTTCCAACCTCTATTCTTTAACAAAAAATTGGGATGTAAGTCTGAGTGGAGACTTTCAATTTAATAATCTGGATGCGAGTTTGGTGAATTTTTCTTATCCAACAAGGTATACATCTTTGGTCGCATTAGCATCAACTTATCGATTCAGAAACTTGAAATTTCTAGGAAGTCTCTTGGGGACATTTGTTCACGAAACTGTAGAAAAAAATACGAAAGCTCCAGACAAGTCCGAATGGACACCAGCTTTGTTTATGAGTTATCAGCCTTTTGGTTCAGACGACTTTACAATTCGAGCATTCTACAAAAAGATGTTTAGGATGCCGACTTTCAACGATTTGTATTATACGAGAATCGGTTATTCTTTCCTCAAGCCAGAATTTACTGATCAATATGATGTTGGACTGACCTATCAGAAAGTTTATAAGAATCAGATATTCAAATCATTTTATATCAAAGCTGATGGTTATTTCAACAAAGTTAAAGATAAAATCATTGCCTCGCCAATAGACAGCTTCCGATGGACTATGATGAACCTGGGTGAAGTAGAAATCATTGGAGCGGATGTCAATATTCAGGCAGAATTGGATTTTGGTAAATTAAAGATAAGACCATTATTGAGATACACTTATCAAAGTGCCCGAGATTTTACGGACAGAAACGATACTTACTTCGGAGACCAGATTCCTTATATACCTTGGCATAGCGGAACAATTTCCACAATGCTAGATTGGAAAAATTGGTCTTTGAATTACAGTTTCATCTATGCTGGAGAGCGTTATGATATGAATCAGAATAACATAGCTTACAACAACATTCCGCCTTGGTACACGCACGATTTATCGATTCAGAAAAAAATTGATTGGAAGTCGCATCAGTTCAAAGTCAGTCTGGAAGTCAATAATCTTTTGGATAGATATTATGACGTAGTTCTCAATTATCCAATGCCGGGAAGGAATTTTAAACTCATTATCAACTTCACATTATGAGAAAATTATATTTGTTATTAGTTCTACTGATGTTCATTTTCTCTTGCCGGGGAGACGAATACATCTTTGTCTATTCCGAAGAAGAAACCTTGACACAGTCTGAAAACACAGCAATAAAAGGCTTTTATGTTTTGAATGAAGGTAATATGGGAAGCAACAAAGCAACGCTGGATTTCTTTGATTATACCACAGGAACTTATCACAGAAATATTTATGCAGAAGCCAATCCCAATGTGATAAAAGAATTGGGTGACGTTGGTAATGATATCAAAATCTATGGGAGCAAGATGTACGCTGTTATTAATGTTTCCAATATTATCGAGGTTTTGGATGCTAGAACGACAAAACGTATCAAAACTATTCCGTTGCAAAATTGTCGTTATGTGACTTTCAAAGACGGGAAAGTTTATGCTTCAAGTTACGCAGGTCCGGTTGTTCTTGACCCCAACGCACCACTTGGAAAAATTGCAGAGATTGATACCATTTCCCTTTCCATAAAGCGTGAAGTTATTGTTGGTTATCAACCAGAAGAAATGACGATTGTAGGAAATAATCTTTACGTTGCCAATTCAGGAGGTTATCGTTTTCCAAATTATGACAAAACGGTTTCAGTTGTTGATTTAAATACATTTACTGAGACTAAGAAAATCGATGTTGCGATTAATCTTCATCATATTGCAAAAGACGATGACGGCGATTTGTATGTGAGTTCCAGAGGTGATTATTATACAATTCCTTCGAGTTTGTTTTTGGTCGATTCAAAAACGGGAACTGTGAAAAAGGACTTTGGAAGTGCTGTCAGCGAAATGACGATTGTGAATGGCAAACTCTATTATTACGGCAACGAGTTCAACTACAACACACATTCCTACACCAAATCTTTCGGAATCATTGATGTCAAAACCGAGCAAATCATTTCCAACAAAATCATCGACCAAGAATATGTTGACGCCATAAAAACACCTTACGGAATCGCTATTAATCCAATTACAGAAGATATTTATATGACCGATGCTCGGAATTATGTTTCAACAGGATTCGTCTATTGCTTTGATAAAAATGGAAAATTCAAATGGAAAACCGAAGGCGGGAATATCCCTGCGCACTTTGTTTTTCTCTATAAATAAATTGATATGAAAATGAAAAATTACTTTCTAAAATTCACTTTGCTGTCACTTTTTACAATTGGAATAATTGCCTGTAAAAATGACGATGACGAAAATACTTTTAGTCTTGCTGATTCTTACTCCGTTGACCGTTTCAAAGTTTTGAATATTCCGACTAATATTTCAGGAACTTTCACTTGGAAAATTAATGATTCTTTGATTTCAGAAAATTCAACTTTGGACTTCATCAGTCCTTACGCCAAAACTTATCCTTTGACTTTGAAGGTTGAAAGTAATGGAACAACGACAACTTACACTTCAAAAATCATTGTCAATAAGGAATCGGTTTCTTACAGTAAATATATTTCCAATGTTTTTGACTTCCGTCCTGCGGTTGGGCAATTTATGAATGAGATTCCGGAATATATCGCAGGAAATACTTCGGAGCAGATGATTCAGAAAGCGAAACAATCTTTAGTTGGCTCTAATTCTACAATGATTTCTTTGGGTGGATTTGGTGGTTATGTCACATTTGGGTTTGACCACACCATTCCAAATATGAATGGAAAAGACTTTAAAATTTTGGGAAATGCATTTTGGGGAGATTTGTCTCAGGAAGAACGTGCTGGTTCTTGCGAACCGGGAATCATTCTCGTTGCTTATGACAAAAACAAAAATGGAAAACCCGATGAAGAAGAATGGTATGAGATTGCCGGAAGCGAATATTTTAAAAACACCACGGTAAAGAATTACACCATTAATTATTTCAAACCCAATGAAAATAAACCGCCAGTTGCAGGGACAGAATATTGGGAAAACGATGTAGAATATATCAAATGGAAAGATAATCTTGGGAATTCAGGGTTTAAAACTAAAAATGTTTTCCACGTTCAAAGCTATTATCCATTATGGATTTCAGATGTTTCTTACAGTTTTACAGGAACTAGACTTGCCAACAATTACTATGACCAAAGTGGAAGCGGAACTTATTGGGTTGGAAAATCCTATGAATTTGGATACGCAGACAACGCACCGAATAATGACGAAGCTTCCAACATTGATATCTCTTGGGCAGTGGACAAAAACGGTAATTATGTCAAACTTCCCGGAATCGATTTCGTGAAAGTTTATACGGGAATCAATCAGGAAGCAGGTTGGCTTGGCGAGGTTTCTACCGAAGTTGCCGGTGCTTACGATTTACATTTAAAATAAAATTCAACAATAAAATTATTTAAATCAATTAAAAATGAAAAAGTTTTATCTTTTGACATTGCTGTTGTTCTTTGCATTTTTTACCAATGCACAGGTCACAGTTCAGGGAGTTCCGAGAAATGATATCAAAACAAATTCCATTAAAAAAACTGAATCCAAAAAGGCAGATTTCACAATGGATGATATCGTCTATTGGGTTGGAACGGGTTCTAATAAAGCCGCTTTTGTTGTTCAATGGAATGATGCTAAAAACCCGGATGCTTTAGTTTGGGGTTTCAAATGGGACGGAAATGCAACGGGCGAAGATATGCTGAAAGCGATTGCAAAAACCGATAAACGTTTCTTTTCATTACTTTATCAAGGAACACAATTCGGAAGTGCAATCGGAGGTTTAGGTTTTGACCTTGATGGAAAAGGAACAGTCGGACTTTACAATAATGGAAATACGACTTATCCGCTTTATCCCGTAGATGGAATTATCAATACAACTGCTTATGATTTTGATAATTATACAGCGATTGATTCTAACGACCATTGGTTTTCAGGTTGGTACAACGGTTATTGGTCTTATTGGGTAAAGGACGCCACTGATACAGATTTTGGATATTCTGGTTTAGGAGCAAGTAGCAGACAATTGAAAGATGGTTCTTGGGATGTTTGGAATGCTAATCCTAATATGGAAAGTTATGATATTTCTTCAACATTGACACCAGTTTCCGTTTACTCAGCGCAGGCGGATTTTACCAAAGGTTATTTTATGGTGAACGAAGAATGGTTTGGTCATACAAATGGTTCTGTGAATTTTGTAGGAGACAACGATCAAATTTATTACAGAGTTTACAGCGAAAAAAATAATAATCAAGCTTTCGGAGCTACAACTCAGTTTGGAACAATCTACGGAGATAAGTTCTATTTCATTTCAAAACAAGCTGCTGACGGTGGAGATACGCAATACATACCGGGCGGAAGGTTGGTTGTTGCCAATGCTACAACGATGGAAAAAATCAAAAGTTTTGACAATATTGGTGGAGGAGACGGACGTTCTTTTCTTGGTGTGAATGAACATCTTGGTTACATCGGAGCTTCCAACGGGATTTTTACTTTTGATATTGATAATCTTCAAGTTGGAAGTCTAATTGAAGGAACAAGCGGAGGTAGTTTATATGCAGGACAAATCGGAAATATGATTAGAACTTCGCAATATGTTTTCGCTGTTAAGCAATCTACAGGAATTCTAATTATCGACCCCAAAACTAATACTTTGGTTCAGACGATTTCTGGAGCTTTCCATTCAGTTGTTCAGGCGAAGGATGGAAGTGTTTGGGCGATTCAAAATCAGAAATTGATTAACATTAATCCAACAACTTTTGCAACGACTGAATATCCACTTTCTACGGCAACGCAATATCTAGGTTCTTGGGGCGCTTGGAACGCAGGAAGTTTCACTTACAGTAATCAACAAAATGCTTTGTATTGGATGAACTCTGTGAATGCTTTCACGTCAGGAACCAAGGTTATCAAATTTGATGTAACAACTAAAACTTTGGTTGATAGTTTCATTACGATTCCTGGGCAGGAAGGAACTTACAAACAGATTCCTTACGGTGCAGCGTTGAGAGTTGATCCTGTTTCCGACGAATTGATTCTTAATACAACAGAAAGTGGTTATGGTGCACATTATCAGAAAAATTGGATTCATACTTACAGCAATATTGGCGCTTTGTTGGATACAAAAACCTTGAACGATTATTATTGGTTTCCAGCGGTAACAGTTTTCCCGGATGTTGATTTTCCCGTTGTGAGTTCTACTTTTCCTTCGGAAATTACTACGAGTAGCATTACAAAAATTGACCTGAAAACGATTGTGACAGATGCGGACAACCTTTCGGTTTCTATTTTGAAATCAATCAAATCTAATAGCAATGCCAATGCAATTAATGCAGAAATCAATTCTGATGAAGAGTTGGTGCTAACGCCGCAAGATGCTGGAACGGCAAACATCGTGGTTAGTTTTAATTCCAACGGAAAAATGGTTGACAAAACCTTGACTGTAGTATCTTCTTCATTAGCTGTGAATGATAATGTTAAGAAAATCAACCTAAGTATCTATCCAAATCCAACAACCGATGTCTTGAATATCAAAACTCAAGATAAGATTGTTGAGGTTTCTGTGTACGATGTTACAGGAAAAGCGATTAATACTAAGTTGATTGATGGAAAAATCAATGTGAATCAACTTCCAAAAGGAAATTATATCTTAAGAATTACAACTGATAAAGCAATTTATCAAGAGAAATTTATTAAGAAATAATATTAATTAATTTTATGTAAGAAAGCCTTCAAATTAAGTTTTTGAAGGCTTTTTTTATTTGAATAATTCCAAAATATCATCAACAGTCACTTTGCCGAAATAATCTGTAATATTGATTTTAGAAAGAATTTGATTTAAATTTTCAATATCGTGTTTTTCATCGATAAGTAAATCTTCCAATTCCTCAATCGGTTTTGAAGCAAAGAAGTCACCGAACATTTTAGCTTTTTTGATGATTCCTTTTTCAACGTCCAAATGAATTTCGATAAATCCTGCTGGGATTTTAATGGCTTTTTTGAAATTATAATTCGGAGAGAAACCAAAATTCCAATCCCAAGTTTCGTATTTTTCTTTAACTAATTTCTCAATTCCTTGAATATCTTCATCTGTGAAATTGTAGATTTTTCCGTTCTCAGAACCTTTTAGGATTTCATCAATCAGTTTTTGTTTTAGAACTTCTATTGTTGTTCCTTCAGGAAGATAATTAATTAGATTGGTAACTCTGGAAAGATTAGATTTTGTTGCTTTATCAAGAAATTTCAAAGGATTGACTTTCAAAGCATCACTCAAAACACTCATCTCAGAATCGAACAAAATCGTTCCGTGCTGAATCATTTTTCCACTTCTTGCCAATTTCGCATTCCCACTGAATTTCTTTCCGTCCACCAAAAGGTCATTTCTGCCTTCCAGTTTTGCAGGAACATTCCAGTCTTTCAAAAGCTGAAGAACCGGACTTGTAAACTGTCCAAAATCCATAAAATCATAATCTCCCAAAAGTGTATGAAAAGAGAAATTAAGATTTCCCAAATCGTGATAAACCGTTCCTCCGCCGGACATTCTTCTTACAACTTTGATATTATTATCGTTTACATAATCCAAATTGATTTCGGCTAAAGTATTCTGAAATTTTCCCACAATAATCGAAGGTGCATTGATGTAAAGAAGGAAAATATCTTCGGTTGGAAATTTAGTCAAAAGGAATTCTTCGGAAGCAATATTGAAAAAAGCATTGTGAGAAGGGGAATCTATGATGAGCATATTGTTCTATTTTCTAACAAAATTACTGAGTTTTTGCTGATGATAAAATTGATTTTGCTCAGTCTTTCTTTAAGTGTGATTTTTTATAAAATATCTTTATATAGTTTTATTATCTCTTTTAATTTTTTACTACTCACATTTAGTTCACTTATTTCAATTTCAAAGTCTTTATCAGCTTTGGTTATCAATGATAAAAATTCTGCAGAAGTATTTCCTGTTCTTACTTTATCAATTTGAATATCATCAATTTGATTCCAACTAAAAAATCGATTTTTAAATGTAATTCCTTTATTATTAATGGTTAACTGAGTCTTATTATTTGTTATTCGACTGAGGTAATATATAGAGTTTGAAACTCCTATTATTAGCAGAATAATAGATAATCCGATACTTTTTTTTTCAAAATACAAATATCCAGCTAATACAAAAGTTAACAAGACAAATATAGATTCGAAGCCTAATAAACTTTTTGAGTATTTGAAATTATATTCTTTTAATTTATTATTCATTATCAAAAAAATCTACTTCACCAACAACCTATCACAAACAGTTTTACTAAAATTCTCCTCCTGACTGTTATAAAAAACCTTCATAGATTGGTCAAAATCTTCCTTTTGCAAAACCTTAATTTCTGTTCCAAGACTAAGATTTCTTTTATTGAGAAAGTTTAGGAAGTCTTCAGAAGAAGTTGTTACAGAAAATAATTCTACTGTTTCGTTCTCCTTACATTTGCTTAGTTTTTTTAAGTCAGGCTGAATAACATTTCCGTCTTTGTCGGGAATTGGTTCACCGTGAGGATCCATTTTTGGATAATTGAGAATTTCATCCATTTTATCGAAAAATTCATCAGAATGGATGTGTTCCAATTGTTCCGCAATCTGGTGGACATTTTCCCAACCGAAGCCCATTTTTTCTACCAAAAACATTTCTGTCAATCGGTGTTTTCTTACGATGAGCGAGGCTTCTTTTTTTCCAGATTCTGTCAGTTTGATGGGTTTATAAGATTCATATTTTACCCAGTTTTTCTCTGCAAACTTCTTTATCATGCTGTTTACAGAAGGCATTTTGATATTAAGCTGTCGGCTGAGATCGTTTACATAAACTTCATCATTCTCATTCACAAGATGATAAAGTGCTTTCAGGTAATTTTCTTCGGTTAGAGAATTCATAAGTCAAAGTTAACTAAAAGTTAGAGAAGATTATGTTTTATTCTAACAATTTAATTTTGGTTTAATTTTATCTTAATTGATAATTCAATAACTTTGATTTATCAAAAAAGAAGTAGAAATAATGAAGAAATATTCTTTCAAAAACGATTATTCAGAAGGTTGTCATCCCAATATTTTAGAAGTATTAATCAAAACAAATCTCAGTCAGCAAAACGGTTACGGTTACGACGACTATTCTGACCAAGCCAGAGAATTAATCCAACAAAAAATGAATCATCACGAAGCAGATATTCATTTTGTAAGTGGTGGAACTCAAGCGAATCTTTTAGTGATTTCTTCAATTCTTCGTCCGCACGAGAGCGTAGTTTCTGCAGAAACCGGACATATTTTTACTAATGAAACCGGTGCGATAGAAGCAACTGGGCACAAAGTTCACGGATTAGTTACAGAAGATGGAAAATTTAAAACGGAACATATCCAATCGGTTTTAGATACGCATACGAATAAGCCTCATCAAGTCAAAAAAAAACTCGTTTATATTTCTAATTCGACAGAAGTTGGAACAATTTATACTAAAATAGAGTTACAAGAATTATCTGATTTTTGTAAAGCCAATGATTTGTATCTTTTTATGGATGGTGCAAGATTAGGGCACGCATTAACATCTGAAATCAATGATTTGACATTGGAAGATATCGCAAGATTAACCGATGTTTTCTATCTCGGAGGAACAAAAAACGGTGCTTTGTTAGGAGAAGCAATCATTATTACCAATGATAAATTGAAAGAAGAATTCGGGTTTCATATCAAACAAAAAGGAGCAATGCTGGCGAAAGGCAGATTATTGGGAATTCAGTTTTTGGAATTGATGAAAGATGATTTGTATTTCGATTTGGCAAAACATTCTAATGTTCAAGCAATGAAAATCAAGTCTGCTTTTCAGAAAAAAGGTTTCGGGTTTTTGTCAGATACATTTACTAATCAGATTTTCCCAATTTTAAATAATTCTCAAATCGAAAAATTGTCAGAAAGCTTTGATTTCTATGTTTGGAAAAAGATAGATGAAGAAAGTTCTGCCATTCGATTGATTACTTCTTGGGCAACTCCTGATGAGGTTGTGGAAGAGTTTATTAATGAAATTGAAAGTCTGTAATTCAATTAATAATTAAATTAAGACATAAAAAAAACTCCCAAAATTGGACTGCCCCCAAAAAGTTATACACTTTTTAGGGGCATTTTTTATG
>NZ_DAMBRK010000023.1:0-28986 GCF_032055105.1 Epilithonimonas sp.
TTCTCATAAAAAATGCCCCTAAAAAGTGTATAACTTTTTGGGGGCAGTCCATTTTTGGAGAGTTTTTTTAATCGTTTTATGTTAAAAATCAGTTTGCTAAAACTAGTTTGCTTTTATTATTTATCTACCTTAGTAACTCCAAAATGATAAACAATAATTCATTTAAAGACCGTTCTTTTTTGTGAGGGCGGTTTTTTTATTTTGATGGTTTCGCTCTCAAATATTGATGTGGATAAAAACAATCATCGCCATTTTGCCAAGAAGATTGAACTGCGAAATAAGGATTTCTCAGCATTTCTCTAGCCAAGAAAATCAAATCTGCTTGTCCGTTTTCTAAAATTTCTTCGGCTTGTTCTGCCGAAGTGATTAATCCAACTGCGCCAGTTGCAATTTCTGAAATTTTCTTAACATCTTCTGCTAAAGGAACCTGATAACTTGGTCTCAAAGGAATGGTTACACCGTTGATATTTCCACCACTGGAAACATCGACCAAATCTACATTTTTGGTTTTTAAAATTTTAGTCAATTCTACACTGTCGGTGATTTCCCAACCATTTTCTGCATATTCGGTTCCGGAGATTCTTACAAAAAGTGCTTGTCTTTCTGTAATTTCAGAATTTACTGCATCCACAATTTCCATCAAGAATCTTGCTCTGTTTTCCGGATTTCCACCATATTCATCGGTTCTTGTATTGGAAAGAGGAGACAAAAATTGATGAATCAAATAACCGTGCGCCCCGTGAATTTCTATCACATCAAATCCTGCATCAACCGCTCTTTTAGTTGCTTTTCGAAAATCTTCCACCAAATTTTTGATTTCTTCAACAGATAATTCGTGAGGAATTCTTTCGGAATGATGAAAAGGAATTGGACTTGGAGCAATGGTTTCCCAACCTTCTTCCAAACTCATTTGTCGGTTAGTTTCAGCAGAAATAGAACCTTTACGTCCAGCGTGAGCTAGTTGAATCCCGATTTTACTTTCCGAATTCTGGTGAACAAAATCAACGATTTTTTTCAAAGCCAAAGCTTGTTCATCATTCCAGATTCCAAGGCATTTGTTCGTGATTCTTCCGCGTGGTTCAACGCCTGTTGCTTCTACGATAATCAGTCCTGCGCCACCTTGAGCGCGACTTCCGTAATGAACAAAATGGAAATCATTCGCAACGCCGTCTTCTGCAGAATACATACACATTGGCGACATTACGATTCGGTTTTTCAGTTCTACATTTCTAAATGTTATTGGTGTGAAAAGTTTCATTTTTAGATTTTTTATTATTGAAAGGCATCGAGAGCCTCAGCCTGACAAACTTATTTTACATTAAAGATTTCACAAGATTGTCATCTTGAGGTTCTCGAAAGATTATTATTAATTATTGAAATAAAAAGGAAAACTCAATGTGTTTCCATAATTGGTCCAGGTTCCTTCGAATTTCAATTGGTTTTTGTCTGATGATTCTTTGAGCGTTAATTCTCCGGAGAAGATTCCGTTGTGTTTTCCGTTTCCTTTTTCCGACAATTTCAAATCGTAGATTTTGGATTGGTCTTTTGAGTTTTGAGTTTTTTCTGCATCCAAAGTTATAGTTCCTTCGAAGTAAGCTTTTGTTCCTTCTACATCCGAAAAACCAAAAACTTTGTAAGTGTCTTTTTCCTGATTTTCTGTAGAAATAGTTTCGAAAAGAACTTTTAGATTGGCTGAATTATCGATTTTTCCAGTGAAAAATTCGTTGTTGTTTTTGATTAATTTCTCAACTTCTTGTGCGTTGAAAATTGTAAATCCGAAAATAAGGACTAAAAGAAAAATTACTTTTTTCATAACTACTTTTTTAACGTTGAATTACTCGCAACCCGACTTGAGCGGAAATCCTTTTTACGAAACGAAGTGGAGTAAAAAGATTGGGAGCGGAAGGCGGATAAGTTGCCCTAAAATTAAACTCCAAACTGTGTCAAATGATGGTCAAGATGTTTGGACATCATATTGTTCCATTCGGTTGCAGTGAGTTTTCCGAAGTTGAAACTCTCTTTTCCGTCAAAAGCTTCTGCTCCTAATTGTTGTGTTTTTTGGATGAACCCAATGATTCTTTTTCTCTCTTCTTCGAAAACTTTGTCATTGGTAATCACGAACATCGCGGAAGTTGGAGAGTTGTGTTTGTAAGGCGTTTCGCTCACGACTTTGGACTTTACGAAGTTTTTTAAAAGCCATTTGGTGATAAAAGTAGGCTTTCTGTGTTTTTCCTGTTCGTAGATGAGTTCGTAAGTCACATTACAGTGAGCTAGCATTTTGTCAACGGACATTACGCCCCATTTCGGGAAAGAATCTTCCGTGAGTGCATTGATTCTCTTGATGAAATGCGAAGTGTCGTTTTGGTCAAATATATTCTTCATTTTTTTTAGGTCGTGATTTTATTTATCTGATTGAGCTTTTCTATTAATAATTTGTTGCGCTTTCTGTGCTTGATTAATTTAAGAAGAAACCAAATAAAAATGATTGAAGAAATGGTGATAATAATGAAGCTTATGATTCTCAATCTGTTTTTTTGTTCCTCGATTTTTTTGTTGTTTTCCTGATTCAGGACATCGATGCTTTTGTTGAGGGAAGTGAGCTCGCTTTGTTCTCTGGCAAATTTGGTCTCGATGTACAGTTTGTTGTACACTTCATAATTGTTCCAATCTTGAAGTGCGAGATAATTGTCAGAAAAACCTTTGTAAATTCCTTCACTCAAGACAAGGTCGCCAACTTTTTTGGACAGATTGACAGATTTTTTCAAAAGCTCAATCGCTTCCTGATGTTTTCCCAAAACCGTCAGATTCTCCGACAAACCTTTGTAGGCAAAAGCCTCCAAACTCTCTGCTCCAACAGATTTTGCAACTTCAGCGGATTTTAGAAAATACTTTTCGGCTTCCTGATATCTTTTCAAATAAAAATAGCAATAGCCGATGTTGTAAAGGAAAACACTGGAGTTGGCAACAGCATTATCATAGTTTCCAACTTTTTTGATGTAGTCCAAACCGATGAGAAGTTTTTCCAAAGCCAACTCGTTATTATCCTGAGATTTATAAACCAAACCTCTCAAAGCAGAATTGAGTCCAAGATAATAAGTCTTGAATTTCCCGTCAGGAAGTTGATTACAAATTTGATAAGATTCGTCCAAGATTTCCAAAGTCTTGCTGTTGAGTCCCATCTGCTGATATTGTATAGACGTTGCATTCAGGATTTTTACTTTTTGCTCGGGATTGGTCACATTTTTACTCAGTTCTTTCATCTTCAGAACCCAATCCAGAGATTTGTCAAAGTCCCTTTTTGAAATATAAGAATGAGATATAAGTTTGTAAAGCTTGATGAGATTGTCCGGATTTTTCTCATTTTTCAGCATTTCCGTAGCTATTTTCTGAGATTCTTCAGGGTTTTGATAAATGTCAGAAAGCGCTTTTTTATACAATTGCTCATTGTACTGGGATTTGAAAATTCCGGTAAAAGAGAAAATAACTAATATGAAAAGTAAACGTTTCATTATTTGTTCTGAGTCAATTGTTGAATGTAAGTGTTTGGCGAAATTCCTGTCACAGATTTGAAAACAGTTGTAAATGCGCTGTGAGACGAAAATCCTGCTTTCTCAGCGAGATAACTTACTTTATAATTAAGATAAGCCGAATCGGTTTTTAGGAGATAAGCAATGTAATTGATTCTTAGTTCGTTGATGTAATTGTTGTAATTCTTTTCTTTGTATTTATTGATGATTTCTGATAGATATTTGGTGTTGGTTTCCAATTGTCCGGCTAGAACAGCGAGAGACATTTCCTTACTCAAGAACTTTTCCGATTTTTCAAATTCTTCAAGACGAGAAAGAATATCTGCTTCTTTTTCTTTCGAAATCAATGGTGTTTTTCTGGATGTTTCTGATTCCGATTTTTCAGTTTTTTCTTCTGGAACAACTTCTTTTTGACTCAGTTTTTCAATAAATTCCTGTTGTTTTGTGTAGAATTCGATTTGTTTTTGGATTGATTTTGCTTTTCTTTTTTCTGAAATACTAATGAGAATAATGGCGATAATTCCAATCAAACAAATAATGAAAATAATCAGAATATTATTAACAAAATTGCTTTGAGAATTTTCAATACGTTTGGCTTCATATTGCTCATTCAACTTAATTAGATTACGTAAAGCCTCTTTTTTACTTTGGTCGAGTTTGTCGGTTTGTTCTTTATATATTGAATAATATTTCTGATACAAATCTTCGTTTTTCAACGCAAGGTAATTCTTGGACAAATCATCGTAGATTCGATATTTCAAAGCGTTGTAAGGTTTGTTTTGAATTAATTCCAAAGCTTCATTCAAGTTTTCAGTTGATTTTGAATAATCTTTTTTAAGGAAATTAATTCGCCCCAAATTATCCAGATTGAAAGCTCTCAAAAATACATATTGAGGCGTTTTTTTTAGTTTTTCCTGAATTTCATAAACCAGTTTTTTAGCTTTATCAATTTGATATTGAGAAATATAGATGAAAGTTTGGTAAATCTGATTTTCTATCGAAATGATAAAATCTTCATCCGTGTTTTTTAATTGAGAATGACTTTGATTAAGGTTTTCTTCTGCTTCTTTCCACTTTTTTTCAACCATTAGATTAGAAGCGTGCAATTGGTAGATGTAAGCCAATAGGTTTTCAGGATATTGCTTTGATTTTATCTTCGAAGCTTTATCAACCAGATTTTGAGAGATTCTTATGGATTGTTTATATAATCTCAAGGATTGATATTGCTGAGCTAAAGCATAATATGCATAGAAAGAATTGTTTTCATTTCTATTTTTATTCAGATTGTCGATAGATTGTTCAATCGATTTAGCATAATCACCTTTAAAATTATAAGCTCTGGAAAGGATGATTTGAACACGTTGTTTGATGAGTTCGCTCTCTTTATTTTCATCAATATTTTGGAGAATCTGGAAAGCGTTGTCAGGATTTTCGTAAAGACTTTTGTAGGCTTTGTCAAGAAGTTGTGATGTTTCTGGATTGCTTTGCGCCGAAATCAAAATGACGCCGGAAAAAACCATCAACCACAAAAAAAATACCCTGAACATACTACAAAAATAGTTTTTTTATTTGTGAATTTGAGGAATTTTGATAATTCTTTAGTGAAAAATGTATTGATATATTGATTTTGTTAAATATTTGAAAATCAGTTGTTTTTAGATTTAATACTTTAAAAATTCACGAATTACAAAAGCCAAACTTTAGGAATTGATAGGATTATGACATAAAATTGTAAACAAGTTTTTGAGACGAAAACTCAATCAACTACCGAAGAAAAATTACTATCAATATTTTATTAACTATTATGAAAAAAGTTTACTCGCTTTTGTTAGGCGTTATTACAATGTCTGCTTTTAATGCCCAGCAAATGGAACTGAAAGTTCTCAACGGAATGGGCTCACGTCTTTACGACATCAATAGCAATGGAATGGGAATTCATTCTGGTGCTTATTTCGATTTTGCTACTGCTGCTACAACGCCAACAGAAGGCGGAGAAAATACCAATAGGCTCAACAGTGCTGGTGATGTTGCTGGACTAATGGCTTTTACTGCTGAGGATGAAAGCGAAATTGGTCAAGCGGCATTTAGAAAAAATGGAATTTGGACAGCTATAGGTTATTTCGTTGGCGATGTTCCTGAAAACAGCTGGTTTAGCAATGCTAATGCTATTTCTGAAAACAGTAAGTATGTTACAGGACAAATCTCTACAAGTGTTGAAAACAGTTACGCTTTTATTTATGATACAGAAGCTGGAACTATCAAAAAACTGGATGGAGACGGTTCTTATGAATATGGTAGGGGAGAAGGGATAAACAGTTCAGGAATTGTTGCAGGTTTTGTGAACAAATATTCTATCAACGGAAGTACTTATTGGATTCCTGTTTATTATACGCCGGATGGAGTAGTGCATTACATTGGAGATTTGGGTTATGGAGAAGCAGCAGATATTAATGATGCTGGACAAGTTGTAGGTGTGAAAGATAATAAGCCTTTTATCTATGAGATTAATACGAATGTTTATAAAGAATTCAATATTCCTGCAGGATTTACTTCTGCGACTTTTACATCAATCTCTGAAAACGGAATTGCAGTTGGATATGCAGGACAGGCGGGAAATAGAGAAGTAATTATCTATCATCCTTCACTAAGCTCTAATCCTATTTTTCTTAAAGATATTTTAACAAGCCAAAATGTTGATGTCACAACTTTTGATGGCAAATTAGGAACAGGAATGGGAATTTCGGCTAACGGAAATTATGTGGCAGGTTTTGACAATTCTATTCCTCCATTTTTTGCTGCTGGTTGGGCTATTAATCTTAATGGTTTATTGTTAAGTTCCAACGATTGCTCAATTACTTGTCCAGATCACATAGAAACTACAATCGCAAGTGCTTCTGAGACTTCTGCTGTGGTTAATTATACGTTGCCGGTGACTTGTGGCTCTTCTTCATCTACTGGTTTGCAAACAGTTTTAGTTTCAGGATTAGAGTCAGGTTCTCAATTTCCAATTGGTGTGACGAATGTGGTTCACAACTTGGTAGATGCTGACGGAAAAATCGTTTACGTATGTTCTTTCCAGGTGACTGTTAATGATGTTTATTGTTCTACGACACCAACTTGGGGGGTGGATTCTATTACCAAAGTCCAGTTTGCAGGAATTGATAATTCTTCAGATATATATTCTTCTCAAACCAATGAATATTTCTTGGACAAAATAGGAGAAGTTAACCAAGGAACTCAGTATCCCATTACAATAGAAGCTAATACCAATGGAGGCTATGAGTATGCAACAGTATTCGTAGACTGGAACCAAAACGGAAGCTTTGCAGATGCTGGCGAGATGTATCAAGTAGGAGCAGTGACTTCCGATGGTACAGATGGAGCACAAATCACTGGAAATATAAGTGTGCCTGCTGATGCAACTGTTGGAAAAGCTAGAATGAGAGTGATTCTTAACTGGGATGCATTCATGGAAACACCTTGTGACAACTCAACTTATTTCTATGGACAGTCAGAAGATTATACACTGGATGTGAAAGAATCTCTTGGTGTTAATGATATTGATTCAAAATCTGTGAGCTATTATCCAAACCCGGTAAAAGATATCCTAAATCTTGTAAGCGAAAAAGATGTAACCAATGTTTCGGTTTACAATATCGAAGGTAAGTTGGTGAGAAACTTTGCAAGTCTTGATCAGTCAAAAGTTCAGTTGGATTTGTCAACGCTAATCACAGGAACTTATGTTGTAAAATCATCTACAAAGGACGGAAAAACAAAAACGTTCAAAGTGATTAAAAAATAAATCTTCTTCATAAATATGAGAAAAACCTGCATCAATATTGGTGTGGGTTTTCTTTTTAATGATTTGGGCAGCTTAATCCGTCTTCCGTTCCCGCTTTTTTCTTTTTTCTCAAAAAGAAAAAGAGCTCCACTCAAGCCGGGCTGCGAGTGATTCAGCGTTTAAATAGGCAACTTAAGAATCATAATTTCTCTAAGTTTTTGCGACTTTGTGATTTTTATTATTCGTTAACAAAACCCTAATTGTTCCTTTAAAATTGTTTTTTAGGTCGAGATGCTTTAACTTTGCACAAACCTAATCTAATGAGTAAAAAAGAAACGAAATACATCTTTGTGACAGGAGGTGTGACATCGTCACTGGGTAAAGGAATCGTCTCAGCTTCTTTGGGACTTCTACTGAAATCTCGCGGTTTCAAAGTTACCATCCAAAAACTTGACCCTTATATCAACATCGATCCAGGAACGCTTAATCCTTATGAACACGGCGAATGTTATGTGACCGAAGACGGTGCAGAAACAGACCTAGACCTTGGACATTACGAGAGATTCTTGGATTCTCCAACATCACAAAACAACAACGTTACAACCGGAAAAATCTACCAAACCGTTATTGAAAAGGAGCGTAAAGGGGATTTTCTTGGGAAAACAGTTCAGGTGATTCCACACATTACCAACGAAATCAAACGCAGAATCAAAATGCTTTCCAAAAAAGACTATGATATCATTATCACAGAAATTGGAGGAACAGTTGGTGATATAGAGTCGCTTCCTTATATAGAAAGTGTTCGTCAGTTGCAATGGGAATTAGGTAAAAATAATTCTATGGTTATTCATTTGACGCTATTACCATATTTAGCTTCTAGTGGAGAACTGAAGACAAAACCTTCTCAGCATTCTGTTCGTCAATTGATGGAAAGTGGGATTCAAGCAGATGTTTTGGTTTGCAGAACCGAGCATCACATTCCGAAAGAGCAGAAAGCAAAACTCGCTCAGTTCTGTAACGTAGGTATCGAAAGCGTTATCGAATGTATCGATATGCCAACGATTTACGAGGTTCCACTAGATTTACAAAGACAAAAATTTGATGAGGTTGTTCTTAAAGAATTGAATCTGCCTGTTGGAAAAGATTCTAACTTGAAAGACTGGAAATCATTCCTTAAAAAATACAAAAACCCTAAGAAAAGTGTAGAAATCGCTTTGGTTGGGAAATATGTATCGCTTCAGGATTCTTATAAATCTATTGCAGAAGCGTTCATACACGCAGGTGCAGATTTAGAAACAGAAGTTAATGTAAGATGGGTTTACAGTGGCGATATCGAAACTGAAGGTACAGAAAAACTCTTGAAAGGCGTTGACGGAATCCTTGTCGCTCCAGGTTTTGGCGATAGAGGAATCGAAGGTAAGATTCAAGCTGCGAAGTATGCGAGAGAGAACAAAGTTCCATTATTGGGAATCTGTCTTGGAATGCAGATTATGACCATAGAATTCGCTAGAAATGTCCTAAGCTTGGCGAAAGCCAACAGTATGGAGTTTGATACATCTACACCAGACCCTGTGATTTCTCTAATGGAAGAGCAGAAAAACGTTGTGGAAAAAGGTGGAACAATGCGTCTTGGCGCTTGGAAATGTGCTTTGAAACAAGGTTCAAAATTGGCTGAAATCTATGGTGCAAAAACCATTTCGGAGCGTCATCGTCACAGATACGAGTTCAATAGCGATTATAAAAAAGATTTCGAAGATAAAGGTCTTGTTCCAACAGGACTTAATCCCGAAACAGGCTTGGTCGAAACGTTAGAACTGAAAGACCATCCTTTCTATGTAGGCGTTCAATATCATCCGGAATATAAGAGTACGGTTGCAACACCACATCCTTTATTCAAAGCGTTTGTTAACGCTGCGGTAAAAAATAATAAATAAAAAGTATTAAACATAAATGTACAATGTATAATTCAGAATAAGGAAAAATACATTGTACATTTTACATTAATACATCAGAGTAAAGTATTTCCTTGAGCCATTCGTCTTTATAACGGAATCTGAAAAATAAATCCTATTTTTGCAGACCAAAATAAAAGATTTGAAATTTGAGATTTGATAGTATTAGTCAATTTCAAACTTCAAACTTTAAACTTTAAATTCAATTCTATAATGCAACAGAATAACGGATTAGACAAGAACCAGTTGATTAGTTTCGGGGTTTTTTCTATGATTCTTATCGGTTTTATGTTTTATTTCCAAAACAAAAATGCCAAAGCTGAACAAGAACAATTGGCTCTAGATGCCAAAAAAACAGAGCAGACTGCAAAAGCAAAAGTGTCTGCAACCAATCTGAACGCTGCAACAGTAACATCTACTGCTGTTCAGAAAGTTAATCTTCAGAATGATGAGTTAGCCCTTGAATTCTCTAGTGTTGGCGCACAATTGAGTTCTGTTAAATTAAACAAATTCAAAGCTTACGGAGATAAACCACTTTATCTTTTTAATAACAATAATTCTAATTACGGATTCGAGTTCAAGGATAAATCAGGTAAGGTTTTCAATACTAAGGATTTGGTTTTTGCGCCCCAAGTTGCAGGAAATGTTGTGACATTGAGTTCAAAAGTAGGGAACGCTGTTATTCAATTCATTTATACACTTAAACCAAAATATGCATTAGATTTCCAAGTTAAAACGCAAGGTTTGGCTAGCATAGTGAATGATGGTAAAGCTAATTTTGTTTGGAATTACAATGTAAGAAGCGCTGAAAAAGGGCGTTCGCAGGAAGAAACTCACACAGAGTTTTCTTATGCGTTCAACAATTATAAAGACTACGATTACGACGCTCGTTCTGATATGGATGAGCCGGACGAAACGCTGAACTGGATTGGTGTAAAACAACAGTTCTTCGCAGCGGTTATCGAAGCTAAAAACGGATTCACAAAATCAAAAGGAAACCAAGAAGCTATTCCGGAAGGTGAGTTTTTGAAGAAATTCAATTATGACGGTCAATTTAATTTGTCAGGAAATGAATTGAATCAAGACTTCACTTGGTATTTTATGCCATTGGATATGGATTTGTTGAAATCATTTGACAAAAACTTTGACGAGATTATTCCACTAGGCTGGTCATTCATCGGTTCATTAAACAGATATGTGTTTATGCCGTTGTATGATTTGCTTTCTAGCTGGGGAATCGCAGCAGGTTGGGCAATTTTCTGGATGACGATTATTGTAAAATTAATTTTGTCTCCGGTAATGTTCAAACAGCACAAACTAAGTGCAATGATGAAAGTAATTCGTCCGGAAATTGATGAAGTGAATGCCAAATTCAAAGATGCTGACCCGATGAAAAAACAACAGGAAACAATGGCGGTTTATCGAAAAGCCGGCGTGAATCAAATGGCGGGTTGTTTGCCTGCGTTGGTTCAGATTCCGTTGTTCTATGCACTTTTCCGTTTCTTCCCGAATATGCTGGAGCTTAGAGGAAAAAGCTTCTGGTTCGTTCCAGATTTGACGGCTTATGACGATATCATCAGTTGGGGGACCAACATTCCGTTGCTAGGAAACCACTTAAGTGTATTTGCGATTGCGTGTACAATTGTGATTTTGATTTACACGATTATGACTTCAGGAAACATTCAGCAGCCTCAACAGGAAGGAATGCCGAATATGAAAGTCTTGATGTACATCTTCCCAATCACGTTCCTATTCTTTTTGAATAGTTCTGCATCCGGTCTATCTTGGTACTATTTCGTATCCAATGCGATTAACATTGTGATTATTTTGGTGATTAAATATTTCATCCTTGATGAGAAAAAAATCCACGCTCAGATTCAGGCAAACAAACAGAAGGAACCTAAGAAAGAAGGTAAATTCCAGAAGAGAATGAGAGAGATGATGGAGAAAGCTCAAGAGCAACAAAAAGCACAGGAGCAAGCAAGAAACAAAAGAAAATAAATATTAAGCGGTAATTTTTACCGCTTTTTTTATTTTTGCCAAATGTATGTCAGGCTGAGCGGAGTCGAAGCCTTTTTGAATTTTTATTTACTATGAACTTAGAATCCACTTACGAATATCTCCAGCAATTCCTAACTCCGGAACGCTTCCAAAAAATCGAACATTACTCCAAAGAAAGTTCCGATTTTGTTTTGCCTGTGATGGAAGATATTTACCAATTCAGAAATGCGGCGGCGATTGTTCGTTCTGTAGAAGCCTGTGGATTTCACAAAGTGATTGCGATGGAGAAAGAAAATTTCTTTGAACCGAATCTAAAAGTCACTAAAGGCGCAGACACTTGGGTAGAAGTGGAAAAAATGCCGAGAACAATTGAGTCTTTACAAAATATCAAAAATCGAGGTTACAAGATTGTAGCAGTTTCTGCAGAGAATAATGCAAAAATGCTTCCTGATTATAAAATCGAAGAACCTTTAGCTTTAGTTTTCGGAACAGAATGGGAAGGAACTACAGATGAGCTTTTGGACTTTGCTGATGAAACCTTAGCTATTCCGATGTTTGGATTTACGAGAAGTTTCAATGTTTCTGTTGCCGCCGCAATCTGTATGTACGAGCTTAAACAAAAACTTCTGAAATCTGATATTGATTATAAGCTGTCCGAAGAAAAATTACTTCAAATGAAAATCCGATGGGCAAAAAACTCGATTCCGAGTGGTGATATGATTTTGGAGAAATATTTGAGGGAGAATTTGTAATTTCATTTAATGAAAAAACTGATACTTTTAATTTTTCTATTTTTAATTTTTTCTTGTAAGAAGGAAGAAGAGAAAAGAGATATTATAAATCAAAAAGATGGCGATTGGATAATTTTAAATGATAAAAATAAAATTCCAGAACAAATCAAAGATTTTTTTGTTGCATCAGAAAAAGATGAATTAAAAATTGCTAATCCCAATGAAGAATTTAATGTAACTGATGTTGTTTTAAAGCCTAATCTACCTATCAGACAGTTAAGATTATTAGAAAAGAAAAATGAAATCTGGAGAATGGTTTACATCCAAGGCGGGATTGGAAAATCGTACCAATTTTATGAGTTTAAAATACAAGGAGACACAATTTCTCAAATTAAGAAAGGTTATTCTTTTAAAAATATTGAAACTAATGATTCTTTGGAATATTATATTAACAAGGGAAATATTAAATTTGAAAAAATCAAAATTAAATACAGAAACTTAGACTAAAACATCTTATCATAATTCCAAGCTGCAACAAAAATTCCTGCAGTTTCTGTTCTCAATCTTTGATTTCCTAGAGAAACAGCTTTAATTCCTTTGTCTGCTAAAAGCTGAATTTCTCTATCAGAAAAGTCACCTTCCGGTCCAATAAGGAAAGTGTATTGTGAAAAAGTATTCGAGAGCCTCAGACTGACATCGTTTGAACTATTAGTTTTTTCATTCTGAGCTTTTCGAAGAATCTCTAAATCATTCAGATTAATTCTTTCCAAGCTTTCATTACAATGAGCTACAAATGTATTTTCGGGATTAAGGTTTTTCATAAAGTCAGAAAACTTAATCAAATCATTGACTTTCGGAAAATGAAATCTGTGGCTTTGTTTTGAAGCTCCAATAGCTTGTTTTCTCAGTTTTTCGATGCTGATATTCTTACGTTCTGTTTTTTCTGTGAGAATAAAACTAATTTCCGCGATTCCCATTTCCACAGCTTTTTCAACGAAAAATTCGATTCTGTCGATGTTTTTTGTTGGTGCAATTGCGATATGAAGTTTTGGTGAAAAATCGGGAAGATTTTCTTTGATTTCAGAAACGTCTAATGATACTTTTTTACCTTCGAAAACAAGATTTCCTTTGGCTAGATTTCCGTTTCCGTCGGTTACGAAAATCTCTTCACCTTCGCGCATTCTGAGAACTTTGGTGATGTGTTGTTGTTCATCAGAATCAATCAATATTTCAGGGAAAATCTGTCCAAAGAAAAGTTTCATAACTAATTTATTTTTTAGCAGGTTTTACTGCAGAGATTACCTTTTTCCCAATCGTAGCAAACAAAACCGCAGCTAAACCAAACACAATTCCCAAACCTAATTTTGAAAGAGCATTTTCTGGAAGTAAATGATGGATGTAATCAATATTATGAAGGAAAATCTCACCTGATACCAACAACAAAGCGATGGTTCCAACAACACCTAATATTTTGATAACGATTGGAAGAGCCTTAATCAAAATTTGTCCAAGCCTAGAGAAAAATCCTTTGTTTCCAGACTTTTTCATCAGAAAAAATCCAGCATCATCCATTCTTACAATCAATGCAACAATTCCGTAAACGCCAATGGTTGCAATGATGGCAACAAAAGAAACGCTCAGAATCTGTGTTAAAAGAGGATGTTGTTTTTCGATAACCGTTCCTAATGCGATAATCACAATTTCCAAAGACAAAATAAAATCGGTTTTAATCGCTGAACTGATTTTTGATTTTTCTGAGTTCTCATCTTCTTCTGGCAGCGCGCTTTCTTCTACAACTTCGTGTCCTTTTTTGTTTCTGTGAAAAAGGAATTCGATAATTTTTTCAACACCTTCGTAAGCCAAATAAACGCCACCAACAATTAAAATATAAGTGATTGCGGGCTCATAAAGCCATTTGAGTAAAAATATAAAAGGAATGATAATCAGTTTATTAATAAAAGAACCTTTGGTGATTGCCCACAGAACAGGAATCTCGCGAGAAGATAAAAATCCGGTTGCCTTTTCTGCATTCACGGCAAGGTCATCGCCAAGAATTCCGGCAGTTTTTTTTGTTGCTAATTTGCTGGTTACTGCGATGTCGTCCATCAATGCGCCAATATCATCTAAGATTGCGAAGAATCCTGAAGCCATAACTTTTTATTTTGATACAAAAATAAGTTTTAAACTTTAAAAGTCAATGCTTAAAGTTAATGGACGTATTATTTTTATTTGATGTTTTGAAATGCGATTTCATTTTCACTGATGAAAGCAATACCAGTTTTCGAGGTAGTGTAGATGTCTGTGTCACATTCTCGGTAAGAACACATATAGACTTCCTCAATCCAAGTGTTGTTGAGGAAAATAAGATTGAGGTATTCGTTTTTTTTAAGGTTGTTTTTGATGGAGAGGAAATCGCCTTCTTTGGGCTCATATGGAAAACTGAATACATTTTCAGAATTGATAGTTTCCAAAATTTCTTCTTTGATATCTTGTATAAAACCGGTTTCAGAACTTATCAAACCAAAATCTTCCGTTTCGCTTGGCGTTTCAACTTTACCCGTAATGGTTTCCAGAATCCAATAATATTTTGAATTCTTTTTAGATTGAGTTCCGAGTTGTTTTTCTTCTAATAGTAGTTTCATAAATTCTGTTTTTAAGTTTGTCCGCTAGTGTGAGCGTCTCGCTCGTACTGTGTTCACAAGCAAGATGCTCGCGCTAGCGTGGGGTTTACTCTTTCCCTATTTTAATTTTAAATGCTTTTGAAAATATCAATTGGGTTAAAAGAACTTCCAATATTTATAATAGTTTGGATTTCATCTTCGTCGATTCCGTCAATTTGAAGTGTAATTAAATTAAGAGGTTTGTTATTTTCAATTTTTCGTACGGATTCGATACTCTTGATTTTAGCTCTTTTATTAATTCCGGCAAAAACTAGATCAACAAAATTCTCATTGCTTGATATCTCTCCTTCAATTATTTCACCTGTTAGAAATAGTCTTCGATTTGTGATTTTTGTAGAAAAACTTAATCTAAATTTTGCCGTAATTTGATAATGCCAATTATTCCCACAGAATCTGCATTGTTTTGCTAATGGCGTTCTCGCTAATTTTCCACATTGCGGACAGTTATTAAAAAATACTTTGACGGGATTTTGTTCTAAAATTTTTTTAGCAGTTTGAATTTGAAAATTGTCATAACCGTTTAATAGAAGCTGTAAGACTTTTTGGTCTTTTTTAATCCATCCGTGTTTCAAGTAGAGATTTCTGATTTGTGGATTATCGAAATCACCACCTCGTATTATGCAAGAATTGGTATGTTTTATTGCAATTTGTTCTTCTCGACTCAGAAGATTTGAAAAATAATAAATAATATATTGTGCTTTTTCAATGTTCATAATTAATAATTACAAATCATACTTGGCAGTCGCAGTAGTCCTAATATCCGTAAACTCGCCACGTTCATATTTCAATTTTGCAACCATTGCAATCATTGCAGCGTTGTCTGTTGTATATTCGAATTTTGGGATGAAGATATTCCAGCCGAGTTTTTCACGATTGTGTTCCATTGCTTTTCTAAGACCAGAATTGGCAGAAACACCACCGGCAATGGCAACATCTTTTACATTAAGTTCTGAGGAAGCTTTTTCCAATTTATCCATTAAGATTTCAATAATGGATTTCTGAACAGATGCACAAAGGTCATTCAAATTGTCCTTAATAAAATCAGGATTTTTTCTCACTTCTTTTTGAATAAAATATAAAACCGAAGTTTTAATCCCACTGAAAGAATAATCATAACCTTCCATTCTCGGTTTGTTGAATTTGAAAGCATCAGGATTTCCTTCTTTGGCTAATCTGTCAACAATTGGTCCTGCAGGATAATCAAGGTCAAATATTTTTCCGATTTTGTCAAATGCTTCGCCTGCTGCATCATCAATCGTTTTGCCTATAATCTCCATTTCGAAATAATCCTTAACCAAAACAATCATCGTATGACCGCCAGAAACCGTCAAACATAAAAATGGAAAATTGGGTGGAGTAGGATTGGCATCATCTATAAAATGTGCTAAAATATGAGCCTGCAAATGGTTGACTTCTATCAAAGGAACGTCCAGACTCATCGCCAGAGATTTCGCAAAAGATGTCCCAACAAGCAAAGAACCCAAAAGACCAGGACCACGTGTGAAGCCAATCGCGCAAATGTCATTTTGTTGTATATTTGCTTTCGAGAATGCTTTTTCTACGACAGGAATGATGTTTTGCTGATGCGCTCGTGAAGCCAACTCTGGCACAACGCCACCATATTCATTATGGATTTCCTGATTGGCGGCAATGTTGGAAAGGATTTTGTTATCCCTGATGATTGCTGCGGAAGTGTCGTCGCAAGAAGACTCGATACCTAAAATAATTGACTCGCTCATAATAGATGGCAAAGTTAGAAAATAAAAATACAAATAACGAAGAACTAATCAATGACAAACCAGTCATCAAGAAGAAACGTTCGCTTTTTTTAACAATTCTGAGCACCGTTTCTTACAGCATTATTGCATTGGTTGCTTTGATCCTGATTATCATTAATCTTCCTGTTACCAAACGTTACATCGCCAATCAAGCCATAGATTTTCTGAATAAGGACCTGAAAATGGGAATGTCTATTGATGATATTGATGTCAATTTTTTCGGAGATGTTGCGATAAAAGGTTTACATATCAAAGATTATAAAGGTAATGAGTTTGTAAAAGCAAAAGAGATGCGAGTAGCGTCGGACTGGATGGCTTTGGCTTTCAATACAAGAGATATCAAATTCAATCAAGCAACCGTTATCGAGCCAACTATTCGTGTCATTACTTATAAAGGAGACAGCATCAGTAATTTTATCCGATACGTTGATAATTTTGATGACGGGAAACCTCGTGACCCAAAGAGGAAGCCTTTCAAAATGGGGATGAAGTTTGATATCATCAATGGGATTGCAAGTATCATCAACGAAAATAGTCCGGGAGAAGCGGGAAAATGGCTAGATGCAAGAAAAGTTAATCTAAATGTGACTTCTCTAAAAGTGGAAGGCGCAGATGTTTCTGCGGATATCAGGAATTTTAATTTCATTACAAAACGATACGGAAAGGAACATATTGTAGATACTTTTTCTACCAATTTTGAACTGACGAAAAAGCATCTGAAATTAGGGAATTTGACCTTCAATACAGACCATTCTTTACTTCAAGGAGAAGTAACGATGAATCTTGACCCGGTTACCAAGTTTGGTGATTTTGGAAACAAAGTCAAATGGGATTTGAAAATGATTCCGGGAAGTCAGATAAGTGGATATGATTTGAGTTATTTTGTGCCAGATTGGGACAATTATACGCCAATCAATATTTCAGGAACAATGACTGGACCACTTAATGATTTTACTTTAAATAATTTCTTAATTCGGTCACAAGAAATCAATCTGAATACCAACAAGATGACCATCTCGAGTGTTTTGGATAAGAAATTTTTCATCGAAAGTAAAAATGTTTCTGCTGATTTCACTTACAAAGGTTTGAAAGCTTCATTACCGAAATTCATCTCTTCTAAAATGGGAAATTTCGCTGATGATTTTGGAAGATTAAAATATAATGGTTCTGTAAGAGTTAATCCAAAGCAAGTCTATGCAACAGGTAATATGATTACTGGAATTGGGCAAGCAAAAGTAACCAATTTTAATCTCGTAGATTACAGTACAAAACGTCCAAAATATAGAGGATTGGCCGAAGTCAAAGATTTGAATGTAACAGCTTTGACAAAAAACAAACAAGTTGGATTGATTTCCGGAAAATTTAATGTTCAGGGAGAAGGTTTTGATGTGAATACGATGTATGTGAAAACCACTTCGGATGTTAATCATATCGATTTGTTGGGGAAAAGCCTTAATAATATTTCGATTGACGGAATCCTTAATAAAAAACGATTTACAGGAAATGTTAATTCCAACGATGCTCACGCCAAAGGGACTTTCAAAGGTTTTGTAGATTTCAGCACCAAAAGATTACTGGCGGATTTTGATGCGGATATCAAATATGTGGATTTGAACTATTTTGGAGTTTCTGCAGGCGATACGAATTCTGTAAGTGGACATATTGTAGGCAAAGCGGCGATGACGAATCTGAATGATTTGAATCTTGATACAAGTATTCAAAACCTAACGCTTAATTCTTCGTCTCAAAAACTTCATATTCCGGATTCCAAAATCAAAGCTTTCTTTGAAAATGGAAACAGGATTGTTTCTTTAGATGCGCCTGGAGCTGTTAACGGAAGAATTTCTGGAAGATTTGATTTGGAAGATATTGGGAAGATGATAACCAACAGTATCAATAAAATAATGGTTGGGAATCCTCCGAAGAAAACTTACAACGGACAGAATTTCGATTTTGATTTTGATGTAAAGCAAGGTTTGGTAGCTTTCTTTGTTCCGAACTTAGAATTACCAGATGGTGCGAAAGTAGCTGGGAAATACGATGGTAATACCAACGATTTGATTCTGAATGCTGATGCTACAAAAATCAAATATGTGATGACAAGCAAAAAAGAATTGACCGAATCTGAAAAATTCCTGGCAGAAACAGATGCTACTTATCAACCAGATTTGACTAAAACCAAAGACAGCGCCATGGTGGATAGTCTGAGATTAAGAGTTAACACTGCTAATTTTGAAAAACAATTGGATTTATATGCTAAAAGAGCTCAATATGCTAAAAATGTTTTGCGAGATGTAGATTTTGTTGCGGCTAACAGAAATAGTCAGGTTTTGTATATCTCTACAACCTTCGAGTTGGGAACCTTGGATGATGAAGCTGCAAAGAAAATGAAAGAATATGCAGTTAATATTAATCAGACAACTAATTCTGCGGGTGATTATGTTTTCCGTTTTGAACCTACGACAATTACCTTTAATAATGTAGCTTGGAGTGTAGATACCAGCCCGGAACTCAATCATTCGATTACTTATAGAAATAAGGAAAAAGATTTTATAGTTCAAAATTTGAGAATCTTTTCTGATGAAAGTGAGCTATTGGTAAAGAATGCAGACTTTAAATCAGCTAAAGATTTTACGGCAGATGCAGAAGTTAAGAACTTTGATATTTCTAAGTTGTTAGCCTTAGGGAATGGAGGGGAAAATGATTTGGATATCAAAGGTATTGCTAACGGAACAATCTTGGTTAAGAAATCGGGGAATAATCTGGAACCATTGGTAGATCTAGATATCGAGAATATCTTTATGAATGACAAAGCAATGGGTAACATCGAAACCAGAATTACCAAAAGTGAAAAACCGAATGTCTTTGATGTTAACATTCAGGCATTGTCTTCGGATTTGTTAGGTCATAATACTTTGGATGTTACGGGAACGATTGATAATAATCCTTCTTCGCCAGTTCTGGATGTGAGTGCTAAAATGGACGAATTTGATCTTGCATTTGCTCAACAGTTTGTGAAACAGATTTTTGGAAATTTCCGAGGGAAAGCTACAGGAGATTTGAAAATTTCTGGTCCAATGAATGATTTGGATTATAGTGGAGATATTGCTTTGAAAGGATTTGGCTTGAAATTGTTGTTTACAGGAGTAGACTATTCTTTTGATGATACGGTAATCAATCTTTCAAGAGGTTTGGCACTTCTTAATAATATTGCAATCAAAGATGGAAGGTCTAATTCTAAAGGAAGTATTTCTGGATCAATTCAATTTGAAACTTTATCATCTCTTGGTGTCAACTTGATTATGAGGGCGGATAATCTTTTGGTCCTTAATTCTACTCAAGAAGAAAATGATCTTTTCTGGGGACGTGTTTATGGAGAAGGAGATGTCTATGTCAGTGGACCAGTTTCGGGGTTGGAAATCAGTACACCAAATGATGGACTTAAAGTCATTAATAATAGTACATTTACTTTTAATAGTGCTTCTACAGCTAATGTAGATGAATTTAAAATTCTTAGATTCTTAAAACGTGATGAAGCGGGTGGGATTTCCATAGAGAAAAAGAAACAATCTGGGGCTAATATGCTGATAGATTTTGATGTAAGTATAGATAAAAACTCTATGGTTAATGTTTTGGTAGGCGATGATGTTGGAAGTATTGCTGTAAAGGGAGATGCCAATCATTTGAAATTCAGAATGGAAAGGAGTGGAAATATCCTGATGAATGGAACTTACACAGTAGACAATGGAACTTTTGTTTCCAAAGCTATCTTGGACAGAACTTTCCAAATTGCAAGAGGAAGCTTAATCCGATGGACAGGAAGTCCAATGTTGCCAGATCTTGATATCAAAGCCAATTATACCAGACCTATTACCAATACAGGAGAATATCTTGGGATGAGTCTTACACAGCCGGTTAATATTGTTTTAACAACCAAAATTACAGGAACATTGACTAAGCCAGATATTGCTTTTGGAGTTTCGGCACCAGATGTTTCGTCTCAAGTACGAGAAACTTTAGCCGAGAAAATGACTAATCAGGATGAGAGAGTGATGCAGTTTGGATCTATTCTTGTGCTTAATAGTTTTAATGTGGCAAGTTCCGGAGTTCCAATCAATGTTGGGAATACAGCTTTGAGCCAAGGTGTGAATATGGCTTTCAAACAATTGGGAAGTGTTCTTAATACCATCAGTAGCAATTTTCAAGTTAATTTGGATTATATAACAGGAGATTTGGGGTCTAATACTTCGGATAGGGCTAATACAAGTGTAAGCTTAGCATTATCACCTAGGATTAATTTTAAAACAGGCTTAGGAGTTCCGATTGCAAGAACAGAAAATACAAACAGCAACTATCTCTCTGCGGAAGGTACAATAGAATATGACTTCAGTAGAGCCAATAATGGAAGTCGATTACTAAGAGCATATTCCAAACCATCTAATTTTGGATTGGGTACAGCCACCGCCAATGCTTTAAATCAAAGCTATGGAGTTGGTGTTGTGTATAGTAGAAGTTTTAATTCGTTTAGAGGTTTGTTTAGGAAGCGAAAAAACAGAGATAAGACAAAATCTGACACAGTCGCGGTTAGGCAAAATAAAGAAGATTCTTTAAAAAACAAGCCGATAAAATGATAATTATCATGAGTTTGCTTAGGTTTTGTTAAAAGCTGTTAATGTTTTAATATTTGTTTTTAGTTAATTTAATTTTTTTTAAATTTGCAAAAAAATTAGACATATTTTAAATAAATAATAAAATCAAACAATGAACTATCAATTAGACGATATCGATAAAAAAATCCTAGATTTCTTGGTAGAAAACACAAGAATGCCTTTCACAGAAATTGCTAAACAGATGGATGTTTCAGCTGGAACAATCCACGTAAGAGTGAAAAAAATGGAAGATGCAGGAATCATTTTAGGATCATCTCTTAGTATAGATTATAGCAAATTAGACTATAACTTTACAGCATTCATCGGTATCTTGCTTACAAAGTCAAACCATACACAAGAAGTATTGAAGCAATTGTCTTTGATTCCGAATGTTGTGGAAGCTAGCGTAACATCAGGAAAATATAATATCTTCTGCAAAATGAGAGCAAAAAATACAGAAGATGCAAAAAAAATTATCTATCAGATAGATGACATCCAAGATGTGATGAGAACAGAAAGTATGATCTCTATGGAGGAATACATTAGTGATAAAAACCGTCTTATAAACGCGGTAAGTATATAGTTAGTTAATAGAAATTTTTATAGAAAGGAGCTTATTCGTAAGCTCTTTTTTTATACTTTTATACCATGGATTCAGCAGACAGAAGTTTCAAAAACAACAAAGATTATTACCTCTTTTTCGGATTGATAATTTTGGTTTATTTTCTAAGTATTAATACAGATTATGCAGAGTATTCTCTTCATCAGCAGATTAATATTCCAAGTAATTTTTTCTATTACACTTTCGGTGTAGATATTTTGGTAATTATCAGTTGGATTTTGATTTTGCTTTACAGAAAAGTTGGAGTTATTCTTTTTCCGATATTCGTTGCTATACATTTTCTCTTGCACAACTATTTCCTTAGCACTTTTTTGTACTCAGACATTACCGTAATTTTTCTATACATCGGAGTAGGGCTTTTGGCAATTATCCCAAGATGGAGCTTTTTGAAGTAGTATATTAACAAAGTTTCGGGCGACTTAATCCGCTTTCCTTTTCCATTTTACCACTCTCAGGCTCTCGAAGCGTCCATTCAAATCGAGGAACAAGATTCATAGATTCAAATAAAAAATAATATATAAATAAGAAATAAGTCGCGCTACAGTTTCAATATAAAAACATGATGATCTGTCAAAAAAATGTTTTTTTTAAAATTAAACTTACTAAAACGGCATTCTCTCCAAAGCCATTTGAAGCGCAATTGCTCCAGCAGCAGATGAGGTAATCAGAAGCCATTCTCTTTGATTGAGCTTTGTTATTTTGGATAAGATTGTGAAGATGATTAGGATAGCCAAAACCATTGCAATTTGACCCAATTCCAATCCAATGTTAAAGCCTAAAAGAGGTATTGCAATACTTTGTTCTTTTGCAAGCATCATTCTGGCTGTATTTGCAAATCCCATCCCGTGAATCAATCCAAAAAATAAAGCAAAATAAAACTGATAAGGACGTTTTCCCTTGAACAAGATATTGTCCAATGCGGTAATCACAATCGTACAAGGAATCAAAAATTCTACCCAATTGCTTTTCACGCGGATGATATCAAAACTTGATAAAGCTAATGTGATACAATGTCCAATCGTAAATGCAGTAATCAATATCAATAATTTTTTTAAGTCTTTGAAACTATAAGCTGCAATCAACGCCAAAATAAAAAGCTGATGATCCAAAGCGTCCAAAGAAATAATATGATCCCAACCCAGCTGCAAGTAAAATAGAAAATCCTCCATTGTTTAATTTCTGAAAACCGTATGAAAATAATGATTAATTTTGATTTTAATTATTATTCAACAAATGAAAAAAAGTTTTTTTCTTATATATCTTTTATCATTAATCATTTGTAATTTATCATATACTCTACATCCTTATCACGTAGGTTCTATGGAGTTCAATTACAATTCAAAATCAAAAACATTTGAGATTACGGGACGTTTTTTTATGGATGACTTGGAAAATGCTCTCAATAAAAAATATGGAAAATCTGTTCATTTTCTTGATTCAAAATTCAAATCAGAAATTAATAAAGAACTAGAGCAGTATGCAAAAGAATATCTTCGGTTGAAAGCCGATAATCAATTTGTGAAAATTAATTATGTTGGCTACGAAGAAGATCACGAGAGTGTCAATATCTATCTGGAATCCGAATCTTTGGCTGTTCCGAAAAAAGTTGAAACCGCTGTTAGTCTTCTTTATAATCTATTTGATGACCAGATGAACATCATTCATATTGTTGTAAATAGCGAAAGAAAAAGCGAGAAATTAGCTTATCCGGATCGTTATCTTTTTAAGCAATTTTAATTTATATTTGAATTGATTTAAAATCCTGAAAACATGAAAAAAATTATTGCTATTTTGTCGCTTACTGTCTCACTTAATATCTTTTCTCAACAAAAAATGAATACTGATACAAAACTTCCGCTAGGTGCATTTTCAGTCAGCCTTAATGTCAAAGATTTGCAAAAGTCAAAAGAGTATTATGAAAAACTAGGTTTCTCACAGATGGGTGGCGATATGAAGCATAACTATCTTATTATGAAAAATGGAACTACCATTATTGGCATTTTCCAAGGAATGTTTGAAGGTAATATTTTGACATTTAATCCTGGTTGGGATGAAAATGCTAAAGAAGTGAATCCGTTTTCTGATGTTCGTGATATCCAGAAAAAATTGAAAGCTGATAATATTAAATTAAATACAGAAGCTGACGAAAATACGAAAGGTCCAGCTTATATAGAATTGGCAGATCCAGATGAAAACAAAATCTTGATAGATCAACACCGATAGATTTTGCTGTAAAATAATAAAAGCTTTGAATCTACCTGATTCAAAGCTTTTTTTTGTAATAAATTGGGCAAAACTTTACATCAATTTAAAGGTTTTTGTACATTCCGAAACGATGTCGGGGAAGAATTTGTTAAAATAAAATTGCAGCTCTTTTTTATTCTTCAAAAATAAATCGAAAACAGGAATGTTTTTTTCCAAATATTTAGCTTTATTAAGGACATTCTGCATGCTGAACTTGATTCCTCGATCCGTTCTGTAATTTGTCAACCAATCATCTTGTTCCATTCTGATTAGCATTCTTTTGTAATCTTCGGGAAGCCATTTTTCATTTTCCCAAAGGATTTTATAAGTTTTCAGAGAATGTTGTTTCAAATCTTCAATCGGATAGTAATGCGCTACAAAATAATCAAAAGCAACGTCTACAAAAGCTCCAGAATAAAGCCTTACCAAAGGACTGAAAATCTTTTTTGCTTCCGAAACTGCGGGATGAGAATCTGTAAAACTATCGATAAACCGATGAAGCTTAATCCCTTCTTGGATCTCCAAAGGAAAATTTTCCCGCTCATTGTTCTTTATAAAGTCCGCAATCATATTCCCGACCAGTTGTCCGTTGGTAAAAGAAAGAATAGAGTGGGCTAGGTAATTCATCAAGTGAATTTACGAATTATTAATGATGATTGAAATTAAAAAAGCCGTTCCACAAAATCTTCGATCTTGCTGATTTCTTCAATCTTGATTCCGAATTTTCTTTTTGGAAGTTTATTAAGATTTGAAACAAATATTTTTTCGTAACCCAATTTTTCCGCTTCGGTAATTCTTTGTTCAGCTTGTGCAACAGGACGAATTTCTCCACTCAATCCAATTTCTCCCGCAAAACAGTAATGTTCCGAAATGGCAATATCTTCATTGCTCGATAAAATTGAAGCGACAACTGCTAAGTCCAAAGCAGGATCATCAGTTTTAATTCCACCTGTTATATTAAGGAAAACATCTTTTGCTCCTAATTGGAATCCAGCTCTTTTTTCCAGAACAGCCAAAAGCATATTCAGTCTTTTGGAATCAAATCCTGTGGAACTTCTTTGTGGAGTTCCATAAACTGCAGTTGAAACCAAAGCTTGGATTTCCAATAACATCGGTCTGTTTCCTTCCAAAGTTACGGCAACTGAGTTTCCGGAAAGTTCTTCTGATTTTTTAGTTATGAGAATTTCTGAAGGGTTTTTGATTTCTTTCAAACCTTGCGAAATCATTTCATAAATCCCAATTTCTGATGTAGAACCAAAACGATTTTTGTTAGCTCTCAATAATCGGAAAAGGTGATTTCTGTCGCCATCAAAATTAAGAACAACATCTACCATGTGCTCCAAAACTTTTGGACCAGCAATTTGTCCGTCTTTTGTAATATGTCCAACCAGAAAAACAGGAATGTTGTTGTCTTTGGCAAATTTGATGATTTCGTTAGAACATTCTCGGATTTGAGAAACAGTTCCCGGCGAGCTTTCTATCAATTGAGATTGCAAAGTCTGGATAGAATCTATAATCATAAAATCTGGCATTAGTTTTTTTGCTTCGTGCAAGATTTTCTCAACATTAGTTTCTGTGAAAAGGAAGCAATTTGGGTTTTTAACTTCGGCTAATCTGTCGGCTCTCATTTTGATTTGAGAAGCACTTTCTTCACCTGAAACATACAGGATTTTCTTCTTCATTTTCAAGGCTAATTGAAGGAGTAGTGTTGATTTTCCAATTCCGGGTTCTCCTCCAATCAAGGTTACGGAACCCAAAACAATTCCGCCACCTAAAACTCGGTCTAGTTCTTCGGAAGGTGTTTTGATTCTTGGTTCTTCGTTGGTTTCAACTTCTATGATGTTGATGATAGAAGATTTGGATTTTGGAACGACAGATTTTGTAGATTTTTCTACGATTTCTTCCACCAGCGTATTCCATTCTCCACAGGTTTTGCATTGCCCGTGCCACTGAGAATATTGCGCGCCACAGTTCTGACAGAAATATTGAGTTTTGAGTTTTGCCATTCTGCTAAGTTCCAGAAAAATTCTCGAAAAGAAAATATTTGGAAAGAAGTTTTATTTTAAATATTCTACTCTTAAATTTCAAAAGCTTACTTTTGTGACCGTTGCATCGGAAAAGATGCTCCAAAAATTATTAATAAAATTAAATCATAAACAATGGCATTAGAAAAAAACAATGTAGTAACGCTAAAATATGTTCTACATACTAATGATGAGAACGGCGAAAAAGTATTTGTAGAAGAGACTTCTGCAGAAAACCCAATGACTTTTCTTTACGGTGTAGGAATGATGATTCCAAAATTCGAAGCTGAAATTCAAAATCTAGCGGTAGGTGATAAAGCATCTTTCGAAATTGCACCAAGCGAAGGTTACGGAGAAAGAAATCCTGAAGCAGTTACGCAATTGCCTGTTGATATGTTCCAAGGTCAAGAATTACCTCCAGTTGGAGCAATGTTGCCACTTTCTGATAATCAGGGAAATAATTTTCAAGCAATTGTATTGGAAGTAACGCCAGAAGAAGTTGTTGTAGACCTTAATCACCCAATGGCTGGAAGAAGTTTGTTCTTTGATGTGGAAATCCTAAACACACGACCTGCAACAGAAGAAGAATTAGCACATGGCCACGCTCACGGAGAAGATGGTCATTCTGGTCATTAATCTTTGAATTAGTAAAAATAAAAATGCTCGTTACAGTTAACGAGCATTTTTTTATGATGATTGTTTAGCTTTACTTTTTAGGAATATTTTTCAAAATCTCCTGTGTGTATTTCCAGAATTTTTGAGTGGAAGAAACACTCGCTCTTTCATCCGGAGAATGCGCGCCTTTGATGGTTGGTCCAAAACTTACCATTTCCATTTTTGGGTAATTGGCTCCGATGATTCCGCATTCCAAACCTGCATGACAAGCTACAACCAATGGTTTTTCTCCGAAGTTATTTTCATAAAGTTCGGTCATTACTTTGATGATTTCTGCTTCCGGTTTTGGTTTCCAGCCTGGATAAGAACCGGCGAATTCTGTTTTCAAAGAATTACTTTCAAAAGCCGATTTTAATTGATTGGCAACTTCCCATTTTGTAGATTCTACGGAAGAACGTGTTAAATTTAAAATCTTGATTTCTCCGTTTTTCAATTCGACTCTAGCAACGTTGTTGGAAGCTTCTACCAAACCTTCCACATCTGGACTCATTCGGAAAACACCATTATGAGCTGCATTGATGGCGAAAATTATTTTCTTAGAATCTTCAATAGAAATTACTTTTTCAGAAGAATCAGTTTTTTCAATATTGATAATTAAATCTTTTTCTAAAGAAGCAAATTCTTCCAAAATATCAGATTTTAATTGCTCAATGTTTTTTGAAAATATTTCTGAATTATCAACAGAAAAAATAGCTTTAGCTTCTCTTGGAATTGCATTTCTCAAACTTCCACCGTCAATTGAACTTAACTGAATCTGATGGTCTAATCCTAAGAATAAGAATCTTCCCAATAATTTATTTGAATTTCCAAGACCTTTGATAATATCCATTCCAGAGTGTCCACCTTGCAAACCTTTGATTTCAATTTTGAAAGTTTCTCCTTTTGATTCTTCCAACTCGAATTTTGCAGAAGCGGTTACATCTACACCACCGGCACAACCAATATCGATTTCGTCATCTTCTTCGGTGTCAAGATTTAATAAAATTTCACCTTTCAATTGTCCTGGTTTCAAAGCTAATGCGCCTGTCATTCCTGTTTCTTCATCAATAGTGAAAAGTGCTTCCAATTCTGGATGTGGAATGTCGTTACTTTCTAAGATTGACATAATCGTTGCAACGCCTAAGCCGTTATCAGCACCCAAAGTTGTTCCTTTTGCTCTTACCCAATCGCCATCAACATACATTTGGATTCCTTGAGTTTCGAAATCAAATTCTACATCGTTGTTTTTTTGACAAACCATATCAAGGTGAGATTGCATCACGATTGGCTGTCTGTCTTCCATTCCTGAAGTTGCGGGTTTTGTGATGATGACATTTCCAACTTCGTCAACGGTTGTTGGTAATCCCAAATTCTGGCCGAATTCTTTTATGAATTTTATAACTTTTTCTTCTTTTTTTGATGGTCTTGGAACCGAATTCAGTGCTTCGAAGTTTTTCCAAATCACTTTTGGTTCCAGTTGAGAATATTCCATTTTTTTGAAATTTTTTGAATTGGCAATTTACTAATTATGAAAGGAAAATGAAATCTTTATGACATAAATAATGTTTCTGGAATCTTTGATTCGTTTTATGTTTTATAATTTTGAAACTTCAATTCTAGCAAACTATTGATGTCGAATTTTATACAACAATTTTCAAAATTTCTAAGGTTAAGAGTGTCCGTTTCGGAATGGATTTACTTGATAAAATGTGTCATTGGTGCAGCAATCTGTTATTTGTTTTATGTTTTTCTTCCACAATATCCTGTTTATTGGGCATTGATTTCTGTCGTAATTGTTTTCTCACCGGATAACAGCAACAAGTTGGCTTACGATAGGATCAAATCCAATCTTCTTGGCGCTTCTATTGGGATGCTTTTGTTTTTTATTCCTGTACCAAGTATACTTAAAATTTGTTTTGGAGTAGCAATTACGATATTGGTTGGGATTGCTTTTCAATTAGATAATACATTGCGTTCTGCGTTGGCAGCTCTTGTTATTGTTTTGATTGAGGAAAATCAGGCGCACGATTGGCTGATTCCCATTGAACGTGTAATTTGTGTCTGCATCGGATGTTTTGTCGCGTTGATCATCACTTTTATTTTTTCTAAGTTCAAAAGTTATGGTCAAACTTTTTTGAAACATTGATAAAAGGTACAAAACCCTTAGCCCCGATAGCAGCGACATCCTTTTTTGTTTTCTATTGCTAATGTTATTTTATGGACTATCGTTCTGAAAACAAAAAAGATATAGCGGATAGCGGGATTAAGCTCCTAAATAAAAAAACTCCCCAAAATTGGACTGCCCCCAAAAAGTTATACACTTTTTAGGGGCATTTTTTATG
>NZ_DAMBRK010000024.1:0-27292 GCF_032055105.1 Epilithonimonas sp.
AATATACGAAATTTTCGTATTATGAGTAACCTTTTTTATAATGCACTACGGGTATGACCTAATAATCTGTATCGGATTTTTAGGACGGGACATATTTGAAGTCATTAATTTACTAAAAAAGTAAAAATACTAATCTGGCTTATTCTAGAATCAAAAACAAAAAAATGACTCCAATTTGGGTTAAATTGGAGCCATTTGGGCGGTTGTGAACTTGAGGACTTTATCCAAACCAATTATTAATAGGTATTAGGAGTGTTATAAGTTACAGAAATACAATATAGTTAAGCTTTGGTTGAATCATTCTAAAGCAATTCTGCTTCAATTATTTTTAAATCCTGAGAATTGCCACCAACCATAATTTTAAAACTTCCAGGTTCTACTATAAAATCACCTTGATTATTATAGAATCCAAGTTCTTTCTCTGTAATTGCGAAAGAAATTGTTTTTGATTCACCGGGTTTTAAGTTGACCAATTCAAATGCTTTCAATTCTTTTACAGGTCTTGCTATCGATGCAAACTTATCCTGAATATAAAGTTGAACAACTTCTTTACCTTCATATTTTCCGGTGTTTTTTAGGGTTACAGAGACTTGAATGTTTTCGCCTTTCGAAAATGATTTTTTGTTGATTTTAAAATCAGAATAATCGAAAGTGGTATAACTCAAACCAAATCCAAAAGGGTAAAGCGGTGTTTTATCCACATCGGAGTAATGGCTCCAGAAAACATTGTTGTCTTTGTCTGTGTAGCGTCCAGTACTATAATTGTTGTAATATATTGGGATTTGACCAACATTTCTAGGGAAAGTCATTGGTAGTTTTCCACTAGGGTTATAATCGCCGTAAAGAACCTGAGCAACTGCATTTCCAGATTCTGTTCCTAGATGCCACGCTTCTACAATAGCAGGAATATTCTCCGATGCCCAATTGATGCTCAAAGGTCTTCCATTATTAAGAACCAAAACGATGTTAGGATTGATTTTATAGATTTCCTTTAAAAATTCTTCCTGTAAACCTGGAAGATTGATATCAGTTCGGCTTCTTGCTTCTCCCGTACTGAAGCTATGTTCACCCAAAACCATAATGATGACATCAGCTAATATTGCTGCTTGTTTTGCTTCTTCAAGACCAGATTTGTCTGTGGTGTTGTAATTAACTTCTGTTAAGAACGTTGGTTCTTCTGTAGTGAGTTTTGGACCTTCAACAAAATTCAGATTGTTTCCGTTGTAATTTTTAAAGCCTTCCAAAACAGATACTGCAGTGTTGTTATCAGACGCAATTCTCCAGCTTCCCAACGGTGAGTTTTTACTTGATGCCAAGCTGCCTAATAACAAGATTTTCTGTCCAGATTTTTTAAGTGGAAGCAGTTGTTTTTCGTTTTTAAGAAGGACGATGGATTTTTTTGCCATATCGAGGACAGCTTCGTGATTAGCTTTGCTTCCTATGACTTCTTTTTCTCTTTTCTCATCCAGAAAACGATACGGATTATCAAACAACCCCAATTCATATTTCACACGTAAAACTCTTCTTACGGCATCATCCACGTATTTTTGGTCAACTTTTCCTTGCTTCATCAACTCGATGAGGTGGGGAACATATATTCCGCCTTCCATATCCATATCTGTTCCGGCTTCTACAGCAGAAATAGCAGCTGATTTTTCATCTTTAGAATAACCCCAAGGAATCATTTCTCGTATTGAAGCCCAATCCGAAATTACAAAACCAGAAAATCCCCATTTGTTTTTCAGTGTTTCTCTTAAAAGATATTTATCTCCTGAAGCAGGAATGCCATTGATGGTATTGAAAGATGTCATTACCGTTCTCAGACCTGTATCAACAGCAGCTTTGAATGGAGGTAAAACCTGATTGTATAATGTATTGCTCCCAATTTCCGAAGCGTTATATTCTAATCCTGCTACAACAAAACCATATCCTGCAAAATGTTTTGCGCTGGCAGCAATTCTAAGCGGAGATTTGAAGCTGTGATCACCTTGGAAGCCTTTTATTCTGGCAACGGCTATTTTACTACCAAGATATGGGTCTTCGCCGGCGCCTTCCATTACACGTCCCCACCTTGCATCTCTGGAGATGTCCATCATTGGACCAAAAGTCCAGTTGATACCGGAAGCTGCTGCTTCGGAGGCTGCAACCTCAGCCGATTTTTCTATCGCAGCCAAATCCCAGCTTGCAGCTTCTGCCAGAGGAATTGGAGACAAAGTTTTATAACCGTGGATGACATCAAAACCGATAATCAAAGGGATACCCAATCTCGTTTGTTCAACGGCGATTTTCTGAACGGCTTTTACTTCTTTTACACCACGTACTGTCAACATAGAACCTACCAATCCTTTCTTGATATTTTCATATTTCTGTTCTGCTGTCCCACCAACCGGAGCAGGACCTGTAACATCCCAAAAACCATTGTATTGGTTCATCTGTCCCACTTTTTCCTCGATGGTCATTTTTGCCATCAATACATCAATTTTTTTCTCTATTTCTGGGTTGAGTTTTTGCTGTGCATTGGCGTTACTCACTGTTACTATGCTCATTAATGTGATGATTAATATTTTGGTTATTCTCATTATTGGATTTTTTTCCTGAGTTATTTTTACTTTAAGTTTATTTAAGGTTCTCTGATGTGTAAGCTGAAGCAGGTAAGTCAGCTTTGTTGTAAAGGTCAGATTGAGCAACGTTACTCCAAGCATATCTTACAGCAACAGGATTGGAAACTTCTTTTGCAGAAATGATAATCTGGTTTCCTTTTATCTCAGCAACAGCAGGGAAAAATTTTCCATCTTTATCAGATACTTCGAATAGTTTTGATTCTTTATTCTTGAAATGAAGTCCTTCTGCAAAATCATAGGTTATAAAAGCTTTTTTACCTTTATATTCTACAGACTTCACTTTTGGACTTTCTACCAGACCTAAATCTTTCTTGTAGATATTTTTCAGAATTAAATTTGCCATTCTGATACCCACAGGTTTCTTATTTTTTGGATGGATGTCATCCGTTTTATCTAAATCCGATGTCACGACCAATCCGGAATCATGGACAGTTTCAGAAACAATTCTCTGTGCATTTTGGATTCTTACAGTAGTATCGCTCCAGCCTTTGTACCCTGCAATCTGAACAATATAAAAAGAAATGTCATCTGCTTTTGCTTTTCTCCAGGAGTCTATCATGGAAGAGAGCATGGTACCATAACCGTCGGGATTTCCAGCATTGGTTTCACCTTGATACCAAAGGATTCCTTTTGTTTTGAATTGATTAATTGGATAAATCATCGCATTGTAAGCACCACCTGTGAGTGTTGGATAATATTCAGAATTTCCGAGTTTTTTATAATTTTCCAAAAGTGCCGGATTCTGTGAAAAAACTTCTTTTGGAGTCCATAATTCTGCAGCAGAACCTCCCCAGGCAGAACAGATAATCCCGACAGGAACATTCTGTAGTTCATTTTGAAGTCTTTCTGCAAAGAAATAACCAATTGCACTGAAATATTTCATGGTTTCCGGTGTGCAAACCTGCCAATTTCCAAATAGATTATTCTGAGGAAATTCTGATGAAAGTTTAGGAACCGAGAAAAACCGGATGTTGGTATAATTGGCTTTTGCTATTTCAGAGTCACCATCTTTGATTCCCCAAGCTGCGCTCATTTCCATATTGGATTGTCCCGAAACCAGCCAGACTTCGCCTAGCATTATATTTTTTAGAACCACGTCGTTATAACCTTTTAATTTGATAGTATAAGGTCCACCTTCTTTTCCTGTGGGGATTTTGAATTTGAATGTGGCATCATTTCCTGCTGTTATTTTGTATTCTTGGTCAAGGAAGTCTGCAGTTAGTGTGAGTTCTTCTTTAGGATTGGCATTTCCCCAGATAATAACTTCTGCATTGCGTTGCAAAACCATATTGTCTGTGAAGATTTCCGGAAGATTAATATTGGCAAAATTCATAGCAGATATCAAACAAGTTAATATGATTTGAAGTTTTTTCATTTTAGAAATATTTAGTTTTTCAAAAATTTTTGATAAAAAGGATTTAATTGGTTCGCCATAATTTCGTCATCAGCAATGCTTGGATGATAGCCACAACCTTTAGGCGTCATTTCTTTGAATTCAAAAATCTCTATAGGTGGATGTTTTGTATCGTTTTTGAAAAAGTCTTTTACTTGATTAAGGTAACTGATGAATTGCTTATTTTTCTCTCCGTTTACCATTGGGCTGTTAAGAAGAATGATCTGAGTCTTAGGATAACGTTTTTGTATCATCTGAATAAACTCGATATAATTCCCGATATATTTATACTGATTAAATGGAAGCCTTGCCTTTTTGCCATCACCGTCAGAAAAATCATTGGTTCCTAAGCAGATACTTACAATATCCGGCTGATAAGAATTATCAAAATCTGCTTTTCCGTTACCGTTCAAAAATAGATTATTGTACACATCAGGAAGAATTGTTTCTTCTGACTTTTCGGTGTTCCAGTTTCTGTACATTCCGTATCCTGAGACTGAACTGAGCAAATAATCTGCTCCTAAAGCTCTGGCGGAAACGGGGCCGTAAGCAAGATAAGCGTTGTGCTGGTCGTACCATTCACCTTTTCCACAAGGAAAAGCGGACTCATCATTTCCCATTCCGCAAGTAATGGAATCTCCAATAAATTCGATTTTTTTGGTTGATTTTGGAGTAAAGGGAATCGCATTGATATTGCTTCCGTCAAACTCTATATATCCATTGCTAGCTTCGGTTGCTTTAGTAAGTTTGATATGATGTTTTGCTGGTGAGCTGGTTTCTAATTTATAGTTTTTTGCATCTCCTGCATCTATTTTTATTCTTCCGATATATTTTCCGTCAATCTCAATAGAAATCCAATTGTGATGACTATAAGTATCTACACTTTTTAGATTCACTTCGATGGTTTTACCTTCAGTTTCAAATTCTACATAAGAGCCAGGCCCTATTAAAAGTGCTTTGTTGTAAAAATTTTTCTCAACTCTTCCACCAAAATTGAATTTGTTTATATACTGCCCCCTGGAATCGAATTGGTGAAGATAGTCTCTGGTTTTGATTCCAGATTCGGTCAAATCAGGAAGCCTCCAATTTCCTTCTGATGAAGCGGTTGGAAGAAGCATCGAGCAGGTTTCTTTTTTGTCTGAGACTGACCACGTAATCCAGCTGAGATTTCTTTTTATCATCCAGTCATAATATTTCTGCCATTCCGGATAATCAAATTTTCCGTCTCCTGTGGCTTCCATTCCCGCTGATTCCGAAATGAAAACAGGTATTCCTGCATTAAGTGCTTCGTCGGTTCTTTCGCGCAACCATTTTCCGTGCGTTCCTGCATAAAAATGTACGGTGTACATTAGGTTTTTAACCCCTTTGATAGGATTTTTTTGAACTAAGTCAATTCTTTGATCCCATTCCGGGCAACCAACAAGAATAATATTGTCCGGGTCGTTTTTACGGATTGTTTTGATAACATCTTCGGCGTATGATTTTACTTCTTCCCAAGATTGCTTTTCAGGTTCGTTGAAAACTTCATAGACGACATTAGGATATTTTCCGTATTTCTTAGACATTTTATCGAAGAAATCTTTAGCTTCTTTAGGATGAATCTTATGAGCGTGCCAGTCGATAATGACATAAACGCCTTCCTTGATGGCTCCATCAATGGCAGATTCCAAAGTTTTGAGATTTTCTGTCGGTTTTTGAAGGTAGGCACCATCGGGTTCTATTCCCAAAGAAGCCCGAACGATATTGATATTCCAGTCTTCTTTCAACCAATGAATGTTTTTTTGATTGTAAAATCTCGGATGCCAATTGCTCCATCCAAAGCTTGTTCCTATAAGTCTGACAGGTTTTCCTTTGGAATCGGAGAGTTGTGTGCCGACAAGTTGCAGATTGCCGATTTCTTTAACAGGATTTCTTCCGAAAAACATCAGCGAAAACGTCAGAAACAAAATAGAATATAATTTTTGGTATCGCATTTTTTGATTTATAGTTTTGGATTGTAGAAAGTTCGAAATTATTAATGATTGAGATTTAAAAAATTTGGTATTAATTTCTTATTCATACATTTTCAATTTTGAAGATTCTTTTAGAAACAGTGTTTTCTCGTCTTTATAAAACTTAATGAAATCCTTTTCAGCAGAGTGACCTTTGAAAGGAAGGTAATATTCTACTTCATTATTATCGGGCTTGAAACCTGCATTTCTCCAAAATAGGACGTATGAAAATTTATACTTTTCAATAGAAGGTTTTAAAATTTCTGTAAACCATTTGGAATCTGGAATTTGATTATAACCAATTTCTCCGATTGCAGGAATTTTGTTTTGTTTCTTGGCAACCTCATCCAAGATATTCATCCAGAAATCTAGGTTTTGGGCAAATTCGGTACCTTTATCTGTGTTTCCTCTTTGGTAAGCATCAAAGGAAACCATATCCACATATTCGTCTCCGGGATAACGTTTTAGGAAGTCATCGGCACTCTTGAATTCTATACTTGTATTATAACCCAAAATTAAGTGATGAAGTCCTTTAGTCTTTCTGAAGTAATCTGTTGTAAACCGAAATAGTTCTTTATATTCTTCATCCGATGCAGAGTTCGCTCCCCACCAAAACCAAGTTCCTGTATGCTCGTGCCAAGGTCGCCAAATAATCGGAATTGGTTCTCCATTTTTACCTTTTAGGTCAGCCAAAAAATCTGCTACTTTGTCTAAGTAAGTCACAAATTTATCATGATTTTCTCCACCCGGAAAAATACTTTTGATGGATTGATTAGAAAAATCCCAGGCATTCTTCCCTGTAATCGGATTATTAGCGTGCCAGCTGATGGTAATGATTCCGCCTTTTTCATAACTTTCACGGATGTATTGTTTCATTTTATCAAACGGAACACCATCCAGATTTTTGTCTTTTCCAAGTTCTATATCTCCTAATTCCCAGCCATAAACTGCAGGATAATCTCCAACGGTTTCTTTCACATCGCTTCTGTTGTTTTGGTATTTCCAATAGACACCATAAGCCAAATCATCCTGATGACCTACAAAATAACCTTTATCCTGAGCTTTACCAAGGTTTTCAAAAAGTTTTTGAGTTTCTTTGGTCGCTTGCAAGTCCGATATCTTGTATTGTTGAGCCGATAATAATGAGGAAGCAACGACAAGTATAGGGTAAAATAGATTTTTAAAAATCATTTTTATTCAATTTTTTTGGATTAAATCTAAAGACAAATTTCATCAATAAAATAGGCTAATAGTAAGTCTATTATCTTGTGTCTATTATTTTATATCTATATTATTTGATTTTTACAAGTCTTAACATTAGAATGTCTTTTGATGGAACAGTAGCTTTAAGGGTTTTCTTAGTATTTCCAATTTCTTTTTTTGACCAAAGGTCTACCACTTTGTAATTCTGAATGTTTGTGTCAAAGGTTTTTTTGGAGACTTCATCATCTGTAAATTTATTACTTTTCCAATCGAAAGTAAAGTCTTTGCCAGCTTTGTCTCTATTAAGGAAGGCAATTGCCCAATCTCCATTTTCTAAAGGTTTAAACCAGATTTCAAATTCGCTTTCATCTTTATATTTGAGAGCCTGTACTCCCAATTTGTCTTGATTGATGGCAATGACGTCTTTGTTTGTTAATACTGTTTTTGTTTCCGCATCCATACTTCTAAGGTCGTTCCCGGCAATTAACGGCGCAGCTAGCATTGCCCACATAGAGAAATGGGCTCTGTCTTCTCCTTTGGTAAGAGCACCGTTTCCAACTTCCAGCATATCGGGGTCGTTCCAATGTCCGGGACCAGCATATTTTCTAAGGTCTTCTTGTTTATCTAAAATTTGCATTACTCCCCAAGATTTCCAGGTTCCATGGTCTTCTACGCAATCAAAGCAATTGAAAATATCTCCCGAAGTTCTCCAAAGATGTCCCACATTTTCTCCCCATTCCCAAGGTTTGTTGTCTCCCCATTCGCAAATGCTTAAAACGATTGGTCTTCCAGCTTTTTTGAGTGCCGCAGTAAATGTTTTATATGCACCTTCAGCTTTCAAACCTTCAGTATTGCACCAATCGTACTTTACATAATCGATGCCCCATTTTGCATAAGTAAGCGCATCCTGAAATTCGTAACCTCTGCTTCCCGGTCTTCCTCCGCACGTTTGTGAACCTGCATCAGAGTAGATTCCCAACTTTAATCCTTTGGAATGAATATAATCCGACAAAGCCTTTATCCCGGATGGAAATCTTGTTTTGTCAGGATGGATAAAACCGTTCTCATCTCTGTCTCCGTGCCAGCAATCATCTATATTGATGTAAGTGTATCCTGCATCTTTCATTCCCGAAGAAACCATAGCATCGGCCATTTCTTTTATCATATTTTCATCAACATTGCAGGCAAACTTGTTCCAAGAGTTCCAGCCCATTGGAGGAGTGAGTGCAAGATTGGGATATTTGGTATAATCCTGTGCATAATTATTACCCTGTGCAGATAGAGAAATATTAATGAATGCGAAAAGAGAGATTAGCGTTTTTTTCATTTTTGAAATTTATAATAGATTTGAGATATTTGACTTAGAGCCTGTGGTAAAAATGAAATTTATCCGCAGGCTCTAATAATTTTAAATTATCTGCCTAAGCTCTGTTATAATCGTCTTCTATTCTTACGATGTCATCTTCTCCAAAATAAGTTCCATATTGCACTTCAATAAAAACAACAGGTTCAGACGTTTTATTTTCTATCCTATGATGCGCTCCTAGCGGAATTTGAGCAACTTGTCCTACAGAATAATCACGAATGTCATCATTGATTGTGATAGTTCCGACTCCCGAAACAATCGTCCAGACTTCGGCTCTTTTGTGATGATATTGAAGAGAAAGCCTTCCTCCCGGATTCACCTGAATTCTTTTAACTTTATGAAATTCTGCATCTTCCAATACCCAATATTCTCCCCAAGGTCTTACGTCATGTTCCATAATTTTTATTTTTTATTTAATTATTAAAATTTAGTTTGATATCATCTACATACATGGTTCCGGTCGCATCGCTGAGAGCCAGCATAATTCTCATTTTTTTAGAATGGTCTGGGATAGGTAGATTTTTAGAAAATTTTTGCCAATCTTTTGCTTCTGTTACAAAGAAGACAGGTTCGTCTTGTGATGTTTTCTGAGTTCCGTTGGTTGTGAATTCTACAATCATTACGGCTTTGTTCCAATCATTTTTTCCTTGTTTTACATCTTTGGTTTTTACCATTGCAGAAATATCCAATGTTTTAGAATTATCCGGAATATCAAATATCTGATCTACGCCGGTCCAGGTTGAGGTTTGTGAAGCGATTTTGATACTTTTTTGCCCAGAGAATTTTTCCTTTGTCGTAGTTTCTCCATTACCTTTCCAGCCTTGTAACCCGTTTTCGAAGTCACCATTGGAGAATAATATTTTTTCCACAGGCGAGTTATCTGTAATGATTTTAACTTCGTTTTTCCTGGTTTCGGCTTCTACAATTTTGTTGTAATCTTCTTGAGAAATAGGGGTGATTCTGATGTCGTCAAAGAGAAAGCTTCCTGTACATTCGGATAGAGCGAGCATCAATTTTCCAGAGCGATCCTTGTTGATAGGAATGATTTTTTTGATTTGCTGCCAAGGTGAATTTCCATCTAAAGATATGATGTTTTCTCCTTTTCCATTGATTTCTACAATTATTACAGCTTTGTTCCAGTCGTTTTTTCCTTTTTCTACACCTTCTGTTTTTACCCAGGCAGATATTTCTATTGCTGCAGTATTTTTTGGAATCGAAAAACCTTGATCAATGCCTTTCCATTGTGGCGAGGTGTATTCTGTAATATTGCCACCCTTGCTACCTATTCTTTTATTGTAAGGGTCGATTGTCAGAACAATTTCGTTGTTCCAGGATTGAGCATCGTACTCAAAACTTCCATTACTTATCAGGTTTTTTTGGCCGAAAGTCATTAAGCTTGAAATCGAAAAAATACTTAATACAACTTTTTTCATTGATGTTATTTTAAACGATTAATCACTTCTATACAAGCTCTTCCGTTATGATAAGGGCATTTCCAAAAGCCAGCTTTGTCTTTTTCTATTTTTTGGTAGTTTTTATCGATTCCCCAAAACCATTCTCCATTCTGATGGTCAATGATATATTTTTGAGTGAATTCCCAATTCTTTTCGAAAATGTCAAGATATTTTTGATCATTAGTCAATTGATAGGCATTCACAAAACCAATCCATAGTTCCGCCTGTGGCCACCAATGTTTTTCGGCAATCAGGTGATTTTCTTCAGGATCGTATTCGTACCAGAGACCACCATCTTTATCCAAACCTTCCAATGTTACATCTGCCATTTTTACAGCATAATATTTATAGTTTTTGATAAGATTTTCTTCTTCTGAAACTTCTGCGCACCATTGTAATAGCCAAGCCGCTTCTATATCGTGTCCGTAGGAAATGACGTCTTTTTTCTCGTTCCAGTTTTCATCGAAAAATAATTTGAGATGCCAAGAGTTTTTATCGATAAAATGCTCATCAATAGTTTCTAAAATCCCTATAATATTCTCACGTAATTCTTCATCTTTCCAAACAAGATATAGGTTTGCAAAAGCTTCAACAATATGAAGGTGAGTGTTCATCGTTTTCTTCTCATTGACATCTTTTTCACTGAGACGCATATCTTCTATCTCTTTCCAATCACTGGTATAAGCTTCAAAATAGCCTTTGTTTTTTTCATCAAAAGAATGTTGCTGAATGCTTTTATATAAAGTAATTGCAAGTTCCAGAGCTTCTTTGTTTTCAGTGATTTTATAGAATTCACTTAATCCATAAATCACGAAAGCTAAAGCATAAATCTGGTTTTTGGTATCTTTTGGAGTTCCATCTGCATTTGTACTCCAATAGATTCCTTTTTGCTCTGGGTTGTAGAATTTTGTTTTAATCTCGTAGAAAGCTCTTTCTGCTATAGAAAGATACTCGGGATTCGGTTTTTGTATATGAGCAGCAGAAAATGTCCATAATATCCTAGCGTACATTACGGAGCCTTTTTCAGCTTCTGGATTTTTATTTTCAAGACAATCTATTTCCCCGATAAAACCGCCATTGGTTTCATCCAAAGTGTTTTGACTCCAATATTTAAGAATATTCTGAAGTTCGATCTCTAATTCTTTTGTGATAGATTCCTTTTGCATTGCTTTTTAGATTAAACCTTCGAGAAAAAATCCTCGAAGGTTTTTGAAAATAATAGAGAAAAAATTATAATTGTTTATTATTATCTACAATTCCGATAATCGTTTGAACGGAACCGTAGGATGTAAATTGATCTTCTGCTGTATTGATACAGTAATCTAAAAGCTGATCTACAGATGAAACTGCAACATGCATTCTTGTATCGGAAGATGCGTAATATATAAAGACTTTGCCATCCTCATCAGCAATCCAGCCATTGGAAAACAAAACATTGGAAACATCTCCAATTCTTTCTATGCCTTCCGGAGCCATAAAATAACCCGCCGGTTTGTAAGTTACTTTTCCTAAGTCACTCAAGTCTGTCATAAACATATACAATACATAACGTAGTCCTGCAGCTGTGTTGCGAACGCCATGAGCCAAATGTAACCAACCTTTTTCTGTTTTGATAGGTGCAGGTCCAAGACCATTTTTAAGTTCGTAAACCGTATGGTAAGTTTTTCCGTAAATGATGTGTTCATCTTCTACAACAGGATTTGCCATATCTGTAACATAGCCTAGACCAACGCCTCCTCCCGAGCCTACATCTATGAAGCCATCTTGCGGACGGGTGTAAAGAACGTATTTTCCATCAACGAATTCCGGATGAAGAACCACATTTCTCTGTTGTCCTGTATTTGAAATCAAATCAGGCAGTCTTTCCCAGTCGATGAGATTTTTTGTTCTTACAATCGCTGCATTTGCAATTGCCATGGAAGTGTCGCCTTTTGGGGCATTGGGGTCTTTTCTTTCTGTACAGAAAATCCCGTAAATATAGCCGTCTTCATGTTGAATAAGACGCATGTCATAGGCGTTGGTGTCCGGATGACCTTCAATTTGAGGAATTACGATAGGTTTTTCCCAGAATCTGAAATTATCAATACCATTTGGGGATTCTGCAATTGCGAAAAATGATTTTCTGTCATATCCTTCGACTCTTACAGCCAGTAGATACTTGTCGTTCCATTTCATAGCTCCTGCGTTGAACGCTGCATTGATACCGAATCTTTCCATAAGAAAAGGATTTTTTTCTGCATCAAAATCGTATCTCCATTCCAATGGTGCGTGGGCTGCAGTCACTACAGGATTCTGGTATCTTGTAAAAATTCCGTTTCCGGCTTCTGCAACAGGAGAATTAGTTTTTTTTATTAATGTTTCAAATTCTTCCTTCACAACATTCAGACGTTGACTGAATAGTTCACTCATTTTATTGTAATTTAAATATTAATTTTATTATTGATTGTTTTTTCTTTTGGCTTCAAGTTGCTGAGTGATCTCTTTTACTTTCTTATCTGACAACGGATAGAAAAGCATTCCGATGAAAGCTAAAACGCAACACACAGCGGGTAAAATACTGATCATGATTCTTTCCCCGAAAATAGTTTCGGCACTTTGCTCCAAAGCATCCGGGACATAATTGAAAATTGCCAAGATCCATCCACTCAAAGCTGCTCCAAGTGCCCAACCTAATTTTTGGGACATAGATGATGATGAAAAGATCAGACCTGTTGCTCTTCTTCCTGTTAATAGTTCCTGATGATCTACAATATCTGCGAACATAGACCATAGCAGAGGTAATACATAGCCGGCAAACATGGATATTGTAAATTGTAACAAGAATATGACAGGAAGATTATTAGGTATGAAATAGAAAATTACACTGAAAACTCCTGCAAGTAAAATAGAGATCATATAAGTTTTTTTCTTGCCATATTTTGCGGAGATACTCGGAGCTGCAATTACTCCAATCAGATTGGCAGCTTGCCCGATTAAGAAATAAATTGTGGTAATATCCCAGCCAATTCCCGCCATTTTGTAACTTGCCTTTACATAATCTCGAAAATAATAGATTGCAACACTATCTCTAACTGCATTGAAAAGTAGAGCTGCTAAACCTGTTCCTACCAATATCCACCACGGTGTATTGCGGAAAAGATTATTAAGGTCGGTTTTTATGGAAATGTTATCTTCTGTTTCTATTTGATTTACACGCTCTTTTGTCCAACTAAAGCATAAAAAGAAAAGAATAACGCATAGTATGCCAATAACTCCAACTCCAAAAGACCATGCAATTGCAGATGTACTGATTGAGCTTTCTACAGCTTGTTGAGTTTTTTCATAGTTTTCTGAATCAAATGTTTTTGCAAAAAAATCAATTAATGGCTGTAATAGCATAAATGTTACAAAGCTTCCAATGAATGCAAACGACATTCTGTATGACGAAAGTGAATTTCTCTCTTCAGGATTTGAAGAAATTGAACCAAGGAGCGATGCGTAAGGAACATTGATCAAAGAATAAACTATCATCATCAAAGAATAGCTGATGTATGCATATATCAATTTACCGGAACTTCCAAAGTCTGGAACATAGAACGTAATAACTCCCATCACGGCGAAAGGAATTGCAAACCAAAGCAGGTATGGTCTATATTTTCCCCATTTAGATTTAGTTCTGTCTGCGGCAATTCCTACAAAGACATCAAAAATAGAATCCCATAATCTTGCGATAAGAAACATGGTTCCTGCAGCTGCGGCAGTGATTCCAAAAACATCGGTGTAAAAGAAGAGAGAATACATCCCGAATATTTTCCAGAACATAGACGAAGCTGCATCCCCGAAACCATATCCGATTTTCTCTTTTAAAGTGATTTTATTTTGATTCATTTTATCGTTGAAAAAGTTTATTTATAAATATTAGTATTTTGAATATATTTCAGAAATAGTGTTTTTTCATCATCATGAAAGTTTTTGAAATCCTGTTCATTGGGATGACCTTTGTAAGGTACATAATAATGCATCTTGTTCTCATGATTCAGTCCATGATTTCTCCATGCCAAAACATATGAGATTTTATATGGTCCAACAGCTTCCATCAAAGTTTTTGTCCAAAACTGGTTGTAAGGTATTTCTTCGTAGCCGGTTTCTGCCAATGCTGGAATCTTGTGATGTTCTTTTGCAATCTCATCCATGATCTTGAACTGTTTTTGGCTTTGCTCTACAAAAGAATTATCTTGAACAGGATTGTTATAGAGATATTTGTCAAAACTTATCATGTCAACAAACGCATCACCGGGATAAAATTCTAAGAATTCTTCTTTTGTATTGAAGTCAGATGTGTTATAGATCCAGATCAGATTATTTACTTTCTTATAATTGGTCAGATATTCATAAGTGAAGATCCATAGTTTTTTATAATCCTCCGAGCTACAGTTTCCTTTTCCCCACCAGAACCAATCGCCTGTAAGCTCATGATAAGGACGGAAAAGGATAGGTACGTTTTTCCCATCTCTGCCTTTGATGCTGCTTAAATATTTCGCGATTTTATCCAGCCAACTTTTGTACAGCGAATGTTTCTCTGCGCCAGGTAAAATTACTTTTATACTTTCTTTGGTATTGTCCCAAGCATCTTTTCCTGTTTTTGGATTAGAAGTATGCCAACTGAGTGTATTGATGCCTCCTATGTTATAAACATCTTCCATCATTTTCTTCATTTCTTTAAAACTGAAAAAATCAATTGGTCCATTTTTTTCGTTCTCAAAATGAATCAGGTCCCAGCCAAAAACAGCAGGATAATCGCCAGCAGTTTCTTTGACATCACTTCTTCCTTCTTGCATTCGCCAGTTAACACCATAGCCCAGATCGTCCTGATGCCCAAACATAATCCCTTTGTCCAATAATATCCAAAGGTTTTTATACAGGTTTTGAGTCTCTTTGGTAGCGTTTTTATTAACTAAAACTTTTGTTTGAGCAGAAAACAAACCTCCAAAAAAGAATAGGTACAAGAAGTATTTTATGTTAGATGGAAAATACATTTATTTGATTTCTTGTGAATAAGTTTTAATAATGTTCCAAGTAGTTTTATCTGAGTTGAAGACAGCGTTCAGTCCTTGTTCTTCCATTGGTGGATCGCCCATATAATCGTCTCCTTTTTTCCAATATATTTGTCCGGGAATCGGTTTGGAAATACCCCCAAATGCCCAAAAAGCCGTTCCTGCAAAACTTCCGTTTTTGTCTTTATTGGTTTTCCAAAGCTTGAAAATAGCATCGTAATATCGATCTCTTAAAACCGTGGTGCTATTGATGTCGAATGAATGATGGTCTCTCGGAAATCCAAATTCTTCCAAAACCAATGGTTTATTAAGTTCATCGGCTATTTGTATATGTTTGTTGATGTAATCTAATGTTTTGCTTTTTGCATTTTCAAAACCCTCATTCATCTTGTTTTTATCAAACCAGCCCCAGTTTTTTGGCCAGATATGAATAGTAAGATAATCAATGTTTTTATCGGCGTGGTTTTCTTTGTACAATTGCATATCTTCGGTACCTTGTTCGCCCTCGCTTCCGGTTGTCACCAGATGGTTTTTGTCTAATGATTTGATGTATTTTGCAGTTTCCGAAATAAATTTTTTATAGTCCTCATTAGCAGGTGGTCTCATTGGTCTTGGTTCGTTCGCTATTTCCCAAGCCATTAGAGTCGTATCATCAACATATTTTTTTCCAGTGATTGTGTTTTTCCTAGTGATGATATTCTTAACTTGCTGATAATATTGAGCTTTACATTCGGTGCAAGAGTAGAATTTTGAAGTGTAATCACGAAGTTCATCCCAATTGAGAGCGCGTTTCATTGTCTCATCATCAATTTTGCCATTCCAATTGAGGTACTGGAGCCATCCTCCGCTCCATTCCCAATTGTTGGATAAGAAAAGTACAACTTTTATGTTTCTTTTTCCAGCTTCTGACATTAGAATGTCCAATCCCTTTAGATTTTCATCACTGAAGTTCCTAGCTTCCGGTTGATAGCTTGGTTCCACACGATTCACTCCGTTAATTTTTCCTGCTCCTTCTACACCTGCTAAGACACGGATGTTTTTAACATTATTATCTTTCAGAAAATCCAACTCTTTTTTTAGTCTGTCGATTCCTTTTTTCGGATTTTTTTCCAAACCAAGATAGGAAGCATACCAAAAGTTGGTTCCAACAAAATAATAAGCTTTGCTTTTATACACAAATTGATTTTGTTTAACACTCACAAATTTTTGTGCATAACTCAAACTTAATAAGTGGGCAAGAGATAATAACAATGTTTTTTTGAAAACATTCATTTGTTAGAAGTTTTTATTAAATGTATTAACATTTGGTTAATGCCAAAATTATTTATGTATGTTTGTATATAGTAATGTTATTTTGTCATTTTTATGTATGAAAAAGACATTTTTTTCTTAAAGTGCTGTTTTGTAAATTGTTAAATTCGATATAATATGGACAAAAATTCAACTATTCTTAGGGAGATAGCTACTATTTCTCCAGATGAGACGTTCTTGGTGTTTGATAGGGTGAAAAAAAACTTTGATTTTCCTATTCATTATCATCCGGAAATTGAGATTAATTTTATTTCCAAGGGTAAAGGGAATAAAAGGATTGTTGGTGATCATGTAGGAGAAATTGATGATTTGGAATTGGTGATGGTTGGTGCGTTTTTGCCACATTGCTGGGATAATTACAAAGGGAAATCCAAGAAAATCCATGAGATTACAGTGCAGTTTAATCAAGATTTTTTTGATTCTTCATTGATGAAAAGAAGAATCATGAAGCCAATCAATGATCTTGTTAAATTATCTATAAGGGGAGTTCTTTTTTCAAAAGAAACAACGGAACGATTAAAAGATAATTTTTTAGGATTATCAAAGAAGAATAGCTTCGAAGCTTTTATGGAAATGATGTTTATCCTTCATGAATTGGCGATTGCAGAGGATAAAACTATTTTGTCATCATATAGTATAGAACAAGAGACTTTTGTGGATAATGACAGTATGAAAATTGTTCATGATTATGTGCATAATAATTTCGAAAAAAAAATCAGTCTTGAAGAAGTTGCTCAGCTTGTGAATATGAGTATTGTGACTTTTAATCGATATATTAAGAAAAGAGCGGGTAAAACTTTTGTTAATTACCTCAATGAGGTTCGTGTGGGTTACGCCGCAAGATGGCTTATAGAAAAGGATTTGACGGTATCTGAGATTGCTTTTGAAGCTGGTTTTAATAATATTGCAAACTTTAACAAAATTTTCAAGTCAATTCAGAAATCAACACCAAGTGAATTCAAAGCGAAATTTAATGGTGTTAAAAAAGTGCAATAGTTTGATTTTTTTGAAAAATTAACAAATTGGATGGTTTTTTCGTTCTTTTTATTGGTTCTTTTTTGTCTTAAAATGATAGTATATTGATATTTTCTTATCTGTTTTTGTTATTATTTCATGTAAAATAATAAAATATAATCACAATTTTTTTAAATTTAAAATTTGTTTAATGTGTTTTTAATCAATTGTTTGGTATGTTTTTTTAAAAATTAATTAGTGTGTTGTATAAAAATAACATTTAATAATGACAAAATAATATTAATTCATAAGACGTGCAAAATATAGATTTGCTCATATATAAACAAAATGTTAATTGAATCTTAATTAACGCCAAAAAAAATCAAACCTTATTCATACCATGGGAAAATTAAATCAAAATGCTACTCGTCCTCTAACTTTGAATAGAGCGGCGTGGTTTTTTGCTCTTACTTTTTTACCTTTTGGCCTTGTAGAAGCGCAAAAGACAAAAAAAGATAGTTTGAAGGAAACCAGTATAGACGAAGTTGTAGTTATCGGTTATGGAACTCAGAAGAAAACTGATGTTAACTCGGCAATTTCTTCTGTGAAAGCAAAGGATATTCAGGATCTTAAACAAACCTCTGTGGATCAGATGTTGCAAGGGAAAGTGGCTGGTGTTTCCGTTTCAAACAATAGTGGACAACCCGGTTCGGCAGTATCTATTAGAGTGCGAGGTGTTACTTCTCTTAATGGGACCAATGAGCCTCTCTATATTATTGATGGCGTTCCTGTTTCTGGTGATGCCACTGGTAAATCGACCTCTGGGAGGCCAATTGCTGGGAATGATATGTCGTCTACTGGAGGTTCTGGTAGTGTTGCAGTTTCGCCAATCTCTTTCATCAATCCAAACGATATAGAGTCTATAGATGTTTTAAAAGATGCTTCTGCTACTGCTATCTACGGTTCTCGCGGGGCTAATGGTGTTATTATAATTACGACCAAATCTGGAAAAAAAGGGGAGGGAAAGATAAGCTATGATGGTTTTACATCGGTATCTAATAATTATAAATATCTTGACGTTCTTAATCTTCGTCAATATGCTGAATTGCAAAATGCGATGGCTCCAATTAATGGTGCTACAGTTAGACCAGAGTTTGCACATCCAGAGTTGTTAGGAGAAGGGACAGATTGGCAAAGGACTATTTACAAAACTGCAGTTTCACAAAGTCATCAGCTTTCTTTCTCTGGGGGGAAAGATGATGTGAATTACTATGCATCTCTTGGGTATCTGGATCAAGATGGTACCATTATCAATACAGGTTTAAAAAGGTATACTAGTAGGTTTAATATCAATGCAAAAGTTAAACCTTGGTTGAAGATTGGAGCTAATTTGTCTGGAGGTATTTCAAATCAAAACTTTACAATCACGCAAAGTTATAATGGTTTGATTTCTAATACGTTGTTACAAGCTCCTGATCTTCCTATTTATAATGCAGATGGTAGTTATGCTTCTCCTCCTGCAGGGCAAAACGTTAACTACTTCAATCCAGTTGCAGAAGCGTTGACAAAGGTTAACAAGTTGGTTAGAAAAAATTTCTTAGGAAACATTTTTGCAGAAGCGGACATCGTAAAAGGGCTTAAATACCGCGTAGAATTATCTGCTAATACAGAGTTTGCAGAAAATACAGAGTTTTGGCCACAATACAACAGAGGTTCTCAATCTAATGATACAGCTGATCTATGGTTAAGAAACAACGACTGGTATTCTACTAACATCAAAAATATTTTGACTTACGATAAGTCTTTTGGAAGTCATAAATTTACATTAATGGTTGGGCAGGAAGCCTTGGATAGTCATTGGAAATGGCAAAATGCAGAAGGACATGGTTTCAAATCAAATGATGTTTACACGATTAGTATGGCAGAGACAACTCAAGTGCAAGGCGAATCTGGCAGTGCATCTCTTTCATCTTACTTTGCTAGATTAATATATGATTTCAATGGGAGGTATGGGCTTTCTGCATCTATCAGAAGAGATCAATCGTCTAAATTTGATCCTGTAATTAATGATGGGAAAAATCAAGTAGGTTACTTCCCGAGTGTTTCTGGTTCTTGGCGTGTGACGAAAGAGAGTTTTATGCAATGGATTCCACAAAATATTATAAGTAATCTTAAGTTCCGTGCAGGATACGGGGAGACAGGAAACCAGCAGATTTCCAATAATTTGTATGCTTCTCAACTTACTATTTACAATATTCCGGCATATCAAAATAATCCTGATTTGAAGTGGGAAACAATGAAGCAAACTAACTTCGGAGTGGATCTTACGTTGATTAAAAAATTAAACATTACGTTTGATTGGTTTGATAAAACTTCTTCCGATTTCTTGTTCAGGCTACCTTTGCCTGCTTATTTAACTGGAGGATATTCTCAGTATGGTGGAATCGAGCCACCTTATTCCAATATTGGCAGTATGAGAAACCGAGGCTTGGAGGCTAATGTTGCTTATGAGCTGAGGAATGAAAACTTCAGTTGGAGTACAAGTCTTAACGTGTCAAGATATAGTAACAAACTTCTTGAACTGGTAAACGGTATGTCCAATCTTACCGAAGAAGTGAATATCAACGGATACAAACCAATGATTGCAACAAATACGCTGATTGGCGGTGCTGTAGGAACTTTCTGGGGATTGAAGTCTAATGGTATTTATAGGTCTAGTTCTGATCTTGTGGGAGCTCCTTCTACGATATTTGGTTCTGCTCCTCAGTTGGGGGATATTAGATATACTGATATCAATGGAGATGGCGTTATTAATGACTTAGATCTTACTGTTATCGGAGATCCAAATCCAGATTTTACTTTTGGTTTTACTAATACTTTCAGATATAAAAGTTTAGATCTTTCAATTTTTGTACAAGGCTCTGTAGGTAATGATATCCTGAATCTTACTAAAAGAAATGGAACTCAGAACGCTATGATGTATCAGAATCAATTGGTAGATGCTTTGGATTATTGGAGTCCTAGTAATCCTAATGCCAGCCAGCCAAGATTGATTAATAGTGATTCTCATCCTAATATAATGATTTCCGATAGATATGTAGAGAAAGGAGATTATGTTAGAATTCAGAATGTGACTCTAGGATACACGCTTTCTCCAGAAATTGCCAGTCAATTAAAACTTTCTAAACTTAGAGTTTATGTTACTGCGCAAAACTTATTCACAATTACAAAATACAGCGGATATGATCCTGAGATTGGAGCTTTTAATCAAAATGTTCTATTAACTGGGGTTGATAACGGAAGATATCCAACGCCTAGAACTTTTACATTTGGTCTTAATTTAGATTTTTAATACTCAAGCAATTATGAAAACAAATTTCAAACAATATATTATAGTAGCAGCTCTTTTGGGAGGTATGATCTCATGTAACGATGATTTTACAGATAGACCATCTGTGAGCTCAATAAGTGCTGACAATTATTATCAAAATGATGACCAGGTGCGTACCGCTACAGATGCTTTGTATTATAAAACTTGGTTTCAGTTTAATAATAAGTTTTTTTACGCCATCTCGGAGGTGGGTTCTGGCAATATGTATACCAATTCCTCCGATGTCAATGCAATGAGGACGTTTTCTATCACCTCTATAGATGCAGAGATGTATGCCGGTTGGCAGTCACTTTGGGCTAATGTTGCGCAAGCCAATTATTTGATTAATAATTTACAAACCTATGCTGGTTCTTCTGTAAGTCAGTCGGTTATCAATAATGCATTAGGGGAAGCTTACTTCCTAAGAGCGACAGCTTATTTTTATCTGGTAAGATTATGGGGCAATGTGCCAATTATAGTTAATAATTTCAACCATGTAGATAGCCCTCAGCTTAATACAAACCCTGTTTCTGATGTCTACGAACTTATTAGGAGAGATTATACCAAAGCTATCGAATTATTAGACTCCAAAGTTCGAGGTGGTGCTTATGCTTCAAATGCAAAAGTATCCAAAGGTTCTGCGAAAGCAATGTTGGCGAAAATATATTTGTACAACAAAAACTATGCGATGGCAAAACAACTCTCGGAAGAGGTTATTAATAGCGGAGAATTCAAATTATTAGGTGGAACATCGCAATATTCTCTCACTGGGAAGTCTTTTGCTGACTTGTATTCTTATACTAATAACAATAATGAGGAGTCTATTTTCTCATTACAATGGAAAGGAGATGCTAACTATGGTTCTGCAAATAACTGTAACACACAGTTTGGTATATCTAATGGTACTATTTCTACTTCTAATGCTTCTTACGGTGGTGTTTTTGCGCCTTCTCAAGATATACTTTCCCTTTATGAAAGTAGCGATGTCCGAAGAAATCAAACCATCATGTTTCCAGGCAATAACTACCCGGATATGAAGTACAAAGATGGACTAGAATTTAAAACAGGTTTAACGGTTCCAGCAGCTGATCAAATTGGCGGTCAAGGATCAGGCGCAGCAATCAAAAAATATTGTTTAGGTATTGTAAATGGAAACGTTACAGGACCGGTAGATTCTTATGCTATGATGGACAATAATACTTACATTATGCGTTATGCAGAACTATTATTAATCCATGCAGAAAGTATTCTTGCTGGTGGAAGCTCAACTTCCGATGCTACGGCTTTGGCTTCTTATAATGCAGTAAGGAACAGAGCGGGTCTTTCCAATGTTTCTTCTTTTACTTTTGATGACCTGTTCAAAGAAAGAAGAAAAGAGCTAGCTTTTGAAGGTGATTATTGGTTTGACCTTGGAAGAATAGATCGTAGCAAAGCTATATCTATTATGTCTGCACAAAACAGAGGAAATATGAATAGTGCAGAGTATTATACCCCGACCGAATCTAGTTTTACGTTGCCATATCCTGCAAACGATGTTGCTAAGAATCCTAAACTTTTGGAGCAGCCAGTTCCGTATCAATTCTAATACTATTTTGAGCTATGAAAACATTATTTTTAAAATCATATAAGTCTATTTTATTAGCCGTATTGTCACTAATAATAATACAATCTTGTGATGACGACGATGTTACTTATCAGGCAACAGCACCTTCGGTAGAGTTTGTATCAGCTTCTGTTGATTCGGATGGACAACCAGTTTCCCCACTTACTCCAACAACAATTGGTTATGCCAACAATACCTACGTAATCCAAGGGAAAGGTTTTGCTAGTTTGAGGCATATCTATTTTAACGAAACCGAATCTTATTTCAATCCCAATTTAATTACAGATACACATATCATTGTTACAATTAATACCAATACACCATATGAAAATGGGAACAACAAACTTAAAATTGTAACTGGAATTGGTACAGTAGAATATGACTTTGTTGTAGCGCCACCATCGCCGGTTTTTAAAAGCTTTAATCCTATTAATGCAGCAGACGGAGAAGAGGTGACACTTTATGGTAATTATTTTGTAAATCCTACTGTGAAAGTTGGAGATACCGAAGCAGAGATTATTTCTAAAAGTTTAACAGAAATGAAAATCAAACTTCCAGCTGATTCTCAAGGCAAAAAGATTACAGTAACCACACTTTCTGGAAGCAATACATGGGATACAGCAGTTGGAACAGCTATTTTTGATGACAGCTTTTATGCCCCTTGGGATTTTGAAGCTTGGAATAATCATACGTATGTTACAGACCATTCTGCGGCTTTCCAAGGTAATGTATTTATCAAAAAGGAAATTAACGGATGGGATAATATTCAAGGAAATTGGGGTTGGGATCAGGATGCAGTGACCAAATATACAGGAATCAAATTTGCTGTTAGATCCGATGATGATGGAAAATTAGAGTTAATTTTCAATGGCGATTGGAGTGATTCGGAAGTAAGGCAGTTTACTACTGGAAAAGATTGGAAAGAAGTGAAATTTACTTGGTCACAACTTAATAATCCAGCAGCTGTACAGAATATTACTTTTAAAGAATTCACTGGTAACAAGCATACTTACTATTTCGATAACATCACTTACACAACAGAGTAAAGAACTTCCCATCAAAACTGATGGGAAGTTTTGTTTTTTAATCAATGATATACTTGATTAATTAGTAAATTTAAGAGTGATATAAACGATGCCAATTGGCTATATCAATCTCGCAGATGAGATTTCTTCAAAATCAAATGATGAAAGCATCAGTAATTCTTTTTACATAGAAGCCGCAAATATCTATTACAACAGAGATGTTTTTGATTTGGCTTTGAAATATAGTTTGGAAGCAAAGGTTTTAAATAATATTGGAACACCTGTTGTATATTTAGTAATTAAACGATAAAAGATTGTTCATTTGGTTTAAAAACCGTATATTTATTTGACTACCAATCATTTAAACACATGAACAATCTTATTCAAAACTACAAAATTATTTTAGAAGAATTGATAAATACTTGCAGTCATATTAAAACTAAACCTCAGATCAGAGTTCCAAAACTCTCTGATTTAGAACTTGTAGCATTAAATATTACTGCAGAATATATGTCGATAAACTCTGAACTACAATTGTTTAGATACATTTCAAAAACAGAACTGGAACAAAAAATAGAAAGAAGCGTTTATAACAGAAGAAAGCGAAAATTGTTTTCTTATTTAGAAGAAATCCGCAGAGTTTTGAGTTCAAAGTTTTCTGATTTTACGGACGTTTTTATTGTTGATTCAACCCCATTGGAAATTTGCAAAATAAGTAGAGCGAATCGCAGCGGAATTTGTTCTACAGAAAATATCCGCCCGGAATTTGGATATTGTGCAGCACAAAAAACACGATATTTTGGTTATAAATTACATGCTGTCTGCGACAAAAATGGTGTTTTTCATTCCTTCGATTTTTCTCCGGCCAATGTTCATGACATCAATTATCTGAAGGATGTAAAAGAAAATTTCAAAAACTGTTTACTTATAGGCGACAGAGGGTATATAAGCGAAAAATTAAGGGTTGATCTGTTCAATTACTCAAACATTAAACTTTCTGTTCCAATGCGAAAAAATCAACATGAATTTGTGTCGTTTTCGAAAGTAAAATCTAAAATTAGAAAACGAATTGAAACAGCTATTTCACAACTGAGCGGGCAATTTTTACTACACATCAATTTAGCAAAAACTTTTGAAGGATTGGCAACCAGAATTACCTCTAAAATCACTTCTTTTACAATGATACAATATCTTAATTTCTTTATATTCAAAAGAAGTTTAAACAAAATAAAAATTAATTTATGCTAAATGCACAACGGGTTTAATAAATTTATAATCCTAAATACTCCTTAAGAATTTATTCCAAAATATCCAATTTAGTTTGAAGACGTACAAGCGTACACAACAAGATTACAAAATGGCTTTTAAATTAGTCTTCAATTAGTCCTGATTGCGATAAGTTTTCTAATGGTGTGATCTACTAGAAAAACTTTTAATTCATACTAATTATTTGAACCTATGGTTGATATTACTACTAATGAAAAGTTCATTTTTTTCTTCAGAAATAATTTCTATAAACCTACTATAATGCTTCAAAACATCAGAAATCAGTTCATTCTTAGTAAACAATTGTACATCATAACCTTCTCTACCATCCCCAAAATATGAGGTAGGAAAATAAGCAATCTTATCATCTAGATTTGGAAGATTATCCTCTTCCAACAAATAGCTTGAAACCGCTTTCGATTCGTTTCTTACACCGTAAATAAAGTTATTGATAACATCATGTTTTATCTCTATTTCCACAGATTCTGGTTCTGTCCCTTCATTGATTCTGACTTCGATGTTTACCTTTGAAAACTCTGTTTGCAGTTCCACAAAAGCGGGCTTAGCAGTTGTCTGAATAAATTGGCTGACCGTTTTCTGACTTTGAAACGAAACAATCTGATGAAGTCTTTGCTTCCAAAAAACACCAGACCACGGAACTGTAGTTGTAGAAAAATCTCTGTCATAATATTTCTGATCTACAACTAAAGCTTTCATTAAACAAATAATAAACAAAATCATAATAATAGAAAATGGCAAAGCAGTAATTAATGTCATGCTCTGTAAAGCGGCGAGCCCACCAGCATTAAGAAGAATCAGAGCCAAAGCAGAAAGCAATATTCCCCAACCGAAAGTTTGCCATTTTGGGGAGACCTTTGCATTTTTTGTAGCGATATTATTCATAACAAGTATACCTGAATCTGCAGATGTTACAAAGAAAATGATTATGATAAGGATACTCAAAAAGCTGGTTATTTTTGTGAAAGGCATATACTCAAAAAAACGAAACATAAGAGCATCAGGATTCGAGGAAAGCTTACTAAGTATGCCATTGGCTACATTCATATCAAACCAAATAGCAGAATTACCGAAAACCGACATCCAAATAAAGTTGAATAAGCTGGGAATAATAAGGACTGCGGCAATAAATTCCCGAATGGTTCGTCCCTTTGAGATTCTAGCAATAAATAAGCCTACAAAAGGCGACCAAGAAATCCACCATGCCCAATAGAGAATTGTCCAATCAAAAAACCAAGGTTGCGTATTGGCATCGTAGACATGGGTATTAAATGTTAAGCTGAAAAATTGCGAAATATAGTTTCCAATACCTTCTGTAAAGCTTCCAATCAGATACACTGTGGGTCCTAAAGTAAGCACAAATAAAAGTAATACTATGACGGCAATAATATTGATATTGCTCAATATCCTCACCCCTTTATCAACACCACTTACAGCTGAAACCACTGACAAAGAAACCAAAAATAAAACAATAAGAACCTGATATTTGAAACTGCTTTCAGGCAAGACATTAAGTATTTCAAGACCAGAATTAATTTGTACAACACCAAAGCCCAGTGTGGTAGTAATACCGAAAAATGTACTGCACAGTGCAAATACATCAACAGCATTTCCCCATCTTCCTTTTACTTTATCTTTCAACAGAGGATAAAAACAGCTTCTAAGAGATAATGGCAATCGGTATCTATAAGCAAAATAAGCTAACGAAAGACCTACGAGTCCGTAGATAGCCCAAGCGTGTATTCCCCAATGGAAGAATGTGTATAACTGTGCATTTTTGGCTCTGTCAACCGATGATTGCGCACTAAAAACTTCGTTAGAATAATGCTGCATGGGTTCGGCAACACTAAAGTACATCAGTCCAATTCCCATACCTGCAGCAAAAAGCATTGATATCCAGGAAAAGAAGGAATATTCGGGCTTGCTGTCATTACGCCCCAGCCTGATGTTTCCAAACTTACTGAACATTAAGAAAACAAGGAAAATAACAAAAAGAGTAACCGCCCAAACATAAATCCAATTTAAATTAAAGAAAATGAAATTTTTAACGGCATTGAGAATGATTTGTGAGTCTTTAGGAAATATTGCAGACACCATGCAAATTCCTATTATAAAAATAAGACTTGGAATTACAATTCCTCCGTTCAGTGTAGTGCGAAGTTTTAATATTTTACTCATACAGCTCATTTTTTTTGAAGTTTAGAAGGTACATAAAAAATATTAGATCATTTTAATATCCTTTTTAAGATTCCACAAAAGATTTCAGCAATAAGCTAAGTATTCTAATCTCGAATTTTAAAATCACTTTAGCTTTTGACAACTAAAACAATTATTCTTTTTGGGTTTTATTATGTGGAAATTTATCTCCAATAAGATAAATAGACAATTAAAAACATTTATTTCAATCAATTGAAAACGGGTTATCTTTATAGAAATGCAAGAGATTGGAACTAGAACATCAAACCAAAATTGTCTCTATTACTAGTAGCAATCCTTTATTTTACATTAAAAATCATCAACACTTATCTTAATTCTATAGCTGGAATATTTAGTATTAAAAATTCTGATGATATTAAAAACATTGTCAATTCAGATATTTGTAGTCAAGATCTATTCCAGGAAATACACTTTAACTCGTAGTGCATTATTAAATTAATTCAATTTTAAGTCTATTCATTTTTCTA
>NZ_DAMBRK010000025.1:0-26887 GCF_032055105.1 Epilithonimonas sp.
CTCTTTCCTATCAAAATATTATTTAATTTTGTCTAAACTTTTGGGTGCAGTCTAGCTTTCACTTGGGGATTACTTTTAATTTTTCTTTACGAAAACCTGTTCTATATTTTGGAGTTCGTTTTTATTCAGATGGGAGGTTTTCTCAAGTTTTCAAGGAACGAAGCCACTTCCTCTTTAGAAGCAGGCGAGCCAATATTCTCACCTTTATCATCAAAAGAATCTGCCAACACTTCTCCTTTTGGACTTAGCATCAACCAAAATGGCAGTCCGGCAGTTTCTCCTTTATATTTGTTCATCAATTCCTGTCCGCCAGGATTTTCCAACTTTTTCTTTTCTCCACGTTCCTGAACATCTACATAAGCTGTCACATAACTTTTATAGAAAAGAGGTTTTGTAGTGGGGAGATTCATATTCTTTTCCATCAGTTTGCACCAGCCACACCAAGAAGCATGAAATACCAAAAGAACATTTTTATTTTCTGTCTTAGCTTGCGTAAGCGCTTTATTTAGAACGACATCTGCTTTCTCTTGAGCCAATCCAAATTGCATGGCGAACAAAGCGATGACGATAATCAATTTTGAAATCTTCAATAATAATATATTTAGTGTAAACGTATTTAATAATGATTTATCTTCAATAAAAAAACCCAGCCGAAGCTGGGTAAAAACTAATAACCATGAAAACTCAAATTAAACATGAGAATCGCTTCAATTGGTAGCAAAAACCAAACCACGCGGTCTTAATTTTATCACAACAAATGTTATAATTGTGTTAAAATTAAACTTTTTTTCCAATGAAAAAAAATCCCCAAGCTTTCACTTGAGGATTCATTTATTGCCTGACTCTCTGAATCTTATTTTACCTCTTCGAAGTCTGCATCTTGTACATCTTCTGCACCGTTTGCTTGACCTTGAGACTGTCCTGCATCTGCACCTTGAGCTTGCTGTCCAGCTGCATACATTTCTTCTGAAGCGGCCATCCAAGCTGCGTCTAGAGCTTCGGTTTTGGCTTTTACATCATCTCCGTTTTTAGCTTCGAAAGCGGTTTTCAATTCTGCGTGAGCAGTTTCGATAGCTGCTTTTTTGTCTGCAGACAATTTATCACCGAATTCTTTCAATTGCTTTTCAGTTTGGAAGATCAATCCGTCAGCTTTGTTGAAGATTTCAACTTCTTCTTTTTTCTTAGCATCAGCAGAAGCGTTCTCTTCAGCTTCACGCTTCATTCTTTCAATTTCTTCATCAGAAAGACCTGAAGATGCTTGGATTTTGATAGATTGCTCTTTACCAGTTCCTTTATCTTTAGCAGAAACGCTCAAGATACCGTTGGCATCGATATCGAAAGTTACTTCAATTTGAGGAACTCCTCTTGGCGCTGGTGGAATATCTGTAAGATCGAATTTACCTATTTCTTTATTGTCGTTGAACATTGGTCTTTCACCTTGTCCTACTCTAATGCTTACTGCAGGTTGGTTGTCAGAAGCTGTAGAGAATACTTCAGATTTTTTCGTTGGAATGGTAGTGTTTGCATCAATTAATTTTGTGAAAACAGAACCCATTGTTTCGATACCTAAAGAAAGTGGTGTAACATCTAATAAAAGAACGTCTTTTACATCACCTGTTAAAACTCCACCTTGGATTGCAGCTCCAATTGCTACTACTTCGTCTGGGTTTACTCCTTTTGAAGGTTTTTTACCAAAGAATTTTTCAACTTCTTCTTGGATAATTGGGATTCTTGTAGAACCTCCAACCAAGATTACCTCGTCGATATCAGAAGTAGATAAACCTGCATCTTTCAATGCTTTTGCAACTGGCTCCATAGAACGTCTTACTAGATCTGCAGATAATTGCTCAAATTTAGCTTTAGTTAAAGTCTTCACTAAGTGTTTAGGACCTGAAGCTGTAGCTGTAATATAAGGAAGGTTGATTTCAGTTTGAGGAGAAGAAGACAACTCTATTTTTGCTTTTTCAGCTGCTTCTTTCAATCTTTGTAATGCGATTGCATCAGACTTCAAGTCAACACCTTCTTCAGCTTTGAATTCGTCTGCCATCCAATTGATGATTACATCATCAAAATCATCACCTCCTAAGTGAGTATCTCCGTTTGTAGACAATACTTCGAAAACGCCGTCTCCTAAATCAAGGATTGAAATATCAAAAGTACCACCTCCTAAATCGTAAACTGCAATTTTTTGGTCTTTGTGAGCTTTATCCATTCCATAAGCCAAGGCTGCTGCTGTAGGCTCGTTGATGATTCTTTCTACTTTAAGACCTGCGATTTCTCCAGCTTCTTTTGTAGCTTGTCTTTGAGCATCGTTGAAATAAGCGGGAACTGTGATTACCGCTCTTGTTACTTCTTGACCAAGATAATCTTCAGCAGTTTTCTTCATTTTCTGAAGTGTCATTGCAGAAATCTCTTGTGGTGTATATTCTCTGTCGTCGATTTTTACTTTTACAGTATCGTTTGGTCCAGAAACTACTTCGTAAGGTACTCTAGAAATTTCCTCAGCATCTTCTTTGAAGTGAGTTCCAATAAATCTTTTGATTGAATAAACCGTTTTCTTTGGATTAGTTACGGCTTGTCTTTTTGCAGGATCACCTACTTTTCTTTCACCATCTTCTGTAAACGCTACAATAGAAGGCGTTGTTCTTTTACCTTCTGCATTAGGGATAACGACAGCATCTTTACCTTCCATTACTGCAACGCAAGAGTTGGTTGTACCTAAGTCAATTCCGATTATTTTACTCATTTTTATATGTTATTTTTTGTTATTATTAATTATTTACACTCAGCAATTCTCAATATTTATACCACGACATAAAAAGTGACAAATTGTCATTTATAAATATTAAAAAATAGTTGACAATTCAGAAACATAAGACAGATTGGGAACTTTGTAGTTTGCGCACCACAAATTATTCCAATGGATTTTACTAATTTTGAGATTATCAAAAACCCTATAATGGCACAAGAATTTAATCCGCGCGACATCACTTGGTTAGGCTTCAACGCTAGAGTTCTTCAGGAAGCAATGGACAAGAGCGTCCCTATACATCTCAGAATCAGATTTCTTGGAATTTTCTCTAATAATCTAGACGAGTTTTTCCGAGTTAGAGTGGCAGGATTGAAACGTGCAATGGACTTCAAACAAAAAGTTTTGGCAGAGTCTTTTTATGATGCGCCTTCCAAAATTTTACAGAAAATAAATAAGCTTGTCATCAATCAACAAGAGGATTTTGACAAAACTTGGAAAGATGTTCAGCGCGAAATGGCGAAAGAAAAGGTTTTCATAAAAGACCACAAACATCTTACCGAGGATCAAAAACAATTTGTTGTCAAATATTTTGATGAAGAAGTAGAATCCAACGTGATTCCGATTTTGCTCCACGACAATAAACCACTTCCTTATCTGCGGGAAAAAAGTCTTTTCATCGGTATTGCAATGCGAAGAAAAGAATGGCAATACGAAAGTCAATATGCTTTTATAGAAGTTCCTGTAACCGCAAACGGAAGATTTGTTTTGTTACCGACAGAAAATCCGGAGCAAAAAGATGTGATGCTTTTGGAAGATGTCATTATTTATAATCTTCCGCATATTTTCTCGTATTTTGGTTATGATGATTTTACAGCGCATTGTTTCAAAGTGACAAAAGATGCTGAGTTTGATCTCGATAATGATATCAAAACAACCTTAGCCGACAAAATCGAAAAAGGCATCAAAAGCCGACGAAAAGGAAAACCAACACGTTTTGTCTTTGATAAAGAAATGGACAAAGCATTGCTGGAATTCTTGATTAAAAAACTAAATCTCACTAAAAAAGACAGCATTATTCCGGGACAGAAGATTCATAACTTCAGACATTTTATGGATTTTCCTGATGTTTTCAAAGCTTATCAAAAGCCTGTTGAGAGAACATCTTTCATTCATCCTGAATTTGCTAACAAACAAAGAGTCACAGATGTCATCATTAAAAAAGATGTTTTGCTGACTTTCCCTTATCATTCTTACGATTCGGTGATTGATTTGCTGAGAGAGTCTGCGATGGACCCAGATGTGAAATCTATCCAAATTACAGCTTACAGATTAGCTTCCAGTTCCAAAATCGTGAATGCTTTGATTAATGCTGTTCGAAACGGAAAAGAAGTAACGGTAATGCTAGAATTGCGAGCGAGATTTGATGAAGAAAATAACCTTGGCTGGAAAGACAGATTGGAATTGGAAGGCGTAAAAGTTCTCGTCGGAATTCCGAATAAAAAAGTACACGCCAAATTGTGCGTCATCAAGAAAAGAGTTAATAATAGAACGATTCAGTACGGTTTTGTGAGCACAGGAAACTTCAATGAAAAAACGGCCAAAATCTATGGAGACCATTTATTAATGACCTCCAACAGAGCAATAATGGCAGACATTAATAAAGTATTCAATGTTCTAAATAAACCAAAAGCTGACCCGACCACGATTTTGAAAACATGTAAAAGTCTGATGGTTTGTCCTCAGTTTATGCGAGAAAGAATCATTGCTCATATCGATAAAGAAATCGAAGAAGCCAAAGCAGGAAGAAAAGCTGAAATGATTATTAAAGTCAATTCCTTAAGTGATAAGACATTAATTCTGAAACTTTACGAAGCAGCCAATGCAGGTGTTGACACCAAAATGATTGTAAGAGGAATCTATTGCGCTGTGAATCAAAAAAGCTTCAAGAAGAAAATCCACGCTATCAGTATCGTTGACGAATATCTGGAACACGCCAGAGTAATGTATTTCTATAACAAAGGTGCAGAAAATATGTACATCTCTTCTGCCGATTGGATGACAAGAAACTTGGACTACAGAATAGAAGCCGCCGTTCCAATTCTTCAGAAAAACCTTAAAAAAGAGTTGAAAGAACTTCTGGAACTCCAGCTTCAGGATAATGTAAAAGCGAGAATCCTAGATAAAAACCTGCGAAACGAATATGTAGAATCTGATAAAAAACAAGAAAACAGGTCGCAGATAGAAACTTATAAATATCTCAAAAATCAGAAATATTAATAATTCACTAATTTTATCCTTTAATTCGTCTCAAGAAAAATGATAATTGCCGCTATAGACATAGGCAGTAATGCCGCAAGATTACTAATCAATGAAGTTAAAGAAACCCGAGGGAAAACAGAATTTACAAAGTTGAATCTTCTGAGAATCCCGCTCAGGCTTGGTTTTGATGTTTTTAGCAAAGGTGAAATCGGTCCGGAAAGAAAGCAGATGGTCATTAATACAATGAAAATCTTCAGTCAATTGATGGCGATGTACAAAGTGGAACATTACCGAGCTTGTGCAACCAGCGCAATGCGTGATGCGAAAAACGGACAAGAAATCATCGAGATTGTAAAAGAACAAGCCGACATCAATATAGAAATCATTACCGGAGACGAAGAAGCAACATTGATTTACGAAAATCACGTTGCGGAAGGACTTGATAAAAATTTCGCTTATCTGTATGTTGATGTTGGAGGTGGTTCTACTGAATTGACTTTCTATGAGAATGACAAGATGAAGTACGAGCATTCCTTCAACATTGGAACAATCAGATTGCTTAATGGTTTGGTAACCCCAAATGTTTGGGAGGAAATGAAATACGAAATCAAAGATAAAATCAAGAGTAAAAAGCCCGTTGTAGCAATTGGTTCCGGCGGAAACATCAATAAAATCTTCTCTCTCAGCAAAACCAAAGACGGCAAAGCAATGCCTGTTTCTGCTATCAAAAAATACTTGAAAGAGATGCAAAACCTTTCAGTTGAAGAAAGAATGCAACTTTACCAAATCCGAGAAGACCGCGCCGACGTTCTGGTTCCGGCTCTTCAAATCTTCAATAATGTGATGAGCTGGGCAGAAATCAAACATATCTATGTCCCGAAAATCTCTGTTGCAGATGGTTTAATCCATAATATCTATACCAAGGTAATTTCTAAAAAATAATTTCAGCCTCAGATTATTCTGGGGCTTTTTGATTTTAAATGATATTTCGAATTTTTATAATGATTTCATAATTATCCTACATCAATGCGAACCCAACTATGAAGTCGTAAATTTGTTTCATTAAAAAATTGAGACTATTATGGAATTAGGAATTGGGATGTTTGGAGATGTTGCTCTAGACACAAAAACCGGAAAATACAGAGACGCCAGCATAAAACTTAACGAAATTCTTGAGCAAGTAAAATTGATGGATCAAGTTGGTCTGGATGTTTTCGCAATGGGAGAACATCACCGCGCAGATTATGCCGTTTCGTCTCCCGAGATTCTTTTGGCTGCTGCTGCAAGTATTACTAATAATATCAAATTAGCAAGTGGTGTAACGGTTCTAAGTTCATCTGAACCTGTGAAAGTTTATGAAGATTTTTCGATGATTGATTTGATTTCAAAAGGTCGTGCAGAGATTTTTGTTGGACGAGGAAGCTTCATCGAATCTTTTCCTTTGTACGGTTACGATTTGTCAGACTACAATCAACTTTTTGAAGAAAAACTGGACTTATTATTGAAAATCAATAACGAAGAAAATGTAAGCTGGAGCGGAATCCTTAGAAGACCGATGGAGAATCAAACAGTTTATCCAAGAGCTTTTAACAACGGTGTTTTACCCATTTGGATTGCTGTTGGTGGAACTCCGGAATCTGTTTTGAGAGCGGCGAAGTTAGGTTTACCATTGATCGTAGCCATCATTGGTGGAATGCCGAGACAATTCAAAAACCTTATCGAGTTTTACAAACAGGAATATCTGAGAGCCGGACACGACGAAAGTAAAATGCAGATCGCCATCCATTCTCATACTTTTGTGAGCGATGACCAAAATGTGATTGACCAATATTTCTTCAATTATAAATCTCAGATGGACAGAATCGGCAGAACCCGAGGTTGGGCACCCTACACCAAAGACCAATACGAAGGCGGAAGAAGCAAAGACGGTGCACTCTTCATCGGAAGCACCAATGAAGTGGCAGACAAAATTGCTGAAATGAAAGAATTATTTGGCTTAACAAGATTCATCGGACATATGGATGTGGGCGATCCTGCTCACGATGTAATGTTGAAATCCATTGAGTTGTTCGGAGAGAAAGTAGCTCCAATCGTAAGATAAAACAATATGATTTTTTCAATAAAACCCTTTCAGGATTTCAAATTCTGGAAGGTTTTTTTTGTTTTTCACCAAAGTATTGGTGCTTTGGAAATTTCGACAGATAAGAGGATTCCGAAATAATAAATTCATCATTAGACTATTTTAACTCAAATTTATCCCCCTGATAAACAAAATATTGAGAATCAGCAGGAATATAATTGATTTTAAAATCTTTTATCCGTCTCGAAGTCAAATAAGGCTTGATGACAAAATCTCGAATCTTGTCTTCATTTTTATTCTTCTTCATCCAAAAAACAAGTTGGTTTTTATCTTTTATACTCACGATTTTTTCTTTGTAAAAACTGTGAACCAGCATTTCTTCTTTATCATATTGATGAATATTAATTGTAGTTCTAACTGCAAAAAACGCTAGAAGACAAAATCCAAACCTCATCAAGTTCTTCGGGTTTAAAATATCTTTAATTAAAAACTTTAGAAAATAAATTGCCAATAAGAGAATTCCTAACTCTAAAATATTTAGCGAAATATTTTTATTCATTAAAGATTCAAAGCCAGAAAACCAATGAATCAATTTTAAAATATACTCAACAAAATCATCAAAACCCTGATACAAAAATGAAATATTACTCAATCCGAAAGCAATCAAAACTACAATCAACAAAGAAGAAACAATAATAATTTCAGATAACGGAATAATCAAAAGGTTTGCAATAATCGAAACAAAAGAAAACTGATGAAAATAATAAATTGCTAATGGCAAAGTCGCAATCTGCGCCGCAAAAGTCATTGAAGAGATTTCATAGCAGAATTTTTCTACTTGATATTTCGGCTTCCTGAAAAGATTTTTAATTGGATTCGTCAGCCACCAAATTCCCAAAACTGCTACATAACTCAACTGAAAGCCGACATCAAACAACTGATTGCTATCGACAATCAAAAGTATAAAAGCCGACAACGCCAAAGAGTGCAACAAGTCTGATTTCCGTTGCAACAAAACCATTATATAATAACACGTAATCATCAAACAGCTTCGCATCACAGAACTTCCGTAATCTATAAAAACGGCAAAAATCCAGATCAATATTAAGCTAAGTACAATTGCAATTTTCTTAAATTTTAATGGTACTATTTGATTAAAAACAAACAATGTAATCCAGAAAATAATCACCATATGCGAACCAGAAATCGCCAAAAGATGTGTTAAACCTGTTTGATTGAAATCTTTAACCGTTTCTCCATCCATCTCGGTTCTATCCGACAAAATAATTCCTTTCAAAAATTCCTGAATCTTTGGAGACAATGAAGAATGATTGATTTGATTGAGAACATCCAATCGTTTTTGCTTGATTTTATCTTCAAATGTAATGGATGACTTTTCAATTTTCTGAATATCATTCGGGAGGTAAGCTTGGAAATAAACGTCTTGTCTTGCGAGATATTTTCTATAATCGAATTGAAAATCGTTTTTGATTTCTTCCGGTTGATGAATGTAAACTTCGGCTTTATAATAATGTTTAAAATCCAAAGCCTCGACATCTTTTGGAATACTAATAACTGTTTTAAAGGGTAAATTTTCTCTTTGTTTTAAGTCTGAAATCTGTAGAATGTCAACATAATATTTTCTGTTCTTTTCATTAGAATTGAGTTTTTTATCTAATTGAAAAATAATCGTTTCCTTTTCTTTTAAAGTCGGAGTTTTTGGTTGTTCAGAATTTTGAAAATGAACAAAAAGTCCGATTGAGAAAAAGAAAAATCATAGAAGATAATATTTGATTTTTTGAAAAAAAACAGTTTTTATAAAGATTGAAATTAATGAAACCCCAGAAAAAATTAAAATCAGGCAAACAAACAACCTATCCAAAACAAGAAATTCCTGAAGAAGAATTCCGGCTATAAAAGAAAGAAGTAAAATGAGTAGAGGTTGTTTATTCATCTGTAATTTAGGTGTTTTCTGGCTAGAATTCTAAACAACATTACACTTCATAAAACAAAACCAGATTGAATTGTAAAATACTGAGAATAAAGTTAATAAATAATTTTTAACTGGTATTACTTTTTCAAAATATCATCAATAATTTTCAAATGATGATTGGTATGAAGACCTAAAAATCTAAGTGTAGTTTTTTTATCAAAATCTCCAAGAAAAGGATGTGTAATAAAAGATTTTGCGGGCAAATTTTGCGTGTTGACTAATCTTTCTTTAGCAAGTTTTAAAAGTTTTTCGATACTTTCTTTGGTTGGCGCTTCTTGTGGAATGAATTGTTTTGGCGCTCTTATTTTCCCTCTCGGAATCATTCCAAAATTAAGAAATACAAACTTCTTGATACTGAATTTCGGTTTGTAATCTTGAGGATTGGTCATGGTCAAACCTTTCAGACTCCCGTTGATAATCAAAAGCGAATGTTCCAAATGCCAGCCAACTGATGCTTTGGAAATATTTTCATTCGTTACATTAATCTTTGGCAAAAGAGATTTTATTGTTTGTAATAATTTTTCTAATTCCATTATTTCAGATTTACAATGAGTTCAGCCGCATTTTGACTCGCTCCGCTTCCACCTAATTTTGTTCTTAGAATTTCGTAATCATTCAGAACCTCATCTCTTTTTTTTGTGTTGAGAATTTTGTTAAGTTCTTCAACGAGATTTTTAGTATTCAATTCGTTTTGGATGAGTTCTGTTACAACTTCTTTGTCCATTATCAGATTGACGAGAGAAATATATTTGATATTCTTTATTAATCGTTTTCCGATTTCATAAGAAATTCTGCTTCCTTTGTAGCAAACCACTTCGGGAATATTGAGCAAAGCCGTTTCTAAAGTTGCCGTTCCCGACGTTACCAAAGCGGCTTTGGAACATCTCAGCAAATCATAAGTTCTGTTAGAAACGAAATGGACATCGTCATCCACAAACTGCTCATAAAAATCTTTATCAAGACTTGGAGCTCCGGCAATTACGAATTGATAATCCGGAAAATCATTTCTTACAGATAACATTGTTTCCAGCATTTTAGAAACTTCTTGTTTTCTGGAACCCGGTAAAAGTGCTATGATTTCTTTATCGTTAAGATGATTTTCCTTTTTGAATTCCTGAATATCAATTGGTGGCAAACCTTCGATGGCGTCAAGAAGCGGATGTCCAACAAAATGAGCTTCGACCTGATGTTTCTTGTAAAAATTATTCTCGAATGGAAGAATCACAAGCATCTCATCGACGTATTTTTTAATCGTTTCAACGCGACCTTCTTTCCAAGCCCAAAGCTGAGGCGAAATATAATAAACAACTCTAATTCCCAATTCTTTCGCAAACTTCGCAATCCTCAAATTGAATCCGGGATAATCAACCAAAATCAGAACATCCGGCTTATTTTCCAAGATATCTTTTTTACAGAATTTGATATTATTGAGAATGGTTTTCAGATTCTGAACCACTTCCAAAAAACCCATAAAAGCCAAATCACGATAATGTTTGACCAAAGTTCCACCTTGTTTCTGCATCAAGTCTCCACCCCAAAAACGAAAATCTGCGTTTTGGTCTTTTTGTTTGATGGCTTTCATTAAGTTGGAAGCGTGCAAATCGCCTGAAGCTTCGCCTGCTATGATGTAATATTTCAAGGTTTCTGGGTTTTAGATTTTGAAAGTCTTTTCGATAGATAAATCTAAAGAAGTTTTCCGTTCAAAATAATTAACTTTGAACAAAAATAAGTCATTTTGGTTTATTAGGATTGGGAAATTTCTACTTGTCGGAAAAATTTGATTTTACAGACAAAATCCCTAGCCCCGATAGTAGTGGAAATCCTTTTGCTTTTTTTTCACATATGAAAAAGCAAAAGATTGCAACGGATAGCGGGAAATAGCTCCTAAAAAATATTAGAATTTAGAAAATGGAAGAAATAGTAAATAAAGTTGCAAACAGCGGATTGGTGAATTTTGATATTTCTGACCTTGTTCCGAAAGGGAAACGTTTGGGAATCGATATCAAGGATTTTCTTTGGGAAGGAATGATTCTGAGGGAAAAAGATTTCCGTGAGAAAATTAAAAATATTGATGAGGAAATTTATAGAGACGCTTATGTTTACATCTATTGTTCTGAGGATGTGATTATTCCGCTTTGGGCTTATTTTCTGATTACTTCAAAAATTACTGACTCTGCGAAGAAAATTGTTTTCGGAAATAGAGAAGATTTGGAAGTTCTATTGATGCATAATGCGATTCAGACTTATGATTTTTCTGAATTGAAAGATAAACGTGTTCTTGTGAAAGGTTGCAGTGATGAGTTTATCCCTAATAATGCTTATGTGGAATTGGTAGAACAATTGAAACCACTAGTGAAATCGCTGATGTTTGGTGAAGCGTGCAGTAATGTTCCAATTTTTAAGAATTAAGTTTACACTCTTATAAAGTTTTTTTATACCTTTATTTTCTGCTTTTTTTGGAAGCAGATTTTTTTTGTTGAAAAATTAAAGAAAACTATGTTATACAGAGAAGAATTTATGAGGAGGGCAATTGCGTGCTCTTGTGAAAACATAAAATTAGGAGGAGGCCCTTTTGGAGCTGTAATTGTGAAAGACGGAAAAATCATTGCGGAAGGCGCCAACAAAGTGACCATTAATAATGATCCTACAGCTCATGCTGAGGTGATGGCCATTAGGAATGCGGCTACTTATCTTAATGATTTTAACTTATCTGGTTGCGAGATATATACTTCTTGCGAACCTTGCCCTATGTGTCTTAGCGCTATCTATTGGGCAAGATTGGACAAAATCTGGTACGCTAATACTAAAACTGATGCAAAAGATATCGGTTTTGATGATTCTTTTATTTATGATGAAGTACAGCTTCCTATGGAAAAAAGAGCTATTCCAATTAAACAATTATTAAGAGATGAAGGTCTAGAAGCTTTTAAACAGTGGGAAGAAAAGGATGATAAAACGGAATACTGATAAGATTATATTCTAAAGTCTAAAAAAATATTAATTATTTATCCGAAATCCAAAACTTGTAATCTTATTTTTTATCTTTGATTCAAACATTTAAAAACATAAATTATGAGTCTATTAGACCTTATCACGGGAAGCGCTGGAAATCAAGTTGCTGAACAAGCTGAAAACAAATTCGGAATCAGCAAAAATCAAATTATTGCTTTATTAGTTGTAGCTGCACCTTTGGTTATTAGCTATCTGAAAAAGAAATCAGAAAATGCTGACGAAGCAGACAAACTGAATGCAACGCTCGACAAACATCACGACGGAAGCATCTTGAACAACCCCGCTCAAGCTCTTGACAGAGAACAAGAAGGAAACTCGATCCTTGACCATATTTTTGGAGGAAACAAAGCGAATGTAGAAAATCAATTATCTGCAAACACAGGAATTTCTATGGACAAAATCGGTCCGGTTTTGGCGACTTTGGCTCCTGTAATTATGGGTTATATTGGTCAGCAGAAGCAAGCGAGCAATGTAACTTCTGGCGGTGGACTTGGAGATTTGTTAGGTGGAATTCTTGGAAGTTCTGCACAAGAAGCTCAGGCTTCTAATAATCCATTAAGCGATATTTTAGGAAGTGTTATAGGTGGAGCAACTCAATCTTCTGGCGGAGGTTTGGGTGATATTTTAGGAAGTGTTCTTGGTGGAGGAAATCAGCAACAACAATCTCAACAAGGTGGACTTGGTGGATTGCTGGGAAGCATTTTTGGAAAATAAATTCCTAATAAAAATATGAAAGTCGTCTCATTTTTAACGAGACGGCTTTTTTTATTCTTCAGCAGATTTTTTCGCTTTTTCAGCTTTTGGTTTCGCTGGTTTTGGCTTTGGTTCTGCTTTCGCCTTTACAGATTTTTCTACAACTACTACAGATTTCGAAGCTTTTCTCGGTCTTGTTTTGCCGTAGCTTCCACGTACTCTTTTTCCTCTGGTAGATTTTTGGTCACCTTTCCCCATAATAATTAAGTATTTGATTATTACGAATTTATGAATTAATTTTTAATTAGCCAATACTTTGGGCGTATCCCTCTCCTACGCTTATCCCTCAACTCGGGTCGGGCTATCCGTTCCTATCTTTTCCTGTTCTTAGGAACAGAAAAAGGATATCCACTACTATCACTCACGCGCTGCGCCAAGATTCAACCTTTGACATCAAGAAATTTTACATTTATATAAAAAGATTTATATAAATATATAGAAGTTTTTAGGTAATCTCTATCTTTGCACTCTGAAATTAGGCTACTAAATGTCTAATATCTAAAGTCTAACATCTAACATCTAAAAAAATGTTCCGTACACACACAAACGGCGAATTGACGCTGGCAAATCTGAATGAAAAAGTAACACTTTCCGGTTGGGTTCAAACCATCCGTGACAAAGGTTTTATGATTTGGGTCGATTTGCGAGATCGTTACGGAATTACGCAATTGGTTTTGGACGAGGAAAGAAGTTCAAAAGAATTGTTGGAATCAGCTAAAAAATTAGGTCGCGAATTTGTGATTCAGGTAGAAGGAACCGTTATCGAGCGTGCTTCCAAAAACCCAAAAATCCCAACCGGTGACATCGAAATTTTGGTTTCTGATTTAAAAATATTAAATGCTTCTGAACTTCCTCCTTTCACTATCGAAGACGAAACCGACGGTGGAGAAGAGTTGAGAATGAAATACAGATATCTGGATATCAGAAGAAATCCTGTAAAAGACAAACTAATTTTCCGTCACAAAATGGCGCAGAAAGTGAGAAATTATCTTTCTGACAATGGCTTCATCGAAGTTGAAACGCCAGTTTTGATTAAATCAACTCCGGAAGGCGCGAGAGATTTCGTTGTTCCAAGCAGAATGAATCCAGGGCAATTTTACGCTTTGCCACAATCGCCACAGACTTTCAAACAATTGTTGATGGTTGGTGGAATGGACAGATATTTCCAAATTGTGAAGTGTTTCCGTGATGAGGATTTGCGTGCTGACAGACAACCGGAATTCACCCAAATCGATTGCGAAATGGCCTTCGTAGAACAAGAAGACATTATGAATGTTTTCGAAGGAATGACGAAAACTTTATTGAAAGATATTACCGGAAATGATTTCGAAACTTTCCCAAGAATGACTTTTGCTGATGCAATGCAGAAATATGGGAACGACAAACCGGACATCCGTTTCGGAATGGAATTCGTGGAACTGAATGAATTGGTTAAAGGAAAAGATTTCAAAATATTTGATGATTCAGAATTGGTTGTTGGGATTAACGTTGAAGGAATCGCAGATTATACAAGAAAACAAATCGATGAATTAATTGATTGGGTAAAACGTCCGCAAATTGGAGCAACAGGAATGGTTTGGATTAAATTCCAGAACGACGGTGTTGTAACTTCATCGGTTAACAAATTCTATTCTGAAGAAGATTTGAAGAAAATCGCTGAGAAATTTGGTGCAAAAGCTGGAGATTTGATGTTCTTAATGAGCGGAAATGCGGATAAAGTGAGAACTCAGCTTTCAGCTTTGAGAATGGAATTAGGAAATCGTCTTGGTTTAAGAAAAGGAAATGAATTTGCTCCACTTTGGGTTGTAGATTTCCCATTATTGGAATTTGATGAAGAATCTGGAAGATACCACGCAATGCACCATCCATTCACTTCTCCGAAAACCGAAGATTTCCATCTATTAGAATCTGACCCAGGAAAAGTAAGAGCCAACGCTTACGATTTAGTTCTTAACGGAAACGAAATCGGTGGTGGTTCTATCAGAATTTTTGATAAAGATTTACAATCCAAAATGTTTGACTTGTTAGGATTCTCAAAAGAAGAAGCAGAAGCGCAATTCGGATTCTTGATGAACGCTTTCAAATATGGAGCTCCTCCGCATGGCGGATTAGCTTTCGGATTCGATAGATTAGTTGCAATCTTGGACGGAAACGAAGTGATTAGAGATTACATCGCATTCCCGAAAAATAATTCAGGAAGAGATGTGATGATTGATGCACCTGCACCGATTCATCAGGAACAACTTACAGAACTGGAATTGAAATTAGATTTAAAATCATAAATTAGAAGCGAGAATTATTTCTCGCTTTTTTTATGAAAAAACTGATTCCATTTTTACTCTTATTGATTGTCAATTTTTATAATTGTCAATTTTTAGAGCAATATTCACAAAGTAAAATTTTTAAGTTAAAAAAAAATCTTGAAACAGGTCAAAAAAATGCGTTTTATGAATTAGCTCCTTTTCTTGACAGTCATAAAAAACTTGCAGAATTTTTAGGTTATCATTATTTAGAAACAGAAGAACGTATTTTAGCGAAACGAGCTATTATTGAAAATTCAATTTTTCTTCCTCAAGAAATTATAATTGATAGTATTAATTCAAAACAATTCTTAGATTTTTTAAAGAAGAATAATCGTAAAATAAAATATTCTACAGAAATTGAAACTTTTTATATTACGCCTATTGACCAAAGAAAAGAGTCTGTAGGGTTTAGAGAACTTCCAAAAGCAAAGATTGAAAAATTAATTAATAGAAAATCTGAAATACTAAAGCAAGATTGGGTTAAAAATAAAAATATTGATTTACTAATTAAGCAAAACAACTCTGAAAGCCTTCTAAGGATTTCTGAAGAATTTTACAAAAAAAGGGATAAGTTTAATTTTTACAATAATAACAAGGAAGACTTTTTTGATTTATTAAAAATTTTAACCCGAAAAGATATTGGTTCCATTGGCAGGAATAATTCTTTGTCTTGGGATACTAAAGATTATAATTTTGATAACAATTCTGTACTTAATCTATTAATTTATTTTTCAAAAAATTATAAAAATTTCGTTTGGAATAATTCCGAAAATTGCTTTGTAAATCAATCTTTGAAATCAGAGAGTATTGATTCAATTTCTGATTTATTTGAAGATTTATACAATGAAAATAATACAATTGCTTTAAATGCTTTTATAAAATTATCTCAAAATAATCCTGATAGAGTCAATGAATTAGCCAAAGAAAAAGATAAAATTTTTCTTGAAAGAACAAATGACTCAATTCCAATGTTTCCTTTTCGATTCTTAATGCAACTTTCTCTATTTACAGAATATTGCAAACAAAACAACATTGATTTTTTTGGAAACGAAAGATTAAGTCAAACCCTTGAAAAGTTAAGTTCAAAATTATCTTTTTTCGAAAGGAAAAAACTTGAAAACGAATTAGTCGAAAGCATAAAGCCTGAAGACATTACGCCTTTGGAATATTGGACTCTCATCTATCAAAAGAAATTAAATCTACAAGAATCTGTTTCTAGAATCTTAGATATTTATTACTCTAAAAACTGGAATGATATTTTAAATAACAACCTGCAATTAAGTTTATATTTAAAAAAATCTTTGCTCTTCGGCAGAATCGGCATCAATGGAAACCTTAATTATTATATTTATAAATTCATTGATAATGGTCCAGAAACAGTTGAAATTTTAAATAATATAAAAACTGATGACAAAAATTCAGAGTTTCAAATCAATCGTGCAAAAAAACTTTGCTTACAAAAATTTGATTATCCAATTGATGATAAAAAAATAACCAACGCCAATTTTAACAGTCAAAAATTAAACATACAAGAGGAAGTCGATAAAATAAGAATTACCTCAAAAGATGAAGATGATTTTGAATATAATATTTTGAATTTATTCTCAAAAATTGGTTATTCTCAAATCCCCGAAGCGATTAAAGTTACAGATAAAATCAAATTTAAAAATGGAAGTTTCAGAGACAAATATTCTTTTTTGGAAAGAGATTTTGGGTTTATCGGCATTGATAATTGGAGTTCAGAAGAAGTTAGAAAAGATTTTCTCTCTGTTTATAATTCTCATACAGAAACTCAGGTTTATCAATATTATTTGGACAAATACGGCATAGATTATAAAAATAAGGACAGAAGCCTTAATTATGATAAAATCTATGAAATTCTAAAATTTAATATTGTAAATCCTTATACAGGGAGTAACATCAAAGAAAATGAAGTTGGAGCAATAATTAAAATTTTAGAATTGAACCAGAAAACGACATTAGGATACCCTGACAAGCTTTGCAATTCTGCAGGAATATATATTTGTCCGCCAACTGATAGAGCTTGGGAGTGGCAAAAATATCTGAATGATAATAAACTATTAAAACAAAAACATTATGATGTTGTTTCATTTAATTATGGTTATTATTTAGATAAGGTTTTACAATACAAATCGCTTAAATAACTCAAAAATGTATCGGAATATCAGGAATATCATCCAGAATATGTCTTCCTTCGATTTTGTCAATGGCGTTTTGCGCTCTTTTTTTCGCCACTGAAACTTTATAATCGAACCATTTTTCTTTGAAAAGTCTTCTCATCAAGTTATCAAAATGCCTTGTAAATACAAGATTTCTAAATCCTCGCCATTTTTCAATCAATTTCGATGGTAACGCTCTTACCGAAATAGAAAATCCTTCAGTTTCATATTGGATAAAATGCCACCAGCCAGAAGGCATATAAAGTGTTTCGCCAGGTTTCAGAACAGCTTCGTAACCTTTGAGATATTTCAATCCCGGGAATTGTTCCGGAGTGGAAGTTTTAAGATTGGCAATACTATGAAAATTGTAAGGTAATTTGTAAAGTAAATCAGATTGATTAAGCGGAAACAGCCAAACTCTTTTAATTCCTTGATATTGTGTCAAAAAAACGTGTGACATATCGATATCAACGTGATTTCGTGTATTGGAACCTTCTCCTCCGAAAAACATAAATGGCAACCAATGCAGAACTTTCCCCTTTGTAATATCTCTGTACAAAATATCTTTTTTGAGTTCCGGTTTTATGGTGAGCAGATTAAAAAGAAACAAACGATATTCTGTTGCCTTGTTGGAAATGAGGTCAAGATATTCTGCAAAAGTCATTTTGGCAATTGGTTTGCTGGCAGCTCTGTTGAGAGAATGGATTTCTCCGCCATAAACATCCACTTCTTTCTCTCCTGCAATTTCTTTGAAATAGTCATAATTCCACTTTTGAAATGCATCACTCTTAGAATCAACAAAATCTTCTAAAATAACCGGAATATTCCGTTTCATATATTGAGAAACAAATTGGTCCGAAGTAAGATTATTGACTTTATCTAATGATTTCAGTTCCATTAAAAATGATTTTAAAAGAACAAATCTATTAAAATAATTCAATTCATACTAAAATAATATGAATTAAAATTTTCGTATTAAGGCAATTTAGAAACCAAAAATTCTGGTGATAATTTCAGAATCCAATAGATGATTTTCCATTTCCAGTTAGGAACAATCTCGAATGAGTTTCCAGCTTCAGTGATAAACTTAGCAACATAATCCGGTTCCATAATCAGATTTTTATTAAGTTCTAATCCAGCGTTGATTTTTGTATTAATATAACCGATAACCAAAACATTGACTACAATTTTTCTTGAGGTTAATTCTTGTCGAAGTCCAGCCAAATACTGTGTGAAAGCAGATTTTGTACTGCCATAAACAAAATTACTTTTACGACCGCGAACACCTGATAACGATGATAATCCAATAATTCTTTCTAAATTTTGATTTGATTGGTCTGTCGCAATAATATTAAGAATGGAAACAGCACCGATGTAATTCGTTTTCATCATTTCAAATGTTCCTTCGAAATTTCTTAATGCTTCCTGATTTTCAACCAAAAATCCTGCAGAGTAAACTACAATATTCGGTTTTACGGGCAATTCATCATAGAAATATTGATGAGAAGAAAAGTCAGTAGAATCAAAATATTTAATCTCAAATTTTGATTGATTAAGATGATTTTCATCAGCAAAATTCTGCAGAGAATTTAGATTTCTGGAAGCGAGAATCACGAAATAGCCTTTATCAATGTAAAGTTTGGCCGCTTGTTTTGCAACATCCGAATTGGCACCGAGAATCAGAACAGTTTTATGAGTATTCATTTTGTAAAGATAGACTTTCAGATTATAGACTGATAGAGAATAGACTGGGAAATTATTCAAAAAATAAGTTTTTAATCAGTAAATTTGTAACAATAGTATCGGATTAAAATCTATCATCTATCCGTCTATTATCTAATTTCTCATTTATGTATAATGTTTTAGGAAACTTTTTAACGCTTTCTTCGTTTGGCGAAAGTCACGGAGAAGCTTATGGCGGAATTATTACCAATTTTCCGGCTGGTCTGGAAATCGATTTAGAGAAAGTTCAACTTGAGCTTGACCGTAGAAAACCGGGACAATCGGCAATCGTTACTCAACGAAAAGAAAGTGACACAGTTCGATTTTTATCCGGAATCTTTGATGGAAAATCGACAGGAACTCCAATTGGCTTCATTGTAGAAAATGAAAACCAGCGTTCCAAAGATTACGACCATATCGCTCAGGCTTATCGTCCAAGTCACGCCGATTATACTTACGACCAAAAATTTGGAATCCGAGATTATCGTGGTGGAGGGAAATCGTCTGCTCGTGAAACTCTGAATTGGGTTGTTGCAGGAGCTTTAGCAAAACAATTTTTACCTGAGATTGAAATCAATGCTTATGTTTCTTCGGTTGGAGAAATCTTCTGTGAGAAACCTTATCAGGATTTGGATTTTTCTAAAACCGAAAGCAATATCGTTCGTTGTCCGGATGAGGAAACTGCAGAAAAGATGATTGAAAGAATCAAGGAAATCAAAAAAGAAGGCAACACCATTGGTGGAACTGTAACTTGTGTTATCAAAAATGTTCCGACTGGATTAGGTGAACCAATTTTCAATAAACTCCACGCAGAATTAGGAAAAGCAATGTTGAATATCAATGCCTGCAAAGGTTTTGAATATGGAAGTGGTTTCTGTGGCGCAAAAATGACAGGGAAGGAACACAACGACCTTTTCAATCAAGATGGGACGACACAATCCAATCTTTCCGGTGGAATTCAAGGTGGAATCTCCAACGGAATGGATATCTATTTCCGAGTAGCTTTCAAACCTGTTGCTACTATTCTTCGTCCACAGGAAAGTATCAATAAAGATGGTGAATCTGTTACTGTTGAAGGTAAAGGAAGACACGATCCTTGCGTAGTTCCTCGAGCTGTTCCTATCGTGGAAAGTCTTGCCGCTTTTGTTTTGGCAGATATGTTTTTAATTAATAAAACCAGAAAAATATAATGGACATCAAACAATATTGGGAAAACGCAGTTTCTTATACCGAATATCTTCGTGATGCCGGAGAAAGATTAGGAAATCCAAAAGATACTCAAGAAGCTGATTATGCAGAATATTATCGATTAGGAATTCAAAGAATGAACAGAATGACGGAAAAATATCTTCCGAATTCTGAACAAGTTGAAACTTTAGCTAAGAAAAAATTCAATGGAAAAATATTGATTATTTCTGAATCTTGGTGTGGTGATGCAAGTCAGGTGATTCCTGTTGTTGTGAAATTTTTTGAACAATTTGAAGTTAAAATTTCTTATCGTGACCAAGAACCAAGCTTGATTGAAAGCTATTTAACCAATGGTGGAAAATCTATTCCGATTGTTATTTTTCTGGATGAAGAATTTAATGAAATTGCGCATTGGGGACCAAGACCAAAACACGGAACTGAACTTCTTAATAAACATAAAGCCAATCCTGAAGAATTTCCTAAAGAAAAATTTTATGTAGAATTGCAGACTTATTATGCAAAAAACAGAGGTTTTGATACGATTGAGGAACTTTTAGAATTACTTTAAATCTTAATTCCGATGAAACCATTAAAATTATCTTTCCTTATTCTATTTTGTTTTTCTAATTTTCTTCTTGCTCAAGTTGGAAATCTGGAAAAAACAGAAAGTTATTTTATTGAAAAATATAATAAGATGACAAGCGAAGATGATTTTGATTCAAAGGCTAATTTATCGCTTGATTTTTTTGAGACTTTTAAAAATTTCTTATCAAAAAATGACAAAAGTTTCACTTACAATTTCGAAAAGATAAAGAAAGACGTTGGAATGAACGTCGTAACTTCCAAAGACGGCAATTTAAGATTCTATACTTGGGATACGGAAATGGGTGGAACGATGAAGAATTTTGCAGAGATTATTCAGTTTAAATCCAACGGAAAAATTAATACCATTTCGAATAGTTCTGAGAGCGATGCTTATTTTGTTTCGAAAATATTTGATGTTAATCTTAATAATAAAAAGTATTATTTGGTTATTTCGAATGGAATTTTTTCTACAAAAGATGCTTCGCAGGCCATTCAAGCATATAGAATTGATAATGGAAAATTGATTGATTCTGATAAAATATTCAAAACCAAGAAACAAACTTTGAACAGAATCGAATCTCAGTTTGATTTTTTCAGTGTTGTTGACAGACCAGAAAGACCTTTGGAATTAATTACATTTGACGAAAAGACCAATTCGATTTTTATTCCTCTTGTGAATGATAAAGGAGAAGTTTCTACGAAAAGATTAGTTTATCAAAAGAAAGGTAACTATTTCGAATACAAAGGCATCCAATAAATTTATAACTAAATGAACTTCATTAAAAAAAACATAATATACATTCTTATCATTGTAATTGTTTCAGCTTTTGCTTTGATAAAACCGCTTCGTGATTTTATTTCGGAGCAGATTGCAATGAGTCCGACTGTTGCTAAAATCAATGATGAAACAACACTTTCTGACGAAGTTTTGAACATCGATTTGAAAGGAATTAACACAAGTAGTACAAACCTAAAAAACCTACGAGGAAAAGTTCTTTTCCTGAATTTTTGGGGAACTTGGTGTCCGCCTTGCAGAACGGAATGGCCAACAATTGAAAAACTTTATCAATTGAAAAAAGATAAAATGGAATTTGCACTGATTGCAATGCAAGACCAAGAGGAAGATGTGAAAAAATTCTTGAAAGAAAATAATTATACCGCTCCGGTTTATATTGCAGAAAGTCCGCTTGACCCAAAAGTTTTGCCGGTTGCTTTTCCTACAACGTATCTGATTGGAAAAGATGGAAGAATCCTTAAGAAAGAAGATAGCTCAATGGATTGGAGCAAGGATTCGGTTTTGGAATTTATTGATAATGTGACGAAGTGATGAATCTTTCATTCGAAGATAAAAGAAAATCCCTGAATTAATTGATTCAGGGATTTTTATGTTTAAGAATAATTTTAAATTATTTCTTTTTCTCTACTCCAAAAGTTTCCGGAAATCTTGCGATTGTGAAATCTCTAGAGATAGCCGCTTTCTCAAACTTAAGTTTTCCGCTCAAAGTTTCTAAAACTACACCATCTTCTGTAATAGAAAAAATAGTTCCGTGCATACCAGAAGTTGTAACAACTTTTGCACCTGGTTTTAGCGCTTCTTGGAAAGATTTTTCCTGCTTCTGCTTTTTCATCTGTGGACGAATCATTAGGAAATAAAATCCTGCGAACATCAATCCAATCATGATTAAAGTTGGTGTCATAGACTGTGCGGGAGCCGCTTGTAAAAATACTGTCAACATAATATTATGGTATAACGTTACCTGAGAATGTTAATTTAACCGGTGCTTTTTCAACATTCAAGAAAACATCAGCTGCCTTGTAGATTGCTCCGTCAAAGTTTGTAGAATCGAAGTGCAAAGTGATTTTACCTTTTTGCCCTGGCAAGATTGGTTCTTTTGTATAATCAGGAACTGTACATCCACAGCCTGGTTTTACGTTAGAAATAATCAATGGATTAGTTCCTGTGTTAGTTACTTCGTAAACGTGTTCTACTTTTTCACCTTTTTTGATGTCGCCAAAGTTATGGTCAATTTCACCGAATGCAATTGTAGTCAGAGGTTTGCTTTGAGCTTCTTTTACCAAAGCCGCATCATCTGGATTAGCAGATTCTTGAGAAATAGCCTCTACAACTGTAGTCGCAGAATCTACACCAGGAACGTGATCTAGTGTACTTTCTTCTTTTTTGTTACAGGAAAAAGCAAGTGTGCAAAGTGCAGCTATTGCTAATATTTTAATTGATTTCATATGTAAATATTATTTTTTTTAATTGTCATATGTTATCGCTTAAGGCGATTTCATATAAATTATTTTAAAATTATATTCTGTTTAAATCTTTGGTATATTTATCTAAAATTCCGTTGATAAAGACATTTGACTTTTCGGTTCCGTAAACTTTTGAAATATCAATATACTCATTAATGATAATTCTGGAAGCCGTTAATGGAAAATTGTCAAGTTCTGTAATAGCTGCGATTAAAACAATTCTGTCTATAAGAGAAATCCTTTCCAATTCCCAATTGACAAGACGTTCTTGTAATTTTTTTTCAGATTCTTCCCAATTGTTAAGAGCAGCTCTTAGAAGTTTTTTTGCAAACTGTTCATCTTCTTCATCTTTGAGCATTTTGATAAGTGTGTGGGAAGGTTCATCTTCTTTCATAAAACCAATGGTTTTCTGAATCATAGAGTTGGAAATGTGTAAATCATCTGCCCAAGACATTTCTTTTTCTTCGAATCTATCATGCAAATCACTATTTTCTGCAACATATCTAAGGAAAAGTTTACCAATGAATTTTTGATCATCTTCGAAAGACAATTCTCCATCCTCCATATAATCCTGATAACGTTTCCCAGTCTTGATACGTTGAAAAGTTTTAACTAAAATTGAATCGTTGGAATCCCAAATAAGATCTTTATGTCTGCTGGAGAAACTTTTTCTTTCTTCATTATTTTCTAACTGAATTAAGATTTGGTTTCTAACTAATTTTTGGTTGGGGTTCTCGTCCTCGTTAGTTTTGATATATTTGCTTTTCCCAATTTCTATCTGATCCTCTGCCAAACTCTTCAAACCAACCATAAAGTTGAGTGTGTAGATGTACAAATTATAGATTTTATTGATTTCAGAGAAAAGGTTTTTCTCAACAGCTTCAAACCTAATCGGGTTTTGGTAATAAGAATAGAGTGATTCTACAATTTTTTCGCGGATTTGTCTTCTTCCCAGCATTTCAAAGATCTTTTATTGGGTGCAAAGATAAGGAAAATGTTGCAAATCATAATCTTATGAGATACAAACTTCTATGATATTTATTGGACTTTTTCAGAATCTATTTTCTTCAACTGTTTAAGGTTCACAGACAGTCTTTTCAAAATAATACCATAAGCAATTCTATAGTAAAGCAAAATGATAATAATACAAATTAAAAGACTGAAAATCACGCCTGTTATTAACCCCCAAAATGTTGGATTATCGATATGGATATTTTGTTTTTGAATAGTGAAAATAATAAAGCTAATAAAACTCCCTATGAACAAAAAAAGTAAAATAATGTTACAAAAAATGAACAAATTAACCGCTTTTTTGAAATCTAAAATATGAATAATGAATTTTTTGAGATTAGACTCTATGTTAATTTTCTTATAATTTCTATAGAAAATAACAACGAATACTCCTGTAATCAAAAGACTTGCAATCTTCATAAAAGTATAAATCTTGTCTAATGAAAACTCAACTTCGTTCTGATTTCTAATCTGAAGTCTATTTAAAATACTAGTAAAATCTGTATGAAAACTACTTGAGAATAATGCTACAAAATTTATGATTCCGAAAATAACGAATTCAGCAATACTAATCCAAAGAATGTATTTCACATAATTTCTGGATTTTCTGTTCAGCATCACTTCAATTTCATCCTGATTATATCCATCAGAAATCGTCTGGTCTTGCCACGTTTTTTTCAACGAGTCTATATCAAAGTCTTCTGAGTTAGGCATGCTTTATCATTAATTCTTTTAATGTTTTCTTTAATCTATTCATTTTCACACGAGCATTAACTTCTGTAATCCCCAATGTGTCCGCAATCTCTTTATAAGGTTCATCATCCAGATACATCATTACAATCGCTCTTTCTACATCTGGCAACATCTTGATAACCTTGTATAACAAAGAAATCTGCTGTTGTTTTTCATCAGAATCTTCTAAAAAATTCTTGCTGTGAAAATCCTGCAATTCATCGGTCTGAGGTTGCCTTGTTTTTTTTCTGAATAATGTAATTGCAGTATTAAGTGCTACTCTGTACATCCAAGTGGAAATCTTGGAGTTCCCTTGAAATGAGTCGTAGGATTTCCAAAGTTGTAACACAATCTCCTGAAAAAGGTCTTCTTGGTCTTCAGCGGAATGGGTATAAAGGCGTGAGACTTTGATAATAAGTCCCTGATTATCCTTTATTAATTTAGAAAACTCTTTCTGTTTATTCTCCATTCCAAGGACGAAGATAAGAATTTATAATACTAAATATGAATAGTTTCATATACATAGAGTATAGAATTATTAATAATTAAGTATTTTTGCCAACTGAGAAGCGTGGCTTGTTGATCCGAATTCATTTTTGGGTAGGAAAGTCCGGACACCATAGGGCAGTATAGCGGATAACATCCGTCATTTGTGAAAATAGGACAAGTGCAACAGAAAGCAAGTACAGTTCGGCTGTAGTGAAACCAGGTAAACTCTATACGGTGCAATACCAAGTATATCATCAGTCAAGGTCGGCTCGGCCATTGATGAGGGGTAGGTAGCAAAAGTTTTGCAGTAATGTAAAATGCAGATAAATAACAAGCTTCAACAGAATCCGGCTTATAGCGCTTCTCTATTTTTTTATTTGGGAATGTTGGTAATTTTTAATGATAAAATTAATTCCTGTTTCCAATATTTCTCCCATACTTTTACACCTTTTGAATTGAGAATTGTAAGTCAGCTTTTGAAGAGAAGTACTTAATTCTTCTATTTTATCAGGTGTAGAAATATTATCCATCTTCATAATTTCTATCAAATCCTTATATCGCTGATTACTTGTCAGAACTCTTTTAGCAATTGCAGACCTTACTTCTTTTCTGTATTGTTCTACAGAATTAGGTTTGAGTTTTTCATTAACGAGTTCAACCATTTTAATATTCTCTTTAAAATATTGAGGAATGTAAATCTTGAGTTGCCCTTCATAACTCTGTTGGTCAAAATCGATTGCTCTAATTCTGTAAACAACTTGGTCAAAATCGTGAATAGGAATCACAACATAATTGTATGAACGCATATCTCCCAATAAACCAATCATACATCTTTCATTGAATTTTACAAATTCTTTTGCAATTTGAGCTTTTTCAAGTTCGGTGCAATCTGATAAATAATTTTCGATAAAAACATCGCCCGGAATTCCAAGAATGTGTTCTTCAATCAAAGTATCTTTATAAACAAGAAAATTGATCCTATTCGGTGAAAAAATATCTTCAAACTCTAATCCGTAAATTCTGGAAGCATCAGATTTCTTGATATAAAAATTGGTATAATTATCATTAAGTATATTTCTGACTCTAATTTTAAAAGGCTTAGAGTTTCCAAACGTGCAAAAATGAATAGAGTCAACTTTTAAAAATGGTAAAGTTTCTTCATCACCATCCGAATGTAGAAGTGTATAGATTTTATTAAGACTAGCTTCTATTTCCAAATATTCAAATTCAGGATAGAAAACATCCAGCCAATAAGTATCCTTCTCATCTTTATCAAAAAGAGTAGTGTAACCTGAGAATCTCAAAAGGTCATCATAGAATATTTTAATTTGAGTAGTTTTATTATTCTTCTCAAGATATTCTTCTAATAAATTTCCAATAGGATAAATAGGTTTTCTAAATTCAATTTTTACATCTTTCATTTGAGTTGATATGAATAACTAAAATACGTAAAAAATAGATTTATAAAATAAAGTTTAGCGCAAAAAAAACCTCAATCATTTATTTGATTGAGGTTAAAAAAAACTGGCGGCGACCTACTCTCCCGCTTTCGCAGTACCATCGGCGCTA
>NZ_DAMBRK010000026.1:0-26669 GCF_032055105.1 Epilithonimonas sp.
GTAGGTCATTCCGCTAACTATGTAGGTCATTCCGCTAACTATGTAGGTCATTCCGGGGGTAAAACCTAAAAAAACATGTTAACTATGTAGGTCATTCCGGAAATGTTTTATTCGTTTTTCAATTCTGGGAACATTTTTTCGTAAAAAAATCCTCCTAAGTTTTTTATTTCATTACTGGAAATATTTTCAAACCAAACATTTCTTCTGTAGAGTGGAGAATCTTTATTGTCATATTGGCTGTTAAAGGTGATCATTTGATTTAATCTTCTATACATCTCTGTATATCCAAGCCTTTGGAGTAAAAAGAGGGCTTGAGATTCACTCATGCCGTAAGCAACAAAGTAATTCATCGTTTTGATTTCTTCTTCAGACAATGATTCTTTGCGTATTCTTTTTTTAAATCTGAATTCTATGGCCGTAATCTTCCGTCCTGTTTTTTTGGGGATATAGATAAGATTATCGATGTCTAGTTTAGAATTTTTATTAATTTCTTCTACGGCAGGATCCAAGAAAACCCTTTTAAATTCGCTCCATACTTTTAGATATTCTACTCTTTCTACATCAATCGGGGCTGTTTCTTCGTTGAAGAGAAGTTCTAGCTGCATCTGTTTGGTTGCAATATCGTCTTGATTACCGTTGGTGTTTGTATACTCTATAAAGCCTAAAAGCATTTTAAATTCTTCAATAGAAACTCTAAAAACGCCTGTTTCTTTGTATTGGGAAAGGAGTTCAAAAAACTTTTTTCTTTTATCTCCTTTGAGGTCTATAATATTTTTCTCTATTTGTGTATAGGGAACCTTGGAGCTTTCTACATATTCTAAAGCAAATTTTTCGAAAAAGAAGACTTTCCCAAAGTTGGCAAAACGGATGGTAAACTCATTGGTGTCTTCATCATTAATTTCTACACTGTCTACTAGGTTAAAAAAAACGGTTTTCTTTGCGGGTTTGTTATAGAATACCCCATTAATGTTTCTAAGCCCATTGATGATGTAAAAAAATTCTGATGGTGAGTATGTATTCTTTTTGTCTTTTATGTTTTTATATTTCAAGAATTTTTCGAAATTAAAAACCACACTACCTGTTGCATTAGGATCGTGGAAATCGATTTCGCTTTGTAAATAATACAGTATTTCTTTCTGCATTTCGGATGCATCTCTCAAAACACTTTTTGTGAAATAATTGGATTGTATTAAATAATTACCTGCTCGCTTTGTCATAGTGCTTGTTTTCCGCTGAAAATTTGATAAGTGAAGTTCTCTACCGGATTATTTTTATCGAAGATCCTATAGTACCTATTAGCCTTCGTATCGCTGAAATAATCTTCTTTCTTAATAAAGCATTTTATCCACAGCCAATTTTGCAATTGGGAAGCTAGATTTTTAGGTTTCCAAACCTTATGGTAAAAACATGTTTTTTTGGTATCCGAGAAATAGACCACACAAAAAAAACCTTGGCTTTCTGTCTTTTTCATATTTTAAAAAATCCTTACCTTTGGGATAGGAAAAAACATATTTTATGTTTGGGGAGAATCTTTTGGATTTTCCCTTTTTTATTTATTAAAATACTTTTCCTGAACCGCTGTTACAATCAAATTTTTCATTGTTGTTCCTTTTTCTACAGATAACATCTTGAGACTTTTTAATACATCATCTGGAAAATGAACATTGAAAGGGGTCTCTTTTATTTTATTTTTTACAGGCACAACCTTTTGAACTGGGCTCGTCATATTGGTTTCTTTTGCCTTGCCGATTAAGGCAGATAAATCTAATTTACTCATTGTTTTATATAAATGTATAATTATACAAATATACAAATACACATTTAAATAAATATATATTTGTATAAATTCTATTTTGCCACTATTGTTAATATTTCTTTTGTAAGATTATCTATTTGTCTTTGCGCGTTCGCATTTTCTTCCACACCATTCAGTACAACCGAACGAGAAAAAGCCACCAAGTCTGAAAGCATTTTCCGAGAGACCTTAATATCATAATCTACTAATTGATTTTTTATCTCCTCTGTCAAAGTTGTATTTGGCTTAACCATGTTGAAAACAATAATTGCTTTATCCTGATTATTGCTCTCTTTTATAATTTGAATAGTAGATTTGATTGCTAATAAGTCCAAAATACCTGCTTTGGTTGGAATGATAATAATGTCAGACAAATTACACAACTGCTCCAAATTATCCGACAAATAGGGTGGAGTATCTATAAAGATAAAATCATAATCCGAATTAATTACGCTATTCAAATCATTAGAAGAAAAAATAGGAACTTCTGATAACTCTCGGATATTAAGCAGAGATCCTTGGGAATCCATATCCACGATGCAAACTTTTGCGTTTGTTCTGAGATTAGCTGCCAAATTAAACGTAAGAGTAGATTTCCCTACGCCTCCTTTTTGATGAGTACTTAAAATTATTTTAGCCATTTATTTTATACAATTACACAAATATACAAATATGTATTTACATATTTATCCAAATATATATTTATATATTTATACAAACACATAAACTCAATCGTTATTCATTGCATTTTATTTTGATAAAGTTTTCACTAATTAAAATTCCCCCTGTCATATTTACACAGCTATGCCCAAAAGACCAATGTCATAAAAATTAACCCTTATTTAATATTGGGTAAGGACTAGTATATTCCATTTTTCATAAAAAAAAACTTACTTTTGTCTGCATAAACTAAAACTAAAATAACCATGAGGTACAACAATTATTCTTTGTGGATACTCGTTTGTATTAAAAAAACACAACATTATAAATGATTTGGATTCTACGAGCCTCTTTGATTACTCTTGATTTTTTGAGTATCAATGTCTTTTTAATTTTAAATTTAGGATTTATATTCTCTTCTGAAAGGAAGCTGGGTTTATTTTTATTTTTATTTAATATCTGGTGGATAATTATTTCAAAACTACTTCACTTATACGAAAAGATCCTAACGAAGAGCTCGGAAAAACAGTATTATTTTTTAATCAAAGGATTAATTCTTTTTTTCTTCGTAACCTTTGTTCGGTTTGCAGCAGATCAAGGTACTCGCTTCGTTTTCTCGGAGCCATTTTTCGTTCCTTTTTTCCAATTTGTGGTCTTAACTTCTGTCATGATGCTGGGAGGAAGGATTTTGATATTTTTATATCGTAGAAAAATCCGAAAAAAAGGCTCAAAAAAATTTAATACCGTGGTGGTTGGAAGCAATAATTTTTCTGCCAACCTGAAGAATGTTGACTTTTTAGAAACCATGAATATCTGGGGAACCTATAATATAGATGCAAAGCAACTTAACGAGATTACAGAAAACAGATATGACTCCGTTCAAAGGCTTTTTCAAATTAGAAATTTCAGAAACGTCATTATTTGTGACAATGCTTTAGAACATATTGATTTTGACCACCTCATAAAAGCAGCAGCAAGACACATGGTGAGAATCTATATTATCCCAGATTTAAATGGTTTAGATTTACGAGTTTCTCAGTTAGTTACCTTCAACGGAGTTCCTATTATAAAGTCGATGTCAGAACCCTTGGAAGAGGTAAGTAATAGAATAGTAAAACGAATTTTTGATGTTATAGTTTCCTTTCTTGTTATTGTTTTTATTTTATCTTGGCTGATTCCTCTCATTGGTTTGTTAATATATTTGGAAAATCCTGGGCCTATATTTTTTAAACAAAAAAGATCCGGCTACCTCAATAAAGAATTTAATTGTTTTAAATTCAGAAGTATGAAAGTCAACTCAGAATCAGATTTCAAATCGGCTTCCAAGAGTGACTCCAGAATTACTAAAACAGGGGCATGGTTAAGAAAAACGAGTATAGATGAGTTACCACAATTTATCAATGTTTTTATTGGAGATATGTCTATCATAGGCCCTCGTCCTCACATGCTTTCTCAAACTGAAACTTATTCTGATCTTGTGAAAAAATACATGATTAGACATTTTGTAAAACCCGGTATTAGTGGATGGGCACAAGTAATGGGTAGCAGGGGAGAGATAAGGAGTTTGCAAGATATGGAGGATAGAATAGAAAAAGATATTTGGTATATCCACAATTGGTCTTTAATACTTGATATTAAAATCATATTTTTGACTGTTTATAATATTGTAAAAGGAGATAAACAAGCTTATTAATTATAATGAAAAACACAACAAAAGAAAACGACTGGGATGATTTTGAAAGGGGAGAATCGGAGAATTCTATTTCATTCGCAGAAATTGTTCACATCGTCAAAAAACTATTACCTTATATTATCATTTGTGGATTTATTGGTGTAGTACTGGCTTGGTTTTATTACAAATCACAAGAACCTCAATATGTTATCAATTCAAAAATCTTGATTAAAGATGACCAAGGTAAAGCTTCTGGAGCGATGGCTGGGGCTGATATGTTCAAAGAAATGGGTTTATTTAGTGGTGCCAGCTCCGTAGATAACGAATTAGAAATCATCACCACATACAGTATATTAGATAAGGTAGTTAATGATTTACAACTGAATGTTAAGATTAAGAAAAATCAATTTTTCAATTCCAAAGAAAAAAAAACTTATCAAACTCCTTGGGATGTAAAAATAATCTCTTATAAAAACAATGCTTTTGATGATAATCTAAGTTATAACTATAATCTTTTCACCAAAGATGGTAAACTTTGGTATATTAATGAAGATAAAAAGATTTTTGTAAGCGAAAACAAACCTACTTCATTTGATTTCGGAGTCTTAGTTTTTGAAAAAAAATCTACACAAGTTACCCCCGATGGAGAATGGTCATTGGAGGTTCAAAAGCCTTCTCAAACCGTAGAGAATTACAGCCAAGCTATTACGCCTAGTATTCCAAATAAAAATACTAGTATTATCACATTGGAAATGAAATCGCCTAATCCGGCTAGGGGAAAGATGGTGATGAATAAACTTATAGACACTTATATCAGAGAAGGAGTAAAAGACAACAATAGTATAAACGATAGCACTCTTTTCTTTATAAATGATCGTTTACGAGATGTAGAGGGAGAATTACAAGACGTAGAAGTTGCAATTCAAAATTTTAAACAAAAAAATGATCTTACCAATATTGATGACCAAGTCAAATTGCTTCTTGATATTTATAAAGATAACTCCCAAAAATCTTTGGATGCCGAAGTTCAGCTCAATGTTATCACTTCTTTGGAGAACCACCTCCGTTCTGGCAACACCCATGTAATTCCTGCAAGCTTATTGACGCAAGACGCGTCATTATCGGGTATCATAAATCAATACAATCTATTGGTAGTACAGAAGGAAAAATTGGCTAAAAGTGCAACACCCGAAAATCCGTTGGTTAAGAGCCTCAATAGTCAACTTTCTAGTCTCCGTAATGAACTTTTAGGAAGTATTTCCACTACACGTCGTTCTTATGCAACCGTAGCGGGACAACTAAGATCAGAAGCAAATCAAAATCTGAGCAAAGTTCGGCAGATGCCTTTACAAGAAAGACAATTTCTAGACATATCTCGTCAACAGGCTATTAAACAAGAGTTATACCTTTTCCTTTTGAAAAAAAGAGAAGAGACAGAATTGGGTAAATCTTCTACACTATCCAATACCAGAGTTATTGATTATGCTAGAGTTTCCGATAAACCTGTAGCACCCAGAGGTATTATTATTTTATCCATTGGGATGTTATTGGGAGCTATTTTGCCTTTCTTAGTCTATTTTATTAGACAAAAATCAAACCTTAAACTTAAAACGAAAAAAGAACTTAATAACCACAACAAAATTCCTATTATCGGAGAAATTGGACATCAAGAGGGCACTGCTATTTTTGAAGTGAAAAACAATCCTAGAAGTCCTTTGGCAGAACAATTTAGAATACTGCGTACCAATCTTCATTTTTATCAAAATAAGGATAAAGGCACTTGTCTGATGTTAACTTCATCTATGCCGGGAGAGGGTAAAACCTTTATTTCCATAAACCTTGCGGCTACATTGGCAGCCAACAAACAAGTGAAAGTACTGCTTATAGGGATGGATCTTAGAAAACCAAAACTAGCTAGTGAACTTGGCTTAGCCAATAAAAAAGGCTTTACGAACTATGCTATCAATGATGCAACCTTGGACGAAGTTATCTATGACTTAGATGGCTTTAGTAATTTAAAAGTAATGCCTAGTGGTCCTATACCTCCAAATCCTTCGGAGCTATTGATGTCTAAAGAATGTGAAGAAATGTTTAATCTTTTGAGAGAGCGTTTTGACTTTATTGTAATAGACTGCCCTCCTACTGTAGTTACAGATTACCAAATCATTAGTAACTATTGTGATATTTCACTTTACTCCGTGAGGGTTAATTATACTAACCTTAAACAAGTAGAGATGGCCAATGAAATCTACCGAACAAACAAGCTACCTAGAATGAATCTGGTGATTAATGACTTTATCCCTGAAAAATACGATAGTTACAACAGTGGATATTATTCTCAGTATGGCTATTATGAGACAGAAGAAGAAGTGAAGAAAAAATGGTGGGAAAAATTTTTCAAATCATAACCTCGGAGAGAAAACTCTGATTATAAAAAATAAAACTCAACTTTTATATTATAAACCCAATGATTAATAAAAACGCTAAAATATACATCGCTGGACACAGAGGAATGGTAGGAAGTGCCATCTGGAGAACTCTAGAAAAACAAGGCTATACTAATCTGATAGGCAAAACTAGCAAAGAATTGGATCTAAGAAATCAACAAGATGTCTTAGAGTTTTTGGAAGCTGAAAAACCAGAAATTATCATTGATGCAGCAGCAAAAGTGGGAGGTATCTTGGCCAACAACGATTTTCCTTATCAATTTTTGATGGAAAACATTCAAATTCAAAATAATTTAATTGATGGATCTCTTAAAGTTGATGTTAAAAAATTCATCTTTTTAGGTAGTTCATGCATCTATCCAAAGTTTGCTCCACAGCCTCTAAAAGAAGATTATCTATTAACCGATTCTCTTGAACCAACTAATGAATGGTATGCTATTGCAAAAATTACAGGCGTAAAAACTTGTCAAGCTATTCGTAAGCAGTTTGGTAAAGATTATGTAAGCATGATGCCTACTAATCTATATGGGACTCATGACAATTTTGATTTAAAATCATCCCACGTACTTCCTGCGATGATTAGAAAATTCCATGAAGCGAAAGAAAACAACAATGCTAATGTCGTTTTATGGGGTTCTGGAACTCCTCTAAGAGAGTTTTTATTTGTAGACGACTTAGCAGAAGCTGTTGTTTTTGCTCTAGATAATGAACTTCCTGAGCATTTGTATAATGTTGGAACAGGAACCGATTTAACAATAAAAGACCTTGCAGAATTAATTCAAAAGGTGACAGGGCATCAAGGAGAAATAGAATGGGATAGTTCTAAGCCAGATGGAACTCCAAGAAAACTAATGGATATATCCAAGATGCATGATTTGGGATGGAAACATCGGGTTGAATTAGAAGATGGTATTCGAAAAACTTATAATTGGTTTTTGGAAAACATAGAGAATTATAAAGAAGTAAAACTATAACTAAGAAAAAACAAAAAAAATGAAAGTAGCACTTATAACAGGTATCACAGGGCAAGATGGATCTTACTTAGCAGAGCTTTTATTATCCAAAGGTTATATGGTTCACGGTATTAAAAGAAGATCTTCTTTATTTAACACCGATAGAATCGATCATTTATACCAAGATCCTCATAACCCAGATCAACGTCTAAAATTACATTTTGGGGATTTGACAGATTCTATGAATTTGACAAGAATCATCCAAGAAACTCAACCAGACGAGATTTATAATCTAGGAGCAATGAGTCACGTCAAAGTTTCATTTGACACACCTGAATACGTTGCAAATGTTGATGGAATAGGGACACTAAGAATATTAGAAGCTGTTCGTTTACTAGGTCTTGAAAAGAAAACAAGAATTTACCAGGCGTCTACCTCTGAATTGTACGGAGGAATGGTTGAGAACAAAAACGAAAGAGGTTTTTATGATGAAAACACACCATTCTACCCAAGATCGCCTTATGGTGTTGCTAAGATATATGGATTTTGGATAACTAAAAATTACCGAGAAGCTTACGACATGTTTGCATGTAATGGCATCTTATTTAATCACGAATCTCCAAGAAGAGGAGAAACCTTTGTTACCAGAAAAATTACTAGAGCTGTTGCTAAAATTGCTTTGGGATTACAAGACAAATTATACTTAGGAAATCTAGAAGCAAAAAGAGACTGGGGACACGCAAAAGATTATGTGAGAATGATGTGGATGATTCTTCAAGCGGAAAAACCAGAAGATTGGGTTATCGCTACAGGAGTAACCACTACCGTAAGAGATTTTGTTAAAATGGCGTTCCATGAAGTAGGGATAGAGTTAGATTTTGTAGGCGAGGGAATCGATGAAAAAGCCTTCGTAAAAGCTTGCAATAATCCAGAATATCAGATTAAAATAGGTTCCGAAATTCTAAGCGTTGATCCATCCTATTTTAGACCAACAGAAGTAGACCTATTAATTGGTGATCCGACTAAAGCAAAAGAAAAACTAGGATGGATTCCAGAATATGATTTAGAAGGACTCGTAAAAGATATGATGGAAAGTGATATCAGATTAATGAAAAAAGATTTAGATTTACTCAACGCAGGTCATGAAATTTTAAAACAAGAAGAATAAATATTTAATTTTGGCAGAAAAGAAAAACAATAGTTTAGGCTACCTAGCTGTTATTTACATGATAGGAAATTTTTCTTCAAAAATCCTATCATTCATATTAGTTTTTTTTATGACCTACTTTCTTTCTAAAGAAGAAATAGGAGAATATGATTTAATCCTAACATCTGTATCATTTATAGTTCCTTGTGTAAGCTTATTAATTGATAATTCATTACTAAGATGGTTACTGGATCCAGATTTTGAGAATAAAAAAGATGAAATATTTGCTAACACATTTAATTTGTTATTTATAAACATTTTATTGTACACGATCATATATTGGATTTCAAGTTTATTTTTTTCATGGAATTATAGAGGACTTATTTACGTTTACTCAATTAATATGATACTGTACCCAACAATTTTGCAAGGTACTAGAGGGCTTGGGAAAAATAAATTATATGCAACAATCAGCATTTTTTATTCGTTTTTCTATGTAATGTTAACTTTTGTGTCATTATATTTTTTTAAAAGCTCAATAGAAGGTGTTTTACTAGCAAATATTATAGCTTTATTTATAACTATAATACGATTGCTAATTCAAAATGGTTGGGGACGATACTTAAAACCAATAAAACCAAATTTTGCATTATTAAAATCGATGAGTAATTACTCACTACCACTATTACCTAATACTTTAAGTTGGTGGTTTATTAGTGCATCAACGCGCTATATGATTTTAGCTTATCTAGGAAAGGAATTCAACGGATTATTTGCAATATCATATAAGGTTCCTACAATCATCTTAGTGGTAACCAGTGTTTTCACATTGGCATGGCAAGAAAAAGCAATAAGGACAATAGACGATAATGAGAGTGTTACGATCTTTAATTCAGTCTTGAAAAAATATATAAAACTTATACTTGGTATAGTTATAATTTTAGGAGCTTGTTCGAAATTCATAATGAATTTTGTTTCAAGTGAATACTATGAAAGTTGGAAATACATTCCAATTTTATTGTTTGCAGTATTTTTTCAAGCTATTTCTGGATTTTATGGAGCAGGCTATTTAAGAGCAAAAAAAACTAAAGGGATCTTTTATTCATCAATAATTGGTGGACTTGTAACAGTCATTATATCATTTTTTTTAGTAAAACCGTATGGGCTATATGGTGTTAGTTGGGCTATTTTATTGGGATACTTTGTGTTATTTCTCTATAGGGCAATACATATAAAAAAATTTTTAACAATTAAATTTCCAACTACTTTATTGATTACAATGACATTTTTGTATATGATTATCGTATCACTTTTAAAATTAGAAAACAAATTTGTATTTCCAATATCATTGGCTTTATCAATAATTATCTTTTTTTACTACAATTACAATTATTTAAATATTATAAAATCTAAAATAGATTCAAAATGGAGAAAATAAAATATGGTTTAATGGGGTGTTCTCGTAAACAAACCAACGTTGGTGACTATGTCCAAGCAATTGCTGCAAAACAATACTTACCAACCGTAGATGTTTATCGAGATCGTGAAGAATTAAATACATACAAGGGAGAGGATATAAAAATGATTATGAATGGTTGGTACATGCATAATGCTGACAATTGGCCACCTTCAAAAAGTATTGATCCATTATTTGTATCGATGCATATAAATTCCTCAGTGTATGATGGTATGACTAGACCGGAAAGTATTAACTATTTTAAACAACATCAACCAATAGGCTGTAGAGATAAGGCAACTGCTAATTTATTACAAAAACACGGTGTAGATGCATACTTTTCTGGATGTTTAACATTAACATTAGGAAAAACATACATTAGGAAGGAAGAAAATGTTACCGATGAAATTTTGTTTATCGATCCTCTATTTCATTATTTTACTTTGGGTGAAATGTTTAAAACGCCTCAGAAATTACTAAGTCGCTTAAAGAGAAGAAGATTTTTCGAATTTAAATTACGGGAGAAAATTTTTAAAACACAATTTTCTAAGAACTTTCTAAAAAAAGCAAAATTTGTAACACAAATAATTCCTGAAACTACTGTAGAAAACAATTTTCAGATCGCAGACGAATATTTACAAAGACTATGTAATGCAAAATTTGTTGTTACGTCGAGAATTCACTGCGCTTTACCTTGCCTAGCGATGGGTACTCCAGTAATCTTTTTAAACGGTGGATTTGAAGGTTTTGGAGACAGATTTAATAGTCGCTTTGAAGGTCTAATTGATTTTTTTAATAGAATAGACATTTCAAAAGAAGGAAAAATTACTAGAAATTTTAATTTACATGAAAAAATAGATTTTAAAAATTTTCCTAAGAATAAAGAAACACATAAAGAATATGCTGCTAATCTAATTAGATCTTGCGAAGGCTTTATAAATGAAAAATAAATAGATGACGACTAAAAGGTTATTTTTATTCACAAGGAGATTCCCCTACTTTAAAACAGAGGCTTTTTTAGAATCTGAGATTGCTTTTTTAGCTGAAAATTTTAATGAAGTTATTATTATTCCCACGCAAGTTGGGGATGAAATAAGACAAATTCCAGACAACGTAAAAATTGATAAAAATTTTTCTAAAGAATTTCAAAATAAGAAAAAGAGAATTTTATTAACCATTTTTAGTTCTTTTTTCTGGAGAGCATTGTGGGATCATAAAGATAAGTTAAAGGGTATAAAATCTATTAAACATATTTTCCACTTTTCTACCAACGTTGTAATTTATAAACACTTTTTTAAGTCATTTAATTTTTCCGATGATGATATTCTTTACACCTATTGGTTTGCAGAAGCTGTAAAAGGACTAATTGATATTCGGCAAAGCAACTCTGGATCTTATAAAATCATTTCCAGAGCACATAGATATGATATTTACGAAGGAATGCCTGCCACACCAGAGTTTTGGCCTTATCGGAAAGATGTATTAAGTAAAATTGACCAGGTTTTTTCAATCTCTGAGAATGGAAAAAAATTCTTGGAAGAAAAATACAAGATTTTAGACAAGGTTTGTGTGTCGAAATTAGGCGTTTTTGATAAAAATAAAATAGCTCCTCATCCTAGTTCTGAAAGTTTAAACATTGTTTCTGTATCTCGTGTTGATCCTATGAAAAGAGTAGGCTTAATTGCAGATTGTATTGTTGCTTATGCATCCAAACACCCTGGTAAAAATGTTGTTTGGACTCATTTTGGGGATGGCGTTGAATTACCCTTGATTAAATCCAAAATACCAGTTTTACCCAACCTTACTATTAATTTAAACGGAGCTGTACACAATTCAAAAATTTATGAATATTATGGGAATAATCCGGTAAGTCTATTTATAAATCTAAGTAATTCGGAAGGGATTCCTGTTTCAATAATGGAAGCTCAATCATTTGGGATACCAGCTATTGCAACAAATGTTGGAGGCACTGGGGAAATTGTTATTACAAATAAAACCGGTATTCTTTTAACTAGTAATCCAAAAGAAGAAGATGTAATAAATGCCATCAATGAAATTCTAACCAATGAAAATTTTAGTAGAGAAAAAGTAAAATGTTTTTGGGATAAAAATTATAATGCTAAACTTAATTATAATGAATTTCTAAATTTAATTTCTAAAATATAACGCAAATGAAGAATATATTGTATCTTGTAGCAACCCAGTATGATAATATGGGTGATTTGTTAATAAATAAATGTTTGGTAGATGAATTAGCAAAAAAGGGAAGAGTTTATTTGGATACAAAAGGCGTTCCTTCAAATTTTAAAAATGTGTTATTAGATAATCCTAATGTATTTGAGCTTAAAGACATAAGCGATTTTAGTCTAAAAGGAAAAGGCTTATTAGTCCTTCCTTTTAGAAAACTTGATTTTGATTATTTTTTTAAAAGTCCAGGTCCTTTTGGGGGGTTCAAAACTTCAAAACAAAAAATGCATGCTTTTATTTTCAATTATATTTTCAGCGTCTTAAAATGGAAAGGGATAAAGTCGTTCTTAATTGGTAATGATTATATGCTAGAATCAGATTTTGATAAAAAAATGATTAAAAAGTATAATAACAATTTAAGCGGAATTTTTGTAAGGAGCAAAAAAAATGAGTCAATACTTAAGGATTTACAAATAACAAAAGCGGCCTATTCTCCCGATTTATGTTATGTATTAAATACTAAGGATGTTAATGTTGGTAACGAGACAAAAAGGGATAAAGTTGGGATTTCTTTTAGAGATTTAGGTAAAGATGTGAATCAACAAATTGAAAAATCAGTAGATATTTTTATTAATTATTTTTCAGAAAAAGGGATAGATATCGAAATTTTTTATCAAGTAGAGAGAGACCGCGATTTTAATAAATATTTATTTGATAAATATAAAGGTGAAAATACCTCTTTTCGAAATGAAGTTTTAACGTGGAAAGAAAAAACCTTCTATTTAGATAAGAAACTTGTGTTAAGTAATAGACTTCATGTCTTGTTACTCGGTCAGCTACATAATTGTGTGCCTTTCTCACTTACATTCAATCAAACTAATACTAATAAGATTAATAACATTTTTGATTCTGTAAACATGAGTGATTTTCTATATTCAAATATTACAAAAAATGATTTGGAGCAATTTGAAAAAAATGAGTTGAATCTAATTGACCATATAAAAAATGTAAATTCAACTCAAAAAGAATATTTTCAAAATATACTTCACAATATTTTTAATCAATAAAAATCCAATATGTTTTTTTACATTGGCATTTTTTTTCTTTTGATTTTTTTCTATGCAATACGAAAAAACGGAAAATCGTTTTTAATTGTAACTAGTGCTATTTTAGTTTTAATAAGCTTTCTAAGAGCCGAGACTGTTGGTATTGATCATCTTGGTTATAAATATGGATTTTTAGTTGAGTTAAGGGAATTAGGGATAGTATCATCACTTTTTAAATGGGATATAGGCTGGGTACTTTTAAATTTTTTTGTTATAGAAACCTACGACAATTGGGTGTTTTTATTATTTATTGTAGCATGTTTTACAATTATTCCAATTGTTTTGTTCATGAAGAAAATGACCCCAGATCCCTTGCTGGCAATTATTCTTTTTTATTTGTTTTATAATTATAATTTATCCTTTAGTTTAATAAAGCAAAGTCTTTCTATTTCTATTTTTGTTTGGGCAATCTATTTTTTTAACAGAAATACTTATATAAAAGCATCAATAACCTATGTAATCAATGTTTTAATTCATTATTCGTCATTACTTGTATTGCCATTTATAGTTTTAAGTAAAATATTAAAAAACATTAAAACTAAATGGGTTATCATAATCTTAGGCGTAACATTTGTAGCAGGGCTGGTTGGTTTCGATAGTTCTTTTAGATATGTCATTTCATTTTTACCTTTTGAAAAATATGCACACTACGCAGAATATAATGAGGGTGTTCAAATCAATAGACTTAATACATACTTATTTATTTTACCTAAGAATATCGCATGCATTTTATTCTTCTACTATTTAAAGAATTCTAAATTTGATTTTTTGAAGAATTTAGTTTTTCTAAATCTAATATCTGCTAATCTGTTCATCGCAGAATCCCTATTTAGTAGATTTGTACTTTATTTATATCCTTTAGAAATTGTTTTATTAATTCACCTTATATACAGTTTTAAAAATAAAAAAGAAAAATTATTAGTGAAAAATTTAGTTATTTTTTATGGATTAATTTATTTTTTATATAATTTATTTACGAACAGAGGAGGCATTATCCCTTATGAAAGTATATTTTAGAAAGTATGAAAAAAGCAGCGATCATTTATCATTATATAGCCTTGTATAGATTACCAATATTTCACGAACTCATGAAATCTGACATTATAGACTTCACCTTGATCTCTGGAAATACAAGCGAAATTAATATTAAAAAAGTACCCGATGAATATGCCAAAATTCCTATAAATAAAGGTGGATTAAAATGGAAATTTTTAGAAAATATTTGGATTAAAAACAAACAATTTCTGTGGCAAAAGGGATTATTAAACCAGGTTTTGAAGTCAGATTTTGATGTTTTTATTTTTTTAGGGAGCCCATATCATTTAAGCACTTGGCTAGCAGCAATATTAGCAAGATTAAAAGGTAAACAGGTTTATTACTGGATGCATGGCGTTTATAAAGATAAACCAACTAAAATTGATTGGATAAAACTTAATGTTTTTTATAAAATAGCCAATGGTTTTTTTCTTTATGGAAATCGTTCTTTAGAAATCTTAAAGAAGCATAAAGTGAAAGCAAATAATAAAATGCATGTTATCTATAATTCTTTAGATTATGAAACATCTTTAAGTTATAGAAGTCTTTTAGACTTAGCTAATATAGAAATATATCGCAAAAAGTATTTTGATAATGAGCTATTACCAACCATAATATTTATAGGTAGACTAAATTCAGTTAAAAGGATTGACATGCTTTTAGAAGCTCAGAATATACTAAAAAAAAGGCATAATAAGGATATCTTTAACCTATTAATAATTGGAGATGGTGAAGAGCGAATTAATTTAGAGCAACAAACAGATTCTTTAAGTTTATCCAAAAATGTTAATTTTTTAGGAGCAATCTATGATGAAAAATTAAATTCTGAATTACTGATGTACTCTGATCTCTGTGTAACTCCTGGTGAAGTTGGACTCACAGCAATGCATGCCATGTCTTATGGAACACCTGTCATATCACACGATAATCTGAATGTACAAATGCCTGAAGTAGAAGCAATAATTCAAGGGAAAACCGGAGATTTATATGAATATCTGAATGTGGAAAGTCTTGCAAAATCAATTGAGAATTGGTTTACTAAACACCCAAAGAAAAGCAAAGATGTTATAGAAAGCTGTTTTAATATTATAGATAAATATTATAATCCAAAGTTTCAAAGAAAAGTTTTAGAAGAAGCCTTAAGTTAATATTATGAGTTTACTTTCAAAAATTAAAAATAATGATAAAGTAGCAAGTCTTTATAGAAAATATAAAAGTCTTAAAATTAGATATATCTATGGTCTGAAAAATGTCCATCCTACTTTCAATATTGGAGGGCATTCAAAAATTAGTAAAGACTTTGTTGCGGGAGAATTTTCTTATGTTGGCCCCAATTGTTTTATATATCCTGGAGTTTCAATAGGAAGATACACTATGATTGCCCAAAATGTTCAAATAATTGGCGATGATCATAACTTCAATATTGTTGGAGTTCCCTCAACTTTCTCTGGCAGGCCTAAATTACGAAAAACTCAAATAGGAAGAGATGTTTGGATAGGTGCAAACTCTATTATTTTAACGGGAATTACAATTGGAGATGGTTCAATTATTGCAGCGGGATCTGTAGTTACAAAAGATGTTGCCGAATATTCTATTTATGGTGGGGTTCCGGCTAAATTTTTGAAAAAAAGATTTGAAAGTGAGTCTGATGAACAAATTCACTCAAAAATGTTGAATGGTGATCTTTTAAAAAATGTAAGGAATAAACCAATAACTTATGAAAATGCGTAAAACACTTATAGTTTTTTTTATCTGCTGTATTAATTTATTTTTTTCAAAAACTTATTATATATCCTCTTCCCGTGGTAAAGAGAGTAATAGTGGTTTGTCTGAAGATCAACCACTAGCCAATTTAAAAAAAATAAATATATCAAAAGGAGATTCTATTTTATTCAACCGAGGAGATAATTTCAAAGGTCAAATAGATTTCTCTCATATAGATAATATTTATATCGGTGCTTATGGTAAAAACAATAGTAATCCTACCATATCTGGCGAATTGTTATTAAATCCATCTGAATGGCTTAATGAAGGAGAAAACATATGGAGCCATAATATTGATGATCTAATTTCAAATGAAATAAAATATATTTTTTCTGACAATAAATCACTTGCATTGGCAAGTTTAAAAAGTCAAAAAAACACTTATTTCATGGTAGAAAAGGTAGATACCAACTTACTTGAGTCAAGCGAGTTTAAAAGTAAAAATATAAAAAACCTGACCAATATAGATGTAGTATTGAGAACAAAAAACTATAGAAGTTTAAAGATAAAAAACGTTTATATAGATGATAAAAAAAATCTTGTCATCCCTAAAGAAGCTTTTCAAAAATATGATTTATCTAATATTTACGGATTTTTTTTACTAAACAATCGCAATTTTCTTAAAACCGATGGAAATTGGTATTACGATAACCAAAAAAGAAAAATATTTTTATTTACACAAGATAATCCCAAAAACTGGAAGATTTCATACGTAAAAGAGAATTATTTGTTTAGGTTCAATGATTGTAAAAATTTCAAAATAGAAAGTATAAATTTTGAAAACGTTAATTATGCTGCTCTTGATATTATAAAATCTCAGAATATTTATATTAACAATATCAGTATTTCCAATAGTTTTGGTAACGGCGTTCAGGCTAAAACATCTAGATTAGTTCAACTTTACAATTCTAAAATCAATAAAATTTCTTGGAGTGGAATTTATACCGACGCTTCGAATAATGAAATAGTTATTTCCAACAATAAAATAGAAAACATTGGTGACTTGGATAACGCTAAACAAAAAGCTTTTATTGGGATAGATTGCAATTCTAACAACTCCAAAATAGAAAAAAACATAATTAAAAACACAGGGTATTCTGGCATTGTTTCGGCGGGAAAAAATAATTTAATCCAATATAATGTTATAGATAATGTTAGTTTATTGTTAAATGATTCTGGGGGAATCTATATTAATAATAATATAAATGATGTCGGAGGTACTGTAATTAAAAACAATATTATATCAAATACAGTTGGCAATCTAGATGGAACTGGATTAGATCGAAACTTAGCAAATGGAATATATTTAGATGTTGGTTCACATGATGTGAAAGTTCTAAACAACACAACAATCAACATCAATGCAAATGCATTATTTATTAATTACTCTTTAGGAAATATTGAAGTCCGTAATAATAAATTTATTGATTCTAATATTGCTGATATACACATTGCAAAACACAGAGTTTTTAAAAATATAGCTATTTCCGATAACAATTGCTTATATACCAAAGATAAAGAATCCCATATCTATCTTGTAAGCGAAGTAATTGATAGAAATAACAAAAACCAAAATTTGGTTGGAAACTTTTCTTCAAATCATTTTTACTCCAATTTCAAAATAAAACCAGTCTTAAGAAATATGAGATATAATCAAATTAAGGACGTAAATCTTATTTTTAATGGATTTCAAGAAAAAAATAATAAGTTTGAGATTCTCCCAAAAATGGATTATTTTGTAAACAACACTAATAATACAAAAGAAATCACTCTTAAATCTTCCAAAAGAATGACGATTAGCCCTTTTTCATCTATTTTTTCAGAAAAATAGTAATTATATTATCTTTTTTCAACTGATTATTATTTTGTTTTTTACCATAATATTATATGTTTGCTAAAAATCAAAATTTTAAGTTTTAATTTTTAAAATAATACACCATGCAAACAACAATGAAGCTTTCAACATTTAGAGCTGATAATTTCGACAAAGGTGCTGGATCACTAAAAATCATAGTGTGGTTTTTCATCAATGCCCTGATTGTTAAGGCTTCTTGGAATCCTTTTATGGGTATCAAAATTTTTTTTCTAAAACTCTTTGGAGCCAAAATAGGATCTGGATTAGTAATAAAAAATAATGTTAATATAAAATTCCCTTGGAAATTAGAGATTGGAAATGACGTATGGTTGGGAGAAAATTGCTGGATAGATAATCTAGATTTTGTAACAATTGGTAATGATGTATGTATCTCTCAAGATGCTTTGTTGCTGACTGGTAATCATGACTACAAAAAATCAAGCTTTGATTATAAAAATGCACCTATCATCATCAAAGACGGTGTTTGGATAGGTGCCAAATCTGTAGTTTGTCCAGGTATTATTTGCTTAGAAAATGCCATCCTAACAGTTAATAGTGTAGCCACCAAAGAGTTAGAAAAAAACGGTATTTACCAAGGCAATCCAGCGATTAAAATTAGAGAAAGAAACATTACCTTATAATCTCTTTTTTAAATGCCCATATTTATTAAGTTTTTATTGAAAAAAGTAATTCCCTTAATTTATTTGTTTGTTTCTGCTAGTGTATGCTACATTTTTTACAAAAAGAAGATTTTATCATAAAGATTATTGTAGCAAGTCCAATTTAATTTTTTTTTATGAATGGATTTCTATCAAGAGTTTTAGCAAAATGACTTATTTGCAAAAATATTCATACCTTGAAAATATAATTGGTAACCTTCTAATGTTTATACCGATGGTTTTTGTTGTATTTTTACTCTTTGATAAAGAAGTTAAGACTTTTGTCATGGCATTAGTTCTACTCTTTACATCAGTTTTCATAGAAATCTTACAATATGAGTTTAATTTAGGCGTTTTTGATATTAATGATATTTTACTCAATTTTGTAGGAGGCTTAATTGGCTTACTATTCTTTAAAACTATAAAATTTAAAGCATGGAAAATAGTTCAATAAGGTTTACAAAAAATTATACATTATAAGACTAATAACAAAAAAGAATTTTACTAAAATGAAAATAACAATTGTTGGAACAGGATATGTCGGCTTATCCAATGCAGTTCTTTTAGCGCAACACAATGAAGTAGTTGCTTTGGATATTATTCCAGAAAAAGTAGAAATGATCAACAATCGTCAATCTCCTATTGAGGATAAAGAAATTTCTGATTACTTTCAAAATCATAAGCTTGACCTAACAGCCACTACCGATAAGGAAAAAGCTTATTCCTCTGCAGATTTTATTATTATTGCAACCCCTACAGATTATGATCCAAAAGAAAACTATTTCAACACCAGTTCTGTTGAGTCTGTGATCAAAGATGTGATAAATTATAATCCTAAGGCTATAATGGTAATAAAATCAACCGTTCCTGTTGGGTTTATTACAGAGACTAAAAATAAGTATAAAACAGATAATATCATATTCTCTCCAGAGTTTTTACGAGAAGGCAAATCATTGTATGACAATCTTTATCCTTCTCGCATCATCGTTGGTGAGATAAGTGAGCGTGCAAAACAATTTGCTGCACTTCTACAAGAAGGCGCTATAAAAAAAGATGTTCCTACTCTTTTTACAAATTCTTCTGAAGCAGAAGCTATAAAATTATTTTCTAATACTTACTTGGCAATGCGTGTTGCTTATTTCAATGAGTTAGATAGTTATGCTCAGATTCATAATTTAGACAGTCAACAGATTATAAGTGGTATAGGATTAGATCCTCGTATTGGTAATCATTATAACAATCCTTCTTTTGGTTATGGAGGCTATTGTCTCCCAAAAGATACTAAGCAACTATTGGCTAATTACAATGATGTTCCAAATAATCTTATTAGGGCTATTGTAGATGCCAACAGAACACGTAAAGATTTTATAGCAGATTCTATTCTATCCAAAAATCCAAAGACTGTAGGCGTATATCGTTTAATTATGAAGGAGGGTTCCGATAATTTTAGAGCATCCGCTATACAAGGAATTATGAAACGCTTAAAAGCAAAAGGCGTTGATGTAATTGTTTACGAACCAGTTATGAAGGAAGATACTTTTTTTAATTCTAAAATTTATAAAAGCTTATCCGAATTCAAGCAAGACTCTGATATTATAATTTCCAATCGTCAATCTTCGGAATTATCAGATGTTATAGATAAAGTGTATACTCGGGATTTGTTTGGCAAAGATTAACAAAGAAGGAGCGAAGTTAATGAGCGGTTCAAAATAGAAAGTAGTTGAAAAAGGTTTTTAGGATAGGGTACGCTGTTACTTCATTAGTATATATTGGTTTGGTCATCTATGTAACTTTCTTTGCAAGGCGAAGAAAGGAACCTCATGATTACAGAGCTTTAGCCAATTGGTCGATGTTCGATGATTGGACTACATATGCAAAAATTCACGAGATGACCAAGGCTGAACGTTTTAGCTTTCTAGAAAACTTTTGGGGAAATATTCTGATGTTTATTCCTTTGCCTTTTGTGATCTACTTCGTATTGGGACGTCAGTTTTCTCTTATCAAAACAATATTGATGATTTTTATAACTTCAGTTTTGATAGAAATCTTGCAATATGTCTTCAACAAAGGTGTTTCAGATGCCGGAGATGTCTTGTTAAATTTTATAGGTGGCATTGTAGGGATTCTGCTCTTTAAGGTAATTTTAAAATTAGTTTTACAATTTAATAAATCATGAAAATATCAGTCATTACCACCTGTTATAACAGGGAGAAAACAATTGCTTCTGCGATAGAAAGTACGCTTTCGCAGGATTATGCCAATAAAGAATTGGTAGTGATAGATGGCGCATCTAAGGATGGTTCTGTAAAAATCATCAGCCAATACAAAAATGAGTTGGCTTATTTCGTATCCGAAAAAGATTCAGGTATGTATAATGCGCTTAATAAAGGTATTCAAAATTGTACCGGTGATATTATCGGTCTTTTGCATTCTGATGATATTTTCTATAATGAAAAAACCTTAAGCAAAATTGCAGAGGCTTTTGAAAAAACTAATGCAGACATTATCTATGCAAACGGACAATATGTGGATGAAAAGGATATAAAAAATGTGAAAAGAATCTATAAAGCCAAACCATTTAAAAAGAAATATCTCAAATATGGTTGGATTCCTCTCCATACTACTATCTTTGCAAAAAAAGAAGTTTTTGAAAATTACGGCTTATATAGAGAAGATTTTCAAATCGCATCAGACTATGAGATTTCTTTACGTTGGTTCTCCAACGATTTATTAAAAAAAGAATTTTTGAATGATTGGATAGTCAAAATGCGTTTAGGTGGTAAAAGTACCTCCATGAAACAACAAAAGAAAAAAACTGACGAAGATATAAGAATTATAAAGGAATACGGACTTTTAGGTTATTTTACTGCTTTTTCAAAAATTGCTAGAAAGCTCCCACAATATATACTTCCTAAAATAAAAAGATACAAATAAAAAAAGTTTATGAGAAAAACACAGATTGTAATTTACTATGCTATACTATTATTCATGTTCAACTGTGCTCCAAAATCCAATCTGATTTATATGGGGGATGCGGATGATATTGCAACTCAAGCATCTGTTAAGAACTCCTCTCAAATCATCCAACCAGGTGATCAATTGGGAATTTGGATAACTGCAGAAGAAATGGAAGCTGTAGCCCCATTCAATCAAAATCTTATACAGCTTGAAAATATTAATAATACAGCCCCAAGTAGTAACCAGATACAAAGAACAACTACTGGCCAAATCCCAACATATATTGTAAAAACAGATCATACAATCTCATTTCCTGTAATTGGAAAGATTAGTACAGAAGGAAAAACTTTAGAAATGTTTGAACAAGAACTTACCAAAAGTTTAACCAAATATATTTATAATCCGGTCGTAAGCCTTAGAACTTTAAACTACAAAGTTACTGTTTTAGGAGAAGTCAATAAACCTGGGACATATACTATTGTTGATAATCAATCCAACCTACTCAGTGCTCTAGGACTTGCAGGAGATCTTACGAAATATGGTTTAAGGGATAATATTCTAGTTGTAAGAAACGAAAATGGAAAAATTACCAAAAATAGGGTAGATATCACTCGTTCAGATTTTATTAATTCCCCATACTACTATATGAAGCAAAATGATGTCATCTATGTAAGTGCTAATGAAACCGTAAGAAGACAAAGCAGACTAAATCCAAATGCGTCTCTATATCTAAGTATGGCATCAATTATTGTAACTATTCTTGCATTGGTATTCCGTAACTAATTTGTTACATTTTAATTGGTAATTTAAACTTAAAAGCTAATTATTTCCCATTAATAACAAAATATCAAACCGCCTATTTTTGGCGGTTTTTTGTGTTATATGTTTTCAAGAATTAACATTCAATTGCTACGAGTTTCAGGCTTATTAATTCCCTTTTTTCTTAATTATATCTGCTCTATATTTTAATAATTCCTTTCCAGCCGTTGGGTTTTCTTTGATAAACTCCTTTACTATTTTCATATCACTTTCCAATTCTGAAACTTGTGCTTCTCTATATATTCTTTCTCCATTTTTCTTCATTTCTAAAGCTATTTCTTCCCTAACTTCCTGTTTCGTTTGGAGAGATACTTTATAAAACTTAAGTGCAAAAATGATAGACAGAGAAAACATAATAAGACTCATAAATCCCAATCCTAAAAATCCATAAAGCGACCAATTGAAAATTTTTAAATTTTTCTGAAGGGATAAGATGGATTTTTTATCATCTGTTTTCAATTCGGTTTTTACCTGCGTATTTTCTAAATGATGTGTGAAAATCTGAACTGCTTTCAATAGGTTTTCTTGATTCTCCGCAGTTATTTTCTTTTGTTCTATTACATCATAGTGGAAACTGTTTAAATATTCCTTTATTCTATCTGTTGTCTCCGTCAGTTCTTCGCTTTTTTTAGCTACGGCTTTACTCTGTTCGGTAAATTCGGAAATGATTTCAGTAATGCTTTTGTTTTCCATCTTATCGTATTTTTTTATCTTCGAAATGTTCTCTTTTTCTCTTGACTTTGATCTTGGTTCTGCTCCTGTTTTATTATTCTCTGTTCAATCGGATTAAGATTATTTCTAATAAACGATTCTTTAATATCTCCAATAGAAAATTTGGCTTTTAATCCTACCGTTTTTTCAATTTCTGAAAGCTTATAACCCGGAACCATCTTGGAAACCCTAACACTTGGGTCTCTATTTATATCTTCTAGCTTCGAAATTCTCATTCCGTAAACGCCCTTAGCTTCATTTTTTGATAACTGAATATGAAAACCTTTAGCTCTCATTTTATAGCTTAAATCTTCTAAATTTTTAGCGGTCGACAGTTCGGAACGCAAAGCGTTTCCTATCTCTAATTTTTTTCCTGCAGATATTTCTTTGGCGGTTCTCCAACCGTTCTCTTTCGCTATTCTATCAGCTATACTTCCCGACCTACGTCCTATATGACTGTCATTGATAGCGTTCTTTCCCTCAAAATTGATTCGGCTAACCGTAAGGTGTAAATGTTTATCATCTGTAGAATTATGGAAATGCCCTATATATTGATGGTTATCCTTGTCGATTCCCTGCTTTTCCAAATAACTTTCAGCTAATTTTTCCCAATCTTTTTCTTTTAAAGTATGAGAAACTTCTTTACTGGGTGCTATCACAACGGACAAACGCTTTTGCTCCGTTCTTGTGTTTTGGTTTTCTACGGCTCTCATTTGTTTGTGCCAATCTTTTGGCTCATCTCCTATCAATCCATTACGCAAAATCTCAACCGATTGACCTTTGTCATCGGATTGATATTTTAGTCCTCGGGAACTTCCCGAAATGGATTTTGCTTCTATAACCATTGTATTTTTTCTCTCAATTCTGAAATCAAATTTTTGATTTCTTTTATTAATTCTCCTTTCTCATTTTCGTTGAAAATTCCCATTTTCATATAATTGGAAATTCGGGAAAAATTGTTGGCGTACTCAATTAAAATTTTATTCTGTTCAAAATTCGGAAGTGTTTTTTCATTCAAAATCAACCTGCAATAATCTGTAGTGTTTAATTTTTTTTCTTCCGATTTTGAAATTATTGTTTGCATTTCTTCGGGCGTAAATCTTAAAGTGATGCGCTCGGTTTTTCTAATTTCTTTCTTTGGGCGACCTCCTAATTTTCCATACTCAACGGATTTTTTTTTCTTGGCTTCTGCTTCTAATTTTTCTTGCAACTTTTTATAAAAATCATCCATAGTGAATTTGTTTTCTCTGTCTATAATTTTTTCAATGGGAAGAGCCGAAAGGCTCTTTATTCTTTTTGACCAAAGGGAAAAAAGCAAGTAGGGGAAAGCGGATAAAAGCACATGAAATGGGTTTTTGTCTGCATTTCCCACTACTTGACCTTATTACGTTAACCCTTTTTTTTTCTTAAATTTACGATTTTTTTTCATTCTTGCAAATTTCTTTGTAATGTTACTTACTATTACAAAGAAATTTGGAAAGTTTTTTATATGCTAGTTGTTGAAAATTTGGAAAGGAAAGGATTATTGAAAAGAAAAAAAAGAAAGCCTTTCAACCAATTGGAAAGGAAAAAAATATATAAAGAGTGAAATGAAATGAAACGGCTTTATTTTATTTTTTTTTATAAGAGTAGATTAAATTGATTTTTTTTTATTGATTTTTTAGGCGGTTGGATAGCTTATAAAATTCTTATTCGTTTAATTTTTATAAAAGAAAAAAGTCAAAAAATAGTGCATAGAACTTTTCTAAAAAATAATCGTTTGTTGAAATTATTTATTTAGGGAAAACTTTATATATATCACTTCTTTTTAAAAATCTTGATAATTCAATTGAATTTTCATTTTTGTAAAAACCTAGACGATAGTCTCCAGTTCTCCATCTGAAAGCAGTAGAGAACCCTTTCATTTTTTTTATATTTCCAACATCTTCTAATGTTTGAGAGTTTTCAAGCTCAATAATAAATTCCTTTATTTTTAATTTCAATTTTTTATCATTTAGCTTTTTAATGTCTGTTAGGAAACTTCGCAAAAAAATCACTTCCATTACCCTAATTCGTTCATTACTTCTTCTCTACTTACAATGTCTGTTCTATCTGATTGTTGCATTAGCAAAAGCAATCCTATATCTTCTCTATCTTCTTCTGACAAAGATTTCAACTTTTCATTTTCTTTGTATTCAACATAAAAAGAAACCGCTTTTTCCATAAGAGATTTAACACTTAATTCTTCGAACGCAGATAGAATTTTAAGTTTTGTAAGTACGCTTTCTTCTATATCAATATTTTTTCGCATTGTAATAATATTTATTTATTCAAATATACATAATGTATATAATATACACAATATATTTTTTACTTATTTATTGACATTTTTTTGATTTCTTCGTTTGTGTGATTATCAAGAATTTTAGCATACCTGTAAAATGTAGCTCTTGTTAATCCAAGTGGTTTATAAACTTCTTCGGGTGTTTTAGATTTGTCTTTATATACCGAACGCATAATTAAAAGTTTAGAAATAGTTTCTTTTGTATATCCTTTTGGTCGTCCGCCTGTTCTCCCTCTTGCTCTTGCAGATTGCAAACCTGCATTTGTCCTCTCTTTTATTAACTCTCTTTCGTACTCAGCCAAAGAAGCCATTATATTGAGAAAAAGTCTTCCACTAGATGTAGATGTATCGACACCATCAGAAATGCCTTTTATAACAACACCTTTTTCACTCAAACTTAAAACAAGGTCAATAATATTTTTTAAACTTCTTCCAAGACGGTCTAATCTCCAAACAAATAATACGTCATCTTTTCTTAAATGGGCTATCATTTTATCAAGTTCTGGACGATTCTTAGTTGAACCCGATATTTTTTCATTAAATATTTTTTCGCAACCTGCCTTTTCCAAAGCTTCAATTTGCAAATTTAAATTTTGGTCTTTGGTTGACACTCTTGCATATCCAAATTTCATATGTTGTTACATTAAACTCATAAAAAGTAAATTTATGAAACTTTGTTTAATGATACGAGTTTTTGAGAAAATAAATCAAAAAGATAAGTGGTCTAATTCGACCACTTTATAAAATCTCAATAATTCACCGTTTTTTATACTTTTTTCTTTTTAGCGCAACTTTTTCTTTTTTCAAAAAAAAGTTATCCACAATGGATGTTTTTTCCGACTATAAAACATTTGTTTTTTAAATAAACAAATGTTTTTAAATACATAGTTTTTTAGGGTTGCGCAAAGCCTTTATTCATGGGAGCTTAGAGTATGCTACTATGTAGGTCATTCCGGGCTAACTATGTAGGTCATTCCGGGGAAAACGGCTTTTACTATGTAGGTCATTCCGGGGATTTCAATTTAACTATGTAGGTCATTCCGGGGGTAAAACCTAAAAAAGCATGTTAACTATGTAGGTCATTCCGCTAACTATGTAGGTCATTCCGCTAACTATGTAGGT
>NZ_DAMBRK010000027.1:0-25846 GCF_032055105.1 Epilithonimonas sp.
TAGAAAAATGAATAGACTTAAAATTGAATTAATTTAATAATGCACTACGAGTTAACTTAAACTTATTATACAACAAAGGCAGTAATTATTTTCTGCCTTTTTTTAATTTTGAAACTATAACATTCTAATTTTCATTTATTATCAAATAAAATTACTTATCTGACAACAATTACAAATCTATACTGTTAAAAACTTAATGTTTTATTTATCCCAATTATTAATACCTTAGCCACCCCTAATTAATTTTAATGAAAAAAATAACTTTACTTTTAGGACTTGCAATCTCCTCTTTGGCATTTTCGCAAGCTCCAGCAACCTACTACGACGGCACTAGTGGCCTTACAGGTTTTGCTTTGAAAACTAAGCTTAGTCAGATTGTGACAAATGGGCACAAAGACAATGGCTACAATTGGACAATATTCTCATCTGCTGATAGAGATAAGTATTATGAAAATGACAACTCTGTTTTAGATATCTATTCGGAAAATCCAACAGGTCCAGATCCTTACAACTTTTCAATGGGTACTAACCAATGTGGAAATTATAATGGCGAAGGTGTTTGCTACAACAGAGAACATACAATCCCAAAATCTACTTTTGACGATGCAAGACCAATGCACAACGATTACAATCACCTGTTGCCTACTGATGGTTATGTGAATGGGAGAAGAGGTAATTGGCCCTATGGTGAAGTAGGAACAGCAACTTGGACTTCTAAAAATGGATCTAAATTAGGATCTAGTAAGCTTAATGGTTACAACGGAACAGTTTTCGAGCCTATCAATGAGTTCAAAGGTGATATTGCCAGAATCTATTTCTATTTTGCTACACGTTATGAAAGTCTAATCCAAGGCTTCAATTACGACATGTATGATGGAACTAAAACCAAAGTTTTTGCAGAACCTTTCTTAGCAATGCTTCTAAAATGGAATCAGCAAGATCCTGTTTCTCAAAAAGAAATTGATAGAAACAACGCTGTTTTCTCTTATCAAGGAAATAGAAACCCTTACATCGATCATCCAGAATGGATCACAGAAATCTGGGGAACTGCACCTTTGGCTGTAGATGATGCTTCTTTTTCTAAAAATTTGACAATTGCTCCAAACCCCGTAAAAGGAAATGTAATCTCTGTAACTGGAGATAAGGATTTGAAGAAATTCAAAAAAGCATTTATTTATAATATGGTTGGACAAAATGTTCAAACTGTTGAAAATCCTTTCCAAAACGGAAATACAATCACGTTGAAAAATCTTTCAAAAGGAATTTATATTTTAAAAACTGGAGAATTGAATACGAAATTTATCGTTGACTAATTGTCTTAAACAAAAATTAAAAACTTGAAATCAGTTGCTTTGGCAGCTGATTTTTTTTTACCTTGAAACTTCAAAAAATTAAAATATGAAATATAACCAACAGCTTTTCAAAAAGCTTTTATTCTTTGCATTGATTCTCAACTCTATCCTATTTTTTGCTCAGGATAAACCTTATTGGAAAGAGATTCAGGAATTCAAAAAACTAGATGAAACGAAAGGAATTCCTAAAAAACCAATTCTATTTGTAGGAAGTTCATCTTTCACTTATTGGCAGGATGTAAATGATTATTTTCCAGAAAAAACTATTGTCAACAGAGGTTTCGGAGGTTCCAGATTATTAGACCTTAATAATTATGCAAACGAACTTCTTGATCCTTACAAACCAAGACAAATCGTCATCTATTGTGGTGAAAATGATCTCGCATCAGACAATCCCACTTCGGCAGAAGTTCTGGAAAGATTCAAAACATTTTTTGGAAAGATTCGTCAAAAATATCCTAAAGTTCCAGTCGCTTATGTTTCTATCAAATATTCTCCAAGCAGAGAATCATTATGGCCAAAAATGAAAGAACTTAATGAAGGAATCGAAGCTTATCTTAAAACTCAGAAAAAAGCAAAATACATTGATATCACAAAAGTGATGAATGATGAGAATGGAAAAATAAGAACAGACCTATTCAAAGAAGATATGCTTCATATGAAACCAGAAGGCTACCAACTTTGGACAAAAGTAATAAAGCCTTATTTAAAATAAATTTTCAAAACATAAAATTAATTCCTTAATTACCAAAAAATTAAGGAATTTTTTATTTTTAGTTTGTATTTATTCTAAATTAATTTATATTTGCAATTATGATTCAACCAGTTATAGCTTTCAAAATTGCTCCGCTTGCTCCGGCTTACAGAAATGATGAAATGATGTATTGTGATAAGAAAAAATGTTGCAAAAAATTCAAGAAAGGAAAGCGTTGCAAAAAATGTCCGGGAAGAGCTAAAATCAGCTAAACATCAACCAAATAATCAAAGCAACTAATGCTAAAAATATAAGAACAGAAGTCATCCTGGAGAGGTTGACTTCTTTTTTTTGCGATTTTTGGGACGATTCGGAAGGATTATTTAATGATTCTTTTTCTTCCTGATTCAATTCCGATTCGGCTAATTCTGTAATTGTAATTCCTTGAACAATCGTTTTATGAAGAACCGTATTTGTTGCGTGAAGCAAGATTTGAAATTTTCCTTGAGAATCAAATTCTTTAATTCTAATCGTTCGTTCGCCATTTGGCTTTTCTAATCCGAAAGGAATTATTTTCACCAAGTCAGCATCATAAGTATTCCAGTAAATCGTGATTTCTTCACCTTTTACTGCTCGGATTTTACTCGCGGAAAAATTCTTGATTTTCGGAGGAAGAATACTTTTTACATTTCGTTTCTGGCTGTCAAGATTCTGGTCATAAAGTCGTCTTCTATCAGTATCAGTCAGAGTTTCATAAGCTTCTTGGATTTCCCTGAACCTATCCGAAAAGAACTCATCGTTATCATTTTTATCTGGATGATATTTCAGAGAGAGTTTCCTGTACGCTTTTTTGATGTCTTCTGCAGAAGCATTTTGAGGAATTCCGAGAAAGTAGTAGTAATCCTTCACAAAGCAAATTTAACGATTTCAAAACTTTTCATCAATAAAAAAACGGAAAGCTTTACTTTCCGTTTTTCTAACAATTTAATTTAATTTTCTAAAAAATTATTCTGCTGTTCTCGGTTTGCAGCATCCTCTTCCAAATTGCGTTCTCACTTTTTCTTTCAGCGAGTTATATTCTTCGTCATTCATCGTTCTGATTCTGTCTGCAAATCCGAATGGCGTTCTTTCTTTCACATCATACTCGTCAAAGATTCCTCTTACGAATGTTTTTCTTTTTTGCGCTTTTTTGGCGATGATTGCGATAGCTGCTAAACCTGCGATTGCTAAAATTCCTTTTTTCATTATTTTAAAGTTTTACGTTTTACATTTAGGAAGACGCAGACCTAAATCTTTTACTTTAAATAATTTTTTAGGGCGCCTTTATCCGTTTTCCACTCCCGCTTTTATCAAATTTAATCCTAACTAAATAATAAATTTTCATCAAAATATAATACAAAAAGTACATTATTTTTTTAATAAAAATTTTGAACATAATTAATTATATTTGTTTTTAAATTATAATTTAAAAACTGCTAATAACTAAATGAAAAAAGAAAAAAACACATTTGACCAAGAGATTGATTTATTTATTGATCATATTGATGGACTTCATCAAACTTATCCATTGGTAAATGGGATTTTAAAAGTTACCCAATTAACTTCTGAGAAAAAAAGAGAAGATTTCTTAAATACAGCTAAGTTTTCGGAAGACGACGAATCGAATAAAGAATTTGATTTCTCTTCTTTAAACAGATATTTAGATTTACAGAAAAAAGCAAATAATTCAAAATTGGCTACTGAGATAATTCAAAGAAATTTTATAGTCTCTTTAATTAGTCAGTTTGATGCATATATAGGAAGTTTAATACGAAAAAAATTTATAATTAGACCTGAATTATTAAATAACTCTGATAAAAATTTAACATTTTCAAAGTTAGTAGAATATAATTCGATTGAAGAATTGAAAGAGTACATCGTTGAAAAAGAAATTGAATCAGTTTTAAGAGATAGTCATACAAATCAATTTAAATGGTTAGAAAATAAATTAGGTATGGTTCTTACAAAAGATTTACCTTCTTGGAGTACATTTATAGAATTAACTGAGAGACGAAATTTATTCGTGCATTCAAATGGAATAATATCAAACCAATATTTAAGTGTTTGTAAAAAGAATGAAGTGAATTTTTATGAAGATATAAATATTGGTGATAAATTGGAAGTTACAAATGATTATTTTGAAAAAGCTTTTTTTTGTGTATATGAAATTGCTGTAAAATTATCTCAAGTAATATGGAGAAAACTACTTCCTTCAAATCTTGAAGATGCCGACAATGATTTAAATGATAGGATATATAAACTTATTAGAAGAAAGGACTATAAGTTAGCCTTAAATTTATCTGAATTCGCCACAGATATAATTAAAAAACATAGTTCTCACGAAATAAGACTTATACTTTCCGTTAATAAAGCTCAAGCTTATAAGTGGGATGGTAAGGATGATATCTGTAAAAAATTTCTAAATTCTCAAGATTGGTCAGCAATGAGTAATAAATTCAAATTATCGAAATTTATATTACTTGATGATTACGAAAATGCATTTAAACTAATGAAAAAAATAGGAAACAATGAAGATGAACTTCCTAAAACGGCTTATAAAGAATGGCCATTATTTAACAATATCAGAAATGAGCAGGAATTTAGAGATTTATATACAGAAATTTATAACGAAGATTACGAGTATGTAAAATATGATGATGATGAAATTATGCTTCAATTAGAACAGAAGTATAATTAAATAAAAGCTTTGCAATTGCAAAGCTTTTATTTTAATTAGTCTTCATAAAGTCGAAAGCACCTTTCCTCAGGTGGATTCCATATTCCAGCCACGCTTTCATACAAGCTAGAAAATTTGCCCAGCCTTCGGTTTGACCGATTGCCCACTTTATGCCTTTTTCATCACTGCTATGCCCATCTTCCGCAACTTTTATCAATGTGTTATTTTCAGCTAACTGTTGTAACTCAATCGTCACAACGGATTTTGGGTCCCAAACAAAAACAATTTTTTCATTGGGAATTATTTCTTTCGTGGTTAATGGGTAAGAACCGTCAAATTCCGGGAAAGACCAGAAAATTTCCTTATTGGTTTCCATTCTTCCAGAACCTTTGGAAATGAAATAATTTTGCATTATTTCGGGATTGATAATCGCTTCAAAAACTTCCGAAACAGATTTCTGAATTCCGATAGATGCTTTTGCTGTTACTTTTTCCATAAATATTTAATTATTAAATTTCTCGCAGATATTACTGATTTTAGCAGATAATTAAAAAATCTGCAAAATTTATTAAATCTGCGAGTAACTCTTGCTATCCTTCGTAATCAGAATCTTTGCTGTAATTCACCATCCAGTAAACACCAAATTTATCTTTGAAGCTTCCGAAATAATCGCCCCAAAATTGGTCTTCCATTGGCATTTCTACTTCTCCACCTGCAGAAAGTCCATTGAAGATTCTATCAGCTTCTTCTCTACTTTCTGGGAAAATGGAGATATAGTTTCCGTTTCCTTGATTCAGTTTGTGTCCCATAGACGGAACAATGTCAGAAGCCATCAAAAGGTCTTTTCCAATTGGCAACGCGATATGCATTACTCTGTTTTTTTCATCTTCGGAAAGATATTCTGTTCCGGGAGCATTTCCCATTTTCATCACGCCTCCAACGAATTCTCCGCCGAAAACGGATTGATAAAATTTGAAAGCTTCTTCTGCTTTACCATCAAAATTGAGGTATGAATTTAATTTTGGCATTTTTTTAATTTATTTTGAATTGTGTTATTAATTAAAACCACAAAAGTCACAAAAGGAATTATTTATATTAAGATATTTCAAAAGATAAAAAAGATACTTCTAAACTTTTTTGACTTTGTGGTTGATATGATTTAATGTTCTTGAACTTTCTCCGGATCGTCATAATTAATCATCCATTGGATTCCGAATTTGTCTTCCCACATCCCGAAATAAGCGCCCCAAAAAGTGTCCTGAAGTTCCATCGTCACTTTTCCACCTTCGGAAAGTTTGTCGAATAATTTTTTAGCTTCTTCTTTTGAATCTGCTTTGATTGCTATTGAAAAATCGTTTCCGTTTTTGTACTCGCCCATTCCGGGAAGAGAATCGCTTCCCATAATCACAGTTTCTGTAGAAATCGGAAGAGAAACGTGCATTATTTGGTTTTTGTATTCGTCCGCCAGCGGAGGCATTCCTTCTTGAGGTGGCCTATCGCCGAAACGACTCCAAAATGGAACTTTGGTTCCAAATGCAGATTCATAGAATTTGAAAGCTTCCTCGCACTGACCGTGGAATGTAAGATAAGGATTAACTGATGCCATAGTTTTATAGTTTGTTTATTGAGTTTTAAATTAATTTTCAGAAAGATTTTTTATCACTTCCAATCCTTTTTTGAAGCCGTTGTCAAACATTTCTTTGAATTCATCATTAGAGTCAACTTCGACTGTAAGTGTTGTTTTTCCATTAATTTCTTCCAGATAATAAGCTTCAAGACTTCCATTCCAAGCTTTTACTTTTTCCGAATCCACATCTTCTACGCCATCAACCATTTCACCAAGATGTTTAAAAATTAAATGTTTTGGTTCTTCCATACGTTCTATTGTACTGACCATTCCGTTTTTCTTGCTGGAATCCGTGAAATAGGTTTTCCCTCCAAGTTCCCAATCAGTTATCATATTGGAATCTGGACTGAAATAATAAGTCCATTGAGAATAAGTTTTCTCATTCCATAAGATGTCCCAAACTTTTTCTGCGGGTGCATCAATTTCGATTTGATATTTTAATTTTTCCATAGTGTTTTATTTTATGAGTTATAAGCGTCTTCGATATCTTTGATAATAATTTTCTTCATTTTCATCATTGCTCCAAAAGCTTTTTGAGCTTTTTCCACCTCGTGAGTGTTGGTCAGTTCAATCAATCTGTGAGGAACAATCTGCCAACTGAAACCATATTTATCTTTCAACCAACCACACATACTTTCCTCACCTTCTTTCGTGAATTCGTTCCAGTAATAATCGGTTTCTTCTTGGTCTTTTGTCATTATCGTCATAGAAGTTCCTTCGGTAAACTGAGCTTTGTGGTCGTGAGAACTGTCCATCGCCATCATCACATAATCATTGATAATAAATTGAGAATGTGCCACATTTCCTGCAACATCGCCTTGACCTTCTTCATATTCCATCACGCCTTCAATTTTAGAATTAGGGAAAATATTAGTGTAATAGTTCAAAGCTTCTTTACATTTTCCTGCATTATTTCCAGTAAACATCATTACTGGAGAAAACTTCTGTTTTGCTTTTTCTGCACTCAGATATAATTGCCACGAAATCCCATATTGGTCTTCTACCCAAGCATATTTTTCGCTCCAAGGGTAAGAATCCAATTCCATCATCACTTTTCCATTTTCAGGTAATTTTTGGTAGTAAATTTCTACTTCTTCCGCAGAATCGCACATCATCATTAATGATAAAGTGAGATTGGGTTTGAACATTGGTCCTGCATTCAGGAACATTAACTTTTGACCTTCGATTTCTATATTGATGACCATTGGTGTGTCAACAGTAATCTTTGAATTCTTGAAAATCGAAGTGTAAAACTTTGAAGCTTCTGCTCCATTCTGGTTGAACCAGAAACAGGGAAATATGTTGTTGTTCATTTTTTAGATTTTTGAAATTAAATTTTTAGACTCTTATTAATCTTCGAAATTTTTAACACAAAGTCCACAAAGTTTTTTTTAATATAAACTGTTTTTAAGGTTCACAAAGGCGCTTACGCTTAAAAAAGTTAATGCAATCTTTTGTGACTTTGTGGTTCAATCTAAATACTTTCTGAATAACTTTTGAAATTATCCAGAATTGCCTGCCAACCATCTTTTTGAAATTCCAAAGGATTCTGATTTTCAGGGTCGAAGTTTTCTGTAACTTTTGTTTTATTGTCAGATAATTTTTCGATAAATCACTTCAATTTCTCGTCCGTCTTCGAAATGATATTTAACGGATTCATTGTCTTTGACCTCATCATAAATCCCAACTAACTCGAAACCAAAGCTCCCATCTTTAGCCTGCATTCTGACTTCTAATTTCCCTCCGACTTTCAAATCGTTTTTAGCAGAAGGACATTCCCAGCTTTCGTGAGCGAAGTTCCAATTCACAATATGTTCAGGATTATTAAAGAAGTTCCAAACATCGTTGATTGGTTTATTGATTTCTGCAGTTACTATCAATTTATTCATTTGAATTTGTTTTATTTCAAAGTTAAATTTATTTTGATTCCAACAACTTGCCTTAGGACAATTATTATATTTAAAACAAAAAATCACTCGTAAAAGAGTGATTTTCAATATTTTTATTTTTTAAAGTTCATTGGATATTTCACATTACTGTAACTGTCAATACTTGCTTTGAGAGAACCAACAGCGAGTTCTGCTTTTATGAGAACAGGCACTCTGTTCTGGTCATTGGTTACCCACATTGTTACGCCTTCTTTCTCTTTAAAAACTCTTCCGCTCATTACAGAAGGAATGATTTTAAGGCAATTGATTTTACCAAATTTGGTCGAGAGATTCTCCGTTCCTGCCACTTTTAACTGGAAAGGAAATAACTCGTCATCTATCCAGACATTCAGTTTTACAACGCTACCTACTTTTAGGTTATCTGCCGGCAAGTTTCTCATGTAATAGAAACAAGACAAAATATCCTGAACATTATTCGGAACTTTGACGGTTTTTGCAGGTCTGTCTGTATGCTTTTTATCAACCAAAACCAGAGTATTATTAGCAGGATTAAAAGTACTCTGCAAATGCTGAGTATAACTCCCTTCAGAAACATTTCTTACATAGAAAAGCGGTTCTTTGTTTTCATTAATATAACTTTCATAAACATCTTCCACTTTGAAAAAAGCCTTCGCTGCGCCGCTTGTTTTACCGACACCTCTCACATAAAATGCGGATTGACCTTTGTAAGACGTTTTGGTTGTGGACAAAGTTGCATTACCAGCTGTGATAAAACCATAATGAATTCTATAACTCAAAACTTCTCCAGCATTGATATTATCAAACTGAGCAGAAGCCGTTGCAAAAAAGAAAACAGTGAAAAGAAAAAGAAGATTCTTCATTAATTATTGTTTATAGAATTCTAATGTCAAATTATCTGCCAAATTTAAAAAACAAAACCCTTCGCAACAGAAGGGTTTTGAAAATATGTATTAAAATTACATAATATTTGTTCCGTCCGGAATGACTGCATTTTTCTTAATTACCACAATTCCGTCTTTTATAGAATGTGTTTCATAATCGCCATCCGGATGATGTTTTCCTCCAATGATTCTTACATTGTTCCCGATATAACAGTTTTTGTCAAGAATCGCTTTGTCTATGTAGCAATATTTCCCGATTCCCATACTTGTTTTTCCTTCCATTTCATTTTGAGTAACTTCCTGCGCTGTTTGATAATAGTCTGCTCCCATCACGTAGGAATTCACAATCGTCGTTCCTCTGTCCACTCTTGTTCTGTTTCCGATGATACAATTCTCAATTTTATCTGCTAAAATAATACAGCCGTCTCCAAAAATAGTCTTACTTACATAAGAGCCATTGATTTTTGAAGGTGGAAGCATCCTCGCTCTCGTATAAATCGGATTGGAACTGAATAAATTAAATTGAGGCATATCCTGAGCTAAATCTAAGTTAGCTTCGTAAAACGATTCAATTGTTCCTATATCTGTCCAATAACCATCGTATTGATAGCTTAATACATTTAGTTTTCCAATTGAAGCCGGAATGAAATCTTTTCCAAAATCATCGCCTTCATGTTCTGCAAATAGTTTTCTCAAAACATTTTTTGTGAAAACGTAGATTCCCATAGAAGCAAGATATTCTTTACCTTGAGATTTGCTTTCTTCACTGGTTTCAGACTTCCAATCAGCCAAAATGTCCAAACTTGGTTTCTCTGTAAAGGCTGTGATATTGCCTTCATCGTCAGACTTCATAATTCCAAAACCTGTTGCATCTTTTGCATTTACGGGAATAGTTGCAATTGTAATGTCTCCGCCTTGTTCTTTATGAAAATCAATCATCTTTTGGAAATCCATCTGATAAAGCTGATCTCCGGAAAGAATCAGAATGTATTCGTATTCATATTTTTCTAGATGCTTCATCGTTTGGCGAACTGCATCTGCTGTTCCTTGATACCAGTTTTCATTCTCAACATTCTGCTCCGCGGCCAAGATATCTACAAAACCTTTGCTGAAAATATCAAAGTGATAAGAGTTCTTGATGTGAGAGTTAAGAGATGCCGAATTGTACTGAGTCAAAACTAAAATTCTGTTAAGTCCCGAGTTGAGACAATTCGAAATGGGAATGTCTACCAATCGGTATTTTCCTGCAATTGGAACTGCCGGTTTGGACCTGGTATAAGTTAATGGAAACAATCTCGTTCCTCTTCCGCCTCCCAAAACTATGGAGATTACGCTTTCTTTCATAAATGTGCCGGTTATATATTATTTTCTATTATTATTTATAAAGCTAAGAAATCCTGCCAAATATTAAGCCAATATTAACAAAACATTTTCCTAATTAAGATTTAAATCAATAATTATACATTTCCAGATAATTCTTCGCTGACTTTTCCCAAGAGAAATCAAACGACATATTACTGTAAATCAATCCTTTCATCAAATCTTTCTGGCTGTAGATATGTAATGCTCTTTTGATAGCATGAACGGTATCCTCTGCACCAGCATTGGTAAAATTGAGTCCACTACCGCCAGTAGAAATATCCTGAACTGTATCTCTCAAACCGCCTGTATATCTTACAATCGGAATCGTTCCGTAGCGCATAGCATACATCTGGTTCAATCCGCAAGGTTCTACTCGGCTTGGCATTAACAAGAAATCTGCCGAAGCATAAATCTGATGAGACAAATATTCTTTATATCCCAGATCCAATGCAAAATTAACATTGAATTTATACTGCATTTCTTTTAATCGGTTTTCAATATCTTGATTTCCCGAACCTAGAATGATGATATTGAGTGAACCATTGGTCTCTTGAATACTTTTCTCTACAATTTCAGGCAAAAGATCGGCTCCTTTCTCACCAGCAAATCGTCCTATGAAACCAAAAAGTGGAAGATTGGGATTGAGCCCATACTCCGCACACAGTACTTTTTTGTTTTCCCACTTACCCTCTTCTGCGTAATCTTTATTATAATTGAATTTCAACATATCATCGGTCTGCGGGTCCCAAACTTCAGTATCAATTCCATTGATGATTCCGAAAGCTTTTTGACGTTCTTGGTTCATCAATGGTTCTAAGCCTTGAAAACTATAAAATAATTCTTCCAAGTAACCACCAGAAACAGCATTGAAGGCATTGCAACATTTTATCATTGTTGCCATAGGGTTGATTCTCCCACTCCAATCTAAAAGTCCCCATTTCCAACCGTCAAAATGCGGAAGAAAACTAGACATCTGCCAATCCATACTTCCCTGATATTCGCCGTTATGAATGGTTCCAATAGTTTTGACGCCCTTCAGAAAACGAAATTCGTAGCAATTATCAATCATAAAAGGAACGAGTCCTGTGTGATAATCGTGGCAATGCAAGATATCCGGACGAATCTGCATCGCACTGAGCCAATGCAAAACACCGTGCTGAAAAGCTATGAACTGCTGACTCTCATCCCAATAACCGTAAACATTTTCTCTGTCCAGCAATCCCGGAATTTTTACCAAATAAAGGTCGAACCCCAAAACATTGCTTTTCTCTTTGAAAACTTGAACCTGATACATATGAAACGACTGATGAATAAAACCATCAAACACAATCTCAAAGTCGTGGTTGTAGAAAAACGGTTTGTTGTACCAAGGCATTATCACGCTAGCATCCAATCCCATTTTGTTTTGATACTTGGGCAAAGCTCCTACCACATCTGCCAGTCCACCGACTTTTGCGACAGGATAACATTCCATAGAAAGGTGAAATATTTTCATAAATCTTTTTCTTGCTAATTATTTTCTTCGTTTCAAAAAGTCAGCAATTTTTGACTTCTTGATGACTTTATGTTGCTTCAAAATCAATCCTGATAATGGCGGTAATCTGATGATGATTGAGTTGTTTCTGTTATTCCAGCCTTCCTCTAACCTTTGAGAAATAACTGCTTCTACTCCGCTTCCGCTGTATTTTCCTTCATCAGAATTCAAAATAACTTCCCAGCCCGTATTTTCATCCACACCAATTCTGTAATCGAAACTATTGGGTGTGAGATTGAGAATGGTCATCAAAACTTCTTTATCATTTTTACTTTTCCTTAAGTAAACAAAAATCGAGTTGTCTCTGTCGTCGCCATCAACCCATTCGTAGCCATAAGGAGAGAATTGAAGTTCATATAAGGACGGATGTGTTTTGTATATCAGATTCAAATCCCGAACAAACTCCTGAAGGTTTTTATGAACAGGATATTGAAGCAAATGCCAGTCGAGGGAACTTGTAAAATTCCATTCGTTGGTTTGGGCAAACTCGTCTCCCATAAAAAGCAATTTAGTTCCCGGATTGGTGAACATATAGACATACATTGCGCGGAGATTGGCAAACTTTTGCCATTCGTCGCCCGGCATTTTGTAAATCAGACTGCTTTTCCCGTGCACAACCTCATCGTGAGACAACGGCATCATATAATTTTCATTATACATATAGGTGCTCGTGAACGTGATTTTGTTGTGATGATATTTCCTATTGATTGGGTCTTCTTTGAAATAATCCAATGTGTCGTGCATCCAGCCCATCATCCATTTCATTCCGAAACCGATTCCGCCATCGTGGACAGGTTTGGTCAACATCGGAAAATCAGAACTTTCTTCTGCAATGGTTTGAACATCTGGAAATTCTTTATAAACTGCGGTATTGAAATCCTGCAAAAACTGTTTCGCTTCAAGATTGACATTTCCTCCGTAAATATTGGGTTCCCATTCGCCTTCGTTTCTAGAGTAATCTAGATGTAGCATAGATGTTACTGCATCTACACGCAATCCATCAGCATGATAACGGTCAAGCCAAAACATGGCGTTGGAAATCAGGAAAGATTTAACTTCGGGTCTTCCGTAATTGAAAATGTAAGATTTCCAATCGGGATGAAAGCCTTTTCTAGGGTCTTCGTGTTCGTACAAAAATGAGCCATCGAAACGATGTAATCCATTAGCATCCCCCGGAAAATGAGACGGCACCCAGTCTAGAAAAACACCAATATTACTTTTATGAAGTTCAGAAATCAAGTACATCAATTCCTGCGGTCCTCCGAATCTTGAAGTCGCCGCATAAAACCCAGTAATCTGATAACCCCAACTCGGGTCGTAAGGATACTCCATAACAGGCATAAATTCTACGTGTGTAAAATTCATTGCTTTGAGATATGGAACCAATTTATCCGCTATTTCACCATAACTTAAAAATCTATCTGGATTTCCTGGGTCGCGCATCCAAGAGCCTAGATGCATTTCGTAAACAGAAATCGGAGATTCGAGGCTGTTGTATCGCCAACGTTTCTGCATCCAATCCTGATCCTGCCACTCGTACCAAGTGGTGCAAACTGCAGAACCAGCCTGCATTGCATTCTCAAAACAAAGTGCATAAGGGTCGGCTTTTTCCAACAAAATACCTTCTGTTGTTCTGATGCCGTATTTGTAAACTTCTCCCAAATCTAAATCAGGAATAAAACCTTCCCAAATCCCAGACTGGTCCCAGCGCCCTGCCAAATGGTGCGAAAATGAATCCCAGTTGTTGAAATTTCCCATTACAGAAACCTCGGTAGCATTAGGTGCCCAAACCGCAAAATAAACACCGGAAACGCCATCTACTTCAACCTTGTGTGAACCAAACTTTTCGTAGAGCCTAGTGTGTTTCCCTGAACGAAAAAGGTAAATGTCAAAATCGGAAAATAAAGAATAGGACTGAACCGACATAGGGCTAATTATAATTGATAGTTGATAGTTTATAATTGATAAATGTATCTATTATTACTTGCTTACCAAGATAACGAAATAAATCCTTATCCAACAAATAACATTTTGTTAATTAGTATTAAAGTTATTTATATGGGAATTTCTTTACTACTTTGATATAAGGCGAAATTTCTTTGCCCCCGATCCTAAAATCTATAATTCAGTTTTAATTGTTAGGAAATTTCTTTACCCCGACCCTAAAGGGAGGAAATTTCTTTGTCCTGCACCCTAAAAAGAGAAAATTTCTATAATTCAGTTTTAGACTGTGAGGAATAATAAATAAAAAAAAAAACCATCTGCAAGAGGACACCACTCTAAGGGAGGGAATGTTGGGTTGTAATCTTTTTAGATGTTTGGGGAGTGTTTAATCCTCTGCTATTTTCTTTGCCCATAGGTAAGTCCCGGTATGCTTGTGCTCTTCTGGGATGTTGTTTTTGTATGATGTATAACTGATAGTGGCTATAATGATTGCCCAATAGGCATTGTTGGGAATGCTAAAAACCCAGTCTTGAGCGGGTATATTTTTGTTTTTTTCCAGATTGAAAGAGAGCGATGAGAGAATCTCTGCTACTACAGATCTACTATTTGGGTCTATCGTAAATGCATGAAAATTGAGGGTTGCATGGGTGCTATTTTTGGGTAGTTTGATTTGTTTTCCAAGGTTGATCTCTGGGAGAGCCACTGTCATGGTGTGATCCTGCGCAAGATTATATTCTGGATAAAAACTGGTAGCTCTCTCCCATTGCCATTGGTTGTTGAATACAGTACCAACCAAAGCCTGCGGGTTGTGGTATCTCTGGAAGATGTTCCCCTCTTGATCTTTAGATTCTAGAATTGTGAGTCTTAATCTTGTGCGATGGTTGACAGCAAAGCATTGGTAGTTCCTGATGTATAACTTTTCTGTAATAGCATGTCTTACGAGACTATCTTGGCTGCTGTTTACCCCAAAACCTTTTGCAGATGCTTCTGAGTTTTTTGATTGATTACTACTGCTAGATCTTAGGCGAACATGCGCCTCCCCAGCTCTATTGACGAATACTATTTTACCTAATGCACCGCTAAGGATTCCGTTTTTGTTGAGTCTTGCCATAGTTTTAGTTTTTATTGACTGTTGTTTCTGTATCCTTTCTGTACTCTTTGTATATCCACTGTGTATAACAACACCAATTAGGGTACAGTACAGGAGCATTACACCTCCATCATTCTATTGGACTCTATTGGACTTGTATTGGACTTGTATTGGATCTGCTCTGAAAGAATATGAGACAAAGAGCAAAGATTGTAGTGTAAAGTTAATTAATTTTTGGATATAGTTTCCATTTTTATAGAAAATCCAAAGAACTTTTGATATTGAGTTTGTTAACATCTGTAATATGGGTATATATTTCGGTAGTTTCAATATTGTTATGCCCAAGCAATTCTTGATAATTCTAATATCGGCACCACTTTCCATTTGATAGTTGCCATCATAGCTTTTTGATGAGACTGCCCTACTTTCTTTTTGTCTACAAGCCAAATGATGAAATCTTCCAGCTGTTCTTGCATAATCTGTTCTGGTCTAAATTTTGAGGAGATTTTAAGAAAATAATTTAGGTTTGACACATAATTCTTAATGCTATTTTGAGAATATCACTGCATTGTAAGAATGGTTTTGAAATGTTTTGAATAATTTTTTTTTCCATTACTAAATATTTTTCAGTTGCGTATAACCAAATATAATAAAAAAAAACAACAATATGATAATCAACAATTTACATAAAACACAAAAAGAATTGGCGCAAGTGTATATATTTTATATTGGCGCAATGCGTATATTTGAGAGTTATACGACAGCGCAACCAAAAAACCGCAAAATTTATGAAGTCAAATTTATCTGATTTAGAAAAACTTGCTGAATTAAAACAAAAAGGTATTTTAACCGAAGAAGAATTTCAGACAAAAAAAAGTCAAATTCTGAATCAAACAAATCACCAAAATATTCCACCAAATAATTTTCAACAAAGCCAAACAGAACCTAAAAAAAAGAAAACTGGATGTCTTAAGATTATTTTGATAACATTTGGATCATTTATTCTTATGATAATCATTACTGCGATTTTTATGCCTGAAGATAAAAATGCAAAAACAAAAGTTGCAAATAACGATTTTCTGATGTCTAATAAACCAAAAAATCAGCAACAGAAAATAGATTCGGCAAAAATTGCAAATGAAAAATTTCAATCTTTAAGTAGCGAAGAAAAAATTGCTTCACTTGAGAAAGAACTCGAAAACAAGAATCTTAAGAAAGTACAAAAAGAAGAAATTCAAATTGAAATTAAAAACATAAAACAACAAGAATTTGCAAAGAAAAATATTTCTTCTTGGGATGGTTCTAATCCGAAATTGGAAAGGACAGTTAAAAAAGCAATGAACGATCCAGACAGTTATGAACACGTTCAAACGACTTTTGAGTATAAAAAGGATAAAGTAATTGGAACAATGTTATATCGTGGAAAAAATGCTTTTGGAGGCAAAATTGTTGATAAAGCAGTTGGAACTTTTGATTACGATGGCAATCTTTTGGAAGTTAGAGATGCGGATTAAAAACGCTGTAGTATAACATAGTATTTATGTTATGCGGGGTTGAATACAAAATATGAAAATTTGCCAAGATAACTCCGCAAAAAATGCTTTTCATATTTCAATTTTTTGTAATTTAGAAATCTGCAAAAGCATTTTTGCTAAGGTTGGAAATCGCTGAAAACTCGGTCATAGAAAGCCCGCACAACATAAATACTTTTCTCGTTATCTGCAAGCGTGCAAAAAAATACCTCTAAAAATGAAGAAATATTTTTACCTACTATTTTTCGTATCAAATTTAGTTTTTTCTCAAACTCATAGATTTTTTTACGAATTAAAGTACAAATTTGATTCTCTTCAGACAGAACCAAAAAAAGCGACAATGGTTCTAGATATAAATCCAGTTGAAATTAAATACTATGATAATGTATTTTTGGAAAAAGAAGAAGAAAATAAAAAATATAATTCAGAAAACACAAATTGGACTGACCAAATTCCTGTTGTTAGAAAAAAAGGGTCAAATAAAAATACTAATTATGAAATGATTAGTTGGCAAATTTATTCCTATCCGACTGATGATAAAATTAACTGGAAACTATCTACTGAAACAAAAACATATCAGAACTTATCACTACAAAAAGCTACAACAAATTTCGGAGGAAGAAAATGGACGGCTTGGTTTACAAATGAATTTCCTTTTTCTGAAGGTCCCTATAAATTTCAAGGATTACCTGGTTTAATTATTTTGCTTCAAGACGAAAAAGATCAGTACAATTTTTCTTTTATTCAAAACGAAAAATTAGATAAAACCTATGATACTTCAAATTTTTTAGAAATAAGATATGGTGATAAACCAATTCCTGTATCTGAAAAAACAATCAACAAAAAAAAAGTTGAATATTACAATGATCCATTTAATGAAGATAGGGTTGGATTAAATAATGGAACAATAAAAAGTGTTGATATTAATGGTGTTAGATATACTAAATCAAGTGATTTAATTCCAATCACAAAGTCTGAACAAGAGGATATTAGAAAACATAACAATCCAATAGAAGTAAGTAAAGCAATAAAATATCAAAAATAAAACGCCTGCAGATAATAGCTAAGTTTTCGTTGCGTGCGTAGCACGAACAATGAAAACCCTGTTGAACTGGAGCTTCGGAAGCTTTTTTACAGGTTTGTTCAAACACTATGGATTTATCGTAAAATTTTTAGAGAATATTTCAAGAGGACAGGATGTTCTCTTTTTTTGTTGCCATTTTGCTGATTTTTAATTAGTTTTACAAAGTAACTAAATATGGCGCAGAGAAAGCTACCGAAGGTTTAGTTCAACAAGGTATTGCCAAAAGCGGGGCGGAAAGTTTTCAATTGAAGATTTGTACTTCGGTAGAAAATTGTATGTTAGTTGAAAGTTTCGGCTTCCAAATGCCCGCCATCGCCAAGCCCCGGGACGTTAGCGGCAATACATGAACCAAAACATAACCAACAATCTCAACTAAATATGAAAATTGGAATTTTACATTTAACTGACTTACATATTCAAAATGATTATTTTCCAGAAAGAATTAATAAAATATCAAAATCATTAGAATATGACATAAAAGAAATAAGTCATGTCTACATTGTATTATCTGGTGACATTGCAAATTTCGGTAGAAAAAATGAATTTGAAAAAGCAAAGGAATTAGTATCACATTTAAAAACCAACCTTAAAGAGAGTAATAAAATATTACAAATTGAATTAGTCGTAGTGCCTGGAAATCATGATTGCTGTTTTGATAATGAGAAGAAAACACGAAAATCAATCTTGAATGACTGTAGAACAGATATAATTGAGGAAGAAGATTATTTTATTGATGCAATGGCTGTTCAGAATCATTTTTGGGATTTCACAAATGAATTAACTAAAGTTAAAGATTCGAATTTAGCTTCTTACAAAATTGATTTTCGCCCTCATCTTGATTTTAAAGTTTCTTTTCACTGTTATAATACAAGTTGGTTAACCGAAATTAATGAAAAGCAAGGAAATTTGATTGTGCCTGAAAATAAGTTTTTAGAAAATGAAAATGGAGAGTATATTATTTCAGTTTTTCACCATCCTTTAGATTGGCTGTCTGCAAATACAAAAAAGAATAATAAGCAAAGATTTGAAGAACATTTAATTAAAACTTCAAACTTAGTTATATATGGACACGAACATGATAAAGGAAAATCGAAATCTATAATTCAACAAAAACAAAATGTTGTATTCTGTGGAGGAAAAGCCTTTAATATTAATGATATACAAGATACTGGCTTTTCTTTTTACGAAATAAACCTAACTAATAAATCTATACATATAAGAACTTATGGCTTCAAAGATGAAGAACATTATTTAATAGATTTTGAAGATACTCATGAAATTATCCCTAAGAATAAAAGGAGTTTTGTTATTAATAATGAGTTTGAGGATAAAATTGCGCAATTAACAATTCCTCTTAAACATTCTAAAAAGGATAAATTATTACTTTCGGATGTTTTTGTTTATCCTGATTTAGAACCCTTAATTGATGATGAATATGTTCAGTATCCAAATTCTTCTGAACTTGTAGAATTGTTCAAGAATAATGAATCATCAAAAATTTTATTGGAAGGAGCTGACCAATCAGGAAAAACAGCTTTACTTTTTGTACTTTATAAGAGACTTTACGAATTAGGTTATAACCCAATTTACATAAGAGGGGAATATTGTAAAGAAACAAATTTAAAAAAGTTATTAAAGAAGCCACTTAAAGAACAATATAACAATGATAATCTAGATCTTTTTTTTCAACAAGAAAGGAAAGTCTTGCTTTTGGACAATATTCACAAATCAGAATTAAATCCAAAATATAAAAAGAAGTTAATTGATTCGTTAAATGAAAATTTTGATTATATCATTGTTACTTCAGATAGCACATATAATTCGAGAAACGTGACTGAAGAGGCAACTAGTTTTAAAGATTTTAAAAAATTTAAAGTTTTACCTCTAGGACATGAAAAAAGAAGTGAATTAATTGAGCAATGGCTTATGATTGGACAAGATAAATTAACAGTTCAAGAAGAGGCTATACTAGCCGAGGTTAAATTACGTTTCACCGAAATTGACGCCTTAATTGGCAACAGATTGATGCCAGCTTATCCAGTTTTTATACTGACTTTATTACAAAGTCTTGATGAAAATTTGCAAAATTTTTCTCAAACATCTTATGCTAACATTTATCTAGTTTTGATAAAAGCTGGATTAGTAAAAGAAGGTATAAAAGATAGTGAATTAACAAGTCTCTTAAACATTTTAAAAGAATTATCTTATCATCTTTACGAAAATTTAAAATCATCTTCTTTTAATAATAATCAATTCGAAGATTTTATTATTAATTATTCAAAAAGATATTTTAGACATGAAAAACTAACTATAAATAAAATATTAACTGTTCTAATTAATGCAAATATTTTAAAACTTGATGATGAAAATTATACTTTTTCATACAAATACATATACTATTTCCTTGTAGCTCAAAAAATATCAACAGAAATTGATAAGCATCAAGATACACTTTATGATTTATGTAATAATATTCATCTTGAAATCAACGCTAATATTTTAATATTTTTATCTCACCACTCTAAGGCTCAAATATTAATCGACAATATAGTTTTAACTAGTCAAATTCCTTTTGAAAATTTTGCACCATTAAGTTTAAATAAAGATGATGAATTCGTGAAATTTATTTCAGAATTCACTAATGAAATTAAACATGAAATTATAGAAGAAATAAATCCTAAGGATGAAGTAAAAAAAGATTTACAAAGAAAAGATGCACAGGATAGAAGAATTCAAAAAACTGAGACTCAAGATGAAAATGACGAATCAATATTGCCAGCTGAAGCCATAGAAATGAATCAAGCTTTCAGAACTGTTAAAATAATTGGTCAAATTGTAAAAAATCAAAGCGGAGATTTTGAAAAAGACAAATTAATAAATTTAGTAGAAGCTGCATATAATACAATGTTCAGATTTTTAGGATTTTATTCTGAAATTTTAGTAAGAGATAAAGATTTACTAATTGAAAGTTTAGTTGAAAGCATAAGAGAAAAAGAATCGGCAAGAAATAAAATATCAAGAGTAGATTCAAATACAGTTGAAAAAGCTGTAAAAAAAATGTTACAGTTTATATCATGGAGAATATGTGTTGATAGTATGTCAAATCTTATGTTTTCCGTTGGTACAAAAGGACAAAATGAATTGTTCGAAAAAGTCAATACAAACATAGATTCTACAGCATCAAAACTTGTGACATTTGCTATAAAAACTTTTTACGACAAGATTGATATTAAAGAATTGACAAAACTCTTCGAAGAAGTTAAAGATAATTATCTTGCACAGTGTATATTACGTGAATATATCAAACGATATTTATATACTAATTTTGTTGAAAGAACTAAAAGAGATCAAATTATTTCTATTGCAGGATTTAATAAACAAAAACTAATAGCAAAATTAATATCTAAATAATGTACTGCCACTAATAACCAGAGTTTCGTTGGGCTCGAAGAGCCAACATTGAAACTCCTGTTGAACCCTTCGGCTAGCTCAGGGCAGGCTCGCTTCGGGAGCTTTTTCAAACACTATGGATTTATCATAAAATTTTTAGAGAATATTTCAAGAGAACAGGTTGTTCTCTTTTTTTTATTGCCATTTTACTGATTTTTAATTAGTTTTACGCAGAGAAAGCTACCGGAAACAAGGGTTTCGTGCTTCGTAGGACAGGAAAGTAGTAAATTTGAAGTTCAGTTCATCTAATAAAGTTTAGTGCTAAAAATCCCCACCTGCGTGTAGCTGCAAACCTTTACCTGCAAGCTTTCATTCACACTACCTGTAATTTGTTTCATCTTTTCCCTATTTTGTTTAAGCTTAGAAATGTATCATCAAAGTAATTTTGCATCATAAATTATTTGAAATCATAAATTAAAATTTAATAAAAATGAGTCTATCAGAAAACATTTCGGGTAAAGTAGTAGTAATTACAGGAGCTAGTAGTGGCTTAGGTGAAAGTACTGCACGCCTTTTAGCGTCTAAAGGAGCAAACGTAGTTTTAGGAGCCCGCAGAGAAGAAAGCCTAAACAAAATTGCTGAAGAAATTAATAAACAAGGTAACGGTAAAGCAGTTTATCTTAAAACAGACGTAACCATTAAATCCGATGTACAAGCTTTGATCAATAAAGCCATCAGTGAATTCGGCAAACTTGATGTCCTTTTGAACAATGCAGGCTTAATGTCAATTGCACCTTTGAGTGAAGTTAAAGTCGATGAATGGGAAAGAATGATTGATATTAATGTTAAAGGAGTACTTTATGGAATAGCAGCGGCATTGCCTATTTTCGAAAAACAAGAATCGGGACATTTTATTAATATTTCATCTGTAGCGGGTATTAAGGTATTTAGTCCAGGAGGTACGGTTTACAGCGGTACCAAATTTGCCGTTCGAGCTATTTCCGAAGGCTTACGACACGAAGTTGGGGGGAAAATTAGAACCACAACCATTGAACCTGGGGCTATTGATTCTGAATTGAAATATGGAAGCTCTCACAAAGGAAGTGTTGATTTTGTAGTAGATTTTTATAAACAAGCCATCCCTTCCGATTCTGTAGCAAGAGCCATTGCTTATGCCATAGAACAACCTGCAGATGTAGATATTAACGAAATTGTACTTCGCCCTACAGTTCAGGAATTTTAATAATTCAACAATTAAACGTAATTTTAATATTAGGATAAGACATTCTTCTTTTGTCTTATCCTAAATTTTTAAAATATGCTTATGATTCATTTTGATAACATAAAAGAATACAACAGATTTATTGGTTACAACGACCCAAAGAAAGACCTAATAGATGTGGTCAAGTATGACGACTGTAAAAGTATTCGTTTGTTATGTGATGGGCTTACATCAGACTTTTATATGATGGCATTTAAACGCAATATGACAGACTTAAATTGGTTCGGAAATACTGAGTATGATACAACATCGGCCTTTCTATATTTTATTAAACCTAAACAAATTCACAAATGGAATGTAGATAAACGATGGGAAGGTTACCAAATTTTGATTTCGCCCATACTTCTCCAAGAGTACAATATTGACTTTAGCTTTTTTCAGTATAACATTAAAGAAGCCTTGTTCCTAACTAATGATGAACAAAACCGAATAGAAAATTTGTACGAACAAATTTTTGAGGAATACCAAAAAGACAACTATGACATGGCTCTCTTGTTGGCCTATTGCAATCTGATATTTACTTACATCGGCAAATGCTATAAACGTCAATTTGAAACCAGACAGCCACTTTATAACAAATTAGTTACAGAATTTAAAAAGTTACTGAACGATTACTATTCAAACGGACAGCAAGGAATGCCTAATGTTCATTATTTTTCAGAAAAATTACATTTGTCTTCCAACTACTTTGGCGACTTAATCAAATTCAACACAGGTAAAACTCCTTCAGAGATTATTCAGGATAAAATAATTTCAGAGGCAAAAAAGCATTTGGAAATATCAAATAAAACCGTTGCTGAGATAGGCTATGATTTAGGCTTTGATTATCCCACATACTTTACAAGATTATTTAAAAAACAGACAGGAATAACACCCACAACATATAGAAAAAATATAGCCAGCAGGTAATTTTATCTTTAACAGAAAATAATCGGTTCCGAAGTTCGCAACATCGCTAAGTGCCACCACGTTAGCCGTCACCTTAGCAACACAATAATTTAATCGAAAAAATATACAAGCAATAGGATTTTAAACAAGTTTACCAATTTCAGAAGCAGACAGTTTCATACAATTTGAAAAAGAAACACCAATGCCAAAAGGGTATGAATTGTTGGTGAAAATACAAGCTGTATCAATAAACCCTGTGGACTATAAGATACGCCAGAATAGTCTGAAAGATAAAATCTCAGACAATCCCAAAAATATAGGTTGGGACGCTGTTGGGGTTGTTGAAGCGGTTGGAGAAAACCTCACTTTGTTTAAAAAGGGTGACAAGGTTTTTTATGCAGGAGATATAACAAAGGACTGTAGTTATCAAGAATTTCATTTAGTTGATGAAAGAATTGTATGGTTCTCTCCTAATAATATCCCTATCGAGGCATCTGCTGCTATGCCGCTTACTTCATTGACAGCTTTTGAAATATTATTTGACAGAATGCAATTAAGTCCAGAAAAAGACAATGGGAAATCAATTTTAATTATCGGCGGTGCTGGCGGCGTTGGCTCGGTAGCTATGCAGATTGCTAAAAATATTTTAGGTTTAAAAGTAATTGCCACTGCATCAAGAGAAAACTCAATAAAAAGGGAAAAAAAATATTTACAAACGATATAGTCATTTGTTTTACCTGAAAATTTGTAAAGTCCACCGAATATTAGGATAACCAGAATCCAGCTTATTGTTTATAGTATATTTATAAATTTACGTTAGTTGAATTTACACAATTGTATGCTAATTTGGGATGTTACTTTATTGTAATGGACATATTCGGAACAACGATATCACCAGTGGAACCCGTATATCTTTGAGCATATATTTCTATATAATCATTAATTGAAAGTTCTGATGTACCATTAATCGGAACTACAACGATATCATTTGTAGCAGAACCTCTTCCGTAGACTTTTGTCTGACTCAAAACTGTACCGTTTTTTGCGATATAAATTATGTAAGTTCCTGCTGCAGGTACCTGAAAAGAAACTGATCCTGTTATTTGAAATATTCTCTTCTTTTTTCCAACATATTTTAATCTGTTCGGTACACCATCTGTTGTAAATCTAAATAAATTTAAAGATGTCGAAACAGAGGTTGCCGTTCCAATCTTCACAATATTACTTGGATTAGAATTATTAAAACTTACACCTATACCAGTTCCAACATTATAATCAACGGAAAAATCTCCCACAGCACTATTATCAGCTTCCGTTGGAATTCCTGCCGCTCTTACAGTCCAGTCGTTTGTAAAATTATAACCAGTATATGTACCTGTTGAGTAAGGCTTTACATAACCTGCTGTATTGGTTCCCGTGAAAACAACAGATTCCAGAATTCCGCTAGCAACCGTTAGACCAGATGTTGATACATCAAAACCTGTGGCTGATGTGCTTTCTACATGGGAGAACCCACCTTGTTTTTCAATCAAACCAAATGTTCCGGTAAATTTTTCATAGGTACCAGAGTTATTGCTAAACCAACCTAAATTGCTTAGTAGCAGCTGAGATATATTGTTGTAGGTAATTCCATTTGTATTTCCCGAAAATTGGACAATGCTCACGAATACTAAACCGAATCCTGAAATTGTACCAACAGAATTAGAACCACTAACAACAGAATCTCTAAATATAAGATTTTGCGTCGCTGCAGCATTAAGATTAAAAACACTTCCTCCAGTTGCTCGTAGTGTAACATTTCTAATACTACCGCCGGTAGCACCTTCAAAAATATTCCCAGATGAACGAGTTATTATGTCTTCATTGGTATCTAAGCCGTGTATATAGGAATTGTTAATATCGATGGGAAAATCAAACTGAACCTGTCCATTGATTTCGTATAATGTATTGGAGTTCATCACATAACGTGTTCCCCCACCAGCGGCTAATTCAGAAGCTAGAACAGTGGATAAAACATCGGTTGACTTGATGCGCTTAAAATTTAATCTCCCTGAAACACTGCTATTAATAGGTGACCACGATGAAGTAGAACTTACGTAATAATAGAAAAGTTTTGATGTCGTATCGTAGACCATTAAACCGTCTGCAGGAGCTGTTATTGCTAACCTCTGCGCTGTAGTCATCCTCGGAGCTAAAAATCCTCTATTTGTTGAATTTAAGTCCAATAAAGAACTTGCGTCTGGAGTTGTTGTATTGATTCCCACCTGGGAAGTTACTAAAATACTGACCACCAGACATATACCCAGCAATAACCTACTATATGAACCAAGGATTAAATATGTTTTCATAATAAATAAAGAATTAGTAGTTTCACAAATTGAATTTAACACTTATTTATGCTTTGCACAACATTTATCGATAAAAATTAATAATAATATATATATATATGCTTTTTATATATTAAAATATTACATAAACCTGTTGTGCATTTAGTAATTAAACGAGAAAAGATTGTTCATTTGGTTTGAAAACCGTATATTTATTTGACTACCAATCATTT
>NZ_DAMBRK010000028.1:0-14811 GCF_032055105.1 Epilithonimonas sp.
TCTTTCCTATCAAAATATTATTTAATTTTGTCTAAACTTTTGGGTGCAGTCTAGATTCGGGGTGTTTTATTTTTATGATTAAAATTCTTATTTAAGTTCTTCTATAAAACCTTCTGTTGCAACTCGCAAACTTTCAAGGTCAGCATTGTTATAAATAATATAATCTGCCAATTTACACTTCTCCTTTTCAGGCATTTGTTTTTGGATGACCGCTTCTACTTCTCTGTAAGTTTTACCATCTCTGTCCATCGTTCTTTTGATTCTGAGATTGTCATCCGCAGTAATCAGCAGAGACTTGTAACATTGATGATTTAATTTAAGTTCAAAAAGAAGCGCCGTTTCTTTAAAGACAAATTCAGAATTTTGAGAAGCCACCCATTTTTCGAAATCGATTCTTACCGCCGGATGAATCAGATGATTCAATTGCTCCAAAAGTTCAGAATCATTGAAGACTTTTTCTGCGACATACTTTCTGTTATAAATTCCATCTGAATAAGCTTCGTTTCCTAAAAGCTCAATGATTTTCTCCTTGAGAATAGAATCTTTATTAACAATATTTTTAGCTTCGTCATCCGAGTAATAAACAGGAAATCCTTTTCCCTCCAGAATTCTTGCTACTGTTGTTTTTCCTGAACCAATTCCGCCAGTTAATCCAATGATCTTGGGTATGGGAATGTCTTCGTCTTGAGTTGAGATTGTATCTTTTATATCCATAATTTAATATCCAAAAACTTCATTAAAACTAAATGTCTGATCAAGTTTCACGCCTCTTTCCGTCATTTTAAGACTTGCCAACTCGTGATTTGCATCGTGTTCAAAAAACAATAGATACTCGTTGTCCACACATTGTTTTAAAAACTTACCTTTTTCTTCCATCGTCAACAATGGTCTTGTATCGTAACCCATCACATAAACCTGCGGAATATGCCCAACAGTCGGAATCAAATCTGCTGCGAAAACAATCGTTTTTTCTTGATATTGGAGAACCGGAAGCATTTGTTTCTCTGTATGTCCATCAACAAAAATCACGTCCATTTTCAAATCTGGAGCGAATCCATAATTTCCCGTCGTTGGTAATGGTAAGAAATTGAGTTGTCCACTTTCTTCTAATGGAAAAATATTTTCTTTTAAAAAGCTTGCTTTCTCTCTTGGATTCGGTTCTGTGGCCCATTTCCAATGATTTTCGTTGGTCCAGAAATGTGCATTTTTGAACGCAGGTCTGTAACCCGACTTGTCATCATTCCATTCTACAGCACCACCACAATGGTCAAAATGAAGATGCGTCAAAAAAACATCTGTAATATCTTCTCTCACAAATCCGTATCTCTTCAAGTTTTTATCCAAAGAATCATCACCCCAAAGTGAATAATGACCAAAGAATTTTTCATCTTGCTTATCTCCAAGTCCACAATCGATTAGGATTAATTTTTTGCCATCTTCTACTAAAAGCGAGCGAGTTCCTAATTCGATAAGGTTTCTTTCATCAGCAGGATTTGTTTTTTCCCAAAGTGTTTTTGGAACAACACCGAACATTGCACCGCCATCAAGTTTAAATTTTCCGCATTGGATTGGATAGAGCTTCATAAGAATTTTTGTTTTTTACTAATATAAGAAATTAGTAGCAAATTGAATCTTTAAAATTCTGAAATATTTCTATTAATCAGTATTTCCCCAAGCATCAATTCTCGTAATATTTTTAATTTCTCCACTCCACATTCCCATATGTCCAAAATTTTCAGCATCAAAAACACCTTCAATCAAAACATATTTATCATTAAGTTTCATTGCTTTTGACATTAATTCTTTATTTTTAAAAGAGACCCAAAATCCATTTTTATCAAGAGAATGCTTATAATCTAACTCATTAACATAGATAGCATTGCCTTCAAATTCCAAATGCAGATAACCCATAACTTGAATTCGTTTGTTATGGTATTTTTCAGGATTACTAATTAATTGGATTAAAGATACATTGTAATTTTTGCTTAAAATATCGACAAATCTTTCATCTTCTTTTTTAGAATTATCCTTTTGAGCACACGACAAAAATGAAATGAGTATAGAGAAGATTAAAACAAAATTTTTCATCATAGTAAATTAAAACAATTCACCCGAATTTTTCGGTCTGGAAATATTCAAATGTTTGTAAGCTTTATCCGTCACTTCTCTTCCTCGTGGAGTTCGAATAATAAAACCTTCCTGAATCAAAAATGGCTCATAAACCTCTTCCAAAGTTTCCGGATTTTCTCCAATTGAAGTCGCGAGTGCAGAAATCCCGACTGGTTTTCCTCGAAAGTTTTCTATCATCACACGCATTATTTTGTTATCCATATCATCCAAACCAAATTCATCTACATTGAGGGAATTCAATGCAAACTTTGTGATTTCGATTTCGATTTCTCCATTTCCTTTGATTTCTGCAAAGTCACGAACTCTACGCAAAAGTGCATTGGCAATTCTAGGAGTTCCTCGGCTTCTTCTGGCAATTTCGAGTGCAGCATCTTCGTAGATTGGAACGCCTAAAACACGTGCGCTTCTCTCGATAATCATTCCCAAAAGTTCAATCGTATAATATTCTAATCGGCTTTGGATTCCGAATCTGGCGAGCATTGGTTTGGTCAACATTCCACTTCTCGTCGTTGCACCAATTAATGTAAATGGATTAAGCCCAATCTGAACACTTCTCGCATTAGGACCAGTTTCCAACATTATATCAATCTTATAATCTTCCATTGCAGAGTAAAGATATTCTTCCACAATCGGAGACAAACGATGAATTTCATCGATGAAAAGGACATCATTTTCTTCAAGATTCGTAAGTAATCCTGCCAAACTTCCCGGCTTATCTAGAACTGGACCTGAAGTGATTTTACAATTAACACCTAATTCGTTGGCAATAATATGAGATAAAGTCGTTTTCCCTAATCCCGGCGGGCCGTGCAAAAGAACGTGATCGAGAGCGTGACCTCGATTTTTTGCGGCCGCTACAAAAACTTCCAGATTGTCCAATGTTTTTCTTTGTCCTGCAAAATCTCGAAAACTCTGCGGACGGATTTTTTCTTCCTGAATCAAATCGTCGTCAGAGTAATTGTCTTTATCGGGATGTAAAAAATCGGGCATTGCTGTAAATTAATAATTAAAAATGAAGAATTAAATCCAAAGTTGAATTTAACTTAAAAATTATATTCAAAGATAGAGATTTTTTAAGGGACTTTTGGATTGTATTTCTCGGTTTCGGAGATGATTTTCTTTAATTGATTTTTCTCTTGTTGATTTAATTTTCTTTGATAAAATCCTTGTTTGAAATCTTTCCCAATGTACTGTGGAAAAACACCATAATAATCATACAATTTCAAATCGTAAATATGAATTGAAGGAAAAAAATCTTTCTGAAAAGGAAATTTTGGAACATAAAAATTCAAATTTCCAATTTTATATTCGGTATTGATATTGACCGATTTATTTTCTTTTGGTTGATAAAGTTGTGACCAACTGAAAGTTGACATTTTTTCTCCAATATTAATCTTCTGTACAAATCCAGGAAATGTGAAAATCACAGAAATTAAAATAGATAAGAAAACAGATGTAAAAATAGCTTTTTGTTCTGAAATATTTTTGAACAATAAAAATATCGCAACCAAATAAACATCAATAAAAAATCGATATTGAGCAGAAAATGAAATTATTAAAATTGATTTTAAAATTAAACAACTTAATAAAATGTAATAAAATCGTTCCTTTTTCTTGATTGTAAAAATAGTTATAACTAAAAGTGAAATGAGAATTCCAACATTCAGAATAGATTTATAACCAATTAAAAACCAGTAGTATATTTTTTCAAAAAAATTAAATTCTGAAACCTGCTGATAAGAATATTTCATATCATAAGATTTTAGTAATCCAATCTGAGACGAATAAGTCAATATCTCCTGGCTCGGTTTCCAAGCTAAATCAAAATCTGGAAATGATATTGGAAAAATGGGAAAACCAAAAAGCCAAATATTTTTTATCATTAACAAAATCCCCAACCCAAAAACCGGAATCATCCATTTGATACTGAATTTCTTTTGACTAAATCCGTGTAAAATCACCAAAATTGGAAGCCAAAAAATTATCGGTTTTATGCAAAATGCAAACATCGACAAGTATAAAAGAATTGGATTTTCTCTTTTACTCATCAATTCATTAATGACAATTAAAGTGATAATTAATATTGGTAAATCCGGACTTGGCTGTTGAACAAAAACTAAAAATATTGGAATAAAAATCAACAAAAAATATTGTTTCCTTTCGTAGATATAAATTAAAAAAAGAATCAATAAATAAGTATTAATCCTAAAAAAAACATCGATAAAATGTGAAAATCCGGCTTGATAAATATGCCAAAAAGAGGTTTGTCCAAGTAATAAATCGAGATTCGAAATGCCTTTTACAACTCCAAATTCTTTCAAGTAAGAAATCGTAGGAACGTAATAACTGGAATGGTCATAAAAATAAGGAGAAAATGAACCAACAAAAACAATCATCATAACCAATAGGTAAAACCAAAAATTGATGTTTTTTCTAAAATCGACATACGAAAGATCTTTCTTTTTCAGAAAAAGTAGAAATCCAATGCTTCCAAAAATTAGAAAAACAAATTCGACAAAACTATTTGCTGGAGAAAAAAAAGCAATTATGGTTTGCAATAATGTAATGCTTAGAATTCCAAAAAAAGAGGTCAAAACAAAACTTTGACTTTCTGTTTTAAAAACATTTTTGATGATTAATCCCACACCGAAGTTAACAATCAATAATCCTATAATAGAAATGAGAAGTAAAAGCATAAAAAAAGATTGCCTATAAAAATAAGCAATCTTTCCTTGTTAAAATATATATGAAGAAAATTTACTTCTGTACGCGACCAGTTTTTCTATCATTGGCTCTACCAATTGTGTAACCAGTAGCTCCACCTGCAACGCCACCAATCACCGCTCCAAGACCTGGATTTTTTTTACTGATGATCGCACCTGCAGCCGCTCCACCAACTGTACCAATAACCGTACCTTTTGCAGCACTACTCCATCCTTTTTTCTGAGTAGCCGTAGTTCCAGCTGAGCTTGATGAGCCAGAATTAGACGCTGTTGAACTGGAAGAAGAGCCGCCACCGGAAGAAGAACTTCTTGTAGGAGTAGATTTCCTAGCCACTTTGTTAGCTTCGGCTTTTCTTTCTGCTTCTTTTTCCTCTTCTATCTTATTAAGACTGTCTTTTTGTTTTTCAAAAGATATTTTTTCTTTTTCTATAGCGAGTTTTTGTTTTTCTAACTCAATTTGTCTTACCTGATAATCGAGCTTCTGCTGTTCCAAGGAAGCTGTTTGCAACTTTTCGTCTTTGTTACAAGAAGATAATATTAAAGTTGCTGCAAAACCTGTTACAAATAACTTTTTCATAATCGTTTATTTTTTCACAGAATGTGAATTATTGAAAAGGTATTTTCAATTATGATTCCAAAATTGATTATAAAAAGTTAAAATTTGTTAATAAAAAAGCCAGGAAATCTCCTGGCTTAGTAATTATATATATTATTGCTTAGAATAATTCTTTTCTAATGATATTCTGAGAACGCTCTGGTCCAACAGAAACCAAGTAAACATTAATTCCTAAATGCTCTTCGATAAACTCGATGTATTTTTTAGCATTTACAGGAAGTTCATCATAAGATCTTGCATTAGTAATATCCTCGTCCCAACCTTCCAATTCTTCGTAGATTGGTTCGTAATCATACAATTTGGTTGTAGAAGATGTAAAGTAATCAATAATTTTACCATCTTCTGTTTTATACTTTGTAGCAATTTTCAAAGGATGAATACCTGTAAGAACGTCTAATTTTGTAATTACAAGATTATTAATTCCATTTACCATACAAGCATGTTTCAGAGAAACTAGATCTAGCCAACCTGTTCTTCTTGGTCTTCCTGTAGTTGCACCAAATTCGAAACCGATCTGTCTGATTTTTTCTCCTAGTTCATTATCTAATTCTGTTGGAAAAGGACCGTTTCCTACTCTAGTTGTATAAGCTTTTGCAACACCTATTAGATTCTGCAAAGCCGTTGGCGGAACTCCAGCTCCTGTACAAACACCACCAGTAGAAGGTGAAGATGAAGTTACAAATGGATACGTTCCAAAATCGATATCCAACATCAAAGCCTGTGCTCCTTCAAAAAGGATATTTTTACCGTCTTTTATCGCTTCGTTGATTTCCAATTCTGTATCAACGATTCTATCTTTCAACAATTCTCCCAAAGCAAGAAATTCTTGATAAATTTCTTCAACGTCCAAAGTTGGTTTCTCGAAGTATTTCTCGAAAAGAGAATTTTTAGTTTTAAGATTTTTTTCTATTTTTTCTCTTAGAACTTCAGGATTCAAAAGATCGATCATTCTAATACCAACTCTTGCAATTTTGTCTTCATAGCAAGGACCAATTCCTTTCTTCGTAGTTCCAATCTGCGTTCCACCTTGCTCTTCTTCTCTATAAGTATCAAGCAAAATATGATAAGGCATAATTACGTGCGCTCTTCTACTGATGAAAACATGATCTGTTCTCAGACCCTTGCTCTCTATCTGATTGATTTCTTTTACAAAAGCTTTAGGGTTTACCACCACTCCGTTAGCGATGATACATTTGCCTTTACACTGCAAAACACCAGAAGGCAAAAGATGTAATACAAATTTTTCATCACCTACATAAACCGTGTGACCAGCATTATCTCCGCCTTGGAAACGTACAACATAGTCTGATTTAGCCGATAAAACATCCGTAATCTTCCCTTTTCCTTCGTCTCCATATTGGAGACCTACAACTACGTAAGTTGACATATTTTTTTACTTTTTATAGATTATTTGCAAAGTTATATTATAAATACGGCTTAGCAAAATCAAACAAAATAAAAAAACCCTCTTACTATGAATAAGAGGGCAAAAACACAAATGATGAAAAAAATTATAAATGCATTTGAAGTAATCATTTACTTCACATCTACAATACAATTTCCGGTGCAAAAATCGTACATTTTTTATTATTTATCCTAATAAAAACTGAAATTTATTTATCTAAAATATTTTTTCATAATTAATTAATTTCAATTAAATAATTCAACATTTTCAAAAATTAAAAGCTTTTTTTCATAAATACCATAGAAAAAAAACAAAAAAACACAAACATCTACATATAAAAAATAAAGCACAGGAGCTGTTTTTAATTAAAAATAAGAATATATTAAACCAAAAAAGATTATTTAAGAACTAAATTAAACTTAAAACAAAAATTAATTTTTGTTTTAAAATTTCAAATCTATTTTTGCAATATAATTTTAATCAAAAACAAATAAAATAATGTGTGGAATTGTATGCGTGTTTGACACCAAACAAAAAAATGAAGTAATAAGACCTCAGATCTTGGAAATGTCTAAAAAAATCAGACATCGTGGACCAGACTGGTCTGGTATATACCAACACGAGAATGTGATTTTTTCACACGAGAGATTAGCAATCGTAGATCCAACATCTGGGAAACAGCCATTGTTCACAAAAGATAACAAAGTAGCATTAGCTGTAAACGGCGAGATATATAACCACCAAGAATTAAGAACTGAATTTCCTGATTACGAATTCCTAACTCAATCTGACTGCGAAGTAATCTTAGCATTATATAGAAGAGATGGAAAAAACTTTCTTGAAAAACTAAACGGAATTTTCGCATTCGCATTATATGATGAAGAAAACTACGCTTACCTCATCGGAAGAGATCATATGGGAATCGTACCATTATATATGGGTTGGGACAAAAACGGAAGTTTCTATGTTGCTTCTGAACTCAAATCTCTTGAAGGCGTTTGTAACAAAATTGAAGAATTTCTTCCTGGACATTTTCTTTACAGCAAAGACGGGCAAGAGTTACAGAAATGGTACAAAAGAGACTGGACAGAATTCGAAAATGTAAAAGATAACGAAACAGATATCGCTGCTATCAGAAAAGGGCTGGAAGAAGCGGTCCACAGACAATTGATGAGTGATGTTCCTTATGGCGTACTACTTTCTGGCGGTCTTGACTCTTCGATTATCGCTGCTGTAACGGCAAAATATGCAAGACAAAGAATCGAAAGTGGTGACACGCAAGAAGCTTGGTATCCAAGACTACACAGTTTCGCGGTTGGATTGGAAGGCTCTCCGGACTTGGCAGCAGCTAGAAAAGCGGCAGATCATATCGGTTCTGTTCACCACGAAATTAAATATACTGTTCAAGAAGGTCTGGATGCTATCAAAGACGTTATTTATCATTTGGAAACTTACGATGTTACAACAATCAGAGCCTCCACCCCGATGTATCTTTTAGCAAGAGTTATCAAATCTATGGGAATCAAAATGGTATTATCTGGAGAAGGTTCCGACGAATTGTTCGGAGGTTACTTGTATTTCCATAAAGCGCCTTCTGCACAAGCCTTCCACGAAGAAACGGTTAGAAAACTAGGTAAGCTTCACCTTTATGATTGCTTGAGAGCTAACAAATCCTTGATGGCTTGGGGAATAGAAGGACGAGTTCCTTTCCTTGACAAAGAGTTTATGGATGTTGCAATGACCATTAATCCAAAAGATAAAATGGTAACACCTGAAAGAATGGAGAAATGGGTTCTTAGAAAAGCTTTTGAAGACATCCTTCCAGAAAGTATTGCTTGGAGACAGAAAGAACAGTTCAGCGACGGTGTTGGCTATTCTTGGATCGATACTTTGAAGCAAGTTGCAGAAGATGAAGTAACGGACGAAATGATGGCGAATGCTAAATTCAGATTCCCTATCAATACACCAATGAGTAAGGAAGAATACCGATACAGAACCATCTTCGAAAGTCATTTCCCAAGTGATTCTGCTGCAAGCTGTGTGCCTTCTGTACCATCTGTCGCTTGTTCAACACCTGTAGCCTTGGAATGGGATGAAGCTTTCAAAAAGATGAACGATCCAAGCGGACGTGCTGTGAAAGTGCACGAAACGGCTTACTAAAACTAACTATACTAACTTCAACATAAAACCCATAAGTCTAGACTTGTGGGTTTTTATTTTTTACGAGCAATTGCTTTTTTCTTTTTTCTCTTCTTTTATAAATAACTTCTGTAATCTTACCGCCAATCCAGGAGAAAGGAAAGAAAATCAAAAAGATAGATATCTTATAAAAAACAGGATGATAAGGATAGAGAATAATATCCAACATCGCAATAAACAACATGATGAAGCCTATAAGGATTGCATAAGCCACTTTAGCGTACTTTACAATTATTGCGGTTACGACTCCTCCAATCGTAACACCCAATCCTCCGAAGAACAGCAACGCGATATAAAAAGAGTCTTTGCCCTGGACAGATTGCAATAGTAACTCCCAATGGCTGAAAGGCGCAAATTGCTTGTAGGTAATCCACGAGGAATCTATCTTTACCCCTAATGTGATAATGAGAGCAGCGACTGTTAAACCTGCCAAAACACCTAATGTATTCCTTAGAAAATTCATCTAGTCTTTATAAGCAATCATAGAGATTTCTACATCTACATTTTTTGGAAGGCAAGACACCTGTACTGTTTCTCTTGCTGGGAATTGATCATTATTAAAATAAGAAGCATAAATCTCGTTCACCACAGCAAAATCATCCATATTTTTAAGAAAAATAGAAGCCTTCACTGCATTATCAAAATTCATATCAGCAGTTGTTAAAATCGCTTTTAGGTTTTTCATCACCTGATGCGTTTCTTTATCAATACCTTCTACCAGCTTTCCAGTTTCCGGATCTACAGGGATCTGACCAGAGATGTATAATGTTCCATTAACCAAGGTTGCTTGCGAATAAGGTCCGATAGCAGCTGGAGCTTCTGACGTATGAATGATCTTCTTCATTATTTAATTTTAATTTTTACAAAACTATATAAATTTTCCTTAAATCCTAAAAAGAACTATTAGGCTGAGTGAAACTTCTTTCTTTATATTTAACAGCATCTTTCAAGATATTGGCTTTGATCCCGATAAAGAAGTCATAAACCTTATACTGTCCAAATGGGACCCAGTTGAAGGTAATCGTAAAACTACGCTGATCTCTTGCAAATCCTAGACGAGTATAACCCAAAGTTTTAGCCTCTACATCATAGTTTGTACTTCCGTTGATGTTCCAGTAAGGTGTTAGTTTTATACTACCATCTAATCCTATTGTTGCAACTTTGGTTCCAAGCCTTGTCAAACTTCTGGTGTAGGAATAGTTAGCATTCACATTCAAAGTCCAGGTTGGGGTGTAGTGGGAATAATTATCATCATCAAAGAAATAATTCTCATTCCTGATTTCTCCCTTTTTCTTATATTTTTTTGAGAGTTCCTCTTTCTTTCCAAAAATAGCCTCGCTCATTGGATAGGACAATTGCATGTTGAAGCCTTGCAAACTAAAATGTCCAAAATCCTCTGTTCTTACCCCCCTATCACTACCTTCCGTAAAAGCTATCCTATAAGGCTCTAATGTAAGACTAGTATTGACATTCAATTTATTATTAAAGAAAGAAGACTGCCCATTAACCGTGAAAACGGACCATTTGTTTTTTTCTGCAGCAAAGTTGTAGCCTCCGGAGACGTTTAAATTTTCAAAGATTTTCACCTTTTTCACTCCGGTAGAGTCTGATTTGGATCTGACTTTCATTTCCAAATTATTGGCAATATTGAAACCAACACTCTGTGTAAGTCCAGAAGACGGCGCGCCATAGATCCCTCCATCAAAAATAGAATAAGGCGTCATCTCTCCTCGAGCATTAGAATAATCCTTAAAATAACCCCACCCCTTTGCTCCAAAATCTGGAGAGTAAGTAAAACTCATACTAGGCGTTACCATATGACGTACAGCTACAATGGGTGATTTTTTACCAAATTGCTTCTGCCCATACAAAACTGTTTGCAAGCTGGCACTGGTAGAGAACGTGGTGTATCCTGCGATACCTTTTTTGTAATTATCCTCTACAGCATTGGTCAAAGGATTATAGCTTCTTTCTAATGTTTTGGTGGTAAGCACATTATCTGCATTAGCCGATAGACTGAAGGTAAAATACTTGGCAACCGTTGTATTGGTAGAAAGTGAAATATTATTTTTAGCACCTGTTTTCAGAGCGTCCCACATTTCTTTTTTGAAAACCTCGCTCTCGGTCGTTGTTACATAATTACTAAGAGCCAAACCTGTATTCACATTAATATTTTCCAACAATCCTGTTCTTACCCCTGTTTTGGGTTTGAAAAGATAAAATTGATTAATAGCAACCGTCATTTCTGGCAAACGAATATCTGTATTTCCAGTTGAAAAATTCTGACTATAAGACATACTCGCATTGATGGTAACAGGGAGTTTCAAAAAACGCTTTGTCATACTGACTCTCGAGTTCTGTTGTGTATTAAGAACACTTCCGTTGAAAGCATAACTATTATTAACCGTATTGGTATAAAAGTTACGTCCACTTACAATGTCCACACTAGCATTGAAAGTCAAATATGGATTAGCTTTAGAATCCTGAGAATGCCTCCACGCAATTCTAAAAGTCTTGGCTTTGGAATAGTCATCCAAACCTTTGATACCTCGAATCGTAGTACCATAATCTGCAGCAAAGTTCCCAGAGTATCTATACTTTTTAAGATAATTAAGTTCTGGTTTGAAGTTCCAACTACCCTTTGTATAAATATCTGATAACAATTTCAAATCAAAATGATCCCCGATAGGCTGATAATAGCCAAGACCATTCAGGAAGAAACCAACATCCTGGCGTTCTCCAAAACTTGGCATCAAAATACCTGCCGCTCTCTTATCCGAAAAAGGCAAGATCGCAAACGGAAGAACCAATGGCGTTGGAACCTGCTCTATAAAAAACTGAAATGGCCCCGTAACAACCTGTGAGTTTTCTTTTCCTTTCAGTAGCTTTATATAGTTAGCAGAAATATGGTAATCTGGAAGAGAATCCTTCTTTTTTATAAAGTATTCATCTGTGGTCATTATAGCATTATTCATCACAAAGACCGAGTCATTATATTTTTTGGTTTTCTTTGCGACAATCACCCCCTCACTTTCTTCCGTTCTCGCATTGAAAGCAATTGCTTGCTTAGTTTTGGTATTATAGATAACCTCACTGTATTCATATTTCTTCCCAGCTTGCGTTGCAATAGCAGGGGTTATGATTTTCCCCTTCTCGTCTTGTTCGCCTCTAGCATAGATTTTTCCAGTTTCCCACTCATACCTAATGTAATCTGCATCTATCTGCATATCCTGATAGATGATCTGAGCTTTTTTGTGAAGTGTAGTCTGTTTGTTTGTAATGGAAGAAGTAATTTTACCTTCCGCCTTCATCTTCGCAACATCATCCAGCTGTTCTTTTGGGATAATGGTATCTTTCTTTATTGCTAAAGAGTCTTTCCTTATATTTATAGAGTCAGCAACATCATTATTTTTATCAATATTTTTAGGCACAGTTTGTGATAAAATATTGTTAAAAATTAGGATATTTAAAATTAGTAATATACTTTTGAAAATACTTCGAGCCAATGCAGTCATTCTGAAATTGGGTTCAAAATTAATTAAATTTTAAAGATTAAAATGATTAGGCCTACACTTTATAATAAATTTTTTTTTCTGTTAACATTTTTTATTAGTTTAAGTTACTTTTATTCACAGAAAAAATTTACGATAGTCCTAGATGCAGGACACGGTGGCAGCGATATTGGAGCGAATAGAAACTATAGTGATATCGGCAGTGTTCAAGAAAAAAATGTAACATTAGGTATTGTGCTGAAATTGGGCAGGATGCTAGAAAAAAACAAAGATTACAAAGTTATCTACACCAGAAAAATAGATGAGTATCCATCATTAACCAATAGAACTGATCTTGCCAATAGAAGCAAAGCAGATCTTTTTATATCAGTTCACGTCAACTCTTCACCAAGTAAAAGCGCAACTGCACAAGGTACGGAGACATTCGTACAAGGTCCTAATCAAAACAAAGCCAATCTAGATGTGGCAAAAGCCGAGAACGATGTGATCTTCTTAGATGAAAAAGATAAAGAGAACTTCGCATCATACAATCCTAGTTCACCTGAATCTCTCATCGCTCTCAAAATTCAACAAAGCAAATACCTAGAAGCAAGCCTTATCATTGGCGGTTTGGTAGAAGAAAACTTCGTTAAAAAAGATAAAAGAATGTCTCGCGGTGTAAAGCAAGAGAACCTTCATGTCCTTAGAATGAATGCAATGCCTTCTATCTTGATTGAAACCGGTTTTGTCAACAATTACGATGACGCTCATTATATATCTACGGAAGAAGGGCAGCAAGCTATTGCTGAAAGTATTTTCAATGCTATCACGAGCTATAAAAAAATGGTGGATAGAAATGTAAAAGAGCCAGAACCAGAAAAGCCGGTTGAACAGCCTCTGAAAAATGACTTCAGAATATTACTAATGAGTAGCCCTAATAAATATACCACAGAAGATTCTGCCCTGAAAGGCTTGAAATATATCTTGCCTATCAAAGAAAATGGATTCTATAAATATTATTACGGAACTACAAATTATGCTTCCGTAAGAGATAACAATCTAAAAACAGCTAAGGATGCAGGTTTCCGAAACTCTACGGCGATTAGTTTTGTTCCAAATCAGACTTTAGGAAGCAGTAGTTATTACACAATCGAAATCTATGTTGGAAAAGACAAACTAGATTCCAAATCCAACATATTGAAAACCCTTCCTGAAATCATCAGAAATAAAGAAAACGGAACGTTCTATTATACTTATGGTAAATACAAAACTTTGGAAGAAGCTGTAAAAGCACAAAAAGACTTTGAAAGCAAAGGAATAACCAATACTATTATCGAGAAAAAATCGAAATAGATAAAATCATTTGCTAAAAAAACATAAAGTATTTACTTTTGCAGTCCTTAAAAAGATATGGCCTATTCGTCTAGTGGTTAGGACTCAAGATTTTCTTTCTTGCAACAGCGGTTCGATTCCCCTATAGGCTACAGCAAAATCAAAAATGAAAGCTCCTCAAAAAAGCTTTCATTTTTTTTACCTGAAAATCAAAACTTTAAAAAAACAGCAAAAAAAACATTTTGAATTCTAAAAAATATCCATACTTTTGCACCGCCTTAGAGGAGAAAGAAAATATAAAACATCTTTCGTAATTAAAAAATCATATTGAATCGTTAATTAGTTTTCTATTAGGCAAAACAAAATTTTAATTTTTTAAAAAAAAGTTTGCAAATTAAAAAATAGTTTTTATCTTTGCACCCACATTTGAACGATATGGCAAATCATAAATCAGCATTAAAGAGAATTAGACAAAACGAAGCAAGAAGACTTCGTAACAGATACTACCACAAAACTGCAAGAACAGCGTTAAAAGCGTTGAGAAACGAAGAAAACAAATCTGCAGCAGTAGAGCAGTTACCTAAAGTTATCTCTTTGTTGGATAAATTAGCTAAGAAAAACATTATTCACAAGAATAAAGCTTCTAACTTAAAAAGTAAATTAACTAAGCACGTAAACGGTTTAGCTTAATATAAAGTCCTTGGCCCGTTCGTCTATCGGTTAGGACCTCAGGTTTTCATCCTGGTAAGAGGGGTTCGATTCCCCTACGGGCTACTTAAAATACCTTCATTAATTTTCTGGAGGTCTTTTTTAAAGACTGTTTTATTTTAAATAACACAGTAAAATATAAAGAAAATTAACTTGGCCCGTTCGTCTATCGGTTAGGACCTCAGGTTTTCATCCTGGTAAGAGGGG
>NZ_DAMBRK010000028.1:14911-16185 GCF_032055105.1 Epilithonimonas sp.
TTCGATTCCCCTACGGGCTACTTAAAATACCTTCAGAAATTTCTGAAGGTATTTTTTTTGTTTAAAAATCAACGCCCAATCCATCTATGAAATCTGTTGGATTATCTATTTTTATTTCGAGAAATTATCTAGTTTAATATCTTAAAAAAAAAATACATATGTATTATTTCAATTACCTTGGTTCTAGTAACCTTATTCCTTATTAATTCTAAATTTTTCTATGGACTAACGAACAAAAAAAACAAGAAGCTTCGAGTTTTGTATTTCTTTGATCTCAACAATTACAGTTTTTTTATAGCGCTTAGTCTTAATACTATTCTATCGGATATTAATCAAAAGAAAAATCTAGTTAAAGTTTTAGATGCAACCAATCTTTCATTGGAAAATAGTGAAATGAAAACCCAAGGAATGTTTCTTAACGCAGACAAAAAAGGAGCAGACATCTAAGAAATGATTCAGTACGCACCTGTAGAAATTCCAAAACTTTATACAAATCTGGAAACAAACTCATTGGTTAGCGATTATTTTTTATCAAATGCATTTCACGCATACATTTTGTGTAACGACAATCTGCAAACTTTTGTAAAAAAAACAAAAGAAGATTTTAAAAAATCTACTGAGGAAACTAAAAAATCAGCCAATGAAGAAATCGACAAGGCTAAAAAGAGTCTTAATAATCTTTTAGGTAAATAATTACATCAAATCACACACTATATCTCAAAAAATCCCCAGAAATTTCTGAGGATTTTTTACTTTTACATTAATTATTAAACGTTATGAAGATTCTTATTGTCAACGGCCCCAACCTAAACCTACTTGGAACACGTGAACCGGAAATCTATGGTTCAGTTACTATGGAAGATTATCTTTCGTATTTGAAAAATGAATTCGGTTCTGATGAAATTTCTTATTATCAATCCAATATTGAAGGTGAGTTGATTAACCGTTTGCAAGAAGATGATTTCGAAGCCGTAGTAATTAATCCAGGTGCTTTCACTCATTATTCTTATGCGATTTCGGATTGTTTGAAGAATATCAACAAACCGAAAATAGAAGTTCACATCAGTAATATCTATAAGCGTGAAGAATTCCGGAAGAAATCTGTGACTGCGGAAAGTACTGATGCTGTGATTTCCGGATTCGGGATGAAAGGTTATAAATTGGCGATACAAAGTTTGAAATGATTTCAACCAAATAGGCACATAGATTTTTATTAATTTCACCCGTAGTGCATTATAAAAAAGGCTACTCATAATACGAAAATTTCGTATATT
>NZ_DAMBRK010000029.1:0-15695 GCF_032055105.1 Epilithonimonas sp.
TCTTCTCATAAAAAATGCCCCTAAAAAGTGTATAACTTTTTGGGGGCAGTCCAAGCTTGGGGATTTTTATTAGGAGTCTGTTTTTGGCAAATAGTTTTTCTAACTTGATTTTATTTATTCAGTGAATCCAAACAGGAAAGATTTATATTATGATATTCAAATATTAAGAATTTTTTTTATTGATGAGATTGCTTCACTTCGTTCGCAATGACATTATTTCATTCGTTAGAAAACCTTAGAATAATTTATCTTTGCAATCCTAAACAACAAACAATGTTTTCAAAAATTACAGTTCACAGAGTCGGGAATAAAATCAATGGAGAATCTCTAACGCTTTCTCAGGAGGAGCTTCAGCTGGATGAGGAGATGAAAGAATTGCTGGGGAATTACTTCATCAGTGCTTTTAAATCTGAGGAGCAGTTTCAGTTTTACAGTGATTCTTATTTGGTAAACAATCCTGTTTATAGTTCTGTGTCGGAGATTTTTGAAGATAAAGCCAAGTTCCAATGGGAATCTGAGAATATTGCCAAGCATCTATTTGAAGCGGCGGAGAATCCAAGAGTTCAAGCAGGTGAGATGTTTCTGGTTTATTTTGAAGGCGAAGTTTTTGAGTCTGCTGATGGGCAAAGTGAAAAGACGGATTCTATCGGGATTTTCAAAACCGAAAAAAGAGAAGGTTTCCTGAAAATCAATCCTCAGGACGAATCTTTTGAAATCGAAAGAGATTTCGGAATCAGTTTATCCAAGATTGATAAAGCGGCTTTGATTTATAACAGCGAAAAAGAAAGTGGCTATGTTTTGTCTGTTGTAGATAATAACAAAAACGGCGATATGTATTACTGGTTCGAGGATTTCCTAAAAGTAAAACAGCGCGACAACGAATACTTCCATACACAGGAAACTTTGTCTGTTTACAAAGATTTCATTACCCAAAAATTACCTGAAGAATACGAGGTTTCCAAAGCAGACCAAGCAGATTTCTTGAACAAGTCCATCAATTTCTTTAAGGATAAAGAAGAGTTTAAGTACGATGATTTTGTAAAAGAGGTGTTGGTGGATGATAATGTTATCGAGAGTTTTTCCAACTTCAAATCTGATTATGAAAGCGATATGCAAATTTCGATTGCAGAAGATTTCCCAATTAATAATCAGGCGGTTAAAAAACAACAGCGACATTTTAAATCGATTATTAAACTCGATAAAAATTTCCATATCTACATCCACGGCGACAGAGACAAATTGGAAACCGGACAGGATGATAAAGGGAAATATTACCGTTTGTATTTTGAAGAAGAGAAATAGGATTTTGTAATTCTTGGAAGGAAATGTCTCTCGCAGATTTGGCAAATCAAGCAGATTTTTTGGAGTCATCTGCAAAATATGAGAGGCTTTTTCAGATTCATTTTAAAGTCTAAATATTTTTAGGATTTAACATAATCTCTATTTTTCACAAAAAATATTCTACATTTGCATTGATGTTAATCAGAAGGAACAAAGTTGTTAAGAATTTTATCTCGGTATTTTTTGCCGCGATGTATCTTTTTGTGGCTTTGTTTTCTTCAAAATTACACAATCACGAAGGCGAATCTTACTTCAGAGATTCCGGATTCAAAAAAACGGAGAAAAGTATTTCCAAAGAAGTTTCCAAAAGTCAATCCGGAGATTGTTTGGCTTGTCATTTTCTAGCGACTGGAAACTCATTGGTTCCGGAAGAATTCGTTTTTCATTTTGAAAACCATACCAACGAAGCACAACAAACTTTTTCTGTACAGGAAAAAATATGGTCAGCGACCAAATACTCTTTTCAGCTTCGCGGTCCTCCATCTATTTCATAATTAATCTAAATCCAGGAAAAAGTCTAGAAGACTCAAGCTTAATAACTATCAATTGATTGATGTTTTGGAAACTGTGAGCTTTTGTAATCTTGTCCTTGAAATAGATTTAGACCAATTTTTTATCGACTATTTTAATTTTCATTAATTAAAAAATGAGCCTTTGAGGTTTGTTTTGGATATTGATAGTAATTAAAATTTGTACATTTTTATTTGTGCGAATCCGTCGATAATTACAACAAATTTCAAGATTTTTTTATAGATACTTTTTTACAAAGAAAAGTATGCAATCTTTTATTTTACAATGAAATTGATATATAGTTTATTGTTCATCTTTTGTGGATTGACAATTATAAACGCACAGAAAACATATACTGTCCAAGGGACTATTCAGGATTTTCACGACAAAACGATGTTGGAAAATGCTGTGGTAAAAATCGGAGAATTCTCCACCAGAACAGATAAAACGGGAAAGTTTTCTTTTAAGCAAATTCCTGCAGGTCAGTACAAACTCATTGCAAAACATCCTGATTGTAGTGATTATACTGAAAATGTAGGAGTTACAAAGGATGTTCATTTGGCGATTACCTTGGAACATCACAGCAACGAAATCCAAGGTGTAACAATTCACGGCAATCATAAAACCAAAGGTTCTATGATTGTGAGAACATTGGATAAAACGGAAATCGAGAGGAATTCCACGGAAAATCTTGGGAATCTTTTATCAAAAATTTCTGGAGTATCAGCTTTGAAAACAGGAAATAATATCACAAAACCTGTTATCCGAGGTTTGTATGGGAGTCGAATTTCTATCGTAAACAACGGTGTGAAAATGGCAGAACAGGAATGGGGTGTAGAGCACGCACCGAATATCGATGTCAATGATTTTGAACATATTGATGTTGTGAAGGGCGCATCCGCTTTGAAGTACGGGAATGAAGGTGTTGGCGGTGTTGTCATTCTAGAGCCTGCGAATCTGCCAAAAAAAGATACCGTGATGGGGAGTGTGAGGCTTTCGGGGATTTCTAATGGAAGAGGCGGAGAAATTGGTGCTAATGTTCTCAAAGCCTGGGAAAACCAATGGTTTGTAAAAGCCGGCGGAAGTTATCGGAAAACGGGTGACGAGTATGTGCCACATCATACGTTGCAAAATACCGGAATGGAATTTAATTCTTTTAATTTCTCGTTCGGGAAGCGTAGTTTTCTGCAAGGTTTTGATGTGTCGTATAGCGGAACCAATCAGGAATTTGGGATTTACAAGGGTGCACATTTGTCAAGTCCCGAGGACTTTTACAATGCCGTTAATTTTGGACAGCCTTACTTTTTGGACAACTTCAGTTATGATATAGACCATCCGAAGCAAGAAGTGGAACATCATATTGCAAAATTGACTGCTTACAGACGTTTCGCAGATTTCGGAAAACTGACCTTTCAATATAGCTTTCAGCTTAACAGAAGAAAGGAATATGATATCCGAAGAGGCGAGCTGAATGAGTTACCTTCTATGGATTTGAGACTCATAACACATTCGGCGAGTTTGGTTCATTTGCTGGAGCGTTCCAATTGGAGTTTGGAAAGTGGAATCTCCGCGGGTTATCAGGATAATTATCCAAATCCTGCGACCAAAGCCAGACGTCTAATTCCGGATTATTACAGATATGATGCAGGCGCTTTTTCAGTTTTTAAATATAAATTCAATTCTAAACTTAATGGAGAAGCTGCTGTAAGATATGACTTCAGCAGATATGATTCTTATAAATATTATGACTCTGATAAATGGGAAGCCAATTATGCCGCAATTTTCTCACAATTTTTTGTGCAGGAATCTGGCAGTAGAACTTTGACAAGACCTATTTTGGATTATCATAATTTGTCAGCTAATCTTGGATTGGATTATAAACCGACTCAGGATTATGAGTTTAGACTTAATTTATCAAGAGCGGAAAGAACACCCAATCCTGCAGAACTTTTCTCGGATGGATTGCATCATTCGGCAGCCATTATGGAAGAAGGAAATCTGAACATCAAGAAAGAAACGATTTATAATATTAATCTTTCATTGGCAGGTCATTTTGATGTGTTGAGAGGATTACATTTGGAAATCAATCCTTACTTGATGTATTCTGACAGTTTTGTGAACCAAGTTCCAAGCAGTGTTCTTAATACCAATAGAGGTGTTTTCCCAGTTTGGACTTATCAGCAAATCAAAGCCAGAATGATTGGAGTTGATGCCGATGCAGAATTGTCTATTTTGAATAATCTGAAATGGAAATCAGGTTTCAGTATTCTAAGAGGTGACGACCTTTCTAATAATGAACCATTGATTCTAATGATGCCTGCTAAATTGAGAAACTCAATCGAATTGACGCTTAATAAACCAAAGAATTTCTATATCGCTTTGGAGAACGAAAATACATTCAAACAAAATCGTTTTCCGATAAGAAATCTTCCGGTAACTTTTATTAAAGATGGCGTAGAGTATAATGAGACAGTCGATTTCAGTTCTACACCTGCGGCTTATACTTTATTTAATGCTTCAATTGGAGCCAACTTATTTAAAAATCTGAATTTTAATTTCAGAATCAACAACCTATTTAACACAGAGTATCGTGAATATCTGAACAGGCTGAGATATTATATGTACGAGCCAGGAAGAAACTTCGTCTTAACTCTTAAATACAATTTTTAATTATTACAACTTAAAATTTAAATCAAAATGAAAAAAATATTAAATATAACACTAGCACTTTTAGCAGCCTTTTTTATCTTGTCTTGTAGAAATGATGACGATGCAGTTCCGGAAGATGTACACGAGCACGACGAAATCGGAAAAGTGGTTTTAACATTGACTAATAAAGCTGATGCTTCTGATGTGCAAACTGTCAATGTAATTTCTGGAGTTGCAGACGGACATTTACATTTGCACGCTGGTGATACTTACACCGCAGTATTAGATTTCCAAATCAAACACGACGATCATTACCATTCTTCTGATGAGATTGAGGAAGAAAAAGACCACCACTTTATTACATTTGGTCCAGCTAACGCGGATATTGTTGTAATGAGGGCTGCAGACGATATTGTAAGAACAGACGGTCAAAAATTAGGAATGAAAACAGAATGGACTGTTAATTCTACTCAAGAAACTGGAAAAATGAATATCAAATTAATCCACGGTCCTTCAACAGTTAATCAAAACTATCCGTCAGCAACCAACCAATTAGGTCAGACAACTGGAGGTGAAACAGATGTTGATATTACTGTGGATGCTCATTAATCCCAAGATCATTCAAATATATCTAAATAAAGATGTCTTTTGTAAGGCATCTTTATTTTTTTAATGAAATTTTATGATTTTTTATAAAATTCAAGCTTATATTTAATTTTGAAGTTCCTCAGAATTTGACTACTTTTGCAACCTAAAAATTTCAATTAATGAACGTTACAGCTAAAAACCACGATGAGGTAAGTGCATTACTTACAGTGACATTGGAGAAAGCAGATTATAAGGACAAAGTAGAAAAGCAATTAATCAACTATGCAAAAAATGCACAGGTTCCTGGATTCAGAAAAGGAAAAGTGCCATTGAGTATGGTTAGAAAACAATATGAAGCAGGAATTGCTTTCGAAGAAATCAACAAGCAGGTTTCTGAAGCGTTGAACGGTTATGTAAACGAAAACAAACTAAGATTAGTTGGACAACCAGTTCCTCAACCAGTTAACGATTTCAATCACAATGCTGAGTCTTTGTCTGTAGCTTTTGAAGTTGGGTATGAGCCAGAATTCACTGTGGATTTGACTAAATATGAAGCGCCTCATTACAAAGTAGAAGCTTCTGACAAAGAAATATCTACAAGTGTAGAAAATATGCAAAAGCGTTTTGCAGAAAGAGTAGCTGAAGAGAAAATCGGTAAAGATTCTTACGTTGCTCTAGAGGTTTCTCAAGTTGTAGAAGCTGATGCAGAAGGTGAGCACAATCACGCTCCAAAAAACATCACTGTTTCTAAAGAGCAAAAAGAAGCTTACGATTTGGTTAAAAAATTGAAAAAAGACGGTTCTGTAAAAGTTTCTAAAGAAGATTTAGTAGCTAAAGAAGAATTGGCAAAACAATTAGGATTCAGCAAAGAAGTAGCAGAACACCTTCACCATAACGAGGTTGAAGTAACTGTAAAAGATATCTACGGATTGAACTTGGCAGAACTTAACCAAGAATTGTTCGACAAAGTTTATGGTAAAGATGTTATCACAACTGAAGAAGAATTGAAAGCTAGAGTTAAAACTGAATTGGATGAGTATTTCCAACAAAATGCTGATGTTCATTTCGTAAACAAAATTCTAGAGCAAATAAACGAGAAAGAAGAAATCAAATTACCAGAAGAATTCTTAATCAAATGGTTGTTGTTCTCTAATCAAAATATCACTTCTGAAGAGCAGGCAAAAGAAATCCTTGAGAACGAGAAAAACATTATCAAAGGTCAAATCCTTGAAGGAAAATTGATGAACGATAACGAAATCAATTTGGATTATGCAGAAGTTCTTGGACAAGCTGAGCAATTGGTAAGAAACCAGTTAGCAATCTACGGAATCCACCATTTAGGAGATGATGAAGTTCAAAAATATGCAGCAGAAATGTTGAAAGATGAGAACCAAGTAAGACAAATCTCTTCTGAAGTTGCTATGGCGAAATTGAAAGACGTAATCTTGGAGAAATCTAAGAAAAACGAAACTGCAATCTCTCACGATGAGTTTCTTGAAGTATTGAAGAAGTAATTTTTTACAAATAAATACAAACGCCCGATTCTATTGAGTCGGGCGTTTTTTATTTGATGATATTTCGAATGAAATTAACCTTAACCAAATTCAATTAATTGAATCTTTGGAAACTTTAATCTTAATAAAATCTTTGCGTAAAAGTTAATTGAAAGAACTTTACTTCAATTTGTAATGTCAGTCTGAGGTTCTCGAAGACAATCCAATTATCAGTCTGAGATTCTCGAAGACCTATTGAATTAAAAATTCAAAAACAATCTAGGATTAATCGGCTGATTATTTTTATGAACTTCATAGTGAAGATGAGGTCCAGTAGAACGTCCAGTATTGCCGGATTTAGCGATGATTTGATTGACTTTCACTCTGTCATTTGTTTCAACCAAAAGCTCGGAAAGATGTCCGTACAAAGTCACCAAACCATTACCGTGTTCTATCATAACACAATTTCCGTAACCGCCTCTCACGCCAGAGAAAATCACTTTTCCAGCTGCTGCTGCTTTCACAGGACTTCCGTAAGCTACAGCTACGTCTAATCCTTTGTGGAACTGTATTTGGTCTTTTTCAGCAGGCGCATTGCTGGATGCATTTTTGTCTTCTTTTACAATCGCTTGTCTTTTCACGACATTTCCAAGACTGTCTTTTTCCTCAGCAACATTAGAATTATTGGCAATGTCAGTAGATTTTGGAGGAATAGGGTTTTTTCTGATTCCAAAATTGGAAGAGATATAACCGTCAGTCGGAATTCCCAAAGGAATCTGCTGTAATCTTTGCTCAAGGTCAACCAAATATTGGCTGTATCGATTACTGACTTTTGCCAAGTAAACTTCATTTTCCAAACTATCCTTTGCTAGTCTTTCTATTCTAAGGTCAGAAACATTTTTTGATTTTAGAAATCCGTCAATACTTCTGATGCTTTGGTCAACAAGAGCGAGGTCGGTTTTCAGTTGAAGATGGTCTATGCTGTCTTTTTCATTATTGATTTTTACAATATTGACCTGATAGACTTTATCATCTTTGTCATTATAAAATTTACCGATGACAAGACCTTCAATAAAACAGATAATTAGTAATAATATAAGGACAATATTTTTTTTCTTCTTCGATTTCAGAAATTGGACCATTAATAGATTTTTAAAATGGACTGCAAAAGTAAGGAATTTTTATTTTTATCAATGTTAATCGATATTACGGATGTCTTTATCTATAACAAAAGTTAATTATTCTTAAATTCTTGTTAAAGGAAACTTAGATTTATGTAGATTCATAAATTACCTTAGATTTGTAGTTGCTATTAAAGCCAAACAAAAATGACAAAGAAATTGACTAAAGCAACTAAAAGTACACGCGTTGGAGTTTTAGGAAGCGGAAGTTTTGCAACGGCTATTGTAAAGATGCTTTTGGAAAATTGCAAATCTGTGCATTGGTGCGTGAGAAATGAGTTTGTAAAAGGTGCTATTGAACAGAGAGGGCACAATCCGAGCTATTTGACGACGGTAAGTTTTAATCTTAAAAAACTTCATATTACAACAGATATCAACGAGTTGGTTTCCAATTGTGATGTGATTATTCTGGCGGTTCCGTCTATCTATTTGGCAGAATCTATGGAGAAGCTGACTTGTGATTATCAAGGAAAATTATTCTGTTCTGCTATTAAAGGGATTGTTCCGAAGCACAATGATATTGTAGCGCATTATCTTCGTGATGAATTCAAAATTGGATTCAAAAATCAAGCGGTAATTGCTGGACCTTGTCACGCAGAAGAGGTAGCAATGGAACGTTTGTCTTATTTGACGGTTGCTGTTGCCGAGCAAGATGATGCGGATACCTTGCAAGAGATTTTGTCTTCTTTTTATATTAAAGTCAATACAAGTTGCGATATTCTCGGAAACGAATATTCTGCAATTCTTAAAAATATCTATGCTATTGGAGCCGGGATTGCGAGCGGTTTGGGTTATGGAGATAACTTCATTGCGGTTTATGTTTCCAACGCGATTCGTGAAATGGAAACTTTCCTGGAAGCAATTTATCCGGAACCTAGAGACGTGAATGACAGTGCTTATCTGGGAGATTTGATTGTGACGGCTTATTCATTATTTTCCAGAAACAGAAACTTGGGGAACTTGATTGGTAAAGGTTATACTGTTAAATCTGCAATTCAGTCGATGAGTATGGTTGCCGAAGGTTATTATGCGACTAACGGAATCTATGCTATTTGCAAAGAAAAGAAGCTGAAACTTCCCATTATCAATGCGGTTTATGATATTTTGTATGAAGGGAAAAGCGCAGAGAAACAATTTGCAAAACTGACGGACAAATTGACGTAAATTTTTAAAACCACATAGACACATAAGATTTTGAATTTTAAAATACTTACTAAAGATTAAATAGCTATTTTAACTTTAGTGAAATCTTATTCTAGCATTTTTCTATGTGTCTATGTGGTTAAAGTTTTCAAAAAAATAATGTAAATCTTAAAGAAAGTTAATTAACAATTATTAAAAATACAATGGAATAGAATTTGCGAACTTTGATTCGTTGAAAAATAAACACAAAAACAAAAATGAAATATTCAAAATTTAAACTGGCTCAGGAAGCTATTAAACACAAAGGATTTTTGCAAAAGATTCCTTCTGTTTTCCGAATGATAAAATTGTATTACAAAGGAGAATATAAAATGAAATTCACAGATATTCTGTTGCCTGCTTTGGCTTTGATTTATGTGATTTCGCCTATTGATATCATTCCAGATTTTGTACCTGTGATTGGGGCTTTGGATGATTTAGCAATCTTAGCTTTAGCAATTCCTTTATTAATTAAAGAAGTGGACAAGTTTCTGCTTTGGGAAAGTCAAAGGAATAATCCAAATTCCAAAATCATCGATGCAGAAATCGTAGAGTAACAAAATACTTAGAATAAAAAAATCCCGATTCAAAAACTGAATCGGGATTTTACTTTTTAAACGCTGATAACTTCTTGTATCTCTGGCGCAAATTGCTTGATGGTGTTTTCCACACCCAGTTTCATTGTAGAACTGCTGATACCACAGCTAGAGCAGTTTCCGAGTAGTTTGACAAAAACTTTGTCTTCCTGCACATCTACTAGCTCAATATCGCCACCATCTTTTTGCAAAAACGGGCGGATGCTGTCCAAGGCGTCCATCACTTTGGTTACCAGTTCTTCCTGAATTTGATTTGTATTATCCATTTTATTATTTTTTCTTAGGCGAGCAACCAGCCATTGTTGTGATTTTTACGGCTTCGGTTGCAGGTAGATTTTTGTTTCTTTCAACAAGACTTTCTACCATATTTTGGGCAGTTTTTGTGTAGATTTCAGAGATTTTGGAGTTTTCCTGCAACGCCGCTGGTCTTCCAACATCTCCGGCTTCTCTGATACTTTGAATCAATGGAATCTCTCCCAAAACAGGAATTCCCAAATCTTCTGCCATATATTGAGCACCTTGTTTTCCAAAGATATAATATTTATTGTCAGGTAGTTCTTCCGGCGTAAAATAAGCCATATTTTCTACCAATCCCAAAACCGGAATATTAATACTTTCCATATTGAACATTGCAATTCCTTTTCTCACATCGGCTAGCGCAACGTGTTGAGGTGTACTTACAATCACCGCTCCTGTTACCGGAACTTCCTGAATAATAGATAAGTGGATGTCGCCGGTTCCTGGAGGAAGGTCAATCAAAAGGAAATCCAATTCGCCCCAATCTGCATCACGAATCATCTGATTCAAAGCTTTAGAAGCCATTGGTCCTCTCCAAACTACTGCTTGGTTGGCGCCTGAGAAATATCCAATTGACAGCATTTTCACACCATAATTTTCAATTGGTTTCATCAGATTTCTACCGTTAACTTCTACAGAAATTGGTTTTTGTCCTTCTGTATCAAGCATTGTAGGAACAGATGGTCCGTAGATATCCGCATCCAGCAATCCAACTTTGAAACCCATTTTTGCCAACGTTACCGCAAGATTAGCAGAAACAGTAGATTTTCCAACACCACCTTTTCCGGAAGCGATGGCGATAATATTCTGAATTCCCGGAATTTGTTTTCCTTTGATTTCGTTTGTCGCAGGCGTTGCAGGTAATTCAGGAGAAGTTATTTTCAATTTCAAGTTGATATGTTCCCCGAATTCCGAAGCAAAAGCTTGTTTCATAGCAACTTCCAATTTCTTTTTCTCGTGCATTGCAGGCGAGTGAGATGTCATATCGATATACACATCATCGCCCATCACTTGGAAATTACTCACAAGGTCATCCACTTCTATCTCTTTCAGAAAATCCTGAACTTTTGATTTCGTCAGCATAAAATTTATTATTCTTTAAGTGGCTACAAAATTACGGATTTTAAAATTAATTTAGAATTAATTGAATTTATGATTTTGTCTATGTTGATGATTTTTAACAGGGTTTATGAGTAGTAGGGTTTGAGCATTTTAGTGTTCAGAAAATTAATGATAAGGTAAAAACTCCCATACTCTCAAACATTACAACTCATTTTGGAGCCGGGAACCTGCTGTCCACTATATCTTTTTTGTCATTGCGAACGACGTGAAGCAATCTTTAGAAACTTTCTCCGCAATGACAAAAAAGGATGCCGTTCCCATCAGGGCTATGGGATTTTGCCTTTGAATCAAGATTTGTCATTAATTATAATTTCAGGTATTTCTTTCGAAATCATTACATTTAAGAGATGCTCTCTTTCTGTGGATAATCCTTTTAGAAATTTCATTATATTTTTATCATAACTTCTTTTGGAATAAGAGTAAATGAGTAGAGCTTTCTGATGATTTTCGAGTTCGATTTGTTTGTATCTATAAATGATAAATTCTACGATATCTAAATCTCCATTTTTTTCTACACTTAATAAACAATCAAGAATACTTTCTTTTCCATCTGGACTTTCGATGACATTGAAATTTTATTTTTAGATAAACAGATTCTTTAACTCTCCAACTGTCCTTCCCACTTACTCACAGCAGAAGTCGCCAAGGCATTACCCAACACATTTGTCATACTTCTTCCCATATCGCAGAAATGGTCAATTGGGAGAATCAAAGCAATTCCTTCCACAGGAATATCAAACATTCCACACGCCGCGACGATGATTACCAAACTTGCTCTCGGAACACCCGCAATTCCTTTACTTGTCAACATTAGAACCAAAAGCATTATGATTTGTTGTCCCAAAGGCATATCAATTCCGTAAATCTGAGCAATGAAAATAGATGCAAACGTCATATACATCATACTTCCGTCAAGATTGAAAGAGTATCCCAAAGGCAAAATGAAAGAAACAATTCTGCTGTTACATCCGAATCTTTCCAATTCTTCTACCAATTTCGGGAAAACCGCTTCGGAACTTGTGGTGGAAAATGCAATCAATAATGGTTCTTTGATTCTTCTCAACAAATCAAAAAGTCGATTGCCAAGAATCATATAACCCACCAAAAGTAAAACCAGCCAAAGAACGGCTAAGGCAAAGAAGAAGTCTCGAAGATAGATTGCATAGACTTTGAAAATCTCAAAACCATTGGTTGCAACAACTGCAGAAATCGCTCCGAAAACGCCAAGTGGAGCAACCCACATTATGTAACCCACCATTTTCAAAATAGCGTGAGCAATCACGTCCAAACCTTTGATGACAGGTTTTGTATAGTCTTCGCCCATTGCAGACAATGCAATTCCGAACATTACAGAAAAGACAACAATCTGTAAAACTTCATTAGTCGCAAAAGCTTCAAACAAACTTTTTGGGATGATGTGTTTTACAAAGTCTTCCATAGAAAATCCTTTGCTGTTACTCACGATTTCGGAAGCCGAAGATGCATCTTGGATCGGGAGTTGTGTCACGTGGCCTGGTTCCAGCCAATTCACTAAAACCAATCCAATCATTAATGAAACCAAAGATGCTGTAATAAACCAAAGCATCGCTTTTGTACCAACACGACCAACCATCTTGATATCGCCCATTTTTGCAATCCCAACCACCAAAGTCGAGAAAACCAAAGGCGCAATAATCATCTGAATCAGTCGGATAAAGACGGTTCCAAGAAGTTTGATGTTTTTTGAAAAGTCATCTGCCGAATCGGGATATTTGGTGTGGACAACTCCTCCTAAAATAACTCCCAAAATCAATGCAAAAATAATTGCGAAAAACAGTTTGTTTTGACCTTTCATAACTTTCTATTTATTTAAATATTTTGAACACAAAGTCCACTGAGATATCATTTATTGAATGTTTTAAGGCTCACAAAGGCGTAAAACTTAACAAAGAATAAATTCTCTTATAAGCGAAGCGACTTTGTGAAATATTGAGCATTATTTTATAAATTCTTTGTGAGCTCTGTGTTGCAATAAAATTTTAAAACTTCTTTAATATAAATTGTAACTGAACAAAACTAATATTTTTGAGAGAATAACCACCAATATTTTAAATTAATATTAAGTGAATCAGTGAAAAAACAAGATTTCTCATCAACAAAAATAAAATAGCATTCACGCTCAGTTTAAATTAGATTTCGTTCTTTGTACAAATCTGATTATTGATGAAATCGCTTAGGCGATTGCATATGGCCTTTGGAAAAAAATATAATCTACATATGAAAAGAAATGTTGAGATTGTCATTATTTCTGATGTACATCTTGGAACTTATGGTTGCAAAGCCAAAGAATTACTGAGATATCTGAATTCTATCCGTCCAAAAACATTGATTTTGAACGGTGATATCATCGACATCTGGCAGTTCAAAAAATCTTATTTTCCGAAGTCTCATCTCAAGGTTATTAAAAAACTGATTTCTTTTGCGACCAAAGAATCGGAGGTTTTTTATATCACAGGAAATCACGACGAGGCATTCAGAAATTTTACAGATTTCGAATTAGGGAAATTGAAGTTGTGTAACAAACACGTTCTGAAACTTGGTGAGAAAAAAGCTTGGATTTTTCACGGTGATGTTTTTGATGCATCGGTTCAACATTCCAAATGGATTGCAAAACTCGGCGGTCAAGGTTACGATTTGCTGATTGCGATTAATAATCTTGTGAATTGGGGATTGGAAAAAATGGGAAGAGAAAAATATTCCTTCTCAAAAAAAATCAAGAATAATGTCAAAAAAGCCGTGAAATATATCGGTGATTTTGAATTAACCGCTTCCGAACTAGCGATTGAAAATGAATTTTATTATGTGATTTGCGGACACATTCATCAACCTCAAATCCGAGAAGTGGAAAGCAAAAAAGGAAAATGTATTTATCTGAATTCTGGAGATTGGGTGGAAAATCTTTCCGCTTTGGAATATCATAATGGCGAATGGAAATTGTTTGTTTATGAAGATGAAAAGCATCTTTTGAACGACGAAGAACCGGAAGAACTAAAGGAAATCAACAGCGAAGAACTGATGAAAATTGTGACTCAGATTGCATGAAGTCTTCGAAAGCATTAGACTGACCCTGCTAAAACATTTAATATTAGAAATGTCACACTTTGTCATCTTGAGGTTCTCGAAGAGTTGTCGAAGTTTCTAATTTAAAATTATAAAAACACCAATATTTATTTTTTGAAGCCATATGAAAATATTATATGCATTCCAAGGCACAGGAAACGGACATCTTGCAAGAGCTCAGGAGATCATCCCGATTTTGAAAAAGCACGCTCTTGTTGATACTTTAATCAGTGGACATCAGACCCAATTAAAGTCGGATTTTGATATCGATTTTCGATTCAAAGGGATTTCTCTGCTTTATAACAAAACAGGTGGATTGTCTTACAAGAAAACGTTTTTTGAGAATAATTTTTTTAAAGCTGCGAAAGTCATTAAAGATTTAGATTTGAATGCTTATGACTTAATCATTAATGATTTTGAACCATTGACAGGCTGGGCGGCAAAATTAAAAGACCTGCCGATTGTAGAACTGAGTCATCAAGCATCTCTGACCTTTAAAGAAACGCCGAAACCTGAGAAAAAAGATTGGTTTGGCGATATGATTTTGAAGCATTATGTACCTTGTGATAAGAAAATCGGGTTTCATTTTGAGAATTATAATTTGCATATCAAAAAGCCGGTTATCAGACAAAAAATCAGAAAACTAAATCCAGAAAATAAAGGCCATTATCTGGTTTATCTTCCAAGTTTTTCGGATGAGGTAATTACTAATTTCCTTACAAGAATAGATGTGGAATGGAAGGTTTTCTCAAAATATGCCAAGCAACACCAGAAGTTCAACAATGTGGAGATTTTCCCAATTGATGAAACAAAATATCTGGAATTGTTCGAGTCTTGTGAAGGTATTCTTTGTAACGCTGGCTTCGAAACACCTGCAGAAGCGCTTTTTATGAATAAGAAATTATTCGTTATTCCGATAGAAAATCAGTATGAGCAAGAGTGTAATGCGTTTGCACTGGAAAAAATGGGTATTGCGACGTCAGAAAAATTAGATCCTGTGAAAATCAGAGACTGGATTTCGTCCAGCCAACTTATCGAGGTAGATTATCCGGATAATATTGAAAGTATTTTGACGAAAGAGATTTTGTATTAATAATCAATCATTATGAAATCAAGATTTTTGAACACAAAGAAAAAATCATCAATACAATCAGTTGTCGGTGGAGATTGATATTGTTTTTTAAGTTCTTCAATTCTGCTTTTAGACATTTTTCTTGTATTTTTTCTGGGACAATTCCCATTCTTTTTCCTGTTCCCAATTTTGAAGATATTCTTCGATGTCGTTTTTGTAAAATTTAGATTTCTTATAAGTCTCAAATTGTTTGATTTTAAATTTCATAAATTAATCCTTATCAACAAAGTTTTGTTTTATAACGGAATATTTTTGAATTGTGAGTAAAAATATTGCGTGTATAAATAGGAATATCCAAAATTAGCAGAATCCTTTGTTTTCTAATATTATTCTGTCTGGCTCCTGCGACGTTGCATTAATTCTGACGATGAACATTAGAACAAAAATAATAAGGAATTTGATTTTCATTTCGAATGATTAGTAAACCTCAAAAATAGAAAAAACCCCTGAAAAATAGACTGCACCCAAAAGTTTAGACAAAATTAAATAATATTTTGATAGGAAA
>NZ_DAMBRK010000030.1:0-13793 GCF_032055105.1 Epilithonimonas sp.
AATTTTCTTAATTCCTTTAAAATAAAATCGTAAATTGCATCTAGGTTATTCATAATGTATTAGATTGGTAGTCAATACAATATACGAAATTTTCGTATTATGAGTAACCTTTTTTATAATGCACTACGGGTTTTATTATATAATTGTATTTAATTCTGGCTATGTTTAGATGCAGCTTATTATTCCTTTTATTTATTTTTTTTTAATAGAGCGGAACAGTCTTTGCAAGTATTAGAGTCCAAACCAATTTATTAATAAAAAAATAAAAGTTATGAATCACGATGCATGCATTGAGGCGATGAACGACCTCATTAAAATCAACAACGACAGGATTGAAGGCTATAAAAAAGCAATTGACGAATTACAAGATGATGAACATTTTGATCTGAAAACAGTTTTCAGCAGTATGGTGACCGAAAGTCAGCAATACAAAGTAGAACTGCAGAACAAGATACTCGAATATGGAGGTTCTACAGAAGATGGAACTACAACCTCAGGAAAAATTTACAGAGCGTGGATGGATGTTAAGTCTGCTTTTGCTGTCAATGACAGAGCATCCGTTTTAAGTGCTTGCGAAGCAGGCGAGGATGCAGCGCAAAAGGCTTATAAGTCGGCCATTGAGGATGAAGATGTTATGGAGGAAACGAAAGTGCTGCTTCGTCAGCACAAGCAGTCCCTCAGAACATCTCACGATAAAATCAAAGCTTTAAGGGATACCGCTAAAGCTTAATCATTTTTTTTAATCACTACTTTAACTTAAGAGAGGCTGTCTCAAAAGTACCCCCACTCTCGGACTCCTGTCTGACAAATTTTGTCGTTTAGGAGATTCTCAGAGCATTAGTTTACCTTTTGAGACAGCCTCTTTTTCAAATCAACTATTTAAAATAGATGATAAATTAAGGATTTTTATGGATGGTTTAACTAATCAATCCCGGCTCCCACTCGATAAAAAAAATCTCCGACTATCGTCGATGATAAAAACTAATTCTGTCAATACATCATAGTTTTCTGATTCTTTATCTAATATTAATTCTTCAATTTTTTAAGAAGGTTTTCAGCATATAATCCGTGAACGGGTTTTTCATCAATAAAATGTAATGTTTCAATAGATGTTACGATAGGATCAATCGTTTCATCGGCTACATAAGCCTTGAGATCTTTAACAACTTTTTCAACTTTCATTCTAGGACCACCTTCTTTAAGCATAACTATATTGCCTTTTTTAAATTTATCTTTTGACATAATTCTATTTTTTAATCATCTACCAAAAAGGACGCCATGCTAAAAAATATAGTTTTTTGACTGTAAAAATATTACCTAGAGGTGACTTCTATGAATTAAAGGTGTTCCGAAACTCCAGCGTTGATAGACCTGTCCTTATCCTGAACATCTTGCTAAAAGACTGTGGATGCTCAAACCCAAGTTCATAAGGAATCTCAGCCACTGTCAGATTGGTATTTGTCAGTCGCTCTTTCGCTTTTTCGATGACTTTACGTCGGATATACTGCTGGGCATTCTGTCCAATTAATGAGCGCAAGAGATCGCTCAGATAACCAGATGAGATATTCAGCTGATCCGCCACATATTGCATAGTCGGAAGACCTTGTTGCAAGGATAGCTGATTATTGAGATAATCCTCAAGGATACTTTCAGTTTTTTGAAGGGTATCGTTATTAGCCACTTTTCTGGTGATAAATTGCCTTTTGTAGAACCTGATAACATAGCTGAGCAGCAACTCCAACTGAGCAATTATAACTTCTTGACTGAACTCATCTACGCGGCTGTTCAGTTCCTGCTCCATGATTCGATAAACTGAGATGACTTCTTTTTCACTGTCTGAAAGATGCAGTGCCTCATTGGAGGCATAAGAAAAGTAGCTGTATTGCTTTATTTTTCGTGCAATAGGATGACCTAGCAGGAAGTCAGGGTGAATCAGTAAAATATAGCAATAGATCTCACTGTTATAATCGGTGTTTCCTACTAGCTGGTCAGGTGCTAAGAACAACATGCTACCTTCATCGTAGTCATAGTAATTCCTGCCATACTTTAATCTTCCTTTATTACTGATAATTAAGGTGATTTTATAAAAGCTTAGGATATCATAGATTGGTGTCATAGCCGTATTAGATGGATTATCCTTATTGAAATGGACAAGACTGATCAGAGGATGTTGTGGTGCAGGCAGTCCGAAAGCTTGATGGCTTTCCGATATCGAGATGAAGCGTACCAATTTATCGTCCTCGGATTTCATACTATAAATGTATAAAAAACCTATGACCAAAGATCATAGGTTTTTTATTAAAACTACCAAGGAAGAACATTATCTTCCCCACTGAAATCAGCAGGACCTGTAAAGCTTCCTGTTGGAAGATCTTCAGCCAAAGCAACTCTGATCGGTTCTTTTGAGCCTTCTTCTACTGAATCCGTTCCCTGAAAATTATTAAGGGCTGTCGCCGTAAATCCTGGGCTTACCAAATGAGCTTTGATATTAGTGTCTTCCAATTCTATCGCCAGTGAAAGAAAAATTCCATTAAGCGCCGTTTTCGAAGCACCATAGATGGCATCAAAATTCGAGCGGTAAGGATTTTCCGGATTAGAATTGATGCCGAGTGATCCCAAAGCACTGGAAACGGTTACAATCCTTGCATTATCTGCTTGATGTAATAGAGGTAAAAATGCCTGCGTCAACGCTAATGTTCCGAATACATTCGTATCCCAGACCTTTTTAAGCTCGCTTATTGGAGCGATACTGGCACGCTGTGCACCCAAAACTTCTTCCATCGTACGTCCTGATAATCCAGCGTGAGAGATTGCTGCATTGTTGACCAATAAATTCAAATATCCGTGTTCTTTTTTAACGGTCTCTAAAGCTGTGTTGATAGAATCAGAATCTGTAATAGCCAGCTGAATGGCTTTTGCAGATCCACCCAGTTCTTCAACAGCGGTTTCGCCTTTTCGAAGGTCACGAGAACCTACATATACGATGTACCCGTTCTCTACAAGGGCTTTAGCAATTTGAAATCCTACACCAGTATTCGAACTCGATACCAATGCTACTTTATTTTCTTTGTTCTACATTATTTTAATGTTTTAAATTGATGAAGCAAAGTTGGATATTAAAATAACAACGGCTGTATCTCAATCGAGATTAGTTGAAGCCTAATCGAGGATTATCATATTATTTAACAGAAGAAAAGTTGAATCATCAGTATTGAGCATTAGATGTTTTTTATTTAATATTATCCGTAGAGAATATGATAAAACTAATCAAAAGTATGATGGAATGGAGTACAAACCAGAGCAATAAAGACAATATTGCAGCTAGCAAGATCCCAAGAAAAGAATCAGGCTTTAAGATTAGAAAAGCTGATATTAAAGAAATCGGAAAAAGCATCATCATAAAAGATGCAAAAATCTTATTTTTCATCTGCTAGTTTTTTAATCATTCCTTTAAATATATAGCCATGAAAAGGCAGCACAGCATACCAATATAGCCTTCCCCATAACCCAAGAGGCCTAAAGGTTGCTTCTTGAATCAGTAAGTCATTAACAATTTTAAATTCCAGCCAGGCTTCTCCCGGTAGCTTCATCTCAGCAAATAATAGTAGTTTTTTTTCTTCTCTGCTGGCATACAATACCCTCCAGAAATCTAGAGAATCTCCAGGATCTAAACTGCTATTGTTTTTTCTTCCCCTTTTGAGGCCTACACCCCCGAAAAGTTTGTCAATACTTCCTCTTAGACTCCATAAGAAATTAGCATGATACCAGCCATTCTTACCTCCAATACCAAAAATAAGATCCAGTGTTTTCTTTTCATTCTTTATTTTTCGGGACTTACGATCTTTAAAAACACCCATCTTCGGAACTTCAAGAAAATTCCATACATCTTTTTTATAGCGGTAACTGCCAAATGAATCATACCAAGTGGAGAGTACATCATTTTGCTCTATTTTATCAAAGCTGAGGCGAAGGCTCTCACGGTAGGATAGAAGCTTTATGCCCAAATCATTTGCCAGACTATTTTTCTCTGCAACCACTTTGATTTTCATACTATCCACAAGATTCTTCGCAAGAACATAAGATGTGGAGGTGATAAAGTAGAGCCAATAGGAAGATAATTTAGGGCTCAGAACCGGTACAGAGACAATAACTCGTTTCAGTCCTCTTTCTTCAGCATAGATCAGCAGCATTTGTTTATAAGATAGAATATCAGGACCGGCAATGTCATAATGCCTATTGTAAGTCGTTTGATTTCCAATAACTCCTGTAAGAAATTCAATGACATTCCTTATGGCTATAGGCTGGCATAAGGTCTTCAACCATTTGGGCGCAATCATAAAAGGCAGTTTTTCAACAAGATCACGTATTATCTCGAAAGATGCGGAACCTGAACCAATAATGATTCCTGCGCGTAACACAGTCAATCCGTAATGATTTGATTTAAGTTGTTCTTCAACATCCTTTCTGGACTGTAGATGTTTAGAAAGCTCCTTTTCATTCACGATCCCTGTCAGATAAATTACTTGCTTACAGTTGGTTTTTCCTACCGCATCAGCAAAGTTATGGGCACTTATTTTTTCAGCCCTGCTGAAATCAGCATTAGATGACATAGAATGAATGAGATAATAAGCAATCTCTATATCTTCAGGTATGTTATCCAGACTAGTAATGTCATTAAAATCATTTTCAATGATGCTGATTTGATTTCTGAAAGTATTGTAAGGTTTAATATCAAAACGTTTACTGTCCCTTACAGAACAAATAACCTGATGCCCGGCAGTAAGCAGTTGGATGAGCAGGCGTTTACCGATATAACCTGTTGCACCTGTCAGAAATATTTTCATAGTATTTATTTTGTGATGATAAAAAATATAGTTCTGAATAAATCTTTAATGAAAGTTTGCAAAACTGAGACCATAATCAGCTGTTTCGCAATCAAAAAGAAGGCTTGAAAGCCTTCTTCGAAAATTTAAATTTAAAAATATATAAAAGTATTACAGTGAATAATCTGGATTTTATTTTTTCATGAATGATTCATCTAGCTGTAGAAAATAATTTTCAAAAGGAAAATAGAAATCATAGACAGCATCAGCTCACTAGATCATCCTGTTCCTCCGCATCAGGATCATTCAACTGTTTTGTAAATAAAGATGATACGATTCGTTCAGCAGCTGTATCACAGAAATCGAGTCCTGAGTAATCAGGATTTAGACCACCAATCAGGGGCACTGCCATAATGTAGAGTCCAGTGATAATTTCTCCGTATGAATTCAAAGCCTGGAAATAATCATTGATCTCCAATCCCGGAATCCTTAAATAGTAATTGTCATTGTAACCTTTGTAAACTTGATGCTTTTCATCCGATAATAATTCTATTGCATTTTCATTATTCTTAAAGCTTAAATAGGCTTGGCTTAGCATACTTTCTTTTTTTATTCCTTCAAAGGGAAAATCATCATAGTCGATAGGCTGCTGACCGATAGCATCTATAAAGATGGGATAATGTACTTCCAGCATTTGTTGGTCTTCGGAGGTATAATGATAAACTGCTCCGGATTCTTTATGTGGGACAACTTTACTGTCCTTGTCCACTTGGATCAGGTCGATCAGCCCAGCTTCATACAAAGACATGATCTCTCTATATGACGATTGTGGGAGTGATGCAATAATTACGGAAATCAATGGCATCATGCTTTTTCTCAACCGCAACATATCTTCAGCAGAAAAATGCTTTGCAGGATAATTCATGGCATAGCTGAAGTTGGCGAGCATTTCTTTCCAGCTTATTGGCTGTCTGCGGTCAATAGATTTCTCTGCCTCCAAGTATTCTGCTTTAAAAAGGTCGAAGCTGTCAGCTTCATTACGTAATTCAAGCATCTGTTCTGCAAAAGCCTCGATGTTGAGATCCTTTATCTTTTCATAGAAGTTAGGATCTTTTTCTTTCAAAGGTTGTTTGAAATTGATATCAAACACATAGTCAAGATCGACAAAACCACCGTGACGGCTTTTATAGTCATAGATATCCTTGAGTGACATCAGCCAAGAACTCGAAAATGCCTCTCCATCCGAGTGAAATCGCAGGGCAGGCAGAAAACCTCCTGTTGAAAATAAAGTGACCTTAAAATTTTCAGAGCCTTCATGAAGTTCATAGGTGAGTTTCCCGTCTTTATGGCTCACATAGGTTCCATTCAATCTTGCAAGTGTTTTCACAGCATCAACCGCAGTAAGAGATGTACCCCTGATGGCAATATGACCATTTAATTCTGCAGTAAACTTCGATGGAGGATAGGGTGAATCAAACCAGCCCTTGACTTGGTCTTCATATTTCTTCGGCCAGAAATGTCCTGTGCAGAGAATAATAGTTTCGGCATTAAACAAATTTTCCGAGCTTGTTGATATTATATATTGATTACCATTATTAAATGTTATATCATCCACTTTACAATTTGTCTTTACAGTTACAACACAACCTTCTTTTCGGACAGCTTTGATATACCATAAAAACATGTACTCAAGATAGTTACCCAAGACCAACCTTGGAATCACTTGATTAACGTTAAAGGTTGAATTGGAATAAAAATCTGTGAATTCATGAGGAGGATGCTTCGTAATATATTCTTCAAAACGGATTTCGAAATCCGGAAGTTCTGCCGCAGAAATATTCGCCACATGTTCATTATTTGAGCCACTTTTTCCATAAGGCATCCCAACGCCTAGTCTGTCATTTTTTTCAAAAATGGTGATAGTTTTAGGATATTGTTTATTTTCAACGATATGTTTGAGTATCATCAGTGCTGCGGGTCCGCCTCCTATCAAGGCGAGAGATTGAGAGTATATTTGCTGCATTCAGTTCGATTTACCTTGTAGATTCAAAATACATTCCAAAGAGTTCTTCTCTACGATATAAAGGATATAAAGCACAAATTCAACTTACACATAATGGATTAGATTTTAGTGACGATAGGATGCGCCAACGAAGAAATGTCTTTCCGCAGAATGTTGTAATCCGTAATTAATTCCTGCATCAAATTTGAGATCCTTGGCAGCTTCTATCTGAATAGAGGCATTAATGTAATTAGAAAATTGATGCGCTTTAAAATCATATGTATAGTAGGTTTCAGCAATGCCATCAATATTTTTAGTCAAAGAATGGCTGAGTGTTAAGGTCTGTAAAAATTCAGTATGCATCGACGGCTGATTCTTATCCTTGAATCTGTCTGCTTCTACCTGAAATCCAAGATTCCATTCATTAGGCAGCTTATAAAGCATAGGTATAATTAAACCTCCTTCCAGTTTACTTTCTGTATCATAATGAGAAGTTGGAAATTTAATATAAGGTAGAACTGCCATTACGAAGTTTCCTTTATCATTGCCAATGATATTCTGTTTAACTCTAAGATTAATATCTCCAAATCCCTGTGATTTAGAAATTCTTCCTGAAGAAAGATCAGTCTGTTTTTGCATTCCATAGGTCTGAAATCCAACCTGCACAGCGGTAGTTCCGGATACTCCAATTTTAATATTCCCCTGATTGATCAGCAGGGTATGTGTTTTCTGTGATTCAGATATTGTTCTTACTGATCTTGCTAAATCAGTTTCGTACTGAAAATGTCCCGCATCTACAGTATAAGGAGATTCTGTCACATCTGGCCGATCGGTTTCCATGTCTCGCATTTCAGATTTTGGAACAGGATTAAATAAGTTGAACTTTTTTTGAGATTCCTGTTGTCCATAACATGTGCTTGAAATAAATACCGCAGAAAAAATACTTAAAAACAAATAATATTGTTGATTCATTGCTTTTTTATCAAAGCTCTACAAAATGTGTACAAAATAGTGTTTGTTTCATTAAATATTTTTTATTTATAATAATCTCAAATATTATCATTAAAGAAAGGGCTAATTATAGCCAATTTTTCAGGTTTTATGAGAAAATTATAATTTATATCAAACCAATCTCAATGTTCATTCTGCATCTGAGGTTATCACATTTTCTATAGCAAATCTATTCCGTTGTCACTGCTGAAAAAAATCTTTTTGGGTATCCGGAATCGGAGATTCCAAACCCTCCGCAAAAAGTTTTCAAGCTTTCATCAATTGTCTTTCTTATTGTTTTCAAGCAATTGATTGCAGTTTTCATTGTGCCTGCCTGAATGGTAATCCGCATAGAAAAGTCAGAAACCTCACAAGGTGCAAATGCAGCTCATTGAAATTTTGATTCTTATTTATTCTCTCTGTATAAATCATTTGATAGAATGTTATTAAAACATAATTAATTCAATGTATTGATTAATCAGTTTGTCCAAATGGATTAGAGATTAATTCATCTAATTGAATTAGAAATCAATCCCTTACTTGAATTAGAAATCAATTCAACTAATCCAATTATAAATGTTTTGTACGATCAATTAGTAAATCAGTTTTACTGATTACAATCAACTAAAGAATAGAAAAGTCAAGATTTCCTTCAAGTTGCAATTACAGAATCTAGTGGTTTTTAATTAGTAGGTGCGGGAAATACATGTCTCCGCCGCACTCGGAGCGCATTACATGAATTTTAATATTGTAAACGAAATTAAACTAAGCTATTCAAGAAAGGGAAATTGTGAAATGCAAATCTCATCTTCAAGGGATGCAGTAAAGATTTTTAGAGAACACTTTGATTCTGATGAAATGGATTATAGGGAATCGTTCTTTGCATTGTATCTGAATCAGGCGAATAAGGTTTTGGGAATTAAGAAAATATCAGAGTGTGGGATTTCTTCAACGTTGGTCGATGTCAGAATTGTGATGCAGGCTGGTCTTCTTTGTAATGCTTCGGGGATTATCGTAGCGCATAATCACCCTTCGGGAAATCTTAAACCTTCAAGTGCTGATATTAAAATGACGGCTCAGATTAAAGAGGCGTGTAAGGTGATGAATATGACTTTGCTGGATCATGCGATTTTGACTTCGGATTCGCATTATTCTTTTGCGGATGATGGGCTGATATAGGTATAGAAAATTATTAGGCTTCTTACAATTGCTTTTGATAGTGAATGTTGGTGAGATGAGATGAGATGAGATGAGATGAGATGAGATGAGATGAGATGGTGTGATTTGAGGTGAAGTGAAGTGAAGTGAAGTGAAGTGAAGTGAAGTGAAGTGAAATGAAGGTGTAAGATGATGCGATTTGAAATGAAGAGAAGATAAGTGAGATGTGATGAAGCCTGAAATTTTTTTAGAGGATAGCCATAACTAAATAGCTTCGAATTACAGTATATTCCAATAAATTATAGCTACCAATATCAATTATTATGGTGAACAAAATCGAAATCAGAGTAAAATAGGGAGGATAAATTTAAAACGAATTAAGAAATCATCATTGTAGTTAGCATCGGATATATGATTGAAGTAATAAGATTAAAAAAAAGATTAACTGACAGATTTTTATCAATGAAGCACCCAAAAGTGTATTAAAAAATAAGATAAACCACAAAAACTAATTAACAAATCATCATTATGAATAGTATCGGAAATCATACAGTAGTTTCAGAAAATAGTACCTTATTGGTGCTTCGTCACAGTAATAATTCTGTGGGGATTGTAAAGAATGTCAATGAGCAGGGAAATCTCATAGATATTCAGCCTGACAAGAGTGGAATTGATACAACACTAAGTGTAGATTCATCGGCAGTATCTTTTTTAGATTTTTATACAAATTTTTATTATCAGCTTAAAAATCCTGCTGATTATTCATTTTTTAAAGTGAAGGAATATGAAGCAAGAGAAACTGCAATTGGTTTGCAGAAGTATTTAGAATCTTCTTCGGATAGTGAGAAAAGGGATTTGAATGAATACGCAGTTTCTATCAAGAGAGTAGAAGCCATCAGAAATCAAACAAAAGCTGGAAAAGATTGTTTTAGAGTAAATAATAGCTTTCATCAAAAGTCTTCTGAAATTAATAGTTTCCAGTACCGCTTTCAGATGGAAGATGTACCGTGGGAAAGATTGGCTGAGATAGGTCTTGATAGGGATAAGTTGGAGCGGTTGGGAGTATTAGATAGTTTGCTGAAAGGATATAAAACGGACAAAGTGATTGCTTTATCATTGAAGAATGGAAAATCAGCAGTTAAAACTGATGCAAGATTGCAGTTGAGATTAAATAATGATGGGGAAGTGGTGGTTTGTATTCATAGAGTAAAGGATAAACCTAATTTTGACGAGTTATTTTTTGGTCATAGGCTTAGTAAAGAGGATGAATTTAATCTGTTGAAATCTGGGAATCTGGGTAGGGTTGTAGAGCTTCTTGATAAAATAACGGGAGAATTAATTCCTTCTTTGATAAGTTTGGATAGGCTAACCAATGAATTGTTTTATTTGAGATTGGATTTTGTCAGAATTCCTGTGGTAGTTTGTGGTGTTCAGCTTAATAGGGAACAACAGAGAATTCTGAAAGATGGAAAGCCTTTGTTTGTTGAGGGGATGATTTCAAAAAATGGTAAAGAGTTATCGGCTAATCTTCAGTTTAATGCGGAAATGCAATGCGTGGAGTTTTTGTTTGAAGATGACTTGAAAAGTTCTGCGTCGAATATCTCTAAAGATAAAGTTTTGGTTGAGATTCCGAAGTTGTTTAGAGGGAAAAGGTTGTTCGGTTGGCAAATGAAGAAATTGGAATCAGGTGAGTGGGCTTACATTAAGGGCTTAGTTAGTAAGGGTGGTAAAAATTATCAGGGGTATATTAGTTTTGATGAGCTTTCTAAGAGGATTGTGTTTTCTTTTAAGAATCCGAAGAGAGTGTAAGAAAGTGTTTGATTAAGGTTTGTTGAATTATCTGTTGATGAGAATGGTTAATAAAAACCTCCAAAGTTTAAATACTTTGGAGGTTTTTATTTGTATTCAAACTTATGATGTAGTTTTGGAATTTTATGTCTACAAGTTTATAAAATTTGATCTCCTATACTTGTTTAGGTAACTTGTGAGAGTTGGTTCATTTGGTGTATTTAAAAAGAAAGCCGGCAGCAAAAATGCAATTCCTCCCTGTGGTCGGAAACGCATTTTTGCGGAGTTTGAAACAACCATAATTCTAAAACATTTCTTAGTGGTTGCTTTTGATGTTTGATAAAAAAGGTTGCTATCTCTTTATAACCTTAAAAATTCTTTAATTTATTGATATTGTAAATTTATTGTTTAAAAATGCAGTGACGTAATATATTGTCAACGTTGGAAAATTCATAATAACTCATTTAAAAAAATGGTTGTAGAGTGGTTTTTTTGTTACTTTGTATGCTTAGTAGTACTCGATAATTATGGAAATTAAAGATCTCATTCAATCTCTAAATCATACAGACGAATGTAATTGGATTGAAGCGAAAAAGGCTTCAGCTATTGACCGTTCAATTTTAGAAACTGTTAATTCATTTTCGAATGAACCTGGTCTAGGTGGTGGGTATATCTTATTAGGGGTTGAACAAGAACAGCATTCGCTTTTTCCTTCTTATGTTCTGTCAGATATTGATGACCCAGATAAATTGCAATTAGACCTTAGTACACAATGTGCGAGCATGTTTAATATTCCAATCCGTCCAGAAATAAAAGTAGAGATGATAGACGGGAAAAGGGTTATCTCTGTTTTTGTTGCTGAGCTTCCAGATGGACAAAAACCAGTTTATTTTAAAAATGAAAATCTACCACGCGGTGCTTATCGTAGAATAGGATCGAGTGATCAGCGTTGTACTGATGATGATCTTTTTGTGTTTTTTAATAAAGAAGATTCTTATGATTCTTCAATAATGCAAGATTCATCTTTAGATGATATTAGCGATGATGCAATTCAATTATATCGTACATTAAGAGAAAAAGTAAATCCTTTTGCTGAAGAGTTACAGTATAATGATATTGATCTTTTATACGCTCTAGGTTGTATTAAGAAAGAAAAAGATAAAATCCACTTAACTTATGCCGGATTACTACTTTTTGGAAAGCGACCTTCACATAGAAGATTGTTACCTATGGTACGTGTCGATTACATAAGAGTTCCGGGGAATGTTTGGATTGAAGATCCTGAAAATAGGTTTACTACTATTGATATGAGAGGTCCACTTTTGGAGATGGTTCAAAGAATATTTAGCCAGATCACTGATGATTTACCTAAAGGATTTCTTCTTCCAGAAGGTGAATTACAAGCAGAAAATATTGGATTGCCTAGCAGGGTACTTCGTGAAGCTATTGTCAATTCTTTAATTCATAGAACATATAGGGAAAATCAACCTATACAAATTATAAGATATGGTAATAGGATTGAAATTAAAAACCCTGGATTTTCACTTAAACCTGAAGATTTTTTAGGAGAGCCTGGATCAAAGAACAGAAATCCTTTTATTGCTGCTGTTTTTCATGAAACTAATCTTGCGGAAACTAAAGGATCTGGAATTCGTTCAATGAGATCTTTGATGGCAAAAGCTAATATGATGCCTCCAACTTTTGAAAGTGATCATAGCCGAAATCAATTTACAGCAAGACTTCTTTTACATCATTTTTTAGGAGTAGAAGATATGAAATGGTTGGCAACTTTTGATCATTTTAATCTTAATGAAGATCAAAAACGTTCTTTAATTTTTGTAAAGGAATTAGGTGCAATTGATAATAATTCATATCGTCAGCTAAATACAGTAGATGCATTAAAGGCGACACAAGATCTCAGAGATCTTAAAAGGAAGAATATTCTTGACCAAAAAGGTAAAGGTAAAGCAACGTATTACATTCCTGGAGGAGATTTTTTACAGGTTGATAAACAAGGTATTAACTCTGCTAGTACACCACCTTCGACTCTTAGTGCACCAGTTCCAGCTCTTAGTACACCACCTTCGACTCTTACTACACCAGTTCTTGCTCTTAGTACACCACTTGATAGAGTAGGTGAAGATATAAAACAAAAGATTGCTGGATTAGGACAAAGAGTTAATGATGTAACAATACTTGAAGAAATTATTAAAGAAATTTGTCAAGATAAATATTTTAAATCAACAGAACTGGCAATTATTTTAAATAAAGATGATCATTACATTAAAAGAAAATTCTTAACACCAATGATTGCTGAAGGAAAATTAGAATATCTATACCCTGAAATGCTTAATCATCCGGAGCAAGCTTATACAGCAAAATTGTTACCTTAGCAATTATGTTTTGATAATCTTGATATTGTACTTGCCGAAGTAATTACTGTTATAATTGAATTTTTCTAAAGATCTCATCACTTAAATTTTTACCTTTTTTTATTCTTCCAGAGTCGAGAAGGCTTACAAACCCCAATTTACACTGATTTAGCTTATCATTATATTTGAATTTGTAATTTCCAAACTCACTATCCTTTTGATCAACTTGAGGATATAATAACATACTTTTCTGAGATCCCCAATGTAGATTGTACACAAACATCTGCTTTAAATCTTGATCGGAAGGTTTATTGGATGTAGTAATTTTCCATTTTGTATCAATGATAAAATTTTCTCCATCTTCATTTGTTACTAATATGTCCGGTTTAATTCTTTTATTTTCCCAAAACTTATCGGAATTTTGATAAGAAACTTTGTAAGTTGCGGGCTTATATTTATGAAGAATTCTAAAAATATACTCCTCCCAAAGTTTATTCATATCGAATAACAAGGTTAGCATCTTCTCGTTACCAGAGCTAATATTTGGCGAATAGTTTAGAATTAGCATTTCTGCAATTTGAATCGCATTTGTGTAAGGCTTGGTTCATTCGTACTTCTGTTTTCAAAATAATTTAAAATATCATTATAGTGATGCATGAT
>NZ_DAMBRK010000031.1:0-12749 GCF_032055105.1 Epilithonimonas sp.
CTCTTTCCTATCAAAATATTATTTAATTTTGTCTAAACTTTTGGGTGCAGTCTAATTTTGAAGTTTTTTAATTATTTTTATTCTGAGATTCTTGAAGGATTCTCAAAGATGTTTCAATTCCGTCACCTTTTTACCAATTTTATAAACCGTTCCTCGGAAACCGGCCACAACCTCATCATTTTGATTCTTGATTGTGATATCATATACAGCTGTTTTTCTGGTATCTGTGAGTAGAATACTTTCCGCAATTAAGACATCGCCATTTTTTGCTGCTTTTGTGAAATTAATATAACAATTGAGCGCCACCGCAGCTTCTCCGGAATTATTAGAAGAAAATGCCAACGCCGAATCTGCAAAAGCAAATGTAACTCCGCCGTGAACCGTCCCCAATCCATTAATCATTTCGGGTTTCACTGGCATTTTTATAAGGCAGTAATTATCTTTAATTTCCGTCAGTTCGATTCCGAGCCATTGAGAAAACAAATCTTTCTCGAACATATATTCTGCCGTTTCTCGTGCGTTCATAAATTATAATTGATAAATGATAGCTGATAAATGATTAAATTCCATAATCACTAAAAACTCTCCGATTCTCAAACACTCCAACTTATTTCCCTTTATAATTTGGCAAACGTTTCTCGATGAAAGCAGCAACACCTTCTTTGAAATCCTCGGTTTCCGCAGCATCTTGCTGAATGATAGATTCGTAGTCTAATTGTTCGAAAAGTGTGAATGTATAAGATTTATTAAATGCTTTTTTGGTCAAATAAAGCGCAGTTGTCGCAGCGTGGGAAAGCTGAGTTAAAACTTCCATAGACTTTTCAACAAATTCGGAATCTGAAAAAACATCCGCAACTAAACCGATTTTCTTAGCTTCAGTTGCAGGAACTTTCTTGCCAGTAAAAGATAAATAACTCGCTAATTGTCTCCCTACTAATTTCGGCAGATAATAAGTTCCGGCCGTATCAGGAATCAAACCAATATTCGCAAAAGCAAAAGAAAAGTAAGAACTTTCCGTTGCTAAAGTAAAATCACAAATAGAAGCCAACATTGCTCCTGCTCCAACCGCAGGACCATTGACTAAAGCAATCACCGGTTTTTTACATTTAACAATTTCGAGAACCAAAGGATTATAATATTCAATCACAAATCTTTGGATTGTTCTATCGTCTTCATCAAAACCCAAAGCTTCTTTCAAGTTCTGACCTGCACAAAAAGCTTTTCCTTTTCCGGCAATAGCAATACATCTAACATTGTCATCATTACTGAATTTGTGTACGGCATTTCGCAATTCTCCTAGCATAACTTGAGTAAGGCTGTTATAACTATCCGGCTGATTCAGATAAATCAATTGCAATTTTCCGTCGAATTGGGAATCTATCTCTATTTGTGAATACATAATCTTGGTTTTCTTCAAATATAAAACTATTTGCAGACTTATAAAATCGGAATTAAAAATTTAAAACGACAAACATAATGATCATCAATCTTGATTTGTTGAATTACATTTTGACATTTGATTTTAGACTAATTTTCGAATATTCGGAAATTTTGTCTTTGTAAAATAACTTAAAATTTAATTATTCGGAAAATTTGTCTGCTAATTTTAAAAAATCAACAATAGAATAGTTTTTGTGATTAAGGTTTCAGAATTAAATGATTGATGAAGCATTAAGAAGTTAAACCTTAAAAATTTATTTTCTTAATGCTTTTAAAAAAACAAAAATCATAGTTTCAAAATCTAAAATTGAATAGAATTTGATACAAGTTTTTCAATCATTAATCTTTTAATTTTTAAATCATTTAATCCAAAAATATTATGAATCTAAATCAATATACCGTAAAATCACAAGAAGCCATCCAAGCTGCACAACAAGTGGCAATGGAATTTGGTAATCAGCAGATTGAACCACAACATTTACTTGAAGGAATTTTTCAGGTTGATGAAAATATATCGCCTTTCTTATTAAAAAAATCTGAAGCAGATGCCACTTTGGTAAGAGAGCGAAACAGAGAAAATCTTGAAAAACTCCCAAAAGTTCAGGGAGGGAATATTTATCTTTCACAATCAGCAAACAAAGTTTTGCTTGATGCGCCCAACATCGCTAAAAAAATGGGTGATGAATACGTGACCATCGAACATTTGTGGCTCTCCCTTCTGGAAACAAATTCAGAAGTTTCGAAAATGTTGAAAGATATGGGCGTTACGAAAACACTTTTGGAAGGCGGAATCAAAGAATTAAGAAAAGGCTCAAAAGCGACTTCTGCAAGTTCGGAAGAAACTTATCAATCTTTAAATAAATATGCTAAAAATTTCAACGAACTCGCTGCAGAAGGGAAACTTGACCCGGTAATCGGTCGTGATGAAGAAATCAGAAGAGTTTTGCAGATTCTTTCAAGAAGAACCAAAAACAATCCGATTTTGATTGGTGAACCCGGAGTTGGGAAAACCGCAATCGCAGAAGGAATTGCCCACAGAATTATCAATGGCGACGTTCCTGAAAATTTGCAGGATAAAACCTTGTATTCATTGGATATGGGTGCTTTGATTGCAGGTGCAAAATATAAAGGTGAGTTTGAAGAGCGTTTGAAATCTGTTGTAAATGAGGTTATCAAATCAGACGGACAGATTATCCTTTTCATCGATGAAATTCATACTTTGGTTGGAGCCGGAGGCGGTGAAGGTGCGATGGATGCGGCAAATATTCTGAAACCAGCCTTGGCAAGAGGAGAATTAAGAGCAATCGGTGCAACGACTTTGAATGAATATCAAAAATATTTCGAGAAAGATAAAGCACTTGAAAGACGTTTCCAGAAAGTAATGGTGGAAGAACCGGACACAGAATCGGCAATTTCTATTCTTCGTGGAATTAAAGATAAATATGAAGCGCATCATAAAGTAAGAATCAAAGATGAAGCGATTATTGCGGCGGTAGAAATGTCTCAAAGATATATTTCAGACCGATTTCTACCGGACAAAGCGATTGATTTGATTGATGAAGCTTCTGCCAAACTGAGAATGGAAATCAATTCAAAACCTGAAGAACTGGATGTTCTTGACAGAAGATTGATGCAGTTGGAAATTGAATTGGCGGCCATTTCAAGAGAAGGAAATCAGACAAAAATCGACCATTTAAAAGAAGATATTTCGAAAATTTCTGAACAGAGAAATGAAATCAATGCAAAATGGCTGAAAGAAAAACAAAAATCTGAGGACCTCACCCAGATTAAAAAAGATATAGAATCTCTAAAACTGGAAGCAGAAAGAGCTTCGAGAGCTGGAGATTACGCGAAAGTAGCAGAAATCCAGTACGGTAAAATCAAGGAAAAAGAAGATGCTTTGCAGAAACTTGAATTAGAAATGCAAAACCATCAGAATGAATTAATTAAAGAAGAAGTAACTTCTGAAAACATCTCTGAAGTCATTGCAAAATGGACAGGAATTCCTGTAACCAAACTTCTTCAATCTGAAAGAGAAAAATTGTTACATCTAGAAACTGAACTTCATCACAGAGTTGTGGGTCAGGAAGAAGCGATTGAAGCTGTTGCAAATGCAATCAGAAGAAACAGAGCAGGTTTGAGCGACGATAAAAAACCAATTGGAAGTTTCTTATTCTTGGGAACAACTGGAGTTGGAAAAACCGAGCTTGCAAAAGCTTTAGCGGAGTTTTTATTCGATGATGAAAACAATATGACAAGAATAGATATGAGTGAATATCAGGAACGTCATTCGGTTTCGAGATTGGTTGGTGCGCCTCCAGGATATGTTGGTTATGATGAAGGTGGACAATTGACGGAAGCAGTTCGAAGAAGACCTTATTCTGTGGTACTTTTAGATGAAATTGAAAAAGCGCATCCTGATGTTTTCAACACATTGTTGCAAGTTTTGGATGATGGAAGATTGACTGATAATAAAGGTCGCGTTGTGAATTTCAAAAACTCGATTATCATTATGACTTCGAATTTAGGTTCGCACATCATTCAAGAGAATTTTGAAAATATCACGGAAGAAAATCAGGATGAAATTGTTGATAAAACTAAAATTGAAGTTTTTGATTTATTAAAACAAACACTTCGTCCGGAATTCCTCAACAGAATTGATGAAACAGTTTTATTCCAGCCTTTAAGAAAAAAAGAAATCGGAAAAATCGTTCAGTATCAGTTGAGAGGTTTCAATGATATGTTAGCAAAACGCAATATCATTATGACAGCAACACAAGATGCTTTGGATTATTTGACCAACAAAGGTTATGACCCAGTTTTCGGAGCAAGACCGTTGAAAAGAGTGATTCAACAGGAAGTTTTGAATAAATTATCAAAAGAAATCCTTGCAGGGAATGTGAATGACGGCGACAGAATTACTTTAGATTATTTCGAGGAAACAGGTTTGGTTTTCAGACCAGTGGAATAAGAATTAAATTTTTCTTCATATTAAATACTTTTTTAAAAAGAAAACCTCAGCCAAATCAGCTGAGGTTTTTGATTTTATTGTTAAGAAAATCTTATTTGATATTCACCAATTCCACATCAAAAATAATTGTAGAACCTCCAGGAATAGCACCTCCCGCGCCTTGATCGCCATAAGCCAAATCTGAAGGAATGTAAAATCTGTACTTAGACCCTTTGCTCATCAATTGGATTCCTTCCGTCCATCCTTTGATAACCATCCCTAGATTGATATCCGCTGGAGCACCTCCATTTTTGTCAGTAGAGTCGAAAACAGTTCCATCTAATAATTTCCCGGTGTATTTTACCTGTACAACGTCTGATGCTTTAGGTTTTGTTGTTCCATCACCTTGTTGCAAAACCTCGTATTGCAAACCAGAAGCCGTAGTTTTCACTTTTGGATTGTTTTTATTTTTAGCCAGAAACTCAAGACCTTTTTTCTTGTTTTCAGAGCCTTGTGCATTGGCTTCAGATTGTTTCTTTTGATGTTGCTTCATCATAAAATCTTGCATAAAGCTGTTCATCTCTTCAGCTGGCAACATCTTTTTCTTTGTGCTGTCCATTTCCTCTTTGATACCTTGGACCAAAAGTTCTGCATCTACTTTGAAACCTTCTTGTTTCATATTTTGAGCGATGCTCATTCCTATATAATAAGAAGCTTTTTGCTCGTCGGTGTATTTGCTGTCATTTTTCTTATCTCCTTCCTTAGCACAAGAAATAATACCAAGTGTAGCTACGCAAAACAATGCGATAGTCTGTCTTTTCATTTTATTATTTAATTATTTATGATTAACGAATTAATGGCTGCAAATCTATCATTAATAATATAAACTTATCTACTGTAAAGAATTTTTCTATTACATTTTTTTTGAAATTACCTTCTGAATTGTAGTTCTTAAGAATCCGAAATCATCTTATCCAGATCCAAAAGCAGATAATTAATATTTTGATTAATTGTCCTCGTTGCAGATTGCATTTGGTTAAGCATTGATTCGCGATTGTGCAAATCCGATGAACGGTAAAATCCGCCATTCCCAAAATTCACAGATTGATTTGCCGAATCCTCATTACTATCAAACTGATACTGAATCCACCTTTGTTTCATATTCTGGATGATAGAATGCTCTCCGTTTCCTGTAAACTTTTTCTCTGTGTACATATACCAGATGAAGGGTGGAAAATTCTTGGATAGTAACTTTTGCTCCCAAATATCACGCAAGAGATTCCGTTCGTGGATAAACTCTACTTTCTTACCTTTTGGATTAAATGTTGCCAAACCCAATCCAGCTCCCAGCAAACCTCCACCAATGCTTACCGCATTTTCTACACCATTATCTTTGATAACTCCACCAGCAACAGAAGTTACCGCACCTGTAATAATAGAGAACAGGATCAATCGGTTATTTCGGTTGCTGTTCATATTATCTACATAGTTGGCTATCTGCGCCACTCTTTCACCTTCGCAGTCGAATTCAGCGGCAACAGCATCCAACTCTGTCAATGCAATACTTATTTTACTATTGATTTTAGTTTTCAGTTGAACCCCTTTCAATTGAGATTTCAGGGTTGAGTCTTTTTTCAAATCGATAATATCCTCTGCTTCATCAATACTTTGAAGAGCATTCAGAATCAATATACTTTGATCAGAAAAATATCTTTTAAGTTTCTGATTGGCATTAATAATAGAATCAGAATTGTATGAAGGGATTTTTTGAGAATAGTTGTATTGTAAAGGAGCTTTGCAATAGCTATCCTTCAGGGTCAGAATATTCTGCTGAATGGTTTTATTCTTTTGTGAAACACAAGACGAAAAGAATAGCAATATCAATAAAAGACCAACATTTTTCATACAAAATCCCTTTTGTAAAATCAATAATTAAAGACTCTTCAAATTATCATCCGGCGTGTAATCCATAAAAATCCCGCCATCCAGATTGATGGATTTGATTTTCTTTTTTGATGGGATATTCAGATTCGTTTGCTTCTGATCTTTCTCCCAAACTACTGGCGTGAAATGTCCTTTCTCCGTCGTCCCATCTTCATAAGTCAAAACCACATCAAATGGAATCGCAAATCCACCAACATTCTCAACCGTTAAAACCAATTGATTTTTTTCTTGATTTACAGATCCTATTTTTAAATCAATATAATTATTAGTATAAAACCAATTATTGAAAAACCAATTCAGATTTTTGCCAGAACCAGCATTCATAGAATTAAAATAATCCCACGGAATCGGATGTTTCCCGTTCCAGTTATCCATATAATGATGAAGTGCTTTTTTGAACAGTTCATCTCCCAAATAATCCTTCAAAGCCAAATAAGAAAGCGAAGGTTTCACATAAGCATTATTCCCATAGCCTGCACCAGCTAGCTGAGAACTTATTGAGATAATCAGCTGGTCTTGCTCTGTAGAAGCATCGTTAATCCAACGTTTCACACGGAAGTTCTTCATAAATTTATCCGCTGCTTCTTTTCCGTTTTCATCAATGCCTATCAAGTATTCCAAAGTTGTAGCCCAGCCTTCATCCATATAAGCATATCGGGTTTCATTGATTCCCATATAAAAAGGAAAATAAGTGTGCGCAATCTCGTGGTCAGCCGTCAATCTTGCATCTTGCAAATCATTAGGAATGCTGGTATCATTAATCATCATTGGATATTCCATATCAGCATAACCTTGGATAGCAGTCATTACCGGGAAAGGATATTCCACACCTGGCCAATTATCTGTAAACCATTTCAAGTTGTAGCGCATCCAGCCTGTATATTGCTCAAAATCTTTTGCACCAGCATTGTAAGCAGATTGTACACTTGCTCTTTTGGTTTTTAATTGAACACTGGACGCATCCCAAACGTAATGATTACTCAATGCAAAGCAAAAATCCACAATATCATTGGCTTTGAATTTCCAGACATTCCATTCATTTTGCTTCGTCACTTTTCCGGATTTCATTTCTTCGGCATTCGCAACGTGAATGATTTTATCAGATTTTAAAGACTCTTTGAAACGTTTCAGATATTCAGGTTGAAGAACTTCTTCTGGATTTTGGAAATCTCCAGTGGACCAAACCACAAAATTTTTAGGCGCAGAAATCGCAAAAGCATAATCGTTAAAATCATTATAAAACTCTTGTCTGCCGTTGTGCTGCAATAGATCCCAACCGTTGTAATCATCATAAACAGAAACTCTAGGGAAAGAATAAGCTACGTAAAAAGTCTCGGGGTCAATTTGTCCTTCTCTTCCGCTTTCTTTCGCTAACGGATATTCCCAATCGATTTTGATTTCGGTTTTAGATTTTGATGCTAATGGCTTTGTTAATTTCACAGCCTCAACCGTTGACCAATTATCACTATTGATGTTATACTTTTCGCCATTGATGGAGAACGATTTAATTTTCAATCCATCTGTCATCGACTCTTTAGAAACATAACCAGCTCTACCCGACTGCGGTTTATTAACATTATTAACAAATCTGATAGCCAAAACTTTCAACTCATCGGGACTATTATTAGAATACTGAATCGTCTCGGAACCCGAAACAATTTTAGTAGATGCATCCACTTTCACATTCACATCGTAAATTCCTTTGTTCTGCCAGTAGTTTTTACCTGGTTTTCCAGACATATCACGAGTTCCATCAGCATAAGCTTTTTTGATATTTCTTGGCATATACAGTTCCTGTGCAGAAATTGTTGTCCCAATCAGCATCAATCCTAATAATAGTTTGTTCATTTTTTACAATTTGAAATCAAAAATAAAAATTTAAGATCAAAAAGCCGACTTTACTCCTTTAAGAAATAATAACAAAACCTCATAATCTATTGAAACACATCTGTACTAAAAACCAAACAATTACACATTGTGCAAAACATCAAATAAAAAATTGATTAATTCTTTAAAAAAAATAATTTTTAATAAAAAAAAATCATACATTTGGATGAAACTTTAAAAAATCAATTCTATGAAGAAATCTTTTTTTTACTTAGCTACAGCTATTGCATTGACAGCTTGTAATCAAACCTCTGAAACCGAGTCACTAGTTGAGGACAACTCTACAACTAATATATCAACAAGAAGATCTTGTCCTTCCGACGAAATCCGCGCAGAATTATTAAAAAATGATGCAGGCGCAAGAGAAAGATATGCAAATATAGAATCCAGTGTAAATTCTGCTATTTTGGGAAAAGTACTTACTGATGGTACTGTAGATATTCCCGTTGTTGTAAATGTACTTTATAAAACCTCAGCAGAAAATATTTCTGACGCAAGAATTGCTGAACAGATTGCCGTCCTTAATGCCGATTTTGGAGGAACCAATACCGATGCTTCTAAAATCCCGACAGAGTTTGCAAATATTAAAGCAGGAGACACCAAAGTTAGATTTCATCTTGTAAAAACCGTAAGAAAAGCCACGACTAAAACTAATTGGAGTACTAATGATGCGATGAAAAAATCATCTTCAGGGGGAATTAGTGCAACTAGCCCATCTAATTATTTTAACCTTTGGATTGTTGGAAATATGGGGGGAGTTCTTGGCTACGCAACCTTCCCAGAATCTGCCGGACTTTGGAATGACGGAGTGGTAATTGCAGCGCCATATTTTGGTAAAACAGGAGCTACTGCACCTTACAACTTAGGAAGAACAGCAACTCACGAAGTGGGACATTATCTGAATCTAAGACATATCTGGGGAGATGCGTCTTGTGGAAATGACCTTGTTGCTGATACGCCAACACAAACTGGAGCCAATTATGGTAAACCAACTTACCCCAAATATAACACCTGTAGCGGAACTTCAAGATCTATTATGTTTATGAATTACATGGACTATGTAGACGATGCTGCGATGTTTATGTTCTCCGCCGGACAAAAAACAAGAGCTCAAGCTGTTCTTACATCTTCGGGCGCTAGAGCTGGACTTAGAGTTTACTAACTACTTTTTTAATTTGTAGGAGCTGTTTTTGCCAATTGCGAAAACAGCTTTTTTATTATAAATATCGCTTGTAATGAATAAAATATTAATTTTACAATAATTAATATCTCAAAAAGAGACAACAGCTATTCTAATGAAAAAATATACATTCTCACTCCTGTTATTACTTTTTGGAATCAGTATAACCGCGCAGAAAACCATCGAGCAAAAAGTCAATGAGTTAATTTCTAAAATGACTTTAGAAGAAAAAGCAGGACAGCTCGTCCAATATAGTGGCTTCGAATATGCAACAGGTCCACAAAACTCCAATTCCAAAAAAGTTTTGGAAGAAATAAAAGAAGGAAAAGTAGGTTCTATGCTGAATGTAACTGGCGCAGAAGAAACCAAAGCCTTTCAAAAACTCGCTTTACAATCAAGATTGAAAATTCCTTTATTATTTGGACAAGATGTTATTCATGGTTTCAGAACAACTTTTCCTGTTAATCTTGGTCAGGCAGCAAGCTGGGATTTGGAGATGATAGAAAAATCCGAAAGAATTGCCGCGATAGAAGCTTCCGCTTATGGTATCCACTGGACATTTGCACCAATGGTGGATATCGCGAGAGACCCAAGATGGGGACGTGTGATGGAAGGCTCGGGTGAAGATACTTACCTCGGAACCAAAATCGGATTGGCAAGAATCAAAGGTTTCCAAGGAAAAGGTTTAGGAAATATAGATGCAATAATGGCGTGCGCCAAGCACTTCGCCGCTTATGGCGCGGCAGTTGGTGGAAGAGATTACAACTCAGTGGATATGAGTCTTCGTCAACTTCACGAAACTTATTTACCGCCTTTCAAAGCTGCAGCCGAAGCTGGCGTTGCCACTTTTATGAATTCTTTCAACGATATCAACGGAATTCCTGCAACAGCTAATAAATATATTTTAAGAGATTTATTAAAAGGAAAATGGAACTTTCAAGGTTTTGTAGTTTCCGATTGGGGAAGTATTGGAGAAATGATAAAACACGGTTATGCCAAAGACAATGCAGAAGCCGGAGAAAGAGCAATTCTTGCCGGCAGCGATATGGATATGGAAAGCCGAATCTATATGGAACAGCTTCCGAAATTGGTAAAAGAAGGAAAAGTAGATATCAAATTTGTAGATGATGCAGTAAGAAGAATTTTAATCAAAAAATTTGAAATGGGATTATTTGATGACCCGTACAGATTTATCAATAATGACAGACAAAAACAACAAACGAACAATCTTGAGAATAGAAAATTCGGGAGAGAATTCGGCGCAAAAAGTGTAGTTCTTCTGAAGAATGAAAAGAAACTTCTTCCACTTTCGAAATCGACAAAAACTGTAGCTTTGATTGGACCATTTGGAAAAGATGCAGTGGCGATGCACGGATTTTGGTCTGTTCCTTTTAAAGATGATGCGCAGAGAATCGTAACTCAATTTGACGGAATCAAAAATCAATTGGATAAAAATTCAACATTGTTGTATGCCAAAGGCTGTAATGAAAATGACCAAGACAAATCTATGTTTGCAGAAGCAATCGAAACTGCTAAAAAAGCTGACATCGTTATAATGACGCTTGGCGAAGGACACGCAATGAGTGGCGAAGCAAAAAGCCGAAGCAACATCCATTTCTCAGGTGTTCAAGAAGACTTATTGAAAGAAATTACTAAAACCGGAAAGCCAATTATATTGATGATTAATGCAGGAAGACCCTTGGTTTTTGATTGGGCAGCGGATAATATCTCAACCATTGTTTACAGCTGGTGGCTGGGAACAGAAGCTGGAAATTCTATCGCTGATATTTTATTTGGAAATGTGAACCCAAGTGGAAAATTACCAATGACTTTCCCAAGAACAGAAGGTCAAATCCCAGTCTATTACAACCATTACAACACAGGAAGACCTGCTGAAAAATCTACAGACAGAAACTATGTTTCTGCTTACATCGATTTGGATAACGACCCAAAATTCCCTTTTGGATTTGGATTAAGTTATACTGATTTCAAATACTCCAACTTTAATCTAAGTTCTGAAAATCTTAAAGGAAGTCAAACTTTAACAATTAATGTCAATGTTGCTAATACAGGAAATTTTGACGGAGAAGAAGTGGTTCAACTCTATATCAGAGATTTGTTCGGAAAAGTGGTGAGACCTGTAAAAGAACTAAAAGGTTTCCAAAAAATAGCTTTGAAGAAAGGCGAAAACAAAACTGTTACTTTCAAGTTAACGCCGGAAGATTTGAAATTCTATGATGACGAACTGAATTATGATTGGGAAGCCGGAGAATTTGAAATAATGGTCGGAACCAACTCAAATGATGTGATGACGAAGAAGATTGTTTGGGAGAAATAGTTTGCTTAATTTTAAGCTATGATAAAAACACATCAACTCTTATTCGCTTTTTTACTTTTTACCTTTTTGAGTTGTAAGGAAAATAGCTCAAGTTCCAAATTAAGCAAGAATGACTCTGAATTTATTCAAGAGAATTATGTTCTTTTTTTGAGACCAAGTGACAAAAAATTTGATTCGCTCAAAGAAGAAAATGGAATTTTTGAAGCTGATTCAGATTTTGGTTTTGCAATACAGAATACAATTGATAGCTTAAATACCAATCAAAAATATAAAGATTTAAAAAATAGTATTTCAACCAAAAGGTATATTGAAATCAAAAATTGTAAAAATTGTCCACCGAAGTTCGACAGAGATACAATTCTCTATGGAATCATTCTGAATGCTCCTAATAAAGAAATGAAAATATTGTCCAATACCCATTCTGGCAATTATTTATCTGAGATTAATGAATATTTTAATTTGAAATAGACAATAATGAGTGACAATTCAGAAAAAATTTTAGTTAGATATTACAGCGACGTTCTTGAAGAAACAACAGTTGAAACATTATGGACAGAAATCATTGACATTCAAAAAGGACTTTATAAAATTGATAATATTCCTTTTTATGGTCCTGATTTTTCTTGTGGAGATATTGTTTTTGCAGAGTATGATGAAGATGAAGAATACATTACTTACAGAAATGTTGTAGAATATTCTGGAAATTCAACAATCCAAATAATTGTTCTTGATGAAGATATTGATGTGATGCAATTACGAAATGAGTTTAAAAATCTTGGCTGTGAAAGCGAAGGAATGGGAAATAAATATTTTGTAATGGAAATTCCAAATCATCTCAATTATTCTGAAATTTTCAAAAAATTGAATGCACTAGAAGTCATTGAAAAAATAAGTTTTGCTGAGCCAAATATTTCACAAAAGCATTCATCTGAAAAATAAAAAAATCCTCTTTCTCTGGACTGCCCCCAAAAAGTTATACACTTTTTAGGGGCATTTTTTATGAGAAGAAA
>NZ_DAMBRK010000032.1:0-12479 GCF_032055105.1 Epilithonimonas sp.
TTATTTGATTGAGGTTTTTTTTTTGCTCCAAACTTAAACTTATTATTCTTATATTATATCCGATTGGAAATTCATTAGAAGAATATCTTGAAAAGAATAATAAAACTACTCAAAGCAAAGTTGTTCCTAATGTTTTCGTTTATAAGATTTTGTAAATTTCTTACTTCCCTTTATTAATTCATTAATATGCTATAAAATCTGTTAATCTTATAATAAAAAATTGATTTTCATTTTTTTTAACATCTTAATTAGATTATTTTTGCAGAAATTAATTTTTAAAATGAAAAAATACTTATTTCTTCTTTTGATTTCACTGTTGGTAGTTTCTTGTTCCAAAGTTAAAGTAGAGGGAAATGTTAAAGGAGGGTCTCCTTTAGAAAGAATAGAATTCATAGAAGCTTCTGGGGTGGCTACGCTTCCTCTTGTTAACCTTGGGGTTGATGAGAAAGGAAACTTCAAAGGTGAATTCAAGGCTCCTAAAAATGGAATGTATGCAATGACTTATGCAGGTAAGATGAATTTCATTTACCTTAAGAAAGGGCAAACTTTGAATATCTCTGGTGATGCCACTACTTTCCCAGAAGTTTATAAAATTGAAGGAGATGCTAAGAAAAATAATGACTTCATTACAGCTACACAAAAGTTTTTGGAATCTTACAGTTCAAAACTTAATATGCAATTGTTGCAGAAAAATGAACCTGAATTTTTAGCAGAGATCAAAAAAATCCATTCTGATCTTGAAAAAAATCTTGATGATAATGCTGAGAAATTAGGAGCCGATAGCGAAGTTATAAAACTTAAAAAAGATGAGTTAACGACTAATATTTTGACTTTCTTAGTTCAATATCAGTCTGCTCACGGTCAAGTAACAGGAGATTCATCTTTCAAAGTTTCTAAAAATTTCACTGATTATGAAAAATCTTTGACAGAGAATAATGATAGAATGGTTGAGAACTTACCAGTTTACCGAAACTATTTGTTGAATAAAGTAGGAAAAGATTTTCAAGCTTTTGCAGAGAAGCAAAAAGATAAGGACAATGTAACAATGTCAACTATTTTTGCAAGATTCTTGGGGACTAACAAAGAATTGTCTCAAAAAACTAAAGATTATCTTTTGGCTTTTGTGATTGCTAAATTTGATCTTAACCCTTACACAAGTGATGTAGAAAAAGTTAAGAAAGTAAGTGACGAGTCTATCAAAGATTCTGAAGTTAAGAAAGATCTTAACTCTGCCATCAATGCAGTTTTTGGATTGAAGAAAGGTGAAGTAGCTCCAACTGTAAAATTAGTAAAATTGGATGGTAAATCTGGAAATTTAGAATCAAATGGAAAACCTACTTTGGTTATGAGTTATGCCTCTTGGAATCCTTATATTGGACAATCTACAATTCCTGTTCTTAAAGAGGTTGTAAATTTTTATAAAGCAAAAGTTAACTTCGCATATGTAAACCTAGACGATACGAAAGAACAATTTACAAAAACAGCTAATGCTATGTTGAAAGGTATTCCTGGAATTAGTTATTATGCTGAAGGAGGTTTGCAATCAGAATATGCTAAGAAATTTTTTATCTACGGATTCAAAATTCCTGGTTTTTTCTTGATTGACAAAGATGGGAAAGTAGCTAGTCAAACTTTTTATAATTTGGGGGACGCTAAGTTTGTAGAGGCAATGAATAAAATCTCAGGCCTCCAAGCTCCAAGTGTTAATCCAAATGCACAATTACAAAATGATCTTTTGCAACAGAATCCGAATGCAGATTCTGCAAAAACAAAATAATAAATGAAACAGAGAAGAAATAAAATTCTTGAAAATATCAGACTCCTTTCTGCCGGTGCGAAAGGAGTTTCTGTTGGTAAGACAGAAGACGGTAAAACCGTTTTGGTAAAAGGTGCAGTTCCTGGAGATCTTGTTAACGTAAGAGTTAAGAAGTCAAAAAGTAACTATTTTGAAGGTGAAGCTGTCGATATTTTGGAATATTCGGAATACCGAGTTGATGCCAAATGTGTACATTTTGGGACTTGCGGTGGTTGCAAATGGCAGAACATTGCCTACGAGAAACAACTCGATTTCAAACATAGCGAAGTTGTGAATAATATCAGAAGGATTGGTGGTTTTCCAGAGTTTGAAGAGATTCCTATTCTTGGGGCTCCAGAGCAATATTACTACCGAAACAAAATGGAATTCTCTTTTTCCAACGCGCGTTGGTTGACGCAATACGAAATCAGTTCCGAAGAGAATTTTGGGAATAGGGATGCATTAGGATTCCATATTCCTGGGATGTGGAGCAAGATTCTTGATCTTAAAGAATGTTTCCTGCAAGAAGATCCATCAAACCAAATCCGTTTGGCTGTAAAAAAATATGCTGTTGACAATGGTTTGGAATTTTATGATGTCAAAAAGCAGCAAGGATTCCTTAGAACATTGATGCTACGTCAAAACTCCAAAGGAGATTGGATGGTGCTTTTCCAATTGTACAAGGATATGAAAGCAGAAAGAATCAAATTGTTTGATTTCATTCTAAGTCAATTTCCGCAAATTACAACTTTGGTTTATGCAATCAATCCGAAAGGAAATGACAGTATCTACGATTTGGATATTCAAAACTATTTTGGGGAAGGTTTCATCTATGAAGAAATGGATGGGCTTAAATTTAAAATTGGTCCAAAATCTTTCTTTCAAACCAATTATAAACAAGCTTTAGAATTATATAGAAAAACATTGGAGTTTGCGGATCTTACAGGCGACCAAGTAGTTTATGATCTTTATACAGGAACAGGAACTATTGCGCAATATGTTGCAAGAAATGCAAAACACGTGATTGGAATAGAAGCCGTTCAAGAAGCTATCGATGCGGCTATTGAGCATGCAGAACTGAATGGTCTTACAAACACAACTTTCTATTGTGGCGATATGAAAAACGTTTTCAATGATGAGTTTTTAGAAAATCATCCAAAAGCTGATGTTTTGATTACCGATCCGCCAAGAGACGGGATGCACCAGAAAGTAGTGGAGCAGATTTTGAAATTGGCACCAGAAAGAATCGTTTACGTTAGTTGTAACTCGGCAACTCAAGCTAGAGATATCGCATTGATGAAAGATGATTATGAGTTGGTAAAGATTCTTCCGGTTGATATGTTTCCACAGACACATCACGTAGAGAATATTGCTTTGCTGATTAGAAAATAAGATTTAATTTTATTCTGTTTTAAGGACTTAATACAATATTAATTTAATGAAAAACTTAATATGGATTTTCGGATTTCTATTACTTCTCACCAGTTGTGGTGGCGATGATGATATCTGCATGAATTCGGATTCTACACCAAGACTTCTATTGAAATTCAAGAATGCTAGTAATGATCTGGAAACAACAGTAGATACACTTTATGTAGATGTAGATTATGGAAAAGATACATTGACTAATATTGTCACAGAAGCAGCATCTCTTGATTCTATCTTGGTTCCACTGAGAGTTGATAACAGTCCTTATACAGATATCTATATCAAAAGAAGAAAAGTTGGGCCTCAAAGCAAAATTAGAGTTAATTATAATACTAAGTCAATCTACGTATCTCCAGCTTGTGGATTCAAAATCAATTATGATAATCTGAATGCAGAGTTGCTACAAAGTGATCCAGTACAAAGTATTCAAACCAATAATACATCATTAACTGATGAGAATAACATCAATTTTTATCTTCGTTTTTAGTCTTCTGTCGGTTTCAGTTTTTTCTCAGAGCAAGAAAGAAGAAAAAAAACAAGACTCTATAAAGTGGCAATACAAACCAAACTTTACGGTTGGTGTAGATGTTCTAAATCTAGGAGCGGGTTTCTTTGGAGACAGGCAACTGGTACAAGGTTTTATTTCCAGTAGAATCAATCGAAGAGTGCATGCCATAATTGATATCGGATATGATAAAAATATCTATAAAAAAAATGGTTACGATGCTAAGGCAGATGGATTATTTGCTAAAATTGGCGGATTCTATATGTTATCTATGGATCCAGAAAACAATCTGAATGGTTTCTACGTTGGTGGAAAATTAGCAGGAAGTTTTTATAATCAAGAGTATATGGCTGTTCCAGTAAGAGGAATTAATAATGATGGCGTTTCACTTTCATTTGATCCATCTACTCAAAGTAGTTATTGGATAGAAGCATCTTTAGGAGCTAGAGTCCAAGTTTTTGATAGTAATTTTTTCCTAGATGTCAATGTTCAGCCAAGATATTTGGCTTATAGTAGTAAACAAGATGAGATTGAACCAATGATTGTTCCTGGTTTTGGGAAAAGCTCAGGAAGTTTCAATATGGGATTTAGCTGGAGTTTAGCTTACAAATTTTAAAACAATACAATAGATACAGAAGTCCGCAATTTGAGCGGACTTTTTTTTAAATTAGGATTGAAGGTGTTTTTTTGATTTGGGCTGCTATTTTCCAAAGGTTATCTTTTTGGGAGAAAGTTTCTAAATCAAATAGAATTGTGTACAAGAAAAAAGGATTTTCGTTCAAGTCGAGTTATAGATTCAGCATCGAAAAAACTTTAGGATTTACCATTCTAAATAAATCATTAAAATAAAAAGCACAAAACCAATTAATCAGTTTTGTGCTTTTTTATGTTTTGAATAATGATTATAATTAATTCAACTTGATGCTGAAAGGTGTTTCCATTTTCACTTCAGCCTTAGCATTAGGGTCAGTAATCTGTTGAAAAATTTTGAAATTATCTTTTCCTATTTTGTTCTTAATAACTCTGGTAGAGAAGTCTTCATCTGTCTCAGAAGAAAAGATTTGTTCAAATTTTGATATTTTTGAAGGATATGCAGATACACCATAATTTTTGATATTAGCAGACTTAGCAGCATAATTGATAGCATCTTGCAGTGTTCCCAGCTCATCTACCAATCCTATCTCTTTTGCACGTACGCCAGACCAGATTCTTCCACCACCAACAGCATCAATTTGTTCAAACGTTTTCTTTCTATTCTGAGTGACAAAATGTACAAAACGCTGATAGGTAGATTCTACACTTCTTGTCATTATAGTAAGAGTTCCAGGACTTAGACCGTTAATTGCTGATATCATATTCGAGTTGGCATTGGTCGTAACAGCATCGCTACGGATTCCGTTTTTTGCAGCCAAATCTTTGAAATAAGGAATCACTCCAAAAACACCAATAGATCCAGTCAAAGTATTAGGTTCCGAAAAAATCTTGTCAGCTCCCATTGCAATGTAATAACCACCAGATGCAGCATAGTCTCCGAATGAAATAACGACAGGTTTCTTACGTTTCAACTGTTGCATCTCAAAAAGAATCTCGTCAGAAGCATTAGCACTTCCCCCAGGAGAGTTGATTCTGAAAACCACCGCTTTCACATCGTCATCTTCTTGTAGTTTTTTTATCTCTTTGCGGAAGTTATCCGCGTAGATTCCATCATAACCTTTTCCATTATTGATGGAACCAGAAGCGTAAAGAACCGCTATCTTGTTATCTCCCTTTTTAGAATCAATACTTTCAGAATACTTAGCAAAAGATATTTTATTGATTTTTTTATCATTATCAATATTGATTTTTTTTCTGATGATATTGTCGTATTCAGATTTTTGGATTAATTGGTCCACCAATTTATATTTCAAACTCAAGTTTGGGATATAACTGTAAAGACTATCTGTAATGGTTTTCAGTTCGGAAGTTGGGATCTTTCTAGACGCTGAGATTCTACTAGATGTATTATTCCAGATATCATTAAGCAAAGTAGAGAGCTGTTCTTGGTTTTCTGGCGAAATTTCATCTTTAAGAAAAGGTTCAACAGCTGCTTTGAATTTTCCGTGACGGATGACTTGAATGCCAATTCCATATTTTTCTGCAAAGCTTTTGAAAAATGTCACTTCTGTAGAAAGACCTTTTAGTTCTATCCCACCTGCAGGATTTAGGTAATACTTATCGGCAACAGAACCAAGATAGTAAGCGCCTTGAGAGACAGAATTCCCATAAGCATAGACAAATTTGCCACTTTTCTTAAAATCAATCAATGCATTTCTAATATCATCCAATTGGGTTATTCCTGCATTGATGTTATCTGCTTCTATACTAATTCCTTTGATTTTATCATCAGATTTAGCCTTATCGATAGCTTGTAAAACGTCGTATAGCAGAACCGATTTTTGTTCATTATTATTGAAGGACAAAAAGTCTTCTTGATCTTCGGAAGGGCTGTCTATTATTCTGGTTTTTAGGTCTAATGTTAAGACAGAATTAGACTTTATATCTGTTGACTCTGAAATAGAAGCTAGAATAATAAAACCAATAAAAAAAACAAAGAAACCTGCTATGACAATGAAAATAGCGGTTAAATTTGCAAGGACTAGTTTAAAAAAACTTTTCATTATAAAATAATTTGATCGATATGTCGCACAATAGTGTCGTTTTGTTACTAGGGAGTAATATTAATAATCCAGAAAATAATATCCAAATTGCTTTGAAAAAAATCGAAGAAAATATTGGGTCAATATTAAAAAAATCTGAATTAATTACTTCAGAGCCAGTAGGGTTTGATAGTGAAAATAATTTTTGTAATATTACAATTAAATTAAAAACACAATTTTCACCTATAACATTGTTGCGTGAGTTAAAGTACATAGAAAGGGTGATGGGTAGAGTCAAAGATTCATCATACTTTGATACCTACCAAGACAGGATTATAGATATTGACATCATATTATATAATAATGTAAAATTTATCTCGAAGAGATTAGTTATTCCTCATTACAAAAATCTATATGAAAGAGATTTTGCTAGAGATTTAATTAACGACGTAAAATAAATTTTAGAACACAAATGATTATGACAAAAATCGATTTTTCAAAGATTGGTCTATTTGTGTAGGTGGTGGTACTGCTTTTATAGCAAATGCAGATCTTACTTCTTTTTATGGAGGAAAAATCAATTGGGGATGGAACGGCTATGTAAGCTTAGACAAGCAAATTAGCCATGTTTTTGGAGTCTCTTTATTAAAAACATTCAAATATGAAACAAAATTTATTATCATTAGCCGCAATAGGATTGTTATTGTTGCCTATGAGTTTAGCCAGTCAGGAGAAGGCTACAGATGCTAACTCTGGATCTCAAAATGTTTCTCCATTCACTCAATCTTCAAAAAAATTCAATGATTGGTCAATATCAGTTGGTGCTGGTGTACCATTGATTCAATCGGCTGATATGGTATCTATTAAAAATGGAAATGGGAAAAACCTTTTCGGATATTCTGCTTATATTAGTGTAGATAAGGCTATAACGCATGCGTTTGGACTTAACTTGCAATATGATAGAGGAGAAACCAGACAAGGTTACGCTAATACAAAAGATCATGAAGTTTTACCAGCAAGAGAAATTGCAGGCAGAACACAATATGATGCAATATCAATTTTAGGAGATCTCAATTTTTCTAATCTACTAAGAAGGGTAGATAACAAATCCCCCTTCAGATGGGCATTACACGGATATGCTGGTATAGGAACGATTGCCTATAAATCATATAGACAAAATCCAGGGAAAGACTATCAGCTGTTAAATTTTGAAAGAAAACCATTTAAACTTAATTCTCTTTTTGGTCAAGCAGGTGCTGGCCTTAAATTCAAAATCAATAATAGAATTGATATAGAAGGTAGAGTAATGTATGTTGTTACTGGTGATGATGAATTTGATGGAGCAGGCGTTGGACAGAATGGTTACAATCTTATAGAGGATCAAATTTCAGATAACTTCTTCAACACAACCCTTGGACTTACATTCAAAATTGGTAAGCACGAGTCGCATCTAATGTGGCACGATCCATTGCAAGAAATTTATTACAAGTTAGACGTTATTAATGATAAAACACAAGATCTAGAAGTTTGTAAAAAAGGAGATGTTGATAATGATGGCGTTTGTGATGATTGGGATAGACAACTAGATACGCCTGCGGGTGCTAGAGTTGATGGTGCTGGGGTAGCACTAGATACAGATTTGGATGGAGTTATTGATCTTTATGACAAATGTGTAACTGTTCCAGGTCCAATAGAGAGCCAAGGTTGCCCTGTGACATTGAATAATTCCGAAACAGGTTTGGCTTCTGATGACTCATCTTTATTGAAAGGTGTCGAATTTGATTTGAATTCTGATAGAGTTTTGCCTTCAAACACTCCGGTTTTAAATATTGCAATTAATTATATTAATTCATCTAGCAATCATTTTAAAGTTGTTGGAGCTACAGATACAAGAGGAACGGACGAATATAATCAAAGTCTTTCTGAAAGAAGAGCAAACAATGTGAAAGAATATTTGATTCAAAATGGCGCAGATGGTAATAAATTAGAAGCTGTAGGTAAAGGTAAAACAGATCTTCTTTACCCAGAATGTGAGCCAGCTGAAAAATGCCCAGAATGGAAAAACAGAGCCAACAGAAGGGTTTATTTCGAAGCTAAATAAGAAATGAATTTATAAAATCATAAAGGAACCATTTCGTTTTATTACGAGACGGTTTTTTTGTTTTCAATAAATGATTAAATTTACAGATGCTTTCTTCTACAAGTTCAAATGACCAATTGATTCAAAATACACTCAAGCAATATTGGGGATATAATGAGTTTCGGTCTTCTCAAAAAGATATTATTCTTTCTTTAATCCAAGGAAAAGATACTTTGGCGTTGTTACCAACCGGAGGAGGGAAATCTCTTTGTTATCAATTGCCAGCCATCGTTTTAGAAGGAACTTGTCTTGTCATTTCACCACTTTTAGCATTGATGCGAGACCAGATTGATTCTCTTCAAAGTTTAGGAATCGAAGCAGAATTATTAAGTTCCGAATTAGACGAGTTCGAGGAAGAATCTGTTTACAATAGATGCAAAAACGGATTAATAAAAATACTTTACATTTCTCCGGAGAGATTGCAAAATCAATTATTTTTAAGGAATATTCAGGAGATTAATATTTCATTTATTGCGGTGGATGAAGCGCATTGTATTTCCGAATGGGGTTCAGATTTTCGTCCGAGTTATCAGAATATCAAAAAGTTCAGACAAGAATTCAAAAATGTACCTTGTCTTGCGTTGACTGCAACAGCTACAAATAAAGTGGTTGAAGAAATTTCAATCAAATTAGGACTTCACAATCCTCAGATTTATAAACAGAGTTTCAAAAGAGACAATCTGAATATTATTGTAGAAAATACTTCTAACAAATATAATCGCATTTTAGAATTTCTTAGACAAAATCAAGCTTCTGGGATTATTTATACAAGAACCAGAAAAGAAGCGGAAGAATTAACTTATTTTCTTAAAAATAATAGATTCCAAAATGTCGATTTCTTCCACGCAGGTTTGACTTCTAATGAAAAAGAAAAACTTCAGAAAAAATGGATTAGTAGTCAATTTCACGTTTTGGTTTCCACCAATGCTTTCGGAATGGGAATCGATAAAGAGAATGTGAGGTTTGTGATTCATCTTTCGCCTTCGTCAACGATAGAAAACTATTATCAGGAAATTGGAAGAGCGGGAAGAAATGGAGAAGATGCAATTGTTGCGCTGCTTTGGAATGAACAAGAACTCACAAACATCGATAATACATTCCAGAACCAAATTCCCAACAAACCAGAATATCAAAAAATATTAACTTATCTGTATTCCATTTTTCAGGTTGCAGATAACGATTTGCCGGAAAGAACTTTTCAGCTGGATATCAACAGAATTAAAAATCTGACCAAATTATCCAATGCGAAAATCAAAAATATCCTCACTTTTCTGCATAATCAGGAACTTATATTTTACAAAAATTCTGTGTCGCCTTCGGTGATTCAGAGTTTTGTTCAGTCCGATGAATTGGAACAGTTAGCACCTTCCGATGCTTATTTTATGGAACTTTTGTTTAGGAATCTTCCGGGATTGGCAATTCAGAAAGTCTATTTTAGTGATGCTGCTTTTTGTAATAAAAATGGCTTCGACATCATTAATTTTAAAGAAAGATTAAAGCAATTGCAAAAAGCAGGACATCTGGAATATCTTGACGGAAGCCAGCATTCTATCAAGTTTTTGAAACCTAGAAATGACCGACATCTTTTCGGAGAATATTGGACTTTGTTTCATCATATCCAGAAAAATAAATTGAGAAAATGGGAAGAAAACAAGTTCTTTATCAAAGATTCCGATTTCTGTAAAATGAAATTAATTCTGAATTATTTTGGAGAAAATGACGCCGAAAATTGTGGCAAATGTTCGGTTTGTAGAAAGAGAACCAATTCCAAAAAGAACCTTTCGACAGAGATTATGCTACATCTTTCTCAAAAACCAATGACTTTGGATGAAACAGCCGCAACACTTAATTTCTATTCCAAAGAATCCATTTCAGAAACTTTGATTTTCCTTTTGGACATTGGAAAAGTCAGAATGTTGAACTATAAAACCTATATGCTCAATCAATAAGAGTAATTATTTGGGCAGCTTAATCCGCCTTCCGCTTTCAATCTGTCACTCTGAGGCTCTCGAAGAGTCCGCTCAAGTCGGGCTGCGAGCGACTCGATTTAAATATTAATTATCAATTTCAAATATCATTCATCAACAATAATGAAATCTTTAAACGTCGTTTTTTTCGGAACTCCCGATTTTGCAAAAGCTTCTCTGGAAGCCATATTCAAATCTCATCATAAAGTGGTTGGCGTTGTAACAGCGGCTGACAAAGCAAGTGGAAGAGGAATGAAACTCACACCTTCACCTGTGAAAGTCTTTGCCGAAGAAAATAATCTTAATCTTTTTCAACCGGAAAAATTGAGGAATCCGGAATTCTTAGAATCAATCAGAAACCTAAATGCTGATGTTTTCGTTGTGGTAGCTTTTAGAATGATGCCTCAGGTTTTGTTCTCGATTCCAAAAATTGGAACATTCAATCTGCACGGTTCTTTGTTGCCTGATTATCGTGGAGCGGCGCCAATTAATTATGCTGTTATTAACGGCGAAACCAAATCCGGTGTAACCACATTTTTCATTAATGAAAAAATTGATGAAGGTAATATTCTTCTTCAGGCTGAAACCGAAGTTTTACCGGAAGATAATGCCGGAACTTTGCACGATAAATTGATGGTAATTGGAGCGGATTTGATTATCGAAACTTTAAATGGATTAGCAGAAAATTCGATTGTAGAAAAACCTCAGCCACAAAAAGAAAATCCAAAAACGGCTTACAAAATATTTAAAGAAAATCTGAAAATCGATTGGAATCAAAGTTCTGAAACGATTCATAATTTCGTGAGAGGAATGTCGCCTCATCCAACGGCTTTCACTATTTTGAAAATCGGAGAAGAAGAAAAATCTTTGAAAATCTTCAAAGGACATTTTGAATTAAAATCACATTCGAGAGAAGCTGGCGATTTTGATATTTCTAAAACTGAATTCAAGTTCTATACAAAAGACGGAATTTATTATCCGGAAGATGTTCAAATCCAAGGAAAGAAAAGAATGCCTGTAAAAGATTTCCTTAACGGGATTCAAAATTTTGAAGATTACAAAGCATAGATTTTTAGATAATAGACTACTAATATTTTAAAAATGAAAAAATTATTTTTCGGATTACTGTTCGCATCCAGTCTTGTGTTTTCGCAGGATTTGAAAGTGATGACTTATAACATTCGTCTTTCTGTTGACAGTGACAAAGAAAACTCTTGGAATAACAGAAAACAAGAAACAATGGCGCTGATGTCTTACTATCACCCGGATTATTTCGGTGTTCAGGAAGCGGTTCCACAACAAATGGTTGACATCAAAACAACATTGACGGATTATGATTACGTAGGCGTTGGAAGAGACGACGGGAAAAATCAAGGCGAATTTTCAGCGATTTTCTATGACAAAAATAAATTGGAAGTCGTTAAATCAGGAACTTTCTGGTTGAGTGAAACGCCTGAAAAACCTTCTAAAGGCTGGGATGCAGCATACAATAGAGTTTGTACTTATGCACTTTTCAAAATGAAAAAAGGTGGTAAAAAGTTTTGGGCTTTCAACTTGCATTTTGACCACGTTGGCGATGTTGCAAGAGTGAATTCGGCAAAGTTGATTCTTGAAAAAATCAAAGAATTCAATAAAGAAAATCTACCTTTGACATTGACCGGAGATTTCAATTTGACAGATGACAAAGAACCGATTAAGATTATGTCAAAAGAGCTGACAGATTCTTTTTGTCATTCTCAAAAACCACATTACGGACCAAAAGGAACTTGGCAGAATTTCGATATCAACACACCTTCGACAGAGCGTTTAGATTATGTTTTTGTAAAAGGGTTTGATGTTTTGACCAACAGAACAATTAACGACAGAAGAGAAAATCTTCTTTATCCGTCTGACCATTTTCCTGTTTTGACTGAGATTAAGTTTAAGAAATAAATAAAGCAAAAATCCTCTTGAGTAGACTGCACCCAAAAGTTTAGACAAAATTAAATAATATTTTGATAGGAAAGAG
>NZ_DAMBRK010000033.1:0-11283 GCF_032055105.1 Epilithonimonas sp.
CAGTAGAAAAATGAATAGACTTAAAATTGAATTAATTTAATAATGCACTACGAGTAATAAACTAAAATTCAATCTTTAACATAAAAAAATACCTCGTAAAAATTACAAGGTATTTTATAAACAGCTATTTCTTTGATTCCTCCACAGAAACCTTTCTAAAATCTTTTTAGAGTTTACTCGTCCGGAAAAGTAATGATAAATTTAGTTCCAACATTTACTTCACTTTCAAAATCAATACTACCATTAAGTTTTTTCATGATATTCTCCACAATGGATAATCCCACTCCACTACCCAAAAATGACTTTGTATTAGACATTCTATTAAAAACTTTGAAAACATCTTTCTTCGATTGATAAGGGATACCTATACCATTATCTTCCACAATGTAAACTACACTATTATTTTTAATCATAGAAGAAATCATAATGTGCGCATTTTCATTTTTATTGGATGAATATTTTACAGCATTAGTGATTATATTTTGAAACACTTGGGCAATTAAACTTTTTTCACCTCTTATTGTGATTACATCACCAATCTCTACATGGGCATTATCATTATAAGATAGTTTGGCATCTAACACGGATTTTTCAATTATGGCGAGAGGATTGACATCCTCAATATCAAATTCCGAGTATTTTAGCTTACTTAATTTTAACACATTGGACATCATTTCTGACATGTTATCAATTTCATTGAGTACATTATTTATCTGATTAATATTTTTACTTTCAGTATTCAATTTCAACAAAATCTGCATATTCAATTTCATCACAGTTAATGGCGTAGCCAAATCATGAGAAATTGTATGAGAATAACTATCAAGTTCTTCATTTAAACGAGTCAATTCAGTGTTCGATTTATTTAATTGCTCATTAATTGCATTGACTTGAAATAATTGTTCTTGATTCGTACGATCAATTAATTCTCTAATTGTTAAAATTCGCTTTCTGTCTTTACGGTCCCAAGATGAAGATTTCCCCATTATTTCTTCATTAAAAACTTCGAACGATTTTCTCGGGGAAACCATTGTTTTATTTTCATTAAAAATTTTAATCGTTTTTATCTCATGATTTTTTACTCCAGCCCAAGCAATTTGTTGCTTAAATTCTTTTTTGAACCAAATTATTAATTGCCCCTGTGCTTTATTAATGAACGAAATTGCAATTCCACAACAATTTTTTATCCAATCCTAGAATCTCACCAAACTCATTGAAGAAAGTATCACTGTAATACATCTCCTCCTCAATATTAGTGATTCCCCATTCAGCAATACGTTTTATGATTTCGTTGTCTGGAACTGAACCTGATTTACTAATTTGTCCATCTATGATTACAGCTAATCCATCAGTTTCTGAAACGAGTCTAAGTCTTTCAATATTTTTAGTGAGAGAATCACTTATATTTTGATAAGAAAGGAAGTCTTTCTTAAGTTGAAAACATTTCTCTTGAAGAATATTTTCAAAGACCATAGCATTGGATGACAAATAAGAATGGTATGAATTAGCAGCTATAAAAGTTGCAATTTCTGCGCTTAATCGATGATCTAAATCTATATGTTTTTGATATGTATTATGACATGTAACAAGCCCCCACAATTGATTATCGATAATAATTGATATACTGAAACTGGAAGATATTTTAGCATTGATAAGATATTCAATATGAATAGGTGACAATGATCTCACACTGGACAAAGAAAGATCAACATTCTTTTGCTTACTAAAAAGTTTTATGGGCGTATCATGAACATCACTTAAAATTCTTTTAAAATTTTTAAGATATAATGCTCGAGCCTGCGAAGGAATATCGCTTTCTGGATAATGAAGATTAAGAAAACTCTCCATATTAGCATTTTTTGCTTCTGCAACTACTTTACCGCTTTTATCTTCGTTAAATTGGTAAATCATCACTCGGTCGTAATCCGTAATCTCTTTGATTTTATCCACCAAAAATTCCCAGATATTTGAGCCTTGTCTATAAGAAACAAGATTTTTTATTTTTTTAACAAGGACACTATTATCCTTTGCATCTAAAATACATTCTTCTAATTCTATATAGATGATATCTAAGTGTCTATAATAAGTGATATGGTATTCTTTATTATTTAGCAAAACCCTATCAATATATTTGACATCTTCGTCTGCAGATAACTTCAGAAAACGAAAGTGTTGACTATTAGATATAAATGCTAAATTATTAAAAGTATTAACATTTATGCCCAGAATTTCTTGACTAACGTCTAATAAGCTAAGTACATTTTCACTAAAAAATTCAACTTTATCATTAGATACATTAATTCCTAACAAATATCCAAAACTTTGTATATAGCCTGGATATTCAATTACTATTTCATTACATGCAGTTGTTTTCATCGGAAATCTTTTAAGGTATTTGGTTAAATCATCTTTACTATAAAACGAAAATTTTGGAAAAAGATTAGGAAAAACTCATTAGGATACAAATTACAATTTTCAAACGTTAATTTAGGATAGGAAAAATATTTAAAATTGTAATAAAACCATATTCTGAAATAGAGTAATATAATAACCACTGCGAATATATGAATAAAAAAAAGTGGTGGTCTGATCTTTGGTTAACATATATCAATATTAATATAAAAAATTAAATTATGCCTTATATTACAAAAGATCTAGAAAACGATTACAGAATCTACTATGAAGACCTTGGATCAGGTCAACCTATTATTTTAATCCACGGCTGGCCATTAAGTGGAAAATCTTGGGAACTTCAAGTACAAGCATTGTTAAATAATGGTTACAGAGTAATAACCTACGACAGAAGAGGATTTGGAAAATCCTTTGTCTCAAAAGATGGTTACGATTATAGTACGTTAGCTGCTGACCTGAAAGAAGTTATAGAGCAATTGGATCTTAAAGATATAGTTTTAGTAGGTTTCTCGATGGGTGGAGGCGAAGTCATTAGGTACTTGACCAATTATGGTTCTGAAAGCATCTCGAAAATTGCGTTGGTCGCTTCTATTATTCCTTTAGTTAAGAAAAAAATAGATAATCCCGACGGTGTACCGCAGGAAAAATTGGAAGAAATACTAAATGCCCTGCATAAAGATCGCGTAAACTTTTTAGAAGGATTTCATGCAGATTTTTATAATGTAGGATTACTATCACAATCAGTAAGCCAAAAACAACTGGATTACGATTGGAGTATTTCTTCTCACGCTTCACCCATTGCTACCATTAAGGCCGCTGAAAGTTGGGCTAATACAGATTTCAGGTCAGAAGTAGGAAACATCAAATTGCCTGTATTGATTGTACATGGTGATAAGGATAATATTGTTCCAATAGAAACTGCAGGTGATCAGGCAGCCAGAATGATAAATCACAGCCAGTACCACGTCATTCCAGGAGCTCCTCACGGTTTAAATGTAACCCATTCGGAAGAGTTAAATCGAATTCTCCTTGAGTTTTTGGGATAGTATCGGTTTTATAACTTGATTTTTAAATCCAGCCCTAATAAAAAACTAAATTATTTACAAAAAAGCCCTATTTAAAAAGGGCTTTTTTGCAATCTTCTATTCTGTCTTTGTTACTTTTATTAAGGACATTCATGACCTCAATGCGTGGAATCGCGATTCATAACTTTTATTTTTATATTGACAAATTACTCTAGGCTTTCATATCTAAAGACTGTTCCGCTTTAAGATGATTAAATAAATTCTCTTAAAACACATCGTCTTTTTAGAATACATAATCAAATACTGATGTTAATCAAAATACAACTCAATTACCGCTTAAATAAGTTGTTTTAAAATAACGTCGTAATCTTCTATAGATTCCTGTCGAATTCCAGTATCAAGGTATAATGTACATCCTTTGTTAGAAGAACTTGGACTTATATATACAATATGATCGATATTGACCATCAAAAAATTGTGTAGAGAAGTATATACTTTTACAAACATAATTACATTTTTTTTGATTCAATTTTTATTGAATCTGAGATTCTTTTCGAGAACTAATAATCATACGAAGAGGCTGATCTTTCGTAATATAGGCATTCATCCAATTAAAGAAAGTTGTCAGTTTGTTTCTAAAATTAATTAAAGACATTAAATGCACCAATATCCATACTACCCAGGCAGGAAAACCATTAAGATGTTTGAGAGGCCCATTTAAATCAGCAACTGCCTTATTTCTCCTTATAATTGCCATTGAGCCTTTATCATTATATTGAAATTGTTGGCGAGACTTTCCTGCTTCTCTTGCTAAAAAATTTTTTGCAAGTTGTCTGGCCTGCTGGATGGCAACCTGCGCCAGCTGGGGGTGACCTTCCGGAAATGCTGGATCCGCTTTCATCAGACTTGTATCTCCAATGGCATAAATATTTTTCAGGATCAAAATCTCGTTGTAGGCATCCACTATCAATCGCTTTCCTTTTCCATACGCTTCTGCTGGAATTCCGTTGAAAGTCTGCGCTGTAACACCTGCAGTCCATATCAGATTTTCACTTAGAATTGTTGTGCCATCTGCTAAGTGAATAACATCATCCTTATAATCTTTTACAACCTGACCAAGTTTTATCATGATTCCCATTTTTTTGAGTGACTGATACGCATATTCTTGGGAATTTTTGCTCATTGATGCCAGAACATTGGGTAATCCATCAATCAAATAAATATCGAACGCTACACTAACCAGCTCCGGATAATCTTTGAAAAGTATATTTTTTCTCAGTTCAGCCAACATACCTGCAATCTCAACACCTGTAGGTCCTCCTCCGGCTATGACAAAAGTGGTCAGTTTTCTTTTTTCTTCTTCATCAGAAGTGTGGGAAGCTTTTTCCAATCTTTCCAGAATTTTATTTTTTAAATTGATGGCATCTGTAATAGTTTTCATTGGAAGCGCATTTCTTTGTATATTTTCATTACCAAAATAATTGGTAACAGTTCCGGTTGCAATGACTAACTTAGAATAGGATAACTCGCCAATATTTAATACAATTTTATTTTCATCAGGTTTTATTTCAAGCAACTCAGCCATTAAAAATGAAAAACGCTTATCAGTTCTGAAATGTTTTCTGAAAGGATAACTGATATTAGATACATCTAAAAAACCAGTAGCCACTTGATACAACAATGGCGGAAAAAAATTATAGTTATTCTTGTCTACCAAAATTACTTGATATCCGTTATTACTTTTTAATAATCGTTCGGCTAGTTCCACTCCTGCAAAACCACCACCAATGATAACTATGTTTTTTTTTTCCATTTTATTGAATATTTAAGTTGAGAGAATTTTATTAATTTAAACTACAATCAAGCCAATATTAATTCATAAAATTATTTGATCATTTTTCGTCTACATATAATTTAATTATAATTTGAAGGCATTATTCTTGTATCTCTTCCTATCAAAAAAATTGTTATGGAAAATAAAGAAATCAATGTCCTGAATGACCTACTTCATATTACTAATGACAGACTTGCTGGCTATGAAAAGGTAGAAGGCAAAATTTGGGAAATGAATCACGATTTACAAGATGATTACGAACACATGACTTCCCAAAGTAAAATCATGAAAAATGAATTAATTAATCTTATCATTGAAAAAGGCGGAAAATATGATGACTCAACATCAGTTTCCGGAACTCTTCACAGAGCATGGATTGATATTAAAAATTCTTTTCTGATCAATGGTCTAGAAAATTCAACTCTCCAAAATGTTTTGTTTGGAGAAAACGCAGCTATTCAGGCTTATCAAGAAGCCTTAGATAGTGATGATCTTGACCAAAACAGTAAAGAAATAGTATCCGAACAATTAAAGAAAATAAAAGACTCATCCCACGAATTCAAAGCTAAGCTGGATAATAAAAACAAAACTGAATAAATTATATAACAGGAGATTTTATGATCTCCTGTTTTATTATTGTAACAATCTTATTTCCAAGGATCCAAAACGACTTTTACGCAATTGTCTTCTTTTTTGTGGAAAATCTCATAACCTTTTGCAACCTCATCCAAAGAAAGTCTGTGCGTAATGATATCATCTAGTTTTACTTGTCCGGTTTCTACATATTTCAGAAGTTTATCAACAATTGCATGAACCGGTGACTGTCCTGCTTTCAGCGTAATGCCTTTATCAAAAATCTGCCCTACTTTAAAATTGTCATAATTCACAGGATAAACTCCCAAAACAGAAACCGTCCCGCCACGGCGAACACCACTCATACAGGCTTCTAAAACTTTAATAGAACCCTTTTCGAAATTGATTACAGCTTTAGCTTTATCTAATAAACTGCGTTCTGGTTCAAAACCAACAGCATCGATGCAAAGATCTGCACCTCTACCCTCTGTAAGATCACGGATCTGTTCTATGGTTTGTTCTGCATCTTCCCAGAGAATGGTTTCGCAGCCTGTCAAGTTTTTGATCTGATCCAATCGGTATTGCAAAGTATCAATGACAATAACTTTTCCTGCATTATGAAGAATAGCACTCTTCACAGCCATAGAACCAACAGGTCCTGCGCCGAAAATTGCTACAGATTCGCCACCTTTCAATTCGCCCCACATAACTCCGGTATACCCTGTCGGAAAAATATCCGTAAGGAAAAGAACCTGCTCATCGGTTAAAATATCGGGAACTTTTCTTGGACCAAAATTGGCATAAGGAACTCGAACATATTGTGCTTGTCCGCCGCTGTATCCACCATAAAGATCAGTATAACCGAACATTCCTCCACCTTTTTCGGTTAGAATTCCTCCCTCCGGTCCGTAATGATCTGGATTGCTGTTTTCACAAGCTCCTGGCAAATCGTGCTGACAAAAATAACAGCCACCGCAGGCAATTGGGAATGGAACAACTACTCTATCACCTCTTTGAAGATGCGAAATATTGGCTCCCACTTCTTCTACAATTCCCATAAACTCGTGTCCCATAACCATTGGTTTTAGTTGAGGCATTCCTCCGCTATACATATGAAGATCGCTTCCGCAAATGGCTGTAGAAGTTACTTTCAGAATAATATCATTTGGATCTTCAATGATGGGATCTTCTACTGTGTCGCAGGTAATCTTACCTGGCATGTGAAAAACTGCTGCTTTCATAACTTAATATTTTGATTGATTTGAGTTTCTTTAAGCCGGATTATTTCTTTCAATTTCCAATTCCCAAACACGATGATTAGCTATTGCTTGAATAAAAGATTCATCCGCATTCTTAACATCCGATGTTACTATTGCTGGATCTTCGTGGCTTTTACTGTTCACTTGGCTGGCTTTGTAAATAGCATCTGTATCTTTACCAAAATAAATGGCTTTGCAATGTTTATAAGCTTCGTTGACAAAATGTATTGTACCCGGTTTATTTTCTATATTCAGAAGATTGTCAGACGATTTCTTTCCACTGCACAGATATAATGCATCAAAACAAACACTGGCTGTGCTTGTTAAAGAATGCATAGGCTTGAAAACCGTCCCATCATCAGCTTTAACAGGCGAAAGACTACCCGCAATGATTTGCACAACAGCACCTTCCTTCTCTAGTTTTGATTTCAAATTCTGAACATTATCAGTATTGACGCCATCTTCCATAATAAATCCGATCACTCTACTTTCTATAGAATCTTTAACTGTATTTTTCATACTTAAAGCTTCGGAGGTTGAAATACTAGGCTCTCTTTCTTTGCTTTGCAATGTTTTGGAATTTATATCAGCAGGAATGCTTCCGTTAGGTTGCTTCAATTTTACAACATCAACACCAACTTTCTTAGCGACAATAGAGGCTAGTTCTTTATCAATGAATAATAACTGTCCGACTAATCTTTCTCTAATGGCAGGAATAGTAACTTTTGACAATTCAAAGATCAAAGCTTTTTGAAGATGAACTTTTTCAGGTTCGGATTGGCTATTGTAGAATAATTTGGCTTGAGAATAATGATCAACAAAACTTTGGCTTCTTGCACGAACTTTATGACCATCGACACGTTCTGCCTGTGAAGCAAACCCGCCTTCTTTAATCATCGCCTGATAAGGACAGCCGCCGCCGATGGAATTAGGTTCATAACTAACTTTTCCTTTAACGATTTGCTGGCGCATATGTCCATCTCGCTGATTATTGTGGACTGTATTAACTGATCTGTTGATTGGGATCTCGTGGAAATTAGGAGAGCCTAATCGGGATAACTGCGTATCCGTGTAAGAAAATAAACGCCCTTGCAATAAGGGATCATTGCTAAAGTCAATTCCAGGAACCAAATGTCCGGGATGAAAGGCGATCTGCTCAGTTTCAGCAAAGAAATTATCCGGATTTTTATTAAGGGTTAAAGTCCCAATGATCTGAACAGGAACTAACTCTTCAGGAACAATTTTCGTAGGATCTAAAAGGTCAAAATCATAATCGTTCTCATTTTCTTCCGGTATCAATTGAACACCGAATTCCCATTCAGGAAATGCTCCATTTTCTATGGCTTCCCAAAGATCTCTTCTATGAAAATCAGGATCTTTGCCGGAAATTTTGGTCGCCTCATCCCAAGCCACAGAATGAACTCCTAATTTTGGTTTGAAATGAAATTTAACAAAATGAACATCTCCTTCACTATTGATAAATTTGAAGGAATGGACACCGAAACCTTCCATCATCCTATAACTTCTGGGAAGAGCACGATCACTCATCAGCCACATGATCATATGCATACTTTCCGGCATTAGCGATATAAAATCCCAGAAAGTATCATGGGCAGAAGCGGCCTGCGGAATTTCATTATCGGGTTCAGGTTTTACAGCATGTACCAAATCGGGAAACTTCATTGCATCCTGAATGAAAAACACCGGCATATTATTCGCCACTAAATCATAATTGCCTTCATCTGTATAAAATTTGACCGCAAATCCTCTTACATCTCTTGCCAGATCTGTACTTCCGCGGCTTCCTGCTACAGTTGAAAACCTAACGAATACGGGAATCTCTTTCCCAACTTCTGTCAGAAACTTAGCTTTGGTATATTTTTCCATATTTTGAGTTAATTTGAAAACGCCGTGCGCACCAGAGCCTCTTGCGTGGACAATTCTTTCCGGAATTCTCTCGTGATCAAAATGGGTAATTTTTTCCCTTAGAATAAAATCCTCCAGCAAACTTGGACCTCTTTCTCCTGATTTCAAAGAGTCCTGATTATTATTTATTTTCAGACCTTGATTGGTAGTCAGTTTTTGATCCATGTTGTCTGTCTTATGGCTTTGTAGCTGATCCAGCTTCGCATTTTTACGCTCTTTTTTTGGTTTCATTTTTATAATGTTTGTAATTTAGTTTTAGTATGAAATTTTCCCTCCATTTAATTTAATGACTGGATAGTGATAATGTGAAAAAAGATCTTTAATTAATAAAAACCTTGTGATTTCGGATCTGGGCAATATTGTCTCGTTCCATCATTTTCAAATTTCTGATTGAGGTTTCAACACATAGTCCGGTAAAATCAGTCAGCTGCTGTCTTTTTAAAGGAATCTGAAAGGAAAATGATTCTGTATCATCCTGCAAACTTTTCAAATAATCCATAAACGCACGTAGTTTTGAAAGAGGGGTTTGGGATTTAATACTTCGATCCATGATATACTTGAAATACATGGAATGTGAAATGCTCTTTAACATATCCAAATAATGCTTGAGATGTCTTTCTAATAATGCAAAAAATTTGAATTTTGACAATTTCAAGACATTACAGGGTAATAATGTCACAGCATTTATAGGATATGGTTTATCCATGAAAAGTATTAAAGCTCCAACACTCTGTCCTTGATCCAAGATATCTTGAATGTATTCTTTAATACCTTCATTGTAATTATTTAACTTAATCTTTCCTTTGATGATTTGAAAATAATATGAAGAAGTATTGCCTTCACAGAAGATAATAGTGCCGGTAGCGTATTGTTCCGTATCAGCTCCATATGATTCTAAAGTTAGCTCTTCTATGACCATAATTTATCTATTATTTTCAATGAATCTATACAATCAACAATCATTCCGAATATGTGACAATCAATTAATTAAATACAAGATTAAATAACCTCATAGACATTATGTCAATAAGGCTAATTTGAATGAATTCTAAATTGTCGATATGAAATGAAAGTTGATTAGAACAACTAACGTCGTCAAACAGAGTCCTTTCTTTTATTTAGGGTGTCATTTGGAGACGTTGTACTGGAATTTAAATTAGTACTGTACGGAGTTGCAGTATTGTAAGTCTTCAAACTATATTTTTTCCCATGGCGTCCTTTTAGGTATAGAAACAGTGGACTTATCAATATCTGGAAGAAATAAAAATATTATGAAATATCTAAAATTAAAATCTTTAACTATCATTCTGATTATTCAAAGCTTTACTATACTCAAAGCTCAGCAAATAAAATATAATGATGATTTATTGGGTAAAATAAGATCTGCAGCGGAACTTATAAATGGCAATAAAGCTATTGAAGTCCGATATATAAAATTCGCATAAAGTCCAAGGACATTTAAATCTACCATAGAAGGAGGAAATGAAAAATCATACATCCAAGCTAGAACAGCTTATCAGCTGGTATTTCCGCAATCAACAATTATGATTGATTCCGGAATGGATGAGAAAGTTCATAATTTTTTTGGCAATGGAACTAAACAGACATTTTTCAGTAAACAAAATGACAGCATTCAGCTGGCATTAAATAAAGCTAAACAAATAATTATCACACACGAACACGGTGATCACATCGCCGGCGTTCTAAGAAATAACAATTATAAAAGTATCGCATCCAAGACAATTCTAACTTACCAGCAGATTAAAACCCTTCTCAATAAGCCTCAGATGACTGAATTGAAGATAGATTCAGCACAGATAAAAGATTTTATTGCTGTTGACTTCTATGATATACTTCCCGTGGCACCGGGAGTTGTCTTAATTAAGGCACCGGGTCATACACCTGGAGAAATTATGGTTTATAGTCAATTGCAGAATGGAAAAGAATATTTATTCACAGGCGATGTAAGCTGGTCGTATATGGGAATCAATGAAAAGAAACAAAAACCAAAAGATCAGGTTAAAAGGATTGGTGAAGACACAATTAAAATTCAGTTTCAGTTAGATTGGCTAAATACACTTCCTTCAAAGGGCATTCAGCTATTAGTCAGTCACGATGATATTATTCAGCCTGAGTTGGTAAAAAAAGATATCCTAAAAGAAGGTCTTGTCATACAATAAAGAATTTATAAATATCATTTATATAACTCGTAGTGCATTATTAAATTAATTCAATTTTAAGTCTATTCATTTTT
>NZ_DAMBRK010000034.1:0-11216 GCF_032055105.1 Epilithonimonas sp.
AAAATGAATAGACTTAAAATTGAATTAATTTAATAATGCACTACGAGTTTTATAAGTAATCTTATTCATTTCTTAATGTGGTGACTTTATAATAATATTTTTGAAGTTGAACATTAGAAAAATGATAATAAAAAGAATATTTATAAAAGCTGAGTGATCACCACAGCTTCCTCTAGGATTGATAAGGATATATTAATCCTTTATATTACAACCGTAAGATACAAAAAAAATATCAAAAGGATTTTCAGTCATTATTCTGAAGTAAGCAGTCCCAAAAAACTAATTTATTACATCTACTAAACCAAAGTATAAAAACAATCCCGAAAGAGTTATTCTTTCGGGATTATGATAAATATTATTACACAAAAAACTATTCTACAATAATCTTTGAGGATTTGTTTTTAGTCTTCACGATATAAACGCCTTTTGACAATTTCTGAATTGTTACTTTCCCCTTATTCTCAACTTTTTCAATAGTCTGTACCAATTGGCCGTTCAGGCTATAGATTTTCACTGTTTCATTTTTGTTGATGCCACTGATATAGAATTCGTTGTTCTTCACAGGATTTGGATAGATGGCCAATTTTGCTTTTTGAGCATCGATATCATCTGTAGCTAATACTGAAAAACAAGTCCAAGATAAGTCATCAAAAGAAACTCTATTGCTACTAGTTTCATCTACCAATTCTATCACTACATTACCTGCAACATTGATATCATTAACTGTGAAAGTTCCTGCTGTTTTGGAATAAGGGATCTGCCCTTTCACTACTCCATTTACTTTTAATATATAGTTTCCTGCACTATCGCTGAAAGGCAAGAAAGTTCTCACTGTCAAAGATCCAATACCGCCGGAGATGGTAGAAGATTTCAAGCTACCTTTTTTGATACAGATTGCTCTGTTGTTATCTCCACTTATATAAATTTGTTTATCTGTTCTAGCATTAGTCGCAGTCCAAACAATTCCCTTGTTGGACCATTCTCGATCTGTATAAGAAGAGTTGGTTGCAGGAAGGTTTTCAAAATCCTCAGTTCCACAAGAAGTTCCTTCACCAGTCCCTCCACTATTCTGAGTAGTTGCTTCTAGAATATTGCTATTAGGAGACTTATTTCCAGCAGCATCTCTTGCTACAACATAGAAGGAATAAGTGGTTGTAGGATTCAATCCTGTTACAGTTCCACTGTTTGTATAAACAGTCGTTTTCAATACGCTATCTGCATAGATATCATATGCGCTAACACCAATATTATCTGTAGAAGCTGTCCAAGCTAAGGAAACTGTAGACGATGTTGTTCCAGAAACGGTAAGATTAGTCGGCGCAGAAGGTAATTCTGTATCTGTTGTAGAACCTCCATTAAAAGTATCTGGCCAAGTGTTCTGGGCTGCTGGTCCACCCCAGATAGCAGTTGCCAAATAAGCATTATCGATAAAAGGGTTTCTATTGTGCTGAATACCAAAAACCACATTATTTCTCTGTCTTTCGAAATCGGAAACAGGATCTTCAACATTCCATTTAAGAAGTATATCTGGGAAATCCGAAGAATAAGTAGCAGGTTTCATTGTAATATTAAGAGGAAGACATCTTGTATTATATCTTACATACATGTACATCAGGATTCTTGCTACGTCTCCTTTCCACTCGTCACCAGGATACCACCCACCTCGGCTTGTTTTATAAGCTGTAGCTCCAGTACCGTCATCAAAAAGAAGACTTCCTCTGGTACTATTCAATGTATTATCAGCTGGACGCAAATGATGCCCATCAGAACCAGGACCAGATGTCCCCAAATTGGGTGTTCCTTTGGATTTTGCATACACATGCTCACGATTCCAAGATCCTGTATACGGACGGCTTCTCTGATGTGTTCCTGAACTTTGAGATCCATACATCAATAAAATATTGGATGGATTTTCCAGATCTGCATCACTTGTTTTAAAAAGAGAAGCTAATCCCGCAGAATAAGCAATTGTCTGCGTATGAGTGTTTGTAATAAGTGTCGCAAGTTCACTTTTAAGTTCATTTTTGGTTTTGTTGAAGTTAACACTAGAATAATAAGCTGGTGCCGACTGTGCAAAAGCAATGAACGAAATGATACTTGCAAAAAAAGAAAGTTTTAATTTCATGCGGTATGATTTAATTAATTTTAATAGTAGTATGATTGTTATTTTTAAAGCTAATTTCTAATAATCCATTTTGAAGTGTAATAGAACTTGGCTTTTCTAATTCTAAATAAAGAATATCATCGAATATATATATGCTTGCATTAATTTTGAATTGAAAGGCTGAAGAAATGATTGTAACATCCGAACCATTTTCAATAGACTCGTTATTTTGAAAGTCAGTTCTAGCAATTGGAAAATAAATAAGATCTGTAAAAAGACCCGGATGATTGTCACCTTCTCCTACAAAAAGTTGATTAGCCTCTTTGTTGATACCAATCACGTAGAGCGGAGCCTTTTTTCCTCCAACATTAATACCTTTCCTCTGACCAAGTTTGAAAGCCCCAATACCATGATGCTCGCCTACCAAGAAACCATCGAAAAGATTATAATTTCTTTTCTTTAGTTTTTGTATTAGTTCCTCCTTTTTAGAAGAAAATACACTTCCATCTTCTATATAAATTGAAGACAACGATGGTATTTCAACGATTTGACCTTCTTTGATCACGGATAATTAATTATTCTTTGCGTTGTTTTCTAAAATAATCTGTTATTCTTAACTAATAAATAACGGGGCGCTAATGTAGCTAAATAAATTAACATGAAGAATATATTGTATGAAATTTCATAAATAGATAACAAACTCATAAATTTCATTCACATTCTCATCACATGATCATGAAATTTATGCTACAAAAAAACCTTTAAAAACTTAAAGGTTGAATTATTTTGAACGCAAAGAGCGCAAAGTTTTATTAAGTATTGAAAACATTTTAAGGTTCGCAAAGGTGCTTAGCTCTGCAAAAGGATTAATAAATTTTGTATAGGATACTGAAAAGTTGTTTGATATGGAAAACCCTAGCCCCGATTGTAGTGGAAATCCTTTTTCTTTTCTTTCATATAAGGGAAAGAAAAAGATTGCAACGGAAAGCGGGAAATAGCTCTTCAAAAAAATTATTCTACAACCACCTTTTTCTCTAGAAAAGTGCTAGCTCCTGCCGAATCTTTTCCTGTGTAGAATTTGAAAGTATAGTTTCCTGTTTTTGTTGGTTTGAAATTGATACGACTTCCGTCGACATAAGTTCCATCGGAGCAAACCTCATTGGTTTTATATCCAAAATTGGCAATAGTCCTCACAGAATCGTTGGTGTACTGATAATCGTAGCTGTAAATCCCTTCGCAGGTTTTGGTAAAAGTAGAATAAACCTTCAGCTCCTGAGTAACGCCCAAAGCCATTGTATCCATTGGTATACTGACGCTATCGGTTTTCTGAGCGTAGACATTGGTAATCTCTACATAATCGTCGTTGTCTTTACAAGAAGCAATAAAAGCTGAAACCACCGTCAGCATTGATAAAATAAATACTTTCTTCATAATCGTTTCTTTATTAATTATTAAAATTACCTTTTGAGAGGTAAACTACTTTTTTGGTATCAAAAAACTCGCCTTCGAAATAATTTTTCAGTTGGAAAATTTCGCATTTCAAACCGGCTAATTCCTCTGCCAAATCTCCACCTTTTAAATATAAAACACCGTTGTGCTTTGGATTGAATTGATCTTTTTCAAATTTTCCTCTGAGCCATGTTAGGAAAACTGGCATTTGTGTTACAGCTCTACTGACTACGAAATGAAACTTTTCCTTCAATTGTTCTGCTCTCATATGATGAGCTGTCACATTTTTGAGCCCAAGACTTTCCGCAACACCCTTCACCACTGTAATTTTCTTTCCAATACTATCAACCAAAGTGAATTGTACATTGGGAAAAAGAATAGCTAACGGGATTCCTGGAAAACCTCCTCCTGTGCCGATATCTAGAACTTTGGTTCCATCTGCAAACGCCATCACTTTTGCAATTCCTAAAGAATGGAGAATATGCTTCTCATAAAGACTATCTGTATCTTTTCTGGAAATGACATTGATTTTTTCATTCCAATCTGTATAAAGAGTTTCTAATTCTGCAAATTGATTTTTTTGCTCGCTGGTAATATTGGAAAAATATTGTAAAATTAATTCTAAAGACATGAGGCGAAATTATGAATTTTAATATTATTACAAATAAAAAACCATCAAAAAAATATTGATGGTTTTCTATTTATAAAGTTTCTATGTTATTTTAAAACTTTTTTGGTCAACATTGTATTTCTAGAGTATGCTTTTACGATATACATCCCTTCTGCTAAAATGGTTTTATTGATAAAAACTTCGTTTTTAGCATTTTTGGTATTGAATAATAATCTTCCAAGAGCATCATAAAGACTTACCTCGACCAGATTCTCATCAGATTTAACAATGAAGTTTTGAGAGTCTTTGTAAATCTGAATTCCCTTTTTCACAACGTTATCTGTTCCTAAAGTTTCTGATGGTTTATAAACCACTTCGAATCTGTCATCGTATGTACCTGCGGTTGTACTGAAACTGTAAGGGTTTTCTGTAATATTGATGACTTTATTAAGATATTTGTCTTTCAAGTAAACAGTTTGTGTCGTGGAGAATATGCCTTCTTTTTCTGTTAAAGAAATTGTATAATCACCAGATACCGATGCTTTATATCCAATTTTCACAATGTCATCTTGGGTAAAATCGGGCGCTTTAGATTGGATAGACAACTTATTTTCATCTAAAACACTCCAGAAAGAATCACTTCCTATTGACAGTAAATCTGCATCGTAATTGGTATCAAAACCATTGGTTGCTTTTGCTATATAACCAATCAAAATCTCGTTATTAACATCTGTTGGCGATTTGAACTCTAGCCAAAATCTGTTTTTAGGAGTATTGGTTTTGTTGTAATAATTTGCAGTGTCATATGTTCTCAAACTATTATTAAAAGACAAAGTTTGATTTTTTCCAGTTTCTATTGCCTGTACTATGAATCCCTGACCTACAGAAATACTTCCTGTTGATCTTTTGCTTGTATTTCCAATATAAGTTGCAGAAACAGCTCCACCACCGTTGATAGTCACATAATTATTTCCTCCGTAATTCGAGCCTTGTTGCGTAAGAAATTTACCATCGTTATTAGTCCAAAAATAAGCCAAATATTTTATTTTAGTTTTGTTAAGTTCGTAGAACATATCAAAATCGATATTAGACGGGTATGGATTACCTATCATATTATAGCCATGCTTAGCATCTGTATATTTCAGAGGATATGAAGGAATATTGCCATTGTGAGGAACTCCAACAAATTTAAATTGGGACGCTTTTGTAGAATCTGTAATAGCAGCATCGAAGCTGTTCTTTCCGCGAATTGCATAACCTCTAGCATCCTCAAAAGGAGATTCAGCATTAAGCGTAATCTCATTCGCTATTGAAGTTTTAAAATAATCTGTTTTTTCGTCATAAACATAAAACCTATTCCAAGGTGTTCCAGTTCCAGTACCTCCGTTTGCCTGATTGTAACCCTCTGAAAAATTATAAAGATTTTGACCGCTTACCGGAGAAGACCAATAGTTATATCCCATTTTTGGAAGAAGCGCCAATTTCTTAACAGTTACATCCCCTACATTCTGAAAATCATTTTTCTGCAAAAGATTAGCATCATTTTCTATGATAAAATCACTCGCAGTAGCTTTGTTTTCTATCTTTCCGTAGACTGTGATATAATCTCCCGTATTGACAATAAGGCTTGCCTCAGAATTAATTGTTAAGTTCTTACTTTCGAAACTACCGTTAGCTTTTGTATTGTATGGTGCGTTGATAGTTACATTTTTGGTTGCATTAGGCTCTCCGTTACTCCAATAAGGATTTGTAATATCCTGCCATATTGTTTCTGTATCTGGTGCATAGGTTTTGTTGTAAAATTGACCTCTAATTTCTGGACCTGATCCTCCTGGTAAAAAGTGGAAAACATATTGCATGTAATAAGTGTTATAAAAATATAATCTTATGAACACTTTCTGGCTTGGCAAAACAACAAGTCCATCTTTGAATTTAAATTCTTGTGGTGTATAATCTGCATCTACATTTCCTGTCCCTAGAACTTCATAGCTAGAAAAATCGTCTGTTCTAGAATAACGCAACTCATACTTAGCCCCGTTTGTTCCTTTTGCTGTATAATTGAAAGTCTTAGGCTCTATTGCTTTTGTAGCACCATTATTTTCAAAGATAAACTGGATATATCTATCGGTATTAATTGCATTTGTATTATCATTACTTTCCACATAGAAAGTTTTAGGATTAGTTTCATTACCAACATGAATTGTCATGCCATCTGTAGAAGTCATCTTTGTTTTAGCAATAAATGCCTTGAAAGGCGTTGCAGTAAAATCTGTATTATCCCAACGGATGAGTGGATTTGTGCTATTGGCAACAACATTAATTGTTACTGTTGCAGAATTAGAAGTCCCATACTCATTTACAAGATAATAAGTAAAAGTATCTGTCCCAACAAAATCTTTTCTAGGAAGGTAATTGATTGTTCTATCTGCATTGATAGAAACTATCCCGTGTGATGGTTGACTATATACCAACGAGTCTAATTTGTTACTATAATCATCATTAATCAGTACATTTATATCAATATCATCATTCACAGTATTGGTTACGTCATCATTATAAGCAATAGGTGTTGTTGAGCTTGATTCTATAGTTCCGATGAATGCAGGCCCAAGATCTTGCCCTTTTTTCAACAACACTTGCATCGCATTCCAAGTATTGTAAACATAAATCCTAAGATAAACGACCTGACCATCAGTTGCGATTGGTCTAGTAAAATCAGTAAGTTTTATTTTATTCAAACCACTATTAATGTAAGTTTCAGGAAGAACATTAAAATAAGTTTTAAAATCTTTGCTAAGTGAGTAATCAATTTGAATATTAGCATCCCCACCTTGCATCGCACAAAGAAAGTTAAACTCTGATAAATAAAGCTTATAACCATTTTTTGGTGAAATAGTTAATTGAATATACTTGGTTTTATCTATAGTCTGTGTATTCTTATCTGGCCAACCTCCGGTATTAAAAGCGTTATAAGCACCACCATTTACTCCTACATTTTCATCATAAGCAAGACTTACATTAGTAGCTGTAAGATTTGTAACATCAATTTTATCATTATAACGACTTGGCGTATAGTTGGTATTATTCCATCTTGCTAAGACAGCATTTACATTATTTACCACATTGATGCTAACTGTTGCCTCATTTGATAATCCTGTAGAGTTCTGAGATTTATATTTAAAAGAATCTTCCCCCAAATACCCTGTCGCTGGTTTGTAGGTTACATCTGTAGTTCCATTCACAATTAGCGTTCCATGACTAGGCTGCTGTGTAATAGTTATAGAATTAATCGCACTAGAAGAGCTATCATTAGCTAAAATATCAAAATTAGCATCGTTATTTTTATAAGCTGTAAAAGAATCATTATTAGCAACAGGCGCAATCGCTTGTACCTCTGTTAATTTAAGAGTATTAGCTTTGATTCTCCATCCTGCATTCCAATCATTACCTGTTGAATAAAACTTAATTATTAGTCTTTGAGAACCAGATAAAGTAATATTAAGCGGAATATTCTTGATGGGATTATTAGCAATTGATTCATTGTCTATAAGTATAGTCGAATTAACCTTATAGAAAAAATCCCAATCACTTGTTTCGGTTCCATTTTGAGAAATATAATATCTAATTGTATAATTGTCCGGACCAGGATTTAGTTTTTCTTGTTCAAAAACTAAATTAGAAATTTTCACAGAACTACCATTTGAAGAGTTTACAGAAAAGCCCAAATAACGATAATGCTCAATACCTCCATTATTCCATCCTCTAATTACCATTCCTCGGTTATCATAGGAAATAGGATTATCAGTATGCGCAATAGATGTTGCAGTTATCCTACTATCAGAATAACTCACACTTCCATCAGAAGTTAAATCCCATTTTACGAGATCAATTTGCGCATAAAAAATGTTTGCAATCAACATTGCAAATACAACATAAAGATTTTTTTTCATTGTGTAGTATTATGATTTTTTATAAAAAAATAATTTTGCAAAATTAAACACATGTTTAGTTATCAAACATTGATATCTGTTAAGTAATTAGGTCTGTAAGTTTTAAAAAATTATTGGAAAAACTATCTTAGATTTAGGATAGTATGTTAAAAGAAGTCAATTGCATTCACAATAATAATACGGCAAAATTATTGACAATTATGCAACAAAACAAGATTTCACAAGCTAGATTGCCTGCTAGTAAGGGAAAACTATCCATAGGGATAGTCTGTTTTCTACTTATGTTGTAGGTTTGTAGACGGAATATTGTTGATTTTAGTGAAGAAATCTTTCCTGTCCTTAAGGTCAAGTATGCTATAAATATTCTTGATATGATATTTAACTGTACTTTCTGTTATGAAAAGTTTATCGGCAATTTCTTTATTTGACAATCCATCAGCCATGAGTTTGACTAGCTCATTTTGACGATCATTTAGTTTGTTCAAATTGGAAATTGCTAATTCAGAATTAATAGCTTTTTCATTCGTATTAAAACTTTCGGAATAAGAATTCAAGTCTTCTTTTATCAACTCAATCTCTTCTTCCATTTTCTGATTTTCGGTTTTAAGATTTTCACTTTTCCGAAAAGAGTATACAATAATCGAAAGCATAATAAAAGCAACAATAACCGCGCTAATCTTCTCCCAAAACATAGATTTTTCTAAAAGAGCTTCGTGTCTGTCGATATATTTCCTTTCCATCAAGTGCATTTCAGAAACTTTACTCTCCAGGTCTACTATTTTTTTTAGAGAATCTATTTTTAAACTTATAAAATAAGCATCTTTCAGCAAATTATTTTCTTTGTAGATTCTTTCCATTTCTTCAGCTGCAAAAACTTGATATTTCAGAATCCCACAATGTTTTGAGATTTTCAAACTCTTCGCATACAATCCTTCTACTTTTTTTAAATCTCGCTCATGATTATAGAGATCCATCATTTTAACAAGTATAACAGGAAGGTTACAGTAATTAACCGTTTCCATAATATCAAACGCCTGCTCATACTTCAATTCTGCTCTATCAAACTTATTCTCTCTTAAAAATAGATACCCTTCCTGTAATAAAATATAAGATTGATTCTCCGGAATTGCGTTGATATAATTTTCATTCGCAATCCGACTCATCATTTTACTAGATTTATCAAATTCTTTACTATCAAAATAAGCAAAAGCGTATTCATAATCCAGTTTCATCCTCAACGCATTATCTTTCGGAAGCTTCTTGGCAATATTATAAGATCTATTAAGATAGTCGATGCACATCACATAATCATCAACAGTCCTATAAGTTGTACCAATATAGAAAAACACATTGGCTTTTTCTTCTTTTGTAAGATTACCAACTAATAGCAGATCAAAAAGTCTTTTTTGTGAATCTTTCTGTTTTCCTTCCCGATTATATTTTGTAATCTCTTTTTCAAGAGCTTTTATATTCAAATCTTTTGCGTTCAGAAAACCTATAAGCAATAATAGAAATGTTGCAAAATATTTTGTAAATTTTTTATTCATGTGTGTTATAAAAATTCTAAAAAAAATCATTAATTTCTTAAAATGATATTTTATTAGAAAATTTATTCGCAAAAATAATCAAATATCAACATATTTCGTTGCGTATTAATACTTATTTTAAAAACAACATACCTTACTTTGAAAAAAAACTTCATTAATATCTAAATTATCACAAATAATATATTAAAAATAAGGCCACATTTTTGGATTAAAAAATTATATTTGTTGTTAAAATCTAATTTATAATATAGTTTCATGAGTAAAATTTCGGACAGACTGAATAGACTGAGTTATTCTCAGACTTTCGTGATGAGCAACAAAGCGCGCGATATGAAGGCGGCAGGAATAGATGTAATAAGTTTAACTTTGGGAGAACCAGATTTTGATGTTCCTCAAAAAATCAAGCAAGCTGCTTTTGATGCAATCAATGAGAACTACAGTCATTACTCGCCTGTTCCAGGATTTCTAGAGCTCAGACAAGCTATTTCTGCAAAACTGAAAAGAGATAACGACCTTGACTACAAACCAACACAAATCTGTGTTTCCAATGGTGCAAAACAATCAATCATCAATGTTTTATTAGCAATTATCAATGATGGAGACGAGGTTATTCTTCCTGCTCCTTATTGGGTAAGCTATGATGAGATGGTAAAAGTTGTGGGCGGAACTTCTGTTTTTATTGAAACTTCAATTGATACTGAATTCAAGATTACAGCTGAACAATTGGAAAAAGCAATTACACCAAAGACAAAAGCTTTACTTTACAGTTCACCTTGTAACCCTTCTGGAAGTTACTATACAAGAGAAGAATTGGAAGCTATTGCAAATGTGATGGCAAAATATCCTGATATTACAATCATCTCCGACGAGATCTATGAGTTTATCAATTACGGAGGTGAACACGTTTCTATTGCAAGTTTTCCAAAAGTCTATGAACAAACTGCAGTTATTAACGGAATGAGTAAAGCTTTTGCAATGACAGGTTGGAGAATCGGTTATTCTGCTTGTCCTGCTTGGTTGGCTAGTGCTTGTGATAAAGTTCAGGGACAAATGACCAGCGGTGCAAATACAGTTGCACAAAGAGCTTCTATTGCAGCTTTACAAATGGATCCGTCCGAACTACAATATATGATTACCGAATTTGAAAAAAGAAGAGATCTTGTTTTCGAATTGATGAAAGATATTAAAGGCTTCAAATGCAATCTTCCAAAAAGTGCGTTCTATTTCTTCCCGGACATTTCCTATTACCTAGGAAAAACTCTAAATGGAACTGAAATCAAAAATGCGGACGACTTCGCAATGTTCCTTTTGGAAAATGCTCACGTTGGCTGTGTTGGCGGTGTAAGTTTCGGAAGTCCGGAGTGTATCCGTTTCTCTTACGCAGCTTCTGAAGAAGAATTAAGAGAAGCTATGAGAAGAATCAAAGATTGCTTAGATCAATTTTAAATTCTCTTGTCAGTCTGAGGCTCTCGAAGACAATCATAAAATCAAAACATCACTTTTTTGGACTGCCCCCAAAAAGTTATACACTTTTTAGGGGCATTTTTTATGAGAAG
>NZ_DAMBRK010000035.1:0-9779 GCF_032055105.1 Epilithonimonas sp.
GTGGAAATACAAGATTTCAGATATTAATCTTTCGGAAATAAAACCTTCCTTCATAACTAATTTTGATTTTTTTTTAAGAACAGTTCGGAAATGCGCTAATAATTCCACAGTAAAGTATGTCAAAAATCTCCAAAAAATTATAAATATATGTCTTGATAATGATTGGATGACTAAGGATCCATTTACTAACTATAAAGGAAAAATTATAACAACAGAAGTTCGTTGCCTAACAGAATTGCAGTTAGAAAAACTAAAAAATAAGAACTTTTCATCAGAGAGGTTACAAGTTGTTAAAGATGTCTTTTTATTTTGCTGTTACACTGGATTGGCTTATGCCGAGGTTAAGAAATTAGAAAGCAAAAATATTATTTCACTTGGGAATGAAGAGAAACTAATTAAAATTGAAAGAACTAAAACTAAACTCTTAGCGCGAATACCTTTACTTCCGACTGCTAAAGAAATATTAGACAAATATAAGTCTCATCCAAAATGTTGTGATACAGAAAAACTTTTACCTGTATACAGTAATCAGAAAATAAATGAATATTTGAAAGAAATTGGCGATATCTGTAATATAGATTTTGATATCACGTTTCATACAGCAAGACATACCTTTGCAACAACCATAACATTAAATAATGGTGTGCCAATAGAAACTGTAAGTAAAATGCTAGGACATAGTAATATTAGAATGACGCAACATTATGCTAAGATTCAAGAAGCAAAGATTTGTGAGGATATGCAACTTTTAAAAAAGGTTTTGGAAGAAAGAAAATTATAGATTGTTAATTTTTAAACACATAGTCCTGTTAAGTGAACTTAACAGGACTCTATCGAAACCATTTATTAACAGATATTGATAATATTTTGAAGGTTTTAAATGATATTTAAGTTGTAAGAATAAAATTAAAAATACATTTTAGATATAAATATGTTATAATATTTTTTATCATAATAGCTTACAGATTAAAATATTAATCTTACCTTTTCTGCAAAACTCTTCCTTGGGAATCAAAAACGACTTTCCATTCTTTTGAATAATTTTTCAGTTCAACTTTATAGATGGTTTTTCCATTTTCCGAAATCCTTTTCACATCATCAATTCTATAGCCTGAATAATTTTTGCTGACGCTGGCTAAAACCATTTTTGGAAGATTACTTTTGGAAATTTCCTGTTCGTGTCTTACCAGCTTACCATCTCGACTATAGAAAACTTTATGGTCATCACCGAACAAGCCTGTTTCAAATTTTACTTCATATAGGTTGCCTTTGATTTCCCAATCGATATCGGAAGCTTTTGGAAAATTCTTCTGGAAATTATTTAAAATCACAGATGGAACTTCATTCTGGTGAATATCTTGTGCTGAAATATGGTTGAAGCTTAAACCTAAAATACTGATTGTTAAAATTAAATTTTTATAAAATGTGATTTAGCTATTATGAAGCATTGCATTTCTTATTTCAATCAATGAGTTAAAATTTTGGAGAAAAATTATTTTTGTCTTTTACATTGAAAAATCATTTAACGTTCTTGTTTTTAGTGTTTTGTATTTTTATTTTGTACACTGCATTTTTTTGATATATTTGAGAACTTCGTATATATATAGACCTTAAAATATATTCTCTAAGTGCAATCTCAATTTGAAAAACTATATTCTGATTACAAAAATCAGGTCTACTTTTTCGTGAAAAAATATGTTCACGGGCAGGATGATATTGAGGATATCGTTCAGGATATTTTTGTTCATTTATGGAAACATAAGGATTCTTTAAACAAAAATAAAGAAGCCATTGTCTTCAAAACAGCAAAACAGGAAATTGCTAATTTTTACAGGAAAAACAAATTATCCTTCTCGGATTTCAAAGAAGAATCTCATCTAAGTGTTGTGAAAGAAGAATATGATGAAGAACAATTTAAATCCTATTCTGAACAAGCTGAAAAATTACTCCAATTACTTCCAGAAAAAAGTAAATCACTCTTCCTAAAACATAAAATTGACGGATTGAGTTATTCCGAAATTGCAAAAGAAAACAGTATTTCCAAAAATGCTGTAGCGAAGCACGTTAATAAGGTTCTTCACATCCTAAAAACAAACATTAATCTATTTTTTCTGTTATTGATTTTCATTAAAAAACTTTTTTAAGGTTGACGATTTCGGTAAGTCTGCGTAATAAATCGTAAGACAGAAATCAATCTGAAACTAAAATAAGTTTATAATGAAGAAATCATTTTCTATTCTGTTCCTAGCAGCTTCCTTTTTTTATCAGGGACAAACTACCAAAGAAGAAATCCTCTCAAACCTAAATCAAACGGGCGGTGTTTACTACGCTTATCCAACTCCGACTAAAAAACTGACTGCGGTTCCGTCCGGATATCAGTCGTTTTACATTAGTCATTACGGTAGACACGGTTCCAGATGGCTCATCAATGATAAAGATTTTTCCGGTGTGATGGACATTCTGAGAAAAGCTAACGAGTATAATGCTTTAACTGAAAACGGAAAATCAGCGTTAAAACGATTGGAGAACATCTGGAAAATTGCTGAAGGTCATAACGGCGATTTGACAGAATTAGGAGGATTGCAGCATAAGCAGATTTCGCAGAGAATGTTCAAGAATAATCCGCAGGCTTTTGGAAATAATGCTGTTGTTACTGCAAAGTCGACTGTTGTTCCGAGATGCATTATCAGTATGGCTTATTTTACCAATGAATTAACAGCCAATAATCCAAAGCTTAATATCAGTGTAGAATCTTCTGATAAGTATATGAAATATCTGAATCATCATACCAAAGAATCTATCGATTTCAAAAGTCAGGATAACTTCTGGCAGGAAGAAAAACGAAAGTTAAAACAAGATGCTTTACGCTCAGACCGATTTATCAAAAATCTATTCAATAATGAAGACTATGTTTACAAGAATGTGAACCCTGAAAAAGTTGTGGAATCTTTCTATTGGATTGCCAGCGATATGCAGAATCTGGAAACGGATATTTCTTTCTATGATTTGTTTACAAAAGATGAATTGTTCAATATTTATCAGGCAATCAATTATCAATTCTATGTAAATGATGCTGCGTCGCCTTTGAGTAAAGGATTGGTGAAAGATAATGCAATTCCGTTAGTTAAAAATATTCTTGAAGAAGCCGAAGATTATATTAAAAACAATAAAAGTGGAGCTTCGCTTAGATTTGGTCACGACGGAAATATTGCACCATTATTAGCTTTTATGAGAGTTGAAGGAATGGATAAGGAAGAAATCAATCCGAGAGAAGTTTATAAAGTCTGGAATACTTTTCAGGCTGCACCAATGGCCGCCAATCTTCAGATGATTTTTTATAAGAATAAGAAAAATGATGTTTTGGTAAAATTTCTTTTGAATGAAAATGAAGTCAGTGTTCCTCTTGAAACCAAAAGTTTTCCTTACTACCAATGGAAGGATGTGAAAGCTTATTTGGAAAAAATAACCAAGTCAAATTAATATCGGATTTTTGAATTAAAATTAATTTTAAAAAACGTTAGAAAAAGGGTTGACGATTTAGAAATCCTGCGTAATACTGAATATGAATAACACAGACGACGAAAATTTTAAAAAGAACTGGAAAAAAACTTACGAAGAAAATCAGCGTATGGATTCTGAAACCGATGCACGAATCCAAGCTGGAATTCAGAGTAAGATAAAATCCGGTAACAAATTCAAAAAATTATATTGGGTTGCTGCAGCTGCGGTAATCACGGGATTTGGTATTCTTTTTTATACGCCTTCTTCGCCGGCTTCTGTGGAGAAAACTCAGTCTCAATTTTATTCTAGTGTGGATTTTACGAAAAAGATTAGCCTTCCCGACGGAAGTAGTATTGTGCTAGAGCCCCACAGTACACTCGAATTAGCAAAAGATTTTGGAAAATCGGACCGTAAAATTACATTCACAGGAAAAGCGACTTTCGATATTGCAAAAGATAAGACAAGACCTTTTAGAATCAATGCAAAAGATTTCACGGTGCAGGTTTTAGGAACTAAATTTTTCCTAGACCAAACAAGTGGAAAAGAAAAAGTAGAGCTTTTTGAAGGAAAAGTAAAAGTCAATCATCAGGGAAAAATAACTTATTTGCTTCCAAACGAATCTTGGAACAAAAATGTGGAAGAGAAGCCTCAAACTTATATTGTCGCAAATGTGAAAAGAAATTTCTCCTTCGATGACGAAAATTTTGAAAATATTATCAATGAGCTGGAAGTAGTTTATAATGTTAAAATCAATTATCCTCAGGAATATGCTAAAAAGAAAATCAAAGGCTCATTCTCCGGCGATATGAATGAGGTTTTGTTTGCAATCTGTTATCCTTTCAATCTTAAAGCTGATAAAAAATCTGATAATCAAATACAATTAAAATAAAAAAGCACCGATAATGACGGTTATCGATGCAATAAATGATTCGACTCGCTAAAGTATAATCAAATTAATCCTCAAATTTATGAAAAAAACAGTAATGTCTGTACTCTTATTGGTTGCCACAGGTCTTCCAATCGCTTACGGACAAACCGGACAAACACCGCCGGTTACTATGAAAAAAGAGAATCGGGTGTCCATTATCAAAGTTTTTGATAAGCTCAGCAAATCTTCCAAGATTCCATTTCTCTATTCCAGCACAGATTTCAAAGATGTTTTTGTGAATGATACTGCTATCAATTATTCATCTTTGGAATCATCATTAAAATATCTCAAAAAATTCTATCCGATAGAATATGAAATAAAAAATAACACGGTTGTTCTTAGGAAAACCAGTGTTAAATTAATTTCTCAATCAGAAAATTTTCCCATTCCAAAAGACACTATTGCGGTTCAAGAGAAAAAGATTGATGAGGTTGTAATCATCGGTTACGGAAAAGTTAAAAAATCTGATGCAACAGGTTCTCTCACAACCGTTAAAATTGATAGTGAAAATGACGGAAGTCCGGTTTCCGCACAAGATGCATTGACGGGAAAAGCAGCCGGAGTTAATATTATTTCTCCCGGTGGAGCGCCTGGCGCAGGTTCAACTATCAGAATCAGAGGTGGTTCTTCTTTGTCCGCCAGTAATGACCCGCTTATTGTGATTGACGGAATTGCGATTGACAATTCTTCAACCTCAGGTTCCAGTAATATTCTTGGGATGATTAATCCGAACGATATCGAAACTTACACAGTTCTGAAAGATGCTTCTTCAACAGCTATTTATGGTTCCAGAGCTTCGAATGGTGTCATTATCATTACAACTAAAAAAGGCAGTAAAAAAACAAGATTTCAATATTCTTCCAATACAAAAGTTAGCTACAATCCAAAGATGCTGAATGTTTTAAGTGGCGATGAATACAGAAGTTTTATCAAGGATTATTACGCAGGAAATAATACGATTATCAATGGTCTTGGAACGGAAAACACCGATTGGCAAAAGGAAATCTACAGAACTTCTGTCAGTAATGACCAGAACTTCAGTATGACCGGAGCTGTAAAAGATATTCCTTATCGATTATCATTGGGATATACAGACCAACAAGGGATTATCCGCAAAAATTCGTACGAAAGAATGAATGCGAGTTTGGCAATCAATCCTTCATTTTTTGACAAACATTTAAACATTAATCTTAATTATAAACCAAGTATTGAGAATAATGATTTCATTTCCAATCCGGCAAGTTCGGCTGTGGGATTTGACCCGACTCGTCCTGTTTATGACAATTCTTCTCAGTATGGTTTAGGGTATTTTATATGGAAAGATGCTTCGGGAAAACCGATTACGATTGCAAGTGCCAATCCTGTTTCTGTCCTTAATCTAAGAAAAGACGAGTCCAAAGTAGTTCGTCATATTGGAAACATTCAGTTGGATTATAAAATTCACGGTTTCGAAGATTTGAAATTAAATGCCAATGCGGGTTTTGATATTTTAAAAAGTAACGGCGATATCTTCGTTCCTGATAATGCACCATTGGCTTGGACTTCCATCGGAAACGACGGACAAGGTCTGATTGAAAATTATACTCAGAAGAAAAATAATACCCAGTTGGACTTATATGCAAATTATACCAAAACACTTTCCAATCATAAAATTGATGTGATGGGAGGTTATTCTTGGCAGAAGTTCTGGCAAAGTTATGACGATAATCAAACCAATGTTTCCGGAAATAAAGTTTATCAGAATATCATTTCGAAGTCAGAATATTATCTGGTTTCATTTTATGGCCGTTTGAATTATACTTTCAAAGACCGTTATCTTTTCACGGCAACGCTTAGAAACGACGGTTCTTCGCGGTTTTCAAAAGATAATCATTGGGGACTTTTCCCGTCAGCAGCATTTGCCTGGAAAATCAATGAAGAAAATTTTCTGAAAGACGGTGGATTTTTCTCTGATTTGAAATTAAGATTAAGTTATGGAAAAACCGGTCAGCAGGATATCGGAGGAGATTACGAATGGATGCAGACTTATACTTTTAGCCAGTCCAATGCTTTGTATCAGTTGGGAAACCAATACTATCAGACCATCCGCCCCAACGGTTATGACCCGAATCTGAAGTGGGAAACAACTTCAACTTATAACGTGGGTTTGGATTTCGGAATTCTTAAAAATAGAGTTTCTGGTTCAGTGGAAGTTTATAAAAGAACAACAGATGATTTATTGAATAAAATTTCCGTAGCAGCAGGTTCCAACCTTACCAATATGATTTTTACGAATATCGGTTCTATGGAAAATAAAGGTGTTGAACTTTCATTTAATACGATTCCAATCAAAACAACCGACTGGCAATGGACTTTGGATGCAAATATTACATTCAATGAATCAAAAATAACCAAACTAACACTTGTAGATAGTCCTAACTATGGCGTGAACATCGGGAATGTTTCCGGTTCAACAGCAGGAACGATTCAAACACATTCTGTTGGATATTCGCCTTATACTTTTTATTTATATCAGCAGGAATATGATGAAGCTGGAAAACCGATTGAAGGAAAATACAAAGGCGGACTTGTGAAAGATAAAAATCCGATGCCAAAATCTTTCCTCGGAATCTCTTCTAAAGTGAGTTATAAAAACTGGTATTTAGGCTTCAATGGTCACGCTAATTTTGGGAACTATGTTTATAACAATGTGAAGTCCAAAGATTATAAGACGAAAGCGACTTTAGGAAACGGAACTTATTCCAATCTTTTGAGTTATACCGCTGAACAGGGTTTTGATAATCTTCAGCTTTACTCTGATTTTTTCCTTGAAAAAGCTTCTTTTTTCAGAATGGACAATATCACGCTGGGACATAATTTCAAGAATATCAGCGACAAGTTCGATCTGGGTATTAACCTATCTGTTCAGAATGCTTTTGTAATCACAGGATATAGCGGGCTTGACCCAGAGGTTTATCTTGGAATCGATAATAATATGTATTCCAGACCTCGTTCATTCCTTTTCGGACTTAATGTTAACTTCAAATAATCCAATTATGAAACGTATATATATAACCCTTATATTTTCTATTTTCACATTAAGCTCTTGTGTCAACGACCTTGATACATCTCCAATAGACCCGAATATCGTAACGACAGACCAGGTCTATTCCAATCCCGATAATTACAAAGGTGTGCTCGCAAAATGTTATGCGGCATTATGTCTCAGCGGACAACAAGGGCCAACTGGAGATCCTGACGTCAGTAATTTTGATGAAGGTTACAGCTCATTTATCCGTTTAGCTTTTTATGTTCAGATCTTATCAACAGATGAAGCAATAATGGGTTCACAGACTAACGGATTGAGACAAATGGCGACCAATACTTGGGATTCCAACACGGCTATCTTGAATGGTTATTATGCAAGACTATATCAGATCATAGGTTATACTAATGAATTTCTAAGACAAACAACCGATGCCAAACTACAGGAGAGAGGACATACGGATGCCAGCTTCAAACAACAGGTTGCTTATTTCCGTGCCGAAGCTAGATTTCTAAGAGCTTATTCTTACTGGGTTTTGTTGGATACATTTGGTAAAGTTCCATTCGTAACAGATTCTGATAAATTAGATCCACAGTTTTTACCAAAACAGATATCAAGAACCGATCTCTATTCTTATGTGGAAAATGAACTTAAAGAAATTGAAACTGCACTTCCTGATACTAATGAATATGGAAGAGTTGATAAAACAGCAGCTGACTTTTTATTGTCAAGACTTTATCTGAATGCGCAAGTTTATACCAATTCACCACAATGGGATAAAGCCGCCGAATACGCTGAAAAAGTGATTCAAAGTCATTATAGCCTTGCTCCAAAATATCTTTACAATTTCCTTGCTGATAACAATACTTCCCCAGAAATCATCTGGTCTCTGAATATAGATGGTGTTCAATCCAAAACTTATGGAGGAACTACGTTCTTTGTGCTTGCTCAAACAGGCGGAACAATGCTCAATTACCTGAATTTGGGAATTGCCGGAGGTTGGGGCAATATCCGTCTTCGTCCGGAATTTGTTAATAAGTTTCAGACATCAGATCAGGATTTTGTAACCACAGACCCAAATGCATTTGCGAAAATCGACAGCAGAGCTCTATTATTCAACATCGGACATAAGAAAGAAATTGCCGCACTTCCCGGAACTTTCCAGGATGGTTATGCTTTCACAAAATGGAGAAATGTAACTAAGAATGGAGTAGCAGGTTCTGATGCGGCTTATGTAGATACAGATTTTCCTATGTTCCGTCTTGCTGAAGCTTATTTGACCGCTGCCGAAGCTAATTTCAGGTCGGGAAAACCATCAGAAGCTCTTAACTATATTAATATTGTTAGAAACAGAGCGTATAATAATGGAAACGGAGCAATCGCCCTTTCTGATTTGAACCTAAATTTTATTCTTGATGAAAGATCTCGAGAATTATCGTGGGAGTTACTGAGAAGAACCGATCTTATTCGTTTTAACAGATTTACTACAGCGGATTATCTCTGGAGCTGGAAAGGTAATGCTCAAGCTGGGAAAGAAGTGGATTCCAAGTTCAATATTTATCCGCTTCCTTCAGCAGATATCACAGCTAATCCTAATCTGATACAAAATGACGGATATTAAAAAGAATTGATCTCACAATCAAGTTTATATTATTTTTTTTAAAATAACTTCTCATCAAAACTGATGGGAAGTTTTGTTTTTTAATGAATGATATACTTGATTAATTAGTAAATTTAAGAGTGATATAAACGATGCCAATTGGCTATATCAATCTCGCAGATGAGATTTCTTCAAAATCAAATGATGAAAGCATCAGGAATTCTTTTTACAAAGAAGCCGCAAATATCTATTACAACAGAGATATTTTTGATTTGGCTTTGAAATATAGTTTGGAAGCAAAGGCTTTAAATAATATTGGAACAACATATTTACACAATAATAAACTGGATTCTGCTATTACTTATTTTAAAAATGCTATTGAAAGTTCTAAAAATACAAAGTTGCTTTCACTTAAGGTAATTTCTCGTACCAATTATGCTGAAGCATTAGCTGAAAAGAATGAAATAGCAGGAGCAGAAAAAGAGTTTTCTTATGTCGAAAGCCTTTTGGAAAATTCTGATGATCCATCACTCATTACAAGATTTTATACTTCATTTTCGGATTTTTACAGAGAAACAGGAAGAAGTGAACTTGCTATAAAATATGCAGAGAAAGCAAAGAGTAATTCTAAAATTAAATATAGTTTCCAAAACCGTCATTATATAAAGCCTAACCCGTAGTGCATTATAAAAAAGGTTACTCATAATACGAAAATTTCGTATATT
>NZ_DAMBRK010000036.1:0-7583 GCF_032055105.1 Epilithonimonas sp.
CAATATACGAAATTTTCGTATTATGAGTAACCTTTTTTATAATGCACTACGGGTATTCTTAATAAAATAGAAACATAGCCACATTTCTTTAAAACAGACTAGTTAACTTATTATTTAATTATCATAAATTTCTAATTTATTAACAAGATTTAATTTATTTTTACGTTTTATACCCAAACCGACATTAATAATATTACAATGAAGAAGATATTTTTACTTTTGTTTTTACCAATTAGTTTCTTTGCATTTTCACAAAGCGTTTTCGAAGCAAAATCGACCACAGACAGAGCTATTGTTGAAAAATTCATCAGAAACAACCCCAATCACCCAGCTGTTCCCGAACTGAAGAAAAGACTCACAACTCTTTCTTATGGAGGATCAACATCATCTTCCGCAAAACCCACAATTACAAAGATGACGGAAAAGAGAATAGAAAAAACGTCTACTGTTGGAACATCTGCTGCAAAAGGACAACCGTCTGCACAAGCAAAAAACACTGCGGCAATCCTTACGAATTTATTCGATAACAACCCCAATAAAAAAGAGGCTGTCATTCAAATTGTCAATAAATCCAAATGTGTCCTTGTGGTAAAAATAAATGGTAAAAAATTCTACAACCTTACAGTTCCGTCCAATGGACAAAATTACATCTTAGTAGAAAAGGGTAATTACAACTTAACCACCTCTATCTGCGATGCAAAATATAATCAAAACAAAGCCATCACAAAAGATATTATCATTACTCTAAATGGAGGATAAGCTATCTCATTTAATAAAAACTAATTTATTGAAATCTCTATTATTAATATTAAGTTCTGTTTTACTTTTTTCTCAGAAAAGAATCGGATTAGACTCTTTACAAACAAAGAATGTCCAAGAGCTTTTGGGGGATGATTATGGAAACATCTATTTATATAAGAATAGAGATCTTAGCTTCACAAAGTATGATTCATTAGGATCTCAATTGGGAAAACTAATGCTGACTTTCCCTTACAAAATCCAAAGCGTCACCAACCCACTCAACATTGTTATGTTTTCTGAAAATGCTCAGGAAATCAAATTTCTAGATCAAAACCTTAACGAAATTCAAAAAATAAATTTAAATTTCGGATTCATAAAGGCTGTTTATGCGGAAGATCTTCAATTCGCTTGGCTTTTAGACGACAGCAACAAGACGCTTTTCCAATACAACTTCCGAAATAGCTCTACAATTAGCTCTTTCCCTTTCAACATCAATCTACAATCTCTGAAAGACTTCCTTGTTTACGATAACAAAGTTTACATTCTTAAAGAGAACTCTTTTGAGGTTTACAATACAAAAGCAACTCTACTCTATTCTTCCCCCATTTCCAATGCAAGAAAACTCCGAAGAAACAATAGCGATATTTTGATTTTTGGAAGCCAAGCAATTCAAATTTTTGATGGAAAAACACTATTCCAAATCTTCAAAAATGAAGGCGCAAAAATTGTGGATAAAAATAATGCAGGTTTTTTGGCACTCATAAAAGACAAGCTTTATCTTTACAGCCAAATAATTGATAACTGATTTTACAAACTTTTCTCTTATCAGTATCAAATAACAATTAATTAGACTTTAAAGAATGCACATCGCTGTTACAGGAAATATCGGAGCTGGAAAAACAACCCTTACAACAATGCTATCCAAGCATTACAACTGGGAAGCACAATTCGAAGATGTTGACCACAATCCCTATTTGGATGATTTTTATGGCGATATGTCAAAATGGAGTTTTGCACTTCAGATTTATTTTTTAGGAAGCAGATTCCGACAAGTAAAAGAAATTCGCGAGAGTGGCAAAAATGTCATCCAAGACAGAACAATCTACGAAGACGCACACATTTTCGCAGAAAACCTAGCTGAGATGAACTTGCTTTCTGAGAGAGATTTTAACAATTATTTATCAGTATTCAACCTGATGAAAGACTTTGTTTCTGCTCCAGATTTGTTAATTTACCTCAGAGCAGACGTTCCAACTTTAGTAAGACAAATCGCCAAAAGAGGACGAGAATACGAAGCCGGAATCAGTATAGATTATCTTTCTAAATTGAATAACAAATATCAAAACTGGATAGAAAATTACAAAGAAGGAAAACTTCTTGTTATAGATGTAGACAACCTAGATTTTGTTGAAAAACCAGAAGACTTCGGCTCTATATTAGAAAGAATAGATGCAGAGCTGAATGGTTTGTTTTAAATCACGAATTAAACTAAAAACTAAGTCATATATTAAGGCTCTTTTTAACGATTTTTTCAAATCACAATACGAGAAGATTTTATTGAAAATGTAAAATTATTCATCAAGAACTAAAGATTTCCAATAAATTACAGATCTTTGAGGCGAAATATTAATTATTAATATTTCAGGTTTAATTTTTAATAATTATTTTAAAATAATTTGTCTGTGTAAAAAATAATCCGTTATTTTGCACTCTCAAATATTCATTAGTCAAAAGAACATCGAGATATGTCAAGAATTTGCCAAATAACAGGTAAGCGTGCAATGGTAGGAAACAATGTTTCTCACGCTAATAACAAAACGAAAAGACGTTTTGAAATTAACTTGCTAGAGAAGAAGTTTTATCTTCCTGAGCAAGAAAAATCAGTAACTCTTAAAGTTTCTGCTCACGGACTTAGAGTTATCAATAAAATTGGAATTGAAGAAGCACTTGAAAGAGCTGCTAGAAATGGATTTATTAAAAACACTACTAAGTAATGGCTAAAAAAGGTAACAGAGTTCAGGTAATTCTAGAATGTACTGAGCATAAAGAAAGCGGTGTAGCAGGAATGTCAAGATACATTACTACAAAAAATAAAAAGAACACTACAGAGAGATTGGAGCTTAAAAAATTCAATCCAGTTCTTAAGAAATATACTGTTCACAAAGAAATTAAGTAATTTATAAAAATATTTTACAATGGCAAAAAAAGTAGTAGCAACACTTCAAGGTGGAGCTGGTTCAAAAAAAATGACAAAAGTAATCAAAATGGTTAAGTCTTCTAAATCAGACGCTTACGTTTTTGAAGAAAAAGTAATGAACGCTGACGAAGTTGAAGGATTTTTGAAAAAATAATTCCTCAATCGAATACAATATAGAAAGCTACTCTTTTTAAGGGTAGTTTTTTTGTTATATTTGCTACTGATAAAATCATTTATCAATTATCATTCATCATCTATATTAATAATGAGTTGGTTTAAAAAAATATTTAAAAAAGAAGATAAAGAAACCCTAGACAAAGGTTTAGAAAAATCTAGCCAAGGTTTTTTTGATAAAATATCTCGCGCTGTTGTAGGGAAAAACACCGTAGATGATGAAGTCTTGGATGACTTAGAAGAAGTCCTTATTGCTTCTGATGTAGGCGCTGAAACGACTATCAAAATCATCAAAAGAATAGAAGATCGAGTTGCAAGAGACAAATATGTCAACGTAAGCGAATTAGATAACATTCTACGTGAAGAAATTTCTGGACTTCTTTTAGACAATCCTCATCTTGACACAGACAATATCGACACAAGCAAAAAACCTTATGTGATAATGGTCGTAGGTGTAAATGGTGTTGGGAAAACCACAACAATTGGAAAATTGGCCAATCAATTCAAATCTCAGGGTTTGAAAGTTGTTCTTGGAGCAGCAGATACTTTCCGTGCAGCAGCTGTAGATCAATTAGTAATATGGAGTGAGCGCGTTGGCGTTCCTATTGTAAAGCAAGAAATGGGATCTGATCCGGCTTCTGTTGCATTTGACACAGTTCAATCTGCAGTTGCGCAGAATGCAGATGTAGTGATTATAGACACAGCAGGAAGATTACATAACAAAATCAACCTAATGAACGAGCTTTCCAAAATAAAGCGCGTAATGCAAAAAGTAATTCCAGAAGCTCCACACGAAGTTTTATTAGTTTTGGACGGCTCCACTGGGCAAAATGCTTTTGAACAAGCAAAACAATTCACAGCAGCTACAGAAGTAACGGCTTTGGCTGTAACCAAACTAGATGGAACTGCAAAAGGAGGTGTTGTAATTGGCATTTCTGATCAATTTCAAATTCCTGTAAAATATATAGGAGTAGGAGAAAAGATGGAAGACCTTCAGATTTTTAATGGTATGGAATTTGTAAATTCATTCTTTAGAAAAAGATAAACAAATCACACTTTTAACATTAAAAATTTTAAACTATGGGTATTTTAACTTGGATTATTTTCGGGCTTATTGCAGGAGCAATAGCAAAAGCCATCCACCCTGGAAAAGATCCTGGAGGATGGATTGTAACAATCATTATTGGAATTTTGGGCGCAATGCTGGGAGGATGGCTTGGATCTACACTACTTAACATAGATGTAACCTCTTTCTGGAGCCCTATGAGTTGGTTACTTGCAATTGGAGGGGCTGTAATTCTATTATTTTTATATAGCATGGTTACAAAGAAGTAGGATAATTTCTTACTATTTACATTAATAAATCAATATCATTAAAAATACATCAGAAAATCTGATGTATTTTTTATTTTATAACAATTAAAACCTCTATATTTGATTAAAATTAAATTTTAAGTATGAAGAAGTTTTTTACTACTCTACTTTCTCTTGGATTAGCTACTAGTGCATTTGCACAATGGAGCCCTACTTCTATGAAAGGAGAAAGTCTGCGTCAAAATGGAGCTACCAGCTTCTACACTGTTGATGTGGATGCAATCCGCACACAATTAACAAGTGCCCAACCAACAGGAAAAGGAAGCAAGCCTGTAATCATTAGTATCCCTACACTAGGTGGCAAAATTGAAAAATTTGCAGTTTACAGCCTACCAGTTGTTGTACAATCTTTGGCCGACAAATACCAATTGGGATCCTATGTTGGGACTGGTGTTGATGATCCAGAAAAATACATTAGATTTTCTGTAGCACCTAACGATTTCCAATCTATGATTATCAAAAACGGTGTTTATGAGTTTGTAGAACCGCAAAACAAAGAAAAAACCGTTTATGGAGTTCATCCAAAAACCAACAAAACTAGCGGTGCAAATGGCTCTTGGTTATGTGAAAGTACAGAGCCTGCTCTTTCGAAAAAACAAATAGACAAACTTGCCAGCGAATCCACTTTTGCTAATGATTCAAAAGACTTTTCAAAATCTTCTGATCAAAAATATAGAACAATGCGTTTGGCAATGTCTGTAAATGGTGAATATACAACATTTCATGGAGGTACTGTTGCAGGCGCTTTGACAGCAATCAACGCAACATTAACTCGTTGTAACGGTATTTTTGAAAATGATTTTGCATTACACTTAATTTTACAAGATTTTCCTGATGTAATTTATACTAATGCAAGTACAGATCCTTACGGTACATCCTTAAGTGGATGGAACCAACAACTACAGACTACTTTAACAAACAATGTTGGTAACGACAATTACGACATTGGTCATATGTTTGGAGCATCTGGAGGTGGCGGAAATGCAGGTTGTATTGGTTGTGTTTGTATTAATCCAACAACAAGTACACCTCTAGGAAAAGGTTCTGGTATCACTTCGCCTGCAGACGGAATCCCTCAAGGAGATAATTTTGATATCGATTATGTTGCTCACGAAATTGGTCATCAATTAGGTGGAAATCATACTTTCTCTATGAGTCTTGAAGGAACTGGACAAAACGTAGAACCTGGATCTGGATCCTCTATCATGGGTTATGCTGGGATTACGGGAGCCACTGATTTACAAGATCATTCTGATCCTTATTTCCATATCAATAGTATTATTCAGATTCAGAACAATCTTACATCTAAGACTTGTGATATAGAAACGCCTATTACAAATCAACCTCCTACGATTGTTGCTATGGCGAATGTTACAATTCCAAAAAGTACAGCTTTTGTTCTAACAGCACAAGCTACAGATCCGGAAGGCAATCCAATTACATATGGCTGGGATCAAACCGATAGCGCAACCACTCCAACTACAATTGCTAATTTAGGAAACAACACCAATGGTCCAACTTTTAGATCTTGGAACCCTACTACAAGCCCAACAAGATATTTCCCTAAGCTAGAAACAGTTCTAGCCGGAAACTTAAAAAGCACAACAGATTGGGAAGCTGTTTCTACTGTAGCTAGAACAACTAATTTTAAAGTAACTGTAAGAGATAACAATCCTGATGTTGCACAACAACAGACTCAATATGCAACGCAAAGAGTGATTGTAGGTGCTGCAGGACCATTTAAAATAACATCTTCAAAAGTTTACAACAACGCTACTGGTGCATTCACTTGGGATCCAGTTGGAACAACTGCTGCTCCTTATAACGTAACCGATGTCAAAATTGATTATACAACGGACAACGGCGCAAGCTGGACAGTTTTAGCAGAATCTACTCCAAATGACGGAACTGAAGAAATAAGTTTTTCAAGTTTTCCTACAAACACAGTACTAACTGTAAGAGTCTCTGCTATAGGAAACGTTTTTTACGCGGCAAGTAAAGTAACGGTTTCTGCAATGGTCAACTGCGACGGTACCGCACCTGCAGGATTAGCAACTTCGGCTATTACCCAAACAAGTGCAAAAATAGATTGGGACGCTGTAGCTAATGCAACATATTCTGTAAGATATAAAAAAGCAAGCGAGACTAGCTGGACCGTTGTAAATGATATCGCAACCAATACTTACAATATTACAGAATTAGAAGAAGACACAAATTACGATGTAGAAGTTGCTGCAGTTTGTAGCGGAACTACAGGCGCTTATGCTAATGAAACATTCAAAACTTTAGGACTTATATATTGTACAGTTTCTTCTAGTAATGCTGGAGACGAATATATCTCAAAAGTTGTGGTAACACCAGCAAACAACGGTACCGTTATGACTAGTACTTCTGGAGCTAGTACTTATACAGATTACAGCGCAGATAACACAAGATTAGTTCAGTTAACTAAAGGATCTACTGGAAATACAATAGCAGTAACCAAAGCTTGGACAGGAGCAACTTATAGTGAAGCAGTTGCTGTTTGGATTGATTTTAACAGAGATGGAACTTACGACGCTTCTGAAAAAGTAATGACTAGCGCACCTAGCACCACGGCTACTGTTACATCTACTTTTGCAGTTCCAGAAACCGCATACAGCGGAGATAAAACACTCGGAATGAGAGTAATTATGAGATACAATACTGCGCCAACAGGCCCATGCGCATCTTACACTTATGGTGAAGTTGAAGACTATGCAGTTAAAATTTCTGAAACTCTAGCAGTAACAGATGTTAAGAAAAATAACATTAGTGTTTATCCAAACCCAGCAACAGATTTCATCAACATCTCTAATATCTCTTCTAAAACTAATTATGAAATCTACTCTGTAGGCGGACAATTGGTTAATCAAGGAACTACAGATGGAAAAGTAAACGTTTCTAAATTAGTAAAAGGAATTTACATAATCTCTGTAGAAGTTAATGGAGAAAAATCTCAAACTAAATTCATCAAAAACTAAAACTTAGTTTATTGAATAACAAAAACACCCCGAATCAATGATTGGACTGCCCCCAAAAAGTTATACACTTTTTAGGGGCATTTTTTATGAGAAGA
>NZ_DAMBRK010000037.1:0-4778 GCF_032055105.1 Epilithonimonas sp.
TAGAAAAATGAATAGACTTAAAATTGAATTAATTTAATAATGCACTACGAGTTAATTTCAAAACAAAAAAGAGAAAATAGTTAATCATTCTATTTTCTCTTTTTTTTTAACAAGAATAAAGGTTTTTTCTATGTGACTATGTGGTTTATATTTTCTACTCTATTTTAACAAAGAATTTTCCAACTGGTGTTCCTTCTGCCATGTTGCTTTTGGCTAATATCAGCCAATACTCTCCTTTTTGCTTGGTTTCGTATTCTATTGTTTGCGTAAATGGTCCGTCGAATGTATTGTCTGGCATTCTGATTTGATTGAATCTCAAATTCATTGGTTTTTCCGTTTTTAAATAACCTTTGATTTTAGATTGATTAAGATTTTCTAATCTAATAATTAATTGATCTTCTGGATTTTTGATTTCGAGGTTTAATCGGATTGGCATTTTTGAGGCGTCAACTGTTACGATATTCTGATTGGATTCTTTTTCGGTTTTCAGAATGGTTGATAAGGAATCGATTGGTTTTTCTATCGTTGTAACTGTATCTAATTTTGTGTCTTTTACTTCTGCTTCTTTTTTACAAGCCACTAAAAATAATGGAATCAAAGCCAAATATTTAAAATTATTTTTTTTCGATTTTAATAAATTCATAGTACAATATTTTTGAGAGGAAAGATTCTTTTTGATAAGATTCTATTCTTTCTTCAAGTTGATTTTTCATTTCGGAGTTTCCAGTTTTCTGAGCATAATCAAGCAAGATTTGTTCATTATAATTGATTGAAACCAAGTGATAATTTTCTGCAAAATCCTTTCTTTTGATATTATTGGAAGTGATAATTCCCCCCCAATTGATATAACTGCAAACCAAAATCAAGCCATAACAAGCCCAAAACATTTGGTTGAAAAGGAAAGCGTTGGTCTTCTTTTTCTGAATTTTGATGAATGTGAAAATCAAACCAATCAAAGCCATTGTTAGAAATCCGTAGACGCCCAAACGTTTGTAAGTCAAACCGTAATTGACTATATATTCTGAGTTTTTGAGCGATGCAGAAATCACTAAAACGGCATTCAAAACAATCCAGATTTTAGCAGAAATTTTCAGAGATTTTGCTTTTTCATCGAAATTAAATCCCTTTTTGAAATAGAACAGAATCACAAGAATCGCCATTACGATTGACATTATCACAGCATTTACGCGTTCGTGAGTTTCTGCACTCAAACTATCTGCAGATTTTGTGACTTCAAAAAACTGTTCGTAATTGTAAGTCGTAATGAAAACTAACAGCAAGATGTTAAGTGCAGAAAAAGAAATTAATCCGCTGATTCTCTCGGAATCGACATCAAGAAAAGAAAAGCTTGGTTTTTGAATTTTCATTAAACAAGAAAAGTCATCATTCAAATAATGATTTTGTTTGAAAATGAATCTTTCTACTCCGAAATTCCAAAAAATAAATCCAATATAAAATCCTACAATTGCCAAGACAATAAAAGTCAAAGGTTGAAACTCAAGTTCAGAATCTCTGAACAGATTTGCAAAATGGTCGCTACCTTGAGCGTAAATGAAAAAGAAAATTGTGATAAAAAACGCAGGAATCAAAATCATCGCAATGAGTTTTTTGGCAAAACTTCTTTCCTTGGATTTCTCGTACCACCCGTCTATGTTAAAAACTCTTCCCAAGAATGTGAAGAGATTCAACAATAGAACTTCAATATATATAAATGGTTTTAGTTTCGGGTAAGTTCCTTTGAACCTCAGCAAAAATACAGAGACAAAAACAGCGACAAACGAAATGGCGTCGCCAAACCAAGCAAATGCAAACGACGAAAAAATGGAGGTTACAAAAAGTGTCAAAAAAGTTCGCGTTCGGAATTCGGGTTTGGTTTGAGTATAAGTCAAAATACTCAGAAAGATTCCAAAAATGCCGAGGTTAAGGGCAATATATTCTTTGTAGAAAAGAATGATAACGGCGAAAACTGTGATGAAAATTAAATGATGTTTTTTCATAATTATGATTTTAAATTGATTTAAGAGTAAACAATGTAATCTCCGGTCTGCAGTTGAATCTAACTTGATAAGAATGTCCCAAAGCACGATTGATGTAAAGTATTCTTCCATCTTCCAAATCAATGATTCCAGATGTGTATTTTCTATTTTTTACAGGAAGAATCAGAGGTGGAAGAAAAGGCGGTTTGCATTGTCCGCCGTGTGTATGTCCGGACAAAATCCAACCTTTGTAATTGTTCCAAACATCCAAATCGCAAACATCAGGATTGTGACAAAGCACAAGATTAGCTTCGTCTGGATTAATGGTTTTAGTTAAGTTTTTGGGATGAAAATTGGTTCCCCATAATTCCTCGAATCCATAAATGTTGAGACCTAAAATATTTGCTTTTTCATCTCGAAGCATTTGGATTTTGGAATCGTTTATAATATTTGAGATTTCATCGGCAACATATTCTTCTCTCCATTCTGCGCCGTAATCGTGATTACCAAGAATTGCAACCGTTCCTAAAGTTCCTAGAACAGCTTCTTTCATTACGATTTTCAGTTGTTCAAATTGTTCAGGATTATCTTCCCAACAAACGAAATCTCCTGTGTAAACAACAATGTCCGGTTTGTAAGCTTTTGCTTTTTTGAAAGAATCAATCAAATAATTATAATCGAATCTGTTTCCAACGTGCAAATCCGAAATCTGCATCAGAACTTTGTTATGAAGCTTTGAAGGCAAATTTTTAATTGGCAAGTCTTGTTTTACAAACTCCAACCAAAATGGTTCAATCTGCCAACTGTAGAATAATGATAAACCTGCTGTTGCGAGTATGGATTTTTTGATAAATGATTTTCTGGTCATATTTTGCTTTGAATTTCAAAGTTTTAGGTTAAAATTTTTTAAAGTCTATATAATATCAGTTCAAATAAAAAGACTAATAGAAAATACAAGGGGATATTTATTAAAAGGATTGAGGCCGACTTCAAGTAATCATTATCATTTTCAATAACATATTTGATGATTAAATAAATGAAAACAAAAAGATTTACAAAAAATACAAGACTTAATGTTAATAAAGTATAAATCACTAATAAAGGAATTTGAATAAAATAATAGTTTGTCAAACTTGTTATTATTACAAAAAGAGAAGCTTGAAATGTTAATACTGATATTTTAAAATCATTTTTCATTTAATAAAGTTCTTTGAATTACAAAGTTAATTTTCAAAAAAAATCGGGACTTATCTTCCCAACAATTTTTCTAAATTATTGATGTGTTCTGTAAAAGCATCTCTTCCTTTTTGTGTAACACGATAAGATGTCTTCGGTTTCTTGCCTACAAATTCTTTTTTGATTTCGATATATTCTGCTTTTTCGAGAGCTGAGCTATGGCTTGCGAGATTTCCGTCGGTTGCATTCAGAAGGTTTTTCATTTCGGTGAAATCAACCCAGTCGTTGACCATAAGAACGGACATAATGCCCAATCTTACACGGCTTTCGAATTCTTTGTTGAGTTGATTGATGTTTAACATTGCTTTTAATTATTAATTGGCTTCCACTTTCCTTTTTTGAAAAACATATTCGAATAAGGTTTAGTTTTAAAAACTAAATAAAAATCCCAAGAGTTTCTAAATAATGTCGGCTCTGCTTCTAAAATAAAATTTGGATTTTCATTAATGATTTTCAAATGTGGACTTGCACTTCCTTTTATAAATTCAATTTTTCTTTTATAAATCTTTAATACCTTGTTTTCATCTGTAATGTATAAATTCAATTCATCATCTCTTGTGATTTCAAATCTATAATGGTTGTATTGCCAATCAGCATTTTTTCCTTTGAAAAAATTTCTATCAACAATGTATGTTCCATAGAAATCTTCTTTATTAACTGTCGTTTTACTATTTAAGAAATTATAAATAATTCCCGACACAAAAAAAACTCCAATTAAAATCCAAAGTGCAATAGCTGTGATTTTAAATATTTTCTTTTTTGTCAAGTAATTCAACCATAATAAACCAAATGTGATAAATACTGGAATCAACAATACTAATAAAGAAAACAACCACATAATCTAATCATACTTTCTATACATCAAAATCCCATAAAAAATATGCAGAAAACCAAATCCTATCGCCCAAAATATCAAACCCCAACCAAGCCAAAACAAAGCAACAATTCCAAGAATAACTTCACAAATCCCGAGATATTTGACATCACTTAATGTATATCTCTCTGCATTAATTAAAGCTAATCCATAAAAAATGAGCATTGACGGCGCAATTAAAGGAAAATAATGATGATACCAAAGTGCAATACAAAAAAATCCGCCAGCAACTAACGGAATTGCAAAGTTGAGTAACAGCTTTTTTGTAATCGAATCCCAAATTTTCAGATTTTTCTTTTTACTCTTTCTTGCTGTGAAAATATATCCGCTGGAAATTGCCAAAACTAAAATTACCAAAGCGACAAAGAATAGTTCCTGAGCTAAAGCTGGTGTATAGATATTTCTTTCTCCATCAAAGTAATCGATTCCTTCTCTCTGAAAAATAAAGTAAACATAAACAGAGCCCAACAAAGCAACGATTCCAGCAACAACGCCGGACAAACCACTTAATGAAATAAATCTTGAACTGCGTTCCATCATTTGACGGATATGTGCTAATTCATCTTGGTAATTTTTCGATTCCATAAAAAGAACTTTGAATTACAAAGTTATAATTTATTTTAAAACTCCAAAATAAATTTGGACTGCCCCCAAAAAGTTATACACTTTTTAGGGGCATTTTTTATGAGAAG
>NZ_DAMBRK010000038.1:0-4696 GCF_032055105.1 Epilithonimonas sp.
TCTAGCGCCGATGGTACTGCGAAAGCGGGAGAGTAGGTCGCCGCCAGTTTTTTTAAACCTCAATCATTTATTTGATTGAGGTTTTTTTTGCGCTAAACTTAAACTTATTATTCTTACATGTATCCACAATAAACTATTATACTCTTATGACCTCATTCGATTAGATGAATAAGAGGTTTTGTTTTTATTAATAAGATATATTCGTTTCATTTTTAATCTCTTTTTTTGGTATTTTAAATATTCATTAATGTTTTAACATGATCCTTCTAATTCTCCAAAACTATTGATTAATTATTGTCCTTAGGCTCTTTTCCTTTCTTTTTTTAGCATTAACTTAAAAAAAATTGCTATACTAACCGCTGATATATTTAAATCAATATTATACTTTAAAAATAGATTATATTGAAGTTTATTAAGAAGATATAATAGAATTTATTTTTATTTGAAAACCAAAATTGATATTATCTCTCATGATTTTAAGGATGCATATAGATGGAATATGTATGTTGAAATTAAACAGAAATACTAGTTTCTTGCTTATATTTAATTTAATTATTATGATATCTAAGTATTTTTAAATAACAAAAAGTTCTTAGCTATATTGGTAATGATGTATAGTTAATCCGGAAAATCAAGATCTTCCGGATTGTTATTTTAAAGTGAAAATTGAAACTTATTATTTAAGACTATTTATTTCAAAGTAAATTTTACTTTTGTTTTGATGTTATCGGAAGCGTTTCCAATCAAAGCTTCGAAATCTCCAGGCTCAGCAACCCAAGCGTGTTTGTCTGCGTCAAAAAAGCTTAGAGCAGCTTTGTCAACTGTGATGCTAACTTCTTTTTCTTCACCAGGGTTTAAGAATACTTTTTCAAAACCTTTCAGTTCTTTGGTAGGACGTGGAAGAGAAGACTTCAAATCGGAGATATAAAGTTGGGCTACTTCAGCACCTGCTTTTTTTCCTGTGTTTTTTATAGTGAAAGTAAATGTGATTTTATCATCTTGCGATATGCTCGTTTTATCTGCTTTAGCTTTACCAAATTCAAAAGTCGTATAACTTAAACCGTGTCCGAAACTGAAAAGCGGTTTGATATGTTTTGTGTCATGCCAACGGTAACCTACGAAGATACCTTCATTATAAGTGATGTTGATCGGATTTTTTTGATCTTTCCCTTTTCCGGCTGCTATTTCCTCTTTGTTTCCAGGATATTCTCCCAATTGGTGAGCTGAGTTATCTTCCAATTTTACAGGGAAAGTGAAAGGTAATTTACCAGAAGGGTTGGCATCTCCTGCTAAAACTGATGCTAGAGAATTACCAGCTTCCGAACCTAGATACCAAGATTCTACAATTGCAGGAACATCCTTAATCCAAGGCATTGCAACAGCATTTCCTGAAACTAGTACTACGACTAAATTTTTATTTGCTTTTGCTAATGCTGAGATTACGTTATCTTGGTTGTAAGGCAACCCATAACTTTTTCTATCGATTCCTTCTGCATCTTGATAATCGGCTTTATTGAGTCCTCCAACAAAGATGACGAAGTCAGATTTTTTGGCTAATTCTACCGCTTCATTTAAAATAACATCTGCCGAACGATCGTCTTTTAAGTTTTGTCCAGATTGTACACCGTTGTATTCGCCGCCTGGATCACCTACATAGCCTCTGGCATATTTCACTTCAGCTTGTTTGCCAAAACGGGATTTGATACCGTCAAGGGGGAGCGTTTCATATTTTACTTTTAATGAAGAAGAACCTCCACCTACAGTCATCATTTTGATGGCATTTTCTCCGATGACAGCAATAGTTTTAACTTTATTAAGGTCAATCGGTAAAATGTTGTTTTGATTTTTAAGAAGTACAATGCCTTCTTCGCCTACTTGTTTAGCAACTGCTTTATGATCTTCAGAGGCTACATTTCCGAAAGGCTTGTTCTTGTTCATTGTGGTTTTGTAAGCCAGATTCAGGATACGGGTTACTTTGTCATCCAATTCTTTTGTGCCTACTTTTCCGGATTTAATTAAATCCAAATAAGGCTTAGCCAGATAGTAGTTATCATAAGCGTTACTAGTACCGGCAGATAAGCCATTGGTCCAGCTTCCGAACTCCATGTCTAGTCCGTTGTGGATGGCTTGTTCGGTATTGTTGACTGCGCCCCAATCCGATACAACAACACCTTTGTAGCCCCATTCGCCTTTCAGGATATCATTTAATAGATATTGGTTTTGGCTGGCGTATTGACCTTTGTACATATCGTAAGCACCCATTATGGTCCAAGAGTCACCTTCTGTAACAGCTGCTTTGAATGGTGGAAGATAGAGCTCGTATAAGGCTCTGTCATCTACTTTCACATTACTGGTGTGGCGGAATGTTTCCTGATTGTTCAGTGCATAATGTTTTACAGAAGTTGCAACACCATTAGACTGAACCCCTTGTATGTAAGGAACTACCATTTTGGAAGTTAAGAAAGGATCTTCACCCATGTATTCAAAATTCCTACCGTTGAGTGGTGTTCTGTAGATGTTGACACCAGGCCCTAAAAGGATATCTTTTTTACGGTAACGCGCTTCTTCTCCCAAAGCTTTTCCGTAGTTCCAGGACATTTTTTTGTTCCAAGTAGCAGATAATGCTGTTAAAGCAGGGTAGGCGATGATAGAGTCATTGGTCCAGCCAGCCTGATCCCATTCGTCCCATTTTACTTCTGCACGTACACCATGTGGGCCATCTGTCGTCCAGAATTCTGGAATTCCTAATCTTGGAACACCTGCGGAACTGAATTTGGATTGGGCGTGGAGCATTGCCACTTTTTCCTCCAGAGTCATACGGGAGAGGGCATCTTTCACTCTTTCTGCTACAGGTTTGGTATCATCCAAATAGATAGGTGTAGTTTTGGTTTGAGCTGTAGAAGCGGTATATGAGAGCGTTAGAATACTAAGAAAAACGATTTTCTTTAACATAAAATTTATTTAGTGGTTCTTCACAAATATAATAAAAACTTCATTATCTCATAATGAGAAAATACAGATTACTTATTCATATTCTAGTAATATAGCTTGAAGCTATGAAAATGAATGGCTTAGCTGAGTTTAATATTAATGATAGTCTGTTTTTTTAATGATTATGGTATTTTGTTCTTCATTAAATTTGAGAATCAACCCCTATAAAAACTATTAATGCTCTATCGATTTCGATTTCTCATTGCTGGCTTACTAATTTTGTTTCTTGCCTCTTGTTTTGGTCTCCTCTATGTTTCTTTATCAGACAAAGCTCAGCCTATTACTTACAATACGCCTAAGAATGATCTTAATGGTGTTTATTGTATTTATGAAGAGAAAGTTTATGCAATGATACCGAGTAAAGGCTATTATGAAGTGATGGGTGCGGATGCTAAGACCTTTAAGACTTTTACGGATCATTTTCAGGATGCCCATATTGGTTGGGATGCTAATCATGTTTATGCAGGGAATATCATTCTTGAAGGGCTCGATCCCAACAAACTCAAAGCGTTGTCTAATAACTACTATACAGATGGGCGTTGGTGAGGTAGATGTATGTTGTTTGATGTATGGCGGTGGTTTGGATTGTGAATTATATATTATCTGTTAGATTTGTTTGATGTAATGGTAATGGATTTGGTGGATTTTAATATTGTTTTTAATTTAATGATTTATTTTGATATCTTTATTAAAAAATAATAATACCAAATGAAAACAGATCTGTTTTTTGAGATTCTAAATATATCTTATCATCCCTTATTCTGTTGAGTTATGTCAATGTTTTTTACTTTTTGTATAATCAATCCAACTGAATTATGATACATGAACACAATGGGATTGCGATCTCACTTTATTCTCTTAAGGCTCTGCGAAGGGAACTTTCTGGAGAAGGTGGTTTTTTGATTTTTGAGTTTGATAATGCACTGGTTCGTTTAGAAAATGATGAGACGGGGAAATGGGTGGAGCGGTCTTATCGTAATGAGCCCTTGAGCCAGTTTTATGATGATGTTCTGGACTTGCAAGAGAGTTTTGAAGCCTGGATTGGAGTATGGAATAATTTTTTGATGCAGGTAAGCTCTTCTGAATAGTGCAGTGCCTGGAAGTTTGTGATCTAGGTTTTTGAGAATGGTCTACAGGCTTTAACGCTTATGAAGAGCTTGTTTGCATAAGGTAGTATTGTTATTAATCTTTATAATCCTTTATTTAATTATGATTTATCAACATGGTGGTATTGCGCTCAATCTTTTCAGACTGAAAGCAATTAAGAAGCAAGTAACAGGGAGAGACGGTTATCTTATTTTTGAGTTTCATAATATGGTACGTGTTTCGGAAACGAGTCATAACAGCAATGTTTGGGAGGAGAATTCTTATGAAAATGCGCCAGTTACCCAATATTATGACAATCTTGCGGATCTGGAGTTGTATTATGAGGAATGGGTTAACACGTGGAGCTTGTGGACAGAATATGTGGTGAATCTTGAAATGCCTATCGATTTTGAACCTAATAGCTTGTGAAGACGTATTTTTATATGGTGCTGAGTGGGACATATTATGGTGATCCTAAGTAATTAAAATCGGTAAAGCTATGGCTGTATTTGTGGCATAACGATGTGATGACTGCCCTCTATTAACCATAAAAAACACCCTTATCTTGGACTGCCCCCAAAAAGTTATACACTTTTTAGGGGCATTTTTTATGAGAAGA